>NZ_JBHZSN010000003.1:0-279742 GCF_043643685.1 Shewanella waksmanii
TCATCTCTCCCTTTTCTACTTGGTCAACGACTGCCAGTTTAAAGGCAAGGGAGTAATCTTTTTGAGTTCGCTTAACTATTGATTTCATAACACTCTCCAAAAAAGGTTTGAAAAGTGTCAACGTTATTTAGGACGGGTCAAGGTAATAAAAAAGGGAGCAATTTAGCTCCCTTTTTCTATACACTGCACACCAAGTTATTAGGTTTTAAACTGTGCCACTAACCGCCCTAGGTTTTCGCCTTCTTCGGCTAAGTTAGCACTCACTTGCTCACCACTTTCACTGGCGCTCAGTAGCTCATTAACAATATCCTGTATAGCAAAAACGTTACGATTAATCTCTTCGGTTACCGAGCTCTGCTCAGTGGCTGCGGTCGCTATTTGAGTACTCATATCATTAATCGAGGTGACCGCCGACGTCACGGCGCCAAGGCTGTCTGAAATAGCACGCGATGACGTCACAGAGCGATTACAGCTTTGTTGGCTAGATTCCATAGAGTCAACCGCTAACGAGACCAAGTTATGTAACTCATTAAGCATATCGCTAATCTCTAAGGTACTACTTTGCGTTCTGCTGGCTAAGCTCCTTACCTCATCAGCCACCACAGCAAATCCACGCCCTTGCTCACCAGCACGAGCCGCCTCAATCGCCGCATTGAGTGCTAATAGATTGGTTTGTTCGGCAATGCCACCGATCACCGTAAGCACACTATTAATCTTCTGCGACTGCTCACTTAATGATTGGATGTGACCCGCTGCCGCATCAATCTCAGCCATCAAATTAGACACTTCACCTAGCGAGCTATCAACACACTGCTGGGCATTGGCTACATCATCGGTGGCAGCACTGGTGGCTTCTGCAACTTGGGTGGTACTTTGCGCCACTTCACTTGCCGTTGCCGACATTTCGGTAATAGCGGTCACCACTTGATCCGTCTCGTTATTGTGGCTCACTAACTGGGCAGCAATATGTTGAGTTTGATTTGAAATCGTATCGGCGCCCTGTTTGACCTCACCGGTGACATTGGTCACTTCCACAATTAACCCTTGAAGCTTTTCCACAAAGGTATTAAACGCAGCGCCCAGCATGGCAATTTCATCTTTACCATCTACCTTTAAACGTTTAGTGAGGTCCCCCTCCCCTTTTGCTATCTCCTCAAGGTTGGTGAGCATCGAACGGATAGGGTTAACAATGGTTTGCGATAACATCAAAACTGCCACAGCTGTAATGGCGAGCATCACCAACGCGATAAGCAAAATAGTCACCGCTTTATCAAACATATGCTCCGAAGCGATACGCCTAAAATCACTCACTTCAGCTTCAATGTCATCCAGATAAGCGCCAGAGCCTATCATCCAGTTTGTACCGGGAATCATGGCAGCGAAACTCAGCTTCTCAATTAACTCACTGGCACCAGGCTTTTGATAATGATAGCTAAATACACCATTGCCATACTTAGCCGCCTCAAGTAAGCCAACAATAATTTTCTTACCGTTGGGATCGGTCAAACCAATTTTGTTGCTGCCTTCAATATCAGGGCTAAGGCCATGAAAAATACTGGTTCCTTGCTCATCATAGATAAAGAAGTATCCTGCGTTACCAAAAGTAAGGTTACGTAGCGCTGCGTTGACGTTACCTTGCTCTCCTAGAGAAAGCTGATAATTAACAACTTGCTTGCCAATTTCGACTTCCTCTTCTAATTGATGTTGACGTTGTTGGAACAGCTTTTCTTTGAAGGATTGAATGTCATCTTCAAGGTATGACATCTCAATGTTGTAGGCGATCACCATTAACAATGACAGACTGACAATTAATGGCAGTAAAGCAAACACGAGCAGCTTGTTTTTCATTTTTAGTTTTTTCATCAACCCTGATCTCCAGAACAAAAACGCATTACATGCATATAATATAGCTGATTGTTCTGGAGAGTTACTTCAAAGTTGCATTTATGCCACATGGCGCAACATTTATTTAATCCCTATATCAACTAAACCACACCATGGCGACACCGGCCAGCGCAGCGGCTAGCACCAATAATACAATATTAGGTTTAAATTTCTGCAGCCAAACAAAGCCAGCAATCACTAACAGATAGTCAAGCCAACTTAACAATGCGGATGTGGCTACAGGACTATAAAACGCCGCTATTAAGAAGCCAACAACACAAGCATTAATGGCAATCAAAGCGCCGTTAACTCGAGGCTGCTGGCTTAATGAGCGCCAGCGATTCAAAATCACTAAAAGTAATAGCAAACCAGGTAAGAATAAGGCGATGGTAGCAACAAGTGCCCCCATTAGCGCTGATTGCGGATGTAACTCAGCGCCCAGAAAGGCCGCGAGGGTAAACATTGGCCCGGGTACCGCTTGCGCCAAGGCGTAACCTGTTAAGAAACGTTCGGCACTCATGCTGCCGCTAACACTCGATTCCAACAGAGGTAGCACAACATGACCACCACCAAAAACTAAACTTCCTGCTTGGAAAAAATCGGCAAAAGTGCGTGTTAGCCCCTGACTTGAAAGCCCATAAACAGACAATAACACTAGCCCTAAAAAAGCGATCAAGGCAGCCATATTCACCTTGCCCTTGGGACTAGGCGTTGTTTGAGGAGCTTGTTTAAGTACCGTGGCCCCTATCAAGGCAGCGACAACCAACAAGGCTATTTGCATCAAGCTTTGACTAAAGGCGATTGATAGAACGCTCGAAACCAACAAAATGACTTTACTCTGCCAAGTAAGACAAAATTGGCGATACATGGTCAAGATAGCATCGGCAACCACAATCACAGCCAGCAATTTAAGTCCGTGGATCATGCCAATAAATAGTGATTGTTCAAGCCAAGCCTGACTTGAAATAGCGATGACATATAGCAGCAAAAATGACGGTAAAGTGAAGCCAATAAAAGCGGCAATTGCGCCCAATATGCCCCCTTTATGATAGCCGATGGCAAAACCTACCTGACTAGAACCAGGACCAGGAAGAAACTGGCTTAGCGCAACATAGCTGCCGTATTCATGGGGCTCAACCCATTTAAGTTTCTCGACAAATGTCTTACGAAAATAACCAATATGTGCAGCAGGCCCGCCAAAACTCACTAAACCTAATAGCAAGAATTGAGTAAATATCTTTAGCAAAATCAATACCTCAAACAATGATCTCGCTTTAGAGTATGACAAAAATATGACAAAGTAATGACAGCTGTTTAAGACCGCTTTTGTAACAGAACCAGAACTTCAAAATGATCGGTATGAGGAAACATATCAAATAGCTGTATTTTGCTCACCTGATAGCCCTCCAGCAGTGGTAAGTCCTTAGCAAGGGTATGAGGATTACAACTGGAATAGAGAATTGTATCTGGCGCAAATTGACTCAATTGCTGACAAAGTTGCTCGCCGATACCACGCCTTGGTGGATTGACAATAACCACATCTGGAACAGCTTTTTGCTGCTGGGCTGTGGCAAAACCAGTTGAATCTAGCGCGGCAAAACTCACCTGTTGTAAGCCTAGCTTTTGCGCCGACATTTTTGCACACGCAATCGCCTCAGCTTCAATTTCTATCCCCGTTAAAGCAATGTTTTCATCTGCACAATGCAGCCCAAAGCCCCCCACACCACAAAATAGATCCCATATAGAACTGGGGTTTAACGCTCTCACCCATTCTCTAGCGGTTTGATATAAGCTTGCAGCAACTTCAGGATTGGTTTGGAAAAAGCTCTTAGGCCGTATAAACAAAGGCACATCGTTGAAGCACTCTTCAAGACGGGTATCTTGAGTCAAGAAAATCTCCTGCTCTCCCTCCAGTCTTGCCATATGTACTGGTTGTAAGTTTATCGACACCACCTTAATTTGCGGATATTCCGCCAGTAACTTAGGTAACTCCCGTTCGATTCTAGGCTGCGATTTCTGGCTATTAAGCACAAAGCGCAACATATACTCACCAAGACTGTGGCTACGAGTAAGTAAAATATACTTCAACTCACCTTTGGCTTTATCAACCCGATAAGGTGGAATACCGGCTTGACGAACAAAATCAGTTAATCGATGCAGTAACCGCTGCATATCCTCAGGATACAAAGGGCAATCGCATAGGCTCACGGGTTCGCCCTGAGGATTAACGATACCAAGTACAGGTTGATGGGCGGCGCCTAGCACCACCATTTTGGCTTTATTGCGGAACTGGGCCTGCTCGCCCGAGACTGGAGCTAACCATTGGTCGACCGCCACTCCTTTTAGCAGCGATTTTAATACTTGCTCTTTAGCCAATAACTGCTGTGATTGAGGCTGTTGTATATGAGTACAAGACAGGCATTGCTGAGTATTAAAGTATTGGCAATTCACGAATAAAGCTCACTGATAAAAAAGTCACAGCATTGCAGCTGCTGCAAGGAAAGCAGATTATAACATCGGCTGCACTTTGGCTCTATCGTAAAGTCAGCTGCTCAACATCTGCAACGCTGCGGCGCTTGCCAGCGATCTCGCGCAGCCAATCTAGAGCTTGCTGTGCAGTGTGCTTATAAGTGGTTAATTTACCGCCATAAACAGATAACAAGCGTGGATGTGACGGATTATCATGAAGCATGGTTTCTCTTGGCTGAGAAAAGGCTGTCGCCTTAGCATCCCGCAATACCCTTGCCCCACAATACTCACCTGAGACTTTTTGCAATAATGCTGTTTCGCTAAGATGCGGAGCAAAATAATGGCGGTAATTGGCTAACAAATAATGCCGCTCGGTTGGCGTTACTCCCATATCTTCAATTGTATCAATGGGCGTTTCAGTCGTACCGACTAAGGTTTTTCCGTGCCATGGCATAACAAAAATAACCCGTTCATCGCTAATCGATTCAAGATAGAAAATACCTTTGGGAGCGTCAAAATCTAACAAGAGGTGACTGCCTTGAACCAAAGACAGCGCAGGGCTTTTCAATGGCGGTGACACTAAATCAAGCGTCTTAGCCACCCATGGGCCTGATGCATTAATGACTGCTTTTGTGGACACGCTAACGTGTTGGTTAGCATGATGGTACTGCACCTGACAACCATCGGCGTTATGGGTTACGCCATACAATTCTGCTTGTTCGAAAACCTCTGCACCTAAGCGCTTAGCACTATTAACCACCGCCCGTGTTAAAGCCGAATCATCAGTTTGGGCATCCCAATATTGAAAAACGGTTTTAAGCTGAGCTTGCCTTAAGCCCGCTAATGTTGGCCATTTTGAAGCGGCAATGGTCTTAAATCGCCCCAGCGCATGAAACTCGCTAAGTAACGCATAGGCACTTAAACCGGCAGCTATGGTCAATGCACCACGGCGGCTATTTTGATAAACAGGAATATAGAACTTCACTGGCTTAACCAGTGTAGGCGCAAGTTTCAACAAACTTTGGCGTTCACGTAATGATTGACGAACCAGATCAATTTGCGCTGTTTCAAGGTAACGCAAACCACCATGGATTAATTTGCTCGAGTTAGCAGAGGTTTGCCCCCCAACTTGGTGACGCTCAAGTAATAGTGTTTTGTAACCTGCCGCCTGGGCAGCTTGTGCGATACCAGCCCCATTAATCCCTCCGCCAATGACCACTAAATCAAACAAATATTGTCGCTCCTTTGACTGGTGCTAAAGCTACCCCATGGCGTGTTAGCCGCTAACTACTCAGGCTTGACCTGATTTAGGTGCTTTAATGCTTGCTCACACAACAACTTCAATTGCAGCATATCTTGTGGCTCTCCGCCAACTTGGCAGCGCATTGTTTCTGGGATCGTTTGTGCCTGAGCGTGCAGCGCCTTACCCGCTTTTGTCACGTGAAGCACGCGTACACGTTCATCTTGCTCGCAGCGGCCTCGCTGGACCAAGCCTTTTAACTCTAATCTTTTAAGCAAAGGCGTTAGGGTGCCAGAATCAAGATGTAACTGCTCACCTAAAGTTTTGACGCTGATACCATGGTGTCGCCATAGCACCATCATGGCTAAATATTGTGGATAGGTGAGATCAATCGCATCAAGTAATGGGCGGTAAGCTCGAATCATAGCGTTGGTAGCACTGTATAAGGAGAAGCACACCTGATTCTCTAGCGCTAAAGGATCATTGTCATCTTTACTGGTCATTTTGGTATTCAATTAAATAGCACGCAACTTATTACTATAATAACCTAGATGAAAATAAATCATAATATTTTTTAGAGGACTGTTTTAAAAGCCATTTTTTTGTCACCTCACCCATCAATCAGCTAACCAAAGCGATAATTAGTTGATAAACAAAGTAAACCCATGCCGACTGAATTCTGTCATTGTAAAGCCATTGCTAAAGTTGCCAGAAAAGGCGCTAACAAGGTGCTGTAAAGGTTATTGATTTTAGCATTTTATCACTGTAAATTTTGCCCTAAGAAGTCAAATGCTCAGCGCAAAACATGGATAGGAATGAGATAGGATGCGATATCTTTGGTTAATGATAATGTTAGTAGCAGGATCTGCTGTTGCACAGTGTCAGCAGCCTTTGCATATGGCCGACATTCCCTATCCGAAAAATAGCTCTTATTTTAATAGTCAATATAATGCTCAGCTTGAAGCCATCATTGGTGCAGAACATCCGAGCGAAGGTTACCTGTTGCTAGAATTCCCTGTCACAAAACAGCAAAAAGATGAGCAAAGCCGGCAATATAATATGTGGCTAGCAGGTAAACGGCTCACAAGAATTAAACAATTTCTAACAAATGCAGAATATCCGTTCCCAGTGATTACTCGAATTCTCACCGCGAGCACAGAGGAACTCAGACAAGTCAGTATCAGTTGGTGCGCGACTGAAACATCACCTCAACTTGCTCAATCTAGCAGTCAACCTCAGCTACCATAGCCTTTCGCACAAATTCCGCCTCAGCTCGAACAGAGAACCTAAATAATCTCCGCTAGTTAAGAGATTACTGTTACGCAAAAAAGTTTCAAAAAAAAGTGCGTTATTAGCGATAGTTAACAAATCAATTTTTATCGCGATTTGGTTAGCATTTTCGAAACATAATTTCATTGCTTGGCGGTCATTTCGGTAAAATATGGCTAAGAATACACTGAGTTCCGTCGATCTCACTTGCCCCTTAGGAGGGATAATGTTTAGAACGATATTAATTGGCTTAATGCTAATTTTTTCCATGGTGAGCCCTTTTGCAAACGCCCAAAACGCACCCGAAAGCACTCAAATGTGGCACTACGTCAATGACCAGGGAGAGCTAAAAGTAAAACTGTACTTCTTCTGGTCAGAAACTTGCCCTCACTGCGCGGAAGCCCACCCCTTTATCGATGCGTTACCTGAACATTACCCGTGGATAGAACTAGAGAGCCATCTCGTTTCTGCTGATGGCACCATGGAAAAGTGGCAAAAAATCGCTGAAGCCACCAACACACCTGCCCGTTCAGTGCCTTATATTGCTGCCTGCGATAATGCCACTATCGGCTACAGTAGTGAGGCTGTAACTGGCCAGTATATTCTTAACAACCTGAAAGCCTGCTATCGCTCGCTAGGCGGCACTGTGGTTGAAAATGACCCCATTGCAAGCGGTAATGGTGAACAAGCGCCACTTTTTGGTACTTGTAGCGAAAGCGCTGAAGAGGGAACGTGCGATCTTGGCCTTGATTTAGCCAATGATGAAACCGCAGTCAGCTCAGTACAGCCGGTAGAAATTCCTTTTTTAGGCGTGGTTGCACCAGAGCGCTTATCTCTGCCTTTACTAACGATTGTGTTGGCAGGCGTCGATGCATTTAACCCTTGCGCCTTCTTTGTACTGCTGTTCCTTTTAAGCATCATGGTTAACGCAAAAAGCCGTACTAGAATGCTGATTGTTGGCGGTATTTTCGTGTTCTTCTCAGGCTTCATTTACTTCCTATTCATGATTGCTTGGCTCAACATCTTTAAACTACTCGGAGCAGGCAGTGATGGTGGCATCATCATCTTAGGGGCCGGAATTTTAGCCTTAATCGCTGGGGTGATTAATGTTAAGGATTACTTCTTCACTAAAGGAGAAGTGACGTTATCGATGTCGGCAGAAAACAGGACCGGTCTCATCAAGCGTATGGGTAAACTGACCAGCGCTAGCTCCATGGCAGCCATGATTGGTGGCACAATTGTGCTGGCGATTTTAGCTAATGCCTATGAGCTGCTATGCACCGCTGGATTCCCGATGATTTACACTAGTGTATTGTCAATGCATGACCTACCTGAAATCGAACGCTACATGTACCTAGTGTTCTACAACGTGGTGTATGTCATTCCACTAGCGATTATTGTAATTGTGTTTAGTGCCACTCTTGGTAAGCGGAAACTCACTGAAAAAGAGGGACAAACCCTGAAGTTAATGTCAGGTATCATGATGATAGGTATGGGAATAATGTTAGCAATTGACCCGGTATCGTTGCAAAATCCTGGACTGGCTATTTCACTGATTGCAGCCTCTATTGGATTAACCTTTATCATCACCTTCATCCGCAAACGGATTGAAAAACGTCGTAAATAACTATACAACTTCCCATCGATAACTGGCTTAAGCGCTATTATCGATGGGATTTGATGATTAACCGGCAAATAATTATTAAGGTTCGATAAACTCGGCCGATACAGCTATAGTAAAGTATGGTCATTTGAAATGGGGTAGTAATGGCAATCACAATCGGTACGAGCAATTTAGAACCAAATCTAAGTAATGGCAGCGTTGGGGTCAAAGTAGCTCAACTTGCTAAAGAGCAACAACAAGTTGAAGGTGATATCGCCTTACAACTGGTACAAGCGGCAGATCCAGCACCGCAAAGTGCCCCAGTTGGCAACAGTGGTCATAACATTAACACCACTGCTTAACGCCGTGTAATTTTAGTATTCCAAAGCCCTGCTTAACCGCGGGGCTTTTTATTGGTCATCAGCTACAAATCTGTTTCGACCTTGTTGCTTAGCCTGATACAGTAATTTGTCAGCTTGATGAGTAAAATCATCTGCTTTCATTCCAGGCTGCCATTGGGTAACACCTTGAGATACCGTGACATACTCCGCCACATCTGAATCTGGATGAGGGAATTTAAGCTCGGCCAACGCCAGGCTAATTTGCCCAGCAATCGCACAAGCTCCATCAAGATCAGTTTCGGGCAATACCACCACGAATTCTTCGCCGCCGTAGCGAGCAGCTAGATCTCGCGGCCGCATTGCACTTTGTCCCAGCACTTTGGCCAATTGGACTAAACATTCATCGCCCACTTGATGGCCAACACTGTCGTTAAGGCGCTTAAAGTAGTCGACGTCTAATAAAATTAAACTTAATGGGTGACCATTACGTTCTGACGCTCGAATTTCTTGAGCAAGCATGTCATCAAAATGACGACGATTACTGAGATTGGTTAATCCATCTGCAAGTGCCAATAGCCGAAACTGCTGCACCAGCTTCTTGTTTTCTAAGTTGCGTAAAATAGACTGTGTGAACCAATTAGAAAAGACCTGTTGGCCAGTATATAAAATCACTGAAAAGCAGATAAATTTGGTACTGGGGAAAATCCAGTTGTTAGGGATCTCATGAAGGCGAATCACCACATTAAACAGCATTAAAGGTAACACCATTAAAAACATGGTTTTCCTATCGGGAAATAGTGCTATCGCAAATGTCAGTACCAGAATATCGACGACCGATTCAATACCGGCTATTGCCGCATTACCATCGGCATCCATGGTCGCCGCCTGAGCTAAGCGAACTAGAATGAAAATCCAGGCAAGATCGAATGCAACTAGGTATACACGCAGATAATATTGTATGTATTGCGATTCAAAATGATTAAAAAATAGATGGCCTGCAAAAGCTAAAACAAAAACCGGTGCAGTAAAAATAATCGCATCGGTCAAACTGATTGTCGGCTCAGGGGCGCTATAAACAGTAAGATAGATGGCAGCAATAAGAAAAAAAGACAGTAAAGTCGCCCACTTCACCCCCATAACACAGTAGCTCAGTCGCTCGCGTTGTAGTAACTGCTCTGCGGTCGGCAGGGGTTTATACATTGGCCTGAATTCCTTTTTTAGCTGCTGATTTAATAGGAATTATAGGGCACACAACTAAAACAGCCAGCAATAATTTGCTGGCTGTTTTATTTATTGTACGTTAAGCAGCTTGTTCTGCTTGCGGGGCCTCATTACGAATTAAGTAATCAAAGGCGCCCAACGAAGCGGTGGCTCCACTGCCCATGGCAATAATAATTTGCTTGTAAGCTGAGTCAGTCACATCGCCAGCAGCGAATACGCCAGGTATTGAAGTCTCACCTTTATTGTTAACGACGACCTCACCACGAGCATTTAACTCTAGCGTATCAGTTAACCATTCAGCATTTGGAATTAAGCCGATCTGTACAAAAATACCGGCTAACTCAACATGATGACTTTCGCCCGTCGCTCTATCTGTAAAGTTAAGACCATTAACTCGCTTACCGTCACCGGTGACTTCAGTGGTCATTGCTTGAGTAATAATATCAATATTGCCCATCGACGCTGCTTTACGCTGCAATACTTCATCTGCACGCAGTTTCACATCAAACTCTAGTACGGTGACATGCTCAACGATGTTGGCTAAGTCAATCGCCGCTTCGATACCCGAGTTACCACCGCCGATCACTGCCACACGTTTACCCTTAAATAATGGACCATCGCAATGGGGACAATACGCTACACCGCTGCCGCGATATTCTTTTTCACCAGGTACATTCATTTCACGCCAGCGGGCACCGGTGGCAATCAGCACAGTTTTACTACGTACTTGAGCACCACTTTCTAAGTTAAGCTCGAACAGTTCCCCCGATTTAAGGCTTAACGCACGCTGGTTATCCATGATGTCTACATCATAGTCATGCACATGGGCTTCTAGATTGGCAACTAACTTAGGACCTTCGGTTGCTTTGACAGAAATAAAGTTTTCAATACCAACGGTTTCAGCAACTTGGCCACCAAATTTGTCGGCAACAATACCTGTGCGTAGACCTTTACGCGCTGCATAAATTGCTGCACTGGCGCCAGCCGGACCACCACCGATAACCAATACATCAAACGCCTCTTTCTGGCTAATTTGTTCAGCTTGGCGACCCGCTGCATTAACATCGAGTTTGTTTAAAATCTCTTGAACGCTGATAGCACCAACCGAGAAAGGTTCACCATTTAAGTATACCGATGGTACAGCCATGATGTTGCGCTCATTCACCTCATCTTGGAACAATGAACCATCAATCATGACGTTAGTAATGTTAGGGTTAATGGCTGCCATCATGTTTAATGCCTGCACGACTTCCGGGCAAGTTTGGCAACTCAATGATACATAGGTTTCAAATTGGTATTGACCTGGCAAGTCGCGGATCTGTGCAACTAAATCATCGGCCAACTTGATAGGGTGGCCGCCTGAATGCAATAGCGCCAATACTAATGAAGTGAATTCATGCCCCATAGGCAATCCAGCAAAACTGATTGTAGTCTGTGCACTGGGATCACGTACAGACATTGCAGGCGTTCGTTCACCTTGGCTCTGTGTTAGCGAAATAAGTTCACTAAGACCATCTATATCTTTTGCTAAGCTTAATAGCTCTTGTGCTTTTGGTGTGTCATCTGCTGATACGACAAGTTCAACTGGGCGCTTGAGGTTTTGCAGATAGGTTTTCAGCTGATTTTTTAAATTCGTATCTAGCATTGTGACTCCCGAAAATTTATCAATTGAGTAAAATTTGGCAATAAAAAAGGGCCAGACCATGCAGGGGGAAGCCTGACCCTTGAGTGGAGATGTATGTCAGGTAAAGTGCCGGAGATGGAGCTATCTTTACCTATTTGACTAACTAAACCGGTTTAGATTTTACCCACTAGGTCTAGTGATGGTGCTAGAGTGTCTTCGCCTGGCTGCCATGCTGCTGGGCAAACTTCACCGTCGTGCGTAGCAACATATTGTGCAGCTTGAATTTTACGAACAAGCTCTGATGCGCTACGACCAATACCTAAGTCATGAACTTCAGCAACTTTGATTTGACCTTCAGGGTTAATCACAAAAGTGCCGCGTAGTGCTAAACCATCTTCTTCAATCATCACGCCGAAGTTGCGGCTGATAGTACCTGTTGGGTCACCAATCATTGGGTAGTTGATTTTGCCAATGGTGTCTGAGCTATCGTGCCATGCTTTGTGCGTAAAGTGAGTATCTGTTGATACTGAGTAAACCTCTACACCCATAGATTGTAGCTTCTCATAGTGGTCAGCCATGTCGCCAAGCTCTGTTGGGCAAACAAAGGTGAAATCAGCTGGGTAGAAGAAAACCACAGACCACTTACCTAGTAAGTCTTGCTCCGTTACTGGAGTAAAGTCGCCATTATGGTATGCAGTTGCTGAGAATGGCTTGATTTCAGTGTTGATGATAGATTGTGTCATGTGTTACTCCAATAGGGTTATTAAACTAATTAAACAACTTGTACATCACGTTGTTGGATGTCTGTTTGTTGTCGATGTGAAAATAGTAACCCTAACTGGCAATTTAATATAACGGGGAAATCCTATCATTCTAATCGGTTTTTCAAATTACAAATGACAAAGCTGTAAAAAACCGATTAGCGCACCTCATTGCCTTGCTGTTTCCAGTATTTCAATGCGTTAACCCATCAGCTAATCCCATACATCAAACCGAGTTAGCAGTTTTTCTAGTGGAAAGTCCAATTGTTGTGATAATTGCTGAGCTTTTGACTTTAGCCCAGAATGTGTCATCTGCTGATCGCGCTTAGTGGCAAATATGACCCAGTTTCCTGCGCCAGTTAAACATCCACTCACTTGAGCAAAATGTTGCTTGAGCCGAGCGCGCAATTCGCGATCTTGGCTATGCTCTTTCCAGCAGTTTAATACCAATACACCTTCAGCTTTCAGCATGGCAGCTGCATCAGCAATGAATGGATCAGATAATTGGTTTTGATCTACCCCTTGTGCGCTGTAGATGTCGGCAAATATCACATCCACTTTCTTATGCTGCCCAGATGCTAAAAATATTGCCGCATCACTGTGCTCGATTGCCAGTTTTTTACCGACCGGCAATTGAAAGTAGCGTTTTGCGATATCAATTACTGGCTGTCGCAATTCAACGGCAGTCATTTTTATGCCTGCATCAAAGTGTTTTAGTGCATGAATCAAGCCGCCGCCACCTAAACCGAGAATCAATACTCGTTTAGGGTTTAAAAATAACAGCACCAATAACATAGCTTGCACATAGGTATGCTGAGGTATATGAGGTTGCAGCTTAAGCAGCTTGCTTTGCTCATCATTGTCACCGAAAGACAAGGTACGCGTGGTTTTAGAATCGAGCACAATCAGCGGGCCAAGCTCATCATGACTCTCATAAAGGATTTTATATTCAGACATATTTGCTCCAGTTAACTCTGCAGCATTATGCGTATTAGCGAGCTAAGGTACAGCAAATTTCACAAAATTGGCTGTACCTATGTTAGTGACTAACGTAACGTACGCTGGAAAAAGCTTACGGCCTGCAAATACATTTGTAATGCTAGGGCAGGATCATAACGCTCCCCTTCATCACGCATAAATGCGTGCTGAGCATTCACTTCTAGCCAAGTAAATCGACGCTGAGTTTGTTCAAGCATATCAAAAATACGTTTACGTCCTTCTGATGACACATGCGGGTCTTGCTTACCAAACACCATCACCAACTCCGCTTCAATGTCAGCTGTTCGCGTCAATGAATCATTACCAGTCTCACAGGGTAACGTATTGGAGTGTATATCCGTTGCGTATAAACAAAATGCCCCTAGAACATTACTATTTAACGCCGCTCGATAAGCCAAATGACCACCGATACAGACTCCCATCACACCAACATGTGGTGTACAAAAAGTCTGAGCCTGGGCAAACTCTACCAAGGCCTGGGTATCTGAATCATGATGCTCTAATGGCTTAGTAAACTTGTCGCTATTGCCTTTATCTTTACCAGCATCATCGTAGGCGAGCACAGTGCCAATGGGGTTAAGCTCATGGAACACTTCAGGCACTAATACTACAAAACCGTGTCCAGCTAACATTGCTGCGGCTCTAGCAATCGGTGCCGTTTGCTGAAAGATCTCTGAGTAGAAAATAATTGTAGAAAACTGACCATGACTATCGGGGCGATACAAATAGGTCCGCATCTCTCCCGTAGGCGTTGCAATATCATGTACTTCCTGTTTTACCATCATAATAAGTATTCCTAATTATTTACTTAGGTTTAATTTACCAGCCAAACTCGTTGATGTCAGGCTATTGGCCAACAACACTGTCATTGAGATTTAAAACAATCGCCAAGCTACTTCTAGGTAAGTTAATCCTCAAGATATGATCAAAGCCCGCTGTTTGATGTCTCCAATCCTGTTAAGCTAGTTACAAACGTTAAAGCTAACTTAATTTATGCCAAAAAATACCATGTCAGAAGCCCAATTTTGGGCACAGCGATTGGGCAAAACAAGTTTACGCGCCATCCACATTTTGGGCGTAACCGGCGCCGGCGGAGGTATCTTACTCAATGTTCCGCAATCAGAGTGGATATTCTATTGGTGTGCAGCCATGACGACCGGCAGTTTATTGATGCTGTGGGAAGTCATCCGAGATTGGCGATGGTTGATCCAACTTAAAGGCGTATTAACACTTTTCAAATTGGTGTTACTGCTGATGTTTATTCCATTTGCTGAATTTAAACCAGAAATTCTAGTCGCTGTGTTATTGTTGTCAGTGGTTGTATCTCACGGGCCCGCGGGCTTGAGACACTTTTCAGTAATACATGGTAGAAGAATTGATGGAAGAAAAGAGATCAAAGGTTAGTCTTGCGGCTCAATTAATTACCCAATACCCAGTCAGTTTATCGTCTGCAACTAAGATACTCGATCTCGCCTGTGGTAGCGGCCGCAACGGTTTATGGTTTGAACAGCAAGGGTGTCATGTCACCTATATCGACAAAGACATTCTATCACTCAAGCAGCAAAAACAGGCGACAGCCGGTGCTCAGTATCAGCTATTACAGGTTGATTTAGAAGACGGTCTCCCCAATAAACTCCCGGTCGCTGAATTTGATATCGTTCTGGTATTTAATTATCTTCATAGGGAAATTATGGAAGATATCGCCAATAGCCTTAAACCCAATGGGTTATTGTTTTACGAAACTTTCATTACCGCTCAAGCAGAAATCGGTCGTCCTAAAAATCCCAATTTTCTGCTACAACCCGATGAGCTTAAAAACAGGTTTGCTCAATGGCAAAATTTGCACTATTTTGAAGGCAATACGGGCACCGAGCAATCACCTTGCTATAAAGCACAGTTGATTAGCCGAAAGCCAAGCTGTTAGAAATAGCGTAATCAAAAATAGAAGGATTTTGCCGTGTTTCCCTACCCAGAACAGTACCGTCTTGCTGCCCCGCCAATCATTACTGCTTTTATGGTATTTTGGACCCTTGTGACTCGGCCGCTGTTCGGTGACGCTAGCCCATTAGCCATGTATCCCCTTTTCATGCTATTTCCTTTAGTCATCTTGCTACACCTTAAACTTATCTGGCATGCCAAAGATGGCATGGAACGCCTAGATCAAGCTACTTACGCGCTTATCCACCTATGTTTATCTTTTGTCGTGTGGACATTCTCCATTATGAACAGTAATGGTACCGCTTTTTCCTAGCCTTCAACCCATTTGGCACTAGCAGTAATCAGCGACTCACCTATTAGCACTAGCATTCTGCTTTTACTAATACTATCGGGGAGTCGAAGAATAAAAAAAAGAGCATGCCCACTTAGGTGACACGCCCTTGTCTGAAGGGAGATAAAAATATCCTGACTACATTAAAAATTAAAAGCCATACGCAACAATTAATTAAATACAGTCAATTTTTAAAGCCATTTATCTAGCAAGGATGGCGACGACAAATTTCACTCAAATAATTGATTACCATTTAGTAGCTAAATGAAGATTGTGGTTGATGAAGCTCACACTCAGGCCATGGCCTACAATATAAAATAACTGGACCACTTCCTTTAGGGGCATAAAG
The DNA here is from genome assembly GCF_043643685.1 of Shewanella waksmanii. Lineage (GTDB taxonomy): Bacteria > Pseudomonadota > Gammaproteobacteria > Enterobacterales > Shewanellaceae > Shewanella > Shewanella waksmanii_A. Next base: position 16,030 of record NZ_JBHZSN010000003.1, read on the forward strand.
GCTAAACTTATCTTCCAATTGCTTTTGAATAAAATCAAAACTTGTATCACCAGCACTAAGGCTTACGTTACTCACATGTTCTGGTGAAGCATTCGCAGATGAAAAAACAAAAGCTAAACCTACAACCTTTAAACAATTCAACGCTATTTTTTTCATATCAACCTCAACATATAATTTTAGTTATATTTTTAAAAACTACGCAATTTAACAGAATAATTTCGCAATTTAACAGAATAATTTCAACCTGATTTAGCTTAACAAGTTAGTTACCAAAATGAATTTAAGATAAATAAACTTGCATCAGCTAAACTTATAAATTGGGAGACAGGTTAATAAGCGTAACACTTAGTAGATTGAAGCTAGACAAGAGTTCACTTTAAGACTCTTTAGAGAATATAGGAGCATTACTCTAAATTTTTAGACAGTATGGACCAGATACTGTTTAAGTCTTGAGCGTCATTGTCAGGCGTAAAATGAACCCAGGGTAAAGTCCATTTGACCTAGCGTTAATTAAGAACACTTGATTAACCTGTCTGAGTAAAAAACTAACTCTGGTCACAACAACGAACCATAACGCAAAAGTGATAAAAAAGTGATATCATTTAAAATCAACAACTTATGTTAATTAATATTTTATTTTCACAACATCCATCTTTCCGAGAGAAACCTTATTAGCCAAAATATCTCCATCTTGAGAAATTGACAAACCACTCATTTGAAATGATTCACTGCCTAAAGCTATAGAGTGAACACTTGCAGATGATAAATCTAATCGCTCTATAACTGAGTTATGCTCAGCTATATTAATGCGGTATACAGAATTACCAACGATCTGCCAAGCGGTTGGATGCGTAACTTTGAAATTGCTTCTTACAAGATGAGGTTTACCTTCGGTTGATTCCCATAAGCTGTTATCATTACGTTCAATGTAGAAATAACTATTTCTTTTCTCGCTATACTTACCGTAAACCCCATCTTCTGAAAGTGAACGAATAACCTTACCTTGTTGGGTATCAAATATATCTAATGACCAATTCCCTAGGTTTTCCCTTGAAATAATAATCTCGGACTCACCATTACCCCATGTAACAGCTAATACATTATCCAAACCTTCAACAAAATCCATGTACTTTGTTTCAAAATCATATATAAAAACTCTTGAATTAAACGTCCCCAACAGTCGTTTACTATTAATTGAAAAGCTAAGCTGACGAATTATTCCATAACGATTAAATTGGCTAATTTGATACTCTACCCCAGTAGACTTTTTAATCCACACCTCGGGAGTACCGCTGCGACTAGATAAAAAAACAGTATCTCCATTTAGACTCTGCACACCACTACTATCGCTACTACTAGAGTGTATAAAACGATTGCTAATTATGTTTTGTTTTTTATTCTCAAATGGATTATCAATTTTCCATATTTCAGAAGAATAATAATTACCAGCAACTGCTACTACATCTCCATTAGCATTAGACATAGGCCTTGATATCCGCTGTGAAACTAAGGCCACTTCCAAGTCTTCTTTGGTACTCAAATCATATTCATTTAAATGACCAGTAATCGCCCTATATGTCAACTTAGTACTATCCGAGCTCCAAATAATGCTATTAAGCGGGTAATCAACAGTAAACAGAGTTTCCCAACTCCCCTTATCCAATGAGAACAACATCACGACACTCTGAAACCATTTAACGTTTCTTATTACCGCCAGTTTTTTTCCATCGGGGGAGGCCGATATAGCATAATCACCCCGTCCAACATTAAAAGGCTGACTTAACTGCCTTTTATTCTTTCCGTTGATCGAGACAGAAAATACCATTTTGGCTGACATATATTTGTTTGATAAGTTTTCATCAGTGTAATACAAACTTAAGCCAGACGGATGCCAAGCAATACTCGTACTTACAGAATTTTGTTTACATTGAGTAACTGTTTTCGACTCTGCAAAGCCCCCATTCTCGATAGAAACTATGCGAATCTCACACTCGCCAGAAGAGTTAAACCCTATATAAGCGACACTTCTTCCATCAGGGCTAAATGAGGGATAATTTGTATTCTCGAAGGCGCTTGATAAAAAGCTAATTTCTTTGGTTTTCATATGCATCAGTCCCAAGCGCCAACGCATGTTGTCTTCATTTCTATGAGAAAAAACAAGCAAACTACTGTCAGGAGACAAAGAAGGAGCAAACTCCTGCCCCTCAAGAAAGGTCAATGGTGAAACCTTAGCGACGACTGGAGAGTGTACTGTAGGAGATTGAGCTAAGAATAAGTAACAGAAAAAAATGCTCATAACGACTAATAAGCCGATATAAACTCGAGTATGTTGATATAAAGAACAAAATACGCGATTCTTCCAACTCGTTACATCGCTATGTTGTAACTCTTTCTTTGACAGCTTAGTTAGTACTCTTTCCTCTTCTGTTTCCTCCACTTCACTCACAGGACAAATGAGCACATAACCTACTTTCGGCACGGTTTTTATGAATTGAGGAGATTTAGCATTGTCACCGAGTTGATTGCGAAGTAGACCAATAATGCGATTAATTGCATTGTCAGATATATGACCGCCGCGCCAGACTGTTTCAATCAGCATGTCACGGCTAACCGGTTTACCAGCATGCTCTATCAGACACAACAAAACCTGCATGGCACGCAGTTCAACCTTATTAACGGTATCTGTAAAAGAGATGGTGCAGTGATTAGGGTCAACTAGCCTATCAGATAGTAAAAAGCGCTTCTCGGGTAACATGCTAATGCCATTTAGTTATTATGTGTCTTACTAATATGCCTACTAGACCAATATAACCCCATGAAATCAATAGAAGATGCGTAAAATTCACATGCTTTTACGATTTCAGTTTTTGTATACAAAAAGTTCCAACTTGCACAGGATAAAAATTATCAGTATTGTTGCAGCCGATTAACCTACCAACTAGTGGCTATGACTGACTTTACGTATAACCCACCCAAAACGCCTTGGCTTGATATCCTATTTCAGGACAAAGACATTATTGTGCTCAATAAGCCGTCTGGCCTGCTTTCTGTGCCTGGACGCGCTCCAGAACACAAAGATAGCTTGTACCAACGTGTACTTGAGCAGCACCCTAATGCGCAAGTTGTTCATAGACTGGACATGTCAACTTCTGGGATTATCGTTATTGCCCTTAGACGCAGTGCTGAGAAAGAGCTAAAACGCCAATTCAGTGAACGGGAAACTCAGAAAACCTATTATGCCAGAGTGGCGGGACACGTCAGAATCCCGCAAGGAAAAGTTGAGCTACCACTTATTTGTGACTGGCCAAATCGTCCTAAACAAAAAGTGGATCATCAGCTGGGCAAACCTTCAACGACATTTTATGAAGTTATCAGTTATGGAGTGCGCTCTACACTCGTTAAACTAACGCCAATTACAGGCCGCTCTCACCAACTTAGAGTGCATATGATGGCGCTCGGGCACCCGATTCTTGGTGACAGCTTTTACGCCGATCCGCTAGCCAAAAGCTTGTCGCCAAGGCTACAGTTGCATGCGCAATCTTTGACTATCAAACAGCCCTACAGCGGCGAAACGTTAACCTTTTCTACCGATATCCCTTTTACTACCTTATTGGACAATCAATAACCACAGTCGCCTGAAAACGCTGTTTTCTCAAACTTTTAATTATTTTTATCGAATAACAATATTATTTTAGATAAATTAATAATAAACCCATGGCTATACCGGTAAAAATTTATGGAAACATCATTTCAACGAGATCAGCTCGACAATCAAATTTTGTCGGCGTTAATGGAAGAAGCCCGTACACCTTTTGCAGAGCTGGCAAAACGTTTTGGCGTTAGCGCTGGTACGATTCATGTACGCGTTGAGAAAATGAAGCAAGCAGGCATCATTACAGGTGCGCAAATTACCGTGAACCCAAAAGCACTAGGCTATGATGTTTGCTGCTTTATTGGTATCAACTTAAAAAGTGCAGGAGACTACCCGGCTGCCCTAGCAAAGCTAAATGCATTAGAGGAAGTTACTGAAGCCTATTACACCACCGGTAACTACAGCGTCTTTGTTAAAGTCATGTGCCAATCCATAGATGGCTTGCAACATGTGTTGATTAATCGGATTCAATCGATTGATGAAATTCAATCAACAGAGACATTAATTAGCCTACAAAACCCTATTGTTCGTGCCGTAAAGCCATAGAAGCGAATATGGAAACACCAATAAACCAGTAAACATAAAAAAAGGCTAACTTACGTTAGCCTTTTTATCATTTATGACTTCTTAATTTGATAGCTTTCTACGTAGCCAAACCAATGGTACTAGCATCAGGCCAACCCAACCTAGCGCTCCACCAGTATCTAGTTTTTTAGCTTCAGTAATTGATACTACTGTCGATGCATCATCTGAGTTACCGTTACCATCAGATACAGTCACATCAAATGAAAGAATCACACCTTCACTGCTAACATCTGGCGCAATAAAACTAAAGGATTCCGCTGTAGCATCGAAATTAATTGGTGCTCCGGCAGTTTGTACCCATTGATAAGTAAGCTCATCATTATTCATATCATAAGAACCTGATGCGCTGACCGTCACGGTTTGGCCTTCCACAACCCAACTTGGTGAGTCAGCCATTGCAACAGGTGCAACCTCTTCAACACCAAATGATACAACTTCCTCAATAGTATCCTCTCCGAAAGACGCAGTTAGCGTTAATTCCTGATTGGTACCCGCTCTACCTGGAACAAAATCAAAACCTACAGATAATGGTTCAACCGTATCGCTTTCTTGGACAACGTTCCAAGTAATAGTATTACCGTTTAATACACCATCATGAGTAATATTCGTAGCACCATGCCCTTCTGGCATAACCGCAGTGAACGTATGCTCTTTATCTGCTCCGGTAAAGTTAGCTTCCACTTCAAAGCTCACTGCAGAACTGTCACCAGCAACCATGTCATCTGAAAGACTGGTCATAATTGCAATGTCATCTCGGCGAGTTAGCGTATATAAAGTTTGTACAGACACACTTTGATCTTCAGACTCAAGTGCTACAACACCCCAGGAATACGTATCGGTATCCCAGTTGAACTTAAGCGAAAAGTTATCAGCATTGCCATCGGCTTCAACGGTTACATCATCACTTTGCTTATCAGCATCTGGTAAAATTGATGAAATTTCCAATAATACATCATCTGTTGCTCCGGGCGCTGATGGTGTATATGCATCGACAACAATGTAAAGTAGTCCGCCTTGGAAATTTGTTAACACCACCTGCTCATCTGATGTAGGACCTGCACTGCTAGCAATATTAGTGAAGTTTTCATCTAAGATACGTAAGTCGACATCAGGTGCCGCCTCAGAAGATGTAGTGAAAATCAAGTTAGATAGTGCAGGGAAATTATAAGCAACAAAAGCTAGATCGCCATCTGTCACTGCTAACGTTTGCGGCTCCACTAGATATGATGGTTTATCGTACACAGCGGCTGTAAACGTGTCTAACTCTTTAGAAACCAATCCGGTAAATGTCATGGTTCCTTTTGTTCGACCAGCCATAATGTCAAAGCTTGCAGGTAGGTTATTGGCATTTGCTTTAGCAGCTACTGGCAGCTTAACCTCAGGTAATCCATCAGCGGCCAATTTTACATTTGCAAAATTCCAGCCCGCATCTGCAGCACTAACATCCGCAGTGATGGTTAACTCCTGAGTTTGACCCGCTTCCAACTCAAACTCCGAAGGTGATACTGTCACATTAAAGCCATCTGTAACTCCCATAGCGCTCGCTACCCAGCTAGCGTTTTGGGTTGCTTTAACGGTACGTGTCCATGTACAAGTATCGATACACTGAGAGTTAGCCATGGTGGGCAAATTAATGTCAGAAGGTCGACCATTTAAGCTTGGATCAGCTTTTACGTAATTAACGTAGGTCTCATCCATGACTAAACCAGTTTTAGCAGCAGCTTCAACATTGGCATAACCTGCACCCATGTCAAAGAAATCAGAAGCCGTGGCGCCATCTTCTTTATAGGTATTTTGGTCAGCAGTAAGCATTAAAGCTGACTGTGCCTCTGCTGGTGTCCATTCAGGGTGAATGCTTGCCAGCAAGGTTAATGCACCTGCAACATGCGGGCTTGCCATAGATGTACCGCTTAAGAAGCCATAGTCACTTGGATCTGGATTCTCTTTAAAGCCTGCTGATTGATCATCAGCATAAGCTGCAAAAATACTTACACCAGGAGCAGCAATTGACGGAGCAATAACATCTGGAACAGATTTATTTGGTCCACGAGAAGTAAAACCAGCCGCTATACGAGCAAGTTTTTCATCTTGAATCACTTCTGTACCAGAGATGCTAGCCATATGACCATCACCACTAGCTAACCATGCGCGAATAGCATCACCACTATCAGCATCAACATGGATAGCTGGCAATACATGGGCATCAGCAACCACACTGGTCGCACCGCCTTGCAAATTACCTAATACTAAACCTGCTGCACCACCAGCCTTAACATTACGTCCCTTATCTACACGGGCGATCGCACCACGGTCACACATAACAATGGTGTTTTCAGCAAATGTGTTTTCAGGGAATGGCTGTAAACACTGCGCTGGGTCGTTATCAGGATCATTGGCGTTTTCAAAATCACCAGCGTACACAATTGCGCCTGATACAGCGCCCGTCATTGCTTTACCAGTTAACTCGCCTGGTGCTTGAGTATCACCACCAGTAAAACCACTAATAGATTTATCTGAAAAGTCTCGGTCGTGTGTATAAGCAGCAACAGTACTTAGCCATGGTGCATCACCTGGTGAGCCCACTGTTTCAGGACCAGGTCCACTGTTACCAGCGGAAGTCGCCACATGAATACCTGCTTTGCGGGCAGACAAAAATGCTAATGCATCTGCGTCATACCAAGGATTGCTTGAACCACCACCAATTGAGTAGTTAAGTGCATCGACACCATTTTCAATCGCATGCTCTACAGCAAGTACAGTAAGTGATGGAAGACATCCTGAGAAACGAATAGCATCATTCTCACCAGGTAAACATACTTGATAAGATACAATATTAGCATGCGGAGCAACGCCAGAAACTCGCTCAAATACAACACCAGTGCTTTGTGCATCTACGTTAGGGACATCAACGTTAATCAACACGTTACCGGCGGCCGTTCCTGCAGTATGAGAACCATGACCATTATGGTCTTCACCATTTGCTGGCACATCAGGATCGTAATCGGCATATAAATCAGTCACAGCTGGCCAACTGTGAACACCGATAAGCTTATCGTTACAAAGCTCTGGATAATCTAAAGCACAATCACCTGAGTAAACACCATCGCCCCAAGGGTTAGTATGATCATAACCATCACCGCCTACGTCGGCAAAAGAAGGGTGATCGCTGTTGATACCTGTATCAATGATACCAACGATCATACCTTCGCCTTGGCTTTCTGTACCTGTGGCTTCACCACTCCAAACAGACGGTGCTTTTATGATTGTTGGGCCAGAATCCGTTGTAGGCTGGCGTAGAATTTCGCGTTGAATCTGAGCAATACCAGCTACTTTAGCCAGTTTTTTTGCTTGCGCTTGAGTCATTTCCACTACCATGCCGTTATAAGCAAGGGTGGTTCTTTGTTTAACTTCAAGTTCTCCAAGTATCGAGGTCGCTTTTTGGATCACTTGGTCTTGTCTAGCATTCAAGAACGAACGATAAGACTTAACTTCTGTGCTATTTACATCAAGCTTTCTGTTCTGATTAACATCTGCAACGGATGTGCCTTTGTAACCTTGAATGCCGCCTTCATATAAGGCCACAGGGCTCTCATTCAACCTCACAAAATATCTGTATACGCCGCCATCTAAATCTGCTTCAGGGGTAAAAACGGCGCGAGTACGTACGATATTTTGTTGTGCTACTGGCTTTGAGTTTACAGGGGAGATATTTGCTTTTAATCCGGCTGTATCAAGCTGGGTAACTTGAGGGGCATCGACTGCCGCACTCGCTGCCATGCTTAATAATGCAGTTGATACTGCAATAGCAATTTTAGTTTTCACTTGTCAATTCCTTAACACTTTGTTGTGCTTTTGTTTTATTACTTCCTGAACAACACCTAACTTAGCCACTCCCTTCCCAGAAGATCTACTAAGCAAAAATAGGCTCATCAGCACATTCGACTGACGAACCAACATTATTAACACAAAAGAAACAACAAAAAAACAAATTAGAAAACAAGCAATATCAATTTTGCTTGTAATCCCTATGTATTACGACAAAAGTGTAAAGAAAGTGTTACTCAGCTGGAGCCAAACCTGCCAAATACGACCACAACCGCATTTGGCAACAAATTAATTATTTCATATGACAAATTGTAAGGTTTCGTGCCGATTAAAGAGGGAGGGAATACTCATCTAAAGCTCAAACAAATTCGTCATCACTTTATATAGTTCAGTCCCTTGATAAACCGAAGCCGAAGCAAAGTGCAATATCGGTACACAATCATCGGGCAGTGACAAAGATGTTAGCACCTGATCTGTGCCATATTTATCCAGACGTAAAATATTAGCTAGCGGCTCTCCACCAACCAGTAACTCGCCCAGTGGCGCTTTGTATTCAACCATTCCGCCAAGCGGTGCATGATATTTTTTGTAGTCTTGCAAGTAACAACCAAAGCGTTGCATCTGTGCTGGGGCCACGTGCTCTTCAATCACCCCCTTAGCACTAAAATAAGCCATGATTCCCAACGCATCATTTTTAGCATCGTGTAAATCAATGTGCTCTTGGCTGCCTAACTCAAGGGTGAATGCGTCAACAGCAACGGGCAACTCTCTGTCTTGCGTGCGCAAAAACTCACTCAATTGCCACCATGGACAAAAGATGGACTCATCCATAGCACCACCAAACTCATTGGGGATCATTAAGGTATAAGGAATAGAAAATAACTTGGCTCGATCATGGGCATAAGTCGGACAATACAAGTGCTTACAAGATTTGGGGCCGGTATGCAGATCCAATACCACATCAGCTTCATGGGCCATTTTCTGTAAACTAACAGCCAATAGATGGCCGCTGGTAATTCCCCATGGGTTATCCAGTCGTTGCTGGCAAGCTGCCACTAAGTGGCTGCGGTAGGCGCTTATCAACGCAGCATCATCAAGATGTTGATGCTCTACATACCAATCTTGTACGTCTACTTGATGATTAAAGTACTCACGATTCCAATTCACCCCAGTTATCGGATCAAAACGCCCAAGCGTAAATTCACCGCTCTTTTGGTTAATCCCTAATGGGTTAGCCAATGGAACCAATACGATATCGCCAAGTATCGTGCTTTGCTCCAACAACTGCATCAACTGATAGATAACCGCATTGCCCTGCACCTCAGCCCCATGAACATTGGCCTGAATATAGACGGTGGGCGCATTAGCATCAGTACCTGTAAACTTAAAAATCGGTACATTCAGCTCATGGCCGGTCGCTAATTCCCCCACCTTCAAATGGGACTGAGTAAATGACATGCTGTTATCCTTCAAAAAGATTTTGATGCAATGCTTGTACAACTTGAGCTGCTTCTGATTCAGCAACCAGAACACACAAGTTGTGCGGGCTTGCTCCTTGACAAATCATACGAACGTTATGGGGCTCTAATACCTCAAACACGCGACGACAAACACCTGCTGTTGAGGCAATTTTATTACCAACAATAGCCACAAGCGCTAAGTCGTCTTCCACCCTCACTCGGCAATGTTGTGACAACTCCTGCAGCAGTGACTCGCTTAATAGTCCATTGCCAGCAGAGTCCGATCCTGTTTTGTCTAACGTCAGTGACACGTTAACCTCTGAGGTGGTAATTAAATCGACACTGATTTTATGTTTGGCTAAGGTTGAAAAAGTCTCAGCTAAGAAACCTTGTGCATGCAACATCTGCAAACTATGCAAATTCAATAGCGTTTGGTCACGTCTGACAGCAACGGCGCGATAAACCGGTTCATTACTGACTTGGTGACGAATCCAGGTGCCGCCGCGCTCAGGCTCTTTACTAGAGCCCACAAAAACCTGAATTTTTTGCCTAACGGCAGGTAATATCGTTGCAGGGTGCAACACTTTAGCGCCAAAAGTAGCCATTTCTGCCGCTTCATTAAAACTAATCTCAGCAATAGGTCTGGCGTTGGGCGCCAAACGAGGGTCGGTAGTATAGATACCGGCAACATCAGTCCATATTTCAACGGCATCAGCTTTCAACGCCTCAGCAAGCAATGCTGCTGAATAATCGCTGCCTCCTCGCCCGAGTGTAGTTGTCGTACCATGCTCATCTGCACCAATAAAGCCTTGAGTCACAATACGTTGGCTGGCTAGTAATGGTTGTAACTGCCCTTCAACTAAATGGGCAATCGTTTCAATCTGCGGCTCAGCCTTACCAAAGTGACTATCTGTTCTTAATACTTGGCGAACATCAAATGCGGACGCGGACTCACCTTTTTCACGCAGCACTGCAGCGAATAAGGCAGAAGAACACTGCTCACCTTGAGCCAACAACTCATCCATGATCTGCTTACTGCGGTTTAAAATGAGTTGTTCACTCAAATTATCAATTTGGCTCAGCACACTATCAATTTTAGCGGCCACCGCTTCTGGTCGACCTAAATCATCCAAAATTCGATACTGAATGGAAGCGATCTCTTTAATGACCTGCTTACGACGATCTTCTTCTAAAGTTGCTTGAGTAAGCTCTACCAGCAAGTTGGTCACACCGCTAGACGCACTAACTACCACCACACGAGTGTGCTGATTAGCCAATACAATATCTGCACAACGACTCATAGCCAGGTAATCGGCAACTGATGTACCACCGAACTTAGCCACTACAATTTGATTAGCAATAGACATTAGCATTCCTCCGCAGGTAGCAGAGAAACAAGTAAAAATGTTGAAATGATAAACATATTAAGCTCCGAACTTACTTCGTTCGAAGAGCCTGGTGTAAAGATTACACACCCTAGAATTAGGGAAAAGCGATCGTCACCAGAAGCTCTCCACCAAAAAACAGGTGACAATCGTTAGGATTCAGCCTACACGACCGATATTGCTGTGACCCAAACACAATGGCAATATCTCGGCACTAATCTCCCTCATAAGCTGTCAATGGAGTTTGGTCTCCTCAAGCTTACTACCTAGTTAGTGCTCCTCTTCTGTATTGGTATGTTTTCCATACCAATGACGCAAAACTAACAAATTTGGCTAAATAATGTCAACGCCGCAAATTGATAAAACAGTGATTTTTATTCATTTAACAATGCAATGACGCTTACTTAGCTAAAAATCGATACATGCACGGCCACTTTTAACAATTATCCGGTAACTCACTCACTAAATTCACCCGACTTGAAAAGCGACCGATGTTAGTTTCTGTATGGGTCAGCAAACAAGGTACAAGCTGCAAAGTATCATTTTCAACGAAGTAAATAGCATTTTGCTTAAATGCTAAACCCAGCGCAACTGCAGCGGGCTTATCTATGGCTATTGCCCAACTTTTTTCCATATGACTGCGATCGACAGAAGTCCCTACTGTGGCACGATAAGGATAGTCCAATTTTTCAATTTCCCGCTGGAGTTTTCTATCAAGTAAACGATTTTGACAGCTACTTAAAATCTTACCTTGGGGGTTATGAGCGGTAATAATAGCGAAAGAGAGTTGCGCAGAAAGGGGTTGAGTAAACAAAAATTGGGTCTGTTGATAACATTGCCATAGGGGGTGATTAACAGTACTCATTGCCGTCAAGTTCCAAATTTGGTTCGAAATATTATAGCAAATACTCAGACCTATCTTACAGGTGTGATCTCGATCACCAAAATGATTTTTTTATGAATGTTAAAAATCAACAACTTAGATCACCCTGTGTGATATACCTCAAAACCCAAAGTAAATTTGTTAACATTTCATTTGTTAACAAATGCCTAAAACGAGTACAATGATTCTTGTTGGTTAGCATTTTTGAACCATGAAATGCTGCACACACAGTTACTTCGACTAACTGACACGCAAGTAACGAATAAACCAACATTTCTGTATAAAATGCAGGCGTGACCAGCCAGCGCATTTAAAGCTTAAAAATAATTAACTAGTAGCGGGAACTATTCTCTACTATTGTTAATCGAAGTGAATACAGTTCGCGTTTCCTAAAAATATAGAGATACGCATACTTTACTAATCATGAAGTGTGTTGCTGTTTCAGGCTAGTTTTTGAGAGCACCGACGTGAATCAGTAATTGTCAGTAATATAGATGGGGCGCAGCCGTAGCACGCGCTCATGGTTAGAACAGATTTGAACAAATACTTAGGTACTTAAATATGCAAAACCCGCACATTCTGATTGTTGAAGATGAAGCCGTAACCAGAAACACGCTAAGAAGCATTTTTGAAGCAGAAGGATATGTGGTTTCAGAAGCTAATGATGGCGCAGAGATGCATAAAGCGATGCAAGAAAACAAGATCAACTTGGTAGTGATGGATATCAACCTACCAGGGAAAAATGGTCTATTGCTTGCTCGTGAACTACGTGAAATCAACAACATCGGCCTAATCTTCCTAACAGGTCGTGATAATGAAGTTGATAAGATCTTAGGTCTTGAAATTGGTGCTGATGACTACATCACTAAACCATTTAACCCACGTGAATTAACTATCCGTGCGCGTAACCTGCTTACTCGCGTGAACAGTACTGGTACTGAGTCTGAAGAGAAGAGTGCCGTTGAATTCTACCGTTTCAATGGTTGGAGCTTAGAAATCAACAGTCGTTCTTTAGTCAGTCCTCAAGGCGAATCTTACAAACTGCCTCGTAGTGAATTCCGCGCTATGCTGCACTTTGTAGAAAACCCAGGTAAGATTTTGACTCGTGCAGATCTACTGATGAAAATGACTGGCCGTGAACTTAAGCCACATGACCGTACAGTAGACGTGACTATCCGTCGCATTCGTAAGCACTTTGAAAGCTTACCTGATACGCCAGAAATCATCGCAACCATTCACGGTGAAGGCTATCGTTTCTGCGGTAACTTAGAAGAAGCCTAATTAGTTAACTAGGCAATTTAAAAGCCAGTCGATTGACTGGCTTTTTTGTACCTGTCATAAAAATAGCCAAGAAAGCCACGGCGATTTAGTCTATTCCCTTGCAATAAAAACAGCGGTAATAAAAAGCCCGGCTAGATACAGCCAGGCTTTGTTATCACAGCAACAGGGCACTGTGTCCGCTGCAACTAATACCAATCGGCATAAGAAAGTTCTAATTCGCGATTATTTTGCTTGTCTATTGTTTCAATGTTTAGCTTTTAACTGCCTATCTAAAAAGTCCGCCAGTGAGCGATACAAATGGGTGCGTACTTTATGGCCGCGCATTGAATGCTTTGATCCCGGATAATCAATCATCTGGAACAACTTGCCTTCATCCTGCAATGCTTTGTACACCCGAGTGCTATTTTCAAACAACACATTATCATCAGCCATGCCGTGATACATTAATAAACCTGACTGGTAGTTTTTCACATAAGGAAACACGCTGCTGGCCTCATAGCCTTTTGCATTGGTAACAGGACGCCCTAAATAACGCTCTGTATAATGGGTGTCATATAATGCCCAGTCTGTCACCGGCGCGCCTGAGATAGCCGCTTTGAAATGCGTCGGCGCTTTAAATAGCCCCATCAGTGCCATATAGCCACCATAACTATGGCCGTATAGCGCAATATTCTCACCATCGACAAAAGGCTTAGTACGCAAAAAGTCTACTCCTGCCTTCTGATCGTTCACCTCGGCTTCACCTAAATGTTCATGAATAACATATTCAAATTCAGTGCCGCGATGAGCTGAGCCGCGATTATCTAACTGAAACACCAGATACCCCTGCTGTAATAAATACTGGGTAAAGTAGTCATGTTCACTCCAGCTGTTTACTACAAGTTGCGCATGTGGGCCACCATATACTCTAACAACCACAGGGTAACGCTTGCTTGCATCAAAATCGCTGGGCCTGAACAGACGATATTGCAACGCCTGACCATCTTCTGCTGTTATTTGCCCAAATTCAGGTTGTTGCCACAGACCAAAATAGGGATAAAGTGGATGCTCAGTATTGATAGCATTTTCTTCCACCCACACTAATTGCTCGCCGGTATCGTTATGCAAACTAATCTGCGGCGGTTGAGTTAAACTATTAAAATAGTCGAGATAGATGGCTTGGTTGTCTGCAAATACAGGAGAGTGCATGCCACTACGTTGACTCAGTTGGCTAATGTCTCCACCTGTTAGCGGCACGCGATACAAATGACGCTCAGTCACTTTAGTTTTACGCCCGGTGAAATATAGCCAACCATTTTTTTCATCGACAAAAGAAACCGCATCAACAACCCAATCACCTTGGGTTAACTGTTTAGCAAGGCTGCCATCAAGGTTAAACAAATACAGGTGATTAAAGCCATCACGCTCAGAGGCCCAAATAAACTGTTTTGTTTGTTTCAAAAAATGTAAATCGTTGTGCAGGTTGATCCAGGCAGGACTGCGCTCAGACACCAGTTGGCGAGAATCGCTCAGCTTAGCACGTGAAACCACCCGTAAATCCAACGCCTTCTGATCTCGACTTTGCCATTGATAAGACAGATGTTGGCTATCAGGCAACCATTTAACCCGGGGAAGATAGATATCTGTATTCTCACCTAAATCTACCCAGTCAGTTTGTCTCGATGCCAGATTCACCACGCCAAGCTCTACAGTGACATTGGTTTTACCCGCATAAGGGTAGCGCTGCTCGGTTAACTTAATACCGTCGGCATATATTTCATTGCGTGTTACCAACTCAACAGCCGACTCATCGACGCGAGTATAAGCTATCGCCAACTCATCTGGCGCCCACCAATAGCCGGTCATACGCCCCATTTCTTCTTGAGCAACAAACTCCGCCATAGCATTTTTAATGGCGCCGCCACCATCGGTGGTCAAGGCGGTCAACTTATTAGTGGCTAACTCAAGCACATATAAATTCTGCTCTCGCACAAACGATACAAAATGGCCCTTAGGCGATAATCGCGCATCGGTGGCAAAACCCTCACCAATCTGTAATTGTTTGACACTACCCGTATTCACCGCAAACAGGTATAAGTTACCGCTGGCCGGAATTAATATGTTGTCGCCATCTTCGGACCAGAAATACTCCATGATCCCTTGGCCATAAATACGTTGGCGCTCTCGTCGAGCTTTCTCTTCATCCGATAGCTCTGCAACAGTGAGCTTTTCGGCATCAAGCAAACGAGTTTGCTTGCCGGTTGTCACATCCATCTGCCAAAGATCGTAAAAATGCTGATCTTCAGCGCGTCCCGCTAGGTAAGTCACTCGCTGACCATCGGGTGATAATTTCAGCCCCCGGGGACTGCTTCCTGCTAGCGCTGGCGAATCATATAACCGCTCAATGGTTAGCGGAGTTTGTCCGCCAACCGGTTGTGATGATGCATTAAGTGAACTGCAAGACTGAGATAAAACCATGGGCACCGCCATTAAAGCTAAACTCATCCATTTTTTTGTCATTATTGTGTCCTGGACGTTGATGAACTGATATGGGTGATGATACCAATCAGCATAAGAAAGTGATCTACTCAGAGCTATTTTTGGCAAACTAGTTCGAGATGAATAACTTAAGTAATAGTGGTTCTATTGGGAAGTTATTCAACGAAGAAGTAGGCAGCCCAAAAAAACTCCCAAAGGGCGAGTTTTAGCACTTCTGATCCTGTGTAAACGAACTTGAACGTAGCGTAACTATGCCCTTCATTCGTTGCAAACCACATGGATGTGGTGAATGTCATTAATGCAGGAGCATTTAATGACCTTGTCTCAGAAGCGCTAAACTCTCGCTGAGCGATCACATCTTTATGCCGATTGGTATTACATCTGCATCATTGTGCCTTAAAGCTTCACAAAACTAAAACAATCATCGCGCTATTGTTGTCACTGAAACTTATTACAATTTCAGATATAATCGCCGCCAAATAATAATCAATGCATAAAACGCGGTGGGATGCTGTTGCCAGCTGGCACTGTCAACCCTGTTGTCGTTACCCAATTTAGATCTCACGCTGGGCTTGCTCAGCATAAGCATAGGAAAAAAGATGCAGACTCTTACGCAGAACCTCAGCTCTCAAGGTGTTAGCCCTGAACTGACGCAGCTAATCCTTACCCTCGCCGATACCTCAAAAGCCATTAGCCACGCCGTTCGTCATGGTGCTTTGGCAGGGGTACTTGGTGCAACCGAGCAAGAAAATGTTCAAGGGGAAACCCAAAAAAAGCTCGATGTTATCACCAACGATATGCTTAAAGATGCACTAAAGGCTGATTCAACCGTACGCGGCCTTGCATCTGAAGAGGAAGATCATGTTGTTGAAGTTGGTAGCAACGGCGAATTTTTAGTCTGCTTTGACCCATTAGATGGTTCATCAAACATCGATATTAATTCGCTAGTTGGTACCATTTTTTCAGTGCTACCTGCGACTGATGCTGAGTTAACAGAGCAAAGCTTCTTACAAGCTGGTCGTAATCAAGTCGCCGCTGGTTATGTGCTATATGGTCCATCAACCATGTTGGCACTCACCACAGGTAAAGGCGTACAGCTATTTACCTTAAACCCAGAAACCAATGAGTACTTACTTACCGATGCCGCGATGAGCATCAGTAAAGATACCGCTGAATTTGCCATCAATATGTCAAATCAACGTTTTTGGGAAGCACCAATGCAGACCTATATTGCGGATCTACTGCTAGGTAAGATTGGCCCCCGTGAAAAAGCCTTCAATATGCGCTGGATTGCGGCCATGGTAGGCGATGTTCACCGCGTGCTTAGCCGTGGTGGTCTATTCACCTACCCAACTGATAATAAGAACCCTCAAAAGCCATACAAACTGCGCTTGATGTATGAAGCTAACCCAATGTCTTTATTGGTTGAACAAGCTGGTGGTAAAGCGTCTACGGGTTATGAAACGATTTTGGACATTCAGCCAAGTGAAATTCACCAACGTGTGGCGGTTATCTTAGGTTCAGCCAATGAAGTCGACGCTTGCTTGGAGTATCACGGACAAGACTATAGCCAAGAGCCCGAGCTGTAACTGACTCGTTAGCGGTTATTGGACAATTTAAACGCCACTTTATGTGGCGTTTTTTTGTGGCATAAAAAAAGCCACAGCATGGAGACTGTGGCTTGGGTGACGGCTCTGAGCACCGCCTGTCTTTAAACTAAAGACTAACTAGCAATAAAGCGTTACTGACTCGGCAATGATTACTTAGTCGAGTACTTAGCGGCTTCTTCACCGGCTAACTTACCGAAGGTAATAATGTCGGAGATAGCATTACCACCTAGACGGTTGGCACCATGGACACCACCTGTTACCTCACCAGCACCGTATAGCCCAGGAATGACTTGTTGCTTAGCATTCATGATTTCCGCTTTAGAGTCGATTTTCACCCCACCCATTGTGTGGTGAACACCTGGTGTAACTTCAATGGCGTAGTAGTTACCTTCGTTCAATGCACGAGGTAGGTTTGGACGCTCAAAGTCAGCATCTTTACCGGCTTTAACAAAGCCATTGTAGCGAGCAATGCTCTCTGCCAATGCTTTACCGTCGATGTTCTCAAGCTTACCAAGTTTCTCTGGAGATTCAGCTGAAGGTACTACCCCTAAACCGATATACTTATCAATTTTCTTCAATGACTTACGAACTGAGTCATCAAAAATTAGATACGCTGTTTTACCCGTTTGTTGCAAGATAGCTGCCGCTGCTTTATCACGGGTAGTGATTTCGTTGACGAAACGCTTACCTTCACGGTTAACTAAGATAGCACCATTACCACGTACTGCCTCAGTGACCATCACACCACCTTTCACAGATAACGTTGGATGTGCTTGAATATATTGAAGGTCTTGCATTGCAGCACCGGCATTTTGCGCAACGTCAATACCATCACCAGTCGCACCAGGTTGGTTAGTTGAAACAAAGCCTTTTAGTTTTGGATCAAGCTTAGCTACACGGTCATTGTTCTTACCGAAGCCACCTGTTGCTAATACCACAGCGTCTGCTTTCACCCAGTAGTAGCCGGTGTACATACCTTTAACTAAGATACCTGTTACTTTACCGCTAGCATCTTGAAGAATTTCAATACCACGGGTATTCATACGCATATCGATGTTACGCTCTTTAGCGTTATCGTATAGCACTTGAATCACGTGAGCGCCGACACCCGCACCACCAGTTGGACGGTGTGAACGGTTCGCTGAAGCGCCACCCATACGACCAATATCGGTAAGGTCTGCACCCATCTTGGTCATCCAGTCAACCGAACCTTTTGAATGAGTAACCAGTACATCAACCAAGGCTGGGTCATTAAGATCGCGGCCACCTTTCATGGTGTCTTTACGCATTGACTCAACGCTGTCTTCAATGCCTTTGGCTTTTTGCTGATCAGTCCAAGCAGCGTTCATACCACCAGCTGCTAACTTAGCATTACCACCAATCACAGGCTCTTTTTCGATAAGGATGACTTTAGCGCCTTTATCGTGCGCAGCAACAGCAGCTGAGAAACCTGCGCCACCAGAACCCACAACAACCACATCTACTGTGTCACGTGGTGCTGCAGCAAGTGCCGCTTCGCGGTCAGATTTATCTTTAGCTAACTCATCGATAGTCGGCTCATCACGTTGCCACTTCTTGGTATATGGCATGTCAAAATCAAAGCTGTGGCAAGAATCACAGTACACCATCGATTTTTCATGGGCACTATGACAAGAGGTACAAGCGATATCACCAGGGAAGTGAGAATCATGGGCATTGTAGTGGTCGTGTTGAGTTTGCTCTGCCACTTCAGCCATGGTGCCATGACAAGAAACACACTGTGCATTTTCATGGCTTAGGTTATCATTTGATAACTCGCCATCAGGGGTATGGCAGCTTTCACATTCCATGTTTTCACCGTGGAAGTCAGCTAAGTTATCTGCTGCAGTTGCGTTTGCTGCAATCCCAGCACTGCCAAATAGTGCTGCTAGGTAGACCGCTAATTTTACTTTTTTCATCTTCGCTCCCAATCTCTCTGCCTCTGGCCATCATTGGCCGCAACCTAGAGATGCTTTTCGTTTATTCAGGCTTCACACTGAATGACGTCCGCCAAGCGGACCGTTTCATTGCTCTGGATTAATCTTCACTTAAACCAAGATGAGCAACAATTAACTCCAACGGGATTTGAAGCCTCAATCACAAGCTGAAAAAGACGCTATGCATAACTGCATGGGATTTACTGCTGTTATGCATTTTTGCATAAACACCTTTGACGATGATCACTTGCCACGCCCTCACATCAACAGCATGTACTGAAGTGATTTTTAGATTGAATACACGGCTTGGGCGACTAAATCAGGTTTAGTTAATGTGACAAAATGTTGATAAAAGCGCGTATTTGCGCACAGTTTATAACATTACTGACTGCTAAAATGCCCCCATGAAATACTTAACTCTATTGCTTGCATTGCTGTGCTTTGACAGCGTTGCCGACCAAAGTATTGTCTTTGGGGTTCACTCAAAAACAGCGCCGCTAGAATGGCGCAATAATGGCGTCGATCAAGGCTTTAATATCGAGTTAATGGACCGCATCGGTCAACTCACCAATCGGCGCATTATCGTCAGGCGCAAAAGTTTCCAAGAACTGGTGGCAGACATTCACAACCCCGATAGTGATATTGACGTCATTGCCGTCGTCAGCCCAGTTAACTTAGGACGACAACTCAGCCAATCCGATCCAATTTATGCTACCCACGCAAAAGCTTATACCTTGCATGGCAAAGGCTATATTAATGACTGGCAAGATCTCATCGGCAAACGCGTCGCCATTAAAAAAGGCGCTTTTGTAGATGTCTACCTATCGGGCTACCCGCAAGAGTTTGAACGTGTTGATGTCGATCTGTATGAAACCGGTTTTCAATTAATGACCCAAGGTAAAGTGGATGTGGTCCTAGCTGAAAGCTTTGTCGCCCGCAGACTGTTGCCTTTATATCCAGGAATTCGTAGTGGCAGTGATGCACTGATCTATGGCGCATTTAACTTCGTCGCAAATAACCAACGCAATGCATTGATGATAGAGATAAATGATGCGTTGCGGCAACTCAAGTTATCGGGCGAATATGACGCTCTGGTCAATAAATGGTTTGGTACTGGCCGAGAAAAGGTAGACTTAACTTCCACTCAAAAGCGCACGTTTGCCCTGGCTATTGTCATCAGTATCATTTCCGCGATCGGCATGATATTTACTGGATTTGTGAGCATCAGTTTACGCCAACAAAAACGCGCCCTGAAAGCAGAACTCGCACAAAGGTTAGATATCCAACGGCAACTTGTCAGCCTATCAAAGCAATTTCAGTCGGTGCTTGATGGGATACCCAATGGGGTCACCATCTACAGCCAAGATCTGCAAAAACTGTGGAGTAATGATAATAATATCGAGCTCCTTAGTAGTGCCGATTTTCATTATGAGGACGGCCGAGCTTTTAATCTCGATAGTGTCGTAACCCAAGTGATTAACCAGCAAACGTCACAAATTGAAGAGATGGCCCACGGGCAACAGTTTTGGCAGCTGCAAGTTCACCCGATAACCAATGATCAGGTGGTGATATTACTGGAAGAGACAACCGAGGCTCATCAACTGCGCCAAGCGAATGATGAAGCCAGCCGATTAGCTTCTTTAGGGGAGCTATCTGCAGGTATTGCGCATGAAATCAATAACCCAACGGGGCTGATTGTCCATTCAATCTCTCAACTACAGCAGGTCATTGCTGACTGTCAGCCAGCTTTTGATAGTTATCAAAAGCAAAATCCGTTTTGGCTAATAACCGGTTTAGCTCCAGAGCAAGCACTCGATGAAGCCTACCATAGCTGTAATACCATTGAGGAAGGAGCACAACGAATAAGCCGAATCGTTAGCGATCTTAAACGTTATGCGTTGCCAACGATTTCAAGTGAGCAAACCTTAGTTTCACTCAATGAAGTGGTCAATGTATCACTGCGTTTAACGGCAAATCAGATCAAAACGTTCCAAGTTAGCATTCAGCTTAGTCAACCTGAAGCGATGGTTTATGGTGATGCCCAGCAGCTGCAACAGGTCCTTATCAACTTGATTCAGAATGCCTGTCATGCCTGTGAAGCAGGCAAAGGTAACTTGGTCATAGAGACCCGCACCAAAGATCAACAAGCCATACTGAGTGTCACCGACAATGGTTGTGGTATGAGTCGCTCGACACTAGCGCGAGTCACCGAGCCATTTTTCACCACCCGCCGCACTGTGGGCGGAAGTGGCCTGGGCTTGTCGGTTTGCAGCCGTATCATCAAAGCACACAAAGGTGAGCTATTAATGACCTCTAAACTTAAACAAGGTACGTGCATCAAAGTATGCCTTCCCTTGGCGACAAAAGAGAACAACTAGATGAAACTCGCACGTAATATTCTACTGGTTGACGATGAAGCCGCTTGGCTACGCACATTAGCCAACACCTTAAACCGTTTGGTGCCCGAGGCCCAAATAGACACATGCGTTGATAGCCGCCAAGTCGAAAATAGGCTTAATATCACCGATTATGCCTTAGTGCTTTTAGATCTCACTATGCCATTTCATTCTGGCGAAGAGCTATTGGCTATGATTCGCAGCGAACACCCCAATACCCGGGTTATCATAGTTACTGGCGTCAATGAGGTCGATACCGCAGTTAGGTGCATTAAAAATGGCGCCTATGATTATTTTATTAAAACTGATGCGGTCGAAGATCTTGCTCGCACTGTAAGACGCGCGCTAGAAGTCGTTGGGCTGGAGCGCAACTACCTTAAAATTAAAGAGCACTTTCTCAGTCGTACCTTAGATCAACCTCAAGCGTTTAATAATATTCTGACCTGCGAGCCTCAGCTGTTAGACCAATTTCGCTATCTTGAAGCCATAGCCCACAGCCCAGAACCACTGCTGATATCAGGACAAAGCGGCACAGGCAAAAGTGAATTTGCCAAATCGAGTCATCAGTTGTGCTGTCCAGAAGGGCCTTTTATCAGTGTTAATTTGGCAGGGATAAGCGATGAATCCTTTGAATTAAAGCTATTTGGGCAACTCAAGCATCACGATGATGGCCAAGTTACTGCCCAAGCGGGTGTGCTCCACCATGTGAATGGAGGCACCCTGTATCTTAACGAAGTGGGTGCGCTATCCATTGCCAGTCAGTTAAAACTGTTAGATGTCATCGAAAGCCGTCAATACTATCCCGTGGGCAGTGAGCGTCCTTATCCGGTCAACTGCCGCATCGTTGCGTCGACTCAAGATGATTTACTGGCTCTCAATCAGCAAGGTCTGTTTCGCAGCGATCTGCTATACCGATTGCGAGCCCATAAAATACATTTGCCGCCATTGGCCGAACGTAGTCTCGATTTAGCCATGTTGATCAATCACTTTATTGACCAAGCAGCTCAAGAAATGGAACTGCCGCCACCACAACAGCCACGAGACTTGGCCAGCCAGCTCAGTGAATATCGATTCCCAGGTAATCTTCACGAACTCAAAGGCATGGTGTTTGATGCGGTGAGCCGCAGTGATGGCGTTCAGCTCAACATCAGTCCTTTCATGGAGGCAATCAATGAACACCGCAGTAGCGGCGAGCGCCCCCAAGACACCATTGTGTTTCCCAAGGTACTGCCAACACTGGCACAAATGAATCAAGCGTTAATCGATGAAGCCATGAGCCGTACCGCTAATAATCAAACTGCAGCGGCACAAATGCTAGGCATCAGTCAAAGCGCCTTAAGTCGCCGCCTTAAAGGTTAACGACAAAAAAGCCGAAGCTATATAAGCTTCGGCTTTTTATTAAAGCAGTTATTAGCGCATGTCGAACTAAGCTTTGCTTTGCAGCCCCTGGGTTTCTTCAGCTAAATGCTCGTTTTCGGTGGCATCAACAATAGTTAACACAGCGGTATCACCAACAACGTTACACGATGTCAGCACCATATCAATAAGTCTATCTAGCGCAGCAACGATAACAAACGCTTCAACAGGCAAACCCATCTGGTGAATCAGCACGCCTATCATCACCATACCACCACCAGGCACCCCACCGGCGCCCACTGACAACAAGAAGATACTAAATAGCAGCGCGGGGAGTTGATCCATGGCAATCGGCGCACCGAAAGAGTTAGCCACAAAGAAAATTGCAATGGTGATGTATATCGAAACACCGCCCATGTTCATGGTTGCCCCGAGAGGAACACCAAAACCGGCCACCGCGCGCTTCACGCCAAGCTTCTCGGTTAACGTACGCATTGTCACCGGAATGGTGGCATTTGAGCTCGCTGTGGAAAGAGAGAATAAAATTTGCTCACGGGTTTTTGCACGAAATGCTTTAGCCGATACCGGGGTAAACAAGCTCACTGCAAATGGATAAACTACAAAAATCCACAACAGCAATAACCCTAATATTAAACCTAGATATTCCAAAACACTGAAAAATAGTGCCGCTTCAAGTGTCGCTCCAAGCTTCAGCATCAATGCAAATACACCATAAGGAGCCAATTGCATTACCACACTGATCAACTTCATCATCAGCTTATTGCCTTCCTGGAACCCTTGCACAAGCAAAGGAACAGATTGGCTCATGGATTTAATCACTCCGCCCACAAGCAATGCCATAAAGATCACCTGCAGCATATTCCCTGAGCTAAATGCGGCGATAGGGTTACTTGGCACGATACCGACGATTAGCTGCATTAGATTCGGTAGCTCTGTCGCAGTGATTTCAACACCGCTGCCACCAGACATATCCACCCCTCGGCCGGGTGATAGAAGCAGTGCCACACACAATGCCGCAAATATGGCAATCAAGGTGTTGATAATGTAAAAGCCAAAGGTTTTACCGCCAAGACGGCCAAAACTTCTTAAATCTTGCAGTTCCAACACACCACATACGATACTGACGAACACCAGTGGCACAACCAACATCATGATCATGTTGACGAACATGCTGCCAACACCACTGGCGATATCGACTAAGGTGTCAGACAATAGTCCCACTTGGGGTAAGAAATACTGAATGATACTGCCGATGAGAAGTCCGGAAAATAGACCAATAAAAATCCGGGTCGAAAGAGATTTAGTCATTTGCTTGCCTTTTTTTTGCACACTACTAACTTGTGCATTCATCAATTTATCGACGCTTAAGGATTTGTATATTTTTATTTTTAGATCAGCAGGTTAAAAACTGCTAACTGCCTTTTACTAAACAAGTAAAAGCCTTAAAACGCGCTACTCAGCAACGATAGTGAATCATGCTGGCAGTAATTTCAAATCCAATTAGGCAAATGTTAAGCACAACAAGTTAGGAACATTGTCAAAAACAACAACTAAGACCTCAAAATAACGACTAATTATTATTTCCCCGCGGCATTTAAAACGCTCCAACTTTTACAAACTTAAATCAATGTTAACATCAAGGGATGGTTCTTATTCACCAACAAAGGTTAAAAACCCCTAAAATAAACACAAAGTCAGACAAAAACACCTAACAACAAAGGGCAAAAAGAGGAATAGGCTACCCACCTTAAAAATAAAGGTGGATAGTCAGGAAGGTAAAGTCAGAAAAGTTAGGCCAACCAAAGTTCGACATCTTTAATGATAAAGTTGCCATTAAAATAAGGATGAAGTTCACCTATGGGCTCCAGTTCAAAGAACTGTCTATGCTCCTCAGGCAACCCTTCAAAACCACAAATTACTTGGTAAAGCCAGCTCTCTGCATCCCATTGCAACTGTTGCTGCTGATGGTACTGTAACGCCGACTGCCTTATACCACTGTCAATGACCGCACAAAAATACTCATCCACATCCAATTTAAGTGGGTTGTCTGGAATATCAAAATCTTCTGTTTGTGCAAGCGATAGCGCTACATCATGTTCTCGAACTGGTGCAATAAGCTGCTGACGCGAGATTGACTTAATTTGCGTTACTAGCTGCAACAAATCATGCTCGTGACCAGGATTAAACACATCTGCATGAGCTGGGCTTAATAACCTATCCGCTTGATTAAACAAGATAGGCACCTGCTTATGAGCCACATGATTGTCTGGGGTGTAATCTGGATGTTGGTCGGTGTATAACAACCAACCTTTTAATAGTCGAGTTCGCCCTTGGATCTGTCTAAAGCGGCCCAACAGCTCAAGTAATCGCCCCTGAACCACGCTGAGCTCTTGGGTACAATCACTCAATGTCTCTTGTAGTCGAGTGACGAGCAATTTACGTAACTCTCGAATATCCCCAGCAATATTTGCCAGTTCGTCAAACTGCACCATCTCCAGCCCGTTAAGCAACTCTGTCACTTGACTCTGGGCAAGCTCATTCTCACGAATTTTAGCGCTAATCGTCCCTACATAACCAAACTCGTTATTGATACGGCTCCATAACACCCGAATCGAATAGCGTAGCCCTTCTGCAAAACTGTAAACATGCTCGCTTAAATCTGCCAAATAAGCTTCAGACGCCGCGTAATCAACCGCATGACGCGCTTCTTTATAATGGGAGGCAAGGGTCTTAATGGTTGCAATAGAGGAGCCAACGTTGGCATCAATCTGCCGATTACGCTCATCCTTAAGCGCTTCTTCTAGCAGCGCCCTTACTGAGCGTTTTAGCCTAAGCTCTTGCTCAGCTTCTGGGCGATATAATATATCGGCTTTACGCAGCTTATCGACAATGGCGGCATTATCATTGTTTTCAGCAATCGAGCCGGCCAAATATACATCCATCACCACTTCAGCATGGCGACCGAGCTGTTTGAGTAATTTAACCCCAGCCTGATGTAAATTATTCCCCATACTACATCAGCTCCCTTTGGGTTGCGGTTTCAGCCTGCAACTCCAAACTCAACCCTTCTGTCTCGTCAATAAATCGGATCACTTCATACAAATAATCCAGCTTACCTGTAGCTATATATATCTGTTTCTCTAGATTAGGGCGCAATAAATATCCAAGTTCAACCAATCGTTTGAACACCAATTTAATCTGCGCATCTACTTGGCTACTCGTCGAGCCAAACAAGCGATAATGACTAATTTTAGCTAATGCTTCTTTAAAGGCTGGTGTATCTTCAATACGGCTTTGCAACTCAGTTAATCGGATTGCAGCCCCCTCACTTAGTGGCGCATCTTGGCCATTCGCTTCTTGAACCAATACCAACCATTCCACTAGGGGAGTTAAGGCATTGCAGATATCTCTAAACTGTTGAGAAATCACTTTGCGTTCACGCTCGCCTAACTGCAAATACCCACAGAAAAACACCTCACCCTCACCCGCTTGGGCGAGGGTGCGATTTATTTGGTTAAGATAACTTTCAATTTGCTCTCTGGTATTGGCACTTTTCAGCGCTCGCCACCCGTCTTCATTGGTGGTCTTACAAATAAACTCACCACGTAACAAGGATTCAATCAGTGCACCTTGACCCACTAATACAGACTCAGTCATTACACTGCCTCCTTGGCCATACGCTGGTTAAGCTTGTCAGCAATGGCATTAATTTGTGGCTTCACCACTTGTAGCTTCTTGGTCTGCTTATTAATGATATAGCGGTTAGCAAACAAATTAAGTACCTCAGACTCTGGATTAGGGAACGCACCGAGCACGCTGATGTTGTTGTTTTCACAAGCATCAAATATCTTTTTGACGTTACCATGGTGCAATGTGCCAAGCTCATCAATCGGCCAATGAATCGTGACTGCTGCAGGCCCTCTGAGTAACCGTGTGAACGCTAGCAGGAATTTACACAGAATTAAGTACGCCATACCATGACTTGATGACTCATTTAGCTGGCGATCGGTACGGATCACTAAGTCACTGTTGCCCTCTTTGAGACGCAGTTCAATTTCCAATAACTTAGCAATACCGCCAGTTAATGCCGCTTTGCCGATAATATCGAGTGCACGACGCATACTGCTGGTGTAATGCTCGTTAGGCAGTTCGCTAAAGCCGTCAGCTTTCCATTGCTTAAAGGCTTTAACAAACTCTTCAAGCTCAGGCCAAAACTCTAACTCACTAATTCGCGAGCGAATTTTAACAGCTGATTCAGACACACCATCTAAAAATAGCTCTTCACCCACCTCGCGGGTAATGCGCGCACTTTGCGACGCAATACGGCGATCGATATCCGCTAAAACGTCATAGAAAGCCGTGAGATCGACCCCAAAAATTCGGCCTTGTTCACGCAATGCCATCATAGATTGCGGCACCATGACATTCAGTAATTGCTCGAGTTGCGGTACTAACTTGCGATAATCAAGCAAGCGTATGCCTTTATCATTTATGGTGCTGGACTCTTCACGAGCACGCTCCCAAGTTTCCGATAAGCTTGAACCGGATTTGCTGGCAATCACTGAATCAAAATGTTCAACATATTGCTTCACCGCACTGAGTAACTGGTCACGGCTCAGCAGCAACTCTTCACCTTGTCTTAGACGCTCCGTGAGTCCGCCCTGAGGTTGATCATTATTGGCAGGCAACTTAAGCTCGGCAAGCTTACGCATCACACTACGCAGCTTGGTAAGATTTTCTGATGCTTCAACTTGAACAGCATCAGAGGCTTTACGTTGGCTATCGAGTTCAGTGCGGCGCTGTTTAATTTCACTGGCTTGTTTGGCCAGCTGTTGCTCGAGCTCTGAAGTGGCGATTTTTACACTTGAAAGTTCAGTTTGCAGCTTGGGTTTACGCACCAACCAAGTGTGCTGATACCAGTCATCATAGCGAAGCACTTCACTGCGACGTTGTTCTGCCTTAGCTATGTTTTGCTCCAAGGCATTGATCTCTTGCTTGAGTTTGACAATCTTTTGCTCATCAACCCCGCGAGATTTAAGCTCACTTTTGTACCATTGTTCACAGGCTTTCTGTTCCGCTTTAGCATCGGCTCGACGTTGAACAATATTGTGTTTAACTTGATTCAATTGTGCTTCTAATGCGCCAATAACCTCTTGCCAATAAGCTTTCTTTTCCATGCGCGCTTCAAGCGCTTGCTCTTCTTGAGTCTCAAGCCAGGTTTGATGCTGATGCTTAAGCTGTTTGATTTCACTTTCTAGGCGAATCAATCCTTGTTTGGCTGCAGCTTTACGAGCACTTAACGCATCATTAATGCGTTGCTGTTCTACTCGCTTTTCATCAAATAAACGACGCAAATCGTCACGGCTATTTTTATGGGCGGTGCGCGCTACCGTCAAATTACGATTCACGTTATCCAGTTCACTGTTAATACTAACCAGATTATCTTCGGCCTCAGCTTTTAACTCCTTGGCACTAGAAAGCGCTTCTTCGGCTTGCGTCAGTCGTTGACGCAACGCTTGTTCTGATTGTGCATATTCAGGGATATCAAGCGATTTTAGGTCAATATTAAGACCAAAAAGTTGCTCACGATTTTCAATGTTAAAGCTAGGGTGAAGATCGCTTCGGTGAAGTAACTCTGCATTAATCACTTTACCAATTGAGTTTTCCCATTCGGGCACCTCTTTGCGGAGATACTCAAGCAGCGTGTGAGATTGAGGAAACAGGATATGCTTTACTTCATCAAGGGTTGATTGACGCTCTATCACGCGCACGCCTGCCAATCGTAACGCTTCATTGGCTTGGTCGCGCTTAGCTTTTAACTTACGTTCATCGCTGCTAATCCGATCCACATCGTGGCTACAAGCTTCTTGCTGTTCGTCAGCAAGATTAATACGCTCATCAAACACCGCAAGATTGAGCTTTTCCTCTTCGGTGTAAGTCACATTGGCCACTTGCATATTAAGCTCGGCGACTTTCAACTTTAAGCCATACTCTTGTTCGCTATATTGCTTTTCACCGCTTTGACGTTTTTCGCGCCATTGCGTTTCTAATTCATCAAGTTCAAGTCGCGCAACTTCGCGCTGTTTATCGCGAGCTTCACGGTGCTTATCTTGTTCTTTATCGAGCTGTTCTAACTCCCGATTTAAACGTTCACCAATTTTGCTACGTCTTGCATTGTAAGCTGCTTCAATATCTTGATGCTTTTCAGTTTGCAGCTTGTGGCGCTCACTGAGGTTCTCCAAGCTGCCTCGCCAATTGGGTAATTGGTCGATATCAAGCTTTGCTTGTTCAATATCGGCATCAAGAAATGCACCGTGCTGATCTTCAATGGCGTCCAGTTCAAATTCTATTTTCGCCACGTCACCTTTAGCCGCAGACAGATCAAGGTTCAGCTCATCGCGCTGCTCTTTCCACTCGTCGTCAAGCTGACGTAATTGTTGTCCCAATGACTTCGACTTTTGCTGATGTGCTTCCTGACGTTCTACTTCTACATTTTCATCACGAACATAGCCTCGCTTCAGGCCACCTAAACGCTGCTCAACACTCAGTAACTGATTAAACTCTTGCTCTAATTTTTCAAATTCTGGACGAATTTGTTCAAAACCTTGAATCAACTGGCTTTCACGGATCCAACTTTCAACTCGCTGTGGATTTAATCGCGAAGCAGGCGGATTAACACCATCTTCCTCTAAGATTGCCGCAATCATAGACTTAATGGTTTCCATCTTGCCTTCTTTTGAATGCACCGCCTTAGCTAGCTTTTCAATATGTCGCAATGAGTGCTGACTTTCACACAGGCTAAATTGACGGGCATAATTGCGTAGCTCGGTTCGATTACCGCCAGTGCTAAGTAACGTGCGATCATTTTGAATAATGGCGCGAAACTCTCGGGTATTGAGTAGATTGGTCACACTAACACCGGCGCTTTTCATCTTACGACCTAGCTCGGCCATGGTATGACAGATAATTGTTTCATCGGTTTGGCTTTTAATATAATCATCTAGCTCAAACGCTTTGGCAATAAAGCGGTAATTCACCCCTTTACCATCACCCGCCGACGCCAATACCGCCTGATTAAGCTGGCCATCATCACGTTTGTACTCATATATGATAAAACTTGAATCATGGGGTAAATACCAACGTTCGAAGCTGTCGCGAGTCGACGGCACAACACGGCTTGGATATTCGCCATAAAAAACAGGCACCAGTCGTTGCAACGTGGTTTTACCCGACGCATTGGTTCCACAAATATTCGTATGACCATCGAGTAGTAACTCAACAACGCCAGGAAGATGGGTGTTAATCAACACAATTCGATTCAAGCTTGGCATTTTAATCCTTATCCAAACAACGCCGTACCATTACGGCCAAGACCAGCTGCAGTAAGCTAATGCTTAACTAAACAAAGCGACTAACAGGGCAAAACTATCCTTAAAATAAAACAAATGTGGCGCCGTTGGCAATGCCACCTAGCATCAGGTTTTATCTCAAGATTTATGACTTGCCATCATACGCTAATATGAAGAAATTGAGTGTTCAAGGAAGGAGCAAATGAAACTAGATTGATTAAAGTGTTGGGAAATGAACTGACTCGTATGCTTTACTCACTAAGAGCGCAATAAATGCGCCCTTAGATCACTGCATAGATTGTATTAGGCAACCTCAAACTGGTGCCGGTAGCTTTCATAATCAGCGACCATAGCAGCAGCTTTTTCTGCTTCAAATGGACGCAAACCGCTCATTACCAATGTCTTTACACCGGTACCGACTACCTTGCCATCGGCAATCAACTCAAAACTCAATGTCACATCGCCACGTTTACCATCAACTACCAATTGCTGGTCCACCAAGTTTAACGATACTTGATCAAAATCTAAGGTATGCAGATCAAAAGACATACTCTCATAGATCACCAAAGGTCTTGCAGGGTTTATCATCACCTGGTGCTGTTGCATCATCGGCACTAATACATGGGTAAAGTTCAGCCCTGAAAAAGCCACATAGCTACGTACAAATGATTCAATTTGAGTAGCACAATTAACTTTATCCCCCTGGGTTTGCACCTGCAGGTAGTTTTTGTCACGCGCATCACTAATAGTAAATTGATCCGCTACCGTATCGGCAAACTGTAATTCAACTCCGTCTCCCACCATGCCTTCAAAAGTGAAGTGCATGTTTTTATGTAGCCCATACTGATTTAATACTAGTGCAAATAGCAGATCTCCCGGCACACAAAAGCGCTTAGCGCCAACATTGTGAATAGGGTTAAAGTCGCCAGCAATGGCTTTGGCAAAGTCACTCGCTTGCTGGGCAGTAACACGAACGGTTTGGTCTTGCTTAGAAAAGTACGGCGATAAAAACATGGGGGTCCATCGGTTAGTTGTCATTTTAGCGGCATATTCTATAGCAGAAAGCTAAAACAACTCACCCGATGACTTAAGCGGCCTCAGCTTGCCACTATAGAATCAACTATAAGCTGACAAAAAAGCAGTTTCCCCTGCGACATAGATCACATCTAACAAACAAACCAGCCACTTTTGTAAAGAAAATGAGCGATTAAGTTAAATTTAATTTACCTTCTTTACAATTAAGACTTATAATGCGAATCAATCTCATTAGTGACAACATTAACCTTTATATTGGCTAACATTCGGAGAAACCATGTCTAAGCCTAAAGCATTGCCTCTTAGCGTACTTTCAGTCGCTCTATTAACCGCTATGTCTCAAACAGCCCTTGCAGATGAATCTGCAGATACTTCAACCATGGAGCAGATAACTATCTTTGGTAAAAAGAACCCACTTAATACCGTGCCTGGTAGTGGTCACCAAATTACTGAAGCTGAGTTAGAACAGTTTAAATATACTGACATCATGCGCACTCTGGCTTCTGTTCCTGGCGTATATATTCAAGAAGAAGATGGTTATGGCTTGCGTCCAAATTTAGGTATGCGTGGTACAGGACAAAACCGCTCTGAAAAAATTACCGTAATGGAAGATGGTGTACTCGCTGCACCTGCACCTTACGCCTCGCCTGCTGCTTATTACTTCCCAACATCTGGTCGTATGCAGTCAGTTGAAGTATTAAAAGGTAGTTCAACCGTCAAATATGGCCCTCGTACAACAGGCGGTGTGATCAACATGTTGTCACGCCAAATTCCAGAGGAAGATCTTGCCGGTAAAATTGATGTTGCAGCAGGGCAAGACGGTTTTGCAAAGGTCCATGGCTGGGCCGGTGGTCAAGGTGAACGAATCGGTGGCGTTGTTGACTTATATCGCTATCAAGCTGATGGATTCCGCGATATTAACGGCGTTGGCGGAAACACCGGATTCCAGAAAAATGATGCGCTTGCCAAGTTTAGTATCCGCTCGGCAAAAGATGCCAAGTTTGACCAAGTTCTTGAATTCAAACTTAAGTACTCAGATGAAACTTCAAACGAGACCTACATGGGTCTAACTGATGAAGATTACGCAACCAATCCATATAGTCGCTACAGTGCATCACAAAAAGATGTGATGAACACTGAGCACAAACAGCTGCAAGTTAACCACATCATTGACTTCAGTGACAGCGTCACTTTAGGCACAACCGCCTATTACAATGACTTTAAGCGTAACTGGTATAAAACCAGTAAAGTGGGTGGCGAGAGCATCAGTGGCGACGGCACTCAAATTGCTGCGGACTTTGATAAAGATCCAAGCAGTGGTGACTTAGAAGTACAAGTTAAAGCGAATAACCGTGCTTACTTATCTCAAGGTATTCAAACTGAGCTTAATTGGTATTTGGATAGCCATGAGCTCGCCTTTGGTGCACGTTACCATGAAGATGAAATGGATCGTTTCCAGTGGGTTGATAAGTACAATTTAGGCGCTAATCAAGTCATGACTTTGACTGAAGCAGGTATCCCAGGTACCGACTCTAATCGTATCGACAGTGCTAAAGCACTCGCTCTATATGTACAAGACAAAATCACTTTTGGTGACTTTAACATTACAGCTGGCCTACGCTACGAAGATGTTGAAACCAACCGTCTAGATTGGGGTAAAACCAACCCTGGCCGTGATGGTGATCCAAGCAAAGATATAAGCAATAGCTTCTCTGCAGTATTACCTTCACTGTCAGCAACTTACCAAATCAACGACGCATTACTCGTGCTTGCTGGCGCGCAAAAAGGTTTCTCACCTGCAGCACCGGGTAACGCTGATCGTCAAGAGGAAGAAAGCTGGAACTATGAAGCTGGAGCGCGCTTCAATAGCGGTGACTTCACATCAGAAGCGATTTTCTTCTACAGCGACTACAGCAATATGCATGGTAACTGTACAGCTGCACAAGGGTGTGACGACGACAATATTGGCAACCAATACAATGGTGGTGAAGTCGATGTCACAGGTCTAGAGCTCAGCTTAGGTTACAGCTTTAACACTGCTGGCGACATTAGCTTCCCTGTGAAGTTGGCTTACACTTATACCAACGCAGAGTTTGGCAATAGCTTTGAGTCTGATTTCGACGCTTGGGGAGATGTAGAAAAAGGAGATAAACTACCTTATCTACCGGAAAACATGCTATTTGCATCAGCAGGTATCAAAGCTGGCAGCTGGGAGCTAACTCTAGCTGGACGTTATACCGACGATATCCGTACTCAAGCGGGTCAAGGAAGTATTCCTAGCGAGCAACTTATCGAAGCTAAAACAATCTTCGACCTATCTGGCCGCTACTATATCTCTGAGCAGCAAGAAATATACTTAACAGCAGAAAACCTATTTGACGAAAAGTATGTGACCACTAAGATCCATGGTTCAAACTTTGCTGGTAAGCCGATGAGCGTAACTGTTGGTTATAGCTACCAATTTTAATTGATTCATCGTTTATATAAAACGCCGCTAACCTGTTAAGGTTAGCGGCGTTTTTCTTGGCAGAAACACCTCAAGCTAATATTTGATGCTGAACACGTACAAATTATACAACTATCGCTATAATCGCCGCAGAAAGATCACCGACCATTAGCTGTTGGCTGACATCATCAAATAGACCATAGACTGAATACTCCATGTTTAAAATTAAGTACTTATTGCAACCTGAAATTGATTGACGTCTTTAACCGAGTTCAACCAAAGCGTCTCATTCAACCACTTATGCCGTGCATTCGGCGTAATGCAATAAAGGTACATTATGCAAAAACATTGGACACGCACTGAAAAACTCCACTTAACGGTTAGCAACCCCAATATCCACATTCAAGGAACCCATAGCTATTACAGTGACTATTGGGACCAAGGCTTCGAAACATCAGTAGTCCGTTACCTCCATGGCGATGAGCAAACACGCCATACGCCGCCACCATGGCCTGTCGATCAACTCTATATCGGTAATTACGTTTGTATTGGTGCTGAAGCGGTAATTTTAATGGGAGCAAACCATACCCATCGCACGGACTGGTTATGCCTGTATCCTTTTATGGAAACCATTGGCAATGCCTATCAGAGCAAAGGGGATACCTACCTTAACGATAACTGCTGGATTGGCATGCGGGCGATGATCATGCCAGGTATCTCTGTTGGCGAAGGTGCGGTCGTTGCCGCCAATGCGGTAGTGACTAAGGACGTGCCAGCCTACAGTATTGTTGCTGGCAACCCTGCCAAAATCATCAAATACCGCTTTGAAATCAGCGTCATTAATCGACTGCTTTCACTACAGATATATCGGCTTCCCGAGGAACAAGTCAGCCGACTTGTTCCCTACCTCAGCAGTGATAACATCGACGGTTTGATTGAAGCTATGAACCAATTAGTCAACACTAGGGATTAACTGACTAGCACTAACCCCGTGTAAGTGGCTTCATATCGCCACTTACGCTGGGTTAACCTCCGGTAAGCTTTTGCCACCAAGACAATGGCTCACCGCAGTTCTTAGCGGGTCGATAGCTGGATGTCAGCGCAGGTAGCCGCATCACATTACCACAATCTTGCTGCATTGCTTTTCCGCTAGTTTTATCAAAATAGCCATTAACAATGCCATCTACCGGTGTACGCCTTAAACTGATCGGCGCACGATTTTTCAAAAATGCTTGATAAACCGCCATAGCACCACTACTGCCATATAAACCCGTTTTACCATTATCATCTAACCCAACCCAAACAGCGGCCACATTTCGCTCGTCAAAACCGGCAAACCAGGAGTCGCGAGAATCATTACTGGTCCCGGTTTTACCCGCTAATGTCGTATGGGGGAAAGCTTGACCTAATCGCCTAGCCGTCCCTTGGGCAACCACTTGAGTCATTGCATGTTGCACTAAGAAATTAGGCGCTGGCTCTATTGCTTGGCTTTGTGGGAGACGTTGCACCGCTAAGGGGTTGTCATGGCTATCTAATACCGCTGTTACCGAAGATAACTGTCGATAGCGACCATTATCGGCCACAGTTTGATAAGCCTGTGCCACCATTAAAGGCGAACCATTAACTGCACCAAGCAACATAGAAGGATATTGCGGAATCGTCTCTCGCCAACCGGCTTTATCCAATATACTGGCAACACTTCCGGTACCAACCTGCATACCTAGATTCACTGTCGGCACATTCATCGATTTTACAAACGCTGTCATCAAAGGTACTTCACCGCGGAACTGACGATCCACATTTTGCGGCGACCAAGTTTTCCCTTGACCATTTTGTAAGGTAATTGGTTTATCTGCCAATGGCGTCGCCAAGGTGTATTTATCACCTTGAGACAGTGCCGCTGCGTAAACAAATGGCTTCATCAAAGATCCGATTGGGCGACGAATTTCCACCGCCCGATTAAAGCCTTGAAAGCTTGGTACTTTATCGCCAACCATTGCCGCAATGCCGGCGTTGTACTTGTCTGTCACAACCATGCCCACTTGTAATGCCTTATCACGTTCAGCGAGT
This sequence comes from Shewanella waksmanii, assembly GCF_043643685.1. Taxonomy (GTDB): domain Bacteria; phylum Pseudomonadota; class Gammaproteobacteria; order Enterobacterales; family Shewanellaceae; genus Shewanella; species Shewanella waksmanii_A. The sequence goes on from NZ_JBHZSN010000003.1 coordinate 51,817, forward strand.
TGCTTCATGGTGGATACCACTGCCTTTTCAGCAGCTTCTTGGGCTAATGGATCTAGTGTTGTATATACCTTGATACCTGACTGCTGAAGTAACTGATCCCCAAAGCGACGATTCAACTCATTTTTTACCACAGCAAAAAATGCGGGCAACTTTTGGTGCACCGGTTTATCGGCTTTACGTAAGCCTAATGGGGACTCAACCGCCGCTTGATACTCAGCGACACTCAGCTTGTTGTCCTCTAACAGTAGACGCAGTACCAAATCACGCCGCGTTTGAGCACGTTCAGGTGAGCGCCATGGATTGTAATAGGATGGCCCTTTAATTACCGCAATCAGAAAAGCTTGTTGGGGTATGGTCAATTCTGCAATGGGCCGCCCAAAATAAAATTGCGACGCAAGACCCATACCGTGCACACCCCTAGCGCGATCTTGCCCCATATACACTTCGTTTAAATAGGCTTCAAGGATCTCATCTTTTTCATAACGAAAATCGATAATTATCGCCATCAATGCTTCGCGGACTTTACGTACGATTGAGCGCTCGCTGGACAAGAAAAAGTTCTTAGCCAATTGCTGAGTTAAGGTTGAGCCACCTTGCACAGTGCGCCCTGCACTGATGTTGACCATTAGCGCACGTAAAATAGCAAAGGGGTTGACCCCATGATGTTGATAGAAGCTCCGATCTTCAACCAATATCAATGCATCAACAATGGCTTGGGGCATTTTATCCGTCGGCACAAAAAGCCTATCTTCGTCATTACCCGTGACAATACGATCGAGTAACACAGGTTCAAGATGAAACACGGCTAATTGACGCTGATCGCTATGGCGGCTGACCTTGCTAACGCCTTGGGAATCAAAGCTTATCATCACCCGTTGAGTTGCTTGCTCACCTTGAGGATGTAAAAACGGTCGTCGCCACAAATCTACTTTAGTTTTTGATGCTGAAAACTCTCCGACCTGGCGCGGATTAGCAACTTTACGATACCCCAGCAGCTTTAGCTCAGCAATCAACTGTTGATGGCTCACTGCCGCACCAGGATAAAGTGCCATTGAACGACTAAATACCTGTGCCGGTAAATGCCACTTTTGTCCCTCAAATTTGCGTGCAATGATTTGATCTAAATAAATACAGTAAAACACCAATGCGGCGAGTCCAACTAGCGACAGCTTCCAAGTCAAAGACCAAATCTTTGCCAGTAAACTGGATGACTTGCCTTTAGTATTCGACTTTTTAGCTTTCGCCTTAGATTTAGGGGCGCGTTTTTTGGCTGTTTGTTTCGTTGTCATTCTGGTTCCGTTACTACAATAAAATCATCACAACAGCCGATTACTGTGCACGATTAAGCGTTTTCTTTTTAGTAAATTTAGTCGGTAGCGTATTGGCAGGATCATCTGGCCATAAATGTTTAGGATAACGTCCTTTCATCTCTTTTTTGACCTCTGTGTATGCTCCTTGCCAAAACGCAGATAAGTCAGCAGTTAACGCGATAGGTCGCTGAGCTGGTGACAATAACTCCATGGTGGCAACCAAGTTACCTTTAGCTAATTGCGGGCTTTGCTCCATACCCAGAGCCTCTTGTAGCCGCACACTGATTAACGCGCGGCCAGACTCATCATAACGTATAGGCGAGCGCGTGTCGGTGGCCATCACCCAATGGCTAGGTAACCAGTTATTGAGCAATTGCTGTTGCTCCCATGTCAATCGATTCAATAGCAAGGTAAAGAAATCCATTTTCAACAACTGAGGCAGCCCCTTTACACCATCAAGATATGGCTGTAACCAATCCGATACCTGCGCCAATAGCGTTGCCTCACCATAGTCAGGCCAATCATCATGCCAAGATTGCATTAATTTGCCCCTAATCAGCAATTGCTTTGTTTTATCATTCAATTGCAGCCAGGCTAAACCACGTTGCTGTATCTGCTGGCACAATGCTGGAGCAATCATGTCGACATCGACTTTAATAGGGCGCAAGCTTAAGTCAATTTCACCCACGCCAAGTCGCTCATGAGCATAAAATACCTGCTTAGTGTCATCCCAACCACAAAGGCGCTCATGGGTCACTAAGCCGCTAAGTTCACTATCAAATAACTGATTATCAAGTCGTGCGGCCAGATACACTTTACCACTTGCTTGCCCTTGAGTTTCTTGCAGGTCAGCAACAACCAGCCAAGCACTATGGGCCAGTGAATCATGCTCAGCAAGATTCACCCCGGACCCACCTGAGAGCTGGAAACCTTGACCCCGTCGCTTAGCGATACGATCCGGATACGCAAACGCCAATAGCATAGCAACATCGCTCTCATTGGCCGCTGCCAGCAACTCACTGTGACTAGCTCGTACGTTAAAATGATGAAGCCATTGCTTCACCCTCTTTCCGGTCTCGCCCTGTAAGCTCTCCGCTAAGTAGTTAACAATATCAGCGCCTTTTGAACTGCGACTTCGCGATTCAATGGTACCAACTAGCATTGCTGCAAGCCCGACTAATAGCGGCCTACTCTGTTGCTCTGACAACATCTGCGCTTTAAGCAACATATGGGCTAAGCGAGGCTCACACCCTAACTGATAAGCCTGTTGACCATGCGCGGTGATTTTATTTTTGGCATCAGTTAGTTCAAGCAGGTGTAAAAGTTGCCAAGCCACCTGCTCATTTGCCGAGGTTGGCGTTGAAATTAATGGCAGCGCTGAAAGTTCAGCAACTCCCCAAAGCGCGGCGTCTAAACACATCGCAGTGAGATCGCTATGACTTATTTCCGGCTCTTGTGCTGTAAGCAAACGATCATGCTGCTCTTTGCTCCACAAACGTATACATGTTCCGGCAGCTATTCGGCCTGCACGGCCGCTCCGCTGAGCCGCTGAAGACTGACTAATACGTTTAAGCGATAGGCGAGTAACACCAGTTTTAGGATTAAAACTGGCGTGACGCATGTAGCCGCTGTCCACCACATAAGTAATATCTGCGATGGTTAAACTCGACTCTGCGACATTGGTTGCAAGCACCACTTTATGCCGACCATCTTGACTAGGTGCGATCGCTATATCTTGTTGCTTTGCAGGTAAGGCGCCATATAGCGGCGCAATGACAAACTGCGCATCATCGATTCGACCCGTTAAATATCGCTGTAAGGCCAAAATTTCTCTTTGACCAGGCAAAAAGGCCAATAACGATCCTTCTAGCCCTGATTGGCATAACCCGCAAATCACCGCCCCCATATGTTGTATCCAATCACTATTGGGTTTTGGCGGCTGATAACTTATTTCAACCGGGAAGCTGCGCCCCTCACTGACTAGATAGCTCGCTTGCGGCATCAGCGCTGTTAATGGTAATCCAGCCATGGTTGCTGACATCGCGATAATGGTTAAATCTTCGCGAAGGGAAGCTTGCACTTCTAACGCCAGTGCTAAGCCTAAATCCGTCGGTAAATGACGCTCATGGATCTCGTCAAAAATAATCACATCAATACCGATTAATTCCGGATCTTGCTGGATCATGCGGGTCAACACCCCCTCAGTGACCACTTCCAATTTGGTTTCGTGGCTAACTTTCGTTTCTCCACGGACGCGATAACCCACTTCGCTGCCCAGCCGACTTCCCCGCTGGCTGGCAATATATTGCGCCACGCTGCGAGCAGCCACTCGACGTGGTTCTAGCATCAATACCTTTCCAGAAATCTCTGACCAGTCGAGCATTTCTGACGGCAGGGCTGTTGACTTGCCCGCCCCCGTTGGTGCTTCAATGATCAACTGTTGATGCTGTTGCATCGCCTGGCGAATGGGCTCAAAAAGGTTATATATTGGAATGTGTTTCAAAACAGAGGTGTCAGCAAAAAAATCTAATCAGCAGTGTACTAGGAAACCTGTCAAAGCGAAACGTTAGCCAGCGTATATCGAGGTCGATGCAGGTTAAACAATGTTCATCAATGACAAAAGTTAATCAGGATAGTCATCATAATCTAACGCATTTATACATGCTTATAATGACGCGGCCCACTGTAAATTATCTGCACTAGTGAGCTTTGCCATAGGTTGCGGCTTAGCGATACCATAGCCTTGCGCAAAATCAACACCATATGACAATAGCAGCCGACCAACCTCCTTGGACTCTACAAACTCAGCGACGGTTTTAAAATGCATATCTTTTGCCAGCTCACAAATTGCTTTTACAATCGCTTGGTCAGCTGGTGTATTACAGATCTGACTAATAAATTGACCGTCAATTTTCACATAATCAATATGTAAAAACTTCAAATAGGCAAAACTGGAAAACCCGGAACCAAAATCATCAAGTGCAAGCTGACAGCCCATCGAATGGATGATTTCAATCAACCGCGTCGCATTATCTAACTGGCTCACTGCAGCGGTTTCAGTGATTTCAAAACATAGCTTATCTACTAACTCAGGTTCTGAGAGTAAGCGCATCTCTAGCCATTCCATAAACTCTTCATCACCCAAGGACAGGGCAGATAAATTAATTGCTATCATGGACATCTGCAGCCATAAGTCCAAATGTGCACTGCCCCAGCGCAAGACATTCTCCACCACCCAACGATCCAATTTTGCGGCTAAATTAAACCTTTCTGCTGCGGGTAAAAATACCCCAGGAGGCACCAGCTCGCCCGCTTCGTTGACCATACGCAGCAAAATTTCAATATGTAACCCACAATCAGAAGCCTTAAAAGACTCTATTGGTTGGTAATACAACACGAAACGATCTAGCGCTAATGCACCAACAATATCCACTGAAGCGTTCATGTCCGTATGCATGCGATCCATCAATGGATCGCTTACGCTATAAAGGTGCCAACCGTTTCTGCCACGCTCTTTCACCACACGACACGCTGCATCCGCTCGTCCCAGCGCTTGAGTAATATCATCTTCAGCTTCAATGGCTGCTAAGCCCATACTGACGGTCACAGCATGGGTTCTCCCTTGCCAGATAAATTCATGATCGGCTAATGCTTGGCAAATACGCGCAGCAACTTGTTTAGCGGTCATTAAATTAATGTCATGCATCAAAATGCCATACTCATCACTGCCGAGTCGCGCCACCATATCGCCCTTTCTGATCAATTTTTTTAGCCGTTGGGCAACTTCAATCAACAATTGATCCCCTGCCTTATGGCCACTGATATTGTTGACGATTTGAAACTGGTCAAGATTGATAAAGCCAACAAACTTTAATAGCTTGTCGCCAGAGTGCTGACCCGTGGTGAAGATAGATTCGAAATAGGTCCGATTCGGTAACCCTGTTAGTGCATCAAAATTAGCTTGTAAGCGCTCACCATAACCATCTATTTCATTGTTGTTACAACTCTCAGCAATCATCAATAACATTTCATTAGCGCGAGACATGCGGCTGAAATTGAGTTTGAACCAGTTGTACTTATCGGTGCCTGCAATAGTCGGTAATTCGCACCAAGCTTGGCCTAAAACACGGTCACGCACCAATTGAATGGTATCTAACAAAATGCCACGCTCAGCCGCACGCACTAATTCCTCAATAGCGAGGTTTTCACCGATTAAAAAGCTATGCTGGGCAGCGTGATTAAATACCCTGACACGATTATTTTTATCAATCAATACCGCGGCCATAGGAAGTCGATATAACAGCTCAGTACTTGAGTGGCAATTGCCTTGATGGGTATCTAACCAATATTGATTTTCAAAAATGAGCCCTAAATGCAATAAAGCTTGCTGAAGCCATTGTGTAAAAGATGGCAAATACTGCCATGATGCACTCTGGCTAGCTAATCCTAAGACATAATCATGCATGGCTAAACGCTGACGAGACAACAAACTAAGCTGCACAACGCCACTATGACTCAGTAGCCTCGCTTCTTGGGACTCAAAAGGCGGCCACTCTTTATTAATGTGGAAGTGCTGCAGGCTATCTTGCAAGATTTTTTCACTGAAATATCGGCTCGATGCTGCCATTCGCGCGATTTCATTTACTGAGGGAAGTGTTAATTGATGTTGGCTATGATGCAAGGTCACATGACCATCAGGCTTTACCTGCAACAAAAACAGCCCATCGCAATCAAGTAACTCCCTAAGTTGTTGCAATATCACACCGCCATCGACTTGTTGCATTAACTCAATAAAAGCTTGCCGCCAAGCGTCAGAGGTTTGCGAGCTGTTATTGGGCATGGTGAATCTAATCCTTTAGAGGTAACAATGGCGTATATCTAAGTATAGAAGCGCTCAGCAAAACTGCCTGACTAAATCCCATAAAACCAATATCATGGTTGCCACGCCACACCAAAATTTCGCTGAGGCATCGCATTTATGGATAAGAGAATATTTTTAGGTTTTGCCTTAAACCAGCAACAACAGCAAGATTGCCTCAAGATACAACAAGCTATTTGGGCCAGCAATAAGCCCGTTAAAGCACAAAATTTACATCTGACGGTGCTGTTTATTGGCCAGCTTAATGCCTTGCAATTAAACAAGTTATCCCAGTACCTCGATGAACAAACAAGCCAGCAACAGTTTGCACGCTTTGATATTGAATTTGATCGTTTGATCCATTGGCAAAAACCACAAATTATCGCCTTGGGGGCAAGGCTGTGCCCACCGGCATTACTGCACATTCATCAAAGTTTGGGCCAGTTTGCCACATCCATTGCATCACCTGTGGCCAACCAGCGATATCTGCCCCACATTACCTTGTTTCGTAAAGCAAAGCAGCATGTGGCATATGCTGTTAACCCTGTAGTGTTGCAACCTGCTTGTCTGCATTTATTTGAATCGAAATCAACCCCAAATGGTGTTGAGTACATTAGCCTGGCTAATTGGGATTTAACGCCTTAAGGCGTCAATTTATGGTTTTTTACGACGGGATTGAGTATCACGCTCAGACGAGTCCCCATCTGAGCGTGAGCAGATTATGCTAGATACCATTATAGTGGATTTAAGTAAGACTTCACTGCTTGCAATCTCACTGTGGCCGCACCAATAATGTCGATAAATCCTAGTATGTTATGGGGTTTCTCGGCACTGACCCAGGCAGAGCCTGTCGCACCAATCGGTAACATCGCCATCGTCGCATCATCGACTTCCAAAACCACCGTTCTACCAACAGGCATGGCGCCTAGGTTAATATGCCGAGATACCATTTGCTCTCTAGGGAAAAGATCCCCTTGTGCTTCCCCCGTGGCCTCCACTTTACTGTGAACTCGGGCTCTAAAGATTTGCCCTGGATAAGCATCTAGGTAAAATTCCGCAAATTGTCCGGTATGGATCCTCGCGAAGGATTGGTCAGGGATGCGCATTTCAACAAACTTTCGACCCGTATCCCATAGATGCATCGCACCAATACGCGATCCACCAGCAATGTATACGTGAGTCACCATACCATCAAAAGGTGCACGTACTTGCAGTCTATCTAACTCAAACTGCTGTTTACGCATTTGTGCATACTGCACCTCCAACTGCGCACGTTGTACCGCTAGTTCAGCGATACCGATTTCAACTTCATCTTCAGCGTTTTCTAAGTCACGTTCACTGACATGCTCGCCTAAATCCTGTTTACGAACCAAGTTGCGTTTAGCCTGCGCAAGACGAACTTCAGCAGCTTCAATGTTACGCTGTACCTCTTGAATTTTTGCGCTGATTTCGTCGATGGCGCTAGTTACCTTGTCATCAACTAAGGTGTAGAGTAACTCGCCCTTTTTAACATGCTGATTGTGATCAACATAAATATCACCAATCTGCTGCCCCAGAGTGGCTGAAAGCACGGCATGTGGGGCCCTTACTGTCGTTGATTTAGTTAAATCCGCAGGCGAATAAAATCGATGCGCTAGAAATAACGAGGCGGCAATAAGCACGCCGATTAACACGCTAATAAAATAGTTACGTGGTCGGGATTTAACAACTTTGAATTTGAATAAAAGCCATACTATTAAGATGTAGGGCAACATGATCTCTTTCATTAACGTGTCCCCCTAATCCATTCTTGAACGCGATCCCAATCCGTGACAATGGCTATCACCGCCAATACCCACAATGGTTTCCAAGCTAGCCCCAACATACATAGCCAGAACACCAGCTTCGCCTGACGCATGCCTTTCTCTTTAGCCAAATATTTTGGTAACGAATGTAAGTGCCATAACTTCAACAACACCCATGAGAAAATGGCAATGGTGACTATAGTGATAAACCACATAAAGCCGACAGATTCTAAAAGCCTCATAACACTGGGCGTCTGCTCATATAATAATTCGGTTGGATGGATCTTCATCGCGCTCTCTATTCAACTATATTAAAGGGTGGTTACCAAAGGTGAATCGGTCACCGAGTAACCCAATAGCTGCACTATACGTGGCGAATGCTGAACCCAAGTTGAACTGAAGAAGTTGCTATGTTTGGCGTGGCAAGACTGTGACTAAGATAACATAAAAAAAATGCCACCCTTTGTTAGGGCAGCAATTGAAGAATACAAATGTTCTGGTCCATACCTGATGTATTAACCCCATAGGTAACACAATGAATATAAGGCGTCACGACCTACGACTTGAAAGATCTTGAAAAACTGGGAAAAACCTTGAAATCAACTTATATTGAACTCACAAATAAAAACATAAGATATTGATAAAAATAACATTAAAAACCAATAAGGCCCTATATCTGCCCATAAAAATGCGCCATGACAAACTGATAAAGTTCAGCTGAAGTCACTGCTGCGCCTTGACCACCATTTGTCGATAAAAGCTCGGTCAATCCGGGCGAGGCCGCGATCGTGTACAGATAAAAAGGTGTGACATTATTTTGCTGACGCAATTGCTGTAATAGCTTCATGCCCGCTAACGGATCGCCATGGCGTCCCATATCGGAAATGACGACATCATATTGATACATTTTCATCAGTTGTAAGGCTTCATCTGACGAAACCACGGAATACACGGTAAGCCCTTTTTCACTGAAGAACTGACGTTCTGACTCATTATTATTGGGGTTATCATCAACCCATAATATTCGACCTATACTGCCGCTTGACTCGTTATGAATCAAATCAGGTTGAATAAAAAACTGATTAACAAGTAAGCCCAATGCAGCCACTAAACCAGCAACTAATATGATGTTTCGTTTTAGAAATCTCTGGTAGGGTAATGTCCAACGTTTGAACCTATTAACTTGATTCAACGTCTGCTGGTTAGCCCCATTAAGCTGCAAGGCAAGCTCATCTGCTAAACGAAAGCCACGACCATGTACTGTTTGAATCACCATGGCATCACAGCCGGCTTGCTTAAACACTTTTCGCACTTGCGATACTAACTTAGACAGGGATAAATCGGTAACCACCGTATCTGGCCAACATTTATCGATACATTGCTGCTTACTAGCCCACTGGGGAGCATGCTCTATCAGCAGTGCCATCAACACAAACAACCTGTCATCAGCATTAACAACTTGGCCATTGATCACTAATTGGCGTAATTCACAATCAATCGAGAATTGCTCAAACTCCACCAGCATATAAAACCCTATGACCTATTGTGTTGATTACCATCAAAATAACTTGCCACTGAAAACACTTACTCGCAAGTCCAAGTTAAAATCACACTGAATAAATCAATAATTATGAGGATAAAAAAACGGGCATCTAGCCCGTTTTATTATGCTTGGTAGCTCACCGCAAGCTAGTTTGACTCAATCAAGTTAGCAATCGTCAATACACCATGGGTTGTCGCTCCCGCAGCCCATAGCTCGTTTGAACTATCGGCAAAAGCAGAGGCTAGATCCATATGCAGCCATTGGGCATCTGGCCGTACAAAGCGTGATAAAAATCCAGCGGCATTGGATGCGCCGCCGGCTCCGCCACCTTTCATTGGACGGCTGTTGGCTGTATCAGCGTATGCTGATGGGCACATATCTTGATGCCAAGGATCTAACGGCAAAGGCCAAACCCGTTCACCAACTTCAGCTGCTTTAGTTTGCGTATGTGCCAGTAGTTCGCTACTTGGTGAGAATATCGCATTATAGTTAGTCCCCACTGCCATCACAGCTGCGCCTGTTAATGTCGCCGCATCAATGATCAACGGCGATCCAGTTTCCGATGCGGCCTGCAAGCCATCGGCGAGAACTAAGCGTCCTTCCGCATCAGTATTCACCACTTCAACACTCACGCCATTTTTGTAGGTTAAAATGTCACCAAGCTTATAAGCATGGCCGCTTATTAGGTTCTCTGCGCAGCATAGAAACAGTTTCACACGCTTATTCAAGCCCGACTTAATCGCTAGCCCTAATGCAGCCGTTACCGTTGCTGCGCCGCCCATGTCACATTTCATGCCTAACATGCCCTCAGAGGGCTTAATGCTATAACCACCAGAATCAAACGTGATGCCTTTACCTACCAAGGATACGGAAACCGGCGCGTCGTCACCAATGGGGTTGTAATCAAGTTCGAGCAATGCGGGCGGACGCTCACTGCCACGTCCCACCGCATGAATACCAATCCATTGGTGTGTGAGTAGCTCTTCACCTTCGATAATACGATAGCTCACGTTATCGCCACCGATGTCACTCAGCCAATTTGCTGCCTGAGTCGCTAAGCTCATAGGTGATAGGTTTTCTGGCGTTTCGTTAGTGAGGTGTCTTGCAAAGCTAGCACTGGCAAGCTGATCTGCTAAGCGCTTTTTCTCGGCATCTGTGCCTGCCCAAATAATAGTGGGGATTTGTCTCGCGGTAGCAAAGCCTTGGGCAAATGCCCACTGAGAATGAATGTTCCAATGCTCGCCGGCCAGCTCAACCGATTCAATACCTTGAGAACGTACTTTTCGGGCCGCCTGTTGAATTTGACGCAGTTCATCTGCACCACTTAAATGTATCGCAGCACCGTCAGTGTTGTAACTAACGTCTGCTTTGCCCCACTGCGAGTCAGCAGGCTGTTTAGTCAGGGTAATCTTCATTGAGCTTGTCATTATTATTCCTTTTTGGGAGGCGATAAACGCATCATCAAAGTGTACTCTATTTTTTATGGCATTCGAAAGCCTCATCAGCATCAGCGTTTTCTGTTAGGCTAACGCTACCCAAAATTGACCAGCACCATTGCAAAATAAATATGGATTTTAGCCCACAATTTGAACCCGCTAAGCTGATTAAACGCTATAAACGCTTTCTTGCTGATGTAGTCCTAAACGATGGCTCAACTGCCACCATTCACTGTCCCAATACCGGCTCAATGCGAAATTGCTTATTTCCCGGTGAAACCATCTACTTTTCCGTTTCCGATAACCCCAAACGCAAATACTCTCGCACCTGGGAGTTCACCGAAACACCTGATGACCATTTAATTGGTATCAACACAGGCCGAGCCAATGCCTTGGCAGAAGAAGCAATTAATAATGGCACCATTAAAGAGCTACAGGGATATCAACAGCTGCGCCGCGAGGTCAAATATGGCAGTGAAAATAGTCGTATTGATATCTTACTTTCACAACCTAATAGCAACCAATCTACGTTGGCAGATAAAGTCTATATCGAAGTAAAAAGCTGTACGCTGTTAGAAGATAATCGCGGCTACTTCCCTGATGCTGTGACAACCCGCGGGCAAAAGCATTTACGTGAATTAATGGACGTCGTCGCCCAAGGGCATCGGGGCGTTTTATTGTTTGTTGTACAACACAGTGGTATCGATAATGTCCAAGCAGCAGAGCATATCGACCCAGAATACAGCGCGCTATTGAAGCAAGCAGCAGAGTCTGGTGTTGAAGTGTTAGCTTATTGTGCACAAATGTCAGTAAAAGGTACTAGCTTGATTAAATCCTGTCCTGTCAACCTCTAAAATGGCAGAAAAAGTTGTATTTGATTGGAATAGGGAACATAGTCAAAGGATACGAACAATGCAAAATAAAAAGTTTGCGTGGTATATCAGTTTCTGATATAGATATCGGCCTTTAATAAAAGACGCCCTACAAACGCAAATGATTAACAGGAGATGCGTTATGCCTGAAGGCACTAAAAAACTTGGCGTGCTCGCTATCGCAGGTGTAGACCCTTACCAGGAAAAAGCCGGTGAGGAGTACATGAATACGGATCAACTGGGCCACTTTAGAAAAATTCTAGAAGCATGGCGCGGTCAGTTACGAGAAGAAGTTGATCGTACCTTGAATCATATGCAAGACGAAGCGGCTAACTTTCCCGATCCTGTCGATCGCGCGGCGCAAGAAGAAGAGTTCAGCCTTGAACTTCGCGCTCGTGATAGAGAACGTAAACTCATTAAGAAAATCGAAAAAACGCTTCAAAAAATTGAAGACGATGATTTTGGTTTCTGTGACTCTTGCGGTATTGAAATTGGTATTCGCCGTCTAGAAGCGCGTCCAACTGCTGATTTGTGCATTGATTGTAAAACACTTGCAGAAATTAAAGAAAAGCAAATGGCCGGCTAAATAGCCTCATCAAAAAGCGGGATTCCCCGCTTTTTGTTGTCTAACATGCTTTAGGTATCGTCTTGCAAGCTCCTTCTTATATTGGACGATTTGCGCCCTCCCCCTCTGGTCCTCTGCACTTTGGTTCGCTCATCGCTGCATTGGGAAGTTACTTACGAGCAAGATCTCATCAGGGTAAATGGTTAGTCCGTATCGAAGATATTGATCCCCCGAGAGAAGTTCCAGGTGCTGCCGATGGTATTTTGCGCACACTAGAAAGTTATGGCCTGCATTGGGATGACACTGTGCTCTATCAAAGCCAGCGCCTCAACGATTACCAAGAACAACTCAATCAGTTACTGCAACAAAACCAGGCCTATTACTGCCAATGTACTCGCAAGCAAATACAAGCCATGGGTGGCCTCTATGACGGCCGTTGTGGCAAGCTTGTTCCCGCATTAGATAGTGGTGCAATTCGCGTGCGTAACCATACTCAAACGGCTCACTTTAATGACGTTCATATGGGTGCGATGTCTGTCGCCAGTGATTTTGCCTGTGAAGACTTTATTATCAAACGTCGCGATGGGTTATACGCCTACCAATTAGCTGTGGTGATGGATGATGCCGACCAAGGTATCACCGAGGTAGTTAGAGGCTGCGATCTACTGACATCAACAGTGCGCCAAATTGATTTGTTTAAACTGTTTGACCGCCACGTACCTCAGTGGTTACACCTACCACTGTTATGTGCAGAACCAGGCAGAAAACTATCTAAGCAAAATCATGCACCGGCTATCGATAATCAAGCGCCACAAGCAAGTATTAGTGCTGCACTACAAGTGCTTGGCCAGCCGCCAGTGGATGTTGATGATGTGACCATCATGCTAAAACAGGCTACTGAACAATTTCAATTAAACCTTGTGCCACGCCAACAAGAAATCATCCTGTAACCTCGCTCCCTCCATTCGCCCAATGCCGATATGCAGCTTGCGACTGTAGCAAGCTAATTTTGTATAAAATTGCATCGAATCAACTGACGCAAGGTATACTCATTATTTGATATTTGAGTTATCATAGCCGACCAGTTTGAACCAACCGTTATGATCCAACACCGAGGTGCACTATTTTTCGCCGTATAAGTCAATTCTGTAAACAGCTTTTTGACGACAACTCCCATGATCAGCAAAGCACAGATTCAGGATTACCCCTGCAAATTGTCGCACGTAAAAACCACAATATTTCACGCAAGCAGATCAGCGAAAATGCAATCAAAGTTCTCTACCGCTTACATAAATCAGGCTACAAAGCCTATTTAGTTGGTGGTGGTGTTAGAGATATATTGCTTGGTTTAGAACCCAAAGATTTCGATGTTGTGACCAATGCCACCCCAGAAGAGATTAAGAAACTCTTCCGCAACTGCCGCCTTGTGGGTCGCAGATTTAGACTAGCGCATATTGTTTTTGGTCGCGATATCATCGAAGTTGCCACACTGCGTGGTCATCATGTGGACAGCGGAGAAAAAATCTCTAAAACCAATGCTGAAGGTCGGCTATTACGCGATAACGTCTATGGCACCATAGATGAAGATGCTGAGCGCAGAGATTTCACCGTTAATGCACTGTATTACGATATCAGTGACTTCTCGATACACAGCTATGGTGGCGGATTACAAGATTTAGAATCTCGTACCATTCGGCTCATAGGCGACCCTCACAAACGTTATCGAGAAGATCCAGTGCGTATGTTGCGTGCGGTTCGCTTCGCGACAAAACTCGATATGAGCATCGACGCTCAAACGAGCGATCCGATATACGAATTAGCGCCATTGCTAAAAGATATTCCTGCTGCAAGAATGTATGAAGAAGTGCTTAAATTATTCTTCAATGGCCAAGCCAAAAATAATTTCGCAATGATGCGAGACTATGGGCTGTTTGCCCCGCTCTTCCCGCAAGTAGAACAGTTACTCAGTGAGGACAATAAAAGCCCAACTCATAAGATGTTGCAGGCTATTATGCGTAACACTGATGCGCGGGTCGAAGCAGGCAAAACCGTCACCCCAGCATTCTTTTATGCGGCAATGTTATGGTATCCCCTGCAACAACGAGCCGATGATATCGCTTTAGAAAGTGGCCTAAGCAGCTTCGATGCGTATAACACCGCAATGGGCGATGTGATGGAACAACAATGTCGCTCTATCAGTATTCCAAGACGATTTAGCACGCCAGCGAAAGATATTTGGCAATTACAGTTAAGATTTGATCGTAATCAAGGCACTCGCGCGTTTAAATTCATTGAGCATCCAAAGTTCCGTGCCGCTTATGATTTGTTGCTGATACGTGCAGAAGCTGAAGGTGGCAACATAGCAAAATCTGCCGCATGGTGGCGTAGCTTTGTTGAAGGCAGTGACGAACAGCGCAGTGTGATTGCTCGCGCTGCGAATAAAGGTGGTCGCAACCGAAACAACCGACGTCGCCGCAAGCCAAAGCCGAAACCTAAAACCGCTGAATAATGTTGACCAAAGTATATGTCGCGTTAGGGGCTAATCTGGCCCAGCCCCAGCAGCAACTTGATACTGCAGTGCTCGCACTTAGCGAGCTTGCACACCAAGATAGCTTGACGGTTTCAGCCTATTATCAGTCAGCTCCAATGGGCGATGTTGAACAGCCCGATTATCTTAACGCTGTCGTTAGTTTTGACACTGATTTAGCACCACTTCCCTTATTAGATGCGCTACAGGCTATTGAAAACCAACAAGGAAGAGAACGTCTAATACGCTGGGGAGCGCGCACACTTGACTTAGACTTGCTGCTTTACGGCCAAGAGACAATTTGCACAGGCCGCTTAATCGTGCCTCACTATGGCATGAAACAACGTAGTTTTGTGCTAATCCCCCTTGCCGATATTGCTCCTGATCTCATTTTACCCTGTCAGACTCGCTTATCATCATTAATCAACGCAGAACTGCGTGCTGAACTACAACAACATAGCTGGGAACATTGCACTCAGCCTTAAGTTAGCTTATAACTGCTTGCAGCTTTGTATTTAGATTTATTTTCAACGCAAATTTAAGATTACTATTATGTCAAAGATCACCAGCTCTACCTTGCTCAAATTCAAGCAAGAAGGCAAAAAGTTCACTTCACTGACTGCCTATGATGCCAGCTTTGCTGGCGCCTTTGATAGTGAAGGCATCGACGTCCTGCTGGTCGGTGATTCTATGGGGATGGTGCTTCAAGGTCATGATGACACATTGCCTGTATCGGTAGATGATATCGCCTATCATACCCGCTGTGTGCGTCGCGGTATCAAACGCGCCTTACTTATCGCCGATATGCCATTTATGAGTTATGCCACCCCCGAACAAGCCATGAGCAACGCCACGCAGTTAATGCAGGCTGGTGCTAACATGGTCAAGGTTGAAGGTGGACACTGGCTGCTCGAGACGGTTACTAAACTGACTGAAAGAGGTATCCCAGTCTGCGCTCATTTAGGGCTAACACCGCAGTCTGTCCATGTCTTTGGTGGCTTTAAAGTTCAAGGTCGTGATGCCGACAATGCCCAGCGTATCATTGATGAAGCCAAAGCATTAGAAGCCGCAGGAGCGCAGCTATTAGTGGTTGAATGTATTCCTGCAGACCTTGCTAAAACCATTACCGAAACCCTAACCATTCCAGTTATTGGTATTGGTGCCGGCGCAGATACTGACGGGCAAATTTTAGTGATGCATGATGTACTCGGTATCTCTAGTGGTTATATCCCACGATTCTCTAAAAACTACTTGAGCCAAACCGGCGAGATCCGTGCAGCGATAAAAGCCTATATTGAAGAGGTTCAACAGGGTATTTTCCCCGCTGACGAGCACACTTTTAACTAAATCAAATTGACTCACATGTCATTGGCCTAGGCACAAACTTAGGCCAAGTAAATTTAAGACTTTTCTATGTTAACCACCAGCGATATTAAGCAAATCAGAACCCAAGTTAAGCAATGGCATCAACAAGGTAAAACCGTCGCTTTTGTCCCCACCATGGGTAACTTGCACCAAGGCCATATTAGCTTAGTGGAGGAAGCAAAACGGCATGCAGACCATGTTGTGGCATCCATCTTTGTCAACCCGATGCAGTTTGGTGCCAATGAAGATTTAGACGCTTACCCGAGAACCTTAGCTGATGACCAACAAGCCTTAGTGAATGCAGGTGCTGAATTATTGTTTACACCAACACCAGATATCATTTACCCCAAAGGGTTGGATGCACAAACCTATGTGGACGTTCCAGGTATCTCTGAGCAGTTATGTGGCGAAAGCCGGCCCGGTCATTTTCGCGGAGTTGCCACGATAGTTTGTAAACTGTTCAATATTGTTCAGCCTGATGTTGCGGTGTTTGGCGAAAAGGATTTTCAACAACTCATGGTCATCAAGACGATGGTTGAAGATCTCTCTTTACCCATCAACATTATTGGCGTAGCAACTAAACGAGAAGGCTCCGGCTTAGCCATGAGTTCTCGTAACGGTTATTTGTCAGAAGATCAAAAACAGCAGGCTGCAACTATCAAGCAAAGCCTAGATACATTGATCATGTCCGTAAAACAGGGACTGGCCATAGAGACGGCGATAGAAAACGCCCAATCAACATTAAAGGCAAACGGTTTTAAACCTGATTACCTAGAGGTCAGAAATGCCAACGATCTTAGTCAAGTTCAAGACCAAGATAAACAACTCGTCGTTCTGGTTGCCGCCTATATGGGTAGCACTCGTCTTATCGACAACATGACATTTAACCGTTAGTACAGTCAGTGTAAGTCACTCTCATGGAGTGACTTACACCTCGCCAATGCTGCTAATCACTAAGCAAAACAAAGTGTTCTTATCGATTTTTTCTGGTGTTAATAGCAAACATCAGCCATAGTAGTATATGCACAATCTGATAATAGAAAGGGAGTTCGGCGAATCTTGCCGATTTCTATTAATGAGTTTCATTGATTAACACTTGTGGACGCACCAAGGACGTCAGCGACATGGTAAAAGTCTTGTTTACACTTTGCTTAGCTTTATTAGCATCTACGGCTTCCGCCAGTAGTATCTATAAATGCATCAAAGACAGTAAAATCGTATTCAGCCAAGACAGTTGTCCAGAGGAATATCGCCAGCACGAAATACAATACTCACTTGGTATCACCACTGAAACCGACTCAGATAAGCGCAAAGAATATCAAGATCCACTCCAAGCGTTGCTCAATAAAAAAACCATCTCACAAGAAAAGCTGTTACAACTTATCAGCAGTGAAATATACCGATTAAATCAAGAAAACAGTTACTTTGAAATACTGCGAGCTAGCGAAGCCCAGAAACTAGAACGTAAGCGTTATTGGGAAAAGCTTGATAAACAAGACCCTTCCCATATTGCAGCCTTGGCTGAAATGAATAGCTATTTTGATGATTTGATAGCCAACAACCAAAGCAGTATCGATTTACTTCGCCAACATCAGCAACGAATTATGAAAGAAACTGCAGATACTATCTCTGAGCAAAAAAACTAATTTATAGTTAAATATTTGACTCAGGATCAGCTTCGCAAAATTGATGACCTACGCACATTGCCACTGAATCCAAATCACTCGCACCACCTGATACCGCATCTAATAGTGCCTCTTCAATAATTTCAATTCGACGGTTATCTTCATTTAGTTTATTTGCCATTAGCTTCTGCTTGTCCATAATATTTCACTCCGTTTTGTCATATATTTTTACTTATTAGAGTATTAATTCTGACTCTGCCGAATTAAACTCTCACCTTACCTGTTAATAAATCGTTAACGCCCATACCGCTTGAGCATCCAATTTGATATATTTCAGACGCTAATGTAAGGGTTCTATGAGGGTTAAATTAGGCTTATATCTGAAATAAGTCCTAGGACGTTAATAAAAGAAAAATATTGATATAGAAGAAAATAAAAACTATAACGCCCCAAAATACATCATAAAAAGGGGCCTAATGCCGTGTAGTCAGGCAACTACTCAAGTAACACAATCAGGACAAGGAAAGTAGCATGGTAATAAACCATCTAAGTCGCATGGTCAGCGCACTTTTATTACTGCTAATACTCAATAGTGCATCTGCATCCACATGCATGACGTCGGAAAATAAAACCCTTAACCCGAGTCAGGTTATTTTTCAATGTACGCAAAAATTACAGTCTTTAGACAGCAATAATGAAGAATATATTTCGCTATCACTGTCCCTTTCAAAGCTTTACAAAAGAACCGGCGACCTGAGCTCTGCTCAAAAAATACTGAAAGATTTACTGGCTAATAAACAGCAACTAACAGATTTAGAAAAAATAGAAATTCTTCGCCAATTAGGGATTATTTATTTTCAACAAAGACAGTACGAGGAGTCATTTAATGCTTTTGAGCCTGCACTAACACTCTCGTTTTCAATAGGTGACAATAGAAGAATTGCTCTCGGCTACAATGACCTAGCAAATATTTACCATGCCTATGGTGATTTAGATACAGCTTCTAAGCTACTCTTAAAAAGTTTTGATCTTCATGTCAAAGAGGACAATAAAACCGGCCAAGCAAGTGTATTACACAATTTAGGATCACTTTATAAAGATAAAGGAGAGTATGATGAAGCCATCGTATCCTATCGTAATGCATATACAATATATAGTAATCAAAATAAACAACTTCGTGCTGCACAAACACTGTCGAGTTTAGCCGAAACATTTAACCTGAACGGTGATGCGGATAAAGCGATCGAGTTATTAGAACAAACTGCCACCAGTCTATATAAACTCAACTCCTTTAGATTCTTAACCGACATTTATATATTACTTGCGGAAATATCAGTTAAAAACAACTTAATATCTCAATCACAACAATGGCTGGCGCAAGCCAAGCAGACACAAAACCTATTACAAACATCAGAAGAAAAACCTAAATATTGGTTTGTGCAAGGGCTTATTTGGCAAGCACAACAACAACCAATCAAAGCCATACAAGCCTTTGAAAAAGCCTATGAACAAATTGATCGCTATAAAGAATATAAGTTTCAAAAAGAGCTTTATACGGCTATGGCACAGCTCAGTGAGCAAGTTGAAGATTTTCAAGCGTCAAGCCACTATTGGCGAGTATATGCTGATACATTAAACTCGCAGCTCTCTTTAAAAGATGCCATCAATTCAAAACATATCCGCGGCACTTTTACTTTTGAACCCGAAAGTAGCTCCTCGAATTTAAGTATTTGGATGGCATTCAGTAGTGGATTAATGTTGCTGTTTATTATGCTGTTTTACTATTTAAAAAATCGAAATCAAGCAGCTAGTCGCACTCAAATAAACACCCTGGCAGGTAATAACACGACGGAAAAAACCACGCCGTCTTCAAAAGCTGAAACGCCATCAAATAATACCGAAGCCCCTTCAGAGAATTTACGTCAAGATCTTGTTGAGTTAATGCACTTATCCCTGCAAATGTGGGAAGAGTCCACCCAAAGTGGCAAGCTCGAGTTGGCACAACAAAGCAAAATTTGGAGTGTAGGAATCGATGATGGTCGATTGCGTGCTCGGGCGATGGAACGCTATTTTGGCATTCACACCTTGCCACAGCGACCGAGATGGCGCTCAGTGGTGCGCACATGTAACTTTGTCCTGCAACGGTGCAATACAACAAGCTTGTACAGAGAAGAGCTCGAAACAAAGCTAAAACGTTTTCAAGATAATATGAAACGTAAAGCGATAATCAACAGCCAAAGTAACAACTTAGACGAAGAGGTATGTCGATAACATGCTTTTCGACATACCCGCTTTCACTACACCAAAGAGACTAGCTAGCGGCGACCGGTACTGGCGCGGCCATCAATGCTGAGCCCTTTTTAGCTTTACTGTAGTCTTCCTTACTGATCTCCAAACAGGCACCTTTAGCAAAGCGAATAATTCTATCCGCAGACATAATCGTTTGCGGCCTATGGGCAATCATAATACGCGTGATATTAAGATCGCTAATCGCCTGATTAACATGTTGTTCCGCTTTTAAATCTAGGCTTGATGTGGCTTCATCCAGAAACAAGATTTTGGGTTTCTTGTATAACGCTCGGGCAAGCAATAAACGCTGGGCCTGGCCTCCAGATAGCGTGGACCCCATGTCGCCGATCAAAGAACGATACCCCATTGGCAATCCCAAAATATCACGATGAATTCCAGCCGCCTTTGCACATTCTTCAGCCCATTCTTTATCAGGCTCCTGACAAAAGAAGCAGATATTTTCTAAAATAGTACCAGATAGTAATTGGTCATTTTGCAGCACACTTGCCACTTGAGTGCGATAGTTAATTAATCCCGTTTTACGAATGTCGCGACCATCAATTTGCACCTGTCCCTGGCTAGGCTTCAATAGCCCAAGCATCACTTTCATCATGGTGCTTTTACCGCAACCAGAAGGACCGACAATGGCAACGGACTCACCGGCATTAACCGTTAAGTTAATATCTGACAGCACATCTCGCTCTTCATCAGAATAGCTAAAATTCACCCCTTTTAACTGCAACGAACCTTCGACATCAAAGTCATCATCACGCTCACCAAGGTCACGCTCTTGCTCTGTGAGTGTAATATCTCCTAAACGTTCTAAATGCAAAGAGCACATTTTAAACTCAATATACTTATCAATAAGGTTACTGATTTTTTGCTCAAACTGAGTCTTATAAGATACAAACGCTAACAGCATCCCCACAGTAAGTAGGCTTTCCATAACCATGCCTGCACCGAAGTAGATAACGAGAATGTTCTCTAAACCAAAGATCAGCATACTGGTCCAACTAAATAGCACCCTTAGACGCTCAACTTTAATGGCGCTATTGGCGCTATCAACATTGAAGTTGTTAAACAAATTTAGGCGATCACTTTCCTTAGTAAATAGCTTAATACTTTGAATTCCGCGTACTGACTCCATGAAGTTACTGTCTTTTTTAGCTAAGCAGACAATATTTTCGCGATTAACACTTTTAAGCTTTTGATAAGAGACACAGCGGACGATCAAATACAGTGCTGATGCGCACAGCACCACTAACATCAACTCGACACTGTACACATACATCATTACCAACAAACCAATGACAATCAGGCCATCAACCAAGCTCTCAATCAAGGTGGTTGTAAGGAGGTTTTTTAATGACTCTAGTGAGCGAAAGCGTGATACCACATCACCGATATGACGTTTTTCAAAATAATCCATCGGTAACTTAAATAAATGACTGACAAGATTAGCGTTCATCTGCAATGACAGTTGATTACCAAGTAACATGATAATGAGCGATCTTAGCGCAGTAGATAAAGCTTGTAGCAGCAATACTGCACCAAAGCCCACCGCCAAAATGTTGAGTAAGCTATAGTCGTTAGCGATCAGCACATCATCAACAGTAAGCTGCATGTAAATCGGAGTCACCAACACAAAGGCTTGCAATAACATTGAAAACAAAAACACCGTCAATAACGATTGCTTCCAACCATCAAGGTTAGACCAAAAAGAGGCTAAAGATGCCTGCGGTGCTGCTTCTTGCTTAGCAAAGCTATCGCCAGGCTCAAGTTCAAGGGCGACGCCAGTGAAGCTTGCTGATAGCTCATCATAGTTACAGCTACGCTCTCCTATGGCGGGATCATGCAGATAAAACTTGTTACCAGATACTTTCTTTAACACCACAAAGTGATCGAGGTTCCAATGTAAAACACATGGAGTCTTAAGTTGGCTAAGGCCATCCATGTCACATTTGATCGCTCGATGCGCTAAACCAACCTTGTCAGCTAGCTGTGTCATGCCACGCAGCGTAGAACCTTTTAATGAAACACGGTGTTTTTGGCGCATTTGAAACAGGTCAGTTTGAAAACCATGGTAACTGGCAATCATTGCCATACATGCCAGTCCACATTCTGCAGCTTCTGTTTGGCGAATAACTGGGAGCATCTTTCCACCAGAAAAATTAATTCTATCAATCAACGTCTGCATCTTATCTATCCTTTAAGCTGTAGATCGGTTCTAGTAGCCACTGCATTAGGCTGCGGTTTTCTAATTTGACGCTTGCTTCGAGCTCCATCCCCACCCCCAACGCAAGCTCTTCTCCTTTCGCTGCAATGGTTTGCGACTGCAGCCCAACTATCACCTTGTACACCGCACCAGTTAGATTCACGCTAGTTTCTAACTCTTCAGGCAAAGAAATAACCTTGGATACACTTAACACCGTCCCTTTTTGCAAACCAAAATGTTGATAAGGAAAGGCGCTGTAGCGCATAGAAACCTCTTGGTCAGCCTTGATAAAGCCAATAGAGCTGGCAGGAACATATAACTCAGCTTGAAGCTGTGAAGCCTCAGGAATAATGCTGGTCATCACATCACCTTTGGTAATGAACTCACCCACATGGGTCAACTGATTACCAACTACACCACTTAGTGGTGCGTAAATTCGATAATCAACGTTTGCTGCCACTTCAGAAATACGCTGCTCATTTTCAATCAAACTGCGTTTTAGTCGGTTGTATTTCTCTTGGAAAATACCTGGCTTCATCTGCAGCTCACTCTCAAGCTCAGTAAACAGCAACTCAGCATTATCCCGCTTCATTTGCAGGTCATTACTCATGCTTACCAAAGCCAAATGCTCTTCAATGACTTGGTCTAGCTGTGCTTGATTAGTGTGGCCGGCATCCATCAATTGACGATTACGTTGCAAACCTTTTTCACTGATAGACAGTCTTTGAGCATATATGGCTAGCTGCTCATCAAGTTGGGCAACTTCCCGTCGCTTAGCAGCCACTTTACTTTCTAACAGAGCCGTCTCTAATTCAAAGCTAGACTGAGCAATGTTCAAATCACGCTCTAGTGAGCCTTGCAAAATCCGTTGTTGCGCCAAAATGTTCTGATCAATGTTCTGCGCTACTGAACTGTGCCTCTCAGTGGAAATCACATATAACAGCTGGCCTTTCTCCACGATGTCACCTTGTTGGAACATCTGCTGAATGATTTGTCCCTCTCTTCGGGCACTGACTTTCACTAAGCCTTTATCGACGGTGATCACTCCAAATACATCCGCATGCTTGGTGTAAGTCCCCATGAAAATGAAAACAAAGGCTAGCGATACAACTGCAAACAGCAATATTGCGATGACCTTATACTCTTTAGGTTGCCTTAAAAGAATGGCGCCCAAAGAGTTTGAACCAGACTTATTTAGCACTTCCTTTCTAAATAATTGGTCTGCTGAATGAGTGTTTTGCATCAGTCTTCTCCAAGAGTTACTTCAACGCTAAGCTGCTGCTTGCCTTACTTGCTTGGCATGTTCTATTTCTTCACGCTTTTTCTGTTGACGTACTTGTTCGGCTTCATAAGCCATCCTAGCCAGGGTCTCAGCGTCATACTTTTTAGGAAAAACTTTGTACCAACGAATGAAGGTGTCCTCTCCTAAGCGGTCATAAACAAACTCATACTGCCAACGCTTCGACTCCATAATGTCGTGCTTACGCTCGGCAATAGTCATGTCTTTGGTACGTTGCTGCTCACGCTCCACTTCTCTTTTTGAATGCGGGGCGTGATGACAAAAACGACCAAAATAGGTTTGGCAAAACTGCGCATATTCGCGGGAAAATAGAATGAAGTTGTGCCACATCTCATCCAATACAAGTAAGGCACTATCAATAACAACGGGCTTTTTGATACCGGAGTGCTTAACTTCATTAGCCATCCAAAGCCAACGCTTAACATCATCAAACAACAGTTCTGCTTCTTTTTCCTCAACAGCAAAAATCTTGACGAACCGATCAATGACATCTTGATTCTTGTAAGCCATGACTGACTCTAAGCTTGGGTTGTTCATGTCGTTCTCCTTAACGAAAAATTAGTGGGGAGTTGCCTCCCCTTAACTAATCATGTGTTAGCTAGGGCCTCATTAGTTAATGAGGCCTAACTCGTCTAGCGACTAGTGCTCGAACAAGCACTCGATACAGCTGATGCAGCTGATACGGCACAAATCGATATCTAACTGGCCACCAGAAACATTGTCTAGTAACGCTTCTTCAATTAGCTCCACTTTGTTTTGTTGTTGATTTTCCATGATTCTTTCCTTAGATAATTGCAGTTCTTCTTAGTGTTCAAACAAACATTCGATGCAGCTAATGCAGCTGATACGACACAAATCGATATCCAACTGACCACCTGAAACATTGTCTAGTAGTGCTTCTTCAATTAACTCAACTTTATTTTGCTCTTGGTTTTCCATGAATCTTTCCTTAGATAGTGTTCAATTGTGAATTAGTGCTGAAATAGACATTCAATGCAGCTGATGCAGCTAATGCGGCACAAGTCGATGTCCAGTTGGCCACCAGAAACATTGTCTAATAGCGCTTCTTCAATCAGTTCAACTTTGTTTTGTTGTTGATTTTCCATGACTCTTTCCTTAGATAGTTGTTTAGATAGTGAATTAGTGTTGGAATAGACATTCGATGCAGCTGATGCAGCTGATATGGCATATATCAATATCCAATTGACCACCTGAAACATTGTCTAATAGCGCTTCTTCAATTAGTTCAACTTTGTTTTGATCTTGGTTTTCCATTGTCTTTCCTTAGCTTCGATGTACTAGTTTTGATGAACTAGCTTTGATGTATTTCCAATTTAGTGACTCAATGAACCTTCAATGCCTACTTTTGCGCAGCGATTAAAACCGATACCTCAATCCTGCGACCCTCAGACTCCATGTCTTAGGGCCTCTTTAATCAGTTGTAATTTGCAATCACTTTCCATGCCTTCTTGCACTGCACCTTGTATTACAAGTAGTACTACTGAGGTGTCATTCAATCTGTGCTTATTGCCAAACTTAAAGCTTGCTGCCTGATGCTAATTATCAAAGCAATGACTCGTCGTTGGCTGAGTTCATTTAGCGTTACAAAGCACGATTTATCTAGGAGCTTGTCGGGATAGACCAAGGATGGAGACGGGTAAAGACACTGGGAACAAAAATATAATAATGTATTGATTTAAAATAAAATTAACTTTAAACCCTCCCAAAAACACCCCATAAAACGATGAAAAAACATTCAACAAAATAGCAGAAGATTCCCGCTAATCCGCTGTAAGCTTGTCGTCGATTTCATATTGTGATTTAGTAAATGGGTTACACAAATCAAAGAGAAAATAGCATGCAGCAAGCTACACAGCCGAGTTGGCCGATAATGATGACGGTAAGTGATAGTGATGAGTTGGTACTACTGCCCGACTTAGACAGTTTGCAGCAAGAATTGGCAGTTAATCTGCAATACCAGCATTTGATTGATAGCAATGGCTATTACTATCAAGTAGCACATGAAGGCAATGCGATTGCGCCACATAAACTGCAATTAGCGCCACTTAACAAACAACCGATTGCAATTGCAGATTTGTTAGATAAAGTGCGGCGACATGCTAGTTTGGTAGACCAGTGTTGCAGTGCCAAGATGACTGCCACCGAATATGGGCAAGTGTTCGAAATGTTGGCCTATTTAGATTAAGCCAATAACATCATGCTTTTAACGTTTACCTAACGGACTAGCTGCTACAACAACTAGCCCATTGGCCATATAAAACTTAGGTACGTAAACCTATACCACGGCTAATCAGATAATAAGCTATCGCCCACAATCCAATACAAAATGTCAGCATCACCGCTATTGAAACTGGCACACTCATGTCTGCATAACCAAGAAAACCATAACGGAACACGTTAATCATATAAACCACAGGGTTTAATTGAGAGACACCTTGCCAAAATCCTGGTAATAAACTTAACGAGTAGAATACTCCCCCCAAATAAGTCAGCGGTGTTAAAACAAACGTCGGCACTATGCTGATGTCATCATAACTTTTGGCAAAAACCGCATTAATTAATCCACCGAGTGCGAATAATATTGAGGTTAATAACACGGTAATCGCGACAAGCCCTGCATGATGCAAGCTAATATCAACAAAAAACATCGCCACCATGGTTACGATAAGCCCCACACATAAACCTCTAGCAACACCGCCGCCAACGTAACCGGCAATCATCACATAATGCGGGACAGGAGCAACAATGAGCTCTTCTAAATTTCGCTGGAATTTGGCACTAAAAAATGATGACGCCACATTAGAGTATGACGCTGTGATCACCGACATCATGATCAACCCGGGAGCAATAAACTCCATGTAGCTTACTCCACCCATTTCGCCAATTCGCTTACCAACCAAATTGCCAAAAATCAAAAAGTACAAGGTCATACTAATTGCGGGCGGCACTAAAGTTTGCACCCAAATTCGCGTAAAACGGTTTATCTCTTTGGTGAGAATACTTTTAAAAGCGGTAAAATATAGCGATTTCATATTCAACTGCTGACTCATACTATACCTCTCCTTTGGCTTTACCTTGCTCAACAAGCTCGACAAATAGCTCCTCTAAACGATTAGCTTTGTTGCGCATCGACAACACCGCAATACCTTGTTCAGTCAATTGAGAAAACACCTTATTAATACTATGATCTTTAGCCACATCAACTTCTAAGGTATGCGGATCAGTCAAACGACAAACCATCCCCGCTAACACAGGCGCTTGTTGAATATCGGCAGCCAGATCTAAAATAAACGTCTCTAGATTTAAGCGGCTGAGTAATGATTTCATACTGGTACACTCAACCAATACCCCTTTATCAATAATGCCAATGTTTCGACATAGCATTTCCGCTTCTTCAAGATAATGGGTAGTGAGAATAATCGTGACGCCTTGCTGGTTTAACTCGGTAAGGAAGGTCCACATAGACCGGCGTAACTCAATATCAACACCTGCTGTGGGTTCATCAAGAATGAGGAGCTTGGGCTCATGCATTAATGCCCTTGCAATCATTAAACGACGTTTCATCCCGCCAGATAATGCTCGCGCCGGACTGTCTCTTTTTTCCCATAAATCGAGTTGGGTCAGGTATTTTTCAGCCCGCTGCATGGCAACATCTCGAGAAACACCATAATAGCCTGCTTGATTCACGACAATTTGAATCACCTTTTCAAATTGGTTGAAGTTAAACTCTTGCGGCACTAGACCAATTGAAAGCTTAGCCAGTTCAAGTTGCTGATCAATATCATGCTCAAATACTTTAACCGAACCGGCAGTCTTTTGTACTAAAGAGCTTATAACACCAATGGTTGTTGACTTACCTGCACCATTAGGCCCTAACAATGCGAAAAAATCACCGGCAGCAACCTTCAGGCTAATACCCTTAACTGCCTCAACACCACCTTTATAGGTTTTTCTTAGACCTTCGATCTCCAAGGCATATTCATTCGTTGCCATGTAAAACATCCATTCTTTCTACAAGCTAAAAACAAAAACTCCTGCCTAAGCAGGAGTCATTAATTAACACACTATCGCATTAATCGAGTGGAACGACCTTAGCAATATAAGGTAAGTTGCGATACTGCTCAGCATAGTCGATACCATAGCCTACGATAAACTCATCGGGAATAGTAAAGCCGACAAAGTCTACTGGCACATCCACTTCTCGACGCTCAGGCTTGTCGAGTAATGTACATAACGCTAGGCTCTTTGGCTCTCGCAGTAAAAGCATGTCACGCACTTTGTTTAAGGTGTTACCCGAATCGATAAGGTCTTCAACAATAAGCACGTCACGACCTTCGATGTCTGATTGCACATCTTTCAGTATTTTCACATCACGTGAACTGGTCATTGCGTTGCCGTAACTTGAAACAGACATAAAGTCGATTTCAACATGACCCTTAATACGACGGCATAAGTCAGCCATAAAGACCACTGAACCTTTCAGCAAGCCGATCATTAGCAGACGTTCACTGTCCTGATAGTGGGCATTGATCCTTTCAGCCAATATATCCAGTTTCTGGTCGATCTCTTCAGCAGAGATCATCACTTCTGTGGTGTGTTTCATACGATTCTCAAATTGTCTTATTTGTCACCAACGTCAGCATGATGTTTATCATAGCCCCAACGTTGGGTTAATACATGCTCGATACCAAGATGGTCTAAAATGCGAGCGACCATGAAGTCTACCAGATCTTCCACTGATTTGGGACTATGATAAAACCCTGGGGCTGCTGGCATAATCGTTGCGCCTAGCCGTGATAATGACAACATATGTTCTAAGTGTATGGCACTAAAAGGCGTTTCTCTAGGAACTAAAATGAGTTGTCCCCGCTCTTTTATCACCACATCTGCGGCACGCTCTAACAAACTATTGCTCATTCCCGTTGCGACCGCCGCGAGCGTCCCGGTACTACAGGGGCAGATAATCATCTGCTTAGGCGCTGCAGAGCCTGATGCCGGAGGTGAAAACCACTCATCTTTTCCAAGTACATGCAATGAGCCTGATACCGCAATGCCTCGCTGCTCGAATAGCTGCAACAGTTGCTGCTGCGCTTTTTCTCCATTGGCGCTGAGCTGCAAACCATGCTCTGCAGCCAACACCACACGCGCAGCACTGGAGATCATTAAAAACACTTGATAGTCAGCACTTAGTAAACATTGCAGTAATTTAATACCATAGGGCGCGCCGGACGCGCCGGTCCAAGCTAAGCTAATTGCTTTGCTTGTACGTGGATAATTCATCGCTATTTTCTCTTCGCCATCGGTTGCGTTAACAATTAAGCTGATTCAGCAACTTATTATGAATACCGCCAAAACCGCCATTGCTCATAACAATAATAGTATCCCCGGGTTTGG
This sequence comes from Shewanella waksmanii, assembly GCF_043643685.1. Taxonomy (GTDB): domain Bacteria; phylum Pseudomonadota; class Gammaproteobacteria; order Enterobacterales; family Shewanellaceae; genus Shewanella; species Shewanella waksmanii_A. Next base: position 80,921 of record NZ_JBHZSN010000003.1, read on the forward strand.
CCTGCGCGACCACCTGAGTGACAATCTCATCTATGTCAGTTAGCACGGTAACCGGAATACTGGCTTGCTCCATCGCATCACTGAGATTCCAACTCACATTATCCGCTTGATATAACCAAGCACAATCAGCAAGTTGCATAGAGTCGGCCAAGGTCGCCTTGTGTACACCACTTTTCATGGTATTTGACCTAGGCTCTAGCACAACGATGATCTTACCTTGGTCAACTTTAGCTCGGCAGCCTTGTAAAGTGGTGGCGATTGCTGTGGGATGGTGGGCAAAATCATCATAAACAGCAACACCATTGACTGTTCCTAACAACTCCATGCGACGTTTGGGCGGCGCAAATGTCATCAGTGATTTTATCGCTTCACTAGGTTTAACTCCCACATGTCGCGCAGCTGCTATCGCCATCACTGCATTTTCAAGATTGTGCTGCCCAATCAATTGCCAATCAACAATACCTTGGCTCTCACCGTCAAACATCACCTCAAAGCAATGGCTGTCTTGCGCTAGTGGCTTGGCAGACCATCCCATCTCGCCACCTTTCGCAGCGGCAAATGAGTGGTAAGTTTCCTGCTCACTCCAACAACCACGCTCGATAACATTTTGTACCGCTTCACTCTCTGCGGGCCATATTACTTTACCCTGACCAGGCACTGTTCGGATAACGTGGTTAAATTGCTTTTGAATCGCGTTGAGGTCTTCAAAAATATCCGCATGGTCAAACTCTAAGTTGTTAATCACTAGGGTTCTAGGATGGTAATGCACAAACTTAGAGCGCTTATCAAAAAAGGCGCTATCATATTCATCGGCTTCAACCACAAAAAATGGCGAATCTCCCAACCTTGCAGATACCCCAAAGTTTTGCGGTACCCCTCCGATAAGAAAACCTGGCTGATAACCGCAATCTTCCAATATCCACGCTAACATACTGGCAGTGGAAGTCTTACCATGGGTACCAGATACAGCCAACACCCAACGCTGCACCAAAATGTGATCCGCAAGAAACTGCGGACCTGAAGTGTATTTCAAACCACGATTAAGTACCGCTTCGACACAAGGGTTTCCGCGGCTCATGGCATTGCCGATGACCACTATATCAGGGGCATCATCTTCATTCTCACCGAGCTGGGCAGGATCAAACCCTTGAATGAGTTCTATGCCTTGCTGCTCAAGCTGAGTACTCATTGGTGGATAGACATTGGCATCGCTGCCCGTCACCTTGTGCCCCATCGCTCTAGCGAGCAGAGCTAAGCCGCCCATAAAAGTGCCACAAATCCCTAAAATATGTACATGCATGTTGTTTGGCTCTCAACGGTGATTACTGCCGCCATTCTAATCTATCAACCCACTTAATGTCAGTGTTACTGCGACAGTTTGCTAGAGGCTATTGTTCTGGTGAGTTAATTTTTACCGCTAGCTGTTGGTTATTTAAACAAACTAGACGCTCAGTTATTCGATAAGACCTGATAAGAAACGATAACTCAGCATCAATGCGTAACCCGCCCTTATGCATAGCACAGCTAACTTTTTCAGCGCCCAATAAAAAAATAACCCTTTTATCAAACTCCACCGTTTATAGCAGTAAAGCAACTGGCTCTTATCCGCATTTTTCATTTAGGAGAACAAGATGAAAACATCTCTATTCAACGCTATCTTTGCCGCAGCTGCGATGACAACATTGCCTTTCACATCGAGTTATGCGGCGGAACTCACGTTTCCACATATCGAAACCATAGGCACCAGCCAAGTATCCATTGCCGCCGATACGGCCATTGTGAATGTAGAAGTGGTTGTAAAAGAAGACACGGCCAGCGCTGCTAAGCGTAGCTCTGATACTGCAGTGGCTGAATTTATTAAACGCCTTAAAGCCCAAGGTATTGCTGGTAAAGATATTCAAAGTGCTAACATTCGACTCAGTCCACGTCATCTCTATGATGCTGAGACCCGCACCAATAAAGAGGTTGGTTATCAAGCGCGCCGCCAAGTCACCGTCACCGTGACAGAAATCGATAAGCTAAATGCCATTTTAGATAGTGCGCTTGCCAATGGCATCAACAAAATCAACCACATTAGTTTTAAAGCCAGTAAAGAGGAGCACATTATCGCGCAGGCTCGCAGTGAGGCGATAAAAGATGCCCAACAAAAAGCCCAAGCATTAGCAGCAGGGTTTGATAGGGAACTCGATGGGGTTTGGCAAATTCGCTACTATGATCAACGCCCTGTTCAACCCGCTATGTATCGAATGAACGCCGCGATGGAAGCCGACGTTGCCGAAAGTTATCAGCAAGCTCAAACCACGATTAGCGACAGAGTCGAAGTGATTTACCGATTAAAGTAACGAAAACTAGCCATAATGAAAATAAAGCCCTGACATCATCAATGTCAGGGCTTAAACCTATCAGAAATTATAAGTTACATTAACGCCCACATTTCGAGGATCAACAATGGCATTATAGCCTTCTGGGTACCATGGGCTTGGTGGATCTGTTACGGTGACAGCTTGCTCATCAAATAGATTGTTAACAAACGCACTAACGCGCCAAGCATCACTGATGTAGTCAACGTTAAAACGACTAATCACATAGTCTCCAGCTTTAAGCGCCTCAGTGTTGGCGATATCACCTTGATATTCGCTCACATAGTTCGCTGATATACCGAAACTAAACTCATCATTGAGCCAATATTTTAAACCTAGATTAGCAGTGAGATTAGGAGCAGAACTAAGCTCATTACCTATAATGTCGCCAAATTCAGGTGCCGCGGCTTTAATCTCACTTTCTAACAAACCTAAGCCAGAGCTTAACTGAAGATCATCGGTTAACATCGCCGTTAGCTCAGCTTCTAAACCATAAGTGATCGCTTGATCCACATTGGTAATGCGACGCTGGGTATTAGACGCTTGATAACCATCGAAGTCGTTGTAAAACAAGTTAGCACTTAAATTCACATCACCATTAGCAAAGCTACTACGAGAACTGAACTCATAAGTATCAACCGACTCTTCATCATAATAGTAATACAGGTTTTCCCGAGATAACGCGCCACCACCGGCGTTATATCCACGACGGGCACTCAGCGCCAGTGTGGTGGTATCGGTCACCAGGTATTGCAGCACTAATTTTGGTAACGTCACTGTATTATCGGTATCAAGATCTTCATCGATAACCCGGCCACCACTGCTCATAACAAAGTTTCGGTTTTGTTCATCGCGCATCACTCGACCACCTACAGTGAGGCGCCATTGTGGTGCAAAACCATAAGTCACTTCACCATATACTGATGCGGAGGTACTACTATCATCACCACCATAGACATAGCCACCGGTACTGGCAAAGTCTTGCTTACGCTCATAGTAAGCCAAACCTAAAAAGCCATTAAACTCAGGATCATCCAAGCCAAAAGTATATTTACCATCTAGGGTGTAACTTTTATCATCCATCTGCACATTTTGCTGACGAGCAACTTGAGCTTCATAGGTTTGGAAGCCCCATTGATAGTCCATATAAGCAAGCAATAAATCGAGCGATTGCCCTTGACCTAAATCATAATCAAACTTGACTGAATGGGTATCAGACTCAGTATCCATGTAGCGATGTGAAAGTGGTTTGTATTCCCATGGATCATCACCAATATAATATTTACGACCTGAGTTACCTTTCTCACGATTCAGCGCGTAGGTATACATGACTTTTAATGCATCAAGTGATGCGGGTTGCCATAATACTTTGGCGCGCACACGACTTGTTTTAAGTTCTTTTTGGTCGAAAGAATCAGGATTGGAGTCATATATCACTTCTTGGTTATAGTTTTCTCCATCAACATGTTGGCCGGTAATTCGAAAAGCCACTTGGTCATCAACAATGGGCCCAGACAACATAAAGGCACTATCAATAAAGCTATCTTGATTGCGATAACCTAAGCGCGCAGCACCATTCCAATCAAAAGTAGGATCGAGTGTTTTAATAAATACCGTTCCACCAATACTATTACGTCCATTGATGGTAGATTGTGGACCACGGAATACCTCTATCTGTTCAATATCCCATAGACCAGTATCACCGGTTAGATCCGCAACAAATGGCTCAGCAACGCCATCAATGAGTGTCGAAACCCGCGCCTTCGCTCCTCCGGTAAACGAATTGAAGCCCCCCGCGGCACCATTACCAGTCACACCTCGAATATCTGGGACAGCACCAGTTAATGCGACAATATTGGGGATTTCAGAAAGTGCACTTGAAACTGATAGGTATTGCCCGCTGTCTAGCGTTTCCTTATCAATAACAGATACAGAAGAAGTGGTATCTTTTAGGCTACGTTCTATTTTCTCGCCATGAACAGTAATAACTTCGATTGATTGTGTGGTCTCAGCATCAGCAACAGTCGCCGCGTGAACAGCAGATAATGCTGTGCAAGCCCAAATACTAGTCGCTACGATGCTCTTTTTAAATACCCTGTACTCCATGGGATACCTCAAATTTCCAATGAACAAATTGTGATACAGCTTGTAAAACCGCCACAATTTACGCCAAAACCCACAGCAATGCAATTGCGAATCATTAGCGTTTACATTACGATTGTTGTGGGATTTATACTGGAAAAAAGGAAGTTAACCGCATTATGTTTCAAATCATGGCATTCATTTTTACGCTGTTTGGTGCCTACACGCTTTACCTCACCAGCCGGCATCAACAGTGGCAAATTCGCCCCCTCAAAAAGTCATATCGATGGCTAAGTTACGGCCTATTTGCACTCGCCCTATATTGTTTTTCACTCAGCTTAAGCTTCACGCCAGCGTTATTTATGTGGCTGTTTAGCTCATCGACAGTACTGACATTGATGCCTTTGATGGCAGCGTTAAAAGTCAACAGGAGTCAATCATGAGTCGTTTAACTCAGGCGCAAAAGATTCAGCCTCACTGGTGGCAAAAGTCCATTTTCTCGACCTTGTTTGGCTTAACGCTAGCCTATGGTTTTGTTGCGATTTTTGCTTGGTTTGGACCTGGTGGCATTGATGCTGAGGTAAAGGTGCAGTTTAACATGTGGCTAACCGCCTTACTGTGGTTATTGCTGCTAAGTTTTAGTTTTTTATTTAAGACTGGCAAAAAAACCTTTGCCTACCTGCTACTGGCAAACCTAGCAACATACCTCACCTATGCAATGTTATGGTGGTTATCATGAAAATTCGGGCGGACATTTTAAGGCATTATCAAGTACTACACACATGGACCGGAATTATTGCCGGCTTAGTATTGTTTATCGGTTTTTACGCTGGTTCGTTGACCATGTTTAAACCGCAAATACAGCAATGGGCAACGCCACCAACTCAACAGCTAGCTTCAGTTGCAGCTGAGCAACTAGATACTTTAGTCTCTAAAGCTCAAAGTGAATTTGCTGAAGCCAAACAAGGCTTCATCATCAACCTGACCGACAATGCTTCACCAATGTATTGGTATGAAAATGGCGGCGGTCGCGGTATCAGGCTCGATGATGCTATTCGTCACGCAAGCATAGATGAATACGGTGAGTTGGTAACAACCGCCAGCAGTACCAATGAATTAGCAAACCTGATCGATCAGCTACACCGCACCGCTGGTATCGTGGGTAAAGTCGGCCACGAAGATCTTGGTGTGTTGATCTTAGGAATAGCTGCAGTGCTTTATTTTATAGCACTCATTTCTGGATTGATTTTTTTACTCCCCACCTTAGTAAAAAGCTTGTTTGCATTACGGCAAAACAAGGGGGCCAACCGATTCTGGTTAGATAGTCATAATCTTCTCGGTATCTTAAGTTACCCATTCCATGTGATCATTGCCTGGACCGTTGTAGTATTTGCTTTTCACGACTTATTTTATGGCGGCTTGAGCCTAATCTATGGTGATAAACCACTATTTGAACCTCAACCAAGAAGCGAAGTCACCTATACGGTTGACCAACTTGCTCCAATGCAAACCTATCTATTAAAAGCAAATGAAATTGCACCGAACTATGAAGTCACAAAGCTCGAGTTTTCCGGCCTAGAGGGCAGCAGGCCAAGCTTAGCAATAGAGGTAACCGCTGAAAGTAGAATGACGCGGGGCGGCTACAGCGACTTCATCTTCTTAAACCCTTACACAATGGATATTCAATTTACCACTGCAAACGCCGAAGAAAGCGGCGCTTATGCAGCCATTGTCACCAGCTTTTTCGGACTACACTTTGGCAACTATGCTGGCATGGCTGGCCGTTGGCTGTATTTTATTATGGGGTTATTGGGTGCCATGGTGTTCTACAGCGGTAACTTACTTTGGTTAGAAAAACGCCGCTTAAAGTCATCGGAACAGAGTAAGTCTTGTCGAATCATGGCTGCATTAACAGTTGGTGTGTGCTTAGGCTCCATGCTCGCTGTTGCTATAACCATATTAGCCACCAAATGGCTTTACCTATTAAGCGGCAACATTAACTCCCACTATATGTGGACTTACTACGCAGTATTTTTTGCGGCCATTGCCTACAGTTTTACTCGTGGCGCAGCAATTTCTGCAATCCATTGTTTATATAGCCTTGCCATTGCTTGTCTGTTTATTCCAATCAGTTCACTATTTAGCAACTATATTGCCAATAGTCCCTGGTACTTATCTTCAATGCCCGGATCCGCAGTAGACTGGGTTGCCATCATATTGGGAGTAGGCTTTTTCATCTTAGCCCGCAAAACCAAGCAGCGCGCACTATACGGCGAGCGAAATAGCATTTGGGCAATAACAACCGAATCTAAAGCAAGCCAACAGAACACTATACAGACTGTCTAAATAACAGACCTAAGTCACACCAATATTGCGGCCTAACTTTTCTCGAAAAGCTGGCCGCTTCATCGTTCTGCTGATTAACAACACGCCCGCAAATAAAGCAAAGTTGCCCAAACTTAGTGCATTCAGCCGTCAGCACCTTCCTTACAAATAATAAAAGCTCTATTAATCAATAAAGTAAATTAAGGCACGAACCATGCATACCCCTAAAGTGGTATAGACTGATAGATCTTAAGAGGAAGTAAATATGAGCCGTGCAATTAAACTTATCAGCCCAAAACTAGCTTACAAAATTGTTGAAGAAGTTAAACAACAGAATTGCCTACTATCTGAAGTCGCAAAAAGGCATGGTGTGTCGACCAAGCTTGTCTATCAACTTGTTAGGCAAAATGATCAACAAAACCAAACATATAAAGTAAGCCATTTGAAATTTGAAATTAATCAAGCAAAAACCAATTTAAAGCACTTAGTCAATGAGCTGACTCACCTGCAGCAATCATCGGTACAATGATTAATGGTAATTGGCCCGTAAATAAGGGCCACAATAGCGACGCGCATATAACAACCATAATCCAAATGCAGGCACCAGCAACATTAGTAGCTGATTGAAAAGCATCGCACTACTGAGGACTAAAATGCTCAGTAGTGTGAACTTAAAATCAAATTCTGGTTTATTGTCTTTGCCTGTTACCGCCAATGTAACGATAGCTAGCAGTAACAGGAACAGCCCGGATTGATAGTAGTTATTTAACCGTGCTTTTTCGCTAGCCTGCGGACCTTGGTAACTATGATTTGTTGCTTGCATCATCTGATATCTTGTAGATATATCAGATCCATAGATTCCACTATAGCTGCTGAATTTGCTGACATCATTAGCAAACTCAGAAGCGACCGGTGATGATAAAACATCCCGAGCAACTGCCGTATCGCGCGCCGCAATTTGTTCTAGCTGATTCAGGTTAAAAGCTGACAGGCCGTACAAAGAAAATATAACCAATGATATTAATATATTACGTGAGTTAACAAGTTGCAGTACCTTCATCACAGCTCCCTAACCAACACTATTTCATGCGGCTTACTTCTGAGTGATGTTGATATAATGCTACTTAGAAGCACGAAAAATCAACAATTAACCACACCACGTTACAAACTGATGCGAAATCCCAATAACCATCTCCTGATAACGTTTAATAATGCAAGTTTGATATAAACTAAATTTAAAACAATACGAGCAAATATAAACTGGCTACAATTAGTACTTTTGGGTAGTACAATATTTATATATTAATTCCTATTATGTCAGCGCAACAAATTAAAAAAGGAATTAAAATGAAAAATAAATTATTAAAAGCTACTGCAACGGTCGGAATTGGTATGGGGATTTTATTAGGTACGGTAGCGAACGCGACTCCGAGTAATTGGGAACAAAGATATTGTAATGAAAACCCAAGAGACTGTTACTGTGAATACCGAGGTGGGATAAAGTACTGTTTCATTAAGTAACAGCATTCAGAATAATAACAGACTATTGAGTGAGAGTGAGAGTGAGATTGAAATATCATCTCACTCATATAATTCAGCTTGTCGAATACTTTAATAGCACGTATATAAGATTACTTATTATTAATTTCATCAATCAATTATTGATTCAAACCTAACTTTCTTGCCAGTGGTTCCAATGCTGCCCCCTGTAATAAAATAGAGAACAACACAATAAAAAAGACCATATGCACAATATCTATCGCACCAGGAACCCCAGCAGTGGCTGGAATTAAGGCAAACACAATCGGTGTCGCTCCCTTTAATCCCACCACTGAAATTAATAATCGTTTTTTCCAACTAGCTCGAATGAAAGGTAAATAACATAATTGTACCGCCAGTGGTCGCGCCACAAACATCAACAAAAATGCCGGCACCAAAGAAACCATGAACACACTAAACAAGGTTTGTGGGAAGATCTGTAACCCTAAAATGATGAACATCAATGACTGTGCAAGCCAAGATAAGCTATTGAAAAAGTGTTTAGAAACTTCTCGACCTCGACTAATACCATTACCAATCACCACGCCCACCACATAGGATGCGATTAAGATATTGCCACCAAGTAACTCGCTGCCATAGGCCGCAATGATAAAACATGCGAGGATAAACACCGGTATTAAACCATATTCTTCAAGCTTGACATGGTTGAGTAAATATACCGCGAGCTTACCCAACAAATAGGCAAAAACGATACCGACAACAATTTGTTGCACTAAGGTAATGCTTATTTCGGTATAAGAAATTGCTTGCTGAGGCGCTAATGCAATTGCGGTCAATATCGTCACCATAACCAAAGCAACCGGGTCATTGGTCGCCGATTCAAACTCTAATACCGTATCAGTTTGCTCCTTGAGTTTTAATTTCTTAGATTCAAGTATCGAAAACACCGCAGCGGCATCGGTAGAGGACACTATCGCCGCAAACAGCAAACAGGTGATTAACTCCCAGCCTAGGATAAAATGCAGTAAAACCGCCAAGCTTAACGTGGTGAACAATACCCCAAATGTGGCAAGCACCCCGCCTTCTTTGTAAGCCAGCTTGATACTGGCAGTTGAAGTATTAATACCACCAACAAACACGATAATGTTTAGCGCAATTGCACCAACGGTCGAAGTTAAGGCCAAATTATCATAGACGAAATTAAACTCACCATTACCCAATGACAAACCTACGCCCATAAAAATCAGCAACGAAGGAATACCTAAGGTTTTAGAAGGATGGTGTAACAAGATACCTATTGCGACTAATACCGCGACACCCAGTAAGATCAATTCGTATGACATTAATACCTCATAGTTGGACTCATCAGTAAAGGCTTAATGGCCTAGACTAACAAGTGTGGGAGTTCTGCATTCATGAGCTGCATGACGCAATCTAAGCTTCGATATTATAACAGTTTTATCTTAGTTCAGTGTTAAGTAAACAGCGATATCACAACACAAAAAAGCCCAGCAAGTTGCTGAACTTTATCTAGTGAAAAACTACGCTCAAAGCTAACTTTGTTGCTGTTTGCCCAAATACGCTCTTGCAAGTAGTACCACACCCACTAGCAAAAAGGGAATGCTGAGTAACTGACCTGCACTAAATGTCCACTCATCAGCGTACACAGCCTGTTTCACTTTGACCATTTCAATCACAAAACGCGAGCTGAATACTAATACTAAAAATAGTCCAAAGATCGCACCATGACGCTGTTTCATTTGACTCACTTTAAACAACACAGCCAAGCAGATAAAAATCAATAAATAAGCAATGGCTTCGTAGAGCTGAGCAGGATGCCGTGGAATTAGGTCTACACGTTCAAACACAATGGCCCAAGGCACATCGGTCTGCACCCCTAAGATTTCCGAATTAACGAAGTTTGCCATTCGCACAAAAAATCCAAAAATCGCCGTAGCAATTGCCAAGCGATCAAGCAAAAATAGAAATGGCATTTTGACCTTACGATGGTAATAATACAAGGCTAAAATCGCGCCTAAACCGCCGCCATGGCTGGCTAGACCACCTTCCCAAATTGCAATGATTTTTGCTGGGTTAGCAAAGTAATAAGCAGGGTCATAAAATAGAACGTGAGCTAATCTCGCACCAACAATAATACCGACAACGCAGTAAATCAGTAAATTATCAAGTGACTCAACATCAAGATTCTCACTGATGTAAATACGCTTCATCACTTGATAACCACTAGCGATAGCGACCGCAAATAGCGCCCCATACCAATGCACCGTAAGCCCCATAAATGAGAACAAAACAGGATCGATGTTCCAAATAAAATGTTCCAAAATATAACCTTATAAAATCATTTGCTGCTATCACTAAAGCCTACCTTCAGTGTTTAGCATTTTATAGTTGCCACCGACGATAATACGCCAATCTCAATGATTTACTACCGTATGCTAAGTTAATTTAATCTTGTTAACTCAGCATTCGACATTAGATACTTAAACCGCCTAAACTCAGATACTTAATGTCCACATAGTCATCTAAGCCATACTTTGATCCTTCACGACCATGACCTGATTGCTTGATACCGCCAAAAGGTGCAGCAGCATTTGAAATTGCACCATCATTAATCCCTACCATGCCAAAATCTAGCGCTTCTGCCACTCGATGTACCCGTCCAATATCACGACTATAAAAATACGCTGCTAACCCATATTCAGTATCATTGGCCAGCGCAATAACGTCTTGCTCATTATCGAACACACTGATTGCCGCGATTGGGCCAAACACCTCATTACACATCACTGGCATCAAAGCTGTCACATCAGTGAGCACACATGGAGTCACAAGCAGATCCTTGTGCTGTTCATCTACCTCACCAGCAACCAAGTTAGCCCCCATAGCGATACTTTGTTGAACCCATTGAAGCATCTGTTGCTTCGCCTGAGATGATATTACTGGGCCAATTTGAGTCTCTGCATCTATACCATCACCAATAACCAAGTCGTTAACCCGTTCAATTAAGCCCTGAGTAAATTGCTGAGCAATATCCCTATGCAAATAGATGCGGTTCGCGCTGACACAAGTTTGTCCTGCGTTGCGAAACTTGACTGCCATCAAACCATCAAGCGCTGCTTCAATGTCGGCATCGTCAAATACAATAAACGGCGCATTTCCCCCTAGCTCTAACGACACACGCTTCACCCCTTGAGCACATTGGCCAGCCAACAGTTTCCCCACCCGTGTCGAGCCGGTAAAGGTAAATTTAGCCACAGCAGCATGTTGCGTGAGTATTTCGCCAGCACCTTGTGCATCATTGGTCACCACCACATTAAATACACCTGCAGGAATCCCTGCTTGGTGGGCTAACTCAGCTAAGGCTAACGCTGATAATGGCGTCAATGGCGAGGGCTTAACCACGAAAGTACATCCTGCAGCGAGCGCAGCCGCCGCTTTACGCGCAATCATGGCATTAGGGAAATTCCAAGGAGTAATTGCCGTCACGACGCCAACGGGTTGCTTAGTGACAATAATACGTTTATCGGCACTCGGCGGCATGATGGTATCACCATAAAGACGTTTGCCCTCTTCGGCAAACCACTCGATATAAGCAGCACCATATCGAATTTCCCCCATCGCTTCACTCAAAGGTTTACCTTGCTCAAGGGTCAGCAATCTAGCGAGGTCATCTTGATTGTCCAACATCAACTGATGCCAACGCATCAGTATTTTGGCTCTAGCTTGTGCTGTCATTTGCCGCCAGCACACTTTGGCTTTAAACGCAGCATTCACAGCAGCCTCTACTTGAGTGACGCTGCAGTCACCCACTTCGGCCAATGGCATACCTGTTGCCGGGTTAATGACAGCAAATGTTTGTGGTGCCGACGTCCACCTACCATCAATATAAGAGCTTGTTTGCAATAAACTCTGATTGGTCAATCCCAACATGTTATTTCTCCGCCAAAATCATTCCGATTGGTCAGTAGACCCTAACATCGACTCTTGAAAGTCATCGGCCCCAACTTGCAACCCTAGACGCTGAATTTGCTCCTCAACCGCTTGCAGCTCCTTTTCAACCGCAGACAAAGTTAAGGTGTTGTCATCTAACAAATAAACCAATTTTTGACTCTGAAAGTAAAAACAGAGCACTATCAATGCCTGACTGTCATCTTGCTCCGCTCGTTGACGCCACTTGCTTAACTGGCGGTAGATGCGGTTTTGTAAACTCTTTAATCGAGCGACATAAAACACTTCTGTTAGATAAGAATGGTGACGCAAACTGTATAACACAGTGGCGCACAAACTTGCCGCCAACACCACACCTAATAAGTTCCATTTAAAATTGCCAGTAGACTCGCCACTTATTGGTGCATTGTTGCCAAACCAACTAATAAGTAGCGTGCCAAACAGTAATGATAACATTGCCAATGCACCGATAAATACCGCGATGACACGATTCAGTCGGCGCCGGTATAGCGCCTTGTCTACCACAACTAATTTCACTTGCCTTACCACCTAGCTATTTCTGATGGCGATAAGGTTACCATGGGCAGTCATATTGATTAAGCACAGAAATCTTGCTATTTGCGTGTTGAGTTGGCACTTTAGAGCTAAATAAGCGCCCGCTGATATGTGATCGAGTGCACAGTTAGCTAACCTGCAAACATAGAAGTAAAAACATCTAGACGTCTAAATTGACAGACGTCTATGAATCTCATATGCTCTTGGCATTATGAAGAACCATTGCATTGAATGACAATGTGTTCCTGCAAGGAGGGCGCGGAACTGATGGTTTGCACGACTAGAATATAGAGAGAGCATTTTGACAACTTCGACCACGACCTCATCAAGCAATAAAGTAGCGCCTTCTTTTGTTGCGCTATTGCCACTATTTTTATTCCTAACCTTATTTATTGGCGCAGGCGTTTACTTCCAAAGCCAAGGCGTTGACTTCGCCTTTTATCAATTACCGAGTGTTGTCGCAATATTGCCTGCGATAATTTTAGGTATTTTACTTTCTAAACAAAAACTTAATCAAAGCATTGAAACATTTATCGGCGGTATCGGCCACAGCAATATCATTGCTATGTGCTTGATTTACCTGCTTGCGGGAGCCTTTGCGTCCGTGGCCAAAGCCACTGGCGGTGTAGATGCCACTGTGGCACTGGGTTTGTCCTTAGTGCCTTCCAGTTTATTGCTACCAGGCTTTTTTGTTATCGCAGCCTTCATTGCTACCGCAATGGGGACGTCAATGGGCACCATCGCCGCTGTTGCACCTATTGCACTGGGCGTCGCCACCGAAGCGGAAATCAATCTTGCAATTATGGCCGGTGCCGTGATTTCAGGGGCACTATTTGGGGATAACTTATCCATCATTTCTGACACCACTATCGCGTCAACCCGTACCCAGGGCTGTGAAATGAAGGATAAGTTCAGAGAAAACCTAATCTTTGCCATTCCAGCATCGATCATCACGTTAATTGTTTTTACCCTAGCAGGACAGGGGCAGGCTGAAGTTGCAGCACAAGAAATCGACTTTATAAAAGTAATCCCTTACCTCACCATTTTGTTTTTGGCTGTCGCTGGCTTGAATGTATTTGTGGTACTGACAGTAGGTATCCTACTTGCTGGTATCACCGGCCTATTCACCATGGATTATGGCGTCATTCAGTTTGGTCAAGATATCTATGCTGGCTTTACCAATATGCAAGAAATCTTCATCCTCTCTATGTTAGTGGGTGGTTTAGCGGCATTAATGCAACAGCAAGGCGGCTTGGCTTTTGTCAGCAAACAAATAGAAAAGTTAATTGCTAAGTTTTCTAAAGCAAAAGGTGAAGCCTCTACCCGCGCTTCAGAGCTAGGTATGGCGGGAATTGTGGCACTAACCAATACTTGTGTGGCTAACAATACCGTATCGATTGTTGTCAGTGGTGATATCGCTAAAGAACTTGCACAAAAACACCAAGTAACACCGAAGCGCGCTGCCAGTATTCTGGATATTTTCTCCTGTATTATTCAAGGTTTGATCCCGTACGGTGCTCAAGCTTTACTCATCGCTTCAACCTTTGGCATCAGCCCACTAGAAGCGGTAACCCACGCATGGTACTGTATGATTTTAGCGGTAGTAGCAATCTCGATTGTGATACTGCGCAAGCGCAGCCACTAAGTATTAAATCAGACAATATGTTAATGACATGTTGGTAATTACCCCGATATGACATACACTAGCTATCCTATGGATAGATAACTTGCCCATCACTGGCAGGTAACGGAGAAGGAGCGCATATATCATGCACTCCTTTTTTATTGCCCTAACAGTGGAAACCTTATGCAACTGGCGCAGCAAACCCCAAATACCGATCTGCATAAATTAGTCATCTGGATGATTTTTGGTGGTGCGTTAGTATCGGCCACTGGGATCTCCATATGTGTATGGGCGCAATATCAAGAAGTTGGCGCTGCGGTATTTAGTTTACGTGCTGACTTTTTGGGTGACTATATGCGTACGCCTTTGGCTTATGTATATAACATGGCACTTATTATGGCAGGGCTATGTATCTTGTTAGCCATGTATGGGTTATACCTATTAAAACTCGGGCATTTCGGCCACTATATCTCTTTTACAGGTCTATGGGTTGGCGGCTCTATTATTTTGATGGGGGTGTTTCCTATCAATTACCTCACTGAACATCGTGTCGTATCCACCAGCTTCCTCCTCGGTACGGTAATGCTGCACTTTTTGACATTAGCGGCACGTATTAATCATAAAGAAATATGCTCTAAACGACTGTTTTTCATTAGCACTTTAGGTCTCGCAAGCGCTCTTGGTTTGATGTTCCAGCTCAACTGGCAAACCTTAGACTTTGATGCTTGCGATCCTCATACAGGTGAAAACTGTTACGTTGCCGCTAATATGTGGCTGCAAACTAACCTCACCATGTTGTGGTGCTTGATGTTAGCGTTTACCATTAAGAAACTCTCTCATTCACTGCAACAACCGCAGCACCATTAAACGACCAACCAATGCGACTTGCTAAATACCTAGCCATGACGGGATTATGTTCTCGCCGTGCTGCCACGCGACTGATTCGCGACGGTCGAATCAGTATCAATGGGCGTGTTGCCAACCATATTGATTGCGTTACCATCGCCCCTGACAAGCAACACTGTGAGCAGGATTTGTTATGTGATGGCAAGCCAGTCGCCGCAATTGAATCACTGCACTATTACGCTTTTAATAAACCTGTGGGGGTCGATAGTCGGTTACTTGCAGATAACCCAGCCAGTTTATTACACTTTTTACCCCAATCACCGCGACTATATCCCGTAGGTCGGCTAGACAAAGATTCCCACGGATTAATGTTACTCACCAACGACGGCGAACTCACCCAGCGCTTAATGCACCCCGACTTTGCCCATAAAAAACATTATGTTGTCGAGGTTGAGCGGCCTTTTGATGAGCAGTTTTGTACTCAAATGTCGCAAGGGATCAGCTACAAAAATGTCACCACTTTACCGTGCCAAGTAGCGGCAATCTCAGAGACCCGTTTTAATATCTGCCTAACCCAAGGACTAAATCGGCAAATCCGCCGTATGTGTCAAGCGCTTGGTTATCAGGTTATCGATCTTAAACGAGTGGCCATTGAATCATTGCAACTGGCTGATTTACCGCCAGGTGAAATGCGGCCCTTAACGGCGACAGAAATAGCCGCGCTTAAGGGTTAGCTTTACGCTACTAATATAACTTACTTAGCTTTGGATTTTGCTTTTAACTACTCACTATCAACCTAAACATTAATGTTTAATATTCTCTGCGCGATATTCAGAGGGAGCAACAACGCTGCAGCTGCCGCTGCTACTTATAATGCATTACATTGAACTTCACCAATTGCTCTCGCTGCATTCCCCCGTCGCCCACTAAGTCACAATGGATTATTAGCCATTAATGAAATACCATAGTTAACCAAGCCAAAACATGTATGTTAATTGAAGTCATTAAAGGGAATTAAATGAAAAAAATAGCAAGTTTTATCATCATTGTGATCATTTCAAGTGTGGGCCTTTATCGAATAGTCGCTCAAGACTTAACTCCTCAACCTTCATCCACAATTTCCACCACAGCAAACAACGCCCCCCTAGAAACAAATACGATAACAGACAAAAGCGACCATATAGCCTCGACTTCATCACAGCCGGTTAAAATAAGCGCTCCCCAGGAAACTGAGAAAGCCGAGAACACGGCTTTGAGTAAAGAGATTTTTTTAGATGGAGAATCTTTTACTAACGCTTTTTACATCGAGCCCAATGTCATTTCAAAAAAGATGCTGATAAAGCTGTTGACTACTGATGATATTCATCAGGTGATTTCTAAAATCAGTGCAATCCCACCTTCTCAGGCATCAACTGATCGAGAGTATCAATTGACCCAAGGGCTAAAAGCTTTCAAACAAACAAATTTTTATGCAGAATCCTACGCCTGTTCGGGCAAGGTATGCGCGATTTCTTTCAACTATGACCAGCTCAATGATGATGAAGTTAACCAATTCGGTCATTTTTCAAAAAACCACCCGTTCACAACCACCTCAGAAAACGAGTTTGGGGAAAAGCAATTTATCGGGGTGTACATAGCTACAGATGACCCCAGCAAATTAACAATGCGTTAGTTTTTACTCATCACCTCCCTCAAATAAACCAATAACCAACAAGCGATTAAAAAACAAAAAGGGCTTAGAAAATTACCTAAGCCCTTTATCCAATTCATGCTAATTTAATTACGTGGATTAATGCACAATTTCCATTTCTTCCAGCAGGTTATCGGCATTATCTAAGTACTTCATTACCCATAACATATAGCGGCTATCCACTTGGATTGAGCGGTTAGTTTGTGGGTCATACCCCCAATCGCCGATGATACTCTCGTAAACACCATCAAACAGTAGTCCAACTAACTCAGCGCGGCCATTTAATGTTGGCGAGCCAGAGTTACCGCCGGTAGTGTCTAGGGTTGATAAGAAGTTGACCGGCACAGAATCAATCGCCTTCATGTAGTAATCGCCATATTGCTTTTGCTTAATCAGCTCAAGCTGCTTCGCAGGGGCATCAAATGGATCAACACCTGTGTCTTTCGCTAAAATACCTTCAAGACGGGTAAACGGCACAGCCTTAAGACCATCTTGCGGCGAGTAACCTTTAACATGACCCACAGTAACGCGTAGGCTTGAGTTAGCATCTGCGTATACAGGCTTTCCTTGCTCTTTGTTGTAGGCGATGATGGCATCCATATATTGTGGACGCACCTTCATCAAGTCACCAGCAAGTTGCTTCTCCTCTTTTTCACGCTTCATACGCTCGTCATACGTCGCTACAGCATATTGAATGAAAGGATCATCTGACTTTTTAAAATCAGCTACAGACTTATCCATCCATGCTAAACGGGTGTCTTTATCTGATAACTGAGTATTGGCATACATCTTATCTAAGGTCTTATTAAGCTTAGCGGCATCAAAGTTATTCCCAATACCAAACGCTTTATCAAATGCTGGTAAACGCTGCGCTTTAGGCAATGCAGCATAACGACCGATTAAGTCTGCCAATATCGCTTTATCTACACTGGCAGCATAACGGCGCTCAATACGCTCCATACCTGAAGTAAAACGCGTCATATCACGCTCTTGATAACCGGGCTCGCGCTGCATATCTGGTAGCGTCTTTTCGTTAGCTAAACGATACAAACGATTCGCTGTGCTCATCATGGTGCTGTAGCCCATGTAGCCCAGCAGTAAGTCGCGTTCTTGGCCTTGCTGACCCTTAGCAATTAACTTATCAAGTTGAGCTAACACTTCACCATATGTAGCTTGGCGTTTTTTATCTGCTTTAATCCAGTTAGCAAGCTGCTGCTCTAAGCCTTTACGGTCATCTAGCATGCTAGACTTACCATAAAACTCGATCATCGAAGTGAAGTTTTTGGCGTAGTTAGCTAACCCAGCAATTGCGCTCTCATACTTAATACGCTCATCACTGCCTTCTGGTGCCGTTTCTTTGATAATATCAATAATGCGCTCACGCAGAATTTTGCCTTCTGGATAAGCCCACTCAAACTGATTTTGTACTTCATTGGCTGTGCGGTAACGGTTGGTTCTGCCTGGATAACCAGCGACCATGACAAAATCACCTTCGCTAACGCCTTTAGCAGAAACTTTTAAGAAGCTCTTTGACTCGTAAGGAACATTGTCCTCACTATAATCGGCTGGCTTGCCATCTTTAGACACATAGGCACGATAAAAAGAGTAATCACCGGTATGGCGAGGCCACATCCAGTTATCGATATCACCACCGTATTTACCCACACTACCTGCTGGGTTATACACTAAGCGAACATCACGAATTTCTAGCTGCTTAACAAGATAGTATTCCAAACCACCGTGGAAGCTATAAACCTTACAACGATAGCCATCTTCTTTTTCACACTCGGCAACGAGATTTTTTTCACGTTGCTCTATGCCTTGATAAAATGCATTACCGGTTTTACTGTCTAAGCCTTTTTTCACTTTATCAGTCACATCGACCACAGACTCTGTCACATAGATACGTGAACCTGGTGTTGCCGGCAATTCTTCACTAAAGTTTTTGGCTAAGAAACCATCTTTAAGTAAGTTTTTCTCTGGTGTTGAGTTGTACTGAATCGAGCCATAAGCACAGTGATGGTTGGTAACAACTAGCCCCTTTGGCGATACAAAGGATGCAGTACAACCACCAAGGCTGATCACGGCATTCATAGGAAATTCGGTTAGTTTAGAAATAGATTTGGCGTCAATCTCTAACCCTTTGGCTTTCAGCTCGTCTGCCATAGCAGGAAGCTGATAAGGTTGCCACATCCCCTCATCGGCGTGGGCGGCAAAAGAAGCCGCTAGCGCTGCGGTTAACATCAGTTTTTTCATGCTAATAAATCCATTTTTTATCGTTATTACATACTTGCTTATGAATAATGCCAATCGGCATAAAGATGTGATCGCTCAGCGAGTTTAGCGCTTCTGAGACAAGGTCATTTAATGCTCCTCGGTAACTGCTCCTGCGTTACTCTACCTCCTATATCGCTATAGTCGTGCATTAATGACATTCACCACATCCATGTGGCTTGCAACGAATGAAGGGCATAGTTACTTTACGTTCAAGTTCGTTTACACAGTATCAGAAGTGCTAAAACTCGCCCTTTGGCAGCTTTTGCGCTGCCTACTTCTTCGTTGAATAATTTCCCAATAGAACCACTATTACTTAAGTTATTCGTCTCGAACTAGTTTGCCAAAAATAGCCCTGAGTAGATCACTTTGTTATGCCGATTACTATAATTGCTGTCCAACTACGAAATATAGCTACAAAAAAGTCGGGCAAGTGCCCGACTTTATCACACAACCTTATACAACAAACAGTAACTAGCGCGTATCAATGTATGCTGTTATCAAGCTTTGTTGTAAACAATTGTTAAAGTGCAACCCAAAGCTGGGCAGCAATAATCACTGCGCCAAGTAAACCCGCTAAGGCTAATGCTGGTGTACCACCGCTAACTTGATAGCCGCCTAGCTGCTGCTTACGCTGCCCAAGTGCCATTGCGATGGGCAAGAATATAATCATGATAACCAGCGGAATGGCAGCAAAACCTAACACTTGGATAAAACCGTCTGGGTAAAACAGCGCACAAAGTAGCGGCGGTATAAAGGTAATTAACCATGTTTTAGCGCGCCCCATCGCATCATTTCTTGCGCGGGTTAACTCAGCAATATAATCAAACAAACTCATGGTGACGCCCAAGAAGGAAGTGATTAACGCCAAATTAGCGAACAGATCAATACACTGCTGCATAATTGATGTATCAGCAATCGCCTGCAATGCCGTCACCAACTTCGGAAGTGAGCCTTCAAAACCATGCACGGTGGCACCACCAACAGTACCCAAGGTCACCATCAACCAAAGGATGTAGCAGACCAAAGGTATGGTAGAGCCGACAATCAACACTTTGCGCAGTGAAGCCGCATCACCATCTAGATAGCGCACAATGGTTGCAATACAAACGTGGAAACCAAATGAAGTAAATACCACCGGAATTGCTGCAAGCCATAAATTACCTAACTCCGCTTTCTCAACGATAGCAGCAGATGACTCGCGGAAAATATAAGCTGGGCTGACTTCTGGCAGCAAAAACACCACGACAATCACAAACAGGGCAATCATAGCGGAAAACAGTAAACGCGAGACCTTATCAATCCACGCTACTCCGACGGCAATAAAACCACCAAATACTAAGGTAAATAACAATACCGCCACTTTGTTATCGATATCTAATCCCATTTGATCAAGGCGCGACTCCAGTAGTGATGAGCCGCCCATGAGATAAACCATGGTCAATGCAAACAATAGACTCAATAATGAGCCTCCCTGTAGCAGCTGACCCATTTTACCTAACGTTTTTCCGGTAATGGCATGGACGTTAAGCCCAACACCAGTGCGTAAATTGATTTCTAGCATCAATAAAGAGGTATAAATCGATACCCCCCAAATACACACCAAAAGTAAAAATGCCGGGATGGTTCCTAGAGAAGCTGTAGCCAAAGGTAATGCAAGCATACCGCCACCAATCGCGGTACCTGCAACAATGGCAATAGAGCCGAGGATTTTTAAGTTCACTACATTGTCCTGTCTTGATTTGTTTTAATAATTTGAGGGTCAGATTTAGAACAACGACAAGGAGGGATTTAGTAAGAAAACAACTAAGCTTTTAGCCTCCTAATCGAATGACAATTAACTGCCCGTTTCGATTCGGTTTGGCCTCAACAGCTTAGCTAACATTACTTTTACCTAGTTTAGCTAAGCCCCTGAGGCTGCGTAAATCGGTAAAAATATCGATAGGTTTGTTTCATCACTACCTTAAACTCTAAAAAAATGACTGTAAGGACATTAACAGAGGCAATCTCTGTGTACAAGCTATCAAAGGCAATCGTAAACAACTTTGTACAGCGCACAAATAAGTTGCCAACATACACTCTACAAGCCGCTTACCTATGGTTATTTTTCCAACAAAACCATCGAAATGTCGCGCAAAAAACGTGTTGCACTTGCAACCTTTCATCATGGCATTATAATGACCGCGACCTTCTCAGGGGAGTAGCTACTAGCAAAGCAAGATTGCTATTGTTAGGTATTTATCAACATAATTGGCCATATGCCATGGTAAATACAGTGAGCCATCACCCAGCAAGACCTGAGCAGAGATCCCGTCCAAACATAGGGGGCGGCGGACTCTGCTTAGCTGATTTTGCCCCCTAAGGAATCCATTGTGGAAGCACTACTTGCCTCAACGTTTACCGTTGCTATTGCCGAAATTGGTGATAAGACCCAATTATTAGCGCTACTTCTTGCCGCCCGTTTTAAAAACAAAACCGCCATTGTCCTCGGAATTTTGCTGGCAACGTTAGCCAACCATTTTGCGGCTGCATGGATAGGCCAATGGGCTATAGGCTTAATCTCTGCTGAAGTTGGCCGTTATATTGTCGCCCTGTCCTTCTTTGCTATCGCCATTTGGGTGCTGATCCCAGATAAGGTCGATGCCGAAGAAAGTACGCTATATAAATGGGGACCTTTCATTGCCACTTTTGTATTGTTCTTCATTGCCGAAATTGGCGATAAAACCCAAGTCGCTACCATTGTGTTAGCCGCGAAATATGATGCCCTAGCCATGGTAGTCATCGGCACAACCTTGGGGATGATGTTGGCCAATGTTCCAGTTGTCATCGCCGGACACTACAGCGCCGAAAAATTACCCTTGCAGTTGATTCACCGCCTGTGCGCGGCACTGTTTGCATTGCTTGGGGTCATGACATTGATACTCTAAGCAACATGCTGGACACCTAATAGGCATAGTTAAGATTCGTATGATTAGCCGCTAACCATTAAAAAAGCCAGTGACCTTGTGGTCGCTGGCTTTTTACTTACTTTAGGCGCTGATGATTATGCGTTTATCGCTTTGGCAATGCGGGCACCGTAATCAGCATCGGCCTTTTCAAAGTGCGCTAGCATACGTGCTTGCACATCGTGACTTGCTTGGCTAAGCGAACCAGCAATAGTCTCTACTAAGCGTGCTTTTTCCTCTTCAGAAAACAGGCGATACAAATTACCTGCTTGGGTATAATCATCTTGATCATAACGGCTATAGCGATCTGCTTCACCATCTAAACGCAGTGGCGGCTCCGCTAAATGTGCAGGTTCAACTAATGCATCTTCGCGACTACTCGGGCCATAGTTAGCGCTTGCATCTGCACCGGTTTGACTGCCACTAAATGGACATTGGGTACCCGCCATAGCACCAGCACGTTGATGATGATTAGCTTTAGCTGCATGCGGGCAGTTCACTGGTAGCTGATTATAATTAGTACCGATACGGTGACGCTGCGCATCTGCATAGGCAAAAATACGTGCCTGAAGCATTTTATCTGGTGATGCACCAACTCCCGGTACCAAATTGCTTGGCGCTAACGCGACTTGCTCAACTTCAGCAAAGTAGTTTTGCGGCATACGGTTTAATTCCAGTTCACCGATTTCAATCAATGGGTAGTCACTGTGTGGCCATACTTTAGTCAAATCAAATGGATTGATATGGTAAGTATTGGCATCAGCCTCTGGCATAATTTGAACATTAACCGTCCAACGTGGGAAGTTCTGCTCCGCAATGGCCGCCACCATATCACGCTGCGATGAATCAGGATCAATCCCCTTTAATTTATCGGCCTGCTCATTGGTTAAGTTAACAACGCCTTGTTGTGATTTAAAATGGAACTTAACCCAATATCTTTCTCCTTTGGCGTTCCAGAATGAGAAGGTATGCGAGCCATAACCGTGCATCTGACGATAGTTAGCCGGTATACCACGGTCAGACATTAAAATCGTCACCTGATGCATTGCTTCTGGGTTAAGCGACCAGAAATCCCACATAGCTTGAGGGTCTTTTAAATTAGTCAATGGATTACGTTTTTGCGTGTGGATAAAATCAGGAAACTTAATCCCATCACGTAAAAAGAACGTCGGGGTATTATTACCTACGATGTCGTGATTACCCTGTGCAGTATAGAAACGTAATCCAAAGCCACGCGGGTCGCGCTCGGCATCTGCCGATCCCATTTCGCCACCTACTGTTGAGAAACGCACGAAGGTTTCAGTCTGCTTACCCACGCCATTAAAATGGTCAGCAATGGTGTATTCGCTTAAATCTTTGGTCAATGTAAAAGTACCGTAAACGCCAGTACCTTTGGCGTGTACGACACGCTCTGGAATACGCTCGCGATTGAAGTGGGCTAGCTTTTCAATGAGCTGCCAATCTTGTAAAAGTAAGGGTCCACGCTCACCTGCTGATAGTGAATTTTGATCGTCTGCAATAGGGGCGCCATTTTGGCTAGTTAAATAGTTGCTCTGCGTAGTCATAATAATCTCCAAAAGTTACCTAATCTAAAATCCTGCATGTGGCGTTAACTAAGCCACTGTTCAATCACGTCAAAAATCGTTGCCATCGCTGCCTCAATGCTGTGTTAGCCAGTCGCGCTAGCTGTGCCGTTTCGATAAATAAATAATAGGTAAAGACATAAAACAAATAAAACGATTAGAATCGATAACTCTAATCGATTTTGCAAAAAAATTATTGCCTTGCCATATTACAAAGCTGGGATTAACTGAGGAGTAATGTGATGTAAAGCTATGTAAAGATGGAGAATATAGAAAGATGATAGCGGCAATCTCACCATGCCCGATTGCCACTCATCTAAGGGGAACAGTATAAGTAATGCTATTTTGAGGCTTGCTGACGCTCTTGTTGGTAGATCTTCACAAGATAATAGATATCAATCAGTACAATAAAAAAGTTAACTAAAGCTACTGGTAGCGCGCCAATTGCCAAGCCGTATGCAACAAAAAGTGCTGCACCAATTAAATTCCACCAGCGCAATTTCTTAATATTGGACATCATCAAAGAAATTGCCACCACCACTGATGCCAAATAGCCTACCCACTCCCAAATAGTTGCGTTATCCATACGCTCTCCATTGGTATAAAAGTTAATTAAACTTATTATGGCTAACTAAATAGGTTTGTAACAGGCCATTTACCCAGCAGCACACAAGAAACTTCGGTTATCGCTTAACAACTGCCGCTGTCATTCTTGAGATACAGCAAAGTTCACCAGCCGAATTGTGAATCAGAATCTCCCACACTGAGCTGCGTTTACCTAAATGCACCGGTTTTGCAGTCGCGGTTAATATCCCTTTTCGTGACGCTTTTAGATGGTTGGCATTGATCTCTTGGCCAACACAATAGTAATTTTCAAAATCTACAACAAAGTTGGCTGCATAACTGGCTACGGTTTCTGCTAGAGCAACATTGGCACCACCATGTACAATGCCTAATGGATTGTGAACTGAAGGATCTGCGGGCATAGTTGCCTTCATATAGTCATCACCAATCTCGGAAATAGTAATACCTAAAGTACGCATCAAGGTGCCTTTTCCATGCATACCATCATCCATCTTGGCACATTGTGCTAACGTAACCGGCTTAAACCAAATACTCATTCATCCATCCATTTTAGTTGCTTGTTGGGTCAGTCTACTGTCTCACTCGCTAAGTTAAAAGGATTAGGAGTTTTTATTCTAATATGAATTGCGTAGGGGGATGGCTTCCAAACATGCTTAGCTATTTTTTTAATGCACGTTTGGAAGCCGTAGGGTAAACAGAGATGACTTAATGTCTGAGCCCGTTGATCTTTCGTGGCTAAATATTGTGAAATTAAGCGAGCTGACTAACCGCTTCTAAGGTCAACTTAATCATTTCATTAAGCGTCTGCTGGCGCTCTTCAGCACTCAAATGTAACCCTTGGCGAAGATGGTCCGTCACAGTCATCATTGCTAATGCATTGGCACCATATTCAGCAGCAACACCGTATAAACCAGCCGCTTCCATCTCTACACCTAAGATGCCGTACTTTTCCATTAAATCGTAGCGGCCTTCATCAGCACTGTAGAAGAGATCTGAAGAGTAAAGGTTACCGACATGGTAATTCACATCCAGCTTCTCAGCGGCATCAACAGCATTACGTAGCAGACCAAAATCAGCAATCATGGCAAAATCGGTGTTAGCAAAGCGAGTACGGTTCACCGCAGAGTCAGTGCTAGCTCCCATGGCCATCACAACATCCATGAGCTTGATCTTGTTGCTCACTGCACCGCAAGATCCGATGCGAATAATATTTTTCACGCCATATTCTGTGATCAGTTCTTTCGCATAGATAGAAATGGATGGAATTCCCATACCTGAGCCCATCACTGAGATACGCTGACCATTAAACTCGCCGGTATAGCCAAGCATATTGCGTACGTCGGTTACCAATGTCGCATTTTCAAGGAAGTTTTCCGCAATGTACTTAGCGCGCAACGGGTCGCCTGGCATAAGTACGGTTTCAGCAAACGCGCCAGCAGGGGCATTAATATGTGGTGTCATGTTGTACTCCAATAGATCAATCACCCACTCTTAATTCGTCATGAGTGGGTGCTTTACAATTTTAATCGTTCAGTTAACCAGCAAGGCTAAATAGAAGGCCTGCAATAGTACCGCTCATCAAATTAGCAAGCGCTGCGGCAATTAAGGCTTTCATACCAATTTCACTCAAATCGTGGCGACGCTCAGGACATAGCGCTGCTAAGCCGCCAATGACCATGGCAAGCGAACCTATGTTAGCAAAACCACATAAGGCAAAACTGATAATAATTTGTGTCTTAGGTGAAAGATCTTCAGCAACTTTTAGGAAGTCGATATAAGCAACGAACTCGTTAATCACCATCTTTTGGCCGATGAAAGAGGCTGCTTGTGTCGCTTCGCTCCAAGGTACACCCATCAACCAGGCTAATGGTGCCAATAGGTAGCCCAAAATCATCTGCATGGTTAACTCGCCATAGCCAAACCAGCCACCAATACCACCAATAATGCCGTTAACTAGGGCAATTAATCCGACAAAAGCCAGTAGTAAAGCAGATACATTCAGTACCTGTTGCATCCCCATCGCTGCGCCGCCTGCTGCAGCATCGAGTACGTTGGTCGGCTTATCTTCCTGCTCATCCATCACTTGCTTGATATCGTTGCGAGGCGTATCTGTCTCTGGCCACATTAACTTAGCAAACAACAAACCTGCCGGTGCGGTCATAAAGGCGGCTGTTAGAACATATTTAATATCGACGCCCATTTGGATGTAACCAATCATGGTGCCACCTGCCACGGATGCCAAACCACCGGTCATCACGGCAAATAGCTCTGAACGCGTCATATGTTTAACGAAAGGTCGCACCATCGAAGGTGCCTCAATAGGACCAACAAAGATGTTAGCTGTCGCTGATAAAGATTCTGCACGACTTGTACCTAACAATTTAGACAGCGCACCACCAATCAGGCCAATGACCAACTGCATAATGCCTAAATAGTAAAGCACGGCAATCAACGCACTAATAAACACCACCACACACAGTACATTGATAACAAATATAAACCCGACACCAAACTTAGCTAGATCGCCAAAAAGGAAAGCTAACCCTTCGTTGCCGTAGTTAATCACGTGCATCACACCATTTGATGCACTATCGAGCACGGTTTGGCCAAAAGGCACGTACATCACAAACGCACCAAAAGCGATTTGAAATGCAAGAGCACCAGCAACGGTTCTCAAGCTAATCGATTGACGTTGCTCTGAAAACAGCACTGCTATGCCGATCAGTGTTGCCATCCCCAACAAACTGATGAAAACTTCCATACATTTTTACCCCCATAAACTTTGTTATGGCGGCAGTGTATACAGCTGAATAGTTCACACAAGGGATCTGAATCACTTTGCGAAAGATATTTCTATAGAGGGCAAACTTCGTCATAAACGTCAATAAAAACACCCCAAAAAGTAAACTTAGCCGATCAGAACAGACATTAAATTCAAAAACAAAATCAACAACTGCAACATTAACAACAACTCAAACTCAAAAGTGACACTTTTAGAGGGTGATATGCGTAACTTCAAAACAGCCAATATTGCTGAACATAAAGATCAAAATACTACAGAAAGGTAATTTTCTGATCATAAACCCGAACAAATAATCACCAACAATGGCTAAGGCCACAAATAACACTGTTAACGAGCAAATCAAACGCATCGACCACAGCAAGTGCATTCACTTGTTTTCCGGGACTTAATGCACAAACACCCAATAATTGGCTATAAACCGTCGATACTATTAGTCACTAAATAATACTTTTTTACTAAGATAATGGGATTAGATAAACAAAGTTAAAAAACGAAAAAGAAATTAAATATCTTTAAGTTTCAATAGAATGAAGCGCTATATTTTCAAAGCTCCTCACACAAATAAATAGACCTTCTTCCAATTGTTCAAAAGCGCAGCACTCCGTACCTTTGTCCTACATTCAGCATCACAAGCTTGTTTGATATTTAGCTTGATGCTGTAAGTGGCTTTGCATCGTTACGTTAACCGCTAAATAGACGAGCTCATTGAAGAGCTGATGTTATCTGTTTGGCACATACAAAGGAGTGTTAAGTGTCAGTTCTATATAAAAGCACTGTTTGCTTAGTGCTCCTTATGTCGGCCTTTGGCTCGTATGCGAACGAATTACTAGCCAATCGAGTCAGCGAACTTCCAATTACTCTTCAAGTATTGCTAGAGCAAGGTGGCAGAGATAACGCTATTGGGCTGATACAGCTCGGCTATCACAATCAAGCCGAGATGCTGCAATCGGGGCATGACAATACCAATGCCACACTTCAAGTTGGTGTCGAAAATCAAGCGAGTGTTCATCAATATGGTAGTGGCAATGAAGTAGAAATTTTGCAAGTTGGGTGGGCTAACCAAGCCGAAATTACCCAAGTAGGTAATGGAAACTTGGTGCAACTTAACCAGCTCGGAAGCGCGAATTTTTCAATTGAACAGATTGCAGATAATGCCGCAATCACAATAACTCAGTACTAACAGGGAGCGTCCAATGAGATCGCAAGCAAAGAAGTCTATTATCGCTTTAGCTATTACCGCCAGCTTTGGCATATCAGCTCAAGCTATCGCCGCATCAGATAATGAAGCAACCATTAATCAAACCATCGCTACTGCACCAGATGCAGCTGTTGTTGGTCAGGAAGTCACTGTCACACAAACTGGCGACCTAAACATCACAACTGTGGACCAACTTGGTGATGACCAAACAGCCACAATCACCCAAAATGGTGTTTGGCATGAAGCTTATGTTGAGTCAGAAGGCGAAAGCAACAACGTTGTGGTTGACCAAGTAGATGATTGGCACGTATCAAGTATCGACATTGAAGGTAATGGCAACGAAGCGACAACAGATCAAGCTGGTTTCTGGAACCAATCTGATGCACTTGTTGTAGGAAACGAAAACACTGTTGATGTATTGCAAATTGGCGAAACCAACGTTTCAGACATCGACCTTCTAGGTGACAGTAACTCTGCAGTTATTGACCAGCAAGGTGATAACAATGAATCTTTGTTCTTAGTTGAAGGTGATGGCAACGACGGTAGCATCACTCAACTAGGTAACGAAAACCTAGCAGGCATGGTTTCTCTTGCATTAACACCCAACGTGGGTAACAACAATGACGTCACAATCTACCAAGAAGGTGACTTCAACTTTGCAGGTGTTCAGGGTGTGGCCGGTGACGATAACACGTTTGATGTTAATCAAGTTGGTGATTTAAACGCAGGTTTTGTTTACACCTTAGCGGGCAATGAAAATACCATTACTATCGACCAAGACGGTAATAGTAACCGCGCTTACATGCAATTCACTACCGGTAATGAAAATGATGTCACCATTACCCAAAATGGTGACGGTAACGTCATTGGTGATATCCTTGTCGCTGATGTGCAAGGTAACGAAAACACCATAGATATTAACCAAGTTGGTGATGTCAACGGTGCTGAATTCCAAGTTTGGGGTGATGACAATACAGTTGATCTTGACCAAGTCGGTGACGGTAACTTCGCCACATTTGGTGCTTATGGTTTAAGTAACGAATTCACTCTTTCATCGACTGGTGATGGCAATGAAATTGTTGCATTTGCTGTTTTAGACGGTAATAACATTGAAGTGACGCAAGAAGGTGATGTCAACTACGCAGAAGTCATTACTGAGGGCATGGACAATGATGTGACCGTGGGTCAAATTGGTGAAGATAATGAAGCGATTGTAACCGTTGCTGGCAACTTAAATGTTGAAGTTGATACAATGCAAGACGGTGATTTGAACGTCATTGATTTGCTGATTCAAGGTGATGAGAACTTTGCAAACATCACTCAACTTGGTGATGGTAACTGGGTTGGTGGCGATACAACTGCCGAGTTTGCTGTTACGGGTGACAACAACAGCCTAACCGTATCTCAAACAGGTAACGATAACTTAGTAGTAGGTTCTCAAACCGGGACAGACAATATGATTAGTGTGACTCAAATGGGTGACCTAAACGTAGCAACTATTATTCAAAACTAATTAGATTTAGTTAATAAAAAGGGAGCATAAGCTCCCTTTTTTTATACCAAATTTACAAAGTCTAAATTATGAGCATAATTCAAAATGGCTCTGGTAAGTTTGTGCCCAGCGTAATAATTCAACTCGATTTCTCGATTGAGTTTTTCTAAAAATAGAAGAGATGTGAGCCTTCACCGTATGCTCACTAATACACAAACGATGAGCAATCTCTTTATTTCTCGCTCCACTAGAAACTAACTGAATAATAGTTCGTTCTCTTCCCGTCAACATCTGTAGCATCGCCACTGTATCTTGAGAAAAGTCATTGGCACCATCAAGACGTTTTACCAGCTGACGAAACATTTTTGAAATCAACGTTCTGTCATACCATAACTCATCTCCCACCATTTTACGCAACCCAGTCAGTAATAGATCCATCCGCTGATCGGCATACAACAAGCCCCTTATTCCTAACAACAATGCAGACTCTGCCTCTAAGGTATCACGCTCAACTTGATACAAGGCTACTGGTACATGGGGTACCAGCCGCGATGCTAACAGTGGAATGCCTTTATTATCTAATGCGGCGCCTTTTTGGGCGATAAGGTAGAAACTATTATTATCTCGCTCTGGATCAAGTTCTGAAACTTGCTTAACAATCCGTGTTTTTAGGCCGATAGACTCGGCCAATACAGCCAAGTGGCAAGGTGCAGCCACTTGATGTAGAAAGACTAACTCGTCAATTTTACTCATTCACTTCTCTCCCTGAAAAGTTAGCGATTAACCGATGAATCATGTTAATCACCTCTCCCTATCAATCAGAATTATGACTTTCTATGATAGGTTTAGTAGATTCGAATAAATCGAAGCTAAATACCATAGTAAAAAAGTATGAACGCCAATACTATATCAACAAATGCAACAGCAAAGTAACATTTAGTTATAAAGAAAATAAAATATAGAATATGGCGCATTAAAAAATTCACATAATTTATTTTATACAGAATATTCAGCTCACTAGCTTATTGAATATTCTTAATTAACCGATCATGGTACTTACTTAATAATGTAATGCAGCTAATTGCGCCGATCAGTGCCAGCAACATATCCGACTGCGTATCCCAAACATAACCTTGGGTACCTAAAAAGGCTTCGGCATCCTCGCCAGTTGCGAGCGCCACCCACCACTCTATCAATTCATAAAATGCAGACAGTGCTAACGCGAAGCAGCACACTAGAAAGTGGCACCACATTCCAGGTTGTAATACCTGCTGCCTGATTAACACTTCTCTGGCTAACAAAGCAGGAATGAAGCCCTGAGCAAAATGGCCAACCTTATCGTAATTATTGCGCTCCGATCCCATCCAGTTAGCTATATCATCAAATAGCGGCACTTCTGCATAGGTATAGTGACCTCCTACCATTAAAATAACGGCATGCACCAGTATCAACCCATAAGCTAAGGACGTTAATGGAAACGACTTACGAGTAAAATAAAGGATAGGCAAAGCAATGATTGCAGGCAGCACTTCCAAAAACCAAGTGAACTGATCTTTAGGCTGAACACCCGACCAAATCAGCACCGCGAAAAATATTGTGAGCCAAATAGCGCTTTTATTCAAAATAAGCACTCCTTAGAAGATATTGTTTTATTATCAGAATAATAACTTTAGCCATCTAGCCCTCCACAGTGGTGAAAAAAAGTGCTATTTTGTGGGGGCATAATAATAATTACATCATTGATAGTGACATTGTAGCAACAATAAATAAGAGGGTACCCAAATCATGGCGAAACATTCGCTGGACAAGGATAAGATCAAGATCCTGCTGTTGGAAGGCGTCCACCAGTCTGCCGTTGATGTTTTTGAACGTGCAGGATACAGCAATATAGAGTATCACAAGGCATCACTCGGGGAGGAAGCGCTTCTTGCTTCCATTAAAGATGCACACTTTGTTGGTCTTCGCTCGCGTACCCAAATCACCGAAAAAGTCCTAGATCATGCGGAGAAGCTGGTAGGAATTGGTTGCTTCTGTATTGGAACAAACCAAGTCAACCTTGCTGCTGCCGAAAAGCGCGGCATCCCGGTATTTAATGCACCTTTTTCGAATACTCGAAGTGTCGCGGAGCTAGTACTAGGTGAAATCATTATGTTGTTCCGCGGTATTCCGCAACGCAATGCTCTAGCCCATCGCGGTGGCTGGCTGAAAAGCGCTGTCGGTAGTTATGAAGCTCGCGGAAAAACCCTCGGTGTGATCGGATACGGCCACATTGGTACCCAACTCGGTATTCTGGCGGAAACCTTAGGTATGCGAGTGGTATTTTATGACATTGAAGATAAACTTCCCCTCGGTAACGCGCAGCAAATTCATTCGATGCAAGAGCTGCTATCTTTAGCTGATGTGGTTAGTTTGCACGTGCCAGAAACCGCTCAGACCAAAGAGATGATTGGCGCCGCTGAGCTAGATTGTATGAAGCAAGGTAGTATCCTCATCAATGCCTCTCGCGGTACTGTGGTTGATATTGATGCACTAGCACAAGCAATTCAAAGTGAACGCATTGTCGGTGCAGCCATTGATGTATTCCCCGTTGAGCCTAAATCCAATGATGATGAATTTATCAGCCCATTACGTGGACTAGATAATGTCATCTTGACACCTCATGTGGGTGGCAGCACCCAAGAAGCGCAAGAGAATATCGGTATTGAAGTTGCTGGTAAGTTAGCTAAATACTCTGACAATGGTTCAACCATGACTGCTGTAAACTTCCCAGAAGTTTCGCTTGCTCAACATGAAAATGCTTCACGCCTGTTGCATATTCACCATAACAAGCCAGGTATTTTGATTAAGATTAACCAAGCCTTTGCAGAGAAAGGGATCAACATCGCGGCGCAATACTTACAAACCACAGCAGAAATTGGTTATGTAGTTATGGAAGTCGACTCCGATCAAGCCCTTGAAGCGTTAGAGCAGATGAAAGCCATTGAAGGCACCATTCGGGCTCGCCTGCTACATTAGGTAAACTCCCCCTTCTAAAAGGCGAAGATGAGTCATCTTTGCCTTTTATTTTCTGCTATTTATTACCCGAAAATGGACAACAAATACCTTGATAAGCTATTGTTCGCACGACAATAATTTGCTTTCAGGATATTTCTTCCTGTAACTAAATATGTCACAACCGAGCACATTCACTAATATTTCCGCCTCAATATACGTCAGTCTAAAGTATTAAATCCATATATAAAAAATGGTTAATAGAATAAGAAATAAACTGCTGTAAATGCAAAAGTTCTCACTTTATTTATTCAATAACCTTAGCCAACCAAAAACGCCAAATTTAGTCGAAATCATTTGCGAAATAACAAATCCTTCCTAGACTGAAATCACAGCTTGGCAACTCATTGCAAGCTAATTAAAGGATGAGTAGACATGGATTGTTTGTTAGAAGAAGTGCTCGATATCTCCTCGGTGAGCCAGCAAAAAACCACCTACCTTACCTGGCTTAAACATCACACCGAAGCCAATACTGATCTCAAGATTCATGGCGATCAAGTGGCCCGTGTTGATGCCGCAGGTATTCAATTACTCGCTTCGTTGTTTTACACCGCTAAGCAGCACAATATCAACATTGACTTGCTATCAAGTTCAGAAACCCTCAGTCATGCCATTAAGATCCTTGGCTATGACGATCGTTTTATCAACATGCCAACCCCTCAGTAAGGGAGATTCACGGATGACAAAAATACTAGCCGTTGATGACTCAATCTCTATTCGTCAGATGGTCAGTCACACCTTAAAAGATGCTGGTTACCATGTCGAAACTGCTAACGATGGCAGTGATGCATTAAAGAAAACCCAGCACACTAAATTTGATGTGGTGATCTCTGATGTCAACATGCCAAATATGGGGGGCTTTGAATTGGTGCAAGCCATACGCCAAATTCCCCAGTACAAGTTTATTCCCATACTCATGTTAACTACAGAAACCTCTGCAGATAAAAAACAGCAAGGTAAGTCTGCAGGGGCAACAGGATGGCTGGTAAAGCCATTTAATCCAGACACCCTACTTAAAACCTTGAAACGTGTCATTTAGTCATCACCCACTGTTAAAAAAATGGAAGCCGATATATGGATATGGAACAGCTGCGCCAAATTTTTTATCAAGAATGCAAAGACAATTTGCAGATCTTGGAAGAAATGCTGGTTGATACCCAATTAACGGATTTTCAAGGTGAGGCTTTAGATACCATTTTCCGTGCAGCACACTCTATTAAGGGCGGGGCTGCAACCTTCAACCTACCTAATATCAGCGATTTTACCCACATTGTAGAAGCCTACCTTGACCGAGTTAGAAATAACGAGCTCTGTATTAATCGCCATAGTGTCGATGTGCTATTGCAAGCCTGCGACTGTATCAAAGAGATGTTAGAGGGTTATGAGTTAGGTAATGATGTTGAACCTAAGCTAAAACAAGCAACCATTACTGAGCTCAATAGGCTAAATGATGCTGGCACTGAATCAGAAGCAGCCAGCGGTGAGCAGGTAGATACTGCAATCAAAGCAGATGAAAGCGCCCAGGCTGAATCTGCCAATTCAAACGGTGGTTGGAGTATCGAATTTAAACCTTTGCCCTCGCTATTTTATAGTGGTAATGACCCTCTTAGGATTATTAGAGAGCTCACTGAACTCGACGAGCAAATCCACATAGATTTGCAGATAGACTCGCTACCTGAACTTGCAGAAATTGATGAAGAGCTTTGCTATAGCGCATGGAAAATCACCGTCTCCTCTGACATTAAGATTGAAGATATCAAAGAGGTATTTGAATGGGTTGAAGATGAGTGTGATTTAACCATCACACAAATCACTTGCCCCAATAGTGATGACAGCATGGATGGCAAAGCTGATGCAACATCTGTAGCGTCTATAGATAGTCAGCCAGCAGCAACTGACACCCCCTCAAATACTCCGTCACCCAGCGAACAAGTAAAAGCCGCTGCAAAATCAACCTCAAAATCAGATACTGCGGTATCCTCAATCCGTGTTGATATCGATAAAGTGGATGCGCTGATAAATCTGGTCGGCGAACTTGTTATCACCCAATCAATGTTAACTGAAATCGGCAATAACTTTAGTGTCGACAAACTGGAAAAGCTTCAAGCTGGGCTCAATCAATTACTGCAAAACAGTAAAGATCTCCAAGAGAACGTGCTCAATATACGCATGCTCCCCGTCAGTTTTGCTTTTAGCCGTTTTCCCCGTCTTGTACGAGACCTATCCAATCGACTAGAAAAACAGGTAGATCTCATCGTCAGTGGTGAACACACTGAGTTGGATAAAACCGTACTTGAGCGCATCGTCGACCCATTAGTGCATCTAGTTAGAAATGGCATTGACCATGGCATAGAAACCCCAGAAATCCGTCAAGCCATGGGCAAACACCCCACAGGCACACTCAACCTCAATGCTTATCATCAAGGTGGCGCCATTATTATCGAAATTAAAGATGATGGAGCAGGCATCGACCCACAAGCACTGTTTGATAAAGCACTCGACAAGGGCGTATTACCGCCCGATACGCTTTATTCTGAAATACCTCAACAGCAGGTACTTAATTTAATTTTTGAACCCGGCTTTTCAACCGCAGAACAGGTGTCAGATATCTCAGGCCGGGGGGTCGGTATGGATGTGGTAAAACGTAACATTGAAGCGCTCGGCGGCCATATTCAAGTGGTATCAACGCAAGGTGTTGGCAGCCAGTTCACGATTTCTCTGCCACTCACCTTGGCCATTTTAGACGGACAATTGGTCAGAGTCGCAGATCAAACTTATGTGATTCCACTGCTTACCATCATCGAGTCGATTCAAGTTGACCCATCCAGTGTCATCACCGCCGCAGGAGGTGTTGAACTTTACCGGCTCAGAGAGGAAAACATTCCCATATTGAGGCTCAAACAAGAGTTTGAGCTACAACAAACAAGCAACACCGAACATAACATAATTTGCTTTGTAGAAGCCGCAGGGCAAAGGGTTGGATTACTACTTGATGAGCTTTTAGACCAACAACAAGTGGTGATCAAAAGCCTAGAGTCCAACTACACCAAAGTAAAAGGTGCTTCTGGTGCCACTATTTTGGGGGATGGTTCAGTGTCATTAATTTTAGATATACAGGGTATTCTTGCCGACTTTAATAACAGACAAGGTGACAAGATAAGCAACAATATCGCAGCTTAAGGATCGCTATACATGGACGTAGATTTACAGCAAGCACTCAGCTATGCCGAGGACGAAAACCGTCAACAAGCCGACTTTCTTAGCTTCCGTCTTGGGGCTGAGCTCTACGGTATCGCAATTCATAGCGTCGAAGAAATCCGGGTTTGGGAGCAACCTACCCCTCTGCCAAGATCGCCAGTTTTTGTAAAAGGCGTGATCAACTTACGCGGAATGATTGTGCCTGTCATCGACCTTCGACTGCGGTTTGGCATCGGCAAAGCATCCTATCACCCAACCACTGTCGTATTAGTCATGCGCCGGGCACTGAAAGACAAGGAGCAACTAATGGGCATTGTTGTCGACTCAGTTGCAGACGTCGTCACCCAAGGCAGCAACGAATTGCACCCTGCAATGGGTGAATCAGCCATCGCCGCATTCGTTGTTGGCATGCTTAACCTCGACCAACAAGTCATGGCATTACTAGATACTGACGAGCTAATGAACCTTGACAAGCTTTTGGAAGTGGAGGCAGCAAATGGCCGATATTAAAGAGTTTCTCAGCTTTATGGTGGCAGGTGAAGAATACGGGGTGCCAATTCTTGATGTAAGAGAAGTGCGTGGCTGGACAGATGTTCGAGATATTCCTAATGCCCCAGAATTTGTTCGTGGCGTGCTAAATATTCGCGGCGAATATGTTCCGATAGTGGACTTACGTGCTCGACTCGGGTTTGACCCCGCTAACCTGTCGCCAACAACCGTGGTGGTGGTACTAAGTGATTCCGCCCGCAATCCGCTTGGTATCATCGTCGATGCCGTAGCAGAGGTATATCAGCTCACGCCCGAGGAACTTAAGCCCCCGCCGTCAACACTGGAACACAAAGTTAAATATGTTCAATCGCTTGCTTCCATAGAAGGCCGAGAACTCATTGTCATGATGATGTCAGCACTTTTTGATTTTGAAGCATTAAACAATACCCAACTTCAAGCAACAAACTAAGAGGTCATTATGGCATTTTGGCAAAGATTTATCTCATCTCAACCTACAGAAGCGACTGAAGATGGCCTAACAAACGACCAATTGTTATCCGCCCTCAACGCCGCAAAAACTGCATTAATGATGGTCGATCGTGACTTTAAAATCACTTACATCAATGAGCAATCGGTCAAGCTGCTTAAAGAACACGAAACCACATTCCAGTCTATATGGCCCAACTTTAAAGCCAACAAAGACCATATGTTGGGTTACTGCATTGATAACTTCCATAAAGATCCATCCCATCAACGTCAACTGCTCTCCTCTGTCAGCAACCTCCCTTACACCACCACAATCAACATAAAAGGTACCTTACTTGAACTAAATGTCGGTGCCATTATCGATAGCAATGGAGACTATGTCGGCAACACCTTGGAATGGCGAGATGTGACTGACAGCCGAGCCCAAGAAGATAGCATTGCCAGGCTACAAGCAGCGATAAATCAAGCTCAAACAGCCATGGTGATGATCGATAGAGATCTACTCATCACCTATTTAAATCAAGAAACCCTAGAGCTATTTAAAAAACATGAGTCGACAATGCGCTCTGTATGGTCTGGGTTTAGTGCCACTGAAGAGTGGTTAATGGGACGCTGCATCGATGAATTTCACCGTGATCCCGCCCATCAAAGGCAGCTATTAAGTGACCCTAATAACTTACCCTATAGCACTGATATCACCATTAAAGATATCAAAATTGAGCTAAATGTTGCTGCAGTAAGAGATGCTAATAATCACTATATTGGTTGCTCACTCGAATGGCGTGATGTCACCGAAGAGCGGGCAAAAGAAGCTGAAATTGGCCGACTAGCCTCAGCGGTAGAGGGCATGACAACCAACCTGATGATGGCAGACACTAAAGGTATTATTCAGTATCTTAATCCTTCACTAAAGCAACTTTTAGGTTCACGTTCTGCAGAGTTAAGGAACGTTTTTCCAGGGTTTGATGTAGAAAACCTAGTGGGTAAATCGATTGATATTTTTCATAAAAATCCTAGCCACCAGCAAGCCATTATCGCCAATCCCGATCGTTTACCTTTCAGTTCAAACATCAAAGTAGCAGGATTGGAATTCAACCTGACCTGTATTGCTATGCATGATGCTAAAGGCAACTTTATGGGACCGGCACTTCAATGGGTGGACATTACCGAGCAACAAGACGGCCAACGCCAAG
This sequence comes from Shewanella waksmanii, assembly GCF_043643685.1. GTDB lineage: Bacteria > Pseudomonadota > Gammaproteobacteria > Enterobacterales > Shewanellaceae > Shewanella > Shewanella waksmanii_A. The sequence goes on from NZ_JBHZSN010000003.1 coordinate 119,169, forward strand.
TCGAAAGCCTCATCCAAAAGGCAATAGCCGGTGAGCTGAACGAACGCATCGACACCTCCCGATATAGCGGCTTCATGAAAGAGTTAGGAGATGGGGTCAACAACCTGCTCGACACCCTAGTCGAGCCCCTAGGACAATGTATCGATGTCATGAGTAAAGTTGCCGAAGGCGATTTAAAGCTGCAGATGAGTGATGACCATGCTGGTGAGTTTGGACGCCTTGCCAATGCGGTCAATACCTCAATCATCAACCTACGTAACATGGTGGACAAAATTACTGTTTCCTCTGCGAGGGTCGCTAATGCGTCCAGTGAAATCGCTGACGGCAACAACGATTTAAGCCAACGTGTTGAAGCGCAAGCATCGAATCTTGAAGAAACCGCCGCCAGCATGGAACAAATGACGGCAACGGTCAGACAAAATGCAGATAACGCCAACGGCGCTAATGAGCTGTCAAAAGATGCCGCACTCAAAGCCGGTAAAGGCGGCACCGTTGTCGGCCATGCCGTCTCAGCAATGGCAGAAATCAATACTGCCAGCAAAAAAATTGCCGATATTATCGGTGTGATTGATGAGATTGCCTTTCAAACCAACCTATTAGCACTTAATGCCGCGGTTGAAGCGGCACGAGCAGGTGAACAGGGTCGAGGCTTTGCCGTGGTGGCAGGAGAAGTACGTAACTTAGCACAACGCAGTGCCGCGGCAGCTAAGGAGATTAAAGGGTTAATTAAAGACAGTGTCGAGAAAGTTGATGAAGGCTCCCGTTTAGTTGATGAATCAGGCGCCACACTCAATGAAATTGTCTCAGCGGTAGAAAGCGTCACCGAACTTGTCAGCCAAATTGCCGCGTCATGCCAAGAACAGTCTACGGGCATCGATGAGATTAATCGTGCGGTTGCAACCATGGATGAAATGACCCAGCAAAATGCTTCGCTGGTAGAAGAAACATCAGCAGCGAGCCAATCAATGAAGGTTGAAGGTAAAGAGCTGCTCAATCTAATGAACTTCTTTGTCACTGACAGTCAAGTGGCAACGTTAGAGGAACATCAACCTAAAGCGCCTGTCGCCGCGCTATCGAGCAATCCAACTACCACCAGTAACGTGAGTAAGATTCCAAGCGCCAAAGTGGTCAATTCAGGTATTACCGCAACGGAAGGTGGTGAAGAATGGGAAGAGTTCTAAACGCAAATATGCAATTAGATAGCCCAGAGTTTTGCATTACACATGCCGACTTTAAGTATATTCAAAAATTTATGCACTCTCAGGTCGGCATCTTTATTGCGGATTGTAAGCAAGCCATGGTGTACGGCCGGTTGAGTCGCAAAATGCGTGAACTTGATGTATTCAACTTTAATGAATACCAACAACTTATCGAAACTGACCCCAAAATAAAAATGGAGTTTATTAATGCCCTAACAACCAATAAAACCCACTTTTTTCGTGAGTATCACCACTTTGAATATTTGGAGCAGCAATTGGTCCCTCAATGGATCAAGCGCCGCCAACAAGAAGTGGCAATATGGTCTGCTGGCTGCTCTACAGGAGAGGAGCCCTACAGTATTGCCGCCAGCTTGAATAAGTGTGGTGCTTTTGAGCACATAGAAAACATCAATTTACTGGCAACCGACTTAGATACCAATGTGTTAGCGCAAGCTAAACAGGGGGTTTACGATATTGCTTCGCTAGAAAGTATCCCGGCAAATTACCTCAAATCTAACTTTCTTAAAGGCAAGAATGGCCATGTTAATCAAATAAAAGCTAAACCCTGCTTATGTGAACACATCAACTTTAAGCAACTAAATTTATTAGATAAATGGCCGTTTGATAAACAATTTGATCTGATATCTTGCCGCAATGTCATGATCTACTTTACCCGAGAAACCCAGCAGCAACTTATCGAGCATTTTTGCGATCACCTGAAAGATCACGGCACCTTATTCATCGGCCATTCAGAGAGTGTTCCGAGCCATTGCCAACGCTTAAAGCATCTTGGCAAGACCATTTATATCAAGGTATAAGTCATGAGTATCGCCCAAGCCGCAACACCTAAAACATACAATAGCCTGATGGAGCAAATAAATAGCACCCCACTCATCAGGGTAGTGGCTGGCGATCTGTACTCAACCAAGCATCATGAATTTATCAGTACAGGTTTGGGATCCTGCATCGCAGCCTGCATTTGGGATCCAGTACAAGCAATTGGCGGAATGAACCACTTCTTGTTACCAACAAGCCAAACAAGTCACGAAGAAGCCTTACTGTCGGTGCCAGGAAGGTATGGCGACAACGCCATGGAACTACTGGTGCATGAACTACTGGAGCTTGGTGCACAGCGTACTAATTTAAAAGTGAAAATATTTGGTGGCGCTGTCATAAAAAATAGTCACAACAATATCGGTGAACAAAATAGCCGCTTCGTTTTAGATTACTGTGCGCGGCAGGGGTTAGAAGTGTTAGCCAAAGATATTGGCGCTGCCAGCTCTCGAAGAATAATATTTTCTCCACAAACCGGGCAAGTATGGATGAAGCGCATTGCCATCCAATCACCGAGTCAGTATCCGGCGGTTTTTAAACACGATTCTATTTTCAACCACTGTTTTTAACTCACAAATGGAAATCACGATGATCAATAAAGTCAAAGTTCTGGTGGTTGATGACTCTCCAGTTTATCGCGCACTGCTCACTGAAATCATTCAATCAGACCCGCTACTTGAAGTGGTTGGTAGCGCAGAAGACCCCTTCGAGGCAAGAGAGCTTATAAAGCGCTTAAATCCTGATGTACTCACCTTAGATATAGAAATGCCGAAAATGAACGGCGTTCAATTTCTTAAGAATATTATGCGCTTAAGACCTATGCCAGTGGTGATGATCTCCACCCTTACTCAACATGGTGCCAGCGCAACATTACAAGCCCTAGAAATCGGTGCCGTTGACTACTTTCCAAAACCCTCAGCTGAACATACCGCTAACATGTTGAGCTATCGCAGTTTGGTTAATGAAAAAATACTCACTGCCGCAGGGGCCTGTGTGTCAAAGTCTCAACCTAGCAAAAGCGATATCGTTATCCCACGAGACAGCCCTCGCAACCCCAATATTGAGCTTATCGCTATTGGTGCCTCAACAGGAGGAACCGAAGCGGTAAAACGCGTGCTATCAGCCCTGCCTGCTGACACCCCACCGATAGTCATCACCCAACATATTAGTGCGTTATTTTCAGCACCTTTTGCCCAAAGATTGAATGAGTCAAGCCAACTACATGTACAGCAACTAGCTGAATCAGGTGCGGTGTTAGAGCCAAACTGTGCTTATGTTGCGCCTGGAAATATGCACTTAGTAGTCAGTAGACAACAAGGAAAATTGTTTGCAGAGGTCAGTGATACTGCACCACAAAATCGTCACAAACCTTCAGTGGATGTGATGTTCAATTCCATCGTTGAAAGCTGCGGTAACAAGGCCATTGCCGTGTTACTCACAGGAATGGGACGAGACGGCGCAAACGGCATGCTCGCCCTGAAAAAAACGGGCGCAACAACCCTTGTACAAAGTGAGCAAACCTGTGTTGTTTGGGGCATGCCTCGAGTGGCAACAGAGCTCGGTGCGGTTAAATACACCAAACACTTAGAGCAGATCCCACAGTTTCTAAACCAACTGCTTAACTAAACGATTAGGTGATCATATGGACACAATTTCGCAATCAGTCTCGAAACGCTACTTTACCGTTGCAATCGTGCTGCAAGTCATCATTTTTGGTGTCATTACCACCCTCTTTGCATCGGCTTGGAATATCGGTTTGGTTCTGGTCATTGCCGCCGTACCTTGGATAGCTTTTTCTATCAATGCACAAGCGCAAATCGCTGCCCTAGCTATTGAGACGACATGCGAAGATGAGCCAGAAATCCCCAAACATATTCATCAACTATTACAAGAGAGCTTACCAAAGTTATCTGAGCCACTAGATAAGCAAACTCAGGTACTCAGCAGCTCTGTTGAAACCCTAAATGATAGCTTCTTTGGTTTACAGCAAGTCTGTGAAGAGCAAGTGCACATTTCTGAAAAGCTGGTTGATTTACTTCTAGAAAACAAAGACAACCCCTATTGTTTGTCCAATGTCATGCCCAAAACAGAAGCCATCATTAATCAGTATATTGCCACACTGGACTCAGTCGCCGAAAAAAGCCGTTCTGCTGTTGAAAGTATCCATGAAATGTCATCTCAATTAGACGATGTGTTTGCGCTACTCACTAAGGTCCGTGGTTTGTCTGAGCAAACTAACTTGCTTGCACTCAACGCCGCTATTGAAGCTGCTAGAGCAGGAACAGCAGGAAGAGGCTTTGCAGTTGTCGCCCAAGAAGTACGCGAGCTTTCGGTCAAGGCCGAAGAGCTGAACAACCAAATCGAACAAGAGATTGGTAAAGCCCAGCAAACGGTAAAATCAGCCAATGCCACCGTTGGAGAAATGGCCGCCATAGACATGTCACTTGCAACCGAGTCTAAACAACAAGTTGATGATATGTTGTTGGGCGTCCATCGCAATCAGGATCAGGTAAAAGGCGACGTGCAAAGCATCCATGAAATGGCAGGTACGTTAAACCAAAACGTTAATGATGGTATTCGTGCCCTGCAATTTGCCGATATTATTTCTCAGCAAGGCGATTATGCCAAAGGAACCCTCGACACTTGGCGAGCTTGTCAGCAGTTGCTTGCAGAGCATCAAGCAAACAAACTGTCTGATACTGCACTGACACAAGCCTTAATGACCCTATTAGAAACAGAGCAAAACCGTGGTCAATCCGCGGCAAATCAATCCAGTATTGAAGAAGGTGAGGTCGAGCTATTTTAGCGCTGAAATAAGCCATATGGGCCTGCGACCCTAAGTAAGGATTAGTAATACTTAAGCATAAAATAGCGTGCCGGACTGCTACTTAGTTCAGGCACCTCGCCTATCACTTCAAAACCCAGCTTTTGGTAAAAATCCAATGCTTGAAAGCCTAACGTATCGAGCTGGGCAATCACACAGTGCCGCGACTTTGCTAATGTTTCAGCACGCTGCATAAGCTGCCTCCCTAACCCGGTACCGCGATAGCTCTTATCGACCCAAACAACCTCAATTAAGAAGTTGCGATAAATGGTTCTGCCTGCCACACCGCCGATGAGTTCACCTTCATCATTATGAACAACCACCATCAATGGCTGAGATCGCTCTTCGCCCATATTGGCAACATTAAAACGCCTTACTCCCGCGACAAGTTGTTCAAAAATCGCGTCATCTTGTTGCTCAATCACCGTCATTGGCCATACTGTATTACCCATCTTTTCCTCTGCCTTTGCTGTTTTGCATAACGGATCACACCCGCAGCCTTTTAATTTTTATAATCGCCCATATATCTTTAGCTAAGTAAACGACAGCGTTACACTGTTTTAATATTTAATCAGCCTTAGCTTAGGATAAATACCATGAATTTAAGTCTTTCACAGCCACAATGGCTCAATACGGACGAAACTCCTGCTGTAATGATATCTGTACTCGATCACTTAGGCCTAATGCGTGTAACCGGTGAACAGGGTCGAAGTTTTATTCATGGTCAGGTCACAACGGACATTAGCTCCCTTGAAAAGCAACAATGGCGTTGGGGCGCGCACTGCGATCCCAAAGGTAAAATGCTGGCGGCATTTAGAACCTTTGCCTTAGATGATGCCTTAATGCTGATGATGCCAAAAGATACTTTGCAAGCAGACTTGCCACAGTTGGCTAAATACGCCGTGTTTAGCAAAGCGGAACTGACCGATGCAAGTGATGACTACCGTATTATAGGGGTCGCTGGTAATGATGCTGCAACTTGGATACATGATCACTTTGGCGAACTGACCCATGAAGTTAACGATATTCCAGGTGGTTTATTACTCAAAGATGCGGACCGCTTCATTATCATCATTGAACAAAGCGCGGCGACGCCGCTGCTTGGGTCTATCAACGAGCCTCTGTATCGTGCCGAAGCATGGCAAGCATTAGAAATCAGTGCGGGCTACCCCAACATTCGCGCCAGTCATCAAGGGCAATTTGTCCCGCAAATGTGTAACTTGCAAGCCATCAATGGCATTAGCTTTGAGAAAGGCTGCTACATGGGACAAGAAACTGTCGCACGAATGAAGTATCGCGGCGGCAATAAGCGGGCACTGTATATTGTTGCTGGCACCTCTGCAGACGCTATCAACACCGAATCCCAATTAGAAATCGCCATTGAAGATGGCTTTAAGAAGATTGGCACCATCATTGAAGTCGCTCAATACCAACAGCAAGTATTGCTTACTGCGGTACTGCCCAACGATACTGAAATTGGCAGCCAGCTGCGTATCGCAGGCTGCAGTGATTCGTCATTGACGGTTCAACCATTACCTTATTCTTTAGAAGAAGAGTAATACCGATTGAAATAACTAGGTTGTCAACTCATAGCACTGTCAAAAGAGAGGGAGTCATCACTCTCGGCATTCAATGCCTATGCTGTAAACCTGTTATTTCTCGCTGAGTGATCAAACTAAATGATCAAACAGTATTTTTACTTGGTATAACAGCGAGATTATCGCCCAATGTCATCAACATTGGGCGATATTAGCTTAGCCAAACCTTGTATATCCGCCCACATTAAGTCGCACTAAAACGTTCTCTCTCAATGCGCCACACTGCCCTTTCCCAAGCACGCTTCCAAACACTAGCAGTAAGTCTGAATCAACAAATCCTAGTCGCTATACGCACAACGTCGGTTAACATCAAACATTAACACTATGATCTGTTTGTTCATTTACAATGTATCTATATGGTAAGCAATATAGATTCGGGTATGATGTGGTGGTTGAGTTTAAGCTAAACAACCTAGCCCCAAGTTAAATTGCAGCAGTTAGCAATGGAGTGATAATGAGTCATGCAATCGTTGAGCTAAACAAGCTTGCTAAAGCTTTTATGGATGGTGACCAACACCATCAAGTGCTAGATGATTTAGATTTTACACTCAATAAGGCCGACAGTGTGGCGCTGACGGGCGCAAGTGGCTGCGGTAAAAGCACCCTGCTTAACTTAATTGCTGGCTTTGAGTCTGCCACAACCGGCGAAATCAAATTACTCGATCACTCAACACAGCAATGGACTGATAAAGATTGGAGTCAATTCCGCCATCAACAACTTGGCGTCGTATTTCAACAATTTAATCTACTCACGCCGATTGATGTTAGGCACAATATCGTGTTTCCGTTAAGTTTAAATGGCAAAAAATGGAATGATTGGTGTGACCATCTAGTCAATGTACTGGGGTTAAAGGAATTACTGTCTCGCCATGTGCAATCTTTATCTGGTGGTCAGCAGCAACGAGTTGCCATTGCAAGGGCATTAGCACACCAACCAGCATTATTACTTGCGGATGAACCTACCGGTAATTTAGACCAACAAGCAAGTATCGAAGTCATGGATCTGATGACCAAACTGACTACGGAATTGCAAACCACCGTGCTCATGGTGACCCACAGTGAAGAGTGTGCCAACTACATGCAGCGCCGCTGCCATGTAAAACAAGGCAAGATACATGAGTAACTTTACAGCGCGAGGTTACTGGCAAAGCTTAATCATATTTGCAGCCCACTATCGTCAATCTCCGTTGCCGGCCAGTGCGATTTTAGTGGGGATTATCCTCGCCGTCACACTGCTTACCGGTGTCAGAGCCACCAACGAGAATGCTATTGCAAGTTACTCCTCGGTCACCGAACTATTAAGCCAGCAAGCTAGCTACACCATCTCACCAAAATTTGCTCAATCCTATATCAATGAGTCTATTTATTTCGACCTTAGGCAAGCGGGGTTTAGTCAATCTCTGGCGGTGATAGAAGGTGTACTTAACAACGAGCAAGCTCGCGCTTGGCGAGTACAAGGCAGTGATTTAATCGCCGCAGTGAGTGCATTCGCCCACCAGAGTACCAACAGTAGCACTGACACAGCCAGTCCATTTAACGCAGAACTGCCGTTGGCAGACCTATTAGCAGGCAAGCCGATTGTACTCATGTCACAAACACTCGCCGACAAGTATGCGAGCCAAAGCAAAATTAAGTTAGCAGGAACCCTATTGGACGTGGTTGCTGTCAGCGATGACCTAAATTTGGGCCAGCGACTGCTTATGGACATCTCTTTAGCCCAACAACTGTTGGGGCAGCATGGCCAACTCAGTTATATCGCTCTGTTTGGAGAGCTAGACCTAGCACTGCCCCAAATAGAAGAAATAATTAATCATCAAGCGGTACTGGTCGAAAGTGATAACGGTGCCAGTATGGCTGCACTGACTGATAGCTTCCACTTGAACTTGACGGCCATGAGCCTGCTAGCTTTTATTGTCGGACTATTTATCGCCTATAACGGCGTGCGCTACAGCTTACTTAAACGCCAACATTTACTCACTCAGTTACAGCAACATGGTATTTTAAAAATTAGCCTACTGGCAGCAATTGTCAGTGAGCTATTGGTACTGGTAGTTATCGGTGCAGGGATCGGTTTCTTTTTAGGGCTGCAATTGAGCTACTGGCTTCAACCTATGGTTTCCATCACCTTAGAGCAGCTCTATGGCGCCAATATATTACCCGGTAAATGGCATTGGAGCTGGTTACTTCAAGCCCTATTACTGACCTTTGTTGCCGCGTTGCTTGCCTGTGCATCGCTTTTTATTGATTTGTACCGGCAACCATTGGCCCGTAACAGCAACAATATTGCCAATGAAAATAATGCTAATAAAACCCATAAAACCATGCTGTATATTGCAATAGTCCTTGGCTTAATTGCCGCGATAGCGATTCCCATGAGCCAAGATTATCGCTTGACCATGTTACTACTGGGCTTAGTGGTCATGGCAATTCCGTTGGCACTGCCATGGATTTTAATGCAACTGGTTAAGCTGATTAGCCGACTGTATAAAACTGGATTATGGGGCTATCAAATTGCCGAAACCAAAGAGTTAGTGCCGCCCTTGTCTCTAGCCATGATGGCAATATTACTTGCCTTAACGGCCAACATTTCCATGAACACCTTAGTTGGTAGCTTTGAAATTACCCTTAAACAATGGCTCGATGCCAGATTGCATGCAGACCTTTATATGCGCCCACCTCGGGATAAAATTGAACCGATAAATCAATACCTGCAACAACAACCCGATGCCACAAATGTTTACCAGCAATGGTATTTAAAAACCAATTATCAAGGTTATCCAAGCTTTATTCTGACCCGCGATGCCGATTCGATAGAGCAAACCACCGTGCTAAAAACCGCAATAGATAATATATGGCAACAGTTTTTTAGCGGCCGCTATGTGCTACTCAGTGAACCATTGGCGCTCAAGCTTGGGCTAAGTGTTGGCGACCAAATGCCCATTACCGCACTTGGCGAACAACCCTTTGTGCTCGCAGGTATCTATTTCGACTATGGTAACCCCTACGGCGAGTTACTCATTTCACCGCAAACATGGCAACAACATCAGTTACCCGCGACTCCCACCAGCCTGGCCGTTGCCGTCGACGGTGATGAACATTCGCTCATCTTACGTATCCAGCAAACATTTGAACTTTCTGATGCACAAATTTATAGCCAGCAAGGTATAAAACAGCTCGCTGTAACCATGTTTAAGCGAACCTTTGCCATCACTCAAGTACTTAACAGTTTAACGTTATTAGTGGCCGCAGTTGGACTGTTTAGCGCCTGCTTTATGCTTACCCAATCTCGATTAGCCGCGATAGCGAAACTGTATTGTATTGGCGTCAATCGAGCGCAGCTACGAGTCATGGTGTTTATGCAGATGTGGCTTATTGTTCTACTGACATGCTTAGTCGCGTTACCAACAGGGGCCATACTGGGTTACCTATTGATCCATAAAATAACTTATCAAGCATTTGGCTGGACTATCGCGATGGTGTGGGATTGGTCTGCATACTGGCAAGTTATTATATTGGCATTGATTGCCAGCACGTTAGCCGTTGCTTTACCACTTTATCAACAAACTCGTCGACCTTTGGTTAGCAGTTTGCAAAGCGAGGTTTTATGAAGCCCTATTTGATGTTGGCAATGATAATCATACTAACCTGGTTACAAGGTTGCTCTGAGGCACCCAATGAGGCCGCCCCATCGATGGGAAACCTCATGGGGGTGACACAAAGTGGTTATGCCGAAGTACTACCGACTACTCGTCTGAACTTTCCAGCAGATCATCAATCCCATGATGATTTTAGGCTGGAATGGTGGTATCTCACGGCGAATCTCACCACTGAAAATGGCCGAGATATTGGTGTGCAATGGACGCAGTTTCGTATAGCCCTTGCACCTCCTTTGGAGACAATGCCATCGGCACAGAAAAATCCACTCACGCAATCCACATGGAATACGCGCCAATTATTTATGGCGCACAGTGCCCTAACAAGCCAAGATACCCACTCAGCCAGTGAGCGCTGGTCCAGAGCACATCCCAAATTAGCCAATGTCACCCCAAGCCCCTTTAGTGTCACCCTTGATAACTGGCGATGGCAGTCGAGCAGCCAAGAGCTATTTCCAGCCCAATTATCAGTTTCCGATAAACAGTTTAACTACCAACTTAATTTAACGACACAATCTCCCTATCAACTTCAGGGAGAACAAGGCTACAGCATTAAAGATCCAACTGGAGAAGTGGCTTCCCACTATTACAGCCAACCCTTTATCGATGTCACTGGTTGGGTCGAAGTGCAAGGTAAAAACCTTGCTGTCAGTGGACAAGCCTGGCTAGATCGTGAATGGAGCTCGCAATTTCTCAAAAATAATCAGCAAGGCTGGGATTGGTTTGCATTACGCCTCGATGACGGATCAGCATTGATGATGTTTCAACTCAGGGGTGAACCTAACTTTTACACTGCAAGGCGTATGTTTAAAGATGGCAGTGGCAGAAGCATTGCCAACGATGCCATTAAGATGCAACCCACAGCATGGCAAACAATCGATAACCGTCGCTACCCCGTACAATGGCAAGTCAGTATTGCTCAAGAGCAAATAGATCTGAACATCACACCATTGAATCCCAATGCGCTGCAGCCGTTATCAGTCAACTACTGGGAAGGCCCAATCAACGCAACGGGCAGTCATCAAGCCAAAGGATACATGGAGTTAACCGGTTATTAGGCCAAATCTAGCTATTTAATACCAATCGGCATAAGAAAGTGCTCTACTCAGAGCTATTTTTGGCAAACTAGTTCGAGACGAATAACTTAAGTAATAGTGGTTCTATTGGGAAGTTATTCAACGAAGAAGTAGGCAGCCCAAAAAACTCCCAAAGGGCGAGTTTTAGCACTTCTGATACTGTGTAAACGAACTTGAACGTAGCGTAACTATGCCCTTCATTCGTTGCCTTGTCTCAGAAGCGCTAAACTCTCGCTGAGCGAACACATCTTTATGCCGATTGGTATTATACCTCTTTATAAATAGCTAAAAACCTAAATGATAACCACTCTCAATAGCTTATTTATCAAAATGATAGCGGCAGGGCCCATTAATTAATCTGCCCCTAAATAAGCTTTCATACAAGCTATTTGTATAAATTTCAATCTGTGATAAATATCACGCTCAAAAGTTTGATCTAGATCCACAATACCGAGCAATACCTCTTGTGGGGTATACCCACACTTTGTATGAGGTTTAGACTCAATTTATAGCTTGACGATTATTTTATTGTGGCAAATCGCTGCAACAAAATGATCATAGCCATTGAGGATCATCCAAAGATGAGTCAGGAATATCACGTAACTAGCTTAGTGGTGCACGCAGCGCCAACCGAGCTAATACAGGTCAAACATCAAATCGATGCCTTAGCCGGCACCGATATCCACGCCGTTACCGAGGAAGGAAAATTGGTCGTCACACTAGAGGGTGAGACACAAGCATCTATACTGGATAACGTCGAAGCAATTAATGCCCTCTCGGGCGTACTATCAAGCAGTCTTGTATATCATCAAGTTGAACCATTAGAAGAAAAGAGTGAGGAAACACCATGAGCATTAGCCGTCGCGAGTTTCTAAAAGCCAACGCTGCCGTTGCCGCTGCAACCACAGTTGGTGTCACTTTGCCAGTAAAGGTAGTTGAAGCCGCTGAGCAGAATGACAACATCAAGTGGGATAAAGCGCCATGCCGCTTTTGCGGTGTAGGTTGTAGTGTTTTAGTCGGTACCAACAACGGTAAAGTTGTTGCGACTAAAGGCGACCCAGAAAGCCCAGTCAATAAAGGCCTTAACTGTATTAAAGGCTACTTCCTATCTAAAATCATGTACGGTAAAGACAGACTCGATTCGCCTTTACTACGTATGAAAGATGGTAAGTACGACAAAGAAGGTGAATTTACCCCTGTTAGCTGGGATGTCGCGCTCGACACCATGGCTGAGAAATGGAAAAAAAGCCTAAAAGACAAAGGCCCTACCAGTGTTGGTATGTTTGGTTCAGGCCAATGGACTATTTGGGAAGGCTATGCCGCTTCTAAGCTACATAAAGCTGGTTTCCTTACCAACAACATCGATCCTAATGCTCGTCACTGTATGGCATCTGCGGTAGGTGGCTTCATGCGTACCTTCGGTATCGATGAGCCTATGGGCTGCTACGATGATTTAGAAGCTGCAGATCACTTCGTGCTTTGGGGCGCGAACATGGCAGAAATGCACCCAATTCTATGGGCGCGTTTATCAGATCGCCGCTTAGGCAACCCAGATGGTCGCGTACATGTATTGTCTACGTTTGAAAACCGCAGTTTTGACTTGGCTGACAACCCTATGGTGTTCAAGCCGCAAACTGATTTAGTGATTCTTAACTATGTAGCCAACTACATTATCCAAAATGATGCGGTCAACAAAGACTTCGTCAGCAAACATACTAAGTTTGTTTTAGGTACCACAGATATCGGCTACGGTCTGCGTCCAGATCATCCACTCGAAAAGAAAGCCAAGAATCCAGGTAATGGTAAATCAACACCGATTAGCTTTGATGAATACGCTAAGTTTGTAAGCAGCTATACCTTAGAGTATGCCGCTGAAATGAGTGGTGTTGAGCCAGAAAAGCTTGTTGAGCTTGCTAAAGCCTATGCCGATCCAAAAGTGAAAGTAATGAGCTTATGGACCATGGGTATTAACCAGCACGTTCGTGGTGTTTGGGCAAACAACATGCTTTATAACTTGCACCTACTTACCGGTAAAATTGCTACTCCAGGTAACAGCCCATTCTCATTAACCGGTCAGCCTTCTGCTTGTGGTACTGCCCGTGAAGTGGGTACGTTCGCGCACCGTCTACCTGCTGATATGGTCGTAGCAAATCCTAAGCACCGTGCAATGACAGAAAAACTGTGGCAAGTACCAGAAGGTACGATTCCGCCAAAACCTGGCTTCCACGCAGTATTGCAAAGCCGTATGTTGAAAGATGGCAAGCTAAATTGTTACTGGACTATGTGTACCAATAACATGCAAGCCGGTCCGAACATCAACGATGAGATCTATCCTGGTTTCCGTAACCCAGAAAACTTCATTGTGGTATCAGATCCATACCCAACAGTGACAGCAATGGCGGCTGACTTGATTCTTCCAACAGCAATGTGGGTAGAAAAAGAAGGTGCTTACGGTAACGCAGAGCGTCGTACACACATGTGGCATCAACAAGTCAAAGCACCAAAAGGCGCGAAATCTGACTTGTGGCAGCTAGTTGAGTTCTCAAAACGCTTTAAAGTGTCTGAAGTATGGCCTGCAGAACTAATCGCTAAGCAACCAGAAAATGCTGATAAGACGTTATATGACGTGTTATTTGCTAACGGCACTATCGATAAATACCCAGTTTCAGACTGTAAAGGTGATATGAACGAAGAGTCAGAGCACTTTGGCTTCTATCTACAGAAAGGTATTTTCGAAGAGTACGCCCAGTTTGGTCGTGGCCATGCCCATGATTTAGCGGACTTTGATACTTACCATGAAACTCGCGGTCTACGTTGGCCTGTGGTTAACGGTAAAGAAACGCTACGTCGTTTCTCTGCTGGCGACCCATATGTGAAAGATGGAAAAGAGTTTGACTTCTACGGTAAGCCAGACGGTAAAGCATTGATTTTCGCTCTACCATTTGAGCCAGCTGCAGAAGAGCCAAATGCTGAATATGACCTGTGGATGTCTACAGGTCGTGTACTTGAACATTGGCACACAGCTTCTATGACAGCACGTGTACCTGAGCTTTACCGTGCTTACCCAGATGCACAAATTTTCATGCACCCAGAAGATGCGAAAACTCGTGGTCTTAAACGTGGTGATGAGGTCATCGTTGCCTCTCCACGTGGCGAAGTGAAAACCCGTGTAGAAACCAAAGGCCGTAACAAGCCACCAAAAGGTGTCGTGTTTATGCCGTTCTTTGATGCGCGTCAGCTGGTTAACAAGTTACTACTTGATGCAACTGACCCACTGTCTAAAGAGACAGACTTTAAGAAGTGTCCTGTGAAAGTAATGAAGGCCTAACAGCCTAATTGAAGCATAGACGGAGATAATCATGAGTCGGGCGAAACCAACATCCACAGCCAAAGGCGTTAATCGCCGCCAGTTTTTAGCGGCCTCCGCTAAAGCGGGTTGCGCTGTGGGGTTAGTCGGATTAGGCGTAACAGGTGTGGCAAAGTCATCGCACCTAGATCCGCTTGCCATTCGCCCACCCGGTGCATTAGCAGAAGAGGAGTTTCTTTCAGCCTGTGTTCGTTGTGGATTGTGTGTCGAGGCTTGCCCTTACGACACCCTCAAACTAGCCCGCTGGTTTGAAGGCGCAGCAACAGGTACTCCCTATTTCACTGCTCGCAACATTCCTTGTGAAATGTGCGATGACATTCCCTGCGTTAAGGTGTGTCCTTCAGGATCATTAGATCAGCAATTGGAGGATATCGACCAAGCCAAAATGGGAGTTGCGGTGCTAATAGATGAAAAGAACTGCCTCAACTTTAAAGGCCTAAGGTGTGATGTATGCTATCGAGTTTGCCCTCTGATAGATGACGCAATTACCCTTGAACGCCAACACAATGAACGCAGTGGCCACCATGCAATGTTCCTCCCCACAGTCAACAGCGATAGCTGTACTGGCTGTGGCAAATGTGAACATGTTTGTGTGCTCGAAGAAGCTGCAATTAGGGTGTTGCCGACCGCCATAGCACTGGGTAAAACAGCTGACCATGATACGTATATCGATACAGAAAGCACAACGCTAGAGATGCTGAACAAAGGGTTTGAGCTATGAGTAAGGCAAAGTTTGCACAAGCAGCAATTGATGAGCTGGGCTGGTTTAAAGCTCACCGCTTCTTATTGCTGCGCCGCCTCACTCAATTGCTCGTCCTCGGCCTTTTTGCCATCGGCCCTTGGATGGGGTTATGGATACTGAAAGGCAATCTCTCAGCCAGTGAGTTATTAGCGCTAGTGCCGTTAGCGGATCCGCTCACGACACTTCAGGTCATCATGGCAGGCCATATTCCTGAAATCAGCCTTTTGCTTGGTGCGGCAATCATCGCACTGTTTTACGCATTAGCTGGGGGACGGGTATTTTGCAGCTGGGTCTGCCCTGTCAACATGATTACTGATGCTGCCAGTTGGTTACGTAGAAAGCTGGCGCTACCTCGCCTCGCTGAAATGCCGCGTAACCTGCGATACTACCTACTTGCCATGGTATTAATTTTACCTGTGCTAACCGGTATTACAGCTTGGGAATGGGTCAACCCAGTACCCGTGCTGTATCGAGCAGTGTTATTTGGCGCTATCACTGGCTTATGGGTATTAGTAGTGATTTTCCTGCTTGATCTGTTTATCAGTGAACGAGCATGGTGTAGTCACTTATGCCCAACCGGTGCAATGTTTGCCCTACTGGGTAAAGTTAGCCCGGTAAAAGTAGCAGCAACTCGCGCCAGTGCTTGTGATAACTGTATGGATTGCTTTGAGGTTTGCCCTGAAAGACAGGTATTAAAACCTGCTTTGAAGGGAAATAACCCTGTCATAGTCGATAGCGACTGTACTCAATGTGGACGATGTATCGATGTCTGTGCCCAACGCGTTTTCCAGTATCAAAACCGAATTGCCATAAAGGCGGAGAACAACCAATGAAAAAAGTACTCACCTTAGCCGCGCTGGTCATGGCGCTTAGCGCTTGTTCTGGCCAACAAGCTAGTCAAAATGCCGAACCTGTTAATATCAGCTCGTTAGGTAAATCTGAAATCACCGACGTGCGTGCAGCAGACGCAATGCCAACTTATCCTAAGCGTGGTAAATCAATCGAGCGAGGCTTTGCCCACCAACCGCCATTGATCCCACACAAAGCGGATTACCCCATCACCTTGAAGCGTAATGGCTGTATTACTTGTCATAGCCCAGAGAAAGCCAAGCGCATGAAAGCAACTGCAGTCGACCCTTCGCATCTGCTCGCCAACGGTAAGTTAAACAATGAGTACTACAGCTGTACTCAATGTCATACTCCGCAAGCAGAGAACAAGCAGGAACTTGTTGGCAACGAATTCTCAGCCCAATAAATCTTGCTACACCTTGTAGAACAAAAGCCCCAACATGCTGCATGTTGGGGCTTTTTATTTTATGCCGTTAACCGTTTTTAGTCAGCCAAGTAAAATCGTAATAGCCGATTTTATAACAGCCACCCACAATCAAGCAGGTAAAAAAACCCAACACCCACGCTGGGTGCACCCCAAGAAACGTCCATTGCATTAACCAATATAAACCAAATACCACTAGAGGCGAGTGGACAACTGATAACACGGTGATGTTCAAGCCTTTATGGTACAGAGCACCAGGTCCTGCGAACATCATCGGTGACGTCAAAGTTGCGCCAAACCAAATCATCAGAAAAATAACCGTGGCAACAATTATTGCCCAGTGTGGAGAAGTCATAACCAAAGCATCCTTGCAAAAAGTGGTATAGCCAGTCTACAAACACCCAGAATAATCGCAACCATCTAGCTCGGTTAGCAATACCAATCGGCATAAAGATGTGATCGCTCAGCGAGAGTTTAGGGCTTCTGAGACAAGACAACGAATGAAGGGCATAGTTACTCTACGTTCAAGTTCGTTTACACAGTATCAGAAGCGCTAAAACTCGCCCTTTGGGCGCTTTTTTGGCTGTCTACTTCTTCGTTGAATAACTTCCCAATAGAACCACTATTGCTTAAGTTATTCGTCTCGAACTAGTTTGCCAAAAATAGCTCTGAGTAGATCACTTTCTTATGCCGATTGGTATAATTTCAGTCTAAGGATTTACATCAACATCTGTATCCACCATAAAGTGCTATCGATTCATTTTATTGTGAGCCATAAGGTGCGTTTTACTGAGGTTATTTGCTATGTTACTTCCAGAGACGCAGCCTAATTCCGACTTATTGAGGAAACGTTATGAAGCAAGGTAAGCATGATCCGCAACTATTAAAGCTCGCAATGGAAATCGGTGTTGGGTACGCAAAAAAAAGAGGCTTTGCCGATTTCGATAAAGGCATTTCGCCTAAAGATAAGATCGAGTGTATCTACCGCCTGTTAGTGCAAGACAAGTTAATTCAGCCGCTTGCCGTCGACAAAGAAGATGGGCCCAACATGAAGCATAAATTGATTTTATGGATCTCCCGCCAGCTACCAGATGACCACCCTTTACGAAATTAACCCTATAACCTATTAATTAATCAAATAGGTATTAACTTAGTTATCGGTTAATAACAAATACAATAGCGGTATTGATTTTCACAGTAATACCGCTATGACGACGTTATTTGTAAAGCTTAAAAACCAACTCTCCAGTGGCCTACTGGTTCTAATGCCACTTTTATTATTCTATCTCGTCGCACAAGAGATAGCAGATCTGATGATCACCCTATCGACACCATTGACTAGCTTAGTGCCAAGTCATGGCGAGATCATTGCCCAAGCACCACTAGCGCTTGCATGTATAGCGTTATTGCTAGCAGCCGCTATTATTGGGCTACTAATGCATAACCGCATCATACGTGAATTATTGAGCAACACTGAACAAGCCACGCTGGCCAAAATACCGCTTTATCAAGCCATTAAAGCAATTGGTCGCGGCTTGCTGGGTGATAAATCTACCGCCAGTTACACAGCCGGGCTTTTTACTAATCTTGATGATAGTTTGCAATGGGTTTACGTCATAGAAGAAACTGATAAGTTTTGCACGATTTTGCTACCTAATGCGCCTAGTGGATTCAGCGGCCCCGTGAAAATGGTACCAAGACATAACGTCCAGATAGCGAACTACAGCATTGCCGAAGTCAGCGGTGTACTCACTCAATGGGGACAAGATAGCTTGGGGCATACCTGCATGTCAGCAACGGCAAAAACAGGTAAAGATAAACCCTGTGACTTAAATAACACAAGTGAGGTGAATAAAAGAATAAGAGAGATAAATAGGCGAGGAGAAGTCGTCTCAAACCCAATAAAATACCATCATTACTCGATACCTTTAGTGGAGATATCGAGTAATGATGAAGTTGCGTATGTTACCGCATTTGAATATCACCCTGCTGCGGTTAATGAAACACCGGAACCCTGGCCTGCTCGACGTTACTTGGGCTTTTACAACACTTGCTCTATGGGCAAATTTCAATGTCTATTAGTCAGTACCCTGCGCTCACCAATAAACGAAACTTGTGGTCACTAATGATAGTGAATGCCAGTTAGTCTGGCTTGTTATTTATCTATACGCACAAGTTAAGCCGTCAGTTACATTAACTTATTCCCTGTCAAAAAAATTAGACTAATTTATCAACAAGTGATAAAAATAAAGAGCTCACTCATTGAGAATAAGGATGTTTCTCGTAATGCTATTAAATAGCAGTTAAAAAGGAACTTTGATGCTTAATACACCCGAAATTGTTAAATCACTTCGCCTAACACAGGGATACAGTGTCAGTGAATTAGCCCAGAAAATGGGTTGTAGTCGACAAACTATCTATAACTGGGAAGACGGGATTTCAGAGCCAAAACTGTCACAGTTTATCAAATTATGTGTTGTTGTTGGCCTTAACCCAAATAACCTGCTGCCTAGAAAAGCTATCGGCCAGCATAATGTAGAGTCACTAAACAAGGAGGTCCAAGATGAACATAACGAGTCCGTTGCCCCTAGTTCAAAGTAATACTAGTGCTGCCGTAGAAACAAAAAGTGAAGAAGAAATAGTCGAAGTTAACGCTCGACCTGCTGGGGGGCTTCATCAGCCACCACCTACCATAAATAGCCAAAGCTCCCATGTATATTCCCGTCAAACGCTCCTAGCGAATAGCCATGAAAGCAATGGAGAAAATAAGAGCAACGTTGCAGAACATGCAAGAGTATCAATTACTGTTTGATCGCCTCGAATGGATAGCGATGTTTATCGCTTTTGCCGTTAGTGTCCAGTCACCAAATATTCGATGGCTAACGGGGACTTTAATTCTACTGAAAACCCTAGATGTGCTACTCATTAATAACATTATTACATGGGGCACATTTTTTTATGTTTTCATTAGCTTTTATGACTTGCTGACAATATTGCTTATATTGAAACGACAAGAATCCGCAGAGGTGATAGCCAAGCTCAACATTCCAATAGTGAGTAGATTTGCAAAGAAATCGGCAAAGTTCTATAAACTGACGAGTAACGAAATAGCTATAGTGCTCATTTATAGCGCCTCTATATTACTCAATATAGCTTCAATCATAGAAAGGCTTATTAGAAAGTGGACTGAGTATAATCCTATGTATATTTATAATATTTACTCACCATCCAAATTTGCTATGGCAATGATGATTTTACTTGTTTTGTGCGCTGTTGTGATTAATGGTACTAGGAATCTATATCAAGATAGAACAAACAGACTAAGTTGTAATAAGTAACTTTCTTAAATTCGATTTATTATGTTGCCAAAGCGTATTAAGCATAAAAAAACACCCATCAAATGATGGGTGTTTTTGTTTGATTTAGCTTAATGAACTGAGGTTACACTGGCGATACTACAAACAATAACTCACCTTGTGAAACCTGTTGACCGTTACCATTAAGAATTCGCTCAATACGGTATTGCTTGTCTTCAGGATAAAGCACTGCATCCTTACGGTTGAAGCCTGCAAGCGTGACCTGCGAGAACATCTTCATCGCTTCTGTAAGCGCTAAAGTCTGATCTACAGTAACAATGTCACCTTCTTTGACAAAGTCCGCTTCACCAGGTGCTGGAGAGGTATAGAAGATACCTGCGCCTTGAGCTAGAACTTTCAGTTCATTACTTTCACCTACACGTAATGATTCAGTATCAACGCCTTCGGTTTCTGCCGCCGCTTCCATTTCAGCAATCAACTCAGGGATATCAAGTTCTGCCATAAAGCGTGGTAAATAGTTAGTGTCGTACACACCTTCGTTGAAGGTGCCATCTTTCAAGATACGAGTCAGCAACGGAATGTTAGTTGCAATACCTTTAATGACGACGCTATTCGCTAAGTAGTCATGCAGTTTATTGATGACATCTTCACGGCTTTCACCGCGGCAGATGATCTGCGCAATCAAGCTATCATAGTAAGGCGATACTTCTTTGTCTTGGCCAGCAATCGAGATAATCTCAATATCATCACGCTCAGGCATCACACATTCAGTGATCTTGCCTGGATGTGGCAATAGTTGTAGCACACCATTGCTATCAAGCGCTGCTTTCTCAGCGGTAACACGCACTTCGATAGCGTAACCAATCTCTTGAGGCTCTAGATCTTCAATCGAACGACCTGCCGCAATATCAAAGCCTGCGCTGACAATATCAATACCTGAAGTGGCTTCCGTTACTGGGTGCTCTACCTGTAGTCGAGTATTCATTTCCATGAAGTAAACTTCATTGGCATCTAAGTTATAGATGAACTCGACAGTACCTGCGCCCATATAATCGGTCGCATCACCCAATGCACGGGTATATTCCATCACCTGCTGTTTCAGCTCATCTGGCAACATAGTCGAACCAGACTCTTCAACCACTTTTTGGTTGTTACGCTGTACTGAGCAGTCACGTAGGCCTAGTACCTTAGTATTGCCAAACTTATCGCGAAGTAGTTGAACTTCGATATGACGCAGAGAGGTCACATACTTCTCTAGGTATAAGTCACCATTACCAAATGCAGCAGCTGCTTCTGTAGAGGTTTTCTGGAATAGCGCGATCATATCTTCTGGACGCTCTACTACCTGAATACCTTTACCGCCACCACCTTGTACGGCTTTAAGCAGCACTGGGTAGCCAATTTCATTCGCAACGTTAACCGCCTGCTCAGCATTGCTTAAGATACCGTGGCTACCTGGTACCACAGGTACATTTTGTGCCTGTGATGTCTTAATCGCGTTCGACTTGTTACCCATAGTAGTCATACTGTGGACACTTGGGCCAACAAAGTTAACGCCATTGTTGACACACAATGCCGCAAACTGTGGGCTTTCAGATAAGAAGCCGATACCGGGGTGCAATGCATCAACTTGCTCATACTCAGCAACTTTCAACACTGAGTATGCATTGAGGTAACTTTCATCCGAAGTGTTACCACCAATACAAACTAGCTTGTCGTCGTCTTTAAGCATATCCGCTGGCACAGAAGTCATATCTGGATCTGATGCCACTAATACAACATTAATGTTGTTGTCGTGAGCCTTACGGATAAGCTTAACTGCAGTACAACCACGAGCATGGACTAGCACCTTGTTAATTGGCTTCATCAAGGCACGAGGATCGTCCTGTACCAGCTCTTCTTCAGCAACCATCATTTCTGGCACCAAAGTAGATAGCGCATTACCAATCACATCTTCAATCTGCGCTGTTGGTTTAGGCATCAATGGATCTATGCTGCTTAGCTGGTCATCAATCGTGGTACTAAACGGGTTAGTCACCAGTGCATTCATCGCACCTGGCACTTTTGATAGGTAGTTCGACAATGTCGATGTCGATGGCAGATATGCAGGTACCACCATTTGGCCAGCAAATGGCATGTTAGTACCCGACAGGTAATAGGTTTGTACTAGTGGGTGAGTCACAAAACTCGCTTGCGCACCACCGGTACAATCGCCGTAACCAAACATCAGTACTGGTAGCTCGTTATCACGGATAAAGCGTGTAATACGGTCATTTACCACAGCCATAGAGAACAGTGCAGCCGCACCTTCTTTAGTCTGCATACCACCGGAGCTGATAAAACAGATCACCGGTAGCTTACGCTTAGCACACTCAATTAATAGCGCACTGAATTTCTCGGCACTGGCCATGTCAAATGCACCGGCTTGGAACGCGGTATTTGAAACAGCAACACCCACCTTAATTTTCTGACCATTGTGGTCAAAGTCTGCGGTACCAGTAATAAGACCACAAGGGCGAATGCCTTTGTCTAATGCATCTTCTATTGATAAACGGAAACCTGGGAAATTAAGCAAGTTAGCTGACATCTTGTCGCCATTGATTTCGTCAAATTCAGTGAAGAATTTGGCGATAACATTTTCCCAGCCCATTTTGCCAGCGCGCTTTTCATCACGCAGCACTTTCTGAATAAGCAGATCTTGGTAACCCATTGTCAGGCGGTTCCAGAAGTCTTTACGACGACCAATACGCACAGGGTTAATGGCTCCAGTATACTCGCCTTTCTCTTCTTCACTCGCGAAGTACTCAGGAAGTAGACGCTCAAAGAAGTAAGTAAGAATTACGAACAAACTATCATTCAACTGTGGGAAACCGACACTCTTCCACTGCTCTGTTTTGGTCAGTAGTTCTGCACGGTTTGACTGATCCATGAAATACTTCAGCCACTTGTAGAACTTACTCTTATCGTTTGCAGTATCTTGCTTAGAAATCGCACGGTCAATCGAGTCATGTAACAGGTTATCAACTGATGCACGAGACAAGCTCTTTGACATCATGGCTTCTTTTGCAATCGATGCTAGATTACCTACAACATTGTCATACAGGGCGTTGAAAATCAGAATGTTGTAACATTGCCAGATAAAGTCTTCACGTAGTTCATCGTGAACAATCACATCTAACACTGTCAGCTTGTTTAGCTCAGGCCAATCTGCTTGAGTCACTTCTGCTGGCAAGGTTTCAAGATATTGAATCAAACCTTTAAAGTTATTCTCTGCATTGCCTTTCCAGCGGTGATACAACGACCAACCGATGTTAAACAGTAACGCCTTGCGTGCTTTCTTATAGTTCTCTTTTGGCTCACCCAAAATCAAACGAGTCAGCATATTACGTTCGGTAGAGATATCATCACGCTTAGAGGTAAAGTTACCCCAAAGCTTGTTCAGTTCCTCATCGTAAACCAACTTATCAGGCGTCGATAACCAAGACTGGAATACCTTGTCTTGCTCTTGTTGGATACGCGCAAGCAAGTCCCCCTCTGGCACACTGACTTTCGACAAACGACCATACTGATCTTGCGAGATAGAATGAATGCGGCTTCGTAATGTTAGGTAACGCAAATAGCGATATGAGCTACCAAACAGGTTCAAGTGCATTGTTGGGTTATTGGCAACCGATAGCTCGGCGTGATGCTCAAGCGCTGCTAGGTTTTTAGACGGCTCTAAAAAGCGATTAAGACTGCGGTCATAGTGCTCACGCAAATCTTTAGACTCACGCACAAACTGCACAGCAGCTTGCTCTACCGCTTCAATACTGCTGATGATAGCGCGGCGTAAGTTATGCTGGCGCTCATCCCTGTCTGACGGCGAGAAATCGATAATACCGTCGATACAGCCAGAGGTATATAGCTCTTCAGGCGAAACCCCAACCGACTTCGCACACTCTTGCCAAGATAGATTGTACTTGCGAGCAATGCTTTGCAGACCTTGCGGTTGAATGGTGTTGAAAATACCATCGCGTAGCGATAACAAAATGTTCGCCGCAGCTAATGGAATCGCACCACCAGAATAACCAGCACCGATGACGATACCCACAGTTGGCACATCAACGTTAGCACTTTCTGCAATCGCTTTCGAAATCGAGTGTGCTTGGTTTTGGCTATTAGCAAGTTCGCCAGCGTCCGCACCTGGAGTATCGATAAGGTAAACAATTGGCATAGACAATTCGGCAAAATGACGAATCGCGGTACAAGCTGCTAAATGATGCTCAGGCATCCACGCACCATTATTGGTTGAACGCTCTTGAGCAACAAAACCAATGCGGCGGGTGCGAGATCCAAAATTCAGTTCAATCTCGGCACTATAAAACGGCCCCATGTGGTTTTCGGCAATAAGCTTGCCTTTGAGGTCTGCGATAACGCGTTTAGCGCCAGCGCGATTTTTATCTTGGGTAGGTTGGATAACTTTGGCAACGTATCCGTCGACATCTAACTGCTCAAGCTCTTTTAGATTCGCTTGAATAGCATCGTCACTAAGAAGACCTTTAATTTCTTCTGAAAGACTCTGTTTACTGTGTTCAGGAAACAGAGAAAAATCCTGTGCCAGATGTTCAGCTTGTAAGAAAAGCGGATCGGCAGTTTGAGCCTGAGTCGTGTCAGCGGGCTGATTTGTGCTGGTCATTAAATTGATCCTCTGCTTAGCCTCTAAAATTTTTAGCCAATAAATATAACTTTGTATTGCGGTCAAATGCTATTAAACTGCTGTAGACGCTTTGTTCCATTTTTGAGACAGTACAGTAAAGATGCCTGATTTAAACGGTATGATGCTATTTGCAGCAGTGGTAAGAGCTAAAGGTTTCTCTCAAGCCGCCCGCGAAACTGGCATGCCAAAATCAACAATAAGTCGTAAAGTTGCTCAGCTAGAAGAGCAGCTTGGCGTACGCCTATTACAGCGTGATACTCGCAACCTGAGTCTCACTCAAGTGGGCGCATTGTTTTATCAGCATTGCAACAGTATTAGTGATGAAATAGAAGCCGCCAAAGCCACCATTGAAAATACCCACAATGACGTATCAGGCTCATTGCGTATTGCCATTCCGGTGTCATTTAGCCAGGAGCTTATTGCGAACCTCTGCAGCAGCTTTATGCGTCTCTACCCTAAAGTCGAATTAGATGTGCAGTTTACCGACAGCGATGTTGGCCTTGTGGGAGAAGGTTATGACATCGCAATTAAATACGGTCCTTTGCAATCTTCGGATCTGGTTGCCCGTCTGCTATTTGAACGCCAGCCCATATTAGTCGCTAGCCCAAGTTACTTGAAAACCCATGGCACGCCTGCCACACCACAAGATCTTGCAGAGCACAGCGGTATTTTACTTGGCACCTCGCGCTCTGCACCTATTTGGCCAGTGGGTAAAGGCTCCCATAAAACCATGGCCAGCTTTAAGCGTAAGGTGCGGGTGAATAGTGCAGTGATGGTTAAACAACTCGTGTTAGACGATTTTGGCATTGCCATGCTATCCCACTCAGTTTGCAAGAATGAGTTAGCTAGTGGCGCATTAGTCCCCTTACTGCAGGAGTGGCCGATTGAAGCATTTAAAGTCTATGGGGTATATTCCAGCCGGCGCCAACTAGCAACTAACATCAGTGTATTTCTCGACTTCTTTACTAAACGCTTTAGCAGTCAAGAATCATTACAATCACTGATGATGTAACCTGTGTATTTACAACGCTGATATTCGCTGTTGCAGCGCTTGTTTAACTAACTTTTGCCGCAGCGGTAATAGATGCGGGTCATCAACATCCATATTCAAAGCAAAAAAGATCACCCGGTTTGGCAGCTGATACCAACCGACAAACCAACCAACCTTTTGCTGCGGCCTAGTGGCGTAACCCGTTTTACCAAACCAAGTGCCATTGCCTTCACCTGGTAGCAGCATCATCTGTTTTACAATCGCTTGGCTACGCAGGCTTAGTGGTAATGTTTGATGATATAGCGCGCGCAGAAAGTCTATTTGCTCCACAGCAGTAATAGCCAGCTCACCTTGCAACCAAAAGCTGTCAATTTCGCCAGAAATGTCACGATTGCCGTAATTCAACAGGTTAACGCCGGCAGCCATACGCTCTGGGCCTAATTCTCTCGCTAATTGCTGATAAATTGGCACCACGGAATAGCGCAGCGCAGAAGCAAAACTATGATCTTGATTCCAGCTGCTATACCCATGTTTAACCCCATCCCAAGCAAACTGGCTGTGATGGTCTTTGACCACCTCATTTTCCAATAGCAGCAAACTATGAGGCACTTTAAAGGTTGATGCTGGGATATAGGGCTTTAACGCCCGTTGTAGATCATTTGTTAGCCAAGCTGATTGCTGCTCATCAAACAACACCACGACACCGCTCGCTTGGCGATCAGTAAATACCTTTTCAAGCTCGCTGCTATAATTAAGCTCTGCAGCTCCTAAGCCAAATACAGCAGAAAACGCCACTAATAATCCTGATAACCAAGCTGCTACCTTCACCTAAAAACTCTCCTATTTTCAGCTTAAAACCGTACCGATAAGACCTGACTATTGTAGCAAAGCCCTTTTAAGACAAACTGATAAAATGGGGTGCAAATCTGTCAGAAAAAAGGCAATATTCATGAACCATCCTGCTCATTACAAGGGATCATGTTATGGCTAAAATGGCCAAATTGCCGCTGACTATTACCGCTATCATGGCACAAGGCATTGCCATGTCTGCAATGGCGACGCCCAATACCCTCGATGTGGAAGAACGTCGAATAGACACCGCTGTCGCCAAAATGCCTCAGGTGGTTAACCGCTACGAAGCATTGGTTGCATCATTGACTGAACAATATCAGCAACAGACCGATGAGCTTAAACTCACTAAAATGGTCGCTCGCCAAGGTGAGCGTTTATGGCAGCAAGCGGTAAGGGATGTGCAATCCGGCGGACAGGATGATCGACCGCTTTATTGGGGGCGCTTAATGATGCGCCAGCAACTGAAGCAACAAAGCCCACAATTCAGTATGGCTGACTGGCAAACCCAAGTTGCCGTCAATGCCGTCGAAAAAGCCTCCCGTGGGTTTAGCAATATCCATTTTGCTGACGACAGCGAGATTAAAATTTTACTCACTGGATTTGATCCATTTTTCCTCGACCGCAACATAGACCAAAGCAATCCTTCAGGCTTAACGGCACTAGCGCTCGATGGCCACACTTTTACTGTTAACGGCCGTAAAGCACAAATTGAAACTGTGATGATCCCTGTGCGCTTTGCCGACTTTGACCAAGGCATGATTGAATCACTGTTAACGCCGGTCTATCGCGACAATAGCGTGGATATGATTGTGACTGTGAGTATGGGACGAGATGATTTCGACCTAGAGCGTTTTCCTGGGCGTAACCGCAGTGCCGATGCTCCCGACAATCTCAATCATTACACTGGCGCGACGAAAAACCAGCCCCATCCACCTAGCTTTAATGGTGGCACCCTCAACGGGCCTGAATTTGTGGAGTTTTCTTTACCTGTTGCTGCAATGCAGTCGGCTAAAGGGCCATGGCAAGTCATTGATAATCATAAAGTCACCACGCTCGCCCGCGGTGAGATTCAGCCTAACTCACTAGTAGAGTTAAACAACGAAACCTCAGTTGAAGGCTCTGGTGGCGGATACCTTTCTAACGAAATATCCTACCGCGCAGTGCTATTACAACAGCAATTCAATAGCCAAATTCCGGTGGGGCACATCCACACACCGAGAGTGAGCGCTTATGAGGCAGAAACTGAGATGAATATCGTCAATCAGGTAAAAGCCATGGTAGAAGCTGCAGCAACCACCTTATAATCACCACACCCAGACGTTTAGCGGTTAATTGACGATTTGCTCAACATATTTAAGCCAATGACACAGGCGACTCAAGCCCAACCACAAGCGGATAGCCAACAGCTATCCGCGCCGCAGCAGCAAGTTCTCGCCCAGGTAGCCTCATGCTACCAAATTGCAGAAACTGCACTGGGTCGCTCACTACCAAGACCAAAGGTGATGTTTACTCTCAGAGGCAAGAGTGCAGGCACAGCCCATCTACAAGAAAACAAACTGCGCTTTAATCCGATATTGTTAAAAGAGAATCTACAAGAGTTCCTCAACCATGTCGTTGCCCATGAAGTTTGTCACCTCATCGCTTATCGCCTCTATGGTCGCGTCAAACCCCACGGAAAAGAGTGGCAAAGTCTGATGATCAATATATTTGGGCTAACGCCGAGTACCACCCATCAACTTAATATCGACTCCGTGGTGGGTAAACAATATCCCTACCAGTGCCTGTGCGGCCCAGTACTGTTAAGCGTAAGACGCCATAACAAAATAGTGCGTGGCCAAACACAATACCAATGCCGCCGATGTAAAACACAGCTAAAAGCTATGCCCACACCGCCACAGCATAACCGGCTTTAGTATCTTATAAAGCCGAGAAAACTCACCTATCAACCGTCATCAGAGCAAAGCATTTGCACTAGACGCACCGATAAGTCCTGCTTTGCAAAGCGCCTGCACGTAAGCTATTGCCAGCAACATCGGCTATCACGTAGAATCCCTGCCAAAGCTGGCAATCGACCAGTACTTATTGAATTTTTGTCTGTAGGAATATCAGTTTGAAATCTGCGGTATGGGCCATAATCGCTGGCCTTGGGCTATTTGTGGGCAGCCTTTCATGGGCAAGTGATGCTCACCATCCAACAAGCTTTAATCAAGCCAAGCGGATCGCGAAGTCGATCTATGCTGACAGCTTACCTCACCAAAGTTTTTACTGTGGATGCTACATTGATATCCAAGGTAAAAAGTGGATACCTGATTTAGCCAGCTGTGGCTATCAAGTACGCAAACAACAAAAGCGCGCACAGCGTATTGAGTGGGAGCATGTCGTCCCAGCATGGGAACTCGGTCATCAACGTCAATGTTGGCAGCAAGGTGGGCGGAAGCATTGCGCTAAGACCGATAGTCAGTTCAAAAAAATGGAAGCAGATTTACATAACCTGGTTCCAGCCATCGGCGAGGTAAATGGCGACCGCAGTAACTATCGCTTTAGCCAATGGAACGCCAAGCCTGAACAATATGGCGCGTGTCAGATGACGGTAGATTTTAAAGGCCGCAAAGTGCAACCTCCTGCTGCCAGTCGCGGCCAAATCGCCCGCACCTATTTGTATATGCAGCAAACCTATGGTCTTGCCATATCAAATAGCCAATTAAAACTGTTTAAAGCTTGGGACAAGAGCTATCCTGTTGATACTATTGAGTGTCAGCGCGACAACAAGATTGCCGCCAAACAGGGCAACCACAACCCATTTGTGCAGCAGCAATGTCGCACGGCAACATTGAATAATCAAATAGCGGATTAACACCATGAGAGTGCCTAGAATTTATCAACAAAGTACCATTAGCATAGGTACATCGCTGATGTTAGACGCTGAAGCGGCAGGCCATGTTGGCCGCGTGCTAAGAATGTCACCCGGTGAGCAACTGCGATTATTTAACGGTGATGGTCATGATTACCTTTGCGATATCATCAGTGCCAGTAAGAAAAATGTTGAAGTCCAGGTCTTATCTGCAACCGCCAACGACAGTGAATCACCGCTGAACTTACATTTAGGCCAAGTGATCTCCCGAGGCGATAGAATGGATTTTACCATTCAAAAATCAGTTGAGCTTGGAGTTAACACTATAACTCCTTTATTTTCAGAACGTTGTGGCGTAAAGCTATCTGGCGAACGTTTAGAAAAAAAGATTCAGCAATGGCAAAAGATTGTCATCAGTGCTTGTGAGCAATCGGGCCGCAGCGTGATACCGACTGTTAGACCGGCCATGCAACTTCAGCAATGGTGTGAAGAACCGACCGACGCAGTGAAACTCAACCTTCACCCTAGAGCCAGTTATGGCGTCAACGGACTGAGTTTACCCAATGGTAAAGCGCGCTTATTGATCGGTCCAGAAGGTGGATTATCTGCCGATGAAATCACCATGACAGAGCAACACCAATTTACAGAAATTCAACTCGGCCCTCGTGTATTGCGAACCGAAACAGCAGCACTTACTACGATCAGTGCCTTGCAACTCAAATTTGGCGACCTTGGGTGATCCAAGGCGATTGGAAAAGGATTAGATTATGATCAAACTTGGCATCGTGATGGACCCCATCAGTGACATCAATATCAAAAAAGATTCAAGTTTCGCTATGTTGCTAGCAGCACAGTCACGCGGTTATCAACTATTTTACATGGAGATGGGCGACCTAGCCATGGTCAATGGCCAAGCAAAGGCAACCATGCGTCCGCTCAGCGTCATCGATAACGCTGACAACTGGTACCAGCTTGGGGAAAGCGTTGATACGCCATTGAGTGACCTCGATGTCATTTTAATGCGTAAGGACCCGCCATTTGACACTGAGTTTGTCTACGCAACCTACATGTTAGAACGCGCAGAAGAAGCCGGTACCTTAATCGTCAACAAACCACAGAGCCTACGCGACGCTAACGAGAAACTGTTTACCGCGTGGTTTGCTGAGTTCACTCCAGAAACTATCGTGACACGCGATGAAAAACGCATCCGCGATTTTTACCAAGCCAAAGGAGATATCATTCTTAAGCCTTTAGATGGCATGGGCGGTAGCTCTATTTTCCGTGTTAAAGCTAAAGACCCTAACTTAGGGGTGATAATCGAAACATTGACCCAGCACGGCCAACAATATGCCATGGCACAAGCCTTTATCCCTGATATCACAGCCGGTGATAAACGCATATTAGTGGTCGATGGCGAGCCTGTCCCCTACTCCTTAGCTAGAATCCCTCAAAAAGGTGAAACCCGCGGTAATTTAGCGGCCGGCGGCAGAGGCGTTGCGCAACCATTATCAGATTCAGACTGGGCAATCGCTCGCGCTATTGGACCTGAATTGAAAAAACGCGGATTAATATTTGTCGGCTTAGATGTTATCGGTGACAAACTCACCGAAATTAATGTCACCAGCCCAACATGTATTAAAGAGATTGAAGCGGCCTATGATGTCGATATTACTGGCATGCTGATGGATGCGATTGAAACGCGAATCAAACAATAATAAACAGGAGCTTTTTAATGCTTGCTAAGCTGCCAACCACATTAATGACCGTTTTGCTTTGTTGCTTTACCAGCAGCAGTTTTGCCAATGAGCCAACAAGCAAAACCCCAGCTGTACCGAAAAATATTATTATCATGGTCGGCGACGGAATGGGGCCAGCTTACACCAGTGCTTATCGCTACTATCGGGACAATCCTGATACGCAAGAGATTGAGCAAACGGTTTTTGATCGTTTATTGGTAGGCAATGCAAGCACTTATCCAGCAAGAGAAAGTGGCTATGTTACCGATTCGGCAGCAGCGGCCACCGCGCTGGCTACCGGTGTTAAAACTTATAATGGCGCGATATCCGTTGATTTAGAAAAACAGCCTATCCCGACATTAATGCAGCAAGCCAAAAAAGCGGGAATGGCAATTGGCGTGGCGGTGACCTCTCAAGTTAACCACGCCACACCCGCTGCATTTTTGGTACACAACGAAAGTCGCCGTAATTATGAAGCGATCGCTCAAGACTATTTAACCACCGATGCCGATGTCATTTTAGGCGGTGGTCAACGCTACTTTCCAGCATCTCTGGTTGAACAGTTTCAGCAACGCGGTTACCAATACTTGACCGAATTTGACCAATTAGAAACGATTCAACCCGGTAAAGTGTTAGGGCTATTTGCAGACGTACAACTGCCATGGGCAATTAATGAACCAGACAGCAATCACCTCAGCAAGTTAACTCAAGTTGCCCTGCAACAGTTATCACAGCATCCTCAAGGATTTGTGCTGTTAGTCGAAGGCAGCCTGATCGACTGGGCTGGCCACAACAATGACATTGCCACTGCAATGATGGAGATGCATGAGTTTGCCAACGCCATCGAAGTTGTCGAGCAATATGTCCGCCAACATTCTGATACCTTGATGGTGGTGACAGCCGACCATAGCACGGGCGGGATGACGATTGCCGCCAACGATAGTTATGAATGGCACCCCAAATACCTTAAAAATATCACTGCATCGCCTCAGGATATTGCAGCCAATAGCTTAGCCTCAAATCAGTGGCAGACAGAACTAACCGCACAGCTGGGATTTGACATTAATCAGCAAGAGATGCAGCAACTTGACCGCGCGCGTATGCAAGGAGAAGCGGTGCTAGAAACCGCAATCAAGCAGCTCATCGATATTCGAACTAATACTGGCTGGACGACTGGCGGGCATACTGGCGTTGATGTACAAGTATTTGCCAATGGCCCTGCAGCTAAGCTGTTTTCTGGTTACCAAGACAATACCGACATCGCCAACAAAATTATCAGCCTTTTACCTAAACCTGGTAAAAAAGCCGATGCGAAACCCAAAGCAGAAGTGTCAGCCGCCGACCAAATCATTCGAGCCATCCACCAAGATGAAAGCTTAACGACTGACTCTGCAAGCTCTGACTCAACAAATGAGGCGCCAATGAGTGACGACTCAGCAGCAGAGTCAGAAAATAAGAGCCCATCAGAGCAAGACTCACCAAGTCAACCTGATACCGAAGCATTGAATGATCAAATTAAGCAGCCACAAGAGCAAACACCCACGCCCTTGCCAGCCGATGGCGCTGCAGAGCATGGGCTAGCATCCGCAGCAAAGCAGCCAAAAGCAGGAAGCAACCAACTTGAACAAACGGCTCAGCAGGCGAGTGCTATGCAACAAAAAGCGCCACAAAAAGCGCCTAAAAACAGCTCGGCAAACGCTGACGAACAGGCTGCAACGACACAGTCTTCTAACTAAAGCTAGCTACTGCAAGGTGAGTGACAACAGATGCAAGACAAGGCGAATTCAAGCGTCTTTCACCATAAAAAACCGTTTTAGCCCACACAGCCATCATTGCTTGATGGCTGTTATCTGTAGCAGAAAAATGCTTCAGCCAAGTATTCGATTTACGCTATAATCGCCCTAAATTCTGACTCAATAGTGATCTTCCGTGCTTTCTAATCCCTCTTTATTACTGGAAAAAAATAGCCATTTGCTTGAAGGGCAAACGGTACTTATTCTCAATCATGAGTCCGATACTTTTGCAAAATCAATACTTAGTGAGGCGAGCCAAGTCACCACTTTGGCATTAGACTATCACCACTATCTGCAACTAGAGCCCCATCGTTGTGCTCAACTAACATGTCACTTTGGCCATCAATTAGCACAACAACAGCTATTTGATACGGTGATCATTTACTACCCAAAAGCAAAACCGTTAACAGGTTACTTAGTTAACTTAGCAGCGCGTCACTTAAAAGCGGGTGGTCAACTGCTTATTGTTGGTGAAAACAAAGGCGGCGTGCGCTCTATCCCCAAGCAGTTACCGAGCTATTTTTCGCCGGCATTTAAACAAGATAATGCACGACATTGTATTTTATTTACTGCAGAGCTGATTGCAGCAGCGCCTGAGATAGACCTACAAGACTGGCTAACGCGATATCAATTGGACACGCCACAAGGGCCGCTAACGATTTGCAACTTAGTTGGCGTATTTAGCGAGAAACGCTTAGATGCGGGCACAGCATTATTACTCGCTAACCTGCCGACACTCAATGGCAGAGTGTTAGATTTCGGCTGCGGCGCTGGCGTGCTTGCAGCAGCACTACTTAAAGCACAACCGCAGTTAAGCTTAGAGTGCGTTGATATCAATGCCATGGCGTTAGCGTCGTGCCAAATCACGTTGGCCGAAAACGGTCTTAGCGCCAAGGTCTATGCTTCAGATGGATTAAGCCAATGCCAAGGTAAATTTGACGCCATTATTTCAAATCCACCTTTTCACGACGGGCTTGTTAGCACCACCAATATTGCGACTCAGTTTGTCAGTGATAGCAAGCAACAACTGCGTACGGGCGGAGAGCTACATCTTGTCGCCAACCGCCATTTACCCTACAGCGACGCCATTGCCAGTCATTTCGGCCAGGTGAATGTGACTGCAGAAAATAACAAATACAAAGTCTATGCAAATAAAAACAGTGGCTAGTTGCAGCTAACCTTTTGCTACACAATAAAATAACTAACCAATAAAGCGGACCGAGTGTCCGCCTTATTATTATATGCCAATAGCAATGCAAAGCTTGAAGTTGCTTACAAATTGGCGTCAAAAATCACTTCATAGGTCAAAGTTTATGCTGTTATACTCGAACTGACAAAATAATAACTAATAACGATAATTTACCTTTTTCGGAAGCGACTATGCTGGATCCAGAGTTAATTGAATTAAGTGCTGACAGCAGCCTAGTGGAATTTAAAGTTACCCCAAATTCCCATGGCCCGTTAACAGTCACCGCAATAGAGGAACTATTGCAGCTACCCGGTTTTGAGCAATTTTTTCCACGCAAAAATGTTATCGATCAAGCGGTCATCAAAGTGAACCAACTCGTTGGCCAAGATGATGGCCAGTTTGAACTGTTTTTTGAAATTGCCGAACGCCGCGACGGTGAAATTACCCTCAACGTCGATGATGATAAAATGCATGCTCAAATGACCGTTTCAGCCGCATGGGGTGGTGAGCAAGTGACCTTGCCAGCGGTGCTTAAAGCATTGAAAGCCGCTAACATCTCAATGGGGCTTAGCAAACTTAAAATTCAAGCGCTGCTTGGGCAAATTCCAAATTTGGAACCAGGCCAAAGCTGCACTGAAACCATTGCCAATGGCAAACCCGCTATCAATGGCACCAATGCCGAATTAACCCGCAAAGTCTCACTTGCACGTGAACGTCTACTTCAGCCTCAGCAACGAGAAGATGGTACGGTCGATATGCGTAACCTAGGTGACATCATTATGGTCAAGCCCAATGATGTGCTGATGGTTAAAACCCCTGCGACCCCAGGAACGCCTGGTTATGATGTCCATGGGACAACGCTACAACCGACGGCAGGTAAAGATTTAAAGATGAGCGCTGGCGATGGCTGCGCACTATTAGAATCTGATGAGAATGTATTAATCGCAACGGTTGCAGGTCAGCCTGTAGAAACCAAAACCGGCATGCAGGTTGATGACGTATTGCAGATTAAAGATGTAGATGTCGGTTATGGCAACGTCGATTTTAAGGGCAGCATCATGATCACTGGCGATGTCCATGAGGGCATGGTGGTCAAAAGCACTGGCGATATTACCGTGATGGGATTTGTCGACTCAGCGAAGCTTCACGCAGCTGGCGATATTACTGTCAGTAAAGGGGTAATCGGTCGTCAGCAAAAAGATAACACTCTCTCAACTACACTAGAAGCGAAAGGTCAGATAGCGGCGCAGTTTGTGCAGTATTCTAACCTAACTGCTGTGCGAGACATTGTCGTCACTAAGCAGCTCTTGCATAGCAACACAACTACCCAAGAGAAACTCATTGTCAGTGATGCCAATGGTCGTCGCGGCGATCTTGTTGGCGGCGTAGCCAACACAGATAAAGGCGTGAGCGCGGTGATTATTGGCGCAACAGCGGGCACTAAAACTGAGATATTTTGTGCCATGAAGCAAAGTGGCTTGAAACAACAACTCAAACAGCTCGATGAAAGTGTCAAATCCATGGTTGTCGCCAAGCTCAATATAGAAGCGCAATTGAAAAAGCTGCCGCCAAAAGCTGAATGGCAAAACGATGAGATGATGGTAGAACAAGTCAAAGCCATGCTAGATCAAAAGCGTCGCATTACCGAAGAGCGCGCCCGCGAAGAAGCTGAGTTCAATGAGCTTGAAAAGGAAGTTAAAGCCTACTATCAAAACTACCGCATCGAAGCCAAAAAGCACATCTTTGCCAACGTTGAATTACATATTGGCCAAGCATTTGTGAAAACTCAGCGCGAACATGGTCCCTGCATCGCATTTAATGAAGGGCAAGAGATTAAGTTTGATTATAGTTCACGCTAAACACTGCGCGTTTTCAGCAAGAGCTTGGGGCAGCAATATCGCTGCCCTTTTCTTTATCTGCACATAACGGGCATAATACCAATCGGCATAATCTGCCCCTATATCCCTGTGGTCAATTTGAGAATTTTTAGTGGAATTATTACATATCAACTGTTTAGGTAAGCCGTTGCGTCTAGAGGGCTCGATGGCTGGTTGGCAACAACTTTTTTGGGGAGATGATTTAGTCTCAGTTATCCCCGCTTCTGCCGACTATCAAGGACAGCGCATGCATGAGTTTACTCTCAGCGTCCAACCCCAAGTGGATCACGAGCAAGCAGCAAACCAGCTCGCGGACTCACCAATCCCCGCTATGCAGCCTCAATCCATCACCATACGTTTAGAGATAGATTTGCAATGGCAACCCTTCTTACTGAAATATCAATTGCTGCAAAACGATAATCTGCTGACTCAAGGTCAACGTGACACTAAGGACATTGAACGCCAAATCCCGGTAAAACCAGTTGAAGCTAAGCGTCAATTTAGCCTCATTGGTTTAGCCTCATTAGGGCTTAAACTATTCAAAAGTGCGAAAGTCATTAAAGTCGTGTTAGCTGGAGCCAGCGTTGCAGCGTATTCATGGTTGTTTTCTTTTCAATTTGCATTGGCGTTGATCGCTTGTCTGGTTTTTCACGAGTATGGCCATATTCGAGCCATGAAGTACTTCGGCATGAAAACCAAAGGCATTTATCTTATTCCATTTATGGGCGGCCTAGCGCTCAGCGATGAGAAAATTAATACACGTTGGCAAGATGTGGTTATTTCCATCATGGGGCCAACATTTGGCTTGTTCATGTCAATCGCCGCCCTATTTGCCTATTGGTTCACTGGCAATATCTTTTTCGCAGGATTAGCGACGTTTAACGCACTGCTCAACCTGTTTAACCTGCTACCTATTTTGCCATTAGACGGTGGCCATATCTTAAAGAGCATTAGCTTTTCGATGAACAGCATGCTCGGACTCGTCGCTTGTATAGCGGGTGCCGCAATTGGGGTGTTCATTAGCTACACTCTTGGTCTTGCGCTGCTGGGCTTCCTATTACTTATCGGTAGCTTAGAGATCATGTTCGAATGGAAGACTCGCCACCAAAGCCACCTGTTACCACTGGATCGCTATGGCCAGCTATTTTCTGCTGTATGGTATCTACTGACAGTTGGCGCACTTGTGGGGATCATCTGGTACTTTGCCGGCACCGGTGACGACATGTTGGGCTTACCGTTAAAAATATTGCAAAGTTAAGGGTAAAGCACTGCCATACAACAGCATGATTAATGGTTATAAAAAATCCCCTTGCTCAACAGAGCAAGGGGATTGTTAATACATGCTTACAACAGTAAGTTAAACTCCGACTTCGGCACCATCATCTTTACGAATCACCACCGTCGCTGCACGAGGGCGCACTGACATCCCCTCAGGAGTCTGCTCTGTCGCTAGTGCAGAATAAGGCCAGTTTTTAGGATGTTGAATGTTAGCAAATACCGTCGTGTAGTCCGGTGTAATGGCAAAGCCTGTCACCTCACAACCATTAGGGCCAACAAAGAAGCGCTTTAATTCTGCTTGATTGTCAGCGCTAACAACCTGCTGCTGACCATTGTCATCGGTGACGGCACAATCGCCAGCATTGGCTCCCCCCAATGTGCCGTCATGTGCGACAGCCAAGTTAAGAATTAGCGATACGCTTAGCGCATACGCCGCGACTAACCTTGATTTGGTTAAAATGTTCATTATTCTTCCCTCTTTAGCATCCGCTTATGGGCAAAATATAATGACCATGAGTTTGAATAGACTGTTGAACTTCCGAGTTGGCCGCTTCGCTATGACAAAACTGACAGGAAGCTGAAGCCACGCTGGCCGCCACGATCCCTTTGGTTTGCAAATAGCGCTCAACAAAGTGGCCCACATCGGATACATTTTTGTCATCCACGAGTACATCAAAGTGGAGGTACTTTCCCTCTGCTGTTTTCACATGGGTGTCGTATACATGAATTTGCATGGTGTCACTCCTCGTTATTTCCAAAAGTTATTGGCCAGTGCGATGGTTTGAAATTCTGTAGCAACCACTTGTCCGGCATGAATGAGTATTTCCACATTCTCCGCATATGCGGGTCTCAGGCGTTGCCTGACATCACTATCAGGCTGCATCGTTGCAATGGTTTTTCGTGCAATCACAATTGCAAGCTCGCGACCTTGCGCTGGTGTTGCGGTGATTAAACTCGGCATAACTTCGTTAAACCCTGACATATCTTGCTCTCCTGTTACTGACACCAATGATTAAAAGTCGACAAGTAATTTATCAGTCACTGTGTATGGCAGACTCAGATCGCCAGACTGTACATCAATGACACCATTGACTCTCAGTACCGGCCCTTCACCTGTGGCATCGACATTCATCGTAGCGGTGACACCATCAAAGTTAAACGCAGTGATATTGTTTACCCGTTGTGTAGGTACAATGACTCTCAGCGTATTGTCCGCTGCATACGCATGGAAATTGGGCGAGTCAAGGTACATTGGCATCGGTGCGGTTGGCGGTAAGTTGGCCTTATCCAACATATAAGGTACGGATAGACCGGCTTTTGATGCTGCATCAGGCACTAAAGCAACCCAGTGAGTGTGGTATACCATGCCGTCATCCAAGAAATCGCCATTAGCATTTTCATCCCATAGCGGGGTGTCATCAAAATCTGGATGGGTAGTCACGGCAAGCGCTAGAATGCCGTCATCAATGTTTTTAAACCCGACTGCACTCGGTGCCAGACTTGTCGGGAAAACATAACCGAGTACTGGCGCACCATTAACTTCACCAATTGCTTTAGCGGTACTGGTGGCCGCAGGTGCCAGTGTTTGCATTGAAAACACTAAGGAATCAATTTCTTCAACATAATCAACGCTAGTATTCATAAGTTGAAATGACTCAGCTGTCATTTCAGTGGATAAACTTGGCCAATTTGATGGCGGTACTAAGGTGCTATTTTGTACCACAAGCTGAGCGTCTAGCTCACTGTAAAAACGTTCAACTTTGAGTAACGGCGCTTGATCGATGATCGCCACCTCAAGGTATGCGGTAACGGCGCTTGAGATAAAACTGGCCTTGCGTTTGACGGCATTGGCAGGCACAACCACACTGATTTCACGCCCCTTCTCTACAATGGTGAACCCCGGTGAATCGAGATACATTGCCATAGGGGAAGTTGGCGTCAAAACATCATCAACGCCAGCCTGCACCACAGCCAGCCCCTCACCTGCTAAGGAATTTTCTTCAAGTACCACCCAATGAGAGTGATACACGATGCCATCGTCATCATAGGCGCTGTTATTATCTTCATCCCATAACGGCGTATCATCAAAGTCAGGATGGCTTGTTATACCAAGGGCCACAGTCCCTTCAACACCAACATAACCAATATCTTCGGGCTGCAGATCAGTGACAAATACGTACCCTAGTACTGGCGCACCATCAACTTGACCTGCAGGAGTTGGTGCAACTGAACCGGCATCTTCGCTAGTTTCAATGGTAAAAACATAGGCATCTAAAACCGCTTCGTATTTCACCTGCGCATTGCTAATTTCAAATGCCCCCACATCGTATGCCTCTCCAGGCAACACTGTATCAGCGGAGTTAGGGACTTCAACCTCGGTTTGTTTTGTACTATCTGAGCCACATCCAACTAGGAATGTCGCAGTCACCCAACAAGGAATGACAAGTTTTCTTGAATTAATCATTTAAAATCACCATTTAGTTTCGAATCGAAACAAATATTTGATCAAAACATTTTCCTTGTCAATATTGTTTTTAGTCGATACCATTCTGTTATGGATATATACGAAACATACAAACTCATCGAAAGATTGGGCGAAATTACCCGAGCCCACCTGAGAAAAGTGGCGACTAAATGCGGTCTTCAACCGGTTCAGGTTGAAGTGCTTCATTACCTTGTTTCATGCAACCAGTTTTCTAACACCTTGATGTCAGTAGTGGATTACCTTGGTCAAACAAAAGGTACTGTGTCGCAAACGATTAAATCGCTGGAAGCAAAAGGCTTTATTGAGAAAATTCCCGACAAGAACGACAAACGTACGGTCAGATTATGGGTGACGCAAAAAGGCAAGAAACTCATAAAACAAGAGTTACCAGGAATACCATTCACTGCTGCTTTGGAGAGTTTAGATAAAGACAGTCAATCTTCGCTATCAAAGTCGTTAAGCACATTGAACAGTGCGCTGCTGAAAACCAATAACATGGATACGTTTGGCGTATGTCGGACATGTATTTATAACCAAAAACGTACCGATAGCTATTTTTGTCGCTTACTTAATATTGATCTGGCTGAAGATGAGACAAACAAGATCTGCAAAGAGCATACTGTTAACGGCTCATAACTCTGTATAACGCTCAACGGCTATCTAGCGGGTATTAGCACAACGGAAGCCTTGTTGACAAAATTAAGGCATAAAAAAACCTGCTCAAAGGCAGGTTATTATCTCTTGATGAGTTTCACTCTGAACGCATCTCTTAATCAAGAGTATTTTTTGATTGGTACCGGTGGACGGACTTGAACCGTCACGCTCGAAAGCAACGGATTTTGAATCCGTCGTGTCTACCAATTCCACCACACCGGCTTTAATCATATAGACCTTACTTGCATGCGCTGCTAAGTAAGTGAACGGAATTATACCTTTGGATTTTTATATCGCAAGCCTTTTACCTTAGCTTTAGTGTCAAACGTGCATTTTTCCAGCGACATATCATTAACTAATACGTTTAGATCGCGCCAACCTGCCAGTGTATCGGCTGCTTCACAAGGCAAAAATCACAAAAATCTCCATTTGCGTAGCAATCATTGATCAAGATCAGCAAAACTTGATAACAATCGCGGTAATTTAGGGATATCAAATTTTGACACATCTGCGAAAGAGGATTTCACTATGGCATTTTGGTTAGATTTAATGTTTGGTAACGCCATTGGTTTACTGTCGATGATTGTGATTTTCGCCACAATAGGGATCATGTCTTACATCATGTGGATGTTCATTAGCAAATCCAAACCACAATAAGCCGCAATCATAAAGCGCGCATTTAACAATAATAATG
The DNA here is from genome assembly GCF_043643685.1 of Shewanella waksmanii. GTDB lineage: Bacteria > Pseudomonadota > Gammaproteobacteria > Enterobacterales > Shewanellaceae > Shewanella > Shewanella waksmanii_A. The sequence goes on from NZ_JBHZSN010000003.1 coordinate 160,148, forward strand.
TTCTAATGCAGGGGGCTCGATAAGCCCCCATTTTTTTGCCTGTTAATTATGCCGCATGTTTACGTTGTGGCACGATGCTATTGGCAAATGTTGGTCGCGCCTTTATCAATAACTGCATCTCTTCTTGGCTCGGCTCGCCGGCCGGCAAACGCAACACTTGGCGGTTTAGATAGCTTCTTGCTTGCATTGAAATCTTAAAATCTGCTGTTGAACCCTGAATAGCGTAGTGACGTTGATTGCCCATAAATTGTAGGATATTGGTCTCAACTAAACTCATTACCGCAGGTTCTGCTTCTGGCAAGGTCAAAATAGTTTCGCCTTGCAAAAAGAACTCACGTAATAGCGCACGTTCAGTTGGATCAAGTAAACGTACCTTTTTCTCAATCACTTCGATATTACGCTTCGCTTTCAAGTATTGAATGGCTTCATCCAAAAAATAGCTAGCAACTTGGGTCAACAAATACGCCACGCCAATAATCAGTCCCAATCCCAGATAGTGCGCATAACTTTGTACAACACCATCAAGTTGTAGGGTTTCCATCACAGCGCGGGGAGCAAACAACAAGGTTGCGCTAACGAGAGCAAGCCATAACATGGCATTAAACACCACTTGTTTAGGGGTGATCTGTTTTATCTTTTTGATGTCCACTTTTTCCATCGTTAAATACCCAGTGTCAAAGATCTGTACTGAGTCAGATAAATGCAAAATAAGTGCCAAAATATTTTTGACAGTCTCCATAGGAATACAAACACATTCATCACCCCGCTAGGGGTTAAAATTGCCGCGATAGGTAAGCAGAAAATCATAAGCCGTCTATGCTTAACACTATATCAATCGGTGACCTGGCCAAGACTAGGTATATTCCAGTTAACAAAGGGAAAAGCTGAATACACCATGCATATATTGAATAGCCAACTAATCAAAAGTCCGATAGGGCGAAAGCTCACCCTGTCGATCATTTTGTTTAGCTCGTTGATCACCATTTTGACGACCGGCTTTCAGCTGTTTAAAGATTACAACAGCGACGTAAATCGAATTGCCGAACAGTTTGAGAGTATTGAGAAAGTCAATCTCGAAGTGTTAGCAGCAAGTATTTGGGTCATAGATGAACGCCTAATCAACACTCAAATTGATGGCTTGATCCAACTGCCGGATATTACTTTTATCGCCATCAACGATGACAGTGGCCAAGAATGGGAAGCGGGCACCCCCATGCCAGAAAACACCATCGAGCAGTCATTTCCGTTAACATACAACTCAGGTAACGACGTGATACCCGTAGGTACACTGTTGGTACAAGCCGACCTACGTGCGGTTTATGAAAAGCTACTGGACCGCGCGATTGTTATCCTAATATCTAATGCCGTTAAAACCTTTATTGTCGCCGGATTTATTCTGTTTTTAGTGTGGTTTCAAATTACCCGCCACCTATTAAAACTCAGCCTATACAGCCAAAACATCCGTATTGATACCGACTATGAACCACTCACCTTCACTGATAAACACCATCGAGAGGATGAGTTTACTCAGGTTGCCCACGCCATTAACACCATGCAACAGCAACTGCGAATATCATTTGATGACATTAAAAAGTCCAAACAGGAACTCCAGGATGCCCTGGCCGATCGTGAGCGCCTACTAGAGTTAGAGCGCAGCTATAAAGAAGAGCTCGCCAGACAAGTTAAAGAGCGTACCCAAGAACTGGAGCAATCTTTATTGGTGCTGAAAAAAGCCCAAGAGGTGTTAGTAGAGCAAGAAAAAATGGCGGCATTAGGAGGCTTAGTGTCCGGTGTGGCCCATGAAATCAACACGCCTATAGGTATCTGTTTGACGGCTGCCAGCACGCAATTAGTCCACATTAAAGAGCTAATTGAATTAATTCATAGCGAAAATGCCACACTGGAAGAGATCAACAGCATCTTGGAAGAGTACCAACAAAGCTGCGAGTTGATCATTAGTAACATCACCCGCGCCAGTAGCCTAATTCAAAAGTTTAAAACCGTCGCCGCCGAGCAAAGTTTAGAAGAGAAACGTCAATTAAACCTAAAACAGACATTACAAGACCATTGTGATTCCATGAAGCTGATCTACCCGGATCAACATGTTGATATCGATATTAATGTCGACCCTGAGTTAGTGATCTCCACCAACCAGAAATTACTCAAACAGATCGTCACCAACATATTATCCAATGCCTATGCCCATGCGTTTAACCAGCAAACACAGCCACGCATCTATATAGAAAGTGAATTCGACGATGAGCTTATCAACATATCAATTCAAGATAACGGGTGTGGTATATCCGATGAGGCTGCCACCCACATTTTCGAGCCTTTTTACACCACAACCCGCAATAAAGGCGGTACTGGCTTAGGGTTATCAGCAGCATTTAATGCCGCAACGTTACTGAAAGGCAGCATCAAATTAGACAAGGCAGCTATCCTAGGTGGTGCTTGCTTTATCATTAGCTTTCCAGCCAGTAGTGAGCCCATTGAGGTGCCCACTATTCCCCTGCCCTAAGCGAGTGGCAATACTGCTAACTCGCTTCTAGCGCTATCAGCGATTAGGGCTTTTGGCACTGCTCGGCGGTCAAACAACTGATGGCAATAATGACTTCAACTGCCTTTTCCATTGATTCAAGACAGATATATTCATGTTTGCCATGGAAATTATGACCACCGGTAAAAATATTCGGACAAGGTAAGCCCATAAACGACAGACGACTGCCGTCGGTGCCACCACGAATGGGTTTGACAATGGGCTCAACACCACAAGCGTGCATAGCAGATTTTGCGATATCAATAATATGCGGATGGCACTCTACTTGCTCTCGCATGTTGTAGTAGCTATCAGTCATCGTTATCGACAACTGGCCAACAGTTAACTGCGCATCATACTTCTCTACCCGTGATTGTAACCACTGCTTACGTTGCTCAAACTGGTCGCGATCAAAGTCGCGAATCAAATAAGTTAGCTGCGCTGACTCCGTTACGCCTTGCATGCCAATTAAATGGAAAAAGCCGTCGTAACCTTGGCTGCCTTCTGGTGTGTCGGCCATTGGCATGGTGGCATGAAAACGTGCCGCCATAGTTTGCGCATTGATCATCACCCCATAGGCTGTGCCTGGATGGCAATTGTTACCTGTCGCGGTAACCACTGCCGTCGCGGCGTTAAAATTCTCATACTCCAGCTCACCCAGTTCGCCACCATCTACCGTGTACGCCCACTCGGCGCCAAAGGCGTCTACATCAAAACGATCTGCACCGCGACCTATCTCCTCATCCGGTGTAAAACACAATAATATCTCTCCGTGGGCTAATTGCGGATTATCAATAAGGTGTTTTAAGGCGGTAATGATTTCTGCGATGCCGGCTTTGTCATCGCCGCCAAGCAAGGTTTGACCATCGGTAGTAATCAAGGTTTGGCCAAGATACTGATTTAAACTTGGGTACTGGCTAACAGACAAACTCACGCCATCAGTCAACGCGATATCGCCTCCAGCATAGTTCTCTACGATCTGGGGCTTAACGTGCTCACCGCTATAATCAGGGGCTGTGTCTAAGTGGGCAATAAAGCCAATGGCAGGCACATTCTCAACAGTCGCAGGAACCCGTGCAGTTAGGTAAGCGTGCTCATTTAAACTGACATCACTAAACCCAAGTTCATTAAGCTCTGCCGCCAAAGCTTGGACAAATTCAGTTTGTCCGCTTGTACTTGGGCAGGTTGAAACACTCGCATCAGACTGGGTATTAAAGGTGACGTAACGTAAAAATCGTTGTAAAAGTGGTTTGCTCATAACTGAGTACCGATAGCTAAAAGTGGCCCGAGTCTATCAAGACCACTCACTAGAAAACTTAGATATCGATCAATTTTGCTGCGATTGATTAACTCAGTGCTAACGAACTGATGAACAAAGACCTATCAAGCTTTATTCGCTCGCTGAGCAAGTTTGGTTAATACCCGACTCACAGCAACAAAGCCAAAGGTACCCGTTACTACTGTGACTGCGCCAAAACCCGAAGCACAGTCCATGCGCATACTGCCCTCTGCCGTTGCTTTAGCGTGACATACACTGCCATCGGCTTGAGGATAGACAAGTTGCTCCGTGGAATACACAGCTTCAATGCTAAAACGTCGAGACAGGTTCTTAGAAAAATTGTACTCACGCCTAAGCAGGTTACGAACTTTTGCCAGTAGTGGATCTTGGTGGGTTTTGGCAAGATCAGCTACCTGCACCTGAGTAGGATCAACCTGACCGCCAGCGCCACCCACAGTCACAATAGGCAACTTTTGTCGCTTACACCAAGCAATTAACGCTGCTTTAGGCTTAACTGCATCAATGCAATCAACCACATAATCCAATGTTCCTTGCTGTTTACGACCGACAAAATACTCATTCAAATTGGTCGTAGTAATAAAATCCTCAACCTCATGGACAATACATTCAGGATTAATCGCTTTGATGCGCTCAGCCATTACGGCAACCTTTGAGTCACCAATGGTGTCCTTCAGCGCATGAAGTTGTCGGTTGGTATTGGTCACACAAATGTCATCTAAATCAATTAATGTAATCTCAGCAATACCGCTTCTTGCTAGGGCTTCAGCAACCCAGGTGCCTACACCACCGATCCCCACCACCGCAACATGTGATTGGGAAAACTGTTGCAAAGCTGCCTGACCATATAGACGGCCAATACCGGCAAAACGATTTAAATAAGACTCACTCAGTGCACTCAACTAACACGCTCCAACAAATTTCGCTATCGAGTAATTTTATCGCAAACAACCGCTAAACCCCACAGCTAATCTTCACAATCCCCGGCAAGCCATCGACATTTGTTAATAGAGGTTAGCAAAAGTAGCCAGAATAAACCGCATCAAAAAAGCATGTTAATAATACCCGCAACTTATTGAATCATAATGTAAAAAAGCATGAAAACCATCACACTATAAGTAGTTTTTATGATCATCGTCACAAAAATTATTGGCGGTTTTATGCAGACTGCGAGGCGACAAACACAGGCTCTCACACATAAGGAATATGGCAATAACAAGCCATATCCAGATTCGATTTAGTCCAGCAATGTCGTGCCGCTGCATAGTGCAGTTGTGCATGCTTATCGCTACAGGAAGATGAAAATGAAAAAAACTGTTCTGTCCGCAACAATTATCTCAGCTTTAGCAGCAACCTCTTTTACCGCTTTGGCTGATGGTCCAAACTTCTATGGCCGCGCAGATCTTGCATTCACCAACTCAGATCTGGGTGTTGCCACACAAAATCAAAAAGATGGCACTATCATTGAGAACAACTTCTCTTGGTTAGGTGTTAAAGGCACTGAAAAGATCAATGATGATCTAGAAGTGATCTACCAAATGGAGTTCGGTGTTTCTAACTTTGATAACTCTGGTGACACATTCTCAGCACGTAACACCTACCTAGGTTTAAAAACCGTTGCTGGTACTGCACTAGTTGGTCGTAACGATACCGTATTCAAAGCATCAGAAGGTGGATTTGACCTATTTGGTAACACCAACTCAGATATTGATCTACTCGCTGCCGGTCAATCTCGTACCGCTGATGGCATTAGCTACTACTCGCCAAAGATTGCTGATCTAGTCACCCTAAACGCAACTTATCTTATCGAAGATAACTACGTTGATTACAGCGGTGACGAGCGCATTGACGCCGGTAACATGTATGCTCTAAGTGCGACGTTAGGTGATAAAGCCCTTAAAGCACAAAACTACTATATTGCCGCTGCATACAATGACGGTATTGATGATGTTAAAGCGTATCGCGGTGTCGCTCAGGTTAAACTTGGCAACGTCATTGTTGGTGGTTTCTATCAAAATACTGAGCACAAAGACGACAAGTACGCCAACCTAGAAGGTGATACTTATTTCGTCAACGCCGCCTACGTGATGGGCAATGTGAAGCTAAAAGCCATGTACGGTAGCGATGACTCAGGTCTAGGCAAATATGTAAGCCGTTTTGTGGGTAACACTGAAGGTACTGGCATGGAAACTGTTACTGATGTAGACCTACAGCAGTTCAGCATCGGTGCTGACTACCGTGTTAGCAAAAACACCCTATTCTATGGCCACTATACTAAGTACGATGGCGACATGAAACTAGGCGGTGTTACCACAGATTTAAGTGACGATATCTTTACCCTAGGTATGCGTTTCGACTTCTAATCGCCGTTAATGAGCCGCTAAACCTGAGGCTCAACTGCGACAAAAATGCACCCACATGGGTGCTTTTTTATGCCCTGATGACTTACGGCTAATCCAACAAACAACCTTGCAAATGAGCTTTAAATCGTCTTGCCCCTACTCTGTCAATTGCTCGTCCATATAGTGGCTAAATGGCCCCTCAACTAACAAACTGCGGTAAAAACCAGCAATCCTGATTCAACATCAATGAGCAAATTTTAGCAATTAGACTACAATTTTAGCAATCCCTTATAAAGGCGAGAGCAATATTGAAAAAGTTCATGATTTATACCCCTTTTGGAATAGAAAAAAGCTAGATTTTTACAAGACTTGAGCAAATAACACTCAATAAGGACAAACTTGTCACAAAAATGAACCAAAACCGTGATGGGAAAGCAGAACTTTGATCTAGCCCACACTCTTTAACCCACAAAACTGTAAAATTCGGCCCTATGTTTGTTACAAGAACGGACGCTTGCAACAAAAAATGGAAACTATCTAAATAACCATTAAAAAAATGGAGAAGAACCTCGGTTCTTGGGAGCACAACACATGAAAAAGACACTAATCTCTGCCTCAGTGGCTTCAGTAATTGCTATGACTTCTTTCAGCGCGCTAGCTGAAGGTCCAAGCTTCTACGGTCGCCTAGATCTAGCTGTAACTAACTCAGACAATGGCGCAACCACTCAAAACGGTAAAGACGGTACTGTTTTTGAAAACAACTTCTCACACATTGGTGTTAAAGGTAGCGAAAGCCTATCTAAGAACATCGATGTTATCTACCAAATGGAGTTCCAAGTTGAAAACACAACGAACTCTGGTGATACTTTCAAAGCGCGTAACACATACCTAGGTCTAAAAACTAATGCAGGTACTGTATTAGTTGGTCGTAACGACACTGTGTTCAAGCAATCAGAAGGTGGCATCGATTTATTTGGTAACACTAACGCTGATATCGACCGTTTAGTTGGTGGTCAAACTCGTTCTGGTGACGGTATCTGGTACTACTCACCAAAAATTGCTGACCTAGTCACAATTAACGCTACCTACCTAATGGATGATAACTACGAGAACTCTACTGAAGATCAGTACGCAGTAAGCGCAACTATCGGTGACAAGAAGTTCAAAGCACAAAACTTCTACGTTGCTGCTGCATACAACACTATTGGTGGTATCGATGCATACCGTGGTGTTGCACAAGTTAAACTAGGTAACTTCAAGCTAGGTGGTCTATACCAAAGCACTGAAAGCCAAACTACTGATCAAGAAGGTGATTCTTACTTCGTAAACATCGCTTATAACCTAGGCGGCGTTAACCTAAAAGCTGAATACGGTAAAGACGAAGGCGGTTTCGGTAAGTACTACAAAAACATCACTGACGTAGAAGGCACTGATGTTGACGTACAAGTTATCACTGTTGGTGCTGACTACAAAGTGGCTAAATCAACTATGATTTACGGTCACTATGCAATGTACGAAGGTAGCCATAAAGTGCTTGGCAACAAAGTTGACCTAGAAGATGACAACGTATTCACTGTTGGTGTTCGTTACAACTTCTAATCTGTTTATGCCTAGGGCATAAACAAAAAAGGCGACCTAAGGTCGCCTTTTTTATTGGCTAAGCTTTTTTCACCAATCGATATACCGATTCAGTTAACCAAGGCACGCCTTTGTTGACAAACCTTGGATTGTCATCCAGTACATCTTCACTGTGCAATAACTCAATAGTAAAGTCAGCCGCTAAATGAGTCTTCACCCAATCATCGGATACCGCGAAAGGTGGGCCTTTAATGGTTTCTTGCGGGTAATCTAAAGTAATCAATAAGCCGATACTTTTAGGAGGGATCAGTTCAGCCAACTTTTTGGCATAATCTACACGCATAGATTCAGGCCAAGCGATTAACGCTGCTCGATCATAAAACCCATTCACACTGGCTGTTGCCTCAGTGGGCAAGGTAAAAATATCTCCTTGATATAGGGTGATTTGCGGCGCTGAAAAACTCTGATGCTCACCACTCGCAACTTGACTAACCGCTAACTGATTGTCACTAAAAAACTGGCTCACCGCCTGCTCATTTAGCTCACAACCAACCACCTCATGGCCTTTTTCAGCTAAAAAGCACATGTCTTTGGTTTTACCACACAGGGGCACGAACACCTGACTCGATGGAGAAAGGCCCAATTTAGGCCAGTATGTAATTAATAAGGGATTGACTGCATCAAGATGAAAACCAATTTGAGCAGCGGCCCATTTCTCATGCCAAAAACTGGGTTGCATGAAGCGACTCCTAACAAATAATCCAACCATAAAACTGTGGTAAAGCAGCCCACTTTAAAGGCAAGCACGTTAAAGTGCAAAGGCTGCTATCTGATTAGCGTCGCTATAAACAGGAAGGTAAGCGGTTATTGTACATCCAATACTTTTTGCACTCGGCGCAGCCAAACACAATTTTCACATTCACAATTGCGCCGTGATAGATGGTGAGGTGTCAGGCTAGAATCAATAAAATCAACGGCTATCAACAATTGCTGCTTGAGCTCCTGTACTGACTTTTTCTCAACGGCAACCAGTTCATCGTTATGATTCATCCAGATGCATTCCATCCCTTGATGACAGTTTAAGCATTGCTCATCACTGGTATTAAAAAAACCAGCATGGGGGCAAAACTTCAACTCCATCGACTGTACAATACGTTTTCTTGGATATGCTAATAATTCAATTAACTGGGCTTTATCTAGTGATGTCATATGCCCTCCTACCCTATTTAATTCCATTATTGAATACTGATTTACTAAGTATCAGACTACCTGCATGTGTCTGTAACAGAATTGATGTAGGTCAACATCTGTTCCGAAAATATCCGCTAGGGCTCACAGATATCATCGCTCATCGCCCAAGTTTGAAACTCAGGCAAACTCAATTAAATCTGCTTGCTCAACCATGCACTTTAAGGTAGAAATTAACTAACGTTTTCAGGTTAAGGTCAGCATGACAACCGCCGCTATCAATGCCCCACAGCTGCAGCACTTTTATATCTCTGAAGAACAGTCTATCTACCTGCTTAAGGCTGATGACGCCCGCAAGCATAAAGCGTGGATGCGCCTTTGTAAGCAGCAATTAACTAAGTTGGGCTACCAACAGATCGAGTTAATCGGTAAAGGAGCCTACGGTTTTGTTTTCGCAGGCATCGATAACCACCAGCAATCGCATGTATTTAAATTTTCACGCATGACATTGCCGCAGCATGTGCAAGATAGGCTGGAAGAAGAAGCGTTCATGCTGTCACAAGTCAAACACCCTAACGTGCCACCTGTTATCAAATTTGAACATGTCGGCAAGCAGGGGATCTTGGTCATGGCCAGAGCCCCAGGCGAAGATCTAGAGCAACTGTGCCTACGCGTTGGCGCCTTGCCCGTCGCCACTGTGATGAGTATCGCGAGACAGTTAGCCAATATATTGCAATACCTGCATCATGGCCGCCCCTTAGTCCATGGCGATATTAAACCCTCTAACCTAGTGTATGATAGCGAAACTGGCCATTTATCACTGATTGATTGGGGCTCGGCGGTATTTGCCCAGCGCGATGCCCATGGTAATCCGGTTAATGGTAATGTCATGGATGTCATGTCCAACGATCAACAACATACCAATGCTCGCATGGGAGATGTGTATTTTATTGGTGAAGAGCAGCTTAACGGCGCGCTATCGAGCCCACGATTTGATGAGCAAGGCGTTGCTGCCACCCTTTATGCACTCGCTTCGGGTCAAGCAAGCCGTTTTGGTAGCAAAGTGATTCCCGCAACCAGTATCGGCCTGCCGGTGGAGTTAGCCCGCACACTAGATGGCATGCTCAGTGATGATGCTGATATCCGCAACCGCGCCGGTGATTACTTTTTAAAAAGCATGCTCCACACTCATCGCATGCACTTACCCGCTTTACCTCAAGCACCCAGACAAGCCATTATTCCCGTGTGGGAACTGTCTGATAAGGCCGAAGTTGAAACGGTTACCTACAGCTCACGTAAATCTTTTTTACGGGAAAATAACCCCGACGATCCCATTGCTAAAATGGACGATCTGCAATTAGAAAAGTACTACCGTAACTTTATGGCAGGCATGGGAGACACTGAAAAAGGCTTTATAGCTGCCGTCAGCCGACTCGGCCAATATGCGATCGTTGGCGGCTTAGCTATCCACTGGCGAGAGTCAGGTGTTTACATCGACTCGAATCTGGCGCTGTATAACCGTGAGCAGAAATCGGCATTGATATTAGCTGTTAATAATATGGTGACACTGGCTCGGGGAATTCGCCGAATCGGGGTTTTTAAGGCCTGCTTCTTTAACGCACGCGATACCTTACATTTAGAGCGCAAAGACACCAATGAGCCATTTGAAATAGCAGCCGACCAACAACTGCCGTTTGAGGTTGGCGATGTACCATCGCTAGAGGATAGATCTCGGTTACACAGTTATTTTGAAGATGGCCGCGACCCCGACGAAAACCTCGAGCTTCCCGAAGAGATCATGACTGAGCTTGCGTGGATAAACCAAATACACCATACCGGCTGCATTATTTTCGAAGTCTTGCCGCAGCATATGAAAGTTCACAGCTATTTACGTTTGCTCAACCCGCGTAAACAGGCCGCTTTTCGTGGCAGTTTAGACCGCATCTTAAGTCATGTTGGCAAAATTCAGGGAAAAGGCGTCGCAGGTTTTATGAAGCTACCCTATAAAAACACCAGAAAATTCACCGTCATCGACAAGCTAGCGGATAACTTCTATCCCAAAAACCCTAAAGTGGTTACTTAGGATCTTGTTTATCATCGATTTGATGGGACTCAGGACGTTTATCGCTCGGGTCTGGCTTATGCTCAAAATCACCATCAAAGGTGTTACCCTGATTCTGATCAAAGGGTGAACGTGGATCTTGTCCAAAAGGACCTTGACCAAATGGCCCCTGGCCAAGACCGGCTTGAAAGTGACTTTGATTGGCCACTTTGATTTGCATGCGCTTATACAACACCTTAGCAATGGGCTTGCGGGTAAACGGTGTTAACAGAAGCAACCCAATGAAATCGGTAACAAAACCAGGAATTAGCAGCAGCAAGCCCGCCATTGCCAGCATCATTCCTTCAACAATCTCTTGCCCAGGAGCCTGACCTTCAGCTAACTTTTTTTGCACCTGCATTAGTGTGCTAATTCCTTGGCTACGTACCAGAGAAACGCCCACCACAGCAGTAAAAATCACTAAACCGACGGTATTCCAGCTACCAAGTGACTCACCAACGCGGATCAGTACATTGAGCTCCAACACCGGAACCAAAACAAAAATTATCAACAAGATAAAAAACACACTGACCTCACAATTTCAATTTTTTCGCTAGCTGCTTGTAACATAAATGGGGGTTGATAGGTCTATTTTCAAGTCGATAAGATCACAACAAGCGTAACAGAAATATCGACTGTCTCACTATTTTAGTGAACCCTTAATGCAAGGATAGCGTAAAACACGTAAAGTAGAGCCCACTAAACCATTTATTGGCGTTAGTCAGGCTAGCATAAGCCCTATGGCTTAACTCAGTTTTAATGACCGTGAGAAACTACATATCACCATGAAACAAACTTGCTTAGTTGTCTGTACCAGTTGCCCCGATATGGCTACGGCAGAAACCATTGCAACAGCGTTAATCCAAGCAAAGCTTGGCGCATGTGTCCATATCAATGGTCCCATCACTTCGCTGTACATGTGGCAAGGTGAAATGTGTAACGATCAAGAATTTCAATTACAAATTAAATGCCTCGAAAGCCATTATGCCGATATCGAAGCCTTAATTACCCAGTTGCATCCTTTTGATGTACCTGAGCTAATTGCAACCGAAATCACTCACGGCTCTGCCGCCTATTTAGATTGGATAAAAGAAACGACACTCTCATGAAAAAAATCCTGTTTGTTTTTCTCTCCGCTTTGTTGCTCTTAGCGCCAACGGCTGATGCCAATGGCATTTTTAGCAGTAATAAATTCAGCTTTCTAAAAGATGAACCTAAGCTCATGCCCGTTGATGAAGCCTTTGTGTTCGACTTCGAGCAACAAGGGAATCAAGTCAAAGTCAGCTGGGTCATTGCTGATGGCTACTACATGTACCGAGACAAACTGGAGTTTGAAGCAGACGGTGCCAAAATAGGTGAGATCCAGCTTCCTCGCGGTAAAGAACACACTGATGAGTATTTCGGTGAGCAAGAGGTGTACTACACCTATGTTGATATCCCCATCGCACTTAAAGAAGCCAGCAGTGAAGCCACATTAAATGTCACTTTTATGGGGTGTGCAGAAGGCAAATTGTGTTTCCCACCCACCAAGCGCAGCGCAATTTTAGCTGAAGTCGCCCCCAACGAGGGTAAACTGCCTCAGCAAGCCGAAGTCGCAGAGCCCACCAGCAGTGCGCCTATCACTCAACAAGACAGCCTTAGTGCCATGTTGTCTGGTGATAACCTACTATGGACCTTAGTGATTTTCTTTGGTTTAGGTATCGGTTTAGCCTTAACCCCTTGTGTATTCCCAATGTACCCCATTTTATCGGGTATCATTGTTGGTCAAGGTGAGAAACTGTCTACCGCAAAAGCCTTCAGCCTTTCGATGGTATACGTGCAAGGTATGGCGATTACCTACTCGCTGCTTGGACTTATCGTCGCCTCGGCAGGCATGAAATATCAAGCGGCATTGCAACACCCTGCTGTATTGATTTTCTTAGCCGTCTTATTCTTGCTACTGAGCTTGTCGATGTTTGGCTTGTATGAGATTAAGCTGCCATCTCGCTGGCAAGAAAAGCTCAACAATGTCTCTAACAGCCAAAAAGGTGGCGATGTCGCGGGTGTGTTCCTAATGGGCGTCATCTCTGGCTTAGTCGCTTCACCTTGTACCACCGCGCCGCTATCAGGTGCGTTAGTGTATGTGGCTCAAACCGGTGATTTATTACAAGGCTTCTTGGCACTGTATGTACTCAGCATGGGCATGGGGCTACCGTTATTAATTATTGGCTCATCGGGAGGTAAATTACTGCCTCGTGCTGGCGCCTGGATGGATGTCATCAAGACCGTATTTGGTTTCCTACTTATCGCCGTTTCAGTGGTGATGATTGGTCGTATTTGGCCAGATACTGTTTCTGATGTGCTGTGGTCTCTTTGGGGCATCAGCCTTGCGGGCTACCTAATGCACCAAAACAAGCTGACAGAGTTTAACTGGAAACAAACGGTTCGTTCAGTCAGTTTATTGTTATTGCTGTTGGCTAGCTTCTCTTACGGTTTCCAAGCTGTCATGGCATCGCTAGGCTACGAAACCCCAGTGGCTAAGCAAGCGCAAACTAGCACACACATCACCCACAAGAAGATAAAATCCCTTGCAGATCTTGAGCAAGAGATTGCAGCGGCAACGGCTCAAGGCAAGCCGGTGATGCTCGATCTTTACGCTGACTGGTGTGTCGCGTGTAAAGAGTTTGAGAACATCACTTTTAAAGCGCCAGAAGTGCAAGAGCGCCTCGCTAAGCTAGTGTTTTTGCAAGCTGACGTCACCCGTAACGACGACATCGACATTGAGCTATTAGAGCACTATGACGTGCTCGGCTTACCAACACTATTGATGTTTGATGCCCAAGGTGAAGTCCGTGATGAACTTAGAGTGACCGGATTTATGCGTCCTAAAGCCTTTGCTGACCATCTTGATCTGTTAATCGATTAAGCACGGCAACAGCAATAAAAAGCCTCCCTTGCGGAGGCTTTTTCGGTTTATGACTAAATCACGGCTTCCCTAGCGCAAAAAACACCATTTTGATACAAGTTTCTTGATTAAATTTCATTTAAAGTTAACAGAAATCTTATACAATAATAGGTATTTACCCCTACCTAAAATTCAGGAGCGACATGGAACCCGCGATTCTTCTTATTACCTTAGCTTGCGGTATGTTGGTGAGCAGAGTAGGACTGCCACCACTGATCGGCTATTTAGTTGCAGGCTTTGCACTGTTTCTATTTGGAATAGATGAATCTAGCTTACCGTTACTAGAGCAGTTAGCGGAACTTGGGGTCACCTTATTACTGTTTGCTATCGGGCTTAAACTTGACCTTAAAAGCTTGTTTAAAGCGGAAGTATTAGCGGGCTCAAGCCTGCACTTAATGGGGTCCATGCTGTTTTTCATTCCACTACTAAAACTGCTCGGCTTAATCGGCCTTGAGCAGCTCAGTGGCATGGAGATAGAGCAGCTAGCATTACTGGCATTTGCGCTGAGTTTCTCCAGTACCATCTTCGCCGTTAAAATCCTCGAAGATAAAGGTGATATGCAATCACTCTATGGCCGCGTCGCCATTGGTATCTTGATTATGCAAGATATCTTTGCCGTTGCCTTCCTCACCATCTCAAAAGGTGATTTCCCTACCATTTGGGCACTAGGCTTATTGTTATTACCGCTGGCTAAACCGCTTATCTATCGCGCATTTGATAAAGTCGGCCATGGCGAGCTACTGGTGTTATTTGGTTTGGTGATGGCACTGGTCATGGGCGCTTGGCTATTTGAATTAGTGGGATTAAAGCCAGATTTAGGCGCCTTGGTTATCGGTATCTTGCTCGCTGGTCATCCTAAATCATCGGAATTGGCTAAGTCATTATTTTACTTTAAAGAACTGTTCCTGGTGGCCTTCTTCCTCACTGTCGGGTTAAATGGACTCCCCACCTTCTCAGATATTGGATTAGCGACCTTATTGGTGTTTGCTATCCCAGTTAAAGTACTGCTTTTCCTATACTTGCTAACCTTTTTCCGCTTGCGTTCGCGCACCGCGTTAATGAGCTCTTTCTCCTTAGGTAACTACAGTGAATTTGGACTCATTGTCGCCGCGGTCGCGACTTCTAAAGGTTGGCTACCGCCGCAGTGGATGGTGATTCTTGCGGTGGCACTGAGTATTAGTTTCTTATTTGCCGCGCCACTGAACAATATTGCCAATAAGCTTTATCAACGTCAGCAAAACCGCCTGCAAAAGCTAGAACGTCATCCATTACATATGGAAGACAGGCCGATTCGCGTTGGTAACCCAAGATTCTTGATCCTTGGTATGGGCCGTATTGGTAGTG
This sequence comes from Shewanella waksmanii, assembly GCF_043643685.1. Taxonomy (GTDB): domain Bacteria; phylum Pseudomonadota; class Gammaproteobacteria; order Enterobacterales; family Shewanellaceae; genus Shewanella; species Shewanella waksmanii_A. The sequence continues at coordinate 175,481 of NZ_JBHZSN010000003.1, forward strand.
GGGCTTACGATGAATTGGCTGCCAAGTTTGGTGGCGAGATCTTAGGGGTTGAGCATAAACAGGAGCTGGTCGATTTTCATAAGGAAAATAACCGCAATGTTGTGCAAGGTGACGCCTCTGATACCGACTTTTGGGAAAAACTTGAACACGCACCTAACCTCGAATTAGTGCTACTTGCCATGCCTCACCACATTGGTAATCAGTTTGCTGTAGAGCAACTACAGCGCCTGAATTATCAAGGTAAGATAAGTGCCATTGTTCAGTACAGTGAAGATGCAAGTTCTTTGAAATCTGCTGGGGTTGATAGCGTATTTAACCTCTATGAAGCCGCCGGTGCCGGTTTTGTCGATCATGTGATTCAAGAGCTGAAAACCGGTGAACAGCACGATGCCGACATCAGCACACCAGAGGAAGAAGAGCAAACAGCCAAAGCCTAAACGAAAAACCCAGCAGCCATGCTGGGTTTTATTGTTGCCAATCAAATTGTATACATTATTCAAACAATGCGATAACCTAATGCCATCTACGTACTCATCAATAAGGTCAATTAGGTGTCATTACTCTCGCGACAAGTCGCTAGCCTAAACTCGCTACTCAGCAGATTAGTCACCATCGCTGTGGCGTTAATATTGCCGCTGAGTCACGCCCAAGCAGATGGCTATGACATCTACCTTTACTCACTCACCGCGCCGACAGCAGACCAACCTAACTGGGAGGTTAGCCAAGAACCAACCGCTATCACCCAACGTGCGGGCTATGACAATCAAGCCAGCTTTAGCCCAGACAGTCAGGCAGTGGTGTTTGCCTCAAATCGAGGCAATAGTGACGGTTTTACCGATATCTACCAGTATGAAATCGCCACAGGCAAACATACGCAGTTAACCGATACAGCAAATCGCGGTGAGTTTTCTCCCCAGTGGAACCAAGACCAGCTGACCTACGTGGTAGAGCAAGGCATTCCCCATCAAAGCGTCTGGCAACAAGGTCCAAACCAAGCAGAAACAAGACTGATTAATTCATTTATTCCTGCCGGCTACTATGCTCACAATCCAAAGCTGGGCACCTTAATATGGGCTCGATACGCCTACAGTTTGTATTTTGAACCCACCAATGAACAAGCCGATGAACGTCACTTTGTAGTCAGCAATGCAGGTCGAAGCATCCATGCCATGCCTAATGGGCAACAATTTAGCTACCTACATAAACAGACCGATGGCGATTGGGTGATCAAGGCATTTGATCCGCTTAAGCAAAGCCATCAAGACATTATCGCCCTAACCGGTGGCAGTGAAGACTACGCTTGGTCGCAAAATGGTTGGCTATTTAACATGTATAACAATGAGTTAAGGGTAGCTCAGTATCAAGGCATGCCGTTATCTCAATGGCAAACTCTGGCCCAGCTCACGCCACCGACGGCTAAGCACCATACGCCGTCGAGACTCAGTATCTCGCCTAACGGGCAATATCTCACTGTGGTATGGCACCGACACGCGACCAATCATCAACAATAAAAAATAACCATCAACAATAATAATTATGACTCGTTTACCAGCTAAGCCCTCGCACTTTGAGCAACTAATCACGCCATTATTACTGTTATTGGCGCTGTTAACTCCCCATCTCGCACAGGCACAAGATCGCTGGCAAGATCATCAAGTTTTTGAAATCAATAAACTGCCGCCAAGAGCCAGCCTCTTTGCCTATGGTAATCAACTGATGGCCATGGAAAATCAGCCGCTGCACAGTGACCGTTATCTTGATCTTAATGGCAGCTGGCAATTCCACTTTGCCCAAAATCCCAGTAACGCGCCTAAGAACTATGCATCAACAAACCTTACCGTAGCTGAGCTAGATTCGGCTAACTGGCAGCAGATCCAAGTACCAGGAAACTGGGAAACCCAAGGCTATGGTCAAGCCATTTACTTAGATGAGCGTTACCCATTTACCACGCAATGGCCCAATGCTCCCACTCAATACAACCCGACGGGCAGTTACCGGAAAACCTTCACTTTGCCTCCCCACTGGCAAGGACAACAGGTCATTTTGCATGTAGGGGCAGCTCGTTCAGCATTAACCGTGGCCCTAAATGGCCAAGAGGTAGGTTACAGCCAAGGCGCCAAAACACCTGCTGAATTTGATTTAACGCCTTATTTGAAAGCCGGTGACAACCTGTTGGCCATGCAAATTATTCGCTGGAGTGATGCCAGCTACTTAGAAAGCCAAGATATGCTGCGGGTCAGTGGTATTGAACGTGACGTCTACCTCTACGCACGACCCATGACACACATTGCTGATATTGACGCCAAATACCAGTTAAGCCCCAAGCGAAATAACGCCGCGCTTAATTTTGAATTTAGGGTCAACAATCCAGGTCAACACACCACACAAGTTAGTTATCAACTATTTGATCCCCAGGGAAAACTGGTTAAACAGGCGAAGCAACCCCTTGCTGCAAATACTGATGAAGTGGTTAAATTTACCGACAACTTAGCCGACCCACAGCTCTGGAGCGCCGAAACCCCTTGGTTATATCGGTTGTTTGTCAGCCTGCATGACAACCAGAACAAGCTGCTGCAAATCAGCCCAGTCAATATTGGCTTTCGTGACATTCGTATCAGCCAAGGCCAGCTGTTGGTCAACGGCAAAGCCATTACGATTCGCGGGGTCGATCGTCACGAAACTGACCCAGATAACGGTCATGTGGTGAGTCGAGCCAGTATGCATAAAGATATTGCGCTAATGAAACAGCATAACATCAATGCGGTACGTTCTAGTCATTATCCAAACGATCCCTATTGGTTAAGCTTAACCGACCGCTACGGCCTGTATGTGATAGACGAAGCCAATATTGAATCTCATCCGTTAGCAGTCAATGAATCGACCCAAATTGGTAACGAGATGAGCTGGTACCCGGCTCATTTAGCGCGGGTAAAACGGATGATGGAGCGGGATAAAAACCATCCTTCGATTATCATTTGGTCTATGGGTAATGAGGCTGGGCACGGCAAATTATTTGCTCAGCTGTATCAATGGATGAAACAACGAGACCCTAGCCGACCGGTGCAATACGAGCCAGCAGGCAGCGCCGCGTACACTGATATTGTCGCCCCTATGTACCCGTCAATAGACAAGCTCAAAGCCTACGCCAGCGAGCCGCGCGACCGCCCGCTTATCATGATCGAATACGCCCACGCCATGGGTAACTCGGTTGGCAACTTACAAGATTACTGGGACGTCATTGATGCGCACCCACAACTACAAGGTGGCTTTATCTGGGATTGGGTGGACCAATCATTAGCCTTCATTAACCAGCGCGGACAACGATACTGGGCCTACGGCAAGGATTATCACGCCGACATGCCTACCGATGGCAACTTCTTAAACAATGGGTTAGTGGATCCAGACAGGCAGCCTCACCCACATTTGGCACAAGTGAAAAAGGTCTACCAACCGATCAAACTCTCTGGCGCAGAATTAACGCAGACAAATGCTAAACACCGCCAAGTCAGAGTTAACCTGAAAAATCGCTACGACTTTATCAACACCCAAGGGCTACAACTTCATTGGCAATTACAGCGTGACGGTGAAACCATCGCCAGCCACCAGCTTGATATGCCAAGCATCAAACCGGGCGATAGTGCTGAACACACCATTGACTTGCTCAGTCCAGCTTGGCTGCCTCAATATGATTATCATCTGTTACTTGAGGTTAAGCACACCAAACCCAGCGACTTAATCGCCACTGGGCATGTGGTTGCCTTTGAGCAATTTGAGCTACAGTCAGCTAAGGTAAAAACCGCGCCACTACTCAACGCAGCAATCACCCAAGACAAGCAGTCAAATCACTATGTGCTGAGCAAGGGTGATACTCAATATCTAATTGCCATGGACAGTGGCTGGCTCAGCCAAATCATCCACCAAAACCACCCGCAATTAGTTGCGCCGCTAGTGAATCAGTTCTGGCGAGCACCAACCGACAATGACCTTGGCAATGACATGCCTAAGTGGGCTGGCGTTTGGCAAGATGCGGGCGAGCAATTAGTCCTCGAATCGATACAAAGCCAAGATGGTAAACTAACAACAAAGCATGTCCACCCTAAGCTTGGCTTTAGCATCACCAATCGCTATCAGCTCACCCAGACTGGCGCACTCAATATATCCAGTGAATTTGTCCCCGGCGAGCAAGCCCTACCCGACTTGCCTAAATTTGGTTTTATCACTCGCTTGCCATTTTCACAGCGCTTTATCAGTTACTTTGGCCGAGGCCCTGATGAAAGCTATATCGACAGAGCCAGCGCTAACCCAATCGGTCTATATCACTACGCTGTTGAAGATGGATTCCATCGTTATGCGCGCCCACAAGAAACCGGTCAGCGCACTGAAGTTCGCTACGTTGCGGTGCGTGATATTAACCAGCAAGGTCTGTTAGCCGTGGCTAACCAGCCACTGCAAACCAGCGTGTGGCCGTTTGCCCTCAGCGATATTGATTTTCGCCCCAACGATGCGCAAGCATCCGCATCGGGACTGGTGCCTGTGACCACTAACCATGGCGCAGAAATTCCTTACCGAGAGTTTGTCACATGGAATATTGACCACAAACAAATGGGCGTGGGCGGCGATACCTCATGGGGGCGCCCAGTGCATGAACCCTACCGTATTAAAGCTGAGCCGATGCAATTTGAATTTAGCATTATGCCGATAGATCCCAAGCAATCTATCCGTCAACAAGCTAGACAGTCGGCCGAATAAGGAAGCGAAACGTCATGCAACAACATATCCAACTGGCCATTTTTTTCGGTTTGACCGCTTTAGTGGCCCTAATCACCTATTTAAAGTGTCGCCGAATCAGCCGTGATCCCAATGACAGTAAAGACTATTTCCTGGCAGGCGGAGGCTTGTCATGGGTGGTGGTTGCTGGCTCGTTGATGATGACAAACATCAGTGCCGAGCAGATCGTCGGCATGAACGGTGCCCAAGCTTTATTAGTCGCCTGGTGGGAAATCGCCGCAGCAATCGGGCTGATTATTCTCGCCAAATGGCTCATCCCAATCTATTACCGCTACAATTGCACCACCACCACTGAACTGCTCGAACGTAAGTACCAAGATAAAGGCATTCGTGCCATGGTGTCGGTGCTGTTCATGCTTGGGTATGCTTTTATCCTATTGCCTGTGGTGCTATACACCGGCTCACTGTTTATGAAGTCAATGTTCCAATGGCAAATATCCATCACAGCGTTGGCGACCATCTTTGCGGTGGTTGGGGCAATCTACGCTATTTTCGGCGGATTAAGAGCCATCGCCATCTCTGATAGCTTGAACGGTATCGGCTTGTTAGTCATGGGAGTTGTTGTCTCGGGATTAGCAATGAATGCGATCAACTGGGATCTATCCGGCCTGCCGATTGATCGCATCACCTTAATCGGTGATGCCCAATCCAGCATTCCTTGGACAACCTTACTCACCGGGATGATATTTATTCAGATCTTTTACTGGGGCACCAATATGGTGATCACCCAGCGAGCACTCGCAGCAAAGTCAGTGGCTGAAGCGCAAAAAGGCCTATACGCTGCGGTGGTGTTAAAACTGATCATCCCTGTGATTGTGGTTTTGCCGGGGATTGTTGCTTTCAAACTCTATGGTGATGTCGGCGATGTGGCTTATGGTCAATTAGTCGGTGATCTGCTGCCCCCTTGGTTGTCAGGTGCCTTTGCTGCGGTAATGGCTGGGGCCGTATTGAGCTCCTTTAATTCCTGTCTCAACTCAGCGGCTGCGTTATATACCTGTGATATCCACCAAAACTACATCAATGCCAATGCCGATGTGCGCAAGATAGGCACGCGCGTGGCACTGGCTTTTACCTGTATCGCCGTCGCTTTGGTGCCATTGTTCGCCCAATCTGAAAGCATTATCGCTTTGCTGCAGCAACTTAATGGCTTGTATTCAATGCCGGTTCTCGCCGCATTTATTTGCGCATTAGTATTTAAAAATGTCAGTGCTGGGGCGATTAAAAGCGGACTGGTATTTGGGGTGGGCTTATATGCGCTATTTACCTTTGTTTGGACGCCACTACACTTCATTCATCTTATGGCGATCACCTTGCTGGCTACCATTTTAGTCACCCTAACACTGAATCGTTTGCTGTTTAAACCCACTCAGTCATCGCCACTATCTGCCATAAAGTCATGAACCAAAGCATGAATCAGTTTGATTGTAATGAGCACAGCCATCGCCGCTATAACCCACTAACCGATAGCTGGGTATTAGTGTCGCCACATCGAGCTAAGCGCCCATGGCAAGGACAACAGGAACCTAGCGCACTGCAGGCAATGCAGCCCTATGACAACCAGTGCTTTTTGTGCCCGGGTAATCAGCGTATCAACGGCGAGGTAAACCCAAACTACCAACAGCCTTTTGTGTTTACCAATGACTTTGCGGCCTTACAAAACCACACCCCAGCTCACCATGAGCTAGACCCGCTATTTGGCATCCAATCTGTCAGCGGTACCAGCCGCGTCGTATGCTTTAGCCCTGATCACAGTAAAACCTTGCCATTGCTAGCGCCGCAACAAATGCTTGCAGTGATCAATACCTGGTGTGAGCAAGTTGCCGAGCTTGGGCAGCGGTATCCATGGGTGCAAGTATTTGAAAACAAGGGCGCTGCCATGGGGTGCTCAAATCCCCACCCCCACGGACAAATTTGGGCCGCGGATACCCTTCCCAACGAAGCGATAAAAGAGGGCAACAATCAACAGCGCTACTTTGATAAACATGCATATCCACTATTACTCGACTATGTAGAAAAAGAGCTACAACATCAGCAGCGGCTGATTGATGTCAATCCACATTGGGTGGCATTAGTACCTTGGTGGGCAAGCTGGCCGTTTGAAACCCTACTACTACCCCGATTTCGAGTAGCTCATTTACACCAACTCACGGTGCAGCAGCGCCACTCATTAGCTGCGATACTGCAGTCACTGACCTGCCGATACGACAACTTATTTCAAACCAGCTTCCCCTACTCCATGGGCTGGCACGGGGCACCGTTTGACGGTCAAGATCATCCAGAGTGGCAACTCCATGGTCATTTCTATCCACCACTACTTCGCAGTGCCAGCGTGAAGAAGTTTATGGTCGGCTATGAAATGCTGGCCGAACCGCAGCGTGACATGACACCTGAGCAAGCAGCCAAACGACTCGCTGAGCAGCCCATAGAACACTATTTAATGACATAGACATAAAAACCGGGTTACAGCTTAGACAAAGTCATGATATAAATTTAATTGTCATTGTTAATCGCAATGGTAGGTAAACGGTCATCAAGTACCGTCACGTAAATTACTGGCCTAATAAGGCATTTTTAAGAGAAGCTTTTGAGCATGTCTAATCCCGCACAGCGCGCGAATAAACTTTTTGTGCAAACTTTTGGCACTACAGCTGACGATCTCTATCTGGCACCGGGTAGAGTGAACTTGATCGGTGAACATACCGATTATAACGACGGCTTTGTATTGCCTGCTGCGATTAACTTTCACACCATTATTGCGGTAAAGCGCCGCGAAGATGATACCTTTAGAGCAGTATCAGATGCCTTTAGCGGCGACATTAAAACCTGGCAATTTGGTCAAGAAGGCCAACCAGAAGAACAAGGCAGCTGGATAAACTACCTTAAAGGATTCACATCAGCATTAGCCACTTCAGGGTTACCCGCAAAAGGGCTAGATTTAGCCGTGGTGGGTAACGTCCCACTTGGCGCTGGACTATCCTCCTCTGCAGCACTTGAGATCGCCTTTGGCACCGCGGTGAATGATTGCAGCCAATTACGCCTTTCTCCCCTGGCCGTTGCGCAAATGGCACAACGCGGTGAGAACCAATATGTGGGTTGTGCTTGCGGCATTATGGATCAAATGATCAGCGCCCTTGGTGAACAAGATCATGCACTACTGATTGATTGCGAAGATCTCGACAGCGAACCTGTGCCGATCCCTGAAAGCTTGAGCCTGATTATTATTAATTCAAATGTGCAGCGCGGCTTAGTGGAGTCAGAATACAATTTACGCCGCGAGCAGTGTGAAGCGGTCGCCAACCATTTTGGCGTAGAAAGCTTACGCCACGTGAGCCTAGGCCAACTTGAAGCAGCCAAGGCCCAGCTAGATGAAACAGCTTACAAACGTGCCCGTCATGTGCTCACAGAAAATCGTCGCACCCAACAAGCAAGCCAAGCGTTAGCAAGCAATGATATCGCCAGACTCAGCGAATTAATGGCGCAATCACATCAGTCGATGCGAGATGATTTTGAAATCACCGTCCCCGCTATCGATCAACTCGTTGAAATGATCGATAAAGTCATTGGCAATCAAGGTGGCGTGCGGATGACCGGTGGTGGCTTTGGCGGTTGTGTGGTGGCCTTAGTTGACCATGCCCTCACCGATGCCGTGGTCGAAACCGTGGAAGCAAATTACGCCAAGGCAACCGGCTTAGAAGCAACTGTCTACCTATGCTCAGCAAGTGATGGCGCAACCCGACTAGATGAAGATTTGTATTAAAAAGGCCAATACGCATACGTATTCATCCTGATTAATCAAATAGATGTGACACTATTGGGCACTGAACTGCCATATCAATCGGCATAAGAAAGTGACCTACTCCTCAGAGCTATTTTTGGCAAACTAGTTCGAGGCGAATAACTTAAGTAATAGTGGTTCTATTGGGAAGTTATTCAACGAAGAAGTAGGCAGCCAAAAAAGCTCCCAAAGGGAGAGTTTTAGCTCATCACGCTAAAGGTGCTGGCAGAAAAATGGACATCATCAATCGCCAACTGGCCTCTTTTAAGGATTGAAAACATGATAAGAGTTCGCCCATTAACCCCATGGCAAGATCCTCGTGGTGGCCAGATAGAACGGATATATATCGACAATGGCACCATCGCGATGGAAGTGATCAGCCTAGGGGGCATTATTCGATCGTTATGGGTGCCTAATAAAGATGATGAACGCGGTAACGTGGTACTTGGGTGTGACACAGCTGAAGACTATTTAAATCAACAAGCCCACCTAGGCGCCATTGCGGGTCGCTATGCTAACCGTATCGCAGGGGCTCAAACCCAATACCAAGGGCAAACATACTCCCTAAGCAATAATCACCAAAACAATTGCTTACACGGTGGCGAACAAGGCTTTAACCGTAAAAACTGGCATATGGGCGCATTGCCCGATGGCGTCAGGCTAAGCCTTATGAGTCCCGATGGTGACATGGGCTTTCCAGGAAACTGCAATGTACAGCTAGACTACCGTTTAGTGGGCAATAATCTCTATGTGGAAATATTTGCCGCTACCGATAAAGCCTGCCCTATTAGCTTGACCCAGCACAGTTATTTTAATCTGGGAGGACTTGGGCAAACCAGTAACCAAGATCATCAAATCCAAGTGCTAACGGATAAGTGCCTTAACTTAAATAGTCAGGGGATCCCTGAAGGGGTGATTGATGTTGCAGGATCTGTGCTCGACCTGCGCCAGCCACAATCATTGGCAACAGGGCAATCATCCGATGAACTTGCCAGCACTAACGGCTTCGATCACTGCTATTTATTCGATAACAGCGGTGATGAACTGCAAAAGACCGCCGTATTGAGTGATGCTAGCCAAGGACGAAGTCTAACGCTCTATACTAATCAGCCTAGTGTACAACTCTACGGCGCCAACTTTTTAGCCGATACCCCAGGTCGAAAGGGCAAGCTGCTACAAAACCATCAGGGTGTCTGTTTGGAGCCGCAGCAACTGCCCGATGCACCAAATCAACCGCAATTACCAGGTAACCCTTGGATCGCACCTAATGAGTGTTATCACCATATCAGTCGCTACCAATTTGATACCTTTTAGCGCTAGTTGCCAATCCATTGCCGCAGCGCGAACGCCCCGTTCGCTTAAATCGGGATCGGCTAACAAAAAAGCACTACATAAATTAAATTTAGTAGTGCTTTTTTGTTGCTAAATCTGCCGCAGCTAACGCTAGATGTTAATCGTCGTCACTCGACCAGCTGTCTTCAAAGTCGTCATCCATACTATCGACTTCAAGCTCCGCATCATCACTGTCATCATCGACAGGTTCATCAACGGGTTTTGCTTTCTTAGGCGCCGGTTTCGATTGCGTGGCTTCCACCCAGCCGTCATGCTTTTGCATAAATTCGTCGCGAGCTGCTTGCCATGCCGAGCCATATTCAGCTTGAGCCGCTTTTAACTGCGCGTCATCGAGATCATGCAAATTCGCCGAAACGATATCTTCAGCATACTCAATGATGGCATCCCGCGTCGTATTGTAAAAATAGACACGCCCCTGACTGGCCTCAGGAAACTGCTTGTCATGAACGAGAATGGTGTTGCCACGTGGAGTACGTAGCTCACCGAACCAAACTGGATCTTGTGATGTGTTATACATATATGCCAATACCCTCAAATCAACACATACCTGAAATAAATAAGTTCGCTAATAAAGTAAGCATATTAATTAAGCAACTGATGTTACTCATCAATATCGCCTACTTTTGATTAAATGATTTAAAAAATCAAGCGTAAAACGCTTAACATTTATGCAATTTACTGCTGTTTGAACAGGCTTAAACCACTTGTATCGAAATTTAGCCGAAAGAGTCATTTATTCAAGTTTTATTTGCGAAAAATATTCTACAGCTCACTCGGTTTTACAGGATACTGGCCAAAATTATTGACATACTTATGTCAGCGAGATGGCAAAATGATGACAACGCCATCACTCACTGCGCTTACACCATCCACTGATTCAATAAGCGCACAGCTTATATCAACTTCAGCACCAGCTTGCCGTGATGCTCACCGGACTCCATCATTCGGTGGGCATCTGCAGCTTGTGTCAACGAAAACACTTTATCCACGGGGAGCAATGACATCTGTTGATTGAGTAGTGGCCAAACATGCTCATTTAATTGCGCGGCGATGCGAGCTTTTGCTTGGTTACTTTGCGGCCTTAATGTCGAGCCGTACCAAGTGATTCTTTTAGCCATGATCCGAAATAGATCCACCTGCGCTTTTGCGCCACGTTGCAAGGCAATGGAGATCAGCTTGCCATCTAATGCCAGCATCTTCAGGTTAAGATTGATAAAGTCGCCGCCCGCCATATCTAATATCATATCGACGCCACGGCCAGCAGTGGCGTCTAACACCTGATCAATAAGATCAGAATCATGATAATTAAAACTAAAGTCAGCCCCTAACTGCCGGCAATAGTCCATTTTCTGCTGCGTCGAGGATGTCGTTAACACCCTTGCCCCAAATTGTTTGGCTAGCAATATTGCTGTTGAACCAATACCACCGGAACCACCATGAATTAGCAAGCTTTGCCCTTGGCTTAACTTGCCTTGCATAAACACATTACTCCAAACCGTGAAAAAGGTTTCAGGTAATGCTGCAGCCTGCGCTAAAGAGCACCCATCTGGGATTGGTAAACAATGGCTGGCTTGGGTTAGTACATATTCACTGTAGCCTCCGCCGGGCACCAAAGCACATACTTGCTGCCCAAGGTGCCACTGCTCAACCCCATCACCACAAGCAACCACTTCTCCTGCCACTTCCAGTCCCAAAATCGCACTCGCACCTTTTGGGGGTGGATAAAGGCCTTTACGCTGAGCAACATCGGGACCATTAACACCGGCATAATGTACTTTAATGACCACCTCACCCGGTTGGGGATCGGGTAGGCTAGTGCAGCCAAGGTAAAGCACATCTGCCTCACCAGGATTGTCAAATTGAATGGCTTGAAAGTCATTAAGTGGCGCAAACTGAGGCATGCTAATCCCTGTATTTACTCATCGAATAAGTTGAGTGTACTGCTCAATCTTAGTCAGTCAATGGTGCTGCATTAGCGGCAACTGCCCAGTAACGACATTTTCGATTTCTAAGCCAATCAGCAAAGTCAAAAAAGTTGGACTCGTAACGGATTGAAATTTAGCCAATTTATAACTTTCCGTCATAAAACTGCTGTGAATTTGATCAATTTTATATTGTATATTTTATTTTAGTGACTATATTGTTGCATTAATGTTAACTAACTGAAGTGTGTGGTCTAGAAGTCAGCGTGGTCACTTCATCTACTAGAAAACCAAAAAAGATCTGCAAAGCAGACAAATAAATACGCAGAAAAATTCTGCAATCAACAAGTAATGGAGACCCCATGAAACTTAATACCCTGGTCATCGCCTTAGGCTTAGCAACAAGCTTAGGCGCACATGCAAATACACAGTTAGCTGCCAATGCGACGGCAGTAAAACAACCACTGCCAGCATTGGGCAGCCAGCAACCACAGGCTATACCGATGGCCGCTGCTGGCCCTATCGGTCATGTTGGTCCACAAGCGGCTGCCGACTGTGAGAATTTTGTCGGTTTAAATGGTTGGCCGCTAATCGATAAGCTGGCGCAATCAGATCCACAATGTGTAAGCCCGCTATACAATGTAAAAGGCGCTGACGCGACGGCATTGTTTAGTGAGTCAAATATTCGCATGGCTGCCGCAGCAGTACGTGATCGCGCCCTCAATTACACCGGCACAGATACCACAGGTATCGAATCCATCATCTACTACATCCGTGCAGCACTTTATGTGCAATTTTACAGTCCGGATGATGTAGCACCCTATTCAACGGCGGCCATCAATGACTTTAAAACCGCACTAACTAACCTGTTTAACAATGCCAATATCTGGACTGCATCAACTGAAAATTCAGGGGTGTTAAAAGAAGCCTTGATTTGGATAGATTCAGCGCATTTAGGGGCACATTTTAACTACGTCACTAAACGCGTCCTCAGTGAATACAACGCGGACTGGGAAGTAAACTGGGGCATGAATGCCGCAGCTAATGCGATTTTCACCACCCTATTTAGAGCTCAGTGGGATGATGAACTCAAGGCGCTTTTTGCCACCGATCAATCCATTCTCGACTCGTTGAATAACTTCCAACTCGCAAATCGTCACCTAGTCGGAACGGATGCAGAGTATGTCCTCACCAATGCTGTACGAGAAATGTCTCGCCTGTACTACATCCCAGAGATGAAAGCACGGGTAACCAATTTAGTTAAAGCCGTACTAGACAGCTCAAGTAAAAACGATAGCTCAAAAGTTGTGTGGATGGCGGCTGCTAGCATGGCAGACTACTATGATCGCGCCAACTGTAACTACTACGACATTTGTGGCTTTAAGGCACAGCTAGAAGCGGAAACATTAGCATTTAATTGGCAGTGTTCGAATACCTTAACCATCCGTGCGCAGCAAATGTATCAAGACCAGGCCAAATGGGCCTGTGATGTGCTTGGTGACCAGGAAGTTTACTTCCACAGCAAGTTGTCGACCGCCAACACGCCAGTGGCCAATGACAATAACGAAGCCCTAGAGTTAGTGGTATTTAATAGCTCAAGCGACTATCAATCTTACGCCGGCACTTTCTTCGGTATTGCAACCAACAACGGCGGTATGTATTTGGAAGGCTCACCAGCTGGACTGAAAAACCAAGCCCGCTTCATTGCCTATGAAGCTGAATGGCGTGTCCCTGATTTCCATGTATGGAACTTGCAACACGAATACGTTCACTACCTTGATGGTCGCTATAACCTGCAAGGCGATTTTAGCCGCAGCATCTCTGCCAACACCATTTGGTGGATTGAAGGCCTAGCGGAATATATCTCCTATCGCGATGCAAATACCCGAGCAATTGAGTTAGGGGAAACCCAAGAGTTTGATCTGTCGACCATCTTTAAAAATACCTATGATTCTGGCCAAGACCGCATCTACCGTTGGGGCTACCTAGCAGTTCGATTTATGTTTGAAAATCATAAGTCTGATGTCGACCAGATCTTAGCCTACTTGCGTAACGACCAATATGCTGAATACCAAGCCTTTATCGACAATATTGGCACCCGTTATGACAATGAGTGGCGCGGCTGGCTAACCAGTGGTCTAAGCACGGCTGATAATGGCATCGTCGACCGAGGTCCATCTGATGCAGAGGCCATGGCAAGTGGTAGCGAAGGCAACTGGGCAGGTCCAGTTTCCACCATCAGTACTGACTATGCTCCTTGTACCGTCACCAGCGAAGCCTATCGTTATAACCCTGATGCAAGCCTTGTCATTGATCAACCCATGGAATGTATCGACTCACAAGCTGGTCGTGCAAGCTTTGCCTTTGCCAATGTCGACCGTAGCGCTCAGGAGCTATGGATTAAAGTCGGCGATGGTTGGGGTGATGCAGATATCTACTTTAGCTCCCAAGGCTGGGCAAGCGGTGAAAGTAACGAAGGCTATGGCATCGGTAACGGTAACCACGAAGTCATCAAGGTCCAACTTAACCCAGATCAATACTGGCACTACCTCACCCTTTCAGGTGAATTTGGTGGCGTAGACCTACTCGTTAGCACCACTGAAGTCGTTGCTGACCCCGATCCAGCCCAAGGCGGTGACAATGGCGGCGGAGATAATGGCGGTGGCGATAACGGTGGTGGAGACAATGGCGGTGGAACCCCAACTCCTGACTGCGGTGCAGCAACCATCACTTATGGTCAATTAACCTTAGGCAGTGATGAATGTATTAGCGGCGGCCGTGGTAGCTTCTATGTTTACATCGAAGAGGATAATACCACGTTAACCATCAGCACATCAGGTGGTAGCGGCGATGCCAATATCTACTATAACGCTGATACTTGGGCTGACAGTGGCAATGCTCAAGCCAGCTCAGTGAGTGCAGGTAATGAAGAGTCACTGCAAGTTGTTGCCAATCGCGGCTGGCGCTATATCGCCATTGACACTGAAACTGAATACAGCGGCGTCACCTTGTCGGTCAGTATTAACGGCAATGGCAATCCAACCACACCACCTGTCAGCGATGTCGACAATGTGTGTCTCTCTCAAGGCGCGCAAAGTGGTGGTCGCCTAACTGCTGGTGTAGCAGCCTGTTCAGATTCAGGCACCAACTACTTCTCATTGTGGATTGATGAAGGTAGCACTGAGTTAACGGTCTCAACAGGGCACGGTAATGGTGATATCAGTTTGTATGGCGGCCGCAGTTGGCCAAACGCTACCAGCTACGAGCAAGCGTCGGTTACTGCCAATAGCACCAGCGAGAGCTTTACTGTCTCCAATCCACAATCAGGTTGGTATTACATTACCACCATTGATGAAGGCAACAGTAACGGTGTCGCGATTAAAGCGAGCTTGAAGTAAGCCCAAAACGCACTGGTGCTCTACGCACCAGTGCGTTTATCTAGTTATGGATACCTAAGGAGCGTTAATGTTTACCAGGCCCATTTTACTTATGTTGGTGATGTTCAGCCTAATGAGCACCATCGCAGTGGCAAGCCCACGCTTGAATGCCCAGCAACTCAGCGAGGCCGCTAATAGCCACCAGCAAGCAGCGCAAGCTCTACTTAAAGCGACCTACGCCCAAGATGTGATTGAACAAGCCCTCTATCAACTCAAAGCCAGTTACGCCCACATGATTAAGGACATTGCCTTAACCCGCGAGCACAGAGAGTTAGAAACCCAATACCGTGACAAAGCATTCGCCTTAGCCAAGCAGCAACTTAACTGGGCGAAGATTGAACCGGCTTTTATTGAGCTATACCTGCAAACTTATACCGAACAAGAGTTAAAGGAATTAACTGCTTTTTACCAAACCGACACTGGCAAAAAATACCTAAAACACATGCCAAGTACCCTTAGACAAGCCAGTAATATTGTGCAAAATGAGATGCAGCAAATTAACCAACAATTCAGCCAGATAGCAACACAACTCGCCACCGAAGCTGGCGTGACTCAATCTGTCTCCACCCATAGCCATTAATGTAAAAAAACACCGCATCGACTGCGGTGTTTTTGTCTTGAGCTTATTTATACCAATCGGCATAAGAAAGTGATCTACTCAGAGCTATTTTGGGCAAACTAGTTCGAGACGAATAACTGAAGTAATAGTGGTTCTATTAGGAAGTTATTCAACGAAGAAATAGGCAGCCAAAAAAGCTCCCAAAGGGCGAGTTTTAGCGCTTCTGATACTGTGTAAACGAACTTGAACGTAGAGTAACTATGCCCTTCATTCGTTGCCTTGTCTCAAAAGCGCTAAACTCTCGCTGAGCGATCACATCTTTATGCCGGTTGGTATTAGCGCCTAATTGGCTTGTTCGGCCATTTTCTGGATCAATTTCATATGGGTCACATCATCTGGGGCTTGACCTGTGGCACCTATCTCATCACTACCATGACAGGCCAAACAGGTTCCTACCCGTTGAATTCGCTGCATTTCCGCTTTATTAAATGGCCTTGCTCCCTCATGAGAAGTCGATTGCAATTGATTGCCTTGCTCATCAACAAACCGTTCTAACTCAAAATCAACCGGTGCCTGACCATCAGGGAAGTTTCGCTGGATATCATACTGACCCGAGCCTAAACCAAGGACTTTTGGATTAGTATGGCACTCCTCACAAGTACGCGAACGCTTACTCATTGTATGAGGTTGAATTGGGTTATGGGACAAGCCACTGGTGCCATCTTTAGTGACATAGGTTTTATTGGCTACTATCGCCTTATCACCATTAACCTGGGTTAAGAACACTTGGCAACCCGGTAC
Source organism: Shewanella waksmanii (assembly GCF_043643685.1). GTDB lineage: Bacteria > Pseudomonadota > Gammaproteobacteria > Enterobacterales > Shewanellaceae > Shewanella > Shewanella waksmanii_A. The sequence goes on from NZ_JBHZSN010000003.1 coordinate 192,116, forward strand.
AAAAGTCGAAACCTTGCCGCGATGATTAATACCAAGTGCGGGGTTTTCCCAGCGCACATAAGAGCGCGACTCGTTCCAGCTAAAGGCTTGTTTATCTAAATTAGCTTTCTTACCCAATTGCGACATATCGCTGTGAGAGCCACTTAGCCAATCGCCGTTTGGCTTGCTAATATCTTGTTTTGCATGGCAACCATAACATTGTGGTGCCCATGCAGCATGACAAGTAGAGCATTCCATTTTCTCCATGTGACTGGCAATCTTCACCATGGCCACTTCACCTTCAGGCGATAATTTCGCCCCATTTAACTGCGGCACATTAAGCTGTTTGCCATCAATTTTAGTGGTTAACGTGACGCTATTTCCTGAACGTGATAGGTTAGTCATCGGGTTACCACGAGCCGTTTTTAATGTGGCCGCTTCTTTAGTGGTGCCATGACAGGTTTCGCAGCGCACTTCTACCGCAAACTCCTTTTTAGTATAAAGATAGCCATCGCCGTGCATCTCATCTTTTGTGTGGCAATCAATACAGCTCATGCCAGCATCATAGTGCAAATCGGCTTGTAAGAAGTTGTAGTGCTTACCATGTAACTTGCCTTGCTTGCTACCATCTTCTTTATAGGGCGTGCCATAACCATCGGACTCCATCATCCCCATGTAGCTCACCCCAGTGCGGCCACCGCGATTATGACAATGCTGACATTGCTCCACCGAAGGGGCACGTGTCATCTGGTGCTTTCTTGGACGGTCTTTTTGAGTTTTGTCTATCGCTTTATCGCCACCTTCATAGGTCGCAGCATTACTGTACTCAACATGACATGCTGCGCAGCCCGATGCGCGATAGTCGCCATCACGCTGATGGCCATCACTCCATAAATGGCAACGCAAACATTGATTTCTTAAATAGTCATCGCCAGGAGAATTACTATCAGATTCAGGGAGGTTGGGATCATAGCTTGGTAGCTGAGTGAGCTCTGCCACTGTGCCTTCACGACCTGTTTTAAGTGCTTTTACATCATAGGTTGCATGAATTGCATCGCGTGTTTGACTGCCAAAGTTGTAACGTGTGCCAGAAATCATCCCTGACATGGTGGCATGGATAGACGTTTTGGCATTTTCAACTTCTTCACTGTGGCACTCTCCGCAGGTATTTGCTACCACACGCAAGTCAGTGGGATTTGCCCACATATCCTTATGCCCCGCCTCAAGTGTGGTCGCCTCACCTTGACCATTATGACAATCCACACAGCTTAAATCCGCCATCATGTCGATATCGGAAAATTGTTCTATGCCTTCATGGCAACTTAAGCAGCCGGTATTTTCATCCCAAGCTGCAATCGCATTTGACATCCCTATGCCTAAAATAACCGGTATAGCGATGATAAAGTGTTTACTATTCATCATCTTCATCTCCTGCACCTTCACAGTGCCAATAACCTTATTATTTTTATGTCTATTACATTTTGTTACCTAAATAGAGGTATGTAAAAATTTGGTTAGGCAAATGTGATCTACACCCGAGGTTATTGGTGGAAATGCGTAAGAGATAACAAATTAAAAAAATAGTTAAATTTGCTGAAATTTTTTATTAAATCAATCATTAATAACAAGTAATTAAGCAATCGATGACAAACCACTGTCACAGTTAGTTAAACTAACAGCAACATGTCTCTATCGAAGCATAACAGGTAAAGAAAATGCTTTAAATATAATGACTTGCAATTTATCCAAGCAACAAGCTAAGATGCGGCCTTTATCAAGGAGAGAGACTTAAGCTAATGAATAATAAAACGATTATTGCTTCATTATTGGCTGTATTTTCCACAAGCCTAGTTCATGCGACACCTATCACGGAGGTAGAAAGCATTAACTTTGCCGACGCCAATTTTAAACAATGTGTCCAAGTGCATCGGGTAACAGACCCTAGCGTGACAAGAAAGCTAAACTGCCGTCACCTCCCCATGCAAAGCCTAGAAGATCTTAAATACTTCCCCGCATTAGAAAGTGCCACCTTTGCAGGCAATGAAATCACCAAGGTCAATTTAAGCCATAATCCCAAGCTAAAAAGCCTGTCGCTAGACAGTAAAAAGCTCGCCGAAATTGATCTAAGCCATACCCCTAACCTTGAAGTGTTAAGGCTAGAGACTAAATCGCTAACCGAGATTGACTTAAGTCATAGCGGCAAACTAAAAGATTTGGCGGTGATTTCAGCAAAACTCAAGCAAATTGATTTGAGCCATACTCCCATGCTTGAAGAGCTAGATGTCTCTTTCAATCAACTGACTGAGATCGATGTCAGTGCGACACCGAAGTTGACTAATCTTAGCGTCGTGGGCAATCAGCTTAGCCAGCTTGACCTTAGCCATACTCCAGCGCTGCGTTATTTATGGGCTAAAGAAAACCAACTAACCAAAATGGATTTCAGTGCCAATAAGGCGTTGGTTCAAATCGGCCTAGACAGCAATCAGCTATCAGCGCTAACCCTGCCAGCTAACAACAAGATCTCTAGCCTAGGATTGATGTACAACCAATTGACAAAAATCGATGTCAGCCTAAGCCCTAAGCTTAGTAAGCTGTATATCACTGACAATCAAATTAGCAGCCTCGATGTCAGCCACAATCCAAAACTGCGTAAGCTCTGGGCGACAGGTAATCCAATCAAAGCCGTAGACATTAGTCAAAATGACAGTCTCAGTGATTACGAGTTTGATGACAGCACCCAAGTCAGCGAATAACTGAGCCAAAAGCGATGACTAAAGGCCGCCTTACAGGTGGCCTTTAATTTATCTCTCATACCTTGTCCCATCTGCGCATTATTCGATTTAGCACTTGCGGCGCAACAACCAAACTTGTTTACATTCAATTAACTGGCTTACAATCAACTAAGCTTACAATCAAGTAATATCAAGCAGTGTTTCTGCTTCAACCAATCTGAGATGGCCACCAATGACAAAAACAATATGCGCGTGCCTACTTTCACTTTTACTGATCGCCTGTAGTAGCCAACCCGATCGGATTGTCGCGCCTTCTCAACCTGACTCCATCACTCATTTGCTCAACGACCCGACGATACGCCATTGGGGGGATGTGCCATTTACCATTGAGCAGCACACCAACAATGAAGCCCAACGTCAGGATACTTTTGATATTTCGCTGCTGGTCGATGAGCACAACAAGCTTAAAGACCAACACCACCTCACTATCTCAGGCGGTGGCGCCAACGGTGCATATGGCGCTGGATTACTCAACGGCTTAACCCACAGTAAAACAAGACCTGAATACCGACTCGTCACCGGAATAAGTACCGGAGCAATCATAGGCTTATATGCATTTTTAGGCCCAGATCACGACGATAAACTAACCAGCTTTTACACTCAGCTATCAGATAAAGACCTGTACGAGAGCCGCTATATTTGGCAGCTGTTTTCCAGCTCTTCACTGCTTAATACCGCCGCTTTTGAAGCTAGAGTCAGAAGCGAGATTAATCGGCCACTGCTTGATAAAGTGAAACAACAACACTTACGCGGTAGAACCTTTCTAGTAAAAACCACCAACCTTGATGAGCAAAGACCTGTGATTTGGAATATGGGTGCCATCGCCATGCATGAAACAGCGGAAGCTGAGCAGCTGTTTGAAAATGTCATTTTAGCTTCTGCCTCAATCCCAGGCATATTCGAGCCTGTGCTCATCCCAACCTTAGTTGATGGTGAACCATTTGATGAAATGCATGTGGATGGTGGCGTGGTAGCTCAAGTATTCTTCATGCCTGAGGATATGGATATTGAAGCGTTCGAACAGCTTGAAAACCACAACCTCAGCCAACTTGGCCACCAAAATCAACCCCGTGCAAAAAACCATATTTGGCTTATTAGTAACTCTCGCATCGCTGCTAATTGGCATCCAACCAAGCTATCGATTACTGACATCATGGGACGTTCTATTGCCACCATGATCAAATATCAAGGCAGAAGTAATATCGCACAAATATATCAACAAAGTCAGTTAACTAACTCATCATTTAACTTGTCATACATGGACGGTAAAGTGCCATCAGCCCCCGCTAGCGCGCCTTTTGATCAGCAGTATATGCAACATATTTATTGCTATGGCTACGCCCAAGGTCTCAATGGTCAACATTGGAGCAATCGCACACCCGATTATGGCAAACTGCAAACAGCCAATGGCAAGCTCACGACAGAGAGCTTGCAGGTTAACAACACCAATATCAGCCAGTTTAACTGGGAAACTGTCGACACGGGGTTATCGGCGCAAATTGCAACGTGTTTAAACACCCTTAAAAACGACTGATCTTTGCAGCGCTTAACCATACCGGTATTTATTGGCGACTTCTGGATGAGTTAAGCGCTTGCCTGTTTACTATCTGTGCCTTAGGTCTATCACATATACCAACCAACCTTTTACGCCATTTAAAATCAATACCTTACCATCAATCTTACATTAGCAAATGCAAAATTGAATAGCTCTTATTCATTGTTCCTCAGCAGCAAAACTCTATCATTCTCACATCGCTACAGATAACGCCGTATCTGTTAACCAACTAGCTGTGAGCCAACAACATGAAGCCATTTTCGCAACCTAACTTAGCTAAAGCACAATCTGAAGAAGCCACTTCTCAAGCTAAGGTCGTTAAGCGTCTAATGCTTGCTACGGCTGCGCTACTCGGTTCAGTTGTCTATGTCCACGCTGACGAGGCCGAGTTGGTTATTCATGCAAGTCATGACACTGAGCAAGCGCAAGAAACCGTGATCATTCCTATTGTTGGCGCAATGGAAAGCACAGGGCTATTAGCAGGCTCCGTGGTCGCCGTAACCGGCCTTGGTCAAGCGCAAGCTCAAGCGGTCGGCTTTGGTGCATATTCAGTCAATGACAGCTACATCAGCTATTTAGGCTACTTCAACTACGCATTATCAGCGCGTTGGACATTCGATATCTCAGCCCTGCAAGCGGACTTTACCGATACCGAAATGTACTTAGGTGAGCAACCTGATGAACCTATTGATGTGCCCAGCGACGCATCTTACTTGCAGCGCGACTGGCAAATGACGTTTCGCTATTTGCTCAATCAAACACCTGCGGAATCAGTAAATTCGATGACTGGCTTGCAAGCGCAGCCTGTAACAAGGGTATTAGAGGTTGAACCCTTCTACAAAAGTCGTGAGTTCCGCTCAGATAAAGTTGCCAATGTGGCAGGTGAAACCTATGGCATTAGCGTCACGCTAGATCAAGACGCACGGGACTACACCCCCTCGCCTAGCCGCGGTTATCACAGCTACGCTAAAGTACTAAGAGATTGGGGCGGCAGCGAACGAGCCAGTTACACCCGCTGGGAAGTCCAGCACAGCCACTATTTCGATCTGGGCAGTAATCGCATCAACCAACAACAAACACTGTCGTTAACCGGATACCTCTCTGATACCCCCACATGGCAGAACGATAAAGCCCATCGTCAGCCCGACTGGTTTGCCCAATCTGTGCTAGGTGGCCCCGATAGAATGCGCGGTTATGGTGACAACTATATGCATGATCGCAGTGCACTGTTTTATGGTGCAGAGCTTAGAATGATCCCCAAATGGCAACCACAAAGTCGTGTGCCAGTGTTGAGTCGTTATGATTTTCCGTGGTGGCAAACTGCCGTCTTTGCAGAGCTTGGCAACGTCAGTGACAAGCTCGATTTTAGCGCACTGCACAACAACATGAAGTGGAGCGCCGGTGTCGGTATTAGGGTATTTATTGAGAACATTATTGCCCGAGCTGATTTTGGCTTTAGCAAAGACGATTCAATTTTCCGCTTTACCGTCAACCAGCCTTTTTAATTCACATAAAAAAACCGCTCATTGAGCGGTTTTTTCATTATGCTAACTTCGACTTAGAACGGGATATCATCATCCCAGCCGTCGTCTAAATCTGGGGTAAAGTTTTGCTGCGGCGCAGCCTGTTGTTGAGGTTGTGGCGCAGGACGTTGCTGCGGCGCATTTTGTGGTTTAGGCGCATAAGCAGGTTGCGCTGCAGGTGCAGCTTGTTGTTGCTGACCGTAACCACCTTGTGGCTGCTGTGCTGGAGCAGCTTGTTGCTGCTGACCATATCCACCTTGCTGTGGCGCAGCATTTTGTTGCGGTGCGCTTTGCTGTGGAGCTGGACGTTGTTGCTGCTGTTGTGGCGCGTTATAACCACCTTGCTGCTGTTGGCCGTAACCACCGCCACCTTGCTGACCACCTTGGCCTCGGCTATCTAGCATCTGCATTTCACTGGCGTTGATTTCTGTTTTGTAACGGTCTTGTCCAGTTTGCTGATCTTGCCACTTGCTCGTCTGCAATTTACCTTCTAGGTAAACCTTTGAGCCTTTCTTCAAGTATTCGCCAGCCACTTCTGCTAAACGACGATACATAACAATGTTATGCCACTCTGTGCGCTCTTGTTGTTGACCTTGTTGGTCTTTCCAAGTCTCACTGGTAGCCACTGTAAAGTTGGCTACGGCATTGCCATTTGGCATGTAGCGTACTTCAGGGTCTTTCCCTAAGTTACCGACCAAAATTACCTTATTGACACCACGACTGGCCATTGAAATCTCCTGCGATATTCTTACAAAATCTAATATACATACTCATGCGACACCACAACACGAGTTAATTGACAGAGCCTAACACAGCTCGCGCTTCTCTCAAATCGAAATGCTCATCAACTTTTAAATAAGCCACTTTTTCTTCTAATACCACGATGGCTTCAGCAACGCCTTTTAGCTTCGACAGTTCGGTCGCCATGGCCTGAGCTTGTGCTTTACCTTCAACCACGGCCTCTAGCGTATAACTCTTTAACAAAACGGGATTTTTCATTCCAATTGTCAATACAAGCCATAGTGCCATCAGTACAAATGCCACTGCAAATACCCCGGCTGCACCCAGCAATTGGTAGGCACCGCCACCTAATAAACCGCCACAAAACGCCCCTAAAAATTGACTGGTCGAATAAACCCCCATGGCAGAGCCTTTGTCGCCAACCGGGCAAAATTTAGCAATCAAACTCGGCAATGAAGCTTCGAGGTAGTTAAAGCCCGTAAAGAATAATACCACTGCGATACTCAGTACCAGCAAGTTGTTGGCGTACAGTGCCATCGCCGCCAATGCTAGCATCATAATCATCAAGGCAACTTGGAAAGTGGCCTTGGTATTTTTCTTTTTCACACCGATGATAATCAGCGGCACCATCAAGAAAAACGCCCCCATAAAGGCGGGGAAGTACAACATCCAATGCTTTTCTTTGGCGAGACCCGCATCGACTAAATCTAACGGCAAGGCCACAAAGACTGCCGTTAATACTAAGTGCAAAATGAAAATACCGGCATCGAGACGAAACAGCTGCGGGTCAAACAACATGGCTTTCAATTTAGCCGGTGTTGCCACCGTATCCCCCTTGGGGGCTTGGCTGATGGGTGTTGGCACCATCAACTGCACAATCACCATACCCAGTAACGCCAAGCCTGCGGTCATGGCAAACAAGCCAGATAACCCCAGTTGCTGTGCCACGATCGGGCCAACCAGCAGCGAAAGTGCAAACGAGAACCCAATACACATGCCGATAATCGCCATGACTTTGGTTCGCTGCTCATCACGGGTTAGGTCTGCCGCTAATGCCAGTACCGCGGCGGCAATGGCACCCATTCCCTGCATCGCCCGCCCGGCCACTACGCCGTATATGGTGTCTGCCATCGCAGCAACCACACTACCGATAGCAAACAACAACAGCCCCGCCATAATAATCGGCTTACGGCCGTATTTATCGGACAAAATGCCCATTGGAATTTGTAACAGTGCTTGAGTTAAGCCGTAAGCACCAATAGCAATACCCACCCACAAAGGCGAAAAGCCTTGTAAGTGCTGACCGTAAAGTGCAAAGACAGGCATGATCATAAACAAGCCCATCATGCGTAAACCAAATACACTGGCTAACGAAAAGGCGACTTTTTTCTCAGTCTTCGAAAGTCCGTTATTAGCCATTTCCCGCCCTGATCTGAATACATAAATAAGTGGCGCATGTTATCACGAAGCATTTAACCAGCTCAAAAGAAAATCCATCTGTAATGCATCTATACGAAATAGCTCACTGTCGCGCATGATTTTGATCACGTTTAGATAGGATCTGAATAGGGTTTTGTGCGATAATTACGCTCTTTTGTTTTCGGTAGGATTGGCGAAGTAGATGGATACCATTGAAGTACGTGGCGCACGAACCCACAACCTGAAAAATATCAATTTAACCATACCCAGAGACAAACTCATTGTCATCACTGGGCTATCGGGTTCTGGTAAATCCTCATTAGCATTTGATACTTTGTATGCTGAAGGTCAGCGCCGCTATGTGGAGTCGCTATCAGCCTATGCGCGTCAATTTTTAAGTTTGATGGAAAAGCCCGATGTTGACCATATCGAAGGCTTAAGCCCGGCTATCTCCATTGAACAAAAGTCCACTTCCCATAATCCGCGTTCTACCGTCGGTACCATTACCGAAATCTACGATTATCTGCGTCTGTTGTTTGCCCGTGTCGGCGAACCACGCTGTCCAACCCATCATCAACCTTTGGCGGCACAAACCGTTAGCCAAATGGTCGACAAGGTATTAACCCTGCCCGAAGGCAGCCGACAAATGCTGCTAGCACCTGTGGTTAAAGACCGTAAAGGTGAGCACGTTAAGCTGTTAGATAACCTGGCCGCACAAGGGTTTATTCGTGCCCGAATTGATGGTGAAGTGTGTGACTTAACCGATCCCCCAGAGCTTGAACTGCACGTTAAACATACCATTGAAGTGGTGGTTGATCGCTTTAAAGTGCGCGATGACTTAAGCCAACGTCTAGCTGAATCCTTTGAAACGGCGTTGGAGTTGTCAGGCGGTATCGCCAGTGTCGCTCCCATGGAAAAAGGTGAAGATGAAGAACTGCTGTTTTCAGCCAACTTTGCTTGCCCACATTGTGGCTACTCCATGGCCGAACTTGAGCCAAGAATTTTCTCATTCAACAACCCGGCCGGTGCCTGCCAAACCTGTGATGGTCTTGGGGTACAGCAGTTTTTTGATGCCGCGCGCGTCATTACCAATGACGAATTATCATTAGCTGGCGGAGCCATACGCGGTTGGGATCGACGTAATTTTTATTATTTCCAAATGCTCAGCTCGCTGGCAGAGCATTATGATTTTGATGTGGAAACGCCATTTAAACAGCTAACGACCAAAGTACAAAAAATCATTTTGCATGGCTCAGGCAAAGAGAGTATTTCATTCAAATACATCAATGATCGCGGTGATGTAGTGGTGCGCAAGCATCCATTTGAAGGCATTTTAAATAACATGGACCGACGTTATCGGGAAACCGAATCCAATGCGGTACGTGAAGAACTAGCCAAATACATCAACACCCAATCATGTAATAGTTGTGGCGGTTCGCGTTTACGTGAAGAAGCCCGTAACGTATTTATTGAAGGGCTCAACTTACCTACGTTAACGGAATGGTCGATTGGCGAAGCCATGGACTATTTTGACAAGCTTTCATTGAGCGGACAGCGGGCGCAAATTGCTGAAAAGATCCTCAAAGAGGTGCGCGACCGCTTAGGCTTCTTGGTTAATGTCGGCCTGAATTATTTAAGCCTATCTCGCTCAGCCGATACCTTATCGGGTGGTGAGGCCCAACGTATCCGACTTGCCAGTCAAATTGGTGCTGGCCTTGTAGGCGTAATGTACGTGTTAGATGAACCCTCAATTGGACTGCATCAGCGTGATAACGAACGGCTATTAAACACCCTTATCCACTTGCGTGACCTAGGTAATACCGTGATTGTGGTTGAACACGATGAAGACGCCATCCGCATGGCTGATCATATTATCGATATTGGCCCTGGCGCAGGTGTTCACGGTGGTGAAGTGATTTGTGACGGCCCATTAAAAGCCATCACTCAATGCAAAGAGTCCATCACAGGTCAGTATATTTCTGGCAAAAAGCAAATTGAAATCCATGAAAGCCCAGCTCAGTACGATGGCGATAAGCTCATCGAACTATTTGGCGCTTCAGGCAATAACCTTAAAGATGTCGATTTGCAGATCCCTGTTGGCCTGTTTACCTGCGTCACTGGCGTATCAGGCTCAGGTAAGTCGACGCTTATCAATGACACCTTCTACAAAATCGCCCATCGCCAATTAAACGGCGCAACAGTCGATGAGCCCGCCCCTTACAAAGAGGTTAAGGGCATGGATCACTGTGACAAGGTGGTGGATATTGACCAAAGCCCAATTGGCCGCACGCCTCGCTCAAATCCAGCAACTTATACTGGCATCTTCACCCCAATTCGTGAACTATTTGCAGCCACCCAAGAGTCCCGTGCCCGTGGTTACAAACCAGGACGCTTCTCGTTCAACGTCAAAGGCGGCCGCTGCGAGGCTTGTCAGGGTGATGGTTTAATTAAAGTAGAAATGCACTTCTTACCAGATGTGTATGTGCCTTGTGATAGCTGTAAGAGCAAGCGCTATAACCGCGAAACGCTCGAGGTGAAATACAAAGGCAAAAACATCCATGAAGTGCTAGAGATGACCGTTGAAGAAGCGCGAGCGTTCTTCGATGCGGTACCTGCCATTGCCCGCAAACTGCAAATGCTGATGGAAGTTGGCTTGTCCTATATTGGCCTTGGCCAAAGCGCCACCACCTTATCCGGCGGTGAAGCCCAGCGGGTCAAATTGGCCAAAGAGCTGTCAAAACGAGACACAGGCAAAACCTTATATATCTTAGATGAGCCGACAACCGGCCTGCATTTTGCTGATATTCAACTACTGCTTGATGTACTGCACCGCCTCAAAGCCCACGGCAATACTGTGGTGGTTATCGAACATAACCTAGATGTGATTAAAACCGCAGACTGGATTGTCGACTTAGGCCCAGAAGGTGGCTCAGGTGGTGGTACTATTTTGGTTACAGGTACCCCTGAGCAAGTGGCTGAGCATCCGACTTCGCATACAGCGAGGTTTTTGAAACCTTTGCTAGCTTAAGGTGGCTGGGATCAGCTGATCCCACGCATCGAGTTCTGTGCCGCAAACTGTTGTCTATGGTTGCGGCATAGGGTTATCGCTTTCTCATCTTCAATATAGTGTTTGGCTGTCATCTACCCAATGAGTAGCAAGGTAGTTTTCGCCTCCAGCGAGGATTTGTAGTCATCCTCCCGATGAGTCACGGGGAGTGTTTCGCCTGCCCGGCGAGGGATGTGCAGATGCTATATCGGGACGCTTTGCGCCATCCATGGCCGCTTAACGAAAACATCCATGTTTTCGATACCCTCAGCCGCATCTGCACTGGGTCATTTGTCTCTTCGAAGTAACGGTAATTCATTCAGCAGTCAAAATAGTGACTTAATGGGCTTATCCACAGGGCCAACAGGTTTTCGCCTTGTTTGGTTGTCATCAACCTGATGACTGAAAGTGGGGTTTTGCCTCAAGCGGGGATTTGTAGTCATCCACCCGATGAATCACAGGGGAGTGTTTCGCCTACCCGGCGAGGAATGTGCGAACACACTTATGACTCGCCGTGAATACTTCCATGTAGGCTTCACGGTGACGTCCTGTCACCGAGAGTCAACGCGCGTTCACACTGGTGTAATTTACCTCTTCGTATTGATATTTTAGTTGTTAAATTAATTTAGGCTTCGAACTAACTACATACGCTGACAAACTTTTGGACAGAAATGAGTTAGAGCTTAAACTTTGAAAGCAACGACTGCGATTAGGGAAAGTATGGCAATCAGGTATGCAGTAACGCCGTTTTTAGCGGCGCTTGCTAAAATGTGAAGCGAAGTGGAACCAAGCAAGCTGTTACGAGTCCGACTTGAAAACCCTTGTTATGCGGATTTTAACCGTTTGCTAACCGCCAAGTTGCAGCATCCAATTCCTGTTGTGTAAATAAATCAGAGAAAGCTGGCTGCAACATTATGCTCTCAATAGTCAGGTCATTTCTTCCCATGTTAAGTAATTCTCTAAATCCATATTGAAAATCGCCTGATACAACAAATTTTCTCGCAACCTCTACGGGGTGATCCACACTTATCATTTGTTCAAAACGAGTTGGAGCGTAACCTATTTCATAACATTCTCTGACTGCTGCACGAACAGCAGCTTCAAATCTATCTCTGGACATACATAGTTCCTTTATCCGCATAACAGCTTATTATGTTTACAGCTCACGAAGGACGTAAGCTTAATTCATACTAACGTTACTAAAAGCCTTCTAGGTATTCTTTTTCAACATAGTAATGAGGTGATTCTTCGTTTGGAGCATTTTCAGAGGCAACATTTACTGCGGCACTATGTATGTTGTCCATATTTTCTAGATAGTTATCTATTGTAGATTCTCGATCATCATCGGTTTCAAAATAGTCGTTCAATGTACTAGCTAATACACGAAATACGTACCACTCACCGTTAAGCTCTCCAACAAACTCGATTGAACGAGGATTGATTTTGTATTCGTAATCATCAAACTCAAATGTCCACTCATCCATTTTCGTACTCCTTTCTAGAATCAAAATGAGATGTATGTAGTACCATTAAATGAAAAACCAATTCTGAGCCTCTGATCACGAACATTAAATCAAGTGCGAGTTCCCAATGTAACTCCTGCAATAATGTGTTCCCCACAGAACTTTGAACACTATCACGCCATAGTCGTTTGTTATACGTTTAATCAAATGAGCTGTAAATAGCATTACATCCATTCAAACTCCACAGCTCTTGATGAACTATCTTCCAATCGAAGTCATATGTCTTTTTTAGCCGCTCCTTCTCTGCTTCAAATGCTTTGTCTGGTTCGGACATTATTGCGACCATATAGCCTAATAAAATTTTACGGTCTTGCAACATTTCTAAAAAAAGCAGCATCGTTTCGTCATTAGCTTGAAGCTGCAACGCTATAAGTTTATCCGTATTATCTGTAATAGCGCTATAAAACTTAGACATTGCTTTTTGAGCTTGAGTATCAGATTCAAAATTGCCTAATGTTACATCCAAGCACTTTGCATAATCTTGGTTCACCGCATAAAACTGCTCAGCAGAATCAGGTTTAGCATAACTATTTAGGGATAGCATCAACGCAAACAAACTAAAAATGGTAAAAAACTTCATCTGTTTTCCTCTAACTTAAAACAGCTTATTATCCAGCTTTTCGGATAACGCCCTGTTTTTTTTAACTACTTATATCGAAGCTATCAACGTAACTTATTGATGTAAAGCAATTAACTCGCTAGTTTAAGCACAAATAAATTTGCTCTGGCTGAAAAAAGTACAATCCCCCCTTTGCAAATGCGGCTGAGGGTATCGAAAACATCGCTGCTCTTTGACATCCATGTCACCGCGGCATTTGTGAATCCCTTCACATCAGATGCTGTCATTAACCCGCCATAAATGGACTCTCTTGAAAACAGATAGACGCCCAGAAATAGTATCTACACAACGCTACAAAGAAAAACCGTCCTCAGCTTGAACCAATAACGTTAATTCGAAGAGACAATTAATCCAGTGTAGATGCGGCTGCGACCTTCGACCACAGGACGTGGTCGCAGAGCCCCCATGGATGGGTTCACGGCGAGTCGCAGAAGCATCTATACATTCCCCGCTGGAAGCGAAACTCTAACCCCAACTCATCGGGTAGATGACAAACAAATCCCCGTCGGGAAAGGCGAAGTCCCCAATCCCGCCTCATCGGGCAGATGACAAACGAATCCCCGCTGAAAGCAAAACTAAACCATCCCTCTGTTTCTCCAATCACACTCAAATCGAAGAAACAATTAATCCAGTGTAGATGCGGCTGTGACCTTCCGTAGATATTGATTAGCCAGCCATTATTAATCAAGAAGATAGCAAAGCTACTGCGTACTACTCAAGGGCAAACTAGATTTGTACCTTCAAATGCAGTGCTCAATACAAACAAACTTTTTGAAATTAGCCAAAATGAAGAAATAAGCCATTGATTGCTGTTTTTAGCGCAAGGGTTGTTTACTCTGCCAATAAGGCTGAGGATTAAGGTTAATGTGAGGTCCGAGACTTAGTTGGCAGGCATAAACTGGCAACTACTTGAGAAATGTCGCCTTCGCTTGTTTAGATGTTCACAGTAATGGCTAAACTCCTCCAATGTCCCCACAGGGCCATGAAAGAGTTGTCCAAATTCCGTGACGATTTTAAGCCAATTAGCTGAGGGGATGTTTAGTCGGCTCAGTATGTCACAAGCCTTTGAATCAATCGCGCCACGCTTATCATCTCGAATCACCCTACCTGTTTCGTCAACCAGCACAAGGTAGTCTTGCAGTGAGAAAGCGATGCCTTTGGGTTGCTTGGCACGTTCATTACCAATGAAACGTAAAAGGCGTTTAGGTTGCTCTCCCGTGAGCGCTGCTTTGACTCTGAGTTTGATACTAGTGAAGTCCGATTGCTCAGGTGTGGTCGCCATTTTAGCCCGTATCGGATTAAGTTCGACATAGGCCATACAGGCCAATACAGCTGCTTCATCAAGCAGCGCTTGTGATTTAAATCGTCCTTCCCAGAAATGTCCTGTGCAGTTATCTTCTAGATTAGCTTGTCTTGCGATAGGCTCATTTAGACACCTCATAAACCAGCTAATATCGCAAAGGCGTGAGCGATACGTCGCTATCAGATGTTTAAGCTGAGCAACTGCGTATTCTTCTATCACTTCACCTTTGGCGAACTTCTGTGTTAACCCTGTTCCTTTAAACAGTTTATGCCATTGCAATACGACGTCCCTATCTGACCAAGTGTTAACTTGTTCAGCATCAATATAAAGCACGACATGCAGGTGGTTGCTCATCACTGCGTAGGCAGCAACATCGATGGCAAACACTTCGGCGAGCTTCAAGATTTGAGTTTCTACCCAACTACGGCGGTGGTCATAATTCTTGCCGGTGTATTTATCGTCACCGCATAAGAAGGCGCGCCTTACAACGCGACTACAACAGTGATAATAGGATGTGTCTTCGAGACTAATGAGGGTTCGTCTTGGCCTTGGCATGCAACCTCCTTGTTATATGCGCAAATCAAGCATAGTCGGAGGTTGTCATTTACGCCATTAACTATGGCTGTCCATGTGTTTATTTACGCCATTAACTATGGCTGTCCATGTGTTTTCCATTAACTATGGCTGTCCATGTGTTTTCCATCTTAGTGTTGAAACTCTACAGATAGAAAAATAAAACGCCTGGATGAGTACGTAAAAACCTTGCTAGAAAATCCAAAATTTGAAGCTAAATACACTGGCGATGTGTACGTTACGCACAAGCGGAAAAGCCACAAACTACACAGCACAATCCTTGTCGACACCCCGAAAAAATTAAGTAGTTACAATGTGTTATAAAGGTAAGTGTTTTGACATTTGTGAGTAATGGGGTCGCATCTCACCTTCCACAAATTCAAGTAATGCAAATATAATACGTTTGCATTATGACAAGGAGGAGGGCTGACTCACTTTGGGGCAAAAACAAGTTACCCCTTACTCTCTGATTCCCAATCACACTTAAATCGAAGAGACAATTAATCCAGTGTAGATGCGGCTGAGGGTATCGAAAACATCGCTGCTCTTTGACATCCATGTCACCGCGGCATTTGTGAATCCCTTCACATCAGATGCTGTCATTAACCCGCCATAAATGGACTCTCTTGAAAACAGATAGACGCCCAGAAATAGTATCTACACAACGCTACAAAGAAAAACCGTCCTCAGCTTGAACCAATAACGTTAATTCGAAGAGACAAATTACCCAGTGTAGATGCGGCTGAGGGTATCGAAAACATGGATGTTTTCGTTAAGCGGCCATGGATGGCGAAAAGCGTCCCGAAATAGCATCTGCACACACCCCGCTGGAGGCGAAAACCTGCCCCTAACTCATCGGGCAAATGACAAACAGGCGAAAACCTCACCCCACCTCATCGGGTAGATGAAAACCACATCCCCGTCGGAAGCGAAAACTAAACAATCCCTCTGTTTCCCAATCACTGCCAGATCGAAGAGACAATTAATCCAGTGTGGATGCGGCTGAGGGTATCGAAAACATGGACTCTATTGATAACAAATAAGCTTCCAGAAATAGCATATGTTTCCTTGCCATAGGGCTTTAAGCCATCCCATTAAGCGGTTTCCTGTTCCACAATCGTGCGAACTAGCACATCTTGTTTGTCATCAGTTAACTGCGGTGTTGACGCTTGGAGCGCATAGTCCGTCAATGACACCTGCTCCATCACCCGTTGCTGGGTTTTATTAGCCGCCTTGCGCCATTTTTTATACTTATCTGAACGATCCACTCGGTGATTAAAACGCACCACTAAAAAGTGTTTTTCATCTAACCCTAAACAATACATGTCTGTGCGACTGTACTCATACGGTTTAACTAATTGATGAAACACCCATTCAACCCCCTTAATGTTGACAGTGCTGGCATCGGGAATGGGAGGAAAACCCCAATTATTAATTGACCCTTCCAACTGTGCAGCCATCACTTCATCAGATAAGGTCGTATGTTTACTCATTTCTTGGCGTAACTCAGTATTCCTTCCCTGCAATTTTTCCCCAATTTCAGGGTGATTATAATATTCATCATATTCAAGGCTAAGCCAGTCCCCTAACGCCTGATTATCCAGCGCATTGATCCCTTCTGGAGTTTGTTTGATTCGAAACTCAGTACTCAACATGCCGTATTCACAGCTAGGTAAAATAGGAATAATTGGCAAGTACATCCAAATTCGCGTATACAGCGATAAATAAGTCTCATGAGTATGAGTTTCTTGATGCTTAGCAAACCAATCACGGTTACGATACGGATAGTTGATCTCTTTGGGATCCTGCCTCGCAACCACATTCGTGATAGGAATAGTAAATGTGAGCAGTTTATCTTCTAAAATTAACCGCTCAGTCACCTGATAATTGAAATCAGCGCCGCCCAAAAAGCCTTGCCATAGGGCTTTAAGTAACCTTTTCATCATGAAGGACTCCGATCTGTTTGATTAATATACTTTTTTACCTGTGCAGCACGCTTATGGTCACCTAACATCAACAACTGTTGATGATAGGTTTTTATCCCTAAATAAGGCAAGGTATGTGGGCTCACGCCCGGTTTAGCCAATAATGCACTGGCAAACTTAATAGAGCGAGCAAAGCTACTTTTGGAGAGATCGTTTCTGCCAGCAATATTGGGCACCGCATCAAAGGGATTATTGCGCGCTTGATGGGTTTTTAAGCCTAACTGTTTAGCCGTGTGCGCTAATGTTGCTACATTGGCGCCGCTACCGTGAATCGCCAGTTCCTGCCCAGTGAGTGCACCTTGGTAGTTAATCCGGTAATACTGCAACGCCGATAAGAAAATAATCGCCCCTTGACTATGGGCCACCCATTTAACCTTTTTACCTTGCTGCTGGTTTTGTTTTAGTACTGCCGCTAAATGTTTGGCATTGTGGGAGGTGTTACTGTGCTTTTTATCAAACGCGCACTCAATTAAGTCTCGCACCGCTTTATCACTGGGGTTATGAAACAGGGTATAGGCTTTAATGGTGTCACTTTGGTAGGCGGTGTCTAAATGGGTACCCATTAACCACTGCGCCTTAGTTAGCTCATTGAGCATACCGTTGACTGCAGCATGCGGGGTTTGGACTTGAGTTTTAGGCGCTGCACCTCCCCACTCAGCAGTGAGTTTAGTGATCTCTTCTTCTGATTTTGCACCGTCATATTTAGCGCCGCTACCAATCCTTTGCACCTGATACAGCATAGTACGCTCATCGGTATGGCGATCTTTTTCACCGTATAGCTGCTGATCAAACAAAATATCGCTGATTTGTATTTGCCCTGAACTTGCTAATTTGTAATCGATAAAATAATGATAGTTGCGAAACGGGATATCGGTGCGGCGCATATGCCTAAACGGATTGCGGCTTTGTTTGATGGATGAAGCTGCGCTAGGGTGCAAGCTAATAAACTGTATCTCCTTAATCACCTGACGTTGGTCATAGTCATTGAGGCTTTTTAACATCACTAAGGCTTGGTAACTAAATTCTACTTTTTGAGTATTAAAGTCATTAGGCAGTTTAATACCATGCTCTAAAGCCATTTGCTGGTCGAGCCCCATTAGACTATGGGGAGATTGCGGTTGTTTTGCTGAGGGGAGTGCACAGCGTTTTGTCCAGGTCATAATTATCATCCTTGATAATGAAAAAACCATGATAATGTGTATTCGCTTTTTCTGGTATAGCTCCAAATAATGGCTTATTAAGCAAACTAATTCCCAAGGGGAATGTCACCGCGGCATTGGTGAATCCCTTCACATCAGATGTTTTCGTTAAGCGGCCATGGATGGACTCTCTTGAAAACAAATAGGCGTCCCGAAAAAGCATCTACGCATACCCCGCTGACGGCGAGCATTCAATATCCTCTCATCACGCAGATAAAAACTAAATCCCCGCTGGAAGCAAAAACTAAACCATCCCTCTGTTTCCAAATCACACTCAAATCGAAGAGACAATAAATCCAGTGTAGATGCGGCTGTGACCTTCCGTGACATGGATGTCACGGCAGAGCCCCCATGGATGGGTTCACGGCGAGTCGCAGAAGCATCTACACATACCCCGCTGGAGGCGAAAACCTGCCCCTAACTCATCGGGCAGATGACAAACAAATCCCTCGCCGGGAGAGGCGAAAATTAAACAAATCATCGTGCAGATGAACACCAAACGTTTTCCCTTATTGCCAATTACTCGCTACACTGAAGTGATAACAGTGCGTATAACCACTTGGTATAACAAGGAGATAGTGGCAATGGGGATCTGCAGGTATCGACCATGGATACTAGGCGCACTGCTCATATGCAGCATGAATTCGCTGCTCGGCTGCGCCAGCCGCCCTCCCTGCCCGACTGAATTTCCATTGCAATGGACGCAACCTAAGCAGCTTGAAAAAGACATTGAACACCTTGCTTCACCCACCATGCAAGGGCGCAAAACTGGGACGTCTGGGTCGCTGCAAGCGCAGCAATTTATTAGCCAACGTTTTCAAGCGGCGGGACTTAGCCCTTGGCAAGGCAGTTTCAGCCATCCGTTTGAGTACCAGCTCAACTTCAGCACTAAAGTAGGTACTAACATCATTGCTGCCCATTATGCCCGCACAGACAATCGCCCTTGGCGGATCATCTTGGCCCATTACGATCACTTAGGTAAAAAGGGCAACAAAATCTACCACGGCGCTGATGATAACGCCTCGGGCGTCACCGCCCTGCTGGCGCTAGCAGATCATATCGCTAACCAAGATGATGATATCAATGTACTGTTTGTGGCGACCGATGCTGAAGAACCTGGCTTGTTTGGCAGCTATGCCTTGGTCGAGCAGCTCAGCCAGCCCAGCTCCCCCATTGCCATCAATAATATCGAGCTAACCATTAATCTTGATATGATTGGTCGCCCCGGGCGTCCCCATGCCATCTATTTAGAGGGGCGACGCAACTTCGATAATTACACCACAATAAAGCAGACAATCAGCGCGCCACTAAACTTATGTATCCGAACTCACCGCTCACCTCCCGCGGGGCGAAGTATCGAAAAAATTGATTGGTTACGGGCATCCGATCACTATCCTTTTCATCAAGCTAACGTGCCCTGGTTATACTTTGGCGTGCCCACCCATAGCGACTATCATCAAGCTTCCGATACCGCAGATAAGATAGATATCACATTTCTGGCAGCTGTTACTGAATCTGTCTATCAACTGGTAATTATTGATAGTTATCTCTTACAAAATAACTAATAACTAACAAATTGGCATTAAATTTGAAATAGATAAAATACTGATTATAAATAATAAATTTTATACTTAGTCCAAATTACGAGCAGTACCTGCTTTTTAAGATGGTAAATATTGAAGTTTATTGTTATACTAGCGGGCTTACTGATAAGTTTCGGTGCGGGAAGTCGACACGGGGTTGATTTTCTGTCTATAGAACCTGTAAGTGCGTCAACGCACTTTGTTATACCACAAGGCTACAACCCATGTCATCCAGTGAAAAAACTTTCCGCGAACTCGGTCTTGCCGAGCCTTTGTTGCGTGCTCTTGATGAGCTAGGCTACGAAAAGCCAACCCCTATTCAATCAGCCAGTATTGATCCATTAATGGCCGGTAAAGATATTCTTGGTCAAGCACAGACAGGTACCGGTAAAACCGGTGCATTTGCTCTGCCGCTACTCAATGCGATCGATCCAAGCAAAAATGTGCCACAAATCTTAGTGCTAGCGCCTACCCGTGAACTTGCCGTGCAAGTCGCAGAAGCGTTTGGTAGCTACTCTAAGTTTATGAAAGGCCTGCACGTGCTACCTATTTATGGTGGCCAAAGCATGCACCAGCAATTAAATGCACTGCGCCGTGGACCACAAATTATTGTCGGTACACCGGGTCGTGTTATGGATCACATGCGCCGTGGCACACTGAAGTTAGAAACACTACAAGCCCTTGTTTTAGATGAAGCAGATGAAATGCTAAAAATGGGTTTCATCGACGATATCGAGTGGATTCTAGAACACACCCCACAAGAGCGTCAGCTTGCTTTGTTCTCTGCTACTATGCCAGAGCAAATTAAGCGTGTTGCTAACAAGTACCTTGATAACCCAACTCACATCAGTATCGCTGCTAGCCATACTACGGTTGAGTCAATTGAGCAGCGTTTTGTTCAGGTTTCACAACACAACAAGCTTGAAGCGTTAGTACGTGTATTAGAAGTTGAAAATACTGAAGGTATCATCATCTTCGTACGTACCCGTAACAGCTGTGTTGAGCTAGCAGAAAAGCTAGAAGCTCGTGGCTATGCTTCATCTCCGCTACATGGTGATATGAACCAACAAGCCCGTGAACGCGCGGTTGAACAGCTAAAGCGTGGCAAGCTAGACATTCTTATTGCCACTGACGTTGCTGCACGTGGTCTTGATGTTGAGCGTATTGGACACGTCATTAACTACGACATTCCATACGACACTGAAGCTTATGTTCACCGTATTGGCCGTACTGGCCGTGCTGGTCGTACAGGTATGGCAATCTTGTTTGTGACGCACCGTGAAATGCGCATGTTACGCACCATTGAGCGTGCAACGAAGAGCCGTATTTCGCCAATGAACGTGCCAAGTCCAGAAACCGTTACTGAGCGTCGTTTATCTCGTCTTGGTGAGCAAGTGGCTGAAACCATTAATACCGATTTGGACTTCATGAAAGACGCTGTCGCACAACTGTGTCAGCAACTTGAAATTGATACCGACCTTCTTGCTGCGGCGTTGCTACAACAAGTACAAAAAGAGCGTCCACTGCAGTTGCCGCCGATTCAAGAGCGTCAGCGCGATAGCCGTGATGATCGTAACCGCGAGCGCAACCGTCGTACTACGCCAACAGATATTGGTAAAGCAGAAGCCCTAAAAGACAATCCAGACGTTAAGATGTGCCGTTATGTATTGGATGTTGGTCGTGATAATGGCGTAGGTGTGGGCAACATTGTTGGTGCCATTGCCAATGAAGCCAATATCGACAGTCGTTACATAGGTCAAATTCAACTGTTTGACCAAATGACCTCGATCGACTTACCTGAAGGTATGCCAAAAGATGTGCTACAACACCTTAAGAAAGTGCGTGTTTGTGGCCGTCCACTCAACATTCGTGAAGCGTCTGGCACCGAGAATGTCTCTAATTCAAATGATGGCCGCCCACCACGCCGCCGTCGCCCATCAGGTGATCGTCGTGACCGCCGCCCTGGTGGTGAAAAGCGCTCTCACCGTAAAGGTAACAGCAACAGAGACAATGGCTAACAGGCAATTGTAATTAGCATTTTAAAAAAGGAGCCATTAGGCTCCTTTTTTTTGCTTAATCGGCGGGATAACCCTGAAATAATATGCATCTAAATATGCATAAAATCATTTAAGCAACATCACCAACCTTGAGCAAACCTTAAGCGAACATTAATAAAATATTAATAAAAACAACAATTAACAACGCGTTAACCTACCAAGTTTTTATGCGATCCAGATCACGCTTTTACTGTAACAAAGCTTAACAATTCAAGTTTAATCATTAGGATAGCGGCCGCAATTTCGCCAGCGCCGGTAGCAAGGAAAACTTGTCATGTTAACACTGCATCAAGATGTAAGCGTTCAACATAGTGATATCAGTTATCAATACCACATTAACGATCTCGGTAAGCCGGTAGTGCTATGCTTTGCACCAGGTAACAGTGGTAGTACCCTAGTTAACAACCAACAATCCTTGTGGGGTTTTGATTACCTAAAGTCTCGCAAACTCAATGTTGTCGCCATCGCCCATATTGGTAAACAAAACTTTTATCAGAGCCAAAACTGCATTGATGTATTAACGGCTTTAGGCCAGCAACTCATCGGCTTCCCAGAGCGCATTGCCTATGGATCTAGTCGTGGCTGTTTTGCGATTGGTATCCATGCTAAACGACTTGGACTTGATCGTGCGTTAATGATGATGCCCATCAGCTCAATGAAAGCAGAGCTTGCTCCGCTAGAACCTAAAGTGCAGCAATATGGTGCTCATCCTCAGTGGCAAGGTCCTAACAATGATGCAGCTGTCTGCGACATTCCGCTAACTGTCATCTGCGATCCCCTGTACCCCGCTGACTATCAACATTATTTAAGATTTAATCATGTTGAGCAGTTCTTGCGCCTGCCCGGTGTCGGCCACCGCGTACCTAGCGTATTGAAGAAAATGGGCTGTTTGAGTTCCGTGGTACTTGATTACTTACACAATGAATTAGATCAGCAACAATTTTACCGTCACGCCAGAAAGCGTCGTCAGCTCAACGTCTACTACCGCCAGCTGTTACGTAATCCAACTGGCAAACTCACCACAAGACGTAAGTTGATTTTACGCAAACACCAAACCTATGTTGCCGTCAGCAATTTAACCCAGCAGCTGGCTAGCAAAGCAAGTGCTAAAGCGAGTGCGGTGAAACAGTGGTTAATTGCCAAAAAGCCTAACTTGTCACTGATCAAGTAGCTCGGCCACATGATCAGCTATAGCCAGCGAGGCGGTTAAACCGGGTGATTCGATACCAAACAGATTGATCACCCCACTAAGACCGTGCAGCTTTGACCCTTGAATGACAAAATCATCACTGCCATTACCCGCACCATCATGCAGCTTTGGCCTTATGCCACTGTATGCTGGCTGCAGTTTATCCAGCTGAAGCTCGGGAAAATAGCCCTTAATTGCAGCAGCAAATTTCGCTTGCAGGTTATCAGGCAGTCCGTAGTCTATTTGCGCTGCACTACTCACATCAATATATTGGGTATCTGGGCCAAATTTAAGCTGGCCTGCCATATCAAGGGTACTATGAATCCCCAAGCCACTGCCGCTAGCTGGCGGCAGTGGATAAACCAAGTGCGTAAACGGTGAACGACCTTGATAGCTACAATAGTGGCCGCGGCACCAATAAGCCTTGGGGATATGTTGAGTTTTCAAACCATCAATTCGGCTTGCCACATCTTGGGCAAATAAGCCTGCGCAGTTAATTAACTGGCGACAATAAACTCGATACGTCTCGCCATCACTGCAAAGTTCAACCTCATAGCCGTCATCAATGGCGCCAGCCGCGATAAACTCGGTATGGGTAACTAAGTGGCCGCCGTGAAGTTCTAGATTACCGAGCAAACTGGTCATCAGTCCATGACTATCAATAATCCCCGTTGACGGCGACCACAGCGCCCCATAACAACTCACTGCGGGTTCTAACTGATGCAGTTGTTTTGCGGTCAGTATTTCGGTGTCCATGACATCATTGTTAATGGCTTTTTGCTGCAAAGCGTGCAACTGCTGCATCTGTGCTTCGTCTTGGGCGACGACCAGCTTACCAAGCTGTTTATGGGCAACCTGATGTTGCTGGCAATATTGATAAAGTAATGCTTTACCTTTCACACATAGCTGGGCTTTCGCACTGCCACTGGGGTAATACAAGCCAGCATGGATCACTTCACTATTACGGCTACTGGTCTCCATACCAAACTGGGACTGGCGCTCAACAACCACCACTTGTTGACCGCGCTTGGCGAGCTCTGCCGCAATCGCCAAGCCGATAACGCCACCGCCCACCACTAAGGTTTCTATGTAATTATCCTGATTTTGCATTTTTTATTTATCAGTTAAACAGCAGCTTAATCAAATTTCATCTTCAACTTAGGCTAACACAGTTGCTCAATGCCAAAGCTGTCTTATACTAAAGTGTGCTTATCAATCATACAAAATAACGAGAAAAATAAGGATTACTACCTATTTCAGGTAGGCAGGGAGGCCCTATGTATCAGCTCAGCTTTGGCTGCACAATTGACAAAATCGATCAAAATATTGCTTCAGTCACCATCAATGACGGGGTGGAGATCGATCTGGATATGATCACTGAGTTTGATGCCTGCCTAGAGAATATCTTCACCGGCCCTTATGGTCTGCTCATCGACAAACGATACCGCTACACCTACAGCTATGAAGCGCAACTTTGTATGGCCTCATCGCCTAACTTAGTCGCCACCGCCGTCGTTGGCCACCCGCCTATCACTGCCGCATTGCCACCAGCATTTTATACCGTGCGCCAAGTGGATAAGATTAACACGCGATTGTTCAACGCCCATCCAACCGGCAATGCACTGGCAATTACTTGGTTAAAGTACCAACTTGCTAAGGCACAAGATATTGCCTAGGGCATGTTGTGTTTGCATCTAGCTTAGTACATTGAGATAGCGCAACAATGAAGCTTGATAGATAAATAGCCCCTGACTAAATAAAAAACCACCGCAAATTTGCGGTGGTTTTTTAAAGGGTTAGCGAAATTACATGACGCACTCTTTCACTTCATCGGCCTTTTCTACACTGCGCTCGATAAATGTCTTGGCCTGCTCATCAGTGATTGAAGCGGTCAGCTCATTAATCACCTTCTCTGCAGTTGACTCAGAAGAAGCATCCACTAAACAACGATAAGCGTTGGCAACATGCTCCTTAGCTTCAGTCACTGCTTGTGGGTTCGCGAAGTCTGATTCCAAGGCTTCTTGTACCGTAGCGACTAATTCTTTGGCTCTGTCAGCAGCTTCACCAAATTGATCAAGATTAAAGTCATCAAAGTTAATCTGCTCAAGATCCAATGAGGCGACTTTCTCCTGCACACTGTCAACAGCCTTATTGGCCGCTTCTTGGGCATCATCAATCGCTTTAGCGGCATCTTCACAGCCAGCTAATGCGACAATGGCAACGGTCGCTAATAATAACTTTTTCATCTGCCTTCCTTTTATTGTGTATCAATCATAATACCAATCACTATAAACATTTAGTCGCTCAGCGAGAGTTTAGCAGTTCTGAAGCAAGGCAACGAGTGAAGAGCATAGGTGTTCTACGCTCAAGCTCGTTAACACAGCATCAGGATTGCTAAAACTCGCCATTGTGGCGCGTTTTGGGCTACCTACTTCTGCGTTGAATAGCTTTATAAGGGAATCACCATTATTGCAGCTATTCGCCTTGAATTAGTTTGCCAAAAATCGCGCTGAGCAGATCAAATTCTTATACTGATTGGTATACACCAACCGGAGCATTGCGCAAACACAATTAGGCTTAATAAGTGTTAATGATTCAGTCTAGTCGCTTAATACCTTGTTGTTGCTCTAACAACAGCTGCTGTACACATTGCTGACAGATACATTGGTTAGCAGGCAAATTGACGCTAATGGCTTGCTTATCTGGAAACGGCTGCTGCATGCACCAACATTGCTGCGCAGGTAATTGATTGGCAATCGCACACTGATTGTGTTGCTGACATAATGGGCAAGTGGTAACAGGCATCTGCAATCCTTATCTAAATTGACATCAACTAAATTGACCTGAATAAGATAACGCAAACTGTCACAGGCTTATAGCGCTAGTCAGTGTGCGCAGCTGACACTCTTAAACCGGGCAAATAACCCAAACAACAAAACGCCCCGCAATATTGCAGGGCGTAATGGATTAATTTGGCATCGGTATCGGTATAGGTATCGACACGCTAACCGTAAAAGCTCGACACGCCTTCGCGATTATTTGGGACGCACACCTAATGTGTGACAAATCGCGTAAGTTAACTCTGCGCGGTTTAAGGTATAGAAGTGGAAGTCTTTCACCCCTTCACGAGATAGTACTTTCACCATGTCGATAGCCACGTTAGCACCAACTAGCTGACGGGTTGCAGGGTCATCATCTAGACCTTCAAACTGCTTGTGTAACCAACCGGGGATAGACACATTGGTCATTCCAGCAAATCGCTTTAACTGCTTAAAGTTAGTCACCGGCAGGATACCTGGCACAATTTCAACATCTATGCCTGCGGCGACACAACGATCGCGGAAGCGTAAATAGGACTCGACATCAAAGAAGAATTGGGTAATGGCGCGATTAGCACCGGCATCAATCTTCTTCTTTAGGTTGATCAAATCAGCTTGCGCATTGGTTGCATCTGGGTGTACTTCAGGATACGCCGCTACTGAGATATCAAAGTCTGCCACCGAGCGCAGTAAGCGCACTAAATCATTGGCAAAACGGGTCGGCTTAGGGCTACCTTCAGGTAAATCACCACGCAGGGCAACAATATCGCGGATCCCTGAGTTCCAATAGTGCTTAGCCAGTTCAACTAACTCTTCATCGCTGGCATCAACTAAGGTTAAATGCGGCGCGGCAACTAAGTCAGTTTCTTTTTGAATACGCTCAATCACGCCGTGGGTTCTATCACGTACCCCAGAGTTGGCACCATAGGTAACCGACACAAACTTAGGATTAAGCGGCTCTAGGCGGCGGATAGAGTTCCACAGTAAGGTCTCCATTTCAGGAGTGGCAGGCGGGAAAAATTCAAATGACACATTAATATCACCATTAAGCTCAGATAAGCTCTGGTTTAGCGATGTTGCGTGTTGTGCGTGATGAAAAGCCATTTCTTCTTCCTCGAACCTACTAATTAATTACATCCAGACGTTTGGACGTCTATATGTCCATATACTAGAGAAACTGAGATTGAAGTCAAGTGCAAAAACGTCTGATTGATAAATTAACTATTCATCACACAGTACAACTGCGCAATAGCCTTAAATAGCAATAGCCGTTGGCATAAAAAAAGGATGCCGAAGCATCCTCTTTTAACGGTTAACTTACTCTTGCAGTAAGTCGCGACATATCTGCGCTAAATCTGACTGCACCGCCGCGGCGGTCACTTCGCGCCCCGCTCCCGGCCCGCGAATAATCAGCGGGTTATCTTGATAGAAAGCG
The DNA here is from genome assembly GCF_043643685.1 of Shewanella waksmanii. Taxonomy (GTDB): domain Bacteria; phylum Pseudomonadota; class Gammaproteobacteria; order Enterobacterales; family Shewanellaceae; genus Shewanella; species Shewanella waksmanii_A. The sequence continues at coordinate 219,456 of NZ_JBHZSN010000003.1, forward strand.
CTGCGTACCACAAACACGTTATCGCCTGGTGTCAGGTTGGCATAAGCATGGTCTCTATCGACCCATTGAATACCCACTGCGGCTTTCAGCTCGCCGTCAACCATATCCAGTGACGCGACATAACGCAGTACTTTATCTTGCTCAGCGGCAGCTTGGAACTGCTGCAGCATATCAGCATCAATTTCACCGATGCGTGCAATAAATTGCTCAGTAGAGATATCGGCCAGCTCAGCCGGCACCAAGGAGTTTAACTCAATGTCTTCTAGCTCAATTTCATGGCCAATTTCTCGGGCCAATATCAACAATTTGCGCTGCATATCTCGGCCAGATAGATCATCACGAGGATCAGGTTCTGTAATGCCTAAACCTTTCGCTTCTAGCACCAACTGTGAAAACGGCTTACTGGCATCAAAATGCTCAAATAACCAACATAAGGTACCCGAGAAAATACCGCCGACGGCTTCAATGCGATCGCCGCTATTGTGTAGATCATTGAGCGCATGTTGCACCGGCAGACCAGCACCACAGCTGGCATTGTAGCGCCAGAACAAACGACGATTACCCAGTTGCTGCTTTAACTCGCGGTAGAAAGCTAGCGGACCAGAACCTGCAAGTTTATTGGCACTCACCACATGAATACCACGAGAGAAAAACGCCGGATATTGCAAAGTTAAATCTGCGCTTGCGCTGATATCTAAGGCAATAATTTCATCGCAATCTAAACTCTGTAGCTTGTCAAACAACTGGCTGTATTGCCAAGGCTCAGCTTGACGCTCAAACGCTTGTTGCCAACTGTCTAAGTCAATGTCGGTTTCACTGAGTAGGGCTTTTTTAGAACTGAGTAGGCCAATCAGCTCAACGCTTGCCTCTAACTCTTTATTCAAATTGGGTCTGGCTTGCTTAAACAGATCGATCCAAGCCTCGCCGATGTTGCCCACACCCAGTAGTAACACACCAATGCGCTTTCTCGGGCCAGCACAACGACGGTGAACTTTTTGGGTCAACAAATTCACCTGCGACTTAGGCACTAAGGTGACTAAGCTAAGGCCATCATTACATAATGGTCGCGCTTCGCGGCTTAATAGTCGTGCAAAGCCGCGTCGGTACAAGTTGGCATCGGCGCTCACTAAAGCCACTAAACCAAAATCTTGTAGTACCGAAATCTCGCTCAAGCCTAACTCGCTGCTATGGGACTCTAAAATAGCCAATGCTTGTTTTTCATTTTCGTGAGTAAAGGCGAGTTCGACACGGTTTTGCGTCAATGGCCAATGCGCCAGAGGGGTTAATCCCGCATCAGCAAAACAAGCCAATAGTTGCGCTAACGGGGCATTAGCACTGAGCTGCAATAGCGAAACAGAGCCTAAACTTGTCACAACAGGGGCACTGGCCTGAGAGCTTTTAGGCGCAATTAAGGTAAAATCGGTGTGCGGCGCATAGCTGGATCGCACCGCTAAGCTCACATCCGTATCAAATAGGGGCTGCAGGGTCCGATTATGTAACACCGGAGAGCCTAAGTGTGCCAGACGGTTAGCTTCGGTTAACGACATGCTTTTTAACAATTTGGCGTCATTGATTCGATTAGGATCTGCGTTGAAAACTCCTTCAACATCAGTCCAAATGGTCACCCTTTCAATATCTGCAAGACTCGCTAATAGGGTCGCGCTAAAGTCTGATCCATTACGGCCAAGCAGCAAGGTATCGCCAGATTCATTTGCACAAATAAAGCCTGTGATGACAATGCGTTGACTAGGATGATTATCAAGCATAGCTTTAACTTTTTGTTTAGATTCTTGCAAACGAATTTGCGGTACCGCGGCTTCATCGGCGACTAATAGCGTGCGGGCATCCACATCAACAGCGGCAACACCAGACTCACGTAACAACGCAGCCAACAGGCATGATGACCAACGCTCGCCAAAGCTCACGACTTGATTACTTTGGTATTCAGTCAATTGCTCCAGTGATAGCAGGCTAATCAACTGTGATTTATCAGTCGATAGGCGTTCACGTAAGCTGCGAGCTTGTTCATTAGATAGCAGTTGCTCAATCAGGTTTTGCTGGTAGCTCATTAGCACCTGCAGCTCCTCTTGCCACAACTCACCGTTTTCTCTTAACGCCAATAACTTATAGAGGAAGTTAGTGCTTTTTCCAGCAGCGGACACCACGATTAAGTCATCACTATGACCGTGGGTCAGCAAGATATGGGCAACACGGCGATAGCAGTCGGCATCAGCTAAGCTAGAACCACCAAATTTGTGTAAATGACATCGTGTCATTAGTTACTCCTAAAAACCTGCTTAACAACCAGCCGCGACTGCGGCGTCTAACGCTGCACGAATATCAGCTACTAAATCTTCACCATCTTCGATACCTACCGATAAACGAATCAAGGTATCGTGCACGCCTGCTTCAGCACGTGCCTGCGCATCCATAGCGCGATGGGTCATGGTGGCAGGAACAGCAACTAAACTTTCCACACCACCAAGACTTTCAGCAACTGAGAAGTAGTTTAACGCATTTAGGAAGGCAACAAGTTGTGTTTCTCCACCTTTTAATTCAAAACTCAACATGGCACCGAAACCTGCTTGCTGTTTAGCGGCAATGTCGTGACCTGGGTGATCCTTAAGGCCTGGGTAATACACTTTATCTACTGCACCGTGCTGAGTAAGCACATCCAATACTCTTTCTGCATTGGCTTGATGCTCACGAATGCGCACAGCAAGGGTTCGAATACCGCGCAAAGTTAAATAACTATCAAATGCTGAGCCGGTTAATCCAAGGGTATTGGACCACCAATGTAATAACTCACCCACCTCAGCATCTTTTGCAACCACGGCACCACCAACAACGTCACTGTGGCCGTTGATATATTTAGTCGTAGAATGAATCACAATATCAGCACCTAACAATAGTGGCTGCTGTAAGATGGGGGAAAGGAAGGTATTGTCGACAACAACTTGAGCACCCACGTCGTGGCTAGCCTGGGCGATTTTCTCAATATCAACAACACGCAAAAGTGGATTTGATGGCGTTTCCAACCAGACCATTTTCGGCTTGTTAGCAATCGCTTCAGCTAAAGCCGCCTCGTCGGTTTGATCGACAACAATCAGCTTAAATGCTCCTTTGTTGGCAAGATTGGTAAACAAACGGTAGCTACCGCCGTAGCAATCGTGAGGAACAACCAACAAGTCGTCGGGGCCTAATAAACTCGTGACTAACGTAATCGCCGCCATACCAGTGCAAGTGACCACACCCGTGGCGCCCTTTTCTAGTTCAGCTATTGCATCACCTAAAATACAGCGAGTTGGGTTACCCGATCGGCTATAGTCAAAGTCACGAGGATTTTTATGACCATCAAAAGAGTAGTTAGTAGAAAGATAAATAGGAGGAACAACGGCTCCGTGTTGAGTATCAGATTCAATACCTCGACGAACTGCTGCGGTGGCCAATTTACGCTCTGTCATTCTCTACTCCTAAAAATCAATATAGACACGTAAGGATGTCTGGACGTCTAAATGTACCTAAGCCCTTCCCCTCAGTCAACCAATTTTAGCCATTTAGACGTCCAAACATGTAGAAATCTATTTGCAATTAGTAAAAATAAGAGGCAATAATTTGACTGTATTTTGTAAGGGTATAAAATCTGCCCCGAATTTGAGAATTTACAGGTGAGTCGATGACTGAATGGAATGGCGATTATATTAGCCCTTATGCCGAGCATGGCAAAAAAAATGAACAGGTAAAGAAAATCACTGTTTCAATTCCGCTAAAGGTACTAAAAGTATTAACTGACGAACGTACTCGCCGCCAAGTTAATAACCTTCGCCATGCCACCAATAGTGAGCTGCTATGTGAAGCATTTTTGCACGCATACACTGGCCAACCATTACCAAACGATGAAGACTTGTCTAAAGATAAGCCTGACAGCATGCCTGCTGAAGTGAAGCGCTTAATGGATGAAATGGGTATCGAGTGGGAAGAACTCGAATAACCTCGCTGACGTGACCTAAAGTTGTTGTAGGGGATCGCTGTGCGATCCCTTTGTTTTTCATAGGGGTAAATGATGTTCGACGTTATCGATCCACACACATTAATTTTGGCCTCTGTGATCATTTTTGCCGGCGCACTAACCCAAAGCTTAATTGGATTTGGGTTAGCTGTAGTGGCCTCGCCGTTACTTTATCTGGTTGACCCACAGTTAGTGCCAGCACCCGTTATTGTCATGGGGTTTGCGATTTCACTACTTACCCTGATGCGCGAACGTGCTTCCCTTGAGTTTAATGGTTTGCAATACGCGCTATTAGGTCGAATCCCTGGCGGTTTTCTTGGCGCAGCTTTGCTGGTTTTTGCCCCGCAACCGATCCTCGGACTAGCCATTGCAGCCATTGTTTTGATGGCGGTTTTGCTCAGTGTAATGAAATTCAATCTCGCCATTAATAAGCAAAGCCTATTTGCCGCTGGCGTGTTATCTGGAGTGTTTGGCAATATTGCGGCGATTGGCGGTCCACCAATGGCCATTTTGCTCGCAGGCAAAGATGCCAAGCAATTTCGCGCAGCGCTGTCAGCCTTTTTCATTTTTAGCTCGATGATTGCATTAACCATCTTAGCGGTGACAGGATTATTGACCAGGGCGCACTTAAGCGTGTCAGTGTTGTTGTTACCCTCGGTGATGCTCGGCTATTTAGTTGCTAATAGAATTGTTGGCCATATTGATAAACAAAAAACCCGTAGCATGACATTGCTACTGTGTTTTGTCAGCGCATTGATTCTGATCATAAAGTCCAGCATTGAACTCAGCAGCTAAAGCACTACACTGATGCAGTGATGAGTGAAAAGAGGTAAAGGGGTAAAGGGGAGTGTTAAAAGTGATAAGAGGTTTTCAATACCCCACCTAGCGCCTCATCACCGCCAACTAAGCCCGTAAAATCAACACTAAAGCTAGGGCCAAATGACATGCCAGTACCTATGGTATAAATATCGGCTTGATGGGCCAAGATATCATGACTATAGCCTAAACTCACCGACAACCAATCAGTTGCTTTTAACGCACCAGCAAAGCGGACATACTGACTATCTTCAATCTCTTCAAACCCCTGATTAGCATTCAACTCGATATCAGAAATTAGACTGATTGAGCGCCATTGGTATGCCACTGCGGCATTGTATATTGGGGTTAGCTGAAAATCATAACTACCAGCACCATTGAGACTATACACATCGATATCTTGTGCAATTAAATTACTGCCACTTACTCCTAACACTAAACCGGGTAACGGCTGCAGCGCCACGCCAATATCAAGGTTAGTTGCCGATTGCTCAGTAGCCATCTGTTGTGGCTCACTGCCTTGTTGAAGCAGCACATTGTCGGCCATATGGGCGGTATAAAAGGTTTGCAACTTGGGTTTAATCTGCACTGCGATCGGCATATCCACAATCGAAAGCGGCATCAGCATCGACACGCCATAATCCATTGATTCAACTTCGGCAATAGGCGGGGTTTCTAGCAGCATGTGCTCATGTTCCATACCGATTTGATTGCCAGTAAAACTCGCCATTGGTAGCTGTTCATTTGCAGGCCGCTCTTTTGCAACATAGCCATTTGCAGCCCGCTCTTTTGCAACATAGTCATTTACAGCATAGCCATTTGCAACACGCTCAACCGGCGACCAGTTAGCGGGCGCCCAATTAACCGACTGCTCAGCGGTGTAAAAAGCGGGTATTTTTTGCTGACCAACATGACTGCTTTGCAAGGCTTCACTAGGATAACTGTAAGACGCATTATCTTGAATCAGCACCACAGACCAGTTGGTGCCCACCACAGAAAAAGTAGCATTTGCATCAGCGATTTGGCTCAGTCTTTGATAGGCTGTTTGATTCGCTTCTTGATTCGCTTCTTGAATCGATAGTTGATTAATATAGGGGCTGTCTTCAGCTTGCAAATTAGCTGAAGTTGTCAGGATAAACGCCATGCCAAAACAAAGATGAAGTCGTTTCATTTCATTCTGCCCTTATATTATTTTTGTTGTGTGATGCTATTTCTACGCACCGAACTTAAAGATAGTTCAACAAACGCCAATCGGCAGAAATTTTTCACCATTTAACAAAAATATTTTTCTAAGGTTGCAGCCAATATCAGCAGCAGTTTATCTGACTAGTTTTTCACGTAATGACTGAACTCTTCAACGACAAAATTAGCAAACATATTAAAGCGTAATGCCCGGTGCGGGTCTTTGTGATAGACCAAGTAAACCGGTGTATCAGCGACTTTCCAATCGCTAAATACTGGCACGAGTCGCCGGTTTGCCAGCTCCTCAGGGCAATAGAGTGTCGGCAGCCTTACGATACCGTTGCCCGCTAGTGCACTGGCGATCATCGCTCGGCCATTTTTACACTTAAAACCGCCGGAGATCGCCACCTCCGCATGCAGCTCTGAATTATCTCTATGCTGATAGTGCCAATGATCAATACTGCCGGTGATGCAATAATGCTGTTTTAACTCTCGCGGATGCTGCAAACTACCGCGTTGTGCTAGGTAATCCGGAGAGGCCAAGGTTTCATTGTTAAGGGTCAGCAGTTTTCTTGCGATCAAATTCGAGTCTGGCAAGCTCCCCATACGAAACACAAAATCAAACTGATCTAATAATAAATCCACTCGCTGGCTGCTAAAGTCGAGCTCGACTTCAATATCTGGATAGCGCTTAACAAATTCGCTCACTAAAGGCGCAACAATGTCTTCGCCAATAAATCCCCCCACCGAGTTAATCTTGATTTGCCCTTTAGGTGTATTGGTAATATCCATCGCCTGAGCACAGGCTGCATCAATGATATTCAATGCTTGGCGACACTCTTGATAAAACAACTGTCCCTGCTCAGTCAGCCGTTGTGCACGAGTCGTGCGCATAATTAAGCTGACCCCCATACTCTTCTCTAACTTGTTTAATTGCTTAGATAAATGAGAGCGGGAACAATTGAGCACCTCAGCGGCCTGAGTAAAACTACCACTATCAGCAATCACTAAAAACGTTTGAATTAACGACAGTTCAATCGCCATAACACACCTATTTGTAATCATGTGTAAACAATCATATTCCTATAACCCCATATATCAACAATAATCTTTTCTATAATCTTGTCTGCATTGAAATACAGTCAACAAGTGAGACAACAATGAAACCATTAATCGTAATTACAGGTGCTTCATCGGGTATTGGTGCAGCAATGGCAAAAGCCTTCAGTGCAAAAGGCCACCCATTACTATTACTTGCTCGTCGCCTTGAACCTATGCAAGCGTTGGCATTAGATAACTGCATGACCATCAGTGTTGATGTCACCGATGGCGCGGCCATTAGCGAAGCGATTGCCCAAGCTGTGGCAAAATTCGGCCCAGTTGGCTGCCTAATCAACAACGCAGGCGTTATGCTACTTGGACAAGCTGACCAACAAGATCCAGCTGAATGGTCACGTATGCTCAACATCAACGTCATGGGCGTGCTAAACGGTATTCATGCCGTGCTAGCGGATATGAAGCAACGTAAAACCGGCACCATTATTAACGTTAGCTCGATTGCTGGGCGTAAAACTTTCCCGAACCACGCAGCCTACTGTGCAACTAAGTTTGCCGTGCATGCGTTAACAGAAAATATTCGTGAAGAGGTTGCCATGGATGATGTACGTATGATCACCATCGCACCAGGTGCTGTAGAAACAGAACTGCTTAGCCATACAACCAATGACGATATCAAAGTAGGTTACGAGGATTGGAAGCAAGAAATGGGCGGCGTTATCGCACCAGAAACCATTGCTGATGCTGCACTGTTTGCCTTCGAGCAGCCACAACATGTTTGTGTTCGTGAAATTGTCTTAGCTGCAACACGCCAACAACCCTAAGTCAGTTGTATAAGCCAAGCATTATGGCGCCGCCTTCGTCTAGAAAACAATTTAGATAAGCACTGCATTAGCTATCGCCAATATTATACTAATCGGCATAAGAAAGTGATCACATCTTTATGCCGATTGGTATTAGACTCCTTGTCCCACCTTGTTGGGCAAGTGCGTCATCTTGTCTCACTCTGCCCCCCAGTCACAGCCACAATTCGCGCCAATACCCCTTGAAACAGTAAGGTATTGATTCTGGCATCTTTCTTGCTGTTATCTAGCTGTTGTTTTTCCACGGCAAGTTATATGACATGTAAGTACTCTTTTTTAAATCGTTGTGATCGTTTAAGTGGTGAATTTAGCGGGGCTTTTGCAGACCTCGGCACCTTCCTACCTTTAGTTCTTAGCTTAATTGCATTAAATCAGTTTTCGCCCCAAGGCATATTTATGGGTTTTGGGCTGTTTGCGCTATTTATTGCGATATATTATCGGCGCCCCATTCCTGTCCAGCCAATGAAAGTCATTGCGGCTTTAGTGATTGCTCAAGGCTTAACACCTGGTATGCTGCAAGCCAGTGGCATCTTAATGGGCATTATTTTATTGGTACTCGCCTATTCTGGCGCCATTACTTGGATGGCTAAACAGTTATCGCCGGCTGTCAGTATCGGGATCCAGCTTGCCATTGGTTTGCAGCTCATCTGGATGGGCGGGCTAATGATGAGTAACACTTGGAGCATCGGCCTCATCGCCCTAGCGGTGATCTTTCTCAGCCGTTTTTTACCACTACGCTACTTAGCTATGCCTGCTGTACTTGGCGCAGGAATGTTGTGGCAATACCATACTGGCGCCGCTGACAGCTTTACGCCAATAGTTGAAACCCAATGGACCATTGGCTGGCCAACACTAGATGAATGGACATCTGCAGCAGGGCTACTTGTACTGCCTCAACTGGCATTAACCTTAACCAATGCCGTTATTGCCACCTCGGCCATGGCAAAAGATAAGTTCCCTGAAGATGGTGACCGACTCGCACCAAAACAGTTAGCTAAAACGTCTGGATGGGCAAACTTACTGCTGGCCCCCTTCGGTGCCACGGCTATGTGCCATGGGGCTGGCGGCCTAGCTGTACAGCATCATTTCGGCGCGCGAACTTGGATAGCACCCGCCATTTTTGGCAGTAGCTGCATATTGATTGCATTGGCTTGGGGACCCGGCATCGCAGGCATGCTGTCGCTTATCCCACTTGCAGTGTTAGGTAGCCTACTCACTATTGCAGGCTCCCAGCTTGCGTGGTCGCGACGATTTATTGATGGCAGACCATTCTGTATTCTGGTGATTTTTTCAACAGCAGCTGTGTGTTTGCTAGTCAATACGGCTGCTGGGTTGGCTGTGGGAGTTGTCCTAGAAATGGGTCGTCGCCAATGGCTCACCATTTCAGATCTTAAATCTTAGCCCACTCGTTTAGATTTAATGCCTTATCTAGAGGCTAAATGCAAAACCGCAACTGCGACAAGGTGTCGCAGTTGCGGTTTTTTTCTTTGCCAGCGCCATATTTGATTGCAACAATCTGCCACAAGCCAAATCTTTAACATTTATGGGAACTTCACCACTGCAAATTACCCACCCCGAATTGTTCTACTCTCCTCTAAGATAGCGTTCGGGGATTCTTTTCAAGCCACATACTTTAATCGTATTTCGCTACTGATCAACGGGCTTAGTCATCAACCGGCCTAGTCATAAACCAGCTTATTCATGAACTGGTTTTTTCAACAATTTACGTTGCAAAGTGCGGCGGTGCATGCCTAATTGCCTAGCCGTGGCAGAGACATTACCGCCATTGGCAGTCAACACCTGTTGAATATGTTCCCACTCTAAACGTTTTGGACTCAATGGCGCATCATCTAGCTCAACGTCAGCTAGCTCATTGGGACGCACGTTCAATGCATTGAGCAATGTCTGCGTATCGGCCGGCTTAGCTAAATAGTTGTCAGCCCCAAGTCTGATAGCTTCAACAGCTGTGGCAATACTGGCGTATCCGGTCAATAACACCATGACCACATCGGGCAACAACTGACGCAGTGGTGCTATCATCGCTAAGCCATTATCTTGGGCGAGTTTCATATCCAGCAAAATATGCGAAGGCTTAAATTGGCGTGCCAACAACAAGCCTTGGCTCGCATCATGGCTACACTGACACTCAAAACCATGTTTGCCCATACGCCGTGCCAGCACCCCGGCTAGGGCGACATCATCCTCAATGATCAATAGTTTTTGGCTCAATTTTCCCATACCGGCAACTCCACTTGTGCCAATGTGCCACCTTGTTGATGACTGCTCAATAACAATCGCCCGCCAAGACGTTCAAAACTAGAATGACTGAGCATTAATGCAATCCCCATCCCCTTGGGCTTTTCGACAATATTATGGCCGAGTTGATTTAATAGGCCCTTAGGAATACCCGCACCAAAGTCTTTGACCACGACCAGAAGTTGCTGGGTTAAATCATCATGACTCAATTCAACTTCGACCCGATATTGCCCCTGCTTTTCAAAACTCGCACGGGCACCATTTTCAATTAATGACAGTAGTGCTGGTAACAAGCTGGCATCACTGCTCAACTGTAAGCCTAAGGATTGCGGCACTGACGTTAACTGCAATTGCACCTGCGGCATCAATAACGCAACCTGCTCTCGCAACTGTTCAGTCAAGGCTTCAACCGCTTGGAGTTGCGGCTCACTTTGCCTAATAGACTCGGTTGCCTGACGCAAATCAGCAAGGGTCTTTTCACAAACACCTAGGGCAGCATTCATATCAGCTAACATAGGATCATCTTTGGGCAAGTCATCACTAAGCTCATCAATTAACAGGCGTAAACTCGCTAAAGGAGTCGCCAATTGATGTGCCATTTGCGCTGAGGCCGTACCTAATGCCAGCAGCTTCTCTTGTCGCAGCTGAGCTTCTCGCATGTAAGCAAGCTCAGCATCTTGGCGGCGCATTCGTTTAGCAATGTATGCCACTGTCGTCGTCAACACTAGCGAGGAGATCACAAAGTTGAACCACATCCCCAAATAATGGGATCCCATGTCCATACCATGGTGATGCATGCTCGATTCTGGAATAGAAAACACCATAACCGAGTACGCAAGCGTTGATATCGCAGCCAAAGTCCAAGGAGCCCAATAAGGTAATAGAATCGCTGAAATCGCAATGGGCATTAATAACAGCGAAATAAACGCATTGGTGGCACCACCAGAGAAATACAGCCAGCTGATCCAAAAACAACTATCAATCGCCAAGGCGAAAAATAAACGCTTGTCACTACTGAGTAACCTGTCACGATGCCAAATCACTACGGCTAAATAAATCGCTTCAACCAGTAAGGTTAAATTGAGCAACGGGCTGTGTAGCGACAGGCCAAAAGTATCGGCAAAAATAAAGGTTAGGCATAACTTTAATACCAACCCCATTGTCCACAACAAAGCGAGTTGTTCGCCTGCGCGGTAGGCATTGTTCAACTGCATGGTATTATTTCTCCTGCTGATGCAGTTGCATACCAACCAGGTTTAAGGCTTGGGGGGAATCAGCCAAAGCTTGGTAAGCGCCTTCTAAAAAACTCAACTCAGATTTGATGCCTAACTCATCTAAACGTTGGCACAAAAGACTACAATCTTGAGGCCGCTTAGCGGTATCTGTCGGTAAATCTGCCGCCTCAAGGTGCTCAGCACTTTTGCCCACTAACTTAGCAAGCTTGAGCAACATATCGTATTTACTCATCCGCTCCGATGCGCTGAAATGGTAGATGCCATGTACATCACCTGTGACTTTTTTACGCTGTATCAACTTCACTAAAGTCTGGGCAATATCTGCAGTGCTTGTCGGTGAGCGAACCGCCCAGTTATCTATGCTTTGTGTCTGCTCGGCATTTAGGTGCTGTAGTAAAACCAACACCGCTGACTCATCAATTCGTTCAACCTGGCCGTACAAAATCGGCAAACGCAAAATCACAAAGTCATCACTGACTGCCTGAACCACCTGTTCACCGCGCCATTTGGATTCACCATAAAAGTTCACCGGATTAGGCTTATCAAGCTCAGTGTAATTGCTCGCCGTGCCATCAAACACATAATCGGTTGAAATATAAATAAGCCAGGTATTATGACGTTTAGCGGCCAATGCTAAAGCGCGGGTTGCTTCAACATTGAGCGCCAGTGCAGCTTGAGGGTCTTGCTCCGACACATCTGGTCGACGCTCCGCGGCGCAATGGACAATAATATCTGGAGCTATGGTCGAAAAGGCCTCATCAATCGCTTCTGCACTGGTTAAATCAATAGATTGTAATGGTGGGCGAGTGCGACGGTATGCCGATCCAACCACCTCAAACTGTGGCTGCTGCGACAACTCAGCATATACTGCACGCCCTAACAAACCACTCGCCCCGGTTACCAGCACTTTACTCATCAATCCGCCCCCAATTTCAACTTGTGCTGCTAGTGTATGGGGTTTCAGTCACTATGGGTAGTCAAGGCTTTCTTCTCGATTTGATTTATACCAATCTCGGTATTACTTTGGTCGGGATTAGCAGTTGAAAAGCTGCAATATGAACACAGCGAGTCGTTCAACGCATCGTAAAAACAGCACATTTAATCGATCGCTTTTGACTCAGCCTCCCGAAAAAATTTAACCGTAAAAGAGCCACACCCTAGTGAAAAACACTGGCACTATTCGCATTCAAAGCTGAACATTTTTTATTCAACTGTAAGGATGACTCGTCAAAGATTTTGGTGTATACAATATTTAAAATACAAAAATAATAACTATTACTATGTTAAATAAAATTAAGTCTTCTTTAGTCGCTCAACTGACTGTCGGTCTGTGTATCGCACTATTTAGCATTACCGTCATCAATGGTGCAATCAACCTTCAACGCGTTACCGATCAGACTGAAACCTTTTATCAACAAGCGGTAAAACAGTCATTAAATCGAGTCACCACTGAACTGACCAACATCCTGCATACCAAGAAATTACAGTCTGACGCCTTATTCCTGAACCCCACAACAATGGATGCGATAGCCAGTTTGACTAAACGCGGTGCCAGTTACGACAATAACCAAAAAGTCACTGACTTATTAGCATTCATTAATCAGATTGCAGCCAGCGATCCCCTTATCGTCACGCCTTATTTTTCATCCGCCGTCACCCATGAATACTATGATATTTATGGCCGTTACTTAGACAATGACTACAACGTATCCACCCGCCCTTGGTGGCAAGAACTGCTACAAGTAAACCAGCTTTATATCGAAGACCCCCAGCGTGATCTCTCAGGAAGACTGGCTGTCGCGATGCGACAACCGCTATACCGCGACAACTTGCTGCTTGGTAGTGTTGGCTTAGATGTAGAAATGACCGGATTTACCCAAGAGCTAATGGCCATGGCTAAAGTTAATGGCGTCGGTGAAGCATTCTTAATGACTGATAAAGGCACAGCTGTTGCTTTTCCAGATATTGAATCCTTTACAGGCAAGAAGCTACGCATAGGCGATGTAGACCAGCAATACTCCCACGCTACCGGATTCACTGCATTGCAACGCGCCATGTTAGCCGGCCCAGTCAATGACTATCCAGTGATATGGCAAGACCAAGCATACCGCGTCTATAGCCAGCCGATAAATCTTCAAGCCCCCAAGCTCAGTTGGCAGGTTGCTGTTATGGTGCCAGAAAGCGCAATTGCCTTACCGGTTAAACAAGCACAGATTGCTGAACTAGTAAGGATTGTCATCATCCTAGTCATTATGACAATCGCCATCGCACTTTATAGTCGCTGGCAATTAAAGCCGATTAAACAATTACTCACAGGGCTGCAAACCATCGCAAGGGGCGATGCCGATTTGTCACAACGTATCAACCTTAACCGTCAAGATGAACTAGGCGCATTGGCGCAAGCGTTCAATCAATTTGTTGAACAGTTGCAAAGCTTAGTTCAAGGTACCCGTGATTCTGCAACCCATGTAAAGACACAAACTGAAGGCGCGCAAACTTCCATCGCCCAATCTGAGCGTCACATCACCAGCCAAAAACAACAGATAGAATCAGTGGCTACCGCCGCCACACAAATGGCACAAACTTCAGAACACGTCTCAGCACGAACTGTCAGCGTCTATGATATCGCTCAGCAAACCGATCAACAGGTACAGAGCGGTTTGAAAGTCGTCAGTCAGTCGGTCAAAGACATAGAGCAGTTAAACACCCAAATTGCCCAAGCTTCTGAAGTTGCTAGCTTATTAAAAGCCGAAACGGAAAATATTTCAGAAGTTTTAGACGTGATTAAAACCATTGCTGAACAAACCAACCTGCTGGCATTAAATGCAGCAATTGAAGCTGCAAGAGCCGGAGAGCAAGGTCGAGGCTTTGCCGTGGTAGCCGATGAAGTTCGTTCTCTGGCATCAAAAACCCAAGATTCTACCTCACGAATTCAGGAGATTATTGTGCGATTGCAAACCAGTGCCAATGACACGGTTGCCGTCATGGATGCCAGCAAAACCGACACTCAGCACTGTATGCAGCACAGCGGCGAAATCGCCAGTACCTTTAATGCCATTACGGATGCTCTTGGACAATTCCAACAACAAACCAATGAAATTGCCAGTGCTATCACTCAGCAAACTGAAGCGGCACAACTGATTAGTGAGAATATTTGCGCTATCAGTGATAAAGCCGACGAAAGTGTTAATCAAATACACCAAGTAACCCAAGCCATTGGCCATGCGGAATCACAAGCAAGCCAACTTCAGCAGCAAATTGGGCAGTTCAAGGTGTAGTGATAAGGACAGCGCTTATTGCGAACACCGAAAAAGGTCTGCTGTCCCTAAAACATCATCAGCAACGACAGTAATAATAGCGCTGCCATGACTAGATTAAAGCCACGCAGGCGACGGTCACAGCTAAGCCAGCGCTGCAACTTCTGCCCAGCATAAGCCCATATACTGACTGAAGGGATATTGACTAATGCAAAACACAATGAGACCACCAGCACCCCCTGCCATGTGCCATTAATGTTGTAAACACTCACCGCTGTCAGGGCCATTGACCATGCCTTGGGGTTGATCCATTGAAAATTAGCCGCAGCGAGAAAACTCATTGGCCGATAGGCACAGCTATGGCGGCTTGGTTTACTCAAGGCAATCTTTAACGCTAAATAGACAAGATAAGCGATGCACAACACTTGCAAGATCTGTTGCAACAACGGCCATTTAGCAAAGACCTGCATCAAACCTACCCCAACCAAAATCACCATAAAACTAAACCCTAACGTGATGCCCAACATGTGTGGGATGGTGCGAATAAAGCCGACATTTGCCCCAGAGGTCATCAGCATGATGTTATTCGGCCCAGGTGATACTGTTGACGCAAAAGCAAACGTCAATAGGGCAATAAGAGTTTGTAGTTCCACGACGACTCCCGAAAACGGCTTTAAACTGTATTGTATTTTATCGCGTGAAAGAGTAAATTTTACTTCTATTTGCTACCAAATATACCTAGCATGCACAACAAAAGGTCATTATGGATAAGTTTGACGAAAGAATATTGCAAAATCTAAAAATCAACAGCAAACTCTCCAATGTCGATCTTGCTCAGCAGGTTGGCTTATCACCCTCCGCAACCTTAAGACGTGTACAAGAATTAGAGCGAAGTGGCATTATTAAAGGCTACCGTGTGGTGTTAGATGCAGGGAAAATGGGGATAGGTTTTATTGCTTACGTCACTATTGGTCTATCCAATCACAGTAAAGCTGCCCAAAAAGCCTTTGAGCAAGACATCATGCAAGCCGCTGAAGTGGTTGAATGTCATAACGTCACTGGTGCCAATGAATATCTGATAAGGGTTGAAACCCAAGATTTAACCGCTTACAAACACTTCCACACCGAGGTTTTAGGTGATATTCCCAACGTCAATGCCATAACGACGCTTGTGGTGATGGACACCCCTAAAGATGAACGTTAACATGCCGAAAAATACCCCCGCTATCGCTTTTTTCGACTTTGACGGCACCATCACCTTTGCTGACTCCTTTACCCAGTTTATGCGTTATAGTGCACAGCCATGGCGGTTACTCTATTTTGGGCCACTATTGCTTCCGCTGTATCTCGGCTATAAAGCCGGCATCATTCCGCCAAGCCCATTACGAAGATTAGTGAGTTTTGTGGCACTGCGCGGCCGAAGTCATGCCCAATTAGCCGCGCTAGGTTATCGCTATACCCATGACAAGATTAATCACTTTGTTCGCCCACAAATGTTGCAGCGCATCCGCTGGCATCAAGCAC
Organism: Shewanella waksmanii; assembly: GCF_043643685.1. Classification (GTDB taxonomy): domain Bacteria; phylum Pseudomonadota; class Gammaproteobacteria; order Enterobacterales; family Shewanellaceae; genus Shewanella; species Shewanella waksmanii_A. The sequence continues at coordinate 235,654 of NZ_JBHZSN010000003.1, forward strand.
AAAACCATCATGTAGTGGTCGTATCGGCTTCATTAGATCTTTATCTGTTACCTTGGTGCCAGCAGTATGGCCTTGATTTAATCTGCAGCGAGGTCGAACACCATCAAGGCAAGCTCAGCGGGTTCTACGTAAAAGGCGACTGTTGCAAACAAGCCAAGAGTGAGCGCATCTTAAATACCTATTCGCTGGAACACTATCATCGAGTTTATGCCTATGGTGACACCGAAGAAGACTTCGCCATGTTAGCGCTGGCCGATGAGGCTTACTTAAATAACCAGCCCTACTCACCCGCTAGTTAACTTGGCCATTCAATCGGTACCGCTGCGAACAGATATATTCATATTCTGTGACGATTAATGTTTTGCAAAACGCTTGCAGTTCGATAATCTGAGCCAATACCGTTATTTTGCTTGGAAATGGATGCGGCATGACGCCCAATAATTTACCTTTAATTATTGCAGGTCCGATGTTACGGCACTGCGACAATGATCATTTCACCTTATGGTTTGTTAGCCGTGAGCTTTTGCCTGAATTGCAGCTTGAGCTGACACAAGCAGCCCCGCAACCCACTTCACTCTTTACCCAAGCACTAACGCCTGAACAAGTTACTATATCGCCTTTAGGTCAACACGCTTACCAGTACTTAATTCATGTACACCAGCCAGCGCTCATCCCCAGTCATGAGTCGATAAATTATCAAGTATTTAGCAACAACAGCGAACTGTTTGCGAAATTAGAAGGCTTAAACTACGACGAGCAAAGCCGACCAAACTTTTTCATTAAGCCAACTATTGAGCACTTACTGCATGGCTCATGTCGCAATGCGCATCATCACAGTGGTGATGCTTTGGTTGCGGCCGATACCCAGCTTAGCCAAGATTTAAGTTTGTCGGCACGGCCTAGCCTGCTAATGATGAGCGGTGACCAAGTCTATGTTGATGATATCGCCGGACCTATGTTGTTTGCCATTGGCAAAGTCATTGAACTGCTAGGGCTCAATGACGAGGAGCTTGATGCTCAATTGCTCTGTCACAGCAAACAGATAAGCTACCACCCAGCTGCCATGTATCAGCGGCATAAAAAATTGCTGCCGCACACCGAGTATCCGGCCAACACCGCACTAGGGCGTTGGTACCGTAATCATCCGGTTTTTACCTCATCTTTAGCTGAGAACCACTTAGTTAGTTTGTCAGAAATCATGGCGTTGTACTTATTAACCTGGTCGCCTGAACTGTGGCAGTTAATTGATATTCCTAAAGATGTGGCAGGGCTTTCTCCCAAACTTACCCAGCGTTGGCAGCAAGAGTGGCAACACCTACTAGAGTTTAAAGCGGGCTTGCATCAAGTCAGACGTCTGCTGGCCCACCTGCCAACCTATATGATTTTCGATGATCATGACATTACTGATGACTGGAATTTAACGGCGAAGTGGGAAGAAGCCGCTTATAGACACCGCTTTTCCAAACGCATCATTGGTAATGCACTGATTGGCTACACCTTGTTTCAGGCCTTAGGCAATGCACCTGACGCATTTAAAACCGAGATAATGCCTAAGTTATCGCAATTTCTCAGCAACTATGATGAAGCGACCCATGACAGCCTGATCGATGATTTACTTAAGTTTGAGCACTGGCATTACCAACTCAATACCAGCCCTAAATTAGTGGTCCTCGACACCCGTACCAATCGCTGGCGGAGCGAATCTAATCTGGCGAAACCATCAGGCTTGATGGACTGGGAAGCATTAATGGATTTCCAGCAACAGCTTGTGGGTGAAGACAAAGTGATCATCGTTTCAGCTGCGCCAATTTTCGGGGTAAAAATGATAGAAACCGTGCAAAGAGTCGGCACGGCAGTCGGCGCTTCGCTACTTGTGGATGCCGAGAACTGGATGGCCCACCCCGGCACCGCCAATACCCTGTTGAGTATCTTCCAACATCGCAAAACACCACAACAGTTTGTGATTTTATCTGGCGATGTGCACTACTCTTTCGCTTACGATATTCGGATTCGATTTAGAAAGGGCGGCCCGCGAATCTACCAAATCACCAGCAGCGGTATTCGCAATCAATTTCCTGAAAAGCTACTACCTTGCTTTGATAAGCTCAATGGCTGGTTATATGGTCATTTCTCACCACTGAATTTCTTTACTAAGCGAAAACGAATGTCAATTCGTGGCCGAATGCCCAATGGCGCCCGAAGCCAAAGATTGGTAAACAAAAGTGGTATTGGGCATGTGTTTTTCGCGGAAAATGGCGAACCCACAGATATTCGCGTATTACATGCAGATATGAGTACAACCCAGTTCGAACCGCCGCGTAGCAAACGCTAAACTGCTATGTCAGTGGCTAATTGAAGCCTATCGCTCTTAGACATATTAGCGGTTGCAATCGCTGCTAGTTTTTATTGCTCAGGTTTAGGCATTGGGCGGCTAACAGGTGCACTGGCAACTTTTTCCGTGCCTTCATGGGTATGATATGCATAGTCTTCAGGGCTATGTGGCGGCTGTGTGGGTGCACGATGAGCATGGGGAGCATGAGGAGAGTCAGGTCGCGCTACCGGCTGCTTTTGCGGACGCTGCTGAACCACTTGCTGCTCAAAGCCATCTTCATTAACCACACGATTTGGCCGCTGCTCAACGGGCGCGGTCTGCGATACTGGCGCAGTGATCTTTTTCTCTACCGCAAGCTCAGACGACTGCGCAGTCGGTGCCGGCTTGGTGTCATTCTGTTGCTGCGACACTTGGGGAGTCTGGATTGACTGTTGCTGGCTATATAACGTAACCGCTGCTAATGTCACCGCGACCACAGTGATCGAAGCAAGTGCTGTTTTATTCATATTATTGTCCTCTTATCAGCCTAACTCAGGGTAATTAAGCCTTGTGCATCAAATCAGCATAATCTGAACTGCATTAAAAAACAACAATAGAATATTTTATACAATTATAACTTCAATGGTTCACAATGCACATCCACCTTGGCTTGCGTAACCGGATCAACAAAGGTGAGTCGTTGCGCCAATAGCTGCAATGGTCGCTGATAATCATCAGCGTGAGCCGGAGATAAAACTGGGTAACACCGATCATTGACGATAGGCATCCCTAAACTCGCCATATGCACCCGTAATTGATGAGTGCGGCCTGTAATTGGTGACAAGCTAAATAAACCTAGACCCTGCTTAACCTGCTGCAAAGTGATCAATGAATGACTATTAGCCTCACCTGAAACCACCTGCCTGGTAAAACTGGGGCTGCCTTTAACAATTCTGTTTTTCACTTGCCATTCAATAGGTAAACTTAATTCACCTTGAGCTAACTGCTCAGTTAGCTGCTCCGTAACCGGGGCGATAGCTTGGTAAACCTTGTTAATGTTACCGTCGCGAAATAACTGATGATAAGCATCACGATGCTGAGCGTGCTTACACAACAACACTAATCCACCAGTAGCCCTGTCCAATCGGTGCGCAGCCACAATCGTTGCTAAGCCAGTTTGCTGCCGCAAGCGGTTAACCAAACACTCATTGACCACCTGACCACTGGGGTGCAAAGCTAAAAATGGTGGCTTAAAGGCAATGATGATTTGCTCATCTTGATAAACAATTTCATGTTGCAATGGCACTATCTGCTCTTTGGCAACTTCACGAAAATAATATAAGCGTTGGCGTGGTCGAATCACGCTGTCGGTACTGAGTGCCAAACCATCATGCCAGTAAACATGTCCCGCAATAATTCTTTGGCGCCACTGCGATTCTGCAACATGGGGAAAACGCTGGCATAAAAAAGCGAGTACCGTTTGATCTGCTGGCAAGTTCTCGGGAATGGCAATGTGGGAAGCTTGTTGAGCTCGAACTGAACGATGGGATGACATATTGGGCTCAAATAACAATAAACCAAGCTATTGTATCAGGTTACGCTATCATCTGCGCCGACTTATCTGGCATGAGATTTTATCAACTCTAAGACAAAATCCATGGTTTTGTGACAATCAGGCTGGCTCAACAGCAACTGTTTATCTTTGTTGTACAGTGGCAGTACCTCTAACCAACGTTGGCTTACCCATGTGGCGTCATCAAGGTGTAAATTCGCGTATAAACCGAATAAATCAGGGTTAACCTCATAAAACTGCGCCAAAGCCTGACTGATAAGTTCAAACTCACCCTCTATCGGTTCATGTTGCCAATTATTTGAAGCCAAGGTTCTCGCTATCCAAACACCATCGCGGCGTTGGGCAGCTGATAGGATTTTTACTCTTTGTTGGCCTTCTAAAACCAACCCTAAGCTATCGTCATCAAGCAGATTAAAATCAATGATGCTGCACTCTGTAGCAGCGGGATAACAAGGAATGGCTTTATCAGCTCGTTCCATCGCAAACGCGAGACGATATTGCCCTTTTAGCACCTGAGCAATCACTTCAAGCTGCGCGGGATCAACCACTCTTACCTCAATACGCCCGTCTGGTAACAGTAACGCATCGCGTGTAATTAACGCCATTTCATGAGTTAACATCACTACCCCCTCCCCATCTGGGTCGGCTACAGTGGAAAGTCAGACAATAAAGTTCTTCAACCAACTTAAAGTGTAGCAGTTCCACTCAAAGCTGCTTTGAAGCCACAGTTTACCGCTTGCCCGTTACTGTATTAGACAGGAAATGACACCATTTTATTTCAATCAACACGCCCTAGTATAAATCTTGCAGACGGTCAGCAACCACCCCGCGAGCAACCACCTCAGCAAATTCGTCGGCTAATTGCTGACTCATCTTCAAGGTTGTTTGCCAATACTGAATGCGTTCATCGCTGCTCAAGCGACTAAAGTCGTCACGGTCAGGTAACTTGGCATAGGGCAGCTTATCGATAAACTCCTGAGTCGGCGCTAACACTAACGCATCGTGGTAGTTTTCAGATGCACTGCGCCATGGCAAGGTTTTATCAAACCAACCTGGCTTCATATGAGGGTAAAAGTGCGGATAAAGCGTTAATCCATCGCGATCGCTATGGGGAATATCAAAATGATAATCGGTGATGCCACCATCAAAATACGCCCCTTGAGGTGCACCAGCAATATTGGTAACCGGAGCAATCACCCATGGAATCGCACCACTTGCTAATAGGACTTGTTTTACATTATCACCGCTTAATGCCACTGACGTTGTCGGTAAATCAACTAACTGGGTAAACGGCGAGTTGCTTGGTTGTGTGGCAAATACGGTGCGCTCAAAATGCCAACCTAGACTGCGGCGACTGAATAGGTTGGTTGCCGCGGAGCCAAGTAATCCAGCGGCAAGCTGACTACGATGAGTACTGGCATTGAGATGTTTGGCTCGACACGCAATAAAGTGACTATTAACCATAGGGTTACTTACTATATCCTCACCAGCATTAGCCCCGAGAATACCATCAATAATTTTGCCGACATTGGCGCTGATTTGTTCAGGGGAAGGTTTAACATCATAGCGCTGGTTTATATACAAAGCCTCAAACCGAGAGTATGCCGCTGCAATATCTTGTTGAGCGAAACAGCTCAACCGCCATGCGCCAGATGATGCGCCTAGAGTGTGAATCACATGCTGTCGCTGCGCTAAGAATTCACAAAATAGATAGCGATCCAACGCGGCGATACCAATCCATTTAGGCCCGCCTGACGCCGCCATCAACCGACTAAATATCCCAGGATTCAACCCTTGTTGTTGTATTACTTTACGAGCAGTTGGTCCCACTAAAAATCGTAAACAGCCCACATTAACTCCCTAAGGTGACGTCAAAACGCTGAGGCATTAGTGGCATTTGCGCTTGCCAAACAAATAGCTCAGTGTACACGGCAGAGAGGAATAATCTACGATTTTTAATCACTTGATAATTGCATGAACGATTTCGTATTTCAGCGAGCAGGACAAGCACAAGACCAGCTTGTCATCGCTAAAATCGAAAGCGCCTAGCTATGGCGCTGCAGTGTAGTTGCTCGCTAAGGTCTGTATCAATAGCTTATGCAGCTGCCTTTATTGATCCATCACGATGTTGTATTCGCCATCAGTTCGAATATATAGCAAGCTGGCATCATCCAATGGGGCGATATCATGAGTAAATTCGCCTACCGACGAGAAATAACTACCGGTATTTAAACTAACCGCTTCACCAGTTTCATTTGATTGATACTCAATCGCCCCTTTAATCACAACAGCTCGAAACTCAGCAGCATTGGCCATTAGCTGACCACGATGCCCTGCCGGAATGCGAAGCAATGTGCCACCGAGCTTACCAGGCAATGGGCTACCCCATAACTGAGTAAGTTGCACTTGTGGACTGGCAATGAAATTTACATCCTTAGCCGATTGCCACACCATATTGGCTTGATGAAGATTTAATGCATGTTCACCATTGTTAAACTCCTCGGCAGATGGCTGAACCAAGTATGGGCCCGCATCAATTTCTAGATAAATAAGGTTATCCTTGCTATTTGCCGCGGTAATATGGTCTGCACCCGCTGGCTGAGTCCAAAAAGAGCCAGGCGGCATCCAAGTCATAGCAGCTGAAGGAGCAGCGTTATGCATTAGTCCATCAATTACGATGCCGCGATAACTGATATTGTGGATATGTGGCGGAGACGCAAACCCTTGCTTGAATTTCACCAGCATACCTGTCGCTTTATTCTGGGTGCGATCGCCCCATAAATTTGCCGCTGCAGGACTTTTATCTCCCCGTAAGGGGTTGAGATATCCCCATTCAATCTTATCGCTACTTACCCAATAAGATTGTTGCTCTGCGCCCGTATCAGCCTTCACTGTGGCCGGTGTAACCCAAAATAATGCCGACAAGATCAAACTTAAATTAACTTGCGTATGCAATGGCGCCTCCAGCTTCTTCAGCTAAAAATAATCTTTTAAAACAACAATTTACTCGTCTAATATTTATCAATAAACACACTGTGGCAGTAAACAGTTTCAATCAATGATTGATAATAGACGAAAACTCGCTGCTAAACGGAGCTGCGTTGCTCCGCGCTCTAACTTTATAGCCCTAGCTTCTTCGCGCCATTGACACATATTCAAGCATGTCGGCCAAACAAGCCCTAAATGTGATCTTGATCAATACCTATAAACTGCTAATATAACCAAATCGAATTAGTTATCACCAAAAGAAATATAAATAATCCTGATAACCGACAGCCAAATAATCATAAGAGTCAGTCATGAACCAAGCGAATATCCAAAGCCAAATTTACCTCGATGCCAATGCCACTACCCCAGTACTTCCCCAAGCCGCCAACGCAGTGGTAGCCGCCATGCAAGAGTTGTTTGGTAATCCAAGTAGCAGCCATATCACAGGATTAAAAGCCAAACACTTGATGGAGCAAACTCGCCAAAAAGGCCAGCAACTATTAGGCAGTGGAGAGGGTAAGCTGATTTTTACCAGTGGGGCGACAGAAGGTATTCAAACGGCAATTTTGTCGGCATTGGTCGCCGCTAAACAAACCATGCAAACTGATAAAAACTACTGTTTGCTGTACGGTGCAACCGAACATAAAGCCGTGCCAAATTCACTTGCACATTGGAATAGTCTGCTACAAATCAATGCTGACATTAAAGCGATTCCGGTTGATAGCCGAGGTAATCTTGATCATGACTTTATTGCCCAGCATGCCCCGTCAGCCTTAATGATTTGTACCATGGCGGTCAATAATGAAACGGGGGTGTATCAAGATCTTGAAGCACTAGATAACTGTATCCGCCAACATAATCCCAATACTTTTTGGATGGTAGATTGCGTTCAAGCATTAGGAAAAAGACCGTTAAATCTCGCCGATACGAGCATTGATTACGCTCCATTTAGTGGCCATAAACTCTATGCCCCCAAAGGCATTGGCTTCGTTTACATCCGTGATAAAGCTCCATTTACCCCATTTATCGCAGGCGGCGGCCAAGAAGGCGGCCTAAGATCAGGCACAGAAAACCTACCAGGCTTAGCCGCACTCGATGTCATTTTTGACATGTTGTTGCACCCTGAAGGTAGCCCTTTTGCTTCGCTTGAAAAGCTCAACGATTTCCGCCAGCAGCTCGCCACAAGCTTAGCCCAAGCTTTCCCAAGTATTGTGTTTAACCATGACTTCAACAACAGTGTTGCCACTACACTCAACTTTGCCATTCCAGGCTTTAGCAGCAAAGAAATCATGGACTTATTTGACGCAGCACACATCAGAGTCAGCTCAGGTTCTGCGTGCAGCTCTAAAGTGACCCGCAGTTTTGTACTTGATGCCATGGGGCTACCAGCATGGCAAAGTGAAAGTGCCATTCGATTATCATTTGGCCCAGCGATGACTCAAGATGAAGTCGACCAAGCCTGTGAGCGCATTCAAATCGCTGCCAATGCTTTGGGCCATAGCTGCTTACGACAAAGCCAAACGACAATCAATGATAAAGCACCACTAGAAGGCCTAGTAGAATTGCGATCTGGGGCAAATTGCTGCTGGATCTATGCGGACCAAAACAGTCAACAAGCTGTGGTTATTGACGCAGTACCAGAGCTGGTCGATCGTATTGATACGCTATTGCAATGTCAGCAACTAAAGCCAGTCGCTATTGTTGATACTCACGGACACGCTGATCATGAATCAGGTCGCAGTAAATTAGCTAAGTTATACCTACAACATCAAGACAGTGATCACTTAGGTTGGCCGACAGACCATGGCAAAGCGGTACTCAATAACAGCGAGCTCGACGCCATTAGCTTAGGCAGTTTGCAACTAATAAAAGTTGCTACACCTGGTCACACTGCAGATAGCGTAACCTACCTTTTAATCAATGCTCAGCAGCACATTCACTTTGCATTTTGTGGTGATACCGTATTAATGGGTAGCTTAGGACGCACCAATTTCGCCTCTAGCAGCGCAGAGCTTATGTATCATAGCCTACAGCATCTACATGGATTAATTGGTGACGACACCTTACTCTGTGCAAGCCACGATTATCACAATGAATTTACCACTAGCTTTAAAGCAGAAATTCAGCGCAATAGTTTACTGATGTCGGTACTAACTCACTCGATTAGTTGTGACGATTTCGTTGCTCGTAAACAGCAACTTGATGCCCATTTGGCCGATGAGGTGGGTGAAACCATCATGTGTGGCGCCTATACCCAAGATTGTCAAAAACTGGCGATTACCGAGTACACCAGCCAAAGCTTGCGCCAAGTTTTATCCCAGCCCCACGACTTAAAAATTGTTGATATTCGCGAACCCCACGAATACGCGCTTCAACATGAACTTGCCGATATCGACAGCTGCGAGCTGAACATTCCACTAACTCGCTTAGTGCAATTTATCGAGCAAAACAATGATAAGAAGCAGCAACAATGGGTATTGGTATGTCGCAGCGGCAGTCGCTCACTGATAGCCGCGCAAGCGATGCATCGACTCGGATTTGATCAGGTTGCTCATCTAAAAGGCGGCTATGCACTGAGTGCATAGCACCACTAACGAGTAAAGCACTTACGACAGTAAGTGCTTTACTCGGATTTGTTTTCTAAATTGACTTGGGGTGCAGCTTTTAATCGACAAAAACTGACGATTAAAATTAGAAATATTATTAAAGCCGCATTTATCGCTGATCACCGCAATAGGATGGTTAGATGTGATCAGTAATTTGCAAGCTTTTCCGATACGCAGTTGATTGATGAACTCGGTGAGTGTCCGCTCAGTTCGACGTTTGAAAAAGCGATGAAAATGATTGGTGCTCATATGGGCTAGTTTCGCCATATCATCAGCATAAAGTGGCGTATCAAAGTTTTTATAAATAAACTCTATTACTCTATCTAACTTATCAATGCCAGCATCAGTTTTATCACCATAACTGAAAAAACTGCTGGATAATGGCTGCGTATCACTATCTTGCAGCATCGTATTGAACAATTCCATCAGCAGAATATAACGCTGGAACGTATTCTCAGACTCCATTCTCTCAAACAAGCTTTTAGCATAAATGCCGGTTTGTTTTGAAAATACGATCCCACGACCGGAGCGCTTCAGCATCAGCTCCAAAGCTTGCATTTCTGGGTGGTCAGCACTTTGGTTTTCTATCCATACCTTAGGGATTTGTGCTACATGAACAACTTGAGAAGATCCATCTTCATTGGGACTGCTGTGCCAAGTATGGGGCATATTGGGTCCAACTAAAACTAAGTCAGCATCCCCGTAATCAGCAATACTATCACCAACATAACGTAGCCCCTGACTATTCAGCGTAAGGCAAATTTCGTATTCCGGGTGGTAATGCCAATTAAAGTCTATTTGAGGCATATCATACTTTACATATCGCCAAGAGCTATTGCTAGATGGTATGACTTTTTCGCACATTGGTTTCATTACAAAAATCCGTTTAGTTCAATCTTACCTATGCCGAGGTATCTCTGAGGTCTCATTTGAATGGTGACCTGCATAGCCTAATATTTTTAAGCTCATATGAGTATTAGACCTTAATATATATTAACTGAGAGCCGATTCCGCACACCAACTCATCTGACCAGACAAAGAAATATACCTTTAAAGTAATTTAAATCTAACTATAAATAATTATAAAAAACAGAAATTCAAAAGTAACAAAAAACAAATCTTTTAAAATCAGTAGAAAAAATCATAAAACCTAAACAAAAACTTGAAAGTAACAAAACAATTATTGCCTACAAAAAACACAGAGTTATAAAAATGAGAACAAAAATCAATTTGATAGAATAATATATCAACAAATTTGATTCGTATAACTGACCATCACATAAGTCGATAGCTTATTTAATGCCAACCTAATAAAACAAAATGGCATTTAATAATTACCCTGAATAACAAAAGGACGATTTACTGTGAATATCAGACCCCTAATAGCAGCACTCTCTATTGGCTTAGCCACAATGAGCCAAGCTCAGGCTAACGATAAAACCATCTACCTGACATTCGATGATGGCCCTATGAACGCAACCCCGGCGCTACTTGATACATTAAACGCCGGCGGTATCAAAGCCACTTTTTATGTCAATGCATGGCACTTAGATGGTATTGGTGATGAGAATGAAGACTTAGCATTAGTGGCACTGCTAGATACGCTTAAAGGCGGCCATGTAGTTGGTAACCATAGCTATGACCATATGATCCATAACTGTGTAGAAGAGTTTGGCCCAACCAGTGGTGCAGAATGTAACGCAACCGGTAACCACCAGATTAACTCTTACCAAGATCCAGTTTATGATGCGTCAATGTTTGATAAGAACCTAACAGTATTAGAGTCTTATATTCCCAATATCCAGAGCTACCCAAACTACAAAGGTGAAACACTTGCCCGCCTACCTTATACCAATGGCTGGCGCTCGAGTGGCGAGCTAAAAGGTGATGGCCTTTGCGCCACCTCTGATGATTTTAAACCTTGGGAGCCAGGCTATGTGTGCGATCCTGACAACCCATCAAATAGCTCAGCAGCAGCCATTGAAGTATCAAACATTTTGGCCGACAAAAATTACCTGATTCATGGCTGGGATCTAGATTGGGCACCTGAAAACTGGGGAATTGCCTACCCAGCAAATAGCTTAACAGAAGCAGCTGATATGCTAGCTTATGTGGATGCGGCACTTAACGCTTGTGCCCCAGTAACCATTAACCCGGTTAACTCTAAAACACAAAACTTCCCCTGCGGCGATTCCCTACATGCAGATAAAGTCATTATCCTTACCCATGATTTCTTATTTGAAGACGGCAAGCGCGGACAAGGTGCAACCTTAAACCTGCCAAAACTCGCTGAATTCATTGAGCTGGCAAAAGCGGCAGGATACAAGTTTGACACTATGGATAACTATGCCCCTGCATGGCAAAACAATGCAAACTACCAAGTTGGCGACTATGTCACTTATCAAGATGTAGTGTATAAAACTGTTATCGCTCATACAGCTCAAGATAACTGGGCACCAACTGCAAATTCTAATTTGTGGGTGAAAAGCACACCGAGTGCAATATGGTCAGAAAATGTGAGTTATCAAGCTGGCGACCTTGTCACCTATATGGGATTAGAATACACAGTTATTGCTGATCACGTATCTCAAGCAGATTGGACACCTGCAACCAGTGACACTCTTTTTGTAGTCAATTAATCAATAAACGAATCCGGTAAAATAAAAGGCTAAGAGTTTCTACTCTTAGCCTTTTTTAAAGTGGTAATAATAAAAATCATACAAGAACCTCAATTTAATTAATCAAAAAAATAAACACCAACGCATTTAAAGTAAATACGCTTGATAAAACTTTAATGACAACCAAATACCAGCAATGCCACCCAACGACAAATTAGAAAAATATTAGTATTTGATAGTTAAGTATATCTCCAGCTTGTCATTCCTGTGCAAACTATAAAAACCAACAACTTGGCAACATAATGATTATCGCACTACAAGCTGATAATACTGATAAATCCATAGGGAAATCGTCATGAAGACAAACAAGTTTATCGTCGCGCTAGTGCTGATCACTTTCTTTGTTGTTTCATTTATCACCAATATTTTAGGGCCCATTTTTCCATCACTGGTGAGTGATTTTGACATCAGTTTGGCGCTTGCTGGTTTCCTACCTTTCTCGTTTTTTGCCGCCTATGGTGTCATGTCGATTCCTGCTGGCATCTTAGTTGATAAGTACGGTGAAAAATGGGTGATCATTGCTGCCTTCCTGATGGCGTTTAGCGGTTCATTACTATTTGCTTTATTTCCCACTTTTGCCATGGCCATGTTGTCGCTATTTCTAATCGGCATGGGCATGGCTATGCTACAAGTGGCCATAAACCCATTACTGAGAGTGGCAGGAGGCGAAGAAAACTTCGCCTTTTACTCGGTATCAGGTCAGCTACTATTTGGCATCGCTGGTACACTAAGCCCCATGGTATTCAGTTATTTTGTCAGCCAACTTAATGCACCTGCCGCTAGCGGTTTTACCGCCGTTGCCCAATCCGTTGTTCCGAGCAATATGCCGTGGTTATCGATGTACTGGTTATTCGCCATTATGTCCATCTGCATGATTATGCTCGTCAGTAAAGTTAATCTACCTAAAGTCACCCGTAACCAACAAGAGTCTGTAGGCACGCTATCGATTTACAAGCACCTGCTTAGCAATAAACAGGTTATTTTGTTTTTCTTTGCCATCGCAGCCTATGTTGGCTCAGAGCAAGGTATTGCTAACTTTATGTCAATTTACCTACAGCAAGCTCATGGCATCGACCCTCTCACACAAGGCGCTGGGGTAGTGAGCCAATTTTGGTTAATGCTGACCCTTGGCTGCATATTAGGTTTAGGCTTAGTCAAAATACTTGATAGCCGTGTGGTACTAATTATGTTTTCTACTGCAGCAATAGCTGCACTGTGTTTCGCCCTCTTCGGTTCGGTAGAGACGGCCTTGATCGCTTTCCCTTTGACAGGCTTTTTTCTCTCCGTTATGTGGTCAATCATCTTTTCACTGGCGCTTAATTCAGTGAAAGCACACCATGGATCCGTTGCGGGTATTTTATGTACAGGCATTATTGGTGGTGGTTTAGCATCGCCATTAGTCGGCCTTATCATTGACCTAACCGGTAACCTAAAGTCCGGCATGTTGGTGGTCTTCATCCTATTGGTGTATATCTGCAGCATTGGTTTCTGGGCTAAACCATTAGTGGCCAATAAGACCATTAAAATTTTCAATAAGCGAGCATCATCTGTCAGCTAGCAGTCTGCTGTATAGCGCTATCACTATAGGTTTTTTATGCGAACTCACCCTATTGTCACGCTAGATATTGGTGGCACAACCCTAACGGTTGGTAACTACGACCAGCAGATGATTACTGCCAGCGAAACCTTAGCGTTTCCCGCAGATGCAGAGCTTGAAACCATCACCAAATTTATCATCAATTGTATCGATAAGTTTTTTGATGAAAACACCCAAGCCATTGCCATCGGAGTGCCTTGTATTGTCAACACTGAACAAGGCATCATCTATGACGCCGTCAATATCCCCGCTTGGCGTGAATTTGGCTTAAAGCAGGTGTTAGAGCAGCATTACCAGCGCCCCGTATATATCAACAACGATGTCAATTGCTTTACCGCAGGCGAACACCGTTATGGCGCCGGCAAAGCCTATCAGGACATCATTGGTCTCTGCCTTGGTACAGGCGTAGGTTCCGGTTTTATCATTAATAACCGCCTGCATGAAGGGCACAACTGCAGCGCCGGCGAAGTTGGTGAAGTAAGCTACAAGGATGCAACTATTGATGATTATGCCTCAGGGCGGTTTTTCGACCGCTATATAGGCACTAAAGGCGCAACTTTAGCAGAACAAGCTAGACAAGGTGATGCTGAGGCGCAAGCCGCCTTCGAGCAGTTTGGTCAACATGTTGCTTATGCCATTTCACAGTTACTCTTAATCCTCGACCCACAAGTGATTGTGCTTGGTGGCTCAGTGGCGAAATCTTTTGATCTGTTTAGCCATAGCGTTTGGCAATCTCTAGCCAGTTTTCCATACCAAAAAGTCATTAAAAACTTGCAGATAGTCACCGCAACAGAACCCAACAGCGCATTGCTAGGCGCGGCGCAACTGTACTTAGATAGCCAATCAAAACCAGCGCCAGTATCAATAGCAAGCTAACGAAAATTTATCGTTAAAAAACAACAATAAAAATGAGGTTAACATGATAAAACAAGGACTCACGCTACTTGCAGCACTCATGAGTTTGCCCCTATATGGTCAATCTGCGTCAACAGTCATTAGTGAGCAGCTTGATATTGACTATCAATTGGTCGATAGTCATCTTGCCCAATGCCCGCAAGCCATATCAAAATTTCATGGGCTCGATAGCTGTTATCAATCACGATTACACTTAACCTTGCCAGTAGCGTTATCTAGTACTGACTGGGCAATTTACTTTAGTCATCTGATGCCGGTTGTTGAATCAAGCTCCGCACAATTTAACATCACCCATATCAACGGTGATTTACATAAAATAACCCCTAAAAAAACGTTCAGCGGATTCGATGCTAACCAGACTTACGTTATCGACTTTATCAGCGGCGGCAGTCAGATCACCCGCAGTGAGTTTATGCCTAACTTTTTTGTCCACAGCAAAGGGCAACAGGCACAGATTATCGACAGTACCAGGATAGTGATTGAACCAGAAACAGGCTTAGAGCTGCAACCATACCTTCGCCCGTTTGTTGATAGAAACAAACAATTTAAACTCGCAAGTAATGACAATACCCAATGGGCTGACAGCCAAGCCATTTATCAATCTCAACCGCAATTTTCTGACACCATTGACGTTAAACACCGATTGATTCCTACCCCCAAGTCGCAGCAACTGCTGCCCAAACTTGCCGCTGCGGATTTAAGTAACGGCATCTCACTAACCACAACCGGTATTAACGACTCCCAGTTAACTGCTGTGCTCGCACGTTTATCTGATCTAGGTGTTCCGCAATCCAACCAGGGCCTAGCGGTGAATATCGAAATTAGCGCTAGCAATACTCTCGCCGACGAAGGTTATCAGATGCGGGTGACGCCGGAGCAAATCACGATTAGAGCCCACGATGAACAAGGTGCCTTTTATGCCCTACAATCACTCGCAGGGCTAGTTACCACCGATGATTTAACCATACCCGCCATGGAGATAGACGATGCGCCACACTACCCATTTAGAGGTTTACACATAGATGTGGCAAGAAACTTCTTAAGCAAGGCATTTATTCTACAAACCCTAGAGCAAATGGCTGCCCATAAAATGAATAAACTTCACCTACATTTAGCCGATGATGAAGGTTGGCGTTTGGCTATTGATTCGTTACCCGAGTTAACCGAAGTGGGCAGCCGTCGCTGTTTTGAAGAGACGCCAAAAAATTGTTTGTTGCCACAGTTAGGCAGTGACATTGAGACCACCAAAAAACAATTCTACAGCCAACAAGACTACTTAGATATCTTGGCCTATGCCAAAGCACGCCACATCCAAGTGATCCCATCTTTGGATATGCCCGGCCATAGCCGAGCTGCGATTCATGCAATGGAGTCAAGATACCAACGCTTATTAGCTAAGGGCGAGCAACAAGCTGCAACTAAATACCGGCTGATTGAGCCAGAAGATACCACCCATTACTACTCAATTCAGCACTATACGGACAATACATTAAATGTCTGTATTGATGCCACTTATCGCTTTATCGACACCGTGATTAGCGATGTACAAACCATGCACAAACAAGCGGGTATGCCACTATATATTTATCATATTGGTGCCGATGAAACTGCTGGAGCCTGGGTTGATTCCCCCTCATGCCAACAATTAAAAAAGCGCCTAGGGGACCAGCTCGCAGGCCTAAATACCTTGAACGGGTATTTCATTGAACGCATATCCAGCATGTTAAATAAAAAAGGCATTCAAGTGGCTGGCTGGAATGACGGCATGGGCGAAACCCGCACTCAAAACATGCCAAGCAAAGTCCAAACTAACTCTTGGTCGCAGCTCTATCATAAAGGCCATGTAGCTACCCATCAGCAAGCTAACCGTGGTTGGCAAACCGTGATTTCAACACCCGATGTCACCTACTTTGACTTCCCTTATCAAGCCCACCCACAAGAGCCAGGAAACCATTGGGCCGCGAGACACATTTCTACTGAAAAAGTGTTCCAGTTTATGCCAGATAACTTACCTGCCCATGCGGAAATATGGCGCGATACCAAAGAGCAGCCATACCAAAGCGATGACCGCCAGTCACAGCTTAAAAAAGGCAATGAATTTAAAGGCATTCAAGGCCACTTATGGACAGAAATGATCCGCACCGATGAGCGTGCTCAATATATGCTCTACCCAAGATTATTTGCCTTAGCTGAACGCGCTTGGCACCTTCCAAAATGGGCATTGCCATACGATTACGAAGGTAAACAGTATAACCAGGCAACAAACCACTTTGATAAAGCTGCACAGCATCAAAGAGACCAACAATGGTTTGCGTTCGCAACGACATTAAGCTTAAAAGTGTTGCCTAAGTTAGAGCGCAAAGGCATCGAGTACCGCATTCCAACGGTTGGCACTCAAATCGATGGTAAGCAACTAAAAACCAGCACCAGCCTGCCCGCTTTGCCGATTGAATACCAAGATAAGCAAGGAAATTGGCATCAGCAGCAACCCAGTGTTGAGCAAATCCACGCAGTGCGGGCCACCAGCCACGACGGACAACGCAAAGGTCGAAGCTTAGCGCTACAACCTAAGTAATATCGAGCTGTTGCTGAATGCCGTTGAGCCAATTGAGCTCCAAAAAACAGCCAAGAAATAAAAAAGGGCGACTCATTTGAGTCGCCCTTTTTTGTTTTAACACGTTAGTTATCATGCTGTGCTCATGCTAACTTTCTTCCGGCAACCCAACATGCATACGCCCTGCTTGATAATCTATGGTTAACACAAAGTGTTTTAGTACATCATATCCAAGCAAGCCTTTAATATTCTTACCTTTAAAACGCGACAGTGTTCGCCTATCTTGACCACTTACCAACTCTTTTTGACCTTTTGCAGGAACCGTCGATGCCACATTTTCGACAACATAAGGGCCAAACTTTACTTCCGGTAATTGAAAATGTTCAACTAATCCCGACTTGTTTACCCCACGAGATTCACCGGATATGGTGGCATAGTCCTCTAACCAGCCTAAACCATCGGCCATACTTCGCTTTAAAAACAGGCCGCCATTGTTACCTGTATCCATCACTAACCATGCTGACTTCTGACCATTCAACTCCACTTTAACAATGGGTTGGCCGTCACTGCGGTTAATTTGCATATCAATGTTTTCAAACTGAGTCATATCAAGGTTATCGCGCTCAAATAGACGCAATCGACTATTGGGATAATCAATTTGGAAAATAAATCGCTGCATTAAACTGGCGCCTAAAATAAGCTGGGTCTCATGATGGCCAATCCGCATTGACGCGAGTTTATCAAGTTCTATTTCCGCACCGAATAAGGTCGCCATAACATCACTGTACATTTGATGCTGCTGGGTACCATAAACCCCTTGTACATTGACTTTACCTGACTTTTTAAAGCTTAAGTTGTGTCGATTGATAAAACTGGTATTAATCGCATTGATTTGTGCACCACTGTCTAAGATGGCTTTCCCTTCAATGCCAGCAATTGATACGGGGAGATTGATATGACCATTGATAAGCTCAAAATCAACCCAATTGGTCACGGCGAACGTAGCGCAAGGAAAACTAACAGAAACAACAAATAAAAGGCGGTAAGCATAACGAAATAACATTGATCATCCCTAATCAAGCAAAATCCAGGCTACAGCTTAAACAAGCATGCAGGTCATATGCAAATACTGGTTTTAATTAACTCGCTCACATCAGCTTCTATGAGAGAAATCAGCGCTGCAATATCTGCTCACACTGCGGATGAAGCACTTTGATCTTAGGCTTAGCGGGTTTCTTGGGCGAGTTTTCAACTTGCTTGGGCGCAGTTAATTGCTGTTGCCACCAAGCTAATTCATCACACCCGGTGCCCGCTGGTATCACGGATTGATTTTGACACTCAGTATCACTATCCGGGCAACACAAGCGTACATGCATATGCAGAGAATGTCCCCACCACGGCCTGACTTTTTGCAGCCAAGTGTCGTCTTGCCAAGACATATTACACAGCTGCTGTTTTATCGCTGGATTAACGAAAATTCTCGCAACCTCAGGCGCCTCAGCTGCTAGTCTTATCATAGTTGCATGGCTAGTTTGCCATTGCTGATTGACCGACAACGTGCCTTTAGTCACCACATCTTGCTTTAGCGGAGACTCAAGTTCAGCGACCGTTAACTCTCCTTGTCCATGGCGAAACCAGATATCCACATCAAGTCCACTTTGATGGCTGCGATGTCCTGATTGAAAGCGCCCGCCGCGGGGCATCGACATATCAGCAATCAGCAAGTCGTTACCATTTTGCTGCTTAAATGCTTTAGCTAGCTGCTCAATAAAATTCACTAAATTGGGATGACCATAGTAACGCTGACGCTGACTACGAATCACCTGATAGCCTTCACCTGCAAGCGCTAATGGCTGCGCGCCAATAATACAACCATTGGCATAACTGCCAATGGCAGCGGGTTTGCCCGCTAACGGCTGAGTAAAGTCAGCCCAGCTTGTCCCATGTGCAGGTAAAGAAAGCAATGCGGTAAACATCGCGAATACAAACCAACACACCAGCCAGCACGCAGCAACAATCCAAGCATTCATTGATTGCTTATCGTTGATGTGCATGAAGCTTGTTTGCATAGCGCTTTTTTGTATAGATTTGGGTTGCATAGCTCTTATTTGCTTACCTATCCAAGGTCTAGGGCGTGTTGACCTTTCGCGGTTAAATTTTGTTCGAGATACAAGCGTTTTTATCGCGGCGAGAGGTTTGCCGCCTAGCATGCTAAGCAAAATACCTCTCAACAAAGAGTAAAACGCTTGTAGCCGAACCCTTCGGGCAGCGTTTGTGGTTCCTTTCTACTGCGTTATTGGCTTATCAAGTAGTGCAACTACATATCAAAGCCTCTGCCTTGTATAAAGAACCCACAAACTGCTGCAAAAATCAGCTCGAAAGGTCAACACGCCCTAATTAGTATGAATCACAGACATAAAAAAGGGCCATCTCAATGATGGCCCTTATTCCCAGTTAACTCAAATTAGAAGTTAACAGTCTGTACACTTGAACATGCACCTTCAAGCTCACAAACTTGGTATGTCACACTAGTCACTTCTGCATCTCTGAAGCGGTCGGTATAACGTGAATCACTCGTCGTTCCGACTTGAACCCCGTCACGTAGAACCACTACATCGCCTGAAGCGCCAGTCCACTCTAGGCTTACACGAACAGAGCCGCGGCGAGACTTGTTAGCACGTGTCACTTCAAGATCTAACGTCATTGCAGGGACATCAACGTCATAAGCAGTGGTTACACTATCAGTTGCACCATCATCATCTGTAACCGTTAAGGTGACACTGTAGTTACCTGATGCCGCATATTGGTGTGTTGCTACCGCACCACTACCTACATTGCCATCACCAAAGTCCCAGCTATAGTCCACAATCGAACCATCACTGTCAGTACTGGTGCTAGTAAATGTACCTTCACCTAAGGCAAATGTTGCATCAAATGCCGCTACTGGCGCTTCGTTTGGTACATCATCACCGGTATAGCTACCGGTTAATGTTGTGTCAGCATAGGCAGACCAACCATTGAGCATCACCCAGTAAGTTCCCGCTTGCGCAGGGTCTATAGCGCAAGTTTCTTCGTTACCCGCAGCAAATGGACGACAGTCATACTCAGATACTGTTGGTGCTTCACCAAAACGCACATACATATCAGCATCACCGCTACCGCCAGTCATAACAAAGCTTAAGTCAGTCGCACCCGCTGGCACTGCAAGCGTATAGTATGATTTCTGACCCGCACCGCCTGATGACATGACACCAACACCATTTTCAAGCACTGTAGGCTCAGGAAGTGGCTCTGGCTCCGGCTCAACACACGCCTCAACACCAACCGCCATAAAGGCCGCTTCAACATCAGCAGCTGGATAACCTAAGTCATTGGCTGCGCTGACAACACCACAAGCACCATTCCAAAACTCGCTGTTTGCTGTCCAATATAGTTGGTTAGCCACAACCATGACTTCAAACGCCTTACGAGTATCCCAATCAGGGGTAGTCGCTAACAGATAGAAGGCTTTGTTAAATACACCCGAGCTATAATGCACATCAAGTCCATCATAGTAATCGTCAGCATGACCAATCGACACGCCATCTAAAGTAGGGTCTTCCATGTAACGCAATGCGCCAGGGCCCTTGAAGATGTCTGCACCCACTAACCAGTCGTTAGTACCGTGCATATAGAACTCAGCGGCTTCACCTGCCATATCAGAGAATGCTTCGTTCATACCACCCGATTGATTAGCATAAATAAGACCTGAGTTTTGCTCGGTGAAACCATGACTAACTTCGTGAGCAGAAACATCTAAGCTCACTAATGGATAGAAAAAGTCCTTACCATCACCAAAGGTCATGGCTGAGCCATCCCAAAACGCGTTCTCATAATCGTTACCATAATGAACGCGCATAGTCAGCTGGAAGGTTAGTGGCGCAGTGTTGTACCACTCGCTATACATGTTGTAGACCACATTACCAAAGTAGTGCGCATCATTTAATGGCGAGTAAGCACCATTAATCTCTTTCACTGTATTGCGAGGACAAGTGTATTCGAACGCAGTTGAACCACTGGTGCCATGGTTTAAGTTAACGGTTTTAACGTTAGCTGAGTTCATGGTACAGGTATCAACATTTTGCTCGACATCTAAAAAGCCAAAATCGGTACCATATTCATATTGACCGACTTTTTCGTTACCGCCAGGGCCTGTACCAATCTCTGCGTGAGCTAAACCGTCCCAACGCTTAAGCACTTCACCACTATGGGCATCAACGATAGTAAATGGGCGCGACGGTGAATCACCGTATTCGACGTAAGAGGTGATATAGACTAAACGTGCTTGCCCAGCATCATCTTGATAGACGAACAAGTCAGCTTTTTCATTGTGACGTGCTTTACTTGCAACGCCTTTGCGCTCACGAATTGAGGCACGCATTGCATCTTCAGCAGAAAGTTTAGCTTGAGTAAATGCTTCGCCTTTACCGATATTGTTCAGTACCTGACCTTTTAAGTCGCTATAAAAGCCCATTTGTGATTTAGCTGCGCTAATACTATGACCATATACAGGTACACCATGAAAATACTGTTGTAGGCGCTGTTTGCTACCCGATTTCAGCTTAATTTCTTTGGCGACTTTAAACTCACTACCGCGCTCAAGCAGAAGTGAATTATTGATATTGTTGCTTGCAGAGAGATTTTTCAAAGACGCTACGTCTGTACGGTCAGCCGCCATAGCTTGTGAGCTAAGTGCCGCTGTAACCGCTAGAAAAACCAACGATGTTTTGTTTTTAAGCATCATGCTGTTTACCCATTAATTTGAATAACCAAGAGAGTGCAGAGCGACGCCGCCGCTCTGTGTCCTTAATCTCCGATGACTTCCATGCCACAGACACCGCGTAAAACAGACTGTAAAACACAAATTCCATCAAATTCCCCCACTCACATCCAGTTCTCTCAATGACGTAAATGTTAGAGATTCACTCATGCTATAGAGCTAACAAATGGCAAACAATTGGAAGAAGGAACTAACTTAAAGCGCTTTTTCAGCGCGAAATATAAACTTTTGGGTAATAGCATAAGTTAACATCTCGCTAACATAGCTGTGGTAGGGGTTTCAGTACTCCAGGCAAAGTTTACCTAACAACATGAGCAAAACTAAAGTATGACTTTCAACCTATGCTTAGCACTGTTATAGACCGCAAATAGAAAAGCCCATGTCATCGCTAACATGGGCTTTATATCGTGATTAAACGACTGCGTTAGTAAGTATAACTAAACTGCAAGGTATATTCGGTACCTGGATCTTTACCGTACACTTTAATGCCTTGTTGCTCATACTCGGTTTCTTCACCAAGGATATTTTTCGCCTTAAACTTCAGCGCTATACTTTCCGTTGGGAAGAAGCTATAGGTGAAGTCCAAGCTATGAAATGGCTTTTCATAGACATCATCTAGGCCACCGCGTCCACCATAGGCGATACGCTCACCAAATACGTTATACACTAGTGTTGCACTGTGGTACTCATCTGGTGAGTCGAAGCTTATCTGCAAATTGGTCACCCATTCTGAGTGGCCAGTCATACGCCGAGTTTCATTGGTCGGATCGATTTCGCCATTGGGTGAGATATCAATCTGCGAGTCACTCAAGGTTAAGTTTCCGGTAATGAAAAAGCTCTCCCAAACACTGTCATCACCGCCAATAAAGCTGAGATCTTTTAGGAATTCAGTTTCAATACCATAAATGTAACCTGAATCAGCATTATAAAACTTAAGCTGACGCCCAGCTTCTGAAATACGTTGGATAGGTTCGATAGGTGCCGCAATATCTTTATAGAAACCACCAACACTCAAGTTAGTGCCTGACTCAGCGTACCATTCCCAACGAACATCAAAGTTATAAATGTCGGAGCTTTCTAGCTCTGGGTTACCGAAGAAGTCAAAACCGGTCACTGGATCTTGGAAACGAACGGGTGACACTTCACGTAGATCGGGACGTACAATGGTTTTACTTAAGCCTAAGCGCCATTGGGTCGTATCCGAATCTTTCCAAGTTACAGATAGCGACGGGAACCAACCATCTTCCGCGATAGCATAGTCGGTAAGCTCATAACGTCCACCTTCATCAGAGATCTCGCCTTGTGGGTCAATCGGTAAAGTGACGCGGCGGAAATCTTCATAGCGCACACCGGCGTAAACACGCCAAACATCATCGAAATCGATATCCACACTGACAAATGCAGCATCTAACTTCTCGGCAGCCACATAATCTTCGGTATCGGTTGACGCATCTTTTAACTCAAGATCTAAGCTGTCATTGGCAATATTGTCATCACTAAAGATTTGATCAAAATCGCCAGCCAGAATGTCACCGTTAGGATCGGTAGGGCTTAAGCCAACATCAAAACCTAAGCGAGTGGCATAGCTCTCTCGGGTACGCTCAAAATACTCATACCCGCCTTTGATTGTTGCCACGTTGTAACCAAACTCAATCGGCAATGCCGCACTCCAGTTATAGTTAACCGTGTCGTCTTCAAGCTTGCTATAAACATACTTGGGTGCATCTTGGGTATTAAGGTTACGCGAGGTAAAGTTACCCGCATCATCGATGATCACGTTGTAGGTATATGACAGCTCGTTAGGGGCGTAACGCTCAGAACTAGCGTCGGAATACATCCACTCAACTTGTAGATCCCACAACATCTCAAAGAAGTGCTGACCTTTAATTTGATTACTCAGTAGCTCACGCTCTTCATAATCAACTTGATAAACCTGCAGTGCATTAGGCTCACCTAAAGTATCGATAGTTTCTTCAATAGCCACCGAAACATCATCTGAGGTATCTCGTAAGTATGTGGTGAAGGTTTCAATTTTATGATCTTCAGTAAATTCAAACCCTAAATTGAGCATACCTGACATCTGTACAATCGAATCAGTACCCACCACATCTTTGGCATTCTCAACCTGCGCCTGAGTATCATCACCATCTAGCTCGACATCAAGCTTAGTGTAATTTTCCGCCTGCTCTTTATAAGACGCGGCTGCCATCACACCAAAGATTGCGTCTTCACCTATGTCCCAATTGCTCCCCACAGCAACATTGCCGCGAAAACCGGGGTCGGTCGATTCGGTATTAACCGTCATATCACGATAGATATCAGCGGCTAAATCGCGATTCATTTGCTGTGCAGTGGCAAAGTCTATTTGACCATTTGAACCAGTAACAATATCAATCGGGCTAATACCACCATATTGATTAATCGTTTGGGTAATGCTCGCTGGCATAGCGCGGGTACCATCATCTTTTCCCTGCCAGTCATCACCGCCGCCATTATAGGTGTAGGTATCTTGACTATCGTTGGTGTTATAGCGTCCACCCACCGATACTTTAAAGAAAGTATCTGCTGGAATCGATTTAGTGCGAATATCCACATGCCCACCGCCAAACGCAGCTGGCATATCGGCGGTGCTACCCTTTTGTACCGACAACGACTCGATAATAGATGCCGGGAACATATCGAGCGGCACGACATTACGGGTTGGATCTGGCGAAGGCACCGTGGCACCGTTAAGTGAAGTGCTAGAGTAGCGCTCACCTAAACCACGTACATAAATGAACTTACCATCTTTTAAAGTTAAGCCTGTGACACGTCGCAAGGCTGCGGCCGCATCGCTATCGCCAGTACGCGCAATCTGTTCTGCACCCATAAGGTCGGCAACCGCGACTTGTTCGCGACGCTCTTCCATGGCTGCTGAAGCATGCGCACGCAGGCGGCCAGTGACTTCAATCACTTCAATTGGGAAATCTTCACCGGGGTCAATATTGTTTTCATCTTGTGCAAAAGCTGGCGTAGCCGTGTATAGCGTGGCCGCTGAAATCGCCGATGCTACAGCTAGACTTAGCTTACTTGCAGTAAAACGCGGCTGAGTTTTCATAGAATTACTATCCTGTTGGAGTTCGAGCAAAGGGGCTTTTAAGCAAATGAAAGGAGGAGCGGGCGCTCCCCCTTATTATCACTGCTTATTGTGGGTAGTAAGCCCAACCTTGACGCCAGTCTGTCTGGCCATCGAATGCACCGATGTAATCAGTTGACTCAAAGAAGCTATCTGATGTGCTCATGTCTGTACCTGTACCTAACAACACAGTATCTGTTCCAGCTGGCATACCATCAGTTAGGCTCACCGCCGCCGTGCTGTTACCTGATTGACCAAGGAACCAAGTTTCAACATTAACGGCATCTGCAGTTTCGCTATTGTCAGAGCTGTACTTAAATGGTTCATTACAGTCGATAATAGAATGAGTCATCACCAATTCAGCATTGTTCACGTTATCAACAAGGTCAGCATAGGTGCCATCTAACTCTAAACACTCACCAGACTCGGTGTCAGAAGTTGCACCTTTACGACCTTGTACCAACACGTTATGTAATGAACCTGCTGTAGCAACTCGCAGCAAGATACCTTCACCTTTATCACCACTGGCGTTTTCGATATCCATACCAGGTAGAATCGTCACGTTTGATAGCGTTGGCTTAGATACGGGCGTATCGCCTGTACCTTTGTGGCTATCCGCTTCAATACCACGGTTAGCGCTGCCGTCTTCATGGGTGATATACACAAACTGTGCTTTACCCTGCCAGCCGTTAGTCCAATCTAGGCTGTCATCGAAGTTCTCGGTTAAGTAAACATACTTAAGGTTAACTGCACCACCCCAGAACTCGACACCATCATCGCCGTTGGCGTGTACTTGAATATGGTCAACTTGCGTGCCACTACCTACCGCGGCAAATGAGATACCGTTCATCTCTTGGGTATCGTTAACCTTAAAGCCGGCATATTTCACCACCACATAACTTAGCTGTCCGCTGCTGTCAGTGTTGTCGTTACCACCATAAGGGAAATCACCCACTTCAAATGCCACATCACAGCTATTGGCATCGTCACACTTGTTGGTTAAACCGTTACCCAGTAGTACTAAACCACCCCACTGGCCACGCTCACCGTCAGCGCCCATAATCACATCTTGCTCAGAGGTCATCACAATCGGATGCTGCGCGTTACCTACCGCCATGATTTTCGAACCGCGGCTCACTGCGATATAGCTATTGTCTGTTGCAAATAACTGAGCACCGGCTTGAATACCTAACGTGGCAGAGTCGCTGTTATCACCACCAACAACCACAGCGCCGCCATCGATTTTGTACATCACGTTCTCACCAGCAAGCAGTGTGATATTTGATGTCACGTTACCTTCTAAGGTACATACAAGATTGATATCTGCATTTTTATAGATACCAGCCACGACAGTTTCAGCACTAGTCCCAACTGGGCAAGAGGTCAGTGTTGGCAGGCTTGTTACAGGCGGTGTGCTATCGCTATGGATAGCCGTCGTCCAACCCGTTGTCCAATCGTTGCTACCATCAAAAGCACCGATGTACTGAGCATCAACAAGACGCGAGTCCATGTTGCTCAAATCTGCAGCACCACCGGTTAGTGCTACTGACGATGCATTTGGCATATAACCGTTAAGATCTGATGCACCTGCTAGGTTGCCATCTTGACCTAAGAACCAAGCTTCAACATCCAATGCCAAAGTACGACCTTCTTCCGCATCAGGCTTGGCATCTTTAAAAGGCTCAACACAATCAATCAAGCTGTTTTTCATGGTCAACGCTGCATCTTGAGCACTGATAACCGTGTTATCGTCGTTGATTTCTAAACACTCTCCTGAATCTACGCCACCTTTAACCAGCATGTTGTAGGCATGGGCGCCGGTGCCCTTACGGAACAAGATACCTTCGGCATCATCACCACCCGCATTTTCACCGTCAGCCACTTCAATGGTGAAGTTAGCCAAAACAGGCATAGACTGAGGTGAAGCATTGGCATCGCTGTTACTATCAGCTTCAATACCACGGTTAGAGCCATTGTCAGCTTGGCGAATATAAACGTGCTGGGCAGTCCCTTGCCAGCCGTTTGTCCAATCGAGAGAATCATCAAAGTTCTCGGTGAGAACAACGTTAGAAATGGAAACATTCCCCCCCCAAAACTCAACGCCGTCATCGTTGTTTAAATGCACTTGAATATGGTCAACCACAGTACCACTACCCACAGCGCCAAATGAGATACCGTTCATTTCTTGGGTATCGTTAATCTTGAAGCCACCAAACTCAACACGCACATATTTGAGCACACCTGAGCTATCTTCAGCGTCATCACCACCATAGTTGTGGCTACCCACTTCAAATGCGGCATCACAGGCTGATAAGTCAGGACAAGTATTAACCGGCGCGTTACCAAGCAACACTAATCCGCCCCATTGACCCGCTTCACCAGCTTGGCCAATCGCACTTTCTTTTGAAGTAAATACGATAGGTTGAGTTTGCGAACCTTCAGCATGAATCATAGAGTCACGGCTGATAACTAAGTAAGAGTCGCTACCACCGATAATTTTAGTACCAGCACGAACTTCAAGTTCAACGCTGTTTTCTTTGTCGCCACCAGCAACAACAGCACCTTCTAGCTCCCAGACTACGTCGTTACCCAACACAATCTTGTCAGCATCTTGACCACCGGTATCACCGCTACCCATAGTTGATGCCGCGCTTGACGGCAGTAATGAACCTTTCAATGTCCACACTTCCTTGCCATCGACAGACAAGCTAGTGTTGCGCTCAGCAAATCCGCTGTAAGCCGCTTCTTGGTCACTTTGAGTCGGTGTAGTTGGGTTAGTTGGATTGGTAGGCGTTTGGGTTTCTTCATTGCCCGTGTTGATGTTGATATCTCCACCACACCCAGCTAAGGCCAATGCCGTAGAAAGCGCACCAAGTTTAAAAATATTTTTCAGGTCCATTGTCATCTCCGCTGACGGATTAAAGCGATTGAGTAATTAGGCTGCAAAACCTAACGATCAAAAATGACAAAAAGACTGCGCAAACATGTCAGATACATTTCATTAACATGTCAAAAATAATAAACCCTTATTGAGCAAAGGATTGCAAGGTGATCAGCAAGTAAAAAAATCAGCAATTGATTAACAAAAGTTTCATAACAGTCCAAGAAAAATCAGCTATCAACGCAATAAAAACAGCTAAATTTGACTGTTATCAGCCATTCAGTGCCCTGCTCGTTGAGGACGATTTGCTGTCTCGTTTAAGCCTAACCAGCATATTAAGCGCTATATATGCCCCAACCTAGGTGACAGCCTGAATGATTACCTAAAAGCAGCATTTATCAGCTTTTTTGCCCGCCAAAAGTAGGAATCGTTGCGTCAGTAATGGCCTTAGCTGTAACCACTAGGCTACCATCTCGCCTCCTGAGTAAAATCGTTTTAAATATAAGGATATATAATGAATAAACCGACTCTTTTACTGGCAGCCATTGCCACATTATCGCCCCTCTCTACAGCGCAAGCTTTGATGTGCGCACCTGGCGAGCAATATTTACTTTCAGCATTTTCAGTGAGTGCGCATGAGCAAAGCACACTGCACAATAGCTTTAGCTCTGATGAGCCCAATGGCTTTGTCAGTGAATTTGGTCAGCTTAACTTGCACATGATCGATTGCTACACCGTGGAAATCACCACTTTTGGAGAGCAGGAGGAAGTGTTTACTGTACGCTCACCTAAATTGGATCTATGTGACAGCAATAATATGAAAGGTAAAATCACCCTTAAGGGCAAAGATGCCAAACTCACCATCGACATCGCCAATGGTAAGCAGCCGCTATATCAATTTAGCTACCGCTCCTATGCCGATGATCAGCAAAAACGTTTGTTTGCCAACAATGTCATCAAGATCAGTCATTAATGACACTAGTATGACAATAACCTCCCTCAGCAACACGCAAAAAATAGCTGGCTAGACGAATAAAACCCAGCCGAAGCTGGGTTTTATAAACTCCTATAAACACAAGCTAATGGCTTAGTTTTTAGTAACTGTTAACGTCGGAGCTTTAGGATCTGGACCGGTTACAGTAAAGCGATAGCTACCGGCTTCTGCCACGTCAAGGTGCATATTTGCGCCTTTTACCGCTAAGGTTTGCGCCACACCTATACTGACATTTTCCTGCTCAGCGGCGGCACCTAAGTCGACGGTACTCCAGTCACCTGTTGCCACTTTAAACTGGTTGTCACCAGCACTGAGCTCAATATCAACACTGTAAACCGACATCCCTTGATAGCTAAGTGCATCCACTTCGCCCCAACCATTCATGCCGCCACGAATATACACTGTCTGCCCGGCAAACATATCCGCTTCATAAATCGTCAATATCGGTTCATTGCGATTAGAGGCATCAAAGATAAACGCGTAAGTAGCATCTGTTGGCGCTTCAAACGTCATGTTGGCACCACTAACAGCAAGTAACTTCTCTTGCATCAATGTCACCACACCATCTGCTTCGCCTGAGCCATAATCGACGGTAGACCAGTCGCTTGAGGCAATCTTAAATTCCTGCGAGCCGGCACTTAAGCTAATGTCGGCACGATAAATACCACCGCCCATATAGGTCAGCATATCATCGGTGCCCCAACCATTCATGCCACCGCGCAAGAACACCTCAGTACCGACAAATGGCTCTTCATTAAATACCGTCAATACCGGCGCTTCTTTATCTGACGCATCAAATGAGAACACATAAGTGGCGTCGAATGCTGCGGTGAAGTGCAAGTTAGCCCCCGATCGTGATAGCGGCTCTGCCACTCCCTCTTCTACTTGAGCTTCTGCAGCTGACAGGCCACCAAAATCAACGGTGCTCCAATCACTTGAGGCAATCTTAAACTCATAGTCACCGGCCGCTAAGGTAATGGCTATACGGTACTCGCCATCACCGACATAGGTCAGCATATCGGTTTCACCCCAGCCATTCATGCCACCACGAACAAACACTTCAGTGCTACCAAATGGCACCACATCAGGTGCACCCACAGTGGCATTCGCATCCAAGCCATAACCACGTTCAACCCCTTGAGGCTTCACAAATACCGCCGTGGTGTAGGCTGGCACAATAAAGGTGCCTTCATCTTCACCTACGCTAAAGCTGGCGCCTGAAACAATGGCGTCCACCGAAGCGCTTAGTGTTGGATGTAACTCAAACCCTGCCGCGGTGGGCACAGTATGGCTGACGGTTTCAGCGCTGGCGTTAACCATCACCACCATGGCGTCTAAGGTCATATCAATGTCAGCTAACTGCTCACCATCATCAATACTCATCACGATAACGCCCTGAGTTTGACGCTTACCCACATTGTGAAAACCAACTCGCTCGATAATATCCATCTCATTGGTTAAGCGCAGCAGTGGGCTATCACGACGAATACTCAAGAACTCATTGAATACTCTTGATGCCATCTCAATTTCGCTCATCGAAGCCGCGGCATTAGGGTTAGCAGAAATACCGACTATGGTGTGCCACTTTTCACCATTATCTTGCTCGCGAGGCAGACCCACATTCCAGTTGTTCGACTGCAAAGTAAAGTCGACCCAGTTAAACCAGTCACCTGAATCATAACTGTTGCGGTCCATTGATTTAGAGCGCAGTAGGTCGCCGCCCATTTGTAAAAATGGAATACCTTGGCTAAGCAGCGGAATGGTCGCAGCAAGGTTTTGTACCCTTACACGCTCATCTAAACTCATGCCTACTGGATTTTTGTATTGCAGGTTGTCCCATAGGGTTTCATTGTCGTGCTTAGACACATAGTTGATGCTATCAGCGGGATCGACCGCATAAGCCGTTGGCTGACTATTCCAGCTGAAACTACTGCCTTTGGCAGAGTTGCCGTTAAAGTCTTTTAAAACAAAGTTCTTCACATTGCCCGCCATTGATAACCTTAAAGTATCTTGGTCACGCAATGCTTCATCGCTGGCCTCGGTTTTGAAAATATTACCGCTACGGACACTTTCGCGAATTCTATCGTTAAAGGTACCGACTTCACTGCCCGCCATATTGGCTTGAGTGGCTTGTTCAAATAAACGGTTGTCAGCCACTTCGCCGAAGTTCCAACCTTCACCATAGAAGTAGTTGTCAGGATCTACCGCTTGTACCGCATCACGCGCATTTAAGATGCTCTGTTTTGGCATATGCCCCATGACATCAAAACGGAAGCCGTCAAAGCCGTACTCTTTGGCGAGTATCACCATAGAGTCACTGACAAACTTATCCATCATGCGATGCTCAGTAGCGGTGTTTTCACAGCAGGTAGAGCGTTCAATATCGCCACTTTCTTCGTTGTATCTGTGATAGTAACCCGGCACCATTTTATCCAGCACTGAGTTGTCCCACAGTCCAGACGAACTGGTATGGTTATACACCACATCAAGCACCACTCTTAGTCCCATATCATGCAGCGCTTTATTCATTGCACGTAACTCTAATACCCGAGCGGTACCTTCAGCCGTGCTAGCATAACTGCCTTCTGGTGCAATAAAATGATGCGGATCATAACCCCAGTTAAAGCCGTCATAACCACGCATTGCTTCCACAATGGCTTGTGCATCAGCCGAGCCTGGTAGCGCATCGGCTAGAATACTTTCAATGGTGGCGGACTTATCTTGGGTCGCACAGGCATCTGCACTATCTTCAATTTTGTCACACAACATCCCTAAGGTATCGGTCATCTCAATCCGCTCACTCGGATCTTCATTGATGGTGGCGATATCGGTCACAGGCAACACATGGAAATGGGTTAAGCCATTGTCGGCTAGACGTTGAAGGTGCATAACCGGCGCAGAATCTGTCTCGGTAAACGCTAAATACTTACCTCGGTTTGCCGCCGAAGTGCTTTGATCACGAACACTAAAATCGCGCACATGGCCTTCGTATATCACCGCATCTTCAGGGTTAGCGATGGTCGCGACTTCATGACCGTCCCAATCCTCTGGCTTTAAGTCGGCATCAGCAAGGTTAACAAACTGGCTGTAGCGGCCATTAGTGGACACATTGAGTGAGTAAGGATCGGTTGATTCAATGGTTTCTATCTGCTTGCTAACAGGATGATAAACACTGACTTCAAAGCGATAGAACAGTCTGTCGAGGCTCATATCGCCGCGATAAGACCAAATGCCGGTAGCACTATCGAAGCTCATGGCTTCAGCGCGATTTAAGCTCTTATCACTGTTGTAGATATTAAGCATTACTGATTTGGCGGTAGGCGCCCAGGTCGAGACGCTAACCCCGTCGTCTTGATAGACAACCCCAAGCACAGCTTCATCAGCATCATTATCACCTTGGGTGTATAACGCATCGAGCACTTTGGCATGCTGCACATAGGTGGCGGCAACAGGAATATCTTCACCGTTGTATCCGGCAACCACTAATTGCGCTTTGGCAATGGCCTTGGCTTCATCATCAGTTAAATTAGTGCTATATGCTGGCCAGTCAGCTAGATGAGGTACCCGCGCTTTTTGCGCATCACTTAACTCTACCGGGCTCAGATCCACAGTTTGACTATTAACAATGCGATCAGGCTCAGCTTCAACGGCCAAATTGCCTTCTTGGCTATAGTGCAGCTTAACCATGCCAAGTTCGCTATCATCTTGATTCCAAAGTAATGTGTCAGCATCTAACCAGTGGGCACTCATGCCACTAATGGATAAAGGTTGCACCCCTAGACTTAAAATAGGGTACTCAAACACTGACGGCTCACCATGCAAAGTAAAGTTCATTCGCACAAAAGTTTCATCGTCTTGCATCAATGGCATTTTCAAGTCGACATCGCCCATGGCTTTGCCTGACCCTTCAGTACCGATATGTACGATGAAGTTAGCGCATTCGTTATAACCGTCTTTTAGCTCAACAATCCAATAAGCACCATAGTTAGGATCGATACCATCAAACTGATGGCCATTGGCCCAGTCTGTGGCATCAAATGGGGCCGCATAAGCATCACATTCATCATTGTTCCAAGTATGTAGCTTATAACCATCGTAGACCGGATCATTGGGGCTATTGGTCGCATCTTTAGGACGGTTGTAATACAGCACCGCTTGGTTATCTCCGGGAGTAAACACCGGATCAGGTAACGTGGGGTCGGCACCAACAATACATTGCTCATTATTTTCATCAGGTACCGTGGGAGCTGGACAGCTAATAGGCTCTGGGGCGACACAGCTTGTGCCTGCCGCATTAGGCACCATAGGTACATTACAGGTTAATAGCACTTCACCGGGCTCTGACGAATCACCGCCGCAACCGCTTAAGGTTGCAGCACTGACCGCCAGTGCCAATAAAGAAAGCGAGTTAGAGATCCTCAT
The DNA here is from genome assembly GCF_043643685.1 of Shewanella waksmanii. GTDB lineage: Bacteria > Pseudomonadota > Gammaproteobacteria > Enterobacterales > Shewanellaceae > Shewanella > Shewanella waksmanii_A. Next base: position 269,107 of record NZ_JBHZSN010000003.1, read on the forward strand.
CATGAGTGATGTCTCCTAATTGATTAATTTAGTTCAACGGCGAACGCAGCTTTGTACTTATATGCAGTGCTGTGTCCGCCAGACGCTGATAGCTTGTTGATCACAATGCCAGTGTCATACCCAGATAGAATTCACGCCCAAAGTACTGCAAAGTACCGGTCTTACTTTCGGTGCCGAAGTAACTTCTAGTGGGCTCATCAGTGAGGTTATTAACTTGGAACAACACGCCCAGCGCATCGGTGATTTGATAAGAGGCTTGATAATCAATCACGGTTTCAGCAGCAAAGTTAACCACCTGCTCGTTAATCGCCACTTGCTCAGAGACAAACTCGTCGCGATAACGGGCACTTACCCGGGTTTCGAAGCCTTCGTAGGAGTAAAATAGTGTGGCGCTAGCAACGTTATTTGACAGACCCGGTAGCGACTGAGTCACCGTCTCACCACCCAGATCGGTCTTCGACTCCACCTCACTTTCGGTATAGGAATAACTGAGGTTCAAGCCAAGACCTGACCATAGTTCTGGTAGGCTAGTAAACACTTGGGTATAAGCCAGTTCGAGACCACGAATATAGCCACCTTCGGAGTTATTCACTGCGGTGGTGTAGGTGCCGTTGGTGGTTTCGATCTGCTCACCACTTACTGGATCGATGATGTAATCAGGTACGTTAAAGCCATTGCCTTTAAAGTCAAAGTTCTCCAGTGCTACGGTATCGATGAAAGAATCAATGTCTTTGTAAAATAGCGCCGCAACGATGGCGCCATCATCTAAGTAATACTCGTAAGAGATATCATATTGATTAGCGTAAAACGGACGTAAAAACGGGTTGTTAGTACTTGAACCATTAATTTCACCATCATCATTAACCGATGCACTGGCGTCACCCGCCAATCGGTTAATCGGTGGACGCGACATCACTTTAGCCGCGGCAAAACGCACCTGAGATTGGTCAGAAACTAAGAAGTTTAAGTTAAGCGATGGCAAATAATCAGTGTATTTCACGCCTTTAACTGTCAGCGCATACAAGTTATTAATAATGCCCACTTCATCAATGATATTTTGCGAACCCAGTTCTGGGTCGCCGCCCACATTCTCAAGCAAAGTCGCAGACTGATCGGTTTCAACGGCGCGAATACCAAAGTTACCTGTGACCGGAATTCTGCCGATCTCCGCATCGATATTCACCATCACGTAAGCGGCTAATACCTTTTCGTACACCTCACCACTTTGCAGTACCGACCAAGAGTAATTGCTGGTGTAGCCTTTTGGATCACTAACACCATCAGCATTACCCCAAGTTTGCACCGGTTGTGGCACACCTTCAGGGAACCAAGCCGCCAACGCTTTATCCAAATCAATAGCGAGGTAGTCCGGGAAATAGTTAAAGTCGCCTTCCCAGCCCACCACAGTTGTCATATCGTCGGTTAGGCGCAGTGGTGGCTCAGTTGTCGAAAAATCGCCATCATTACCGTATTCAAATACAGAGCGGTCGTTAGAATAAGTGCGATCAGAATAGCGCGCCCCCACCTCAATCGACGCAATATAGTCATTGTCTAAGTCGTATTTAAAATCTAAGCGATAGGCATTGACTTCATCTTCGTTCACAAACGGATAGATACCGTATTTACTGACCATGACTTTGTCGATGTCTGAAAATGCTGCCGCCTGATTAAAGCCTACGTTAGGTAAATCTAACCCGTTAAGTTGATAGTTAATCGCAACATTTTTATCAAACACAGGCGTTGCTGCAGAGGCATCTTCAGCAACATTGGCCCACAATAAACCATTGCGGAAATCACTTTTAGCTGACGAGTAGGAGATATCGGCAGACACACTCAAGCGCTCTGTTGCTTGCCAAGTAGCATTGACACCAAAGCTGTTGACTTCATCAAAGTCTTGGTTGTCATCATTAACAATCTCAACTCGTGTAAAGCTTTGCGAGGTGCGATTAAAGTTACCGCCAATTACAGCATTACCATCAAGCACTGGATTGGCCACTGCCGCCGACGGCCCGCCTAATTTTACTCGGTAACCACGAGCAAATGCTTCACTGTCAAATCGTGAAATAAACGCGTCGGCTTTTAAAGTAAAGGTGTCTGATGGTGCCCATTCCAACGCGCCCATATAACCATTACGGGTTTCCACACCGCCTAAATGTTGGATCTCAAACCCTTCGCTGATGTACTCATTTGCCGGATTATCTTCTGGGCCGTTGGTATCATTCGCTAAGCCATCAACATCTTTATTGCCGTTATAGGCCAAACCAATAAATTGGGTGGCAACACTCGGTTGCTCAAGGCGCGCATAACCCAACGCCACCCCTAAAGTGTCATCTAGATATTTACCTTGATAAGAAAAGCTTAAACGATGGCCGTAGTCTTGGGCGCCATACACTTCATCGGCACGGTCGTTATACATACCGCGGGCATTGGCAATAAAACTGTGCTGTTTATCAATCGCTAACGGGCTCGCTGTTGCCAGCTCTACCGTACCGGCCACCCCGCCCTCAATTAACGATGCTTTGGGCGACTTATACACAGCTGCAGAGGTGATCAACTCAGAAGGATACTGATCAAACTCAATGCTACGACTACCACTGGTAGAAACCTGCTCACGGCCATTTAAGGTAGAAAAAACAAAGCCACCTGACATACCACGAATATTAATTTCAGCGGCTTGTCCACCGGTTCGCACCGCTGAAATACCCGGCAAACGTGTCAGTGCATCGGCCATCGACACATCCGGCAATGCCCCTAAATCATCGGCACTCAGTTGCTCAGATACGGTATCGCCGTAACGTTTTTGATTCAGTGAGTCTATTAAGCTACGGCTATAACCCGTGACCGCAATCCGCTCAATCTCCTCTTCGCCTATCTGTTCATCGGCTTGCTGACTGGCATTGTTTTTCTCGCTGCCATCAACATTGGCATTGTCTGCCGTGGCCGCTTTGGGTTCACTGGTCGCTACCGCCTGTGGTGTGGTTTCAGCTGCCATAAGGTTAATCGGGTAAATCACCCCGCCTAACCCAGCCGCCGCTAGCGCTAATGTGAGAACACTTGGTTTAAAGTGTGACATTGGTTTAATCCCCTTGGTCTTGCGACTTGCATTACCCAATGCGCACTTAAACGGCTCAAATTAACATGACATCAGGCTTATAATTTATCAGCCATACTAGCCAAGGTTGTTTTTTAAGCACAACTTAATGCATACGTATTCATAACATAACTGCAACCAGACTCCTTAAATACCTCTCACTCAAGAACATGTTTTTATTTAACTTTAGATTGAATTAATGATCTGACAAAAGTGTAAGCAAAATGTGAAACTTCAATACTAAACACCGCTGAAGGCTGATAACAATAGATGTTTCATCGTCAATTCAACGAAGTTCAGAAGAGATACCAGATAGTTTGAATCGCAGCTTTAGTGCGCTAGAAAATGCACGAAATTTCCTTGTCAAATGCTCAATCTGTGGTGGCTTTATTTATTGATCTGCAACTGTCAAAAAAAGAAAGCTTAAAGGGCTTAAGTAAGAGCTTATTAAGCTCCACATATTTTTCGTTAAAAACTTCGTTGTATTGTTTCTGTGTAGGCCGTGCTAGAGACACTTGGTGAACGCTGTGCGAATTGATTACTCCAAGGAATTGGCAGACATTGCCAAAAAAAGTACTGAGTATCAATAGCTGATGACTGTATGTTAACACTATTTCTGCTTTCCCCACTCAAAGCTAAGTGGATTTAAGCCTGAATGATCTTACTACTTGCTTCGTTTTAGCGTAAAGCACACCACAAAACGGTACTCGCTCTCGACACTAACAATACTTTAACACTTTTAGTTGATTTATATAATTTTCCAATGAATGAGCGCCAGCCCAATCCCAAATATAATTACGGCCAAACTTAATGTCTACTTCACTATTAACATGCATATAATGCTCTTCTAACGCCGACTTTAAAGGTAAGCATGGAACTTCATCATTTGCGTTCACAACCCTCCAAGAATCTGTAACTCTCCGATTATAAAAAGATGCAAATCGCGGCTCACCTACTCGTGGGCTGGCAAAACTGTACAGCTTTACGTTTTTGCAACTTGTATTTGTATGGATATCTAAAGCATTCAAAGTAGCTAATGCTGCACCTAAACTGTGTCCTGTAACGTAAATTGATCCCTTTATCTGCCTTTTGCTAAGATAATCAATAACAACTTCTCGTGGAGACTGCGTTAAAGCCGTTGTTGTATATAATTGATTAAACCCCAAATGAACTTTTACATTGTCTGGTAAATAAGGACAAACTATTTGTTCAAACTTTCCGTCCTCGATCCATTCCTTAGCGGTTGACGTTCCACGCCAGCTAATATAAACATCATCTTCTTTAGATGCGATAAACCCAATAGGAATATTATTGCCTTCATATGCTGCGTGACATGAGATTTCAAATTTATATCCTTTAGGGCCTGCCCACTTAATACCCTTTGTATAATTTTCATATTGAATATACGCCTCGTTACTCAACTGAGCTAATGTCAATGCTCTATTGACATCAAAGCCGTTGAAAAATTGCATTTGCAAACCTCCTTGCAATGAAGTTATCCTGCGACCTAAACACAACGGGCAAAAAAGCATTACTGAGACCCGATTAATTCTTTATGAAACTAATTAATGTTAGCTCTAGATTAGCCTTTACCAATATTCCCTATAGCCTCTTGGAACATAATAAATGTTAAGAATAAACTAAAGAGCTCAGCATAGAGCTCTTCAGCGTAAATACTACTTGTTTTTAAGCTCTTCCAGTTTCTTTTCCGACTCACTAATCAACAAGTCATATATGTGTGATGTAGACTCATACTGTTCAGGAGTTATCTTATCATCCGACAATTGCTTCAGTAGGTCTTCGACCTTACCTTTAAACGTCGAAATCTGATCTTCATACAGCTCTGTCAAGGCTATCTGAGATTCCTTTTGTGCTTCATCGACTGAATACCTAACGTTATATACATATAGATATTGATAAACACTCTCGTTATCAAAGAAACTTTTAGATTTATAAGAATCGCAAGCAACAGACGCAAAAAGGTGTAACCCATTACCTAACGGTTCATGTTTAAAGCTTGATGTATAAGACACGCTACTACTTGATCCAAAGCTCTCAACAATTCCACTTAACACCTCAAAACACTTCCCAGCGATGTAGACTTCCATGTTTTCCATTTCAGATATCGCTTTTCCTACTTCTTCAGATTTTGCGATTGTGACGCCACTAGGCAAATTTGACTCACCAAAAATAGCTTTGGATATTGCATCAATAATTCTCTTAAGATTACTTAATGACCATTCGCTTTCCTGCATAAAATCTGCGTTCTTACCTGAAAGAAACTCTGAATAGGAATAGTTATTACTCTCATAATAATCATGCATGCTTTGTTGCAACATATGTTGTACTTGTTCTGTTTTGTCCTCTAATTGCTTTTCTAGTTTGGCTAAGTAGGCTCTATATTCGTCCTCTCTAGACTCCATTTGCGCGATAGACTTTGACTTTCCCATATCTTCCTCACTCTAATTGTTGCTACTTTACGACGGCATTGTTCATTAAACACATTTTCCATTAAAATTTAATTTACGCCTTAGCTTCAGGAATGTTCTGTCTTCGATATCAATAGCTTCTACGTATATATCAGAATGACACACTCCTCCGGTTTCAAAATAGGTGCAATAGTTCGAAACGCTTTTATTCAACGACGACCTTTACGACATTAATTAAATACTATTTGCATTCTCGGTCCGTTACACATCACAGTTACGTTCAAGTCCTCATGTGACACCTTAATCTTCTTAAATAAATTTCCAGACACTGACTTTGTTTTGCCCTTATGCTCAATAGATACAAGAACGCTAGCTTCGCCAGCCTTCTTCCACTGATATCCAAGCAGAACCTTATATATACCATTTTTGGTGACTTCAAATAAAAAATCCACATTGGACGTCTGTATCAAATTTGTTTTAAATATAGCTTGTTGTGTATCACCCTTTTTAATAAACACATCTGGAAGTATTGATTTTTCTGCTTTACTTATATCATCCAAAACATAGGAATCTATAGATACATAATCAACATCAAGATTACAAATATCCAAGATGAATGGAGCCCCTTCTAAATACTCCTTAGCCTTTGCCGATATAGAAATCACTTCTGAGCTAATAGTTGATATATCACTGACTGTTATCATATATTTCTCCCACAAAAAATATAAAACAAAAACACCAAATTAAACAATATAAAATTAAAAACATCTAACTTACATCCCCACAAAAACAACTACCTTATATCTTATGCTATCACCACTTTTCATCAACGATACAAAATAAACATAACCACACGACACTTTGAGGCTCAAAGATCAATTAAACTCAGTCTAGACTTAACCCCAAAAAAAATTCACAAAACAATCAACAAAAAAAATTGCGACAAAAGATAAAGAACAAGCAAATAAAATAGCAACAATAACAAAGCGCAATCCATCCAAAACATACATTTCAATCAACCATCAATAATAAAACAATAAATGAGACACTATATGTTGAAGGCCTTAAATAACACACTAAAAAACTGAATATTTATGAAAAACAATTCCAACTAGGAGACCATAAGATAGCGGTGGGACAGAGCAATGTAGAATGGAAGCACCTACGGAGTGTCAAAACTGGAAAGAGAAAGAAAAAGATTGAAAACGAAGTATATTAACAACAAAAAGAACTAGGTGAAAAATAGATAAAGAAGAAAAAATATAAAACCAGATTATACTTGCGCACTAAAACACAGCCATGATTATATCTATAGCCAAGCTGAACTAATCCCCTCCCCTTACTACAACCTATAATAAATCAGGCAATTAGTAGATTCAAACAATAAACTGATCACAAACAAAAAAGCGTCAAGGTGCCAAAGCGAACAAACGGAAGACCACATAAAATCAGTCGCAGTAACAATTCCCCAGCAAAACGCTAGCCTTAAATCCCTTACCGCACACATAAAGAAAACCATTCACCATAGAACAGTTGAATTAATCCTTATTTTTCACTTAACAAAAAGCAAAATTTGAACAATTATTAACACCTAATTTTAATTTTCTCATAAATTATTAAACAAGGACATTTTAACCATGGCAGAAGTAACATTAGATCAGGAATATATTTACAGTTTTTGCCCGATAGCCTCTAAACATAGGAAACACTTTAATAACTTATCGGAAAATCAGCCATATGACAGTGTTGATGTGATCAACACTAAATATGATCTCTTGAAAGCAGAACAAAATGCCAAGCGGTGTAAATATCAACTCAATAACTACAACTCTTGTCCTCTGTTGGCCATCAAGTAATAAGATACGAAAATGATTTCAAATGAACATCATCATTTAGAAAAACAACGATGACTTATGAGGAAGAATGTCAATTTAACTCGCTGCCTAATTAATTTATTGGTTAAGGTTAATTTAATGATTAAGAATCAAATGAAGGACAACGAAAAAGTAACCGCATTATATTACGATAGAAAAACAAAATGCACATGGGTGACGTATACAGTTAATGCCACAGAGCCGATAAATGGACTAACATCTAGACAGTTCAAAAGGCTCCTCAAGCAAGTGAGCAATAGAAGCGTTGATAGGTATGAACTCTACAAAGTGATACTTAACCTATTATACGCTTCTTAATTGTTTTAAGGGGAGGAATTTAAATCTTTTCCTGCCCACGGATTTAATTGACTTTTAAGCTAACCAGCTATTATCACGCAATATTTATTGATTTTCACTCTTAACATACTGGCAATATGCTAAGTGTGCTCTAATGGGATCCAAATATGTTGAAGCTTCATTATCAATCAGGTACCAAAAAGAATCTTTATCTGGTTCCTCATTAAAAAACAACTTTTCACAAGATAAAAGCTTACTTTGAGTAACATGCTTCAACCAGTGTAAAACTGGGCAGAATGCCAACCATCTCATCACACCTATCGCCTTCATTGACTTATCTAAATAAACTTCATTAAACTTAATAAGCATCGTAAACGGACACCCAAAATTCCACTTTTCTGCTTCTAGCGTAAAAAAATTGTTCTCAGGGATAACAAACTCAGGCCAGGACACTTTATCTTTCAATGTCATCGCCAAGCGACGCTCACCTAACCAATTGTGCACCATACAAGGTAAATACTCGCTTGACCGCATTTGAGGCCTTCTCTTTAAGCTTGGTAATAACGTCATTCGCTTTACGCCAATATCTTTTGATATTTTCTCTAACGTAAATAGTGTAACCAATCCTGTTGACGGCCAACAAGATAATTGTTGTTTCAATAGGTTCGCTGTTTCAACCAGAGCCTTAGTGAAAACTTCCAAATCTTGAGTGTCAATGAATTTTCCAGAAACTGTAAAAGGCTCATTGGAACAGGCAACCTCTCCGTTTGAAATATTTATTATATCTCTGCCACCTACATCTTTTGAACTTATACGTGTCTCATTGAATGTAATTACTGTCCCTTGATTAGGCAAAATAATATCACCAGGCCCATTACCTATGATAGTTACTTTATTAAATTTTTTTAGTAGCTCTTCATTGTTTATCATACATTTACTCCCCCCCCAACAATTTCATCACTGAAAGATCCATACCAAGCTACATCACCAGTTACTGGTTGTGATTCACATTGATAAAATCTCTAGCGAACCCCGCGCGTTAATAATATTTAAATAATCAGGAATACTTTGACTTGTTAAATAATAATTCTATCACCTACCTATTTACAAAGAGGATACGACTAAAAAAACTCCCAATAAATAGCGGTAAACTACAATCAACTTCTAGCAGCTGTTACAACACTATTTAAAGTCAATAACTTATCTGCCAATACCCTCTCAGCATCGCAAGATTCTACAGAGAATTCACAAACCAAAAACAATTTATCCTTTTGAATATTTAGAAAAATCCCCTCATCAGCAATTAGGCTATCAAATATTTGAGCGGCTTTATTCCTCACAATCCGTCTGTCTAACACTGGAATTTCAACGAGTAGCTGAACAACACCTTCCTGTAAATTAACATAGATTTCCACACCACCTTTCAGCTGAATAACTAACGGATCATTCCCTTCTATTCTAGACATTAAGCTAGGTGCTATATCAAACTTATCCACCAGAGTCTTATAAATAAGCTCTCTTAATTGTTTCATACAATATATTCCTCATATCTTCATATAGACATTACCAAGAAAAATAATAGTCACTAACTACTAACACCAGTAATAACATGACATTTTAATAATTTTATACTTAATATCCTTGTAAATCACAACTGATAAAACAAGAGGTGAAACTGTTCATAAATTCCCGGCCCTATTTGCGTGAGCAACACGATAAAGACTAGCAGCTTCGCTGCCATAGGAAGCCCAGGGTCCTGCACACTGAATACTGTTTGCAGCAAACCAATAATCACCCCCGTAAATACAAAGGATAAGGAGAATATGATAATCGCCTCGTTCAATATAGATAAGCATTCAGCTGCCAAATCAATAACCGTCATATTTCCTCTCAACAAATCGAATTAATTCATTGCGGCCGCTGTACCGAAATTCAAACGTATAACACTTGTCTCGAAAATACACACGATAAGTATTGACATGGATATAATTGCCTAATAGATAACAAGTTGATGTACGATTAGAAATATCTGAAATATGATTAATCCCTAGGCTGGCTTGAGTAACTGCTTGCAACTCTGGTTCTCTATTAGTAGTAATACTTACATCTGTAGATTGACTTAAATAGTTAAAACCATTTTCAGTTTTTTCAAATGCATTAACATTAGAAGTACATATTTGATGAGAAAGATAGTTTAGAGGTTCACCTCCAATAGCTGAATTAATGTTTGATTTCGGCTGCTCCTTCACCAATTCTTTATGCAAGTCACCATACTGACCGAGATGAAACGATGCGCTATTACCAATAGACGATTCTGAATGAAACTTAACAGCCCCTTTAGTCACTTTGACGTTCAGCTCCTCTTTGCCAAGGTGACCATTAGCGCTATGACTAACTAAGCCTGCATTAAGTGTCACCTGTTGCTTAATTTCGCCACGGGTTAAGCCGTTATCTTTATCGAAGCGAGCCGAAGAGTGATGACTAGAAGGTAACTCTGAATGAGAATTGACAGGACCATTAGCCACCTTAGCGCTAAAATCCTTATCTTTATCTAGAGCAACAAAAGCAGTATTAGCACCTGCCGAATCAGCTTTAACCGTTACCTGTTGCTTAATTTCGCCACGGGTTAAGCCGTTATCTTTATCGAAGCGAGCAGAAGAGTGATGACTAGAAGGTAACTCCGAATGAGAATTGACAGGACCATTAGCCACCTTAGCGCTAAAATCCTTATCTTTATCTAGAGCAACAAAAGCAGTATTAGCACCTGCCGAATCAGCTTTAACCGTTACCTGTTGCTTAATTTCGCCACGGGGTAAGCCGTTATCTTTATCGAAGCGAGCGGAAGAGTGATGACTAGAAGGTAACTCTGAATGAGAATTGACAGGACCATTAGCCACCTTAGCGCTAAAATCCTTATCTTTATCTAGAGCAACAAAAGCAGTATT
>NZ_JBHZSN010000003.1:279842-433234 GCF_043643685.1 Shewanella waksmanii
ATCTTTATCTAGAGCAACAAAAGCAGTATTAGCACCTGCCGAATCAGCTTTAACCGTTACCTGTTGCTTAATTTCGCTACGGGGTAAGCCGTTATCTTTACCGGGGAGAGCAAACACCTGATGACTCATAGATAAGCCAGAAAAACTCCCAACAGAATCCTTGCTAACTTTACACTCATTCAACGAGTTTAATTCTGAACTACGAGAGACCTCACTCACCGATTCAGAGCTACTCCCCAATACAGAAATAGATAACGCCCTATGATCATTAATTAAAATAGCGCTAGAACTGGACTGCCCCCTTGAAACCTGTATGTTTTGAGCTAAGTTCTCCCCGGTTTTAGCCTCATATGAGCGCAAAGCCGCCTGTGCTGCGAGGATTGCACTATGAATATCGAGTAAACCAACTCCTTCACTTTCCTCTTTTGTACCTTGATAATTTTGTCCCTTCCTACTTTGGTCATTCGCTGAAGTTTCTTTGGATGCGCTACACTTTTTTATCTCCTGTTGCTTAATGAGCTTTTTGTCTAAATACTTTTTGAAATAACAGGTTCCTTCATCACCACCATTTGAAGGTTTAACATCAATACTGCTTTTATAAAACGTAACATATTTACTCAATGCTGCCACCTTTTACTTCTTCCAAAGCCTCTTTCCGTTTTTCAAGTTTTCGCTTTGAATTCACTAACTCAGCAAGCTCTACATTTACATTCTCAATGTCTTTATTTAAGACAGCCACATCAAAAACCAATGATTCAATACACGACTTTATGTATTCCCTCCGCTGAAACAATCTAGTTAAACTATTATATTCGTCACGAATCTTAAGGAACGAAAGTTCTTGCTGCTTTAACGTTATTACGCCCCACTTTTCCTCAACAAGCTGATTCAAACTAACTATTTTACGTTTGGTTTTTATAATAGCTTTATCTACTTTTTGGATACGTATATCAACTATCTTAATTATACGGCAAAATTCGACCCATTTGCTCGAGGGTTTCTTCATACTCAACCCCTTCGTAACCTTGTTTTAAAAACTCCATGATCGCGGGATAACGTTCGATCGCGAGGTCAGTATCCAAATCATTCCCCTTCTCATACTCGCCAACTCTAATTAAAAGTTCCACACTTTGATATTTAAAAATCAAATCCTTAATCCTATCTGATAATTCAACATGACTTTTATCAACGACCTTATTTTGCAATCTACTCTTACTCTTTAAAACATCAATTGCTGGATATCTGCCTGTTGATGCTATTGACGTTGAATACACTAGATGTCCATCAATAAGAGATTTAACTTCGTGAGCAATGGGATCTTCATCGATTTCTTGCTCAATAAGTACCGTAAAAAAGCCTGTAACTGAACCATGTATGGAATTACCACAACTCTCTAACAACCTTGAAAGAGATAAAGAAACGCCACTTGGAATGCTTCGCTCAATAGGAGTGTTATCCAACATTGACTGAGCTCTAGCGAACCGTGTGAGGGAATCAAAATATATTACAACTCTTTTACCCTGCATCATAAAATAACGTGCAATAGATAGGGCTACCAATCCTGAGCGAACCTTTTCTAGAGGGTTTGCCTCTGATGTAGACACTATTGTTATTGATTTTTGAATAACCTCACCACCAATATCACCCTCGAGAAACTCTACTACCTCTCTTGCTCTTTCACCAATCATTGCAAAAATAACAACGTCCGCATCCATTTGATTTGCCATAATTGCGACAGTTGTTGTTTTCCCTGCACCAGCCGGTGCAAACAGGCCCATACGTTGACCGATACCCACGGTAAATAAACTATCTATTATCTTTAGTTTTGTAGGGAAGACAGTTTGAATTGGTGCCCTTTTATCAAGGGAGATAGGTCTATCGCTAATTGGCAAGTCAATATATTGATATTCTTTACTTAGGTATTTTTCGCCATAAATTGTATCACCATAACAATTAATAACCTTGCCGAGAATTTGTTCGCAATTAAGAGGGAAACTAAACTGTTTAGGTAAAAATTCAACTAAAGCACCTTTTCCTATCGCTCCAGGCTGAAGTAACTTTATCTCGACCACCCCCTCAGATATCTTAACAACCTCACCTCTTATGAGCTCACCACCCAATCCATGAATAATACATTCTTGACGCATGAATGTATTTATATTTACATTGCATACGACTACATCCAAGTAAGTCTTTTGCACTTTGAAAAAATATTTAACCATTATTCCACAACCTCAAAAGATATCGCAACATAACGCTTAAACTTTCTTTTTATTTCCTTCTTAGTCTTAAATATTTCACCAAGCAAAGGTATATCAGACAATAAAGGAACACCACTCTCTTGGGTTTCTGAAACTGTATTATTAAACCCACCCAAAATCACCGTTTCACCTGGACGAATATATACTTCAGATAAAAGTGATTGGGAAGTAACCTTTGGTGCTTTACTTATATCACTTCCAGATTCGTTCTTGTTTTGACCTGTATCGTCTAAAGATTCCTCTTTATAACCAAGCTTAGCTCTAACATCTCCTGAAGGCAGAATACGGCCGGTAATATTCAAACTATTTTCAGCCTCAACAATCTGGGTAGAAACTTCCTTATTAGATATCAAAGACAAAGTAACAGATTCTTTCTTACCAAAATATCCCTGATGATTTTCTAACACAAGAATCTTAGTCTCATATACACTGCTAGCTAAATTATTAGTATAAAGTGCTTGAATGTTTTTTAGAAAGCTGGAGGTTGTTGTAAAAGGTGGAACAACTATGTCACCAAGCATGCCACCTCCTAACCATGAATTAGATAACCCAAGCAACTCTGTGCGCTCAACAGCAATATCTTGGACGCTAACTGAGAACAAAATTAAACTACTTTTAATATCGATTAGTTTTGAAATTCTTTTAGCGAGCTCCACTTCCTCTGGAGTACCTCTAATCAGAAGCGCATTGAACTCAGGCAAAACTTGAACCTTAGAGGTATCTTCATCTTCTTCTAATTGTTGCTTGTTACCTTCACTGAGTTTTAGTCGATACGATTTTTGTAAAACATCACTATCATTTACATTATCAAACTGACCTATATTATTCAGTGCATTTAATATTAGAGACTTAGCTCCTGGAAACAACACAGTACCGTCATAAGATTCTACTTGCCTATCATTAACTGGTAAAAAATCAAAATTTATTCGTGCAATTTGCAAATTATTACCTGTAGTCAAAAAATGATTTGTATCGATCGCATCAGAGTATCTTATAACATCTCTTATAAAACTCTCACTACCTGACAACAGTATCAATTCCCCCTTCTCAACTAAAGATATCCTTATAGAATCACTTACTGTAAACATGTCCTTCAGGTAATTTAGCAGCTGTTCTGACTGAATGTTTTTTGGTTTATATACGTAGTTAATAAACTTCTTACCCGATTGTACAGTTAATGTTCCTCCGTATACATACCAATCAAAGCTATAAATATTGGCAAGTTGGGTTAATAGTTCAATAGCATCTCCCTCTACCACCTGAGTTACTACTTGATTAGATAAATCTTTCTCGAGTTCATCAACAACCTTCAATTTTGCGTCTTTACCTATTGCTAGAATCACTTCCTCCACTGACATATCATTTTGACTTACCAACACATCAGCAACACAATTGGGAACAAAGTAAATAGAGAAAAATAAAAAAAATACCACTCTACTCTTCACGATATATTGCCTCTAATCGCTCTTTATTCAACTTTATTTGTTTTGCAAGTTCTTCCAATACAAACTCCTCAACAACTTTATCTGCAAAATTGGATTCGACCTTGTCGCCAGTGCTCTTGATTTGATCTTTATCTATATCCTTTGTTACTCCATTCATAAGGTCAGCAAATTTGATAGTACTCTCTTCCCTGTTACCAGCTTGGTAACCACGAATCATACTTACGGCATTAATAATATTTGTCATACCCTTACCCTTACCCTAATCCAAACAAATTAAAAACGTAGTACATATCATTGAGAAACCATAAGTTTATCAATATCACTAATGCCAAAGTTTTCATGTCCGTCGATATCGAAATCGAAAGCGAAGCCTTTTTAAAAAACAAGTCTAAAAAACCACAAGCCATTGCTATACACAGAATAACAATAATGTATTTCGCCGATACTAACGCTAATAAAATTAGGTTATCTACGATGTAGTAAAATAAACGCTCAAAACTCAGCCTCTCGAGTTTAACCTGTTCAACATAAAAAACATTTAGAAGAGGTTCAAATAAAACACCATATTCCAAAGCGAATCCCAAAAATAGTATTGAACTCATTTTTGACAAGGCTTCTGACTCGTCAGTAAATCGCTTATCCTGAACCGACTGATCATTTAGCAATAGTAATTGTTGCACTAC
This sequence comes from Shewanella waksmanii, assembly GCF_043643685.1. Classification (GTDB taxonomy): domain Bacteria; phylum Pseudomonadota; class Gammaproteobacteria; order Enterobacterales; family Shewanellaceae; genus Shewanella; species Shewanella waksmanii_A. The sequence continues at coordinate 284,232 of NZ_JBHZSN010000003.1, forward strand.
CGCACCAACCATACTACTAATCCAATACGGAACCGACGCATAAAATGCAAAAATTACAACTTTAATGACAAAAAGCCAATCATCACCGTGGTCAAATTCATTATATGTAACAAAAAAAGAGCAAAATAAAGCAATTGCAATTGAAGTTATCCGATCAAGATACAGTCTTGTTGGGTTATAAATACTTAAAAACAAGAATGCTGCTGCAAATACAGCCCAGTTCAAAAGCACTACTTATTCCTTCTTACTCGGCTAGTTTGAACAATATCGTCCAACTTTCAGAAAAATAAAAAACTGCTAGCTTTACTGGTATTGATATAACCGTAGGGGACAACATGGTCATGCCGACTCCGCTTAAAATTACAGCTATTAAAAAGTCAATACTTACAAATATTAGATATAGCTTCAATCCGTATTCGAAACCCTGATATAGGTCTAATACCATGGCGCATAGAAAATGTTTTAATGTGCTATTTGAATTCTCAATATAATCTGGAATATCAATCAATTCAGTTAGCTTCTCTGTCTTATTTTCTGCTCGCTCTAACATTTCTGGAAAATAATCGAACATTGAAGTAACAAGTCGATACATTGTCACCGTTTCATTTTGTTTACCGTCCGCAGCGTTATCTGCTAAATTGAACAATTCCTCACGATATTCGCCCTCCCCCATCTTTTTAAAAAGCGGTTCTATTCTAGCCAACCCTGGGGATATATCAGGCCAAACACTGTTAAGTGCCATCAAGGCTGCTAGTAAATTGACCACTATATTGGGGGGGATTTGTTGTGTCCCTATTGCATTTTTAATGATATTAAGGATGATGTTGTACTTTATATACCCGGAGAAACAAATGAAGAACACAGAAGACAGCAGTACCAGTGTTAGTAGCAATACTAAATTTGCCCCTGCTAGCGGGTTTTCAACACTTAATATTGGCTGCATCTTTAGCTCTTCACCCCAATCACCTTTACACCTTTAATTCAAAAAACCTATGAGCAAGCACAGCCAATCACAACTAGCCAGTATTTCTCGCTGCTGCCATCACTGAGTCTTTTACAGATTTCAGCACTGATGTCGCCATCTGAGATGTGATACTTTGATCAGCCATAAGTTGTTGCAGTGTCAAAGATTGAGACGCGCTTAATATAAGCGTCCCAGTCGCGTCTTTAGTAAAATTGCCATTAGCATCTACAACCCCTGTATGGTCCTCGATAAACGTTGATACTTTATCATCAGCATTGTCTATCAAGCCTCCCATTTCGCCTTTAACATATCCAGTTGTAAGTTCTGCCATAGTTGTTTTTCCTCCGTCAATTACGCTTAATCTTCATTTTTGCCTTCAGGATAGACTCTAAAAATCTAGCCACCTTTGGCAAGCCCCCCCCCAGTTTCGAACCATTTTTTATTTGAACTATTACGGTTGTCGTCTGCTCGGTGAGTTAAAACTACCCCCTTTTTGCACGCAATAACCAGTGAGTAATCATGAAAAAAACAACCATATAAAGCGCTCAAGCCATAGCGGTCTAGCACGCTCACGAAATAAGCATGAAAAAAAGAGATTCTTCCTGAACCGAACAAACTAAACCATCACGTCCCAAGGGAAACAATAACTTATTGCGCTTTATTAACAGGCAGACGCACATTTCCCCGGGTGAACAAAATCGGACTCTTTGATAAATTGTCAAACTTCAAACTATGTTAGACGACGTAGTAGATCATCAGTCAATGAAAAGGCAGAGGTAAAGAGATGGGTAACACACGCAAACCGCATAAATTGAGACCACAAAATGGCTTACTTTTAGTTATTTACGCATATACTGTCAATTACCCTTAACTTAAGTTGACGGCGCTTTATAGCTGCTCTCAAAACATCTACCTATGACTACACCATTACTTCGTATAATCTAAGCGCATCAAATCAGCCTAAGCGGGGCAAGAAGCCCTAAATTAAGAACACGAAAAAGCCAATTGGAAGTACCAACTGGCTTAGTAAAAGCGTCAACCTACTTTAGGACTGACATGACGATGCAGCGCAAATTCACAATTACGAGTTATCAGACCGTTTTAACCTCATTTCCGCGAATTTTTTTTCAAGCTCACTCATCTGTGCCGCCCCCCCCTCTAGCTTAGGAGTTGTTGGAGTTTTAGAAGTCTCACCTGTAGGAGTAAGAGTTGTCTTAGGCGCCCTAGGGGCAGCAGTTGGCCTAAAAGTCTCACCTGTAGAAGTAAGAGTAGGAGGAGTTGGCTTAACGCTTGGCGAGGCACCGTCTTTTTTTACCATTACCCCTACATTTTGATAAGTAGTGTCACGCTGATAATTTTGGTAAACCGGTTCTGGGGCCTGACCTATTTGGCCATGAGCTATCTCCGCATACATTGTATTGTCCGCATACATTTCGTCCTCTGCAGACATTGAACTCTCTGCTTTGTGCTTGCTTGCTGCGCTAACGTCTTTAGAAACCTTTTGAAAATCAAGTTCAACATAAACAGGACCAGTTTTTTGTGGCACAGGAGGGGCATTTACATATACACTCTCTTTATCGTCGGCAGGGATATTGACATTTCCATATACTCTCTCTTTATCGACGGCAGGGATATTGACATTTCCATATACTCTCTCTTTATCGACGGCAGGGATATTGACATTTTCATATACTCTCCCTTTATCGTCGGCAGGGATATTGACATTTTCATATACTCTCCCTTTATCGTCGGCAGGGATATTTTCATATACACTCTCTTCATCGACGGCATTCCGCCCCCCCGCACTTAATGGGCTATGAGCGCGAGCCGCTGCCCCCTTGAAACCTTCATAGACGGGGTTAGCATATAATTTGTCACTGGGCTTGTTTGGATTAAAAACTCCACCCATGCACTTAGCTGCGCTCGCCGCTGAAGATTCAGTTTGCGCTGTAGGGGTGCCACTCTTAAGCTTAGCCAAATAATCTTTATATATCGTTAACTTACTCGCAGCCCAATCCCTAAGCACTCGATCAGGGGAGAGATTTGCCTGCATCAAACGAGTGCCCCATTGGGCTTTAGGATCTTCAACAAACTGCTTTAACGATTCAACAGGTAGCTTGTCTATATATCGCATTTCAGCTGTTGTAAAATTGCAATCTTTTGCTGCATTAACTGTACTAGTTTTATTTCCTGTATTTGGGAACATAGTTACACCTCATATATTTATTTTCACACCTAACACATGATTCCGTTAAACCAAAGAGCTCGCGCTGCCCGAGTAAACTAATCTTTCGGATTAAATCGCGCAATAACATCATCTTCACCGTTCAGTCTGGGAAGGCCTTCGTTTTCGAATTCACTATCTAGCAGCCCATCATCATTTATCTCGGTATACCCATAATACTCAGTATTCCCATAAAACTCTGCATCCCCTTGAGTTGTTAATGTTGATGTTGATGTTGATGTTGATGTTAATGTTGATGTTGATGTTGATGTTGATGTTGATGTTGATGTTGATGTCGGCGTCGGCGGCAGTGGCCGTTCCTGGGGCGGCGTCAGCGGCAGTGGCCGTTCTTTTATCGGCAGCGGCGGCAGTACCCGACTTTGAAGCATCCGCTGATTAGTTAACTCATTCGCCTCTATAGTACAGCGAATGACTGGCGCCTCCATCCTTTCCGCTTGTGACGTCAATTTGGTGAAAAGCTGATATTCCTTCGCAGTTAAACCACCTACTAGTATACGATCTGCCTGTTGCCTAAACTCCGAAAATGCTTTTATAGTTGCATTTATAAACCCAATCGGCGCTTGTTTAAGAGCGCCTGGGCGTGCAAGAGCGTTTGGATTACTAAGCTTTAATTTTTTTGCGAAGTCTTTTGCACCGCTCTTATTCTTTCTTATTGCAACAATATCCTGTTTAAATTCTTCTTTTGCTTTCTTAAGCTGCTTATTAAGTTCGCATTCCGCCGACTTTAATAATCTAGCACTCGAAGTAATTCCACTTAGAGGTCCCATGCGCTTTAATTCCTCGTTTTATATATGCCAAATAACCACCCATAAATTACTGGTGGGCCGCAACTGAATGAAGCCCAAGCTAAAAACTAACACAAAATTCTGAAGCAGAGGTTGGATTTAAGTTGACAAATAATGCAAAAATCTTACCCCCCCCAGACTAGACTAAACAAGAGGGACTAACATTACTTCGTTAAAGGCTCGTCGTAACAGAGCCTGACACTTTCAAAAAGGGTGCATGATAAGTATAGAGACATACAATGAATAAGCGTTAAACCTAAAAAAGCATTTTTAACGCCAATGGCTAACCTTAACGTAGCCGTCACTAACCGATACGGTTAAGCGGTTTAACTACTATTTGATTCATAATTTAATTACAATAGAACCAACCTAGCCATATACTTCCACCAAACACTTAGGCTATATTTCAACCCTTCCTTTGAATTTGTTTCACCTGCTTAAAATTATTTTGTAAAAAAGCACATTTTTACACAAGGGAGAAATGAAAATTAACCATCAAAAATACCTACCTAACCTTACTAATTCTCACAACCAGCCACTCCGTATAAGTATACGAACAGTTAACGCTTAAGTTTAATATCATTAGAATCAACAACTATAAAGCCTTAAGTCTATATGCTTTAACCCAAACTTAATAAACCGAAAAAGTAGTTCAAGCGACAAAAATTCAATAAAACCATAATGGTGAAAGTGTTACTCGCAACATTTCATTAGGAAGACATTAATAAACACATACTACCTCGGTAGAATACATATTAGATCTATACACATTGGTTTTTAGGGCACCTTTTATTTTAATACACTAAGCCGTATATCAATTTTAAGAGTAGGTGCCCATCTTGATCATTAATTGTAAACAACTTTCTATTTACTTAGCATTGAATCGAGAAGAATATAAACGGCTGAAGTTAAGAATGAAATAATTATAGTTATGCTTATACAAATCACTACCATCCCAACATCTGTTGATACACTGAACTTGACAGGGTATTCAAGCTTTCTCTTCTCTTGCTCTTCTGTTTTAAACCCTATTCTCAATGGTTCCTTTTTACTCGTCTCAACTTTTGTCACCTCTAGCGGAATAGGCTCATTAGCCCTATAAGAACCTCCACTCCCCTCATCAAATACCAAAGAATAGCCTTCTTTAGGAATCGTTTTTATTTCACAATACAAATCATTAAACTGTTGTAAGGACTTTCTTAAATTAGAAATTGCTTTTGTTAATGATGTTTCACTAACACACACATTTCCCCACACTTTTTCCTGAATATCGTCCTTACTAACAACTATGTTTTCTTGCTCACATAGCATGCTTAGTATTGCAGCTTCTCGCCCTCCAATCGAAACAACATATTCACCACTACAAATCTGACGTTTAAGTACATCAAATATTACTTGCTTGCCTAAAATATAAACTCGAGCCAAAACTACCTCCTTCAAGCTGCTTAGTATATTTATTATTAGTAATGATTTTTTATTAGTAATGATTTTTCATTATGAGTACCAACTACATAAGGATGCAACATAACACACAAAAAAACACAGCTCGGGGATAAAAAAAAACTAATTAAACAGTTAAAAGACTGCCTAATTAATGTACAAAATTATAAAAAATCAAAAAAACAGGCAGTAATAACCGCCTGTCATCGACAAAGACTTGACGAACTACTTCATATCGTTTACTTGATCTACGGATACATAGAGCTGGTCATCGGCCTTAACTAAAAGACCTGTTGCAATTAGCTGATTACCACTTTTCAATAAAACCTCCGATTGATTAAAGTCAGTCAACTCTTTTAGTTGATTTTGATGTAAATTATTCAACTCCTCTAATGTCATGGTGCAGTTTGCAATAACAACATCAATAACTACTCGCATAAACTACCTCAATGAACTCAGTTGTATAATGAACGCACTAAGATTTGCCCTTTCTTCTTTTGCTGAATTAATCGCAGTCATTGTATTTTTGAATTCTTGTTGTTGTGAATTGACATCAACTTGAACAGTGTCGCAGTGGGCTGTTACCGTCGCTTGCATTGATTGCAGCTGGTCATAATTCGCATTCACATTACCACTAAGTAATTCTTTTATACCATTTGGTAAACCCAATTTGTCTTTCAAAACTTTATCTACTTGGGAATAGCTGCTTAATGTGCTTATATTAACAGTTTTACCCACATCACCAGGTTTGACAGACTTCATTGCATCAGTCATTAAATTTGACCAAAGCTTATTAACCTCAGAAATCCCCGCAGACACCATAGCAATATCATCTGCTTCATTTTTAGCGATGTTACTTTGCGTTTCAGTGTATTTAGCTAGTAATAGCTTAATGATATCCAATGGATCTCTAAAGCTATTTCTCATTATTACTTTTTTGCCTTCATCTGTTTCTGAGAAGGCTTTTAAAATGGGCGCCACCCCGGAGTTTAATGCCTTTTTAACAATAGCACTGTTATCAAGACCTGCACTATTACTATTGCTTCCATCAATTGGATTAACACTTGTTATACTCATTTTGATAGCCTCACTTGTCAAAAATATAAATATTAGCTCTACCACCCTCATCAAAGATTACTTTTTCTTTTGAAATTGAAACAATAACCCCTAACCCTGGAACATCACTACCAACCCAATACTTTCGGTTCCTATCATAAAGATATTTAACGCCTTCCGATGAATAAAACAAAGAATATTTAAACTGCTCTTTAGATATATAAGTTGTCGCTAAACCCTTAGCTTGCACGTCCGGGATAGCCCAACTCAAAGCACTTTCCTTAAGCGCATATTCTGCCTTAACCTTATTATCAACAAGCCATTTACCACCCTGTCTCTCAAATATAACCCCGTATTTACCAAAGGCTGCCATAATATCGTTATCCCTTTCTAATGTATCAACTTTTAAAATATTATACGTATTGGTCTCTACAACATCAGCCGATAATTTATTATTTGAATAATCCGATACAATTTCTACCAAAGGGTTCTTTAAAACCAATAGTTCGCCTATATCCACAACTTCAACAAAACTCTTCCACCCACTAGGTAATTCATCAAGCAAAGCGGCGTCATATACCTTTAACCGCCCATCCTCAATAAAACCACCACTAAGCTTATCAATATAATTTGAAACACTTCTTTCTTGATAGTTGACGAATGAAACCGCGCCCACTGATAACATCACCAAATTAATCAATAATAAGACAATGATTCCAAATTTAAACCTGTAGAAAAAATAAGTTAATTCAAGACATTTATACTCGCCCTGCTTGTACACAAAAAACGAAACGCCTTGACTCTCGTAAATAAAGCCACTTTTTAAGCACTTTTCCTTCTTTTTTTGACTAAAGCCCGCAACAACTACCTGGTCATTCTTGATTGTAAACAGCCACTCACTTTGATTAGAAGCTAATTCTACCAAATAAAGGGAATTATCGCTTTTCAAGCAAATTTCATTTCCAGACAGAATCAATCCTGCCTCAATAGGTAACACTACGCCCTTTAAAGGACCGTTAAAAAATTCAATCAACCACATATTTGTCGACGTACTTTTTTATATTAGTTACAATCTCAACAGATTCGTTCATCTTTGATAACAAAAAAAGTGGGTGTTCAATATTATAAACTATTCTAATATAATAATATTTTCCAGATTGAAGTTTTGCTATATATCCATCAGCAGTAACATCAAAATGACCATTTAGACCTAACAAATCAGCTTTCAAGCTTCTGTCTTGAAGCTCTATCATTATCACTATCGCGTTATCACATGATATTCTTGCACCGTCTTCTATAATACAATCCTCGTGTTTAAATTTGCATGTGACGGTCTCGGATTCGGATATCTTCAATTCCCTACCCGTTGCAATTTCTGTAAACTCAGCCATTAATAATTGATACTTTGAATTACTCATGAAAAAAAACCCCGACTTCGAACCGTCGCTGTGACTGCCTTTTTACGGCCGTACTCAGCTTATTTTCTACGCTTCCTCTAAACGTGACTAATACCGCCCTATCAAGGTGTTGATTAAGATATTCACTTACTATCTCTGCCCTATTTTTTGCTAGCACTTTATTTTTGCTGTAGTCGCCACTAGAGTCAGCAATACCGTAAACAACAATACTGCTCACTGGGTACGTATTTATTATTCGAACGAGTTCATTTAACAAAGCTAAGTTTGGCTCCGAGATTTTATAACTATTTACTTCAAATAGACCAACAAAATTAAACTTAACGCATTCTATGTTTCTAAGGCATTTACATATTTCAACCTTTCCGTCAGGCGAAGATAGTCTTCCTATCGACTCCCTAGCTTCTTTTGTAAATTTACTCATCATTTCATCATTTTCAATGCGTTGCCGACCACCTTCTCGTTTATGATTTATTTCCTCTTCAGTAAAACTTCCACTCCAATAATTACCACTACAACTTTCCACTGGTTTAGTGCTATAGGAACTGATATTAAAAAAGCTAAAATAATGTTTGTTAGTTCCATCTTTAATTTCTACACAAGCATATTGGTCACTTGCCCCTGCAATATAACGCGGCCCATCTTTAACCCAATATTGAAAATTTGAAGGATTTTCCACACTTGCGATCACCATATTATTTATATCTTCCTCCCACAAGTTATCCCAAAGGAAAGAACCATGTTTATTAAAATTTGAACATCCAACTACAAAAAATAGAAAATTAATACCGAATAACACGATAAGTATAACCTTAACCATTTTTTTTCAACTCCAATAAAATAAACGCAACTTCTTTATAAAATTCTTTGGGAATAAAATCGTTACCAACACTCATTTTTCTATAAAAAGCTCTAGCTAATGGCTTATGTTCGATAACAGGTATCTTAGCTTCCAATAAAGCCTGTCTCTGTTCAAGCGCTTGAAAATCAGTGCAAATTTTTAACACAACAGGAAGTTTATCTATCCTTTCATCAAAACAAATTGGAATTAGAATGTGAGTGGGATTAGCTAAGGCAAAAGTAGGCGTTCTGCCTTTAACTTTCGGTACTTCCTCCATCACCGCTTTCATTTGTCTTTTTCTCTCTCCTTTGATCTCTTCAGATCCTTCTGTTTCCTTCATTTCATTCTTTAATTCAGTAAATGTCATACGGTTTTTATGAAGGAAATGATAGCGTTCTATCACATAATCAATACAACCAATGACTAATCCGTAGATGATGAAAAATGAACTAGCCACCCCTATATACACTATAAGCATATATGTGAAATAGGTTATATTATTTACTTGAATCAATTCCGAAATTTTGTTCCCCAAAAGGTCAAAAACATATTTAGCCAAGACAACCAAGAGCACAACCTCTATTACCTTGCGTAAAGATTTAGAAAGGGCCTGCATCCCAAATATGTTTTTAAACCCTGTTACCGGGCTTATCTTTTCGATTTTAAAACCAAGCTCTTCAAAGCTATAAACAGCTTTATTTATAACTACACTATTAAAAATAAAACCGGCAAACTTTATTAAAAATAACAACAGAAAGAAGAAATAAAAACCTGCCATGATTTCTTTTACTCCTGCTTCATTATCTAAATACAATAAGACTTCAATCCAATATCCTACATCTGTAAAAACCACATACAAAAATATAGTAAAGATAAAAGAAAACACAAAAAGCTCTATTGTTGGTTCAACTAGTTCAGTTCTTGGAAACTGTCCTTTTTTTTTCAAATCCTTTAGTTTTTTCTCTGAAGCAGGATATTTTTTGGGTTCAGTCGATTCTTCGGACATAACTACTAATTCACTTTTATTTCTTCAGTGGCCGCGATACGAGATTTATCTACTATGTCTGCTTGACCGCACACAGAAATCGTTGATGCAACATGCTGGAAAAACGATTTGACAAAGTTTAATTCGGTTTCATTTACAACAACAACTGGCTTACACCTAAATAGAAGCGTTAGCCTCTTCAATTCAGAACGCAGTTTATTCTGTAACTCTATCAATGCATCAATATTTTCATTTTGGCCAGTAACATATAGTTGAATTAGCTCTGTAGCCTCGGGACTTAATAATGCAACGTATATTTTACCTTTCGAATCAATTAATCTAGATGTTATCTCATATTTGGCTTTAGACCTTATTCGTAGCAGCCAATTTTTAGGCTCACCCTCTATTCTAGACCAATAAATTAAGGATTCAAAAAAAGTAACCTTTTCCAAATAAAACTCTTCAAAAACTAGCATTTCCTTTATCACATCATGAACTCTATTCAATCCCAAAGCAGCCTCAACCTCTTTTTTCATGGCTTCACTTTGATTATTCAAACCGTCAACAATGTTATCAGTGTATTGGAGGTTATATTTATCAATAAGACACTTATTGATGAAGTAAGAAATAATAAGTTCCACACTTACACACCGATTTTCTTCAATGAAAAAATCATCATCCAAGACTTCAATCAGATTGCCTTTATTTTCTTCCTCATAAAGATATCTAAAAATAAGTATGTTAGAGATGTAAATTTCTAAATCACACTTCAACTTCTCATCAATCTTTATATCAGGCATGCCAAGGTTCTGCCCCCACAACTTGTCCTCGAGCTCATCCAACGTTGCCATTATTGTTTTTTTGTGGTTAGCATCCTTAATAATAAATTTAAGTGTTTTATATAAACCTTCCCCTGATACCAATTCAACATTATCACTCTTTTCATAGTTGTTTTTACGCCATAGTAAAAATGCAATGCTGATGCATATAATGAATATTGAAATCGCAACATAAATCAATTCAGACTTTAAAACACCAAGGCAAAGTATAACGAATGCTATTACAACTAAGCTTTTCCAAAAACCACTTACTTGTTCACCTAACTGACCTATAAATGAATTGGATTCTTCACCCTTAATTCTGGTTAGGTAAACACCACAAGCGATAGATAGTAATAAACTAGGAATTTGCGAAACTAGGCCATCGCCTATTGTTAATATTGAGAACTTATTTAAACTTTCATTCAAAGACAATCCGAAATGATTGACACCAACGTAAATTCCGCCAAAAAGGTTTACTAAACTAATTAAGATTCCTGCAATTGAATCGCCCTTAACGAATTTCATAGCACCATCTAACGAGCCAAAAAGTCGATTTTCAGTATTTAACTCAGCTCTAAGCGCTTGCGCTTTATCAGCCGAAATATATCCACTCTTTAAATCTCCATCTATACTCATCTGTCTACCGGGCATTGCATCTAGGGAAAACCTCGCCCCCACTTCCGCAACTCGTTCTCCACCTTTGGTCACGACTAAAAATTGAACAATCGTAATAATGATAAAAATGAGCATTCCGGAGATCAAATTATCATTCATCACAAACTGACCAACAGTTTCGATTACAGTTCCAACGTCTTCATTCGCAATAATATTCCTAGTTGTAGCTATCGATAACAATAATCGATAGGTAGTAAGCAAAAGAACCATAGTTGGCAAAAACGTCATCTTTATTGGCTGGTCATTATCTAGAGTGATCACCAATAGAAATGCAGTACTTACAAAACTTACCAATATCAACACATCAATAACTGGACCTGGAAGCGTTATTAAAATTATTATTGGTAACGTGAGAGCAATTATTACACTGCTTGGGTTAAAAAAGTTTCCAACTCTTAGTTTAGAAAAAACTGTACTCACTTTATTGGTCTTCACTATATTCTTTTATACAATTCACAAAATTATCAACCACACTTTTAGTGTCTAATTCTATTACCGAATTATTGTCTTCCACAGTCAAAAACGTACTGCCATTTCTGTATGAGACCTGGACGTCTTCATGACGAGCGGCATCATCATATAAGCAGTTGAAATTTTCTGTAAGACAATTAATCATTTTTTCATCAAATTGAAAATCAGACAAATTATCAATCAATCTTTCAAGTATGTCTTTTTTTAATTTTTTTTCTATTTCAGAAAACTCTTTTTTTTGTTTTGAGACAATTTCTCTATATTTTGATTCTGCAAACCTAAGCCACTCAGACTCGATTTTTTTAGCCTGATTTTCTGCTTCTAATAAAATACTCTCTAATCTCTGATTCAATTCTCTTTCTTTGTTTTCGACTATCGATTCAATCCTGGATCGCAATTCAATTTCGTAGTTATCAATATCTACTTTCAAACCTTCAACCAAAGTCAAAGCATCCGGATATTCTGCAAGCTGCGACCTCTTAATCACATTTGATTCAGGCGACCTTTTCGTGATAATCGTCGGCACATCGTTAACTCCGCCACTCAATAGTGTTATAAACACAATACGCCACCAAATTAAGCATCCTTGTGCAAACAAACCTACAGGAGCAACCTTAAGATTTACAACGGAATAAATGTGATAAAACATCCTCACTAAGCTGGCAGTACTTAACCCCAAAAGTTAGGAGTGAGGATTTATTATGAAAATAGATGAATAGGGTTAAACACCAGATTTGGCGACGTTGACGCTAGAGTACTTTGATGTGTTATGGAGCTAGCCGTAGTTTTTAATCCATTTAATTAAATAGTAATGTGCAGCATTGCCCCCCCCCTTAGGGTATCCAATTCAAAAGCGCCCACAGAAGACTTAATGATTTTTTTGGCTAGCGCCATTCTTACGGTTGGGCTGGTCATCACCTTTCAGATGTTGTTCAAGCCCTGCCAAAAAGGCAGCTTCGCAGTTCTATTTAATGAGCAGTAGGAAAACCGTCTTTACCTGTTAGAGCTTGCCCTGACTTAAGCGCTTTAACGGGCTTATTCTAAGTCGAAGTCTTTGGTCATGCGTCATTTCTGTTTTATACATATCACTGAAATGACACAAATTTCTAAGCACTCCCCTTAAAATCGTCAATCTGGTAGCAAGATAAACCTGAAACACCTCCCGCCCACCTAAGTAGGAAATCGGTTAAGAAAAGAGGGGAAAAGTAGATTTTATTGTTGTATGACAGCCTATTCTTATAATATTCAAATGCTTTCAGCCACACAAAAACAATCATTAACCTAGGTGAAGAGACTTAGCCAGGACTAAGCATCTTCACACCAGCATAAGCTTATTGCTTTATTGCAAGACTTTCTCTCACCACTGGAGCTGCTACAATTCCACGACCAAAGAGTTTAGACCCACCTCTAACAGTCCCTTGCACCACCTCTTTAAAACTAGGATCATTATTTGCCTCTAACGATTTGAAATCAGCCTCCCTTAGGCTTACATTACGACGGACGCCCCGTTCGTGATTCGTCCCTTGACCATTTCCGCCAGTTAAAATGACTCTTGATTGAGGACTTGGTACGCTCCACCTTGTTACCTTCTTAGCTGCTGCCTTATTCTCGTAATACTTCTTAATGTCTGGTCGATTATTCAACGCCAACCAACTCTCTTTACTATCCTTCTCTTGCCATTCCTTAAATTCTGCTGAACCCCTTTTATCTCTACCTCTTAAATCTTCAGGGATTAGCCTCGGACTACCAAGTGACATTCCTTTATTTGGTTGCAGGAAGTCCTTAGGTGTATAGTACTGAATGTGCTTACCATTTTCTGAAACCTTAGCTTCAACTTTAAACTCACGACCTATTTCTTTGGTATCTCTCTTTAATGTCGGTCTCGGTCGCACGCTTACGTCTACGATGGTTTTAGGTTGCGTCTCTACTTCAACCCTGTTGAACGCTTCAGTTTGCGTCCCTCCGTCAATGCTGGGCACTTCAGTTTGCGCCCCTCCGTCAATGCTAGGCACTTCAGTTTGCGTCCCTCCGTCAATGCCGGACTCAGTTTGCGTCCCTCCGTCAATGCCGGACTCAGTTTGCGTCCCTCCGTCAATGCTGGGCACTTCAGTTTGCGTCCCTCCGTCAATGCTGGGCACTTCAGTTTGCGTCCCTCCGTCAATGCCGGACTCAGTTTGCGTCCCCCCGTCAATGCCGGACTCAGTTTGCGTCCCCCCGTCAATGCTGGGCCCAGTTTGCGCCCCTCCGTCAATGCCGGACTCAGTTTGCGTCCCTCCGTCAATGCTGGGCACTTCAGTTTGCGTCCCTCCGTCAATACTGGACTCAGTTTGCGTCCCCCCGTCAATGCCGGACTCAGTTTGCGCCCCTCCGTCAATACTGGACTCAGTTTGCGTCCCCCCGTCAATGCTGGGCCCAGTTTGCGCCCCTCCGTCAATCGTTCGCTTCACCGCGCCCCTACCTTGACTACTACCGTTGCGGGCGTTTACTTCAATGTCATTAGTAATACCAACAGACATATCTACTTGGTCACCTTGACTAACTTCTGATGATTTTTCTCTTTCTTGGTCTCCACTTAGCTCTAATACTGCAAGGCCTTCTTTACCAGAACCAAAAGTTACATTAACAACGTTCTTAATACTCTTTGAGTTTTCATCTAAGCGTTTTTTCAACCTGATTAATTCCTCATCTTCTGTATTATTTAGCCTTGTCTTTAATGATTCGATTTCTTGAAGCAGCTCGCTCTTGGAAGGCACCTTAACACCAATCGTTCCGTTGCCATCGCTAAAATCAGGCATATCATCATTTACTGAAGGCTCTAAAGCGTCGTCACTATCTTCAAAAAACACAAACCATCTACCTTTGCCTGTTGTGTTATCTTTGCCTATTGTGTTATTACAATTACTATAATTGGTAGTGTTAAAACAATTGTTGAAGACCGCTCCTTTTCCTTCTAACATGGGTATGAGACCCATATTTAATAAGCGCTGCTGGGTCTCTTCTGGTTCTTCAGCAGTTGAGGCTGAGACTCCATTACTAGAATCTTCTTGTTTTTCAGGTGTTTTCGTTTGCGCGCCACCATTAAGAACAAATTCAGACCCCCCATACGCAGCAACAGCGGCAGAGTTCCCAAACATGACAACAAATACGGTCGGCAACAAACTTAGCCCCCCTGTAAAAGGCGCTAACGCCGCACCCGTGAGACCAACTGCAGTAGCAAGTCCAAAATGCCACTTAGCTTTGGTCTTATTGTCTACCCTATTAGACCCCCTTTTAGCGGTAATTTTTTCTTTCTTAGAGTTACTCGCACCTTCAGAAGTTAACTTTTTCTTAGGAGATGTAGCGTCTGAATCAATTCTCGCATCAAATTGAGATCCAAACTGGGAATTAGCGTCATCATTGTCAACGTCAACCTCAACTTCTATGTGAGCATTTCTCGTGAGTTCTCTTGCCACTTGGTCGCGCAAGTCCTTACCACTTTGTGCCGACACCAACGTTGAATCACTAGGCTTCACTCCGCCTTGGGTTAAGCCCCCACTTTTGGATTCTCTTGGAGCCTTTTCTTTCTTAGAGTTACTGATGCCTTCCGTAGTTTCTTCAGAAGTTAACTTTCTCTTAGGAGATGTAACGCCTGAATCAATTTCCGCATCAAAATGAGACCCAAACTGGGAATCAGCAGCGTCATCACAGTCTAATGACGCCAGCGAAGCGATATCACTGTCAAATGACGCCACCGAAGAGTTATCAGCGCCTAATGACATCATCGACACCGCCCTACCAGACTCCAACTTGCCTTTATTTAAACCATCAGCACTTTGTGGCCCCCGCGCACTACTTTTGGCATCACCGCCTTTGTCATAGGCAACCTCAACTTCTGTGTGAGCATTTCTCGTGAGTTCTCTTGCCGCTTGGTCGCGCAAGTCCTTACCACGTTGTGCCGACACCAACGTTGAATCACTAGGCAACACTCCGCCTTGGGTTAAGCCCCCACTTTTGGGATCTCTTGGAGCATTGTGCTCTTTGCCCCTACTCTGTTTTTCCGCCTGTGCTTCACTGAATTCACCGGATTCAGCGGATTCACCGGATACAACAAGGCTTATATCGTTAAGATCTACAGCCCCACTAGCTCGATTTGGACTAGTTGGATCGTCATCTAACATCCTGTCAGCTACCAGATGCAGACTGCTTGTTAGTGAACCTTGCAATGGATAGTCAGCTACCAGATCCTGACTGGATTGACTGGATGTTAGTGGACTTTGCATTGGGTCAACTTGTGTTGGCCACCGTAATGGTGAATCCCTGCGCAAAAGGGGACTATCTGAATTGCGTCTAGTCAACACACTTTCACCTACTTTAACGTTAGTCATTTTACGAATTTCAGCGGCTCGTGCATTGTCCCGTTTTAGTAAATCCCCCTTAACTCTGGGTAAAGTGGCTGAATTACTTGCGGAAGATAGTGAAGTTGGCATATCTTAATACCTCATAGAATCACATAAGCGTTTACAAAACAGTCTAACGCCTTCTAAATTAAAATCCTGGTCAGCAACTGACAAAGTTAAATAACCGTCGACACGAACAAAAACTCCTTTACTAGTAGCCTCGTACTCTCCAACAACACCTAACACTTCAATTAAATTAATCACTTCTACTAACTGAAAAAATGGTATTATCGGCAATAACAAGTTTTCAGGACAATGTTCGAAGATTCTTTTTTCGCTATTTTCCAAATTTAATAAAAATTGCTCTACAGGGTTTAATCTTCGAGATAACATCATCTACTTCTCGTATACCATAACCAGTTCACCAGAATTTAAATCCTGTATTTCTTTTGGTGTTAACTCGGTGTAAAATGGAGCCAACTCAACGCTTAAAGACGTACTACCGCTAAGGGTATTTTGAGAAGCTAGCAAATAATCTGAATCTATACTGAATTCATTAATCTTAAGTGCCCCTTCAAAATTAAATCCACCAACATAAAAAACGCAACGAATATAAAATAAATCCGACTTACCAACATCACTACCCATGTTACCAAGACTTACACCATTCAATCCTAAAGTTCTTGAAATTAGATAACCAATATAGTCATAAGATAATAGATCTAATTGTGAACCTACTAACCTTTCAACCTCTAGCTTGCTAACCAAAACATCAACGTTAATTCCTTGATTAACTATTTTAAGCTCAATATATTCTGATACTAAATTGGAAAGAGGGACAAGTTCGCAAAATGATATCCGAACACCATCGCTAACAAATCTTTTTCCAGAAATTTGCTGTACAATATCTTTAATCTGATTACTTATTTCAAACTTAGGTAGAAAGTTAAACTTTACGCCATCCATCCAATCACCTTTTTTTAGCCAATAAAGCTAAAACATCTTTACTCATTTTCAAATCAACCTCATCAACAAACTCCTCTATAATGCTTGGAGTTTCAGATATAAAACCATATAAGAACTGATAAAAATCTTGAGTAGCTTTTTTCTCAAAATCTTCCATCTGAGCTAGCGTAAAAATGAATGTTATATTATTAAATTGACTTTCAAGTATACCTTCCACCAATATTTTTTTCACTGCCTCATCCGAATATTCATCAAGTATATAAAACCATTTTATCAACGCCTGCTTATCTACATGTAAGTTCGTATCAGATAGCAGGTTCCAACTAATCCTTTCAGATTTAGAAGTCAACAATTGATAGGTGTCAACTTTCCGTTCCTTTATACTAAAATGGGTAGCAGGCACTACAATTGGTGTCTTATTCATTATATTTGACTCTCACTTTTTTTATAGGTGCGACACAAGTCTAATAAGAACAAGCAAACTTCCATACGATTCTCATACGCAACACTTTGCTGCAATACTTCACTATTCAATTTCACATCATCATTATGGTTAATCTGATTTGTTGCAACAAATTCTTCCAATGCTTCGACCAGCTCTTTGGGATACAAATAAGATGAAGCAAGTAACGAACTACAAACACATTCTTCAACGGCTGTTGGTTGTTTTTTAGCAGTTACAGTTCCTGCCAACCCATTAGGATCCTGCAACGCCCTTAATTGATATTGCTTAAGAGCAATCCCAAGCTGTCTATTATTTAAATCGAATTTACGAGGTACCCTAAATACTCGATGTGTTTTTTTATACTTCTTATCGGCCTTCTTAACATCTTTTACACGGCGAGTCTTAATATTCTCATTCTGTACACGCTTGCTTCGATTGACTTCCGGAACTTTTTCTAAACGCGGGTTTGAGGTTACAGTACTTAATATACGCATAAATTTCAGAGCGAAATATATTCGCTCTGCCTCCACATTTATCTGTAAGTGGCCAAACTTGCCCCTGCAATTCCGCCAAGTATTTCGTTCAACTTTAGAGCTTCATTTGTTAATGTGGCAATGTACTGGTCGACTTCAGCATCCAGTTTAGTTTTTAAATCCTTATCTGCCTGCATTTGCTCCTGTTCGCTGACATTAACAGCATGTTGCATCTCATTTGTATTACCAACCATACCGTCAGCCATCGTTGCCATCTGCGAAACAGAATTATATTTAGCCGTCCGCTTTTGTTGCAGGTCATGAGAATAGCTATCAATTTGTTCTTGTGACAAATCAGATACTTTCGGTGGACCTTTAGCCTCAGTAACCTCACCGGTTTCAAGGTTTTTTGTTCTCAATAGCTTTACATCGCCAGCATCAATATCTGCTTGCCTAGCCAAATGCTTATCTTTTAATGTAGCTGTTTGACCAACTCTTACCGTCGCTAACGTAGTCAACCCCATATTTACTACGGAAGAAGCCAGCGTTATACCAAATCGAAGTGTAGCGTCATTTTTTTTCTCTGTAGCTAAAAGAGAAGCAACTTCCATTGTTGCCATAGCCCTATCAATTCTACTTTTCATTAGCTGCGTACGAAGCTCTTGCGAAGACTGGATAATTTTTGCAATCAACGCCAGTAAATCACTCATCGAAACCGAACCTGAGTCAGTCGCTTTTAGTGATTTATCATAATTTTGCCAAGTCTTTGTATCTAACGACACCCCAGTATTCTTTTCTTCTAGCCCCAAACTCCCAAGAGCAGGCTGCTGAACAGAACCAGTTATTCCTACACTCATTCCATGCCCCTTACAATGTTATTGAAATCGATTTCTCTGTATATTCACGATGCTGCTTACTTGCTGTAGCTATTGACTCAATAGATTGAGTCAATGATCTAATCGCCTGCTCTAGCATGATTAAAATTTGCTCAATTCGAGTTGCGAATTCTTCTTGCTCAGCTTCTGCTAACTCCAGATTCTTTATGACATCTGCAGATTTGACTGAATAGCCCGTTCCAACTACTGACGCGACGTTCGAGGTTACAGCTGTGGCTTGGCCTATCTTAGCAGTTACGGCCTGCCCCCCAGCCGCTAGATTTTGCAGTTTAGATAATAGCGGTTCAATTAACTTCATTACTTTATCAATTGCGCTATGCATTTTAGTCGATATTGTCGTAAATGCTCGAGTCGCTGTAATTGCACTCGTTGCTTTTTCAACTAACGCAGCGACTTTTGCAGCGCCATCGGCCACAGCCTTACCAGCTGCAGATGCAATATTTCCAGGGTTAAAACTAAGGATTGCACCAATGATTCCAACCCCAATTGAGATCCCCGTAGAAACATAGCCTCGCGTGTCTTCGGGAACACCTGCCGCTTTCATTATTTCATCCGCAATTTTGGGTAATACAATCGAGGCAACCACTGTCGCCACCATAACTGCAGCTAATACAGGTGCGAAAGGGGCAACAACAATCGCGGCTAAAATACTAAAAGCCATAGCTATCTTGCCCCATATACCACTGGACTTCTCCGCTTCTTTTTTAGCGTTAAGCTCCGCAATTCTTTTTTCCGCGTCTTCAATAACCGAATCTTTCTGCACCTGAATCAACGTCTTTTTGGCTTCCATTGATTCCTTACCCGTGCCAGCCATAGCATTTGCCGCCTGTTTCATACTCTCTGTAACAATACGCCAAAGTTGTTGATCACTGAGTCCAATTGCATTACCTGGCAACGGTTGTGCAGGCCCTTGATTTTTATCTTCACCAGCATTTCCCACTTGACTGACGTCTCGATTACTACTGTCCAAACTTTCGATATAACTAAAGTTGCTGGTTGAAGTAACTGTGATATTCATTGCTTTATCCTTTATTTAATGGCGCAAAGCCCTGTTAAATGATCCCATATTTTTATTTAACCATAAACAATTAAGGCACCCCCTCCCATTTAAAAACAACACTTATTAAACAGACTTAATTCAACAATGCAAACATCATAAATATGGATTTAACTGACGCGACAAATAATCAAACCTTTCCTTATTAAACGAATTCAACCTGCTACTTTTAACAATCATCAACGCCGCTGATGCTTGCTGGTACTCTTTCATCTTATAATGACAAAGAGATATATTTAAAATCGTCTCATCAAAGTCATTTGTTGGATATGTTTTTAAAACATTAAGTACTTCCAAAGCTTTTTCGTGCTTACCTTTTAACAACAATATAGCTGCTAACCCACCAACTGCTCTGTGGTCATACGGATTCAGCCCAGCATAACCAGCAAATAAAATCTCTGCTTCTTTCAATTGATAATTCTGATAAAACTCACAAGCTAAATCATATATATAAAGAATTCGACTTTCATCAATATTATTCTTTGCCCTGATGTTAGCAATTTCACTCTCCACTTCAGTACCAACTAACAAATCAAAAAAATTTTCACTTGTCGTACCAAACTTTAAATTCTTCGCCATCCAATTTACGCCTTTTCACTACCAGTATTGCTGCAACGTTCACTTGTCAAATATCGCACTCTTTGCTAATGTCCAATTTCATAAAATTAGCCAAGTATTTTATTTATGTACCGACCTTCAATTTTTACAGATTTTGTTATTTCACTCTCTACAGGACTAACTCCGAGCCTAACCGCCCAAACAACGGCCTTCTTCGGTTCTTCTAGTGCCAACAACATAAGTCCTAATCGGATATCAGAAAAATAACGCACACGCGTACTCCCCCCCCGTATACCAAGCAAGTTAGACCACGCAAGCTGCCTCGAAGTTACCAAGCGTACTGACTTGACCCAGTATTGACTCTTTACATCTCTTTTAAATAGTTGACACCTCACTACTTGCCCCAAAATGCCGACTTGGGTTCGAACTTCACCTCTTGTTGTTCGAAAATATTCCTGAATCTCTTTTTCACCTAACGTAGTAAAAGTACTAAACACTTCAGAACTTACTGTGTTCTTTGCAAATATCCAGTAGATATATCGCTCATAAACTCTTTGACAACCATCACCCCTGCGTCTGAGATTCATTTTCAATTTTAGCCACTAAATAACTGACACTATAATTCTCACCACTTGAAACGAGTCCTTTCAAAAACTGGTCTATACTCGACTTTTTATGCTCATCTAATTCATCCAAACTAATTATCAGTACCGAAATTCTTTTCGATTTTGAACCAGTAACAATGACACTCAACCGTAGCACACCTGGTATCAAGCTAAGCTTGTTGTAGATAACTCGACTATCGAGCAAGTTACCTTTAACCTCCTCAAGCTTGCTGAGACTTGCGAATTTAGATTCTAATAAATCATTTAAGTCCTCAGTAACGAAATAAAAATTGTACTCAGTCAATAGGTTTCTCGCTTTCACCTCATCTTCGACTGATACAAGTACTGTGTACTCCCCCTTGTGCACATCGACTGTCGACCTCATCCCACCACGGCCTAGCAAACTTACTACCTTATTGGCTACGTCAGCGGAAGGATAAACCGCGACCTGAATATACCCATCGCTCTTACAGCCACTCAGAAACAGAGTTAAAACAATTAAAAAAAGCGTTAGTTTTCTCATTGAGACTTCATTACGTCATTGACTGCTGTAGCGCTCTTCGTTGCCAATTTTGTGACAACTTCTTGATACATACCATATTGGAATATCGCGTGATTTAAAGCCAACGTATCCTGAACCGAAACCCCTCCCCCTCGCTCATTAATTTTTTCTAACGCTTGGTATATTTCTTGAAACCCCTCACCAATATTATTATACGTCTCTTCAAAAACAGACATTCTAGCGACACCATTAATACTATCTGTAACCATTATTTTCGTCCCATATAAACACTAAAAACATTTCTAAAATCATGAACGCTTAAAATCACAATCGCTGACAAGGTAAGTACGATTCACGGAAATTTGAGCAACAGTAACTCAGTATAACTACACCCTACATTCCAATCTCCCACTTGCTCACAAAGCTCCAATAAAGCTCACACAAGCTTGCCACCACCTAGATACGAATATTTAGTAATGGACTTGTTGAGATTGTTAACAAAGCCGCACCAAACATCAACAGACTATTTATGAATCATCATTCACCACAAAAAATCACCCGCACCATTTAAAACCTCAAATTTAGAAGTGAAAACCACACAATAAACAAGTTTTAGGAAATGTTTTTTTGGAGAAAAATATCTATAAAGATAACCAGGCTTGAAATAGGAATAATCTAGAAAAACGTTTAGTTAAAAACATAAATACTTGCGCAGTAAAACCCTTTCAATAACTCAGAGATAATCGCAGGATGACAGAGCTATATATGTGGAAAAACTTTCCAAGGAATCATAGAGCAACACTTAACCTCTGCAATTAATGACTCATTGTTTTATTGATAAAACAACTTAAGAATGCACTACGTCTTAGGTTTAGCAAAATCTTACCTAATGACGAAAATGTGAAGAGTATTTATTATCTCAAACTGTAGGCATCACAATTTGATGTTCCATTAGCTAGGTAAAACAGTTCGCATGCTTTAATTTACTATAACCATCGGTTAAAGAAGTAACTCGCAAAAATTTTGCTCTGCGCAACTAAATCTGGACACTTTCCTTAAGGAGCTTTGCTCACACTCTACTGGCAATAGGTCGCTATTAGTCAGATGAAGTTGCCGTCATGCCATAGTTTGCTAGCAGTTTACGATAATACTTGCTGGTATATTGTGGGCCTCTACCGCTTAGAAACACTAAACCTTTTTGCGGCTGACGCAAGATATAAGCCTTCATCATAGCTTTTTTGCTAAGTCAGCCGGCCCCCCCCCTCTTGTCGATATGCCAGTCAACGATACGGCGTGAACATAAGCCCACAACAATGACTAGGCACATCCAGCCTTCGCCTACTCATAGATACGTCACATCACCAGCCAAAACTTGGTTTGGCATAGAAGAGTTAAGTCTCTTATTCAACAAGTTATCGGCAAAGCATCACTACGCTTTGCTTTACTATGCCTTGTAAGCAACTCGTTGAGTAACAACTAAACCAGGCTTAGCTATTAACTTTTTAACGCTATAATCGCTGAGGACAACACCCTCTTTACATAACCGTTTTCGTAGCCCCCCTTGTAGCTGTTCTTACTTTTCTCGAAGATAACCTTATCTCTTCGATATATATATACAAATGCTCCGCTGTAATGATTTTCGCGCGCCGCTCAAGCCAAGCCTATTAGGCCGAGCAACTAATTTTAATAACTTTAACAAAGCCTACTCACTTGAAATACCGAAGATAGCTTCTTAACGATTTTAAATCGTTACTTGGCTTCCTTCTATAGGAGGGTGCTGGCCTTTTTTAATATCTCTTTTTCCATCCTTAGCTCTTTATTTTCCTTTTGTACCCTTAACAGCTCTGCTCGCTCGTCTGTACTTAGGTTGGCTCTAGATTGCTCAGCTTCAAACTTAGCTTTCGATTTATAAAGTAGTTTATCCGTGATGCCTAAAGACGCTGCTTTTGGTACGCTGCAACCTTGCGCGGTTACCAATGCCGCAGCTTCTTGTTTAAAATCTGCCGCCTAACCTCTATCTGCTCACATAGTCATTTTACGCCTCAATATTTTGGCTATATTCTATTAATAAAGCAGCTCACTCTGAACTATGAGGATTGATCCAATATTAAAAGTAACACTTCACACACTAGGTAATAAGTTAAAATAACAACACATAAATTTCTTATACCAAAAAAGCTTTAACACAAACCAATACGAGGGTATTCCGACCGGGCCTTCCCACCTAATAACTATTCAATGCAATTACAAAAAAACCAACAAATATAGCACAGCCCTACCCACCCCGGCGTTTAAAAATATAGTCACGGGTTCTGCATGCCACTAAAAACAAACACACCCACCTTCGCCGACACACTAAAAAAATAAAAACCAATTTAAAACTACCTTATCACCAATAAATCTCCCAGCATTCACTTTTAAAACGAATGCCACCCACAAAACACAGTCGCAACATGAGCAACACAAAAAAAGACACTACATAAAACCCAATCAAAACACAATTAACGTAACGATTACACTAAGGTTGATAAAATTGATTCACCTAAGGAATCATGTCAAAATAATGACCTACTTAGTAAATTGTAAATAACGTTAACACCCGTCATGTCCGAGCCAACAATTAACAACAGAAAAATAGTTCTTAATAAGAAGCTTGTTTCTTTTGGTAAAAATCAAATCAAACTAGGTGGTTATGACTGGCATGTGCTAATGATTTTAATTGAGAATCACGGGAAAATTGTTTCTAGTGATATTCTCGTATCTACAGCATGGGAAGGGAAAATTGTTACTAAAGCGAGTTTAACTCAATCAATTTCCAATATCAGAGCAGCTTTAGGGGATGATGGGAAGAATCAGCGATATCTCAAAACAATAGCTAAAGCAGGTTACACCATTCCATCCAATGCAATCAGTTACGGCAAATCCCGCAGGCTTAACCTACAACACTCGTTTATTTATAAATTCCCCCTAATCATCTTAAGCTTTATTTTCGGAATTGCTTTAGAGCGCCCCATATTTGACAGTATTCATTTTTTAAATAACAGAGAAAAAATAAAAATATATAACGAAGAGCCCTTTAAGAAAGATGAACTAGTCATATCCGCTAGCTTTTTAAATGAAAACTTAAATGTAAAACCTAACACACCAAGAAACTTGAACCTTCTTAAAGATATAGCAAACAATGTCTACATAGATGCATCTGATAAAAATTATAATTTCATCTTTACCTCTAAAAACTTTCCACCTATCAATATAAGTGCTAATAGCACCCCAGATATAACACGAGCCTTTGAATCCGCTATAGACTCTTACGCCAAACATATAAACAATGAATATTAAATTACACTTAATCCTTATAGCCTCTCTATTGAGCGGATTTGTTTGCAGCAAATTGTTCACTTCAAATGATACGCTTTTCAAAGGAAGATTCACAACGATTTACATTGAGGATTCAGATAATAGATTTATAGATTATGGTAAGGTAGCCGTTAACAATGATCATATACAGATAAGGGGTATAAGAGAATACACACCGGGCCTATCGCTATTTTCCATAGATATGGATATAAGGGGATTATTATCAATCATCCCTTATACACTCGAACTTGAGAACTTTTCTATGAGCAGATCTAAACATGATTTATCAAGAACCAAAGAACATTTCGAAGATAAGTACTTTGAACATAAAGATTGTATCATTCGTCAGTACAGTAATTTGAAACAATTGGAGACCCCGCACCATAAGTATTACCTTTACAAGGACCTAAAGGATGTAATAAGTATTATAAGCGAAGATAAATAGCTTTTCGTTAACAACAATTCCTACACCCCCATACTCCCTACAATTTATTATCCGCCCTTTTTTGCCAGGGCGAAATTGTCAATTATTCTCCAAAGCCTTACATCCTATTATCAAAACCCGGCCTAAATAGCGAGTGTCCATGGTAGCAAAGCGCCATTTTCCGCGAGCACTTGCCTTCTTTGCCTTCTCCGTCCTGAGCATATTTAGGGCGATATGACAAATACAGGCTAGGTTCTGGCTGCATGCCCTGATATACCAGACATTCATCCTCGTCCATACTAGCATCCAACACCCATTCCAGTTTGTTTACTACAGCCCAATGACGCCTTACAGATTTAGCTAACTCTTCCGCGGTCAAATTTGCTGAGCAGATGTAATAGCGGTAATCGAGTGAGTCCTTCCCGCTTTTCTCTAGCCATTAATTAGCTACCACACCAATGGTAGCTAGGCTGGGCCAGTCAGTGGCCACGGCTTCCAATTCGGAGGCTGGCATGACGTGGCTTTTCCTTACTTCGATACGCCCATGTCCCTTTTCTGCAACTGCAGTTCCCAACTCTGTCTCGCGAAGCGTGTCAGCAAACGCGGCCTTGATGGCCTTGTGTAAGGTTTCCTGCTTACCTTTACCGCTAGAAAATAATCAGCTTTCTTGTCGATAATGATCCGAGCTATAGCTTTCTGGCAGCCCATGGCGTCAATGCTGATCAAACACCCTTCTATATCTAATAGGCTCAATAAATCGGGGATGGCGGTGATCTCATTCGACTTTTCTTCCGTCTTGAGTTGCCCAATCACGACACCAATTGTGTGGCAAAAGCACAGACCATATGGATGGTGGAGCGTCTGTCCTAGCGATGGTATGAAGCCCTGAGAGCCTTTCCATCTATAGCAATAACTTCGTTATCAGTACGAGCCGATATATCTTTCATCCATTCAACAAAGCACTGCAGTAGCTGCGCGGGTTTTAATCAGCTAATGATGGGCAATCGTATCGTGCGCTGGAATACTGTTTTCGAACAACCTCTTCGCTTTGAGCCAATCCTGACGAAACTCACCGAGGTCCTCAATCTCTTCCCAGCTTTCACATCCGGCAATAACAGCACAAACAGTGAGAAGGAACACATCAAAAAGCAGGTGGGTGATTTTTGCTGACTGGCGATGATCTTTGATGCCTGAGAAATACTGTTGGAAAACGTCGAGGCTCTGGGGAACGCCACAAAATGGAGTATAAGATCGCAGCAGCGCAATTCAGACAAATATGCCTAAAATGCTCAAAAAACGTTTATAACCTCACCCTGGACATACTACACATGCTGCCCGGAAGAATGGGAAGTAGCCCACGAGAGCCTTTTACAGGGCGGCCAACTTGTCGATAAAGTGGCAGTGACAACGTTAACACACCTTATGCATTCAATTTAACAAATGATGAGGCATCTCAACGGATATTCAACCTATTTGATTAACTAAAATATTAAAAGTCGACAACTAACATACAGCCACATTCTAATAAACTCATTATCCATTTAGATTTACCAACTCTTTATTCACCGCTTCAACAACCGCTTGTAGGGTAGCAATGTATCTTAGTTGGTTGATAAAGATGGCCCAAGCACTTTTAGTCATGATCAGTGCAGGGAAATTCTTGGCGCTGATTATTATCAGGGCCTCAGTAATAAGCCGAAACATAACAAGTTTGCATTGAGTTTATCGTCTTGCATCACTCTACCCGCCCATCAACCTGAACAAGATAATCTTGCAGTGAGAAAGTAATTGCTTTGGGTTGGTTGACACGTTCATTACTAATAAAGGATAAAAGACGTTTAGGTTGCTCTCC
Source organism: Shewanella waksmanii (assembly GCF_043643685.1). Classification (GTDB taxonomy): domain Bacteria; phylum Pseudomonadota; class Gammaproteobacteria; order Enterobacterales; family Shewanellaceae; genus Shewanella; species Shewanella waksmanii_A. The sequence continues at coordinate 311,441 of NZ_JBHZSN010000003.1, forward strand.
AGTGAGCGCTCCTTTTACCCTAAGCTTGATACTAGTGAAGTCCGCTTGCTCATGAGTACTCGCCAATTTTAGGCCTTATCGGATTAAGCTCGACATATGCTATACAGGCCAATAATGCTGTTTCAGCTTGCAACGCTAGGGGGTTAAACACCTCCTCCAACAATGTTGTCAGAAACATTTTAAACGCCATGGAAGGCACTGAATAGAAATGCTATGTGCTGTTATCCTCTAGGTTATCTTGCCTTGCGATAGGCTCATTAAGACAGCGCAACTCTTTATAAAGCGTTAGCAACTTAAATCGCAAAGACGCGCGTGATGAGTCGCTATCAAATTTTTTAGCTGAGCTGCTTACTCTTCTATCACTTTTCCTTTTGCAAATTTATTTGTTAACTCAGACCCTTAAAACAGTTTATGCCATTGCAATGCGGCCCCCCTATCTGACCAAACGTTAACTTGTTCAATATCAAAGGCAAACACCTCAATAAGCTTCAATTTTTGTGCTTCGACCCAACCACGGCGATAGTCGTAGCTTTAAACTGTGTACTTGTCGTCACCACACACTCTATTACTCAAAAAACAGCGCATCGAAAACTCAACTGCTACAGTGATAGTGAGGCAATCTTATTGATAAGAGTTCTAGACTAATGAGGGTTCGTCTAAGCCTTGGCATGCAACCTCCTTGTTAAATGCTCAAACCAAGCATAGTCGGAAGTTACGACTTGTGCCATTAGCTATACTGTTAATACTTTTCCCAAATACTACCTTTAAACTTTTACACTTAACTCACCATTAAAAGTTTAGGATATAATAGACATGAAATCAGAGGTTACGCGCAATAGCTAATTGTTCTTCCACGCATAACTGAATCCAATACTTTAAAGTCTGTTGAATAATTTTAACTTGGTCACCAATATTGTTGATCTCGCTAACTTCTTCTGCAGTTAACTCCCTAGGTGGAAACCTAGCCCCAAGCTGGTTGAGGTACGCAACACTAATCGTGCCGTCATAGTCAATACTCCCCGTTATACCGCTTGGAGCAGTATTTGAGGGAATATTATCTTGCCACGCTCCACATTCGTCCCATAAATAGTTTATAGCATCCTTTTGTGCAATGGCATTCATAACAGCATCAACTTCTTGTTTACTACCACTTAATACCGTGTCTACCTGACCAAATGTCATCGCTTGACTTGCAATAGCTTCACTGAGCAAGACCATCCGAACCATAGGGCTCAAATCATCAAGATCGTCAACAATCCAGCCTCCCCTGTTAATATCCATATACACGCTATCGGAAAATTGATCTGACAATATTGTAGGAACTGAATTCGTTATATTATTGCCACTAAGCGCAGACATCGCTCTAGAAGCCACACTAGACGATGGTACTAATCCATTATCACTTAATTTTGACCAGACATCATCAATAAGATCGAGAATTCCTGAAGGAGTATAATCCCATGTTGTATGGCTACCGCTACCTATTTTTTCAAGAATCGCCCCGGATTTAGTAATGAAGTCACGATCATTTGCTAACCCGTATTCTTCAAGGTTACCTAACGCATCCAACAACGCCAACTGGAACAAATTTTCGCTTTCAATCCCTTCTAAAGGCTTAGCTAAAATTGAACTTAGCATTTCCTCCACTGCAGCTCCAAATGCAGCCGTCGAACCGATGGTCCAACGTTGAACCGTATCGACCTTTATGGAATAACCACCGATACCGTCCATGAGTGATTGCGCAATCGCAAGCTCTGAACTTGCCACCAACATGGTTTGCGTTTGCACTACCTGTTTCTGATTGTTAGCTATTGTCTGTAATGACTCTAGGCTTGTTCCGTTTGCGTCATTAGAAACAATCATCGAATCTATTTCCTTTAACTTCCTAACAGATTCTGCCGTATTTTCAACTAGATTTTGTTCTAATTCATTGGAGCCCGTTTGCGAATCAGACGTGACCTTTGATACTAATGGATTGGTAAAACTACTTAAACTTAACATGGTGTACCTCCTATAGGTTTACCCCTGAGGCAAGCACACATTTCGTATGTGCAAACTCCCGACATCAGCCATACTTCCTCAAGTCATATATTATGGCGAGTAAACTATCACAATAGTACCCACCCACAGTCATGAAACATCCCGAAATATTGCGAAAAATCCGCCCCCCCAAAAACATCCAATCAAATTCGTTTAAATTACCAAGTCTATGCAACTTTTATGGTCCACCCTTTAGCACTAGTTAACCTTTGCATCCTATGTACCTAGAACTGGGCGCAAATAGTAAAGGCGTGATTTCGCACACAGCAGTAACTATCATATGCACGACAACACAGATAAGAGATAAACAGCAACCAATAAGCCAAAGGACTTTTTACATGAACAAACATGAAAACTACCCATGTGCGCCCAATCAAACCTATTGTCAAGGTGCAATGGATGAGAATGGACGAACATATTACACATGCTGTCCTCAAGGATGGGAATGCGGGCCACGAGAACCTGTTACTGGCCGGCCAACTTGTAGAAACATCAGAAACGGTAACGTTAGAACGCCTTACGCGTTCAATTTAACAAATGATGAAGCATTTCAAAGGATATTCAACCTATTTGATTAGCTAAAGCCTTTAAAATATATGGCTAACATACTGGTATATATCGATAAACTCATTATCCATTTAGGTTCGCCAACTCTTCATTCACTGCCTCAACAACTGCTTTTGGGTTTGATAGGTATTTTGAGTGGTCGATAAAAATAGCGTTATCATTTTGAGTCATCACTAACACGGGGAAGTGATGTGTGCCGATCATCTGCTGAATTTCCGCAATATCATTTAAGCTCAGTTCGGCATCTTGGCTTAACTGATCTTTAAAGACCTTATTAGACGGTGACAACTTAAACTCAGCAATAATGTCATTAAAGTTATGCTTGTTATCCAATGGGTTACCTTGGGTAAAGTGGGCCTCTTGAATAGCATTTAATACTTCAACTTGCTTCTCTGGCTGTTTGTTTTGTAGCCATTTCATGAAGTTAGCAGTTTTTATCGAACTTTTAGGGCTGTTCACATAGCGCATATGGGCATCGGTAAATACCACATCACTGACTTGCTGCACCGCCTTTACCTGCTGCTCACCTGCACTGTCTTTACCGACAAAATGCGCCGCATGTAAAAAGTTCATCGCCATTTTAGGGAAGGCCTGGTGCAGAGCATTCACCAAAGGTGTGGCAGCATAGCTCCATGGGCAGTGGGAGTCGTAGATAAAATAAAGCGCTTGGGTCATTACAATTACATCGATTGGCAAACTGGTTGGCCGATCCTAATCAGTTTGCCAAAATTATTCAATTAAACTCGCCTGCCGCACGGCGACACAGCAGATGCTATATAGGCTCAAATACACATACTGGCACCTAGTTCATGGCGCTATATGCTTAGCTCAAGGCCATTAACTCAAGACTGTTACCCTCAGCTCAAGGCTGTTAGCTCATGGCTGTTGCCCATAGCTCAAGTCTGTTAGCTCATTACCCTTAACTCATAGTCACTAAACTGCAGGCACATATGTTGGTGCTGGGTAAAAAGTACAGTAACGCGGTGTTTTGCTGCTCATTGCGGCTAACAATTTGGATAGTGAGGTTATGCACCCCTTGTTTACTGATATTGCGGTTAGCAAAAGCGGTTAAATGGGCCGCATGTTGCGGTAGTGCAAGTTGCTCATTGTGATGCACTAACTGACTATTAACTAAGTTAAGAATATAGACATCTTGGCCTTTATTGGCGCTAAGAATACCGCCAGTTAAATGCAAGGTCGCAATCGGCACACCATCAGAGGTGAAGTATCGATAGCTGATACTCGCTGAGCGCTTTTGTAAGGCAAAATCTGCAATCAGTGCATGATGTTCAATCTGTTGCGTCGCGGGATTGGTCGCTACCAGTTCATTCCGACATGACAGAACAATATCAACTTCAGTGGCGCGGACATGTTGATAAACAATCACCGCCGTTACCAACAATAGCAATACCAACAGGGTTTTCTTTAGGGTTGATTTAGTCACAGAGCGATACCTCGCTTAACCAATCTTGGGTGATAAACCGCGGACTTAGGCTAAAATCACTGGTTTTAATATTTCGCACCAGTAATTGCCCACTTGTACCTTTGCCCATTAGCGAGATATTCAATACCTGCATATCATTGGACAATGCCAAATAAACTCGCTGCCACGTCACCGTTGGACACTGACCCAAGGCGGCAATCACTTTAGTTTCGATGGATTTTCCCTCTCTGGGTTGAATAGAGGGCGACTCTAACCAGGTCACTGTCACTCGATGGTGATTTACCAACTCGATATCTTTATGGTGTTTGATGGGCGCAGGCGCACTTTTAAACCAGATGTATTGGTGCATCGCCAGAATTAATACCATCAGGCCAATAGTGCACACCACACCCAGGGCGATAAATTGGCGTTTACGTTTTTGAGCTTGGATCACCCAATCCGCTTTTGGGGTTTCTAGATTGAGGCGATAACCTTTGCGCGGCAATGTTTCAATGAGATCAGCATGCTGCTCACCAAAGTACTTCCTTAAGGTAAATACCGCTTTGGCCACCGCGGACTCGCTCATCAATGGCTGCTGCGATCCCGCACAGGCTAACTGGCCTTTAGACATGACTTGATTAGGATGCAGTGCCAGTTGTTCTAGCACTTGGCATTCTGTGCGGGTCAGGTGCAATAGGCTTTGAGTTTCACTGTTATAAAGCTGGCTATTGGCCACATCAAACTCAAAAATTTTTAACCGCATATCAAATGCCCAACAAGAAAATACCCTATTATTTTACGTCAATTAACAAGGGACAAACATCAAGCCAGTCACGTTTTAAGGCACTAATCTGCACTATTGTGACGCTCAGTTAACAGTTTAAAACCGGAATTTTAATTACCGCTTTTTGCCACAATCCCCTATATGTGTCACTCATCGAGCGGCTGCATTCGGCAAAATACATTGGCAAAAAACACGGCAATTCAATAAAGATTGATTTTCATCAACTAATTTATTGGGTAATTCACATCGTAATAACCTGTAATTGGTATTACATCTGTTACTAAGTCCATGCAACAAGATTATCAACCAATAAAGTAGCCATTCACAGATAAAGTAACCAAGCCAATGCATGCGACAAATCTAATGAATCAACAGCAAAATTACTATGATCTAGGTCGCACCAGCGCAGCAAAAGCTCTGCCATTGTTATCTCAAGCCAAATCGCAGTGAAAACACTTAAGTTACTCCAGCCGTTGCTCCGGCCATTTAGAGCACTTAAGTCACCTTTCAACTAAGCGGTAGGTAAAAAAGTAATAACTAACTTTAGGATGTGATGACAATGAAAACTCTAAACAGAAGACAAGCTCTTACACGTATTATTGGTGTCTCTTCTGCTGCTGCAGGGAGTGTTTTGGTTGCAAACCCTTTATTGGCTGCCACAGCAGCTGAAGGCGAATGGAAACTCGAAGTAGGAACCCGTTTAGCCTACGCCAAGCTTGACCCGATGACAGTGGCAAAATTGGCCTACGAAACGGCCAACGGCTGTATGTATCAAGTTTTTGATAGCATCATCAAAAGCTTAGCTGCTTCTAACTCTGTGGATGCGGAAAAATTTGCCCAAGTACCTACTGCAATGGCGCATTATGGTTATGCAGGTATCTTAGGTGAAGGCACGGTGTGCGGTAACATTAACGCTACCGGTATGTTAGTCAACTTACTATCAATCAACGGCGAGCCAGCCAATGCATTGCTTAGCCAAACTATGCGTTATTACGAAACTGCAGCACTGCCGCTTCAAACACCAGAGTTTATCAGCGGTATCGGCGCAGATATGACTGAAACTCAAGAAAAAGTCGGCACACCAACAACTGCCAACACCATTATGTGCCACTCATCAATCAGCTTATGGGCGAGCGAGAACGGCAAATCTTTCAGTGAAAAAGGCATGCGCTGTAAACAACTCTCTGCGTCCATCGTTTATGAATTGGTCACTATGCTAAACAAAGCACTGGATGGCGAAACGGTTAACGATCACCCAATCTCAGACACGGTTGAAAGCTGTCAAACTTGTCACACGGCTGAGTCAACCTTCGCACCCAGTGTGAAAACTAACATGTCATGTGACACCTGCCACGGCGGCCACTAATTAGTAGGAGGATTCACTATGAAACCAACAACACGCTATCTCGCTGTGGCCTTGGGTTCTGTTTTACTTTTTGGTTGTAACAGCTCAGACGACGATGACAACACTACCCCGGTGCCACCACCGGTTGAAGATACCATCAGTATTGCTGACACGACGACGCTAAGCGTTAATATGCAAGCAGCGAGCGATCTTGAGAAAGGTCAAGTTACTTTGCAGTTACTGGGCGATGATGACAAGTTGGTCACTGATGCTAGCGCATTTAACCTGATTGTTATGGGCTACCCGAAAGAAGGTCAATCGACTACCAAGTATAAACTCGCATGGCACCAGGCTGAGCAAAACAACTGTATTGAAACTGAGGAGTGCCAACTATTGATTGATGAAACTGAGTCTGGTATCTATCAGCTCACTTTAGACAGCACAGATTGGCAACAAGATGTGGTGCGCTATAAAGCCGCAGTAGAAGTAAAAGGTGAACAAGCGCATTATCCACTTGGTTTTATTGAGCTATAACCCTTTGCTTTACCTTAATGCCTGCAAACTAAGGTAATAAGCAAAAAGCCCCGTGGGATCTTTTTAGAAACCACGGGGCGTACTAAAGATGTGATGCCAATTAATGCCACTAAAATCCGTAGGTTAGGAACAGATTTTAGCTTTTCACGCTAAATTCGCGCAGCCTACTATCAACTGACGTCACAAACCGTACTCATCTTTCCTTAACTAAGCCTTCCTTTACTAAGATCGGCTATCACGGTACATCCAGCGATACAAAGTCGGCAGTACCAGTAGCGTCAGCGCGGTTGAACTAAATAATCCACCAATAATCACCACTGCAAGTGGCTGCTGAATTTCGCTACCCACGCCCGATGATAATAAAATAGGAATCAAACCCAGTGCCGAGGTCAATGCGGTCATCAGCACAGGTCTTAAACGCCCTATGCTACCTAAATACACACTGTCGTCTAATGACTCTCCGGCTTGGCGACGTTGATTAATCGCATCCACCAACACCACGCCATTAAGTACTGCCACCCCAAACAAGGTAATAAACCCGATGGAACTTGGGACTGACAAGTAAGTACCACTAACAAACAGCGCGACCACCCCGCCAATTAATGCCAGCGGCACATTGGCCATGATCAAGGCAACTTGTTTGACGGAGCCAAACGATAAGAACAGCAACAGTGCAATCAAACCAATAGAGACTGGCACCACTAACATCAGTTTTTGCTGCGCTCGCTGCTGGTTCTCATATTGGCCTCCCACCACCACCGTATAACCCGGCGGCAATTGCGCTTGCGGCACGGCAGCGTAAATATCTTCAACCACCGAGCCCATATCACGGCCCGCGACATTGGCCTGCACTACCACGCGGCGCTGGACATCATCACGGCGAATATTCGGCGGCGCCATCTCAATCACGACCTCTGCCACTTCACCTAAACGCACCGTGGCACCACTGACGCCACTGAGCAACAGATCTTCTAAGGCATCAGGCGCATTACGGTAACGCTCGGCCAAGCGTACATTGATATCGTAGCGGGCATTACCATCAATCACTTGGCCTGCACTAACCCCGCCGACACCTTGGCTGACTAAGCTCATCACCTGATCAACGCTAATGCCATAGCGTGCAAGTTGATCACGTTTAGGGCGCACCACTAACTGAGCTTCACCACTCACCTGCTCAAGTGATACATCTACCGCACCTGGAATTTGCGCCACAATGTCAGTCAACACCTGACCACGTTCTGACAACACCGCTAAGTCTGGGCCAAAGATCTTAATCGCGAGCTGCGCTTTTACCCCTGAGAGCAGTTCGTCCACTCGAGTAGCAATAGGCTGAGAAAAGGTAAACAGTAACCCAGGGAACACATTAAGCTTTTGTTCCATCAAGCGTTGTAACTCAAAACGGTTGCTAGCACTTTGCCATTGGCTGACTGGCTTTAAGCCAATGTAGATCTCTATGTTACTCACAGGCTCAGGGTCACCACCAAGCTCCGGCGCACCAATACGGCTAAGTGCATACTCCACCTCTGGCAAGGTCAACAAAATTTGCTCCAGTTTCGGTGCCACATCCAAAGATGTGCCTAAACTTGCCGTGGGCGCTAATGTCACCCGCAGGTTAATGGTGCCCTCCTCTAACTCAGGCACAAACTCAGTGCCTAACCGTGGCAGCATCAGCATTGCCGCGGCAAACAGGGTAGCGGCAGCCAACATCACCATTTTGGGCTTTTGCATCACCCCAGCCAGCAATTTACTGTATAGCTTATCGAGTGGGGTTAATAACCAGCTCTGCTTCAGCCTGACGCCACGTTTAAACAGCAGCACTGCCAAGGCTGGCACCGCAATCAATGCCACCAGCAATGCTGATATCATCGCCAAAATAATGCTAACAGCCATCGGCTGAAATAGTTTTCCTTCAACCCCTTCTAGCGCGAAGAGCGGCGCGAACACCACTATGATGATCGCGGTAGCAAAGAAAATCGGACTGCACACTTCTTTGGCAGCCAACTTGACTCGTATGGCAATACTGCTGCCTGCATCTTCTTCGCTATGATGGGGGTCTAACTCTCCGTCAGCGCGGCTTTGCGCATCAGCAAGATGACGTCTATCGGGCTGGGTGAGGTGTTTAAAGATGTTTTCCACCATCACCACCGAGCCGTCCACCAGCATACCAATGGCAACAGCAAGACCACCTAAAGACATCAAGTTGGCAGACATGCCAAAATAGGCCATCACCATCAGCGCCAACCCTATTGAGATAGGGATAGACAACAGCACCAACAAGGTAGCCCTTAAATTGACCAAAAACAGCGCTAGAATCACCACAATAAACACAAACGCCATCAATAGCGCATCACGCACTGTGTTCACGGCCTGATTGACTAAATCTGCTTGATCATAAAACACTTCAAATGACACGCCTTCTGGCAAAGCTTGCCCAATCATGGCAGTTCTGGCATCAATATCATCAATGGTGGCTTTGGTATTCGCTCCCATGCGTTTGAGTACCACGCCAGCCACGACTTCACCTAGCGGCTCAGTCGCACCACTGGTGTCACGACGTGTCATGGTGACGGCACCAACACGGATCTCACTGCCATACTCAACGTTGGCGACATCAATTACCCGCACCGGGGTGCCGCCGGCTTCGGTGAGCGGGATCTGGCCAATGGCACTCAGTCCTGCTTCACCGGCTGGCAATAAACCATAACCGCGCACCACCAGTTGCTCTTGGCCTTGGTCCATAAACCAGCCACCGGCGTTGCGGTTATTGCTTTCCAGTGCCTCAGTCACTTGCGCCATAGACAGGCCATAACTGCGCAATTTATTAGGATCAATCTGTACCTGATACTGGCGTACCTCACCGCCAAAGGACAAGACATCGGTCACCCCTGCCACCGGCATCATGATCAATTTCACTAAGTAATCATTGATGCTACGCAGCTCAGCGGCATTGACCCCAGATTCAGGTGTGGCACGCAAAATATATTGATATATCTGCCCAAGCCCTGAGGTATTAGGGCCAATTTCTGGCACACCGACCCCTTCAGGAATCATCTCCCTTGCCGCTTGCAACTGCTCAAATACCTGTTGCCTAGCAAAATAAATATCGGTGCCTTCATCAAACACCACAGTCACAATCGATAACCCAGTGCGCGATAAAGAGCGCACTTCGTTTACCGCTGGCAAGGCGTACATTGCGGATTCCACTGGATAGCTGATCAGTTTCTCCACTTCTTCAGCGGCCAAACCTTCGGCTGCGGTGTTGACGGTGACTTGCACATTGGTCACGTCGGGAAACGCATCAAGATTAAGCCTTGGTAGCATCACGACACTGGCGATCACCGCGCCAATTAACCCCAATAGCACCAGTAACCGCTGCTTCAGGCCAAGATCAATAAGTTTGTGTAACATGATGAGCCCCTAGTGGTTATGAATATCAAAGCCTGATTTAGCTTGCTCTGACGCGAGGAGAAATGCCCCGGAGGTGACCACTTGGCTATTGGCAGCAATACCGCTAACTAAGTTCATGCCACGCTGGCGCTCAACCACTTGCACCTCTGTGGCCTCATAGCCATCTGAGGTTTGAATAAATACCTGCCAATCGCCATCAGCACTGCGCGTTAACGCCGCATCAGGCAAGATCACCCCACCTCGTTTCTCATCGGGCAAATACAGCTCAGCAAACTGGCCAGCATGAATCACATGACCGGGGTTTGCTAAACTCACTAAAATCTGCTCAGTACGGGTGATGCTATCTAACTCATGGGAACGGCCAATAATAGTGGCTTCAAGTAAACGGCCATTGACACCGACTAAGGCTTTGCCCCCCACTTTAACCGACTCAGATTGCGTCGGTGTTACCTGCGCTTCAACCCACAGGTGCGACTCATCGGTCAATTGCATCAATGGCATACCTGCCACTATCACTTGGCCAAGCTTGGCCTGATCTTGCTGCACGCGGCCATTAATGGGTGCCAGCAACTGATATTGGCCAATGGTCTCAGGCGCTGTCGCAAGCTGAGCAATTTGTTGTGGCGTCATCTTCATCGCTTCTAGCACTGCGCGCTTTAGTTCGGCATCGACTTGCGCTTGCAGCCGCCGGCTGGCACTCACCGCACTTTCGCTCATGCGGCTGACTCTATCCCATTCTGCTGCCGCATTGATAAAATCTGCTTGTGCCTTTGCAACCGCGACGCCGCCTAAGGTCAATAACGGCTGCCCTGCTTTCACTTCTTGGCCCGGTACCACATGGCGCTGCTCAACCCGCACATCTAATTGGGGCACTAATGCCATGGTTTTATCTCTATCGACCACCAATGTCGCTGTTGCCACCGCTTGCAAATTAAAGCTTTGCTGCGATATCAGAGACACTTTGATGCCCGCAAGTTGCTGCTGCTCAACAGTAAGCAAAATACCATGGGACTCAAGCTGTTGATTGGTTGCTGATTGATGTTGTTCTGCCACTTCATCCTGTTGATGATCCGCTCCTGCAAAGGCCCAATTAGGCGCCATTACCGTCATCGCTACACTGATGATTAGCGCGATTTTTCTTGCGCGAAATAACGTCGTGTTAGTCTCAGTATTAGTATTAGTATCAGGTTGTGAAAGTGATGCTGTTAAATAATTCATAGGGTTACTCCGCCTGTTGTACGGCTTGGAAATGGGAATTAGAAGACGCGGATTGCGTGGTAAGTTGTGAGACCAAAAACGTCTCCAGCTGACCGCTTTGCCCCATCCAATCTAACCAACTGTTATACAATGCCGATTCGAGCGATATGCCAGCCAAATAGCCACTGGCAAGCTGGCGCTGACCGGTTAAATAGTCACTGGTACTGATGTCCCCCGACTGCCATTGCTGATCCATCGCTTGGTCTGCGCCCGCCATGGAAGTGAGTACCAACTTACACCAATCATCATATCTAGCTTGTAGTCGTGGCAAACTCATCGAAAATAACTGATACCCTTGAGTGATCACTCGCTCACTGACCAAATAGCGCTGCTCCGCGATTGCAATACCTTGGCTAACCACCGCCACTTGCCGCTCTGGGCTGTTACGTAATTGCAGTGGAATAGACACGCCTACCCCAAGCTTATTTTCATCGCCTTCACGTTCGGCACTCAGGCTGATGGTGGGGTCTGCTGCGCCCTCGGCTTTGGCCTGTTCAACCGCCAAACGGCTCAACATCACTTGCTGATAGGCACTTGTTAACGCGGGAATTTCAGGGCCCACTTGTTCAAGGGAGTCGCTCACCGAAAGCTGCTGGATAAAGTCACTAAATGGCACATCTTGACGACCAAAAATCATCATCACTTGCGCGTCTGCACTAATAGCGGCTTGCTCGGCAATCGCAAAATCGGCAGCTTTACTGGCAAGATCCAGCTGCAACATTTGCAGCTCAGCCATGGATAAATCCCCCACCTGCATCTGTTGCTGAGCAATAGCAACTTGTTGCTTAGCGGCATCAACTTGACCTTGGGCAAACGCAAGCTGTTTAGTTTGCAACGACTGCTCAACCAAGGCCGATAACACCTCGGCCAGTTTTTGACTGCGAGCTAAACGGATATCGGCCAGTTGAATTTGTGCTGCTAGCTCGGCATATCGGGTGGCAATGCCGCGTTTATCGCCCCAATCAAGGGTTTGGCTAATATCTAATGAGTAGGTATCGTCACTGGCATTTTGATAACTCAATCCCAGCTCTGGGTTATACACCGCTTGATCGGCGGCGCTGACCGCTAACTTTGCTTGCTGGATCTGGGCTTGTTGTGCTTTTACCTCGGGTAACTGCTCAAAACGTTGCAGTAATTGCGGCAACCAGTTGGCAAAACCGGCATCATCGTGACTAGATGCACTCAAGGTGGTTGGCTGCATATGTGGCGCAGCCAATACTGCTGGCACGCTAGCGGGCAGCAGTGTGCCTAAGATTAGGCTGGCAATAAGTGTCTGTTTCATTTGAAATCCTAACACTGATACCCATCAACAACAGAGTTACCTAGCTGCAAAACATTAGGGGCATCACGTAGGCTGTTTTGGCGCGACGCACAGCGCTTGCCAACAGCAGACAGCCTTCATGACCGCAACATCGCTAAGCAGTAACTTCTGTATCATGCTTGGTATCACATCCCAGTTTTAGCTTGCCAAATTCGGCGACAGCATCAACGGGATACACAATGAAATATCACACCTTAAAACTGGCACTGTCAGCGACGACTATTTCTAATTGGGTTGGTCGTAGCTCACTAACGCCTTAGGCGTGGATGGTGTTTTGCTAGGATTTACGCTATCGGAGGGCGATAAGCGGGCTGTTGCTCAGGAGGAAAATATGCTTCGACTAGGCTCCCATGGCCTTGAGTAACAGGCACAGAAGGCACTACAACGACTTGAGAGATTAACGTTAGATGACCACCATGACACTGGCAGTCGAGGCAAAGATCAAAGGATTTGGTTTCAACTTTACTGATCAGGTGTTGATGAGGTGGCTGTTGATGCTGCGCTTCAAATTCACTGCCATCACAAACACAATCAACACATTGCTGCAAACTTTCAACTTGGGCGGTAAATTGCAAATGCGGATGGTTTTGCGCTTCTTCGTCATGGGTTCCTAAGTGCAACTGATGCGCGCCTAAGTTCGCCCCTGCAAATTGCAGTGCGACTATCGCGACCATCGCTAATGCCACTTTATGGAACAACTGACGAACAAAATGACTCAAATCACACCTTACCTAAATCAATACCCAATTTGTGGCTCTAATTCATGTGAGCCGAATTTATTATTTGCCGTTAATGACTCACTTACCGTTAACAGCCAGCTATATGTTAAGACTGACAGTGTAATTGTAAGTTCAACCTAGGCAAATAAAATTTTCGCAAAAATGCCAGCATGAGATTAGGGCGTGTTGATCTTTCGAGCAGATTTTTGCCGCAGTTTGTGGGTCTTTTATACAAGCCAAAGGCTTTGATTGGTATTAAGCCGATGACCGTGTAGAAAAAAGCCACAAACGCTGCCCTAAGCTGACATTTTTACTATTAATGTAATGACTTAAAACACACAATGCTTAGTGTAATCAGCCGCTTCATTGGCGGTCCAATCACCCTTTGGCTTCTCACTCATCTGTTTGCACCATTTCTCACTGCCCACTTCAGGCGCGCACGCGCTAAGACCTAGCATCAATACACAACCTGAAACCAAAATGGCGCATCGACGGCCAAATGAAGATAAACCTGACATACTATTTATTTCCTTATCAATATATAACAACAATACCGCGAATTATTAGCACTGAGCCTGCCCTGCTTACTTTGTTGAAGGACATGCCAGGCTGCAATCCACGCAGCATAATAACAGCACTTTAGCCCAAGCAAAGTATCACTTAGCACTAATCCAATCGATGGCGAGCTGCTTATCATCAAGCGAATACCAAGCGACCTCAGCTTGCATAAACGGCCCCATTAACCGTACCGCATTACCAAACCAATCGGGCCCGCCCACCAGCACTAATGCATCACAGGGAGGTAATTGTACTTCACCCACACCGGAAAGCGAGTCACTTTGCCAGCCTTCAAGCAGTACATCGGCCTCAATGTACAAACACACTTTGCCATGAGTTAGACGGTACTGCTCCATAATCGGCACTATCTGCTTACCATAGTCATCGGTAGATAAACGACCACTGGCAAATAAACTCAGCACGCCTTTGGTAATATCGGCGATTTGACATAACATAGCTGAACTCCTAACAAAACACGCAGCAACGCAAACAGCGTTATCGGCCTTAGGTCACACAGAGTAAACTAAAACCAACATAGAACACCATGATAAAAATCACTAATCGCGTACAACTGGCTGACAATGAAATTGAATGGCAATTTATTCGCTCTAGTGGTGCCGGCGGACAACATTTAAATAAGGTTTCCACCGCAGCCCAGCTGATTTTTGATATTCGCCAATCTTCGCTACCGGAGTTTTATCAACAAGGTTTACTGGCCAAAGCAGACCATCGCATCACCAAAAGCGGCAAAATCATTATCAAATGCCAAGCCAGCCGCAGCCAAGACGCCAATAGGCAAACAGCACTCAGTCAATTTATCGAACTGGTTGCCAGTGTCGCACAGGTACAAAAAAAGCGTATTGCCACTAAGCCCACCAAAGGTAGCCAAAAACGTCGCGTGGACGCAAAAAAGCAGCGCGGTGCCACCAAAGCGTTGCGACAAAGCAAGCCCAAATATTAAATACTGACTCGCCAAAAGCGGTTATTGCGCAGTAAACTCAAGCTGTGGTGATATTCAATCAAAATCTGCTTGAAATGGCTGTGATTTATTGGCAAATAACGTACATTAGAGATAACACTAGAGCTAACTTACACGTTCAAAAGGAAGCACAATGAGCAGTCAGGCTAAAATACTATTGGTTAATGGCCCAAATTTGAATCTACTGGGCCGACGCGAGCCTGATGTATATGGTCACCAAACTTTAGATGACATAGTCACTGAGCTTAAGCAGAGCGCCAAACAGCAAGGGGTCACCCTAGAGCATATTCAGTCTAATGCCGAACACATGCTGATTGATGCTATCCATGGCACTGACGCCGATTTTGTGATTATCAACCCTGCTGCATTCACCCATACCAGCGTAGCACTGCGTGATGCGCTACTTGGCGTAGCCATTCCATTTATTGAAGTGCATTTATCGAACGTGCATGCACGTGAGCCATTTCGGCACCACTCTTACTTGTCTGATAAAGCGATTGGGGTCATATGCGGGCTTGGTTCAAAAGGGTATCACTACGCCCTTGATAGCGCAGTGGCTAAGCTTGCGACCACGCCGACACTAACAGCCCAAAGGTAATGCCATGGATATAAGAAAAATAAAAAAGCTTATCGAGCTGGTCACTGAATCTGGCATCGCCGAGCTAGAAATCACCGAGGCTGAAGGTGCGATTAAAATTAAAAACCAGCCCAATAGTGCCCCTAGAGTTGCAGACGCAAATGCCACAGGGAACAACAGCAGCGAAGATCAAGCACATCCGCAGACCAGTAATGATGCTAGCGTCCAAAGCAATGGGATGAAGCAGGTGAGTGTTGATGATGCTAACTTAATCGTCTCACCTATGGTCGGAACCTTCTACCTCGCCCCTGAGCCAAATGCAGAACCAATTGTAAAAGTGGGCGACCATGTCAATGTCGGTGACACCTTATGCATCATTGAAGCGATGAAAATGATGAATCAAATTCAGGCAAAACATGCCGGTACTGTCACCGATATACTGCTACAAAGTGGTGATGGGGTTGAATTTGACCAACCCTTAATGATTGTCACGCCTGATTAAAGCCATTATTAATGAATAGCCGAGCAGCGATTCAACGTATTCTAATAGCCAACCGTGGTGAAATTGCACTGCGGATCCTGCGGGCTTGCCATCAACTTAATATCGAAACTGTCGCGGTTTTCTCCACCGCTGATAAGAACTTGCTCCATGTGAAGCTTGCCACCCAGTCGGTATGTATCGGGGAAGGCCCAAGCCAGTTAAGCTACTTGAACAGTCAGGCCATTTTAGCCGCCGCCGATCTCTACAAGGTCGATGCTATCCACCCTGGATATGGTTTTTTAGCGGAAAATGCCGACTTTGCCGAGCAAGTTGTGCAATGTGGCTACCAGTTTATCGGCCCAAGTCACCACGTTATCCGTACCATGGGCGACAAAGTCAGTGCCATTGCAGCCATGCAGGCCGCTGGCGTGCCGACCATTCCCGGATCTAACGGCTTACTTGGAAAAGACCTCACAACCAATCAGCAACTTGCCGAATCGATAGGCTACCCAGTGATCATCAAAGCCACCGCCGGTGGCGGTGGCAAAGGCATGCGCATCGTTGATCATCCGCAAGCACTTGGCCAAGCGATTGAATTGACTCGCGCAGAAGCTGGCAAAGCCTTTGGCAATGACGGCGTTTATTTAGAAAAATACCTGACAGCGCCGCGCCATATAGAACTGCAAATGCTAGCTGATAGCCACGGCAAAGTGATCTGCTTAGGCGATCGCGACTGCTCAATGCAGCGCCAACAACAAAAAGTGATCGAAGAAGCCCCCGCTCTTGGTATCAGTCCAGTGGTTCGGCAACAAATGACTGAACTTGCTATCAAAGCCTGCCAAGCCATCGAATACTGCGGCGCAGGCACCATCGAGTTTCTCTATCAAGACGGCGAGTTTTTCTTTATGGAAATGAATACCCGTCTACAAGTAGAGCACCCAATCACTGAGCTCATCAGTCAGGTGGATATAGTCGAAGCGCAGATTGATATAGCAGCAGGAAAACCGCTCAGCATTGAACAATCGAAGGTCCAACTACAAGGCCATGCCATTGAATGTCGCATCAATGCCGAGCACCCGCATACCTTTGTTCCTAGCTGCGGCCGTATCAAGCAACTATGCGTTCCCGGCGGGATGGGGGTGCGCTGGGACAGCCATCTGTATCCTGGCTATCAAATCCCACACCATTATGATGCCATGATAGGTAAACTCATTACCTACGGTGACAATCGCCAACAGGCGCTAGCAAGAATGGGCCAAGCATTAGCAGAACTCCACATTGATGGCATCGATACCAACATAGCCCTACTGCGCTCACTATTGGCAGACAAAGGCTTTATTGAAGGTACGCAAGCAATCCATTATTTAGAACAACAGTTTTTGCCCCAAACAGGCAACACTTGACCCATGTTAAGCGGATGTGAAACCATATCTGTCGCTAACATAGAATAATAAAAGGATTTAGCGTTGCGCCTGTTTGCCCACGTTCTGCTGCTGATATCATTTGTGCTAACTGGCTTGGGTCATGCCAATAGCCTCGATGACGATCCATTAGCTAAACTTGCAGTGCACGCCTATGACGGCGCGGCAAAGAACTACGTTGACAATCAAGCCTGCGCCACCTGCCACGCAAAACTGTTTAACAGCTACCAAGATGTGGGCATGGCTCGCTCATTTAGTCATCCAAGCGATGCCATATTAATGGAGCGCTTCGGGGAGGAGTTCTATCACACGGCATCAGATCGTTATTACCGCATCGACAAACAGCAACAACAGCTCATCTTTCATCGCTATCAAAAAGATAACCAAGGCAATAAAATCAATCACTTTTCTACCCACATTGATTGGATTTTAGGTTCAGGTTATCGCGCTCGTAGTTACTTGTATCAAAACGAAGCGGGTGAACTGTTTATGCTACCGCTTGGCTGGTATGCGCAAACCCAGCAATGGGGCATGTCACCGGGTTTTGAAACCAAGCACCATTTTGGTGTACAGCGCCAAGTAAAACGTGAATGTATGTTTTGCCATAACGCATACCCAGATGTCGCCGAGGGCAGCGATGCCCCGTTTGCTGCGCATCATTTTCCTACACAGCTCCCGCAAGGAACAGGTTGCCAGCGATGCCACGGCCCTGGTGCTGAACATATTCGCGCCGCGCTGCAAGCCAAACCCCTTACCACGATTCACGCCAATATCGTCAATCCGACAAAATTACCCCCGCAGCAGCGGGACTCAGTGTGCTTTCAATGTCATATGCTACCGGCGGTGAGCATGGTCGGCATACGCGACTTCGATGCGGCGACCTACAGCTTTAAAGCGGGTGAATCACTCAATGACTACCTACAACATGTCGAAGTCACCAACAAGGATAAAGTTGAACACGGTCAATTTGAAATCAATCACCATGGTTATCGATTTTGGCAAAGTGAGTGCTATCAGCAAAGCCAAGGAGAGCTGGCCTGTATCAGTTGTCACGACCCCCATGTCAAACCTGAGCCACAAGCATTTAGAGCCCAGGTATCGCAAACCTGCCAGCAATGTCACCAGCGCATCGAAACCAAACACCCCGCACTCAATGAGCACAAAGCCATTAATGCCAGCAGTGATTGTGTC
Organism: Shewanella waksmanii; assembly: GCF_043643685.1. Classification (GTDB taxonomy): domain Bacteria; phylum Pseudomonadota; class Gammaproteobacteria; order Enterobacterales; family Shewanellaceae; genus Shewanella; species Shewanella waksmanii_A. Next base: position 330,046 of record NZ_JBHZSN010000003.1, read on the forward strand.
AGCTGCCACATGCCAACCAGACGTACTCAAGATGTGGTTGAAGTGACCATGACCGACCATAAAATTGCCAGAGGCCCTTTCGACCAAGCTGCACTGGTTGCGCCTACCAGCAAACAGGACCCTGTCATTACCGATGTTAACCTGCTGCCTTTTGGTGAAATGCCTAGTGAACTTGAATCGAAGTTAGTTCGCGCTATTACCGTACTGCGGACCAAAGCCAATGCTGCCGCCACTGACTCACTCAAAACCATACTGGTCCAAAACACGGTCAACTCTTTTGTCCCCTACGTTGATCTGCTAGAGGCAGAGGTCAAACTCGGGCGTTATCAAGGGGCGATAAACACCGCCAAACATATCTTAAATCAACCCGACGCCCCGCAATTTACCACCCTATCCTCACTGGGAATTGCACTGCTCGCCAGTGGCCAAACACAGCAAGCAATAAAGGTGCTTCGCCACACCATCACCTTAGGCAATGACCCTAAAAATAACTATAACTTAGGCGTTGCGCTGATGAGCCAGCAGCAATATAGCGAAGCACAAACACAGTTTGAATACGCCCTTGCGTTACGGGAGAACATGCATAGTGCTTGGCTATTTTTAGGCAAAGCTCACCTGGCACAAAACCAAAACGCTGAGGCGGTTAACACAATGAAACGCGCCCTTGCTATTGCCCCTGACTATGAAAAAGCCTATGTAGAATTGGTACAGTTACTGCTCTCGCAGCAGCAACTTAGCGAAGCTAAACGTTACTTAAACCAAGGGATGAAATCAGCAGAAACCACCGCTGAGTTGCAGGTGCTGAAAGATAGTTTGTGATTTTGCAGGCTTTGGCCTGTTATACAATGGTGGTTACCCATGGCTTAAGGGGTGGCTGCAGGGTTTCGCCTACCCAACGGGGGTGAGTTTTACCCATGGTCTGATGGGTAGTTGCAGGTTTTCGCCTATCCAACGGAGGTGAGTTTGCCCATAACCTGATGGGCGGCTTCAGGGTTTCGCCTACCCGGCGAGGGAGGTGCAGATTCTGCTGTGACTCGCCGTGAATCCATCCATGGAGGCTCTGCCGTGACATCCATCTCACGGAAGGTCACAGCCGCATCTACACTGAGTTACATATCTCTTCGAACAAGGCTTTTGCTAGTTATTAAGCGATTTTAAAAAACATTATTTTTAAATAAGTTAGAAATTAATTTTTTGACAAGTTAATTCAAAATTACTCAACAACATTCACTCATCAAGCAACCTTCGCATGCGTTCCTTAATTAGGTCTACTAGCGCGCTTGAGCCTTTAGCTTTCGCGTCACGCAGGTCTTCAGCTAAAACTATCATTTCATCAGGCTCGAAATAACCGAACTCAAGAGAGCGTTGATTTAGCTTACACAGCCCAATAGTAAAATGCCCTTTGGCAGTTTTATCAACATACCAACGGCCACTGAAAATATCGATATGATCGGTATAGACATCGAAATGGGGATGCACTAGCAAAAATGCACCCGACGAAGATGGATATTTCTTTCTCTCTCCCGTTTTAACTGATTTTACGGTATCGTGCTTCCACTTTATTGCATTGCAATCTGCACATGCAACGCATAAGTTTTTTGGATGAAACATGTATTTCTTATACTTTTCTTTTGGTGCAATGTGCTCAACTTGACAGTTTGCCGCAGATTGCACGCTGATATCTTTCTTGCAATATGAACATTTTGCTAACTGCTTATCTCTATAATGCTTACGGATATGCGATCTTAGCGCTTGTAACTCATCCTTTTTCTCCGCTTTATTCCAGTCATCGTGAGTAAAGTTATCGTCTTCAACTATATCTTTAATCAGTTTTTTCTGTTCTTTAGAAAACTCTACCGCTTGCTCAATATCAGCCATATTTGTGATAAACCTCATTAAGCATTTCAATTAGCTCTATAAGTGGATCATGCTTATGTAACACAGGAAGAAAATCATTAAGCATCTTTAAATTTCTTAAATCATTTCCATCAAACTTCTTTTCAGCTTTTACTTTTGAGAATATGTAAATAGCCGTCTTGATGAGGTACTCATTGCTGTGGCCAGGGTTATGAAAAAGATTGGCAAGATAGTAGTCTGATGAACGCAAACGGTGTTCCGATGCGTCCATTAGCCTTCGCTCTGTCATATCTAAGATTTCACAATTGTTGATCGCAATATCTGAAACAATAAGTGGAGAGTGAGTTGCGATTATAAAGTGGCATCCTGAATATGCTTGAAGAGATTTGTTCAATATTTCCACAAATCTTTGCTGCCATGATGGGTGTAGGCTAATTTCTGGCTCATCTATCAAAATCAAGGAGTTATCATCAATAGATGATATGATCCCAAGAAACAATAAGAACAAGCATTGTTCACCCGAACTTCTCGAAGCTAATGGGCGTATTCTAGCTGAAGCTGATAAACCTTTATTGCTGAGACTTTGGCCTCTCACTGTTTCAATGTCAGCCACACTGACTAAACCAGACATGAGTAAATCTGCAAGCTCTCTGGCGGAATATGCTATTTCCTTATCCGTACATAGATATTTCAGAAGTACGCCAGAACCACTGAAACAGAGCAAAACTTCTGGTTCATCAATGACAAGCTCCATTAGAACATTTAACTCACTGATATCTGTTACATCATAATGCTTATATGCGTTTCGTAGTGCTATTTGAGTCTCAGGAGCAATTGTATCATCCCCATTTTTAACCTTAGTCAGCTCGGCAAGGGAAAATATAGGCTCAAGAGTAATTTTGAGAACATCATCAAACCCAAAGCTTAATAAAAACTGGCGAAGAGATTGTATTTTCCTATCATCATAGGTATCCCTCGCAAGAAGTTGGTTTAAAGCTGTTGATGCCATACGTGTGGAAGGAAGGCGATCAGGTATAAAAGGCTTTGAACCAATGTAGGCATAATATCCGCCTTGTACAAAATCATTATTTAACTTCCAATCTTCAGTAAACTTTTCAAATTGGCTAGTTGACGCACAAATCAGCTTTTGGGGTATTTCATAGCCAAAAGCTTTCTCAACAATATCCCATTTAAAGTTTTGATTATAGTAATCTCGACGCAGTACCTTGATATCAGCAGAGTTCGACCTCAATAACTCACCATATAACATTTGGTAATAATTGCAGATATCCAGCAAAAGTTGAGTCTTGCCGCATCCGTTGTCACCAATCACCAACGTAAAGGCGTTCTCAGCCGAACTTTTTCCTTCAAAAAGAGAAGTATTGCCAATTTTGCGTGCTCTAAACGCCATTTATCTACCATACGTGTTACATCGAGTTTAAGTCCGATTCTATCATACGTATATGGATCAGGAAGTTACTACATTATTTGATAGATAAAGTTGGTTAAAAGGCGTGCCACAAGAAATTGGCCATAGCTCATTAAGGATCAAAATTGCATTAATCTTCATCTCGCAAATCCCGGTATCACAGTGCAATCGAAGAGATAGTTTACCCAGTGTGAACACGCGTTGACTCTCGGTGACAGGACGTCACCGCGAAGCCTACATGGATGTATCCACGGCGAGTCATAAGTGAGTTCGCACATACCACGCTGGAAGCGAAAACTCCCTATCACTCATCGGGTGATGACAGACAAATATTGGGTGAGAGTGAACTTAATTGATTAGAAAGCCACTGCTGATTTCAAAACCACTTATCTCTTCTTAAACTGGTTTATTACTACCTACAAAAGTTCAATCGAAGAAAGTTAATCATCCAGTGTAGATGCGGCTGAGGCCTTCGACAGCATGGATGCTGTCGCAGAGCGCCCATGGATGGGTTAACAGCGAGCCGAAAAAGCATCTGCACATAAGCCTGCTGCAGGCAATAGTGACCAATGAAGGCTACCACCTTCTAATACACACCCCGCTGGAGGCGAGAGAACTCCTGCTAAACCCATCAGCCCATGGGTACCCACAACTGGAGGCGAGAGAAATCCTGCTAAATCCATCAGCCCATGGATACCCACAACTGGAGGCGGACGAAAACCCATCACCCCATGGATACCCACAACTGAGATGATAACCTAATCATCTTCGACAGAAATTGGCATTACTCCTTTCAATACGGTCACCGCTGAGCCGATTAATTTGGTGCGCCCATTAGGTAAAAGCTCGGTAGTCACATAACCACCACGCTCCGATGCTTGATACCCTTGTAGGGTAAACTTACCCAACTTTTCTGACCAATAAACCGTTAACGCGCAGTGTGCTGAGCCGGTAACAGGGTCTTCATTTACGCCGACCCAAGGTGCAAAATACCTTGATACGAAATCTAATCTACTGCTCGTTGATCTACTCGTAACCAATACTCCCCGCCCCTCTGCTTGCTTCATTGCCTCAAAGTTTGGCTGGAGGTTCAGCAAAGTTTGTTCACTGTCTACTTCGATAAAAACCTTAGAATCAAAGCGACTAAAGCTCACCACTTGATGTGACTTGATGCCTAAATTATCCAACAACCGCTGACATCGAGACACGTCAAATTGGATCTCTGGTGATGGAAAATCGAGTTCAACGGTAGATTCGTTAATGAGTGCGGTTAGGGTACCAGACAAGGTCTCAAACCTGACAGTTTCACCTGTAGTTACCTGACCGTTTTCTTTAAGGATATGCGCAACCGCAAGCGTTCCGTGACCACATAGCTTTACCTCCGCTTGCGGCGTAAACCACCTAAGCCTCATATCAGAAAGCGATAGAAAAGCTGTTTCAGATACCGCCATCTCAGCGGCGATGGCAAGCATCAGCGGTTCACTTAAGGCGCTGCGAGTAATACACACCCCAGCAGGGTTACCCTTGAATGCTTCATCTGTAAATGAATCAACTTGGTAAATATCTAACTCCATTGCCCTCCCCCAAAGATTGTTAATCCAACCAGAGTAAACTTAATTCTCTGAAAAGACACTGCCGATTACAAAGCCACTTAGCTCTCTTTACACTAGTTCATTACTACCTACAAAAGTTCAATCGAAGAGACCGTTTACCCAGTGTGAACATGCGATGACTCTCGGTGACAGGCCGCTCCTTGGCATCCCTGCCACCACGGCATTTGTGAACCCACTCACATCAGCTTGCCGTAAGCAATTTCAACGGCAAAAGCATCCCATATTAATTAGTACATATAATTAGTCACAAAGCATACACAATGTCATGACTAAGTCTGATTTTTCCTCGATTGATTCTATATGCATCCTCCCCAGCACGGCGCTATGATAGGTTTACTATTTCTCATTACTGGCCGCTTATCTAACGATATGGACATCGTAACGGCGCTAAGTTAACCGCTTATCCATCAAAAGGAACTATTGATGAATGCCAATAACATAAAAGAACGTTACTCGTTACCAAGTAATCCATCTGAAGCGATGATGCAGCTCGCTAAAGTATTAAAAACACCTTTTCATAAACTAGTTGGCAATAAAGAAAAGATTGTACTAACCATGAGCGGCGTCATTTTGTACCGACACCTAAATCGCTTAGATAAATTGTTAGTAATGAAAATGATCCATGAGTTATCTCACCCTCCGCTTAGAAATGAACTTATCATTAAGTGCTTAGATCCGTTAATTAACCCGCCATGGGCAGAGTGGTCATTAACTAACTCAGAGTTAAAAGCAGTTTTATCCTTTCATAACCAACTAAACAGATGGTCTAGCATACTAGGTGCAAATCCTGGAGCCTATGGTATAGGCGGATCGGTATGGAGTATTGCTAAGCAAGGGGCATCGACAGGAAATGTAGCCGTATTATTAGCATCCATAGTGCTTATAGGTATCCATGAGTTTTCCTACAGTGAAACTCAAAAGTATGCCAATGAATTAGAACGAAGAAAGGTTTTAAATTAGGATTACAGATGAATCATGTTAAAGCAGTAATTGTATTTTCTTTAAGTTATTTATCTCTAATTCTTCTGGGCATATTGATTAGTGAACTACTCGTTAACAGGCAAGATGTCGGGCTGAATATTGGTGCCTTGATCATCGCAGTTTTAATAACTGTAAAGTTCAGACCTGCAAATTTTTATCGCGCTCAGCCTAAGATTTATCTCTCATGCTTAGGTGGAGCTGCGGGAATTGCCTTTGCTAAACTGCTATCAATCATGTTCAATGACTTTGCGCCCCCAGTTTTATATGAAAATATTGCTATCTTTAGTGTTAACTTCATGATTGTTTATTTCACAATAAAGGTTTATCTAACTAATATCATCGAAACGAGGTAGATAACGACATTCATACTGGCAAGGGCAGAAACAAGGAAGTCCGCCAGGAGAAGTCGCAGCCTTGTTAAGCATTATGATATCCCCCCACCCCCTCTTAAAAGCAACTGATTTTTAATAAAAAATATCAACTATAAGAAACAATTGAACCAGTGTAGATGCCGCTGAGGCTATCGAAAACATGGCCGCTCTTTGACATCCAGGTCACCGCGAGAGACGAAAAACCACCACATCACTCAGGTCATTGATAATCCATCCACCTCCCAACAATACCTTGCTTTTTAAAAGCAAAATCCAAACCGCCTAAGTCCTATTCAGTGCTTTAAATTAGCTTTTTTCCCTGCCCTCCAGACCAAAATCATAAACATAGAAAAATAAACAAAAGGTTCAAGGAAAGTGTCATAAGTAAGCCATTGTTCTTCCGTTAATTGGGTTGCTACACTAAAGTTGATGCCCGCCATACATAGACCAATCAATGCTAAACCTAGAACAAAGTACCTATGTTGAATGGGTGAACTTAAATAACGCTCAAAACGACTCCCAAAATAGCTACCTTTATTAAATACACCGTCAAGGATAAGTACCGTTGCACTAATCGCCCCCATAAAGGTGCCCTTAAGTTGTACTAAATATTCACTTTGAAAGGTTATGGAAAAAATTGCTGAAATCAAAAGCATTATTGTGCCAAAAACTGCAAAACCACCAAGTAAGTCAACTTTAACGAAACGTTGAATAACCACCAGCAACAACCCAAGAACCACTCCAGTAAATGCCGCGATGGTTAAATCTCCAGTCATTTTTGCCACCACAAAAAACACTGCACCTAAAGCTATATCGGCAATAATGGAATGCTTATTTTTTTTCCACTTTTCACTTTGAATCTCTCTGTTATTTTTGGCCGCTGGAGAGTTAGAATAAACACCTAATTTATTTAATTTTTCTGTTGCATAGTGGATATTTTTATCTGGGTGACTTTGATAAACTAATTTACTGCCATCTCTAACTTCAATACCCACATTAAACCAACTGAAGTAACCAACAGAAACGGTGATACCTGTCGTTTGATAATTTGCCTGATCGCCCGATTGGATTTTGTGTGTAATGACTTTGAAGTCATCCTCAAATGAATATGTGCACTTATCTACAAGCGTGCCATCGCAAAAGAGCTGTGATGTATATGTTTTAAGTGAAAAAGAATATTTCACTTCATAATTTTTACCTTGGTATTGAAAGGGTCTTCGATAAGTCCATAACTTCATGGTCATGATCACTCCTCTTCCTTGGAATAAGATGGGTTGAATCGAACAAATAAGGCCTTAAGCGCTGACGATCATCTTAACATAAAAGTGAAAATATCATCACTAAGCCGTTGAGAATGACTCGGCCAAAGTAAACTTAATTCATTGAAAAGACACTGCCGATTTCAGAACCACTTCGCTTTTTATAAACCAACTCATTAACTACCTACAAAAGTTCAATCGAAGAGACCGTTTACCCAATGTGAACACGCGTTGACTCTCGGTGACAGGCCGCTCCTTGGCATCCCTGCCACCACGGCATTTGTGAATCCCTTCACATCAGATGGCACCGCGAAGCCTACATGGATGTATTCAAACAACTTCCCTGCATAAAGGTCAGTTCGGCATCCTTGCCTCTCGTTCATAAGCTCAGTCGCTATAGCGACTATTCACCGAGTCATAAGTGAGTTCACGCATACCCCGCTGGAAGCGAAAACTCCCTATAAGTCATCGGGTGATGACGGTCGAATATTGGGTTAGAGTAAGCTTAATTAATTAGAAAGCCACTCCCAATGTCGAAGCTACTTAGCTCTGTGTAAGCTAACTCATTATTACGTACAAAAGTTCAATCGAAGAAAGTTAATCATCCAGTGTAGATGCGGCTGAGGGTATCGAAAACATGGCCGCTCTTTGACATCCATGTCACCGCGGCATTTGTGAATCCCTTCACATCAGATGCTGTCGCAGAGCGCGCATGGATGGATTCTCTTGAAAACAAATAGGCGTCCCGAAGCAGCATCTGCACATAAGCCTGCTGCAGGTAATAATTCCTAATGAAGGAGAATTATTAGATCTGAGGAAACTCAAGCTATCGAGAAAATATTCCGCATTTCAAAGCTCTCTTCCTTCTGTTTAAACTTGCTCAGAACTACGCACAAAGGTTAAATCGAAGAAACAATTAATCCGGTGTGAACGCACGTTGACTCTCGGTGACAGGCCGTTCCTTGGCATCCCTGCCACCACGGCATTTGTGAATCCCTTCACATCAGATGTCACCGCGAAGCCTACATGGATGTATTCACGGCGAGTCATAAGTGAGTTCGCATATAACCCCGCCGGAGGCGAACTCCTGCTAGATCCATCAGCCCATGGATACCCACAACTGGAGGCGAAGCCCTGTCACCCCACGGATAACCACAACATAAAGGTGAAAAACCTCGCCTAATTTACGCCTGCAACATTTTATTTACATCAATAAAAACCAAACTAAGTGTCGCAAAACGGCTTTAAATAAGAGGTTGGCGGCCGCCTCAGCCATGAAGAGTTAACTGTCACAGATAGCTGACAAGTTCAGAACATCACCCTGGGCGATTAAATAGTCACTGAGAGTTAATTTTTATTCAATAACTGCATAGAGTAGATAAAAAAGTACTCGAGGATTGATCATGTCTGTGACCCGTTTAGTCAAACGTTACCTGATACTACTTGGCTTATTGAGCTTATCTCTACCAAGTTTCGCAAATACTTCGATTGATGAGCTTCATCAAGCCTACCGCAGCGGTGAGGCGACGGTAGAGCAAACCGTTGCGGGTTATATTGCCAAAATCAATGCGCTAAACCCTGACTACAATGCAGTAATTGCCATCGACCCCACTGCCCTAGCACAAGCTAAAACCTTAGATAATGCATTCAAACAAGGTAAGTGGCTTGGTGCCTTGCATGGCATTCCTGTGTTGCTAAAAGACAATATCGCGGCAACGGCTGTGCCCACCACGGCTGGATCTTTAGCATTGCAGCAAAACCTCGCCACAGATGATGCTTTTGTCGTGGCTAAATTGCGCGCAGCTGGAGCGGTTATTTTAGGCAAAACCAACTTGAGTGAATGGGCTAACTTTCGCTCATCAAAAGCATCGTCGGGCTGGAGTTCAGTTGGCGGGCAAACCCATAATGCAATAGATCCTACTCGTAACCCCTGTGGTTCAAGTTCTGGCTCTGCTGTCGCAGTCGCACTAGATTTAGCTCCAGTAAGTCTTGGGACGGAAACCGATGGTTCTATCACCTGCCCTGCTTCTGCCAATGGGGTTTACGCCATCAAGCCGCCAATGGGGTTAATCTCACGTAGCGGTGTTGTGCCCCTTGCCCACAGTCAAGATACGGTGGGACCGATGGCGAATAACTTACAAGATGCACTCACTGTGATGGCGGTAATAGCCGGCTATGATCAACATGATAGTGCCAGCCAAAATCCAGAGTCTGCGTCCTACCAAAGCTACCAGCAACACATCGAGCCCACAGCGATTAAAAATTTGCGGATCGGCGCGTTAAATAGTCAGCAGTTTACCCCAATGACTCACAAGCTCTTTGGCCTACAGCAACAGCAGTTACAACAAGCTGGCGCTAACATCATCGCAGTCACTTTGCCGGAATCGATGGCACAACAGATAGGCCAAATGTTCCAAGATGAGTTTTTCATCCTGCTTTACGAATTTAAGCGCGACTTAAATCAATATTTGAGCCAGACCCCAAGCCAAGTAAGAGTAAAAAGCCTTGAGCAGCTAATCACCTTTAACCGTCAACATGCACAGCAAACTATGCCCTATTTTGGTCAAGATATACTGCAACAAGCACAAGCCATTGACCTCGAAGCCCAAGCAGCCGACTACCTTGCGGCCAAAACACGCTATCGAGATACCGCCAGCCAAGTATTAACTACGCTATACACTGAGCACGACCTAGATGTGTTAATTTCCCCCACGCTATCGCCGGCTTGGAAAACCGATGTGATCAATGGTGACCATTTTCAAGGCAGCGTAAGCAGTTATTCAGCCATTTCGGGCTCGGCCCACATTACCTTGCCCGTTGGCAAAGCCTATGGCTTACCCATTGGCTTGTCAGTGCTAGCGGCACCTAAAAAAGGTATAGAGGCCATCGCCGCCACAAGCGCCATAGACAAGGTTTTATCAAAAGCAGCACTGGACATAACCTATAGTTCCAAGAGCCCGACTTCGAGCAACTGACTCGACCTAAAATGGACTATCTATAGAGCACAGGCTAAATCGAAGGAAAATTATTGAGTCAGAGTAAGCTTAGTTCATTAGAAAGCCGCTCCCAATGTCGAAGCTACTTAGCTCTGTTTGAACTGGCTCATTGTTACGTACAAAAGTTCAATCGAAGAAAGTTAATCATCCAGTGTAGATGCGACTGAGGGCGTTGGTGGCATGGCCGCTCTTTGACATCCATGTCACCGCGGCATTTGGGAATCCTTTCACATCAGATGCAGTCGTCGAGCGCACAGGGATGTGCTTGTAGCGCCCCGATATAGCATCTGCACATAAGCCGGCTGCAGGCAATAGTGACCAATGAAGGCCACCACCTTCTAATACATCCCCCGGGAGGCACCAAATTCCTGCTACGCCTATCAAACTATGATTAATCCACCGTACTAGGCAATAAGTCTTGAATGGCAAATGAAGCTAAATCGAAGAGACAAGTAACCCAGTGCAGGTGCGGCTGAGGCTTTCGACAGCATGGCCGCTCTTTGACATCCATGTCACCGCGGCATTTGTGAATCCCTTCACATCAGATGTATTCACTAAGCGGCCATGGATGGATTCTTTTGAAAACAAATAGGCGTCCCGAAGCAGTATCTGCACACAAGCCTGCCGCAGGCAATTATTCCTAATGAAGGAAAATTATTGAGTCAGAATAAGCTTAATTCATTAGAAAGCCGCTCCCTATGTCGAAGCTACTTAGCTCTGTTTGAACTGGCTCATGGTTACGTACAAAAGTTCAATCGAAGAAAGTTAATCATCCAGTGCAGGTGCGGCTGAGGGTATCGACAGCATGGCCGCTCTTTGACATCCATGTCACCGCGGCATTTGTGAATCCCTTCACATCAGATGTTTTCGTTAAGCGGCCATGGATGGATTCTCTTGAAAACAAATAGGCGTCCCGAAGTAGTACCTGCACACCCCCCGCTGGAAGCGAAATTCTACAGACTGTGGATAACCCCAACTGGCGGCAAAACCTTGCTGCAGGCAATAGTGACCCATGCAGGCCACCAGCAAACCATACCAAACGATAAAACCACTTATGCAATTTTAACCTCAGGTTCTGGCTGCAAATACTTGTCGATGTCCACATGATCAATTTGCTTGGCATCGAGGAATTTATGGGCATACTCAAGATAAATACCACTGGTTAAAAACAGCTTGAATAGGTCCATATCAAGATGCTGATCGAGTGCCATCTTATGCAAAATATCCACCGCGACACTGATCGGTTTGGCCTTTTTATAAGGTCTATCAGCGGCCGTTAGCGCTTCAAAAATATCAGCCACCACCAATACACGCTCTGGCACCGATAAATCTTCAGCCGACAGTTTACGCGGATAACCAGTGCCTTTTAATGTCTCATGGTGGGTAGATGCATAACGCGGAACGCGCGCAAGCTCAGGCGGAAACGGTAAGTTTTCCAGCATTTTGATGGTACTGGTGATGTGTTCGTTAATTTTAAAGCGATCTTCAGCCGTTAATGTTCCCCGCGATATCGCCAAATTATGCAACTCGCCTTGGTTATAGAGATGCTCAGGAATGGTCATTTTGATGCCAAACTTTTCATCAAACTCAACCGGGAAATCACGCTTAATAATATGCTCTGGCTTGTTGCTTAGCAGCGACTCTGTCACCGGTAAAGTGACATCGCCCTGTGAGTAACGTAGCTCCTCAACCGGTGATAAACCTAATCTATCATCAAAATGTCGTTGCCAAGTTTGCTGCGCCAATTGATGCAGCTTATCGATGTGTGCTTGGCTCATAAACTCACCGCCAACATTGGCATTGGCGATAAACTCAAAGTCCTCTGTTAATTGCTGATAGCGTTGCTGTAATTTCTGTTTGAGCGTGGCTTCTTCAGTGGGCGATGCAGCCACTTGCTCTAGGTAGTCAATGTAGGCATCACGCCTTAACACCTCAAAGCGCATTCTCACCTCGTGGATTCGATTGTAGATGGCCTCAAGCTTACTGCCTTTATCAACAATATGTTCAGGGGTGGTGATCTTGCCGCAGTCATGTAACCAAGCGGCGATGCGAAACTCGCGCTGCTCATCTTCACAGCTGATTTTAAAGTCTTTAAACGGCGCTGCTTCACTATTAGACGCTGCTTGCACTAACATTAAGCCGAGCTCAGGTACACGATTACAATGACCTGCGGTGTAGGGCGACTTATCATCAATAGCTTGGGCAATTAAACGAATAAAAGCTTCCATCAACTCTTTTTGGTCCGCCTCGTACTGCTCAATCGATGACGACATGGCCACCATCGATCCCGCTAACTCATCAATTTCGGCAATATTGGTTTCAATATGCTCAACGCTTCGATAACGACGATGCTTAATTTTTTCGTTTTCCAGCGCTAATGCCTTAATCGGCCGAATGATCGGCGAAGCAAATAGCCAAGAGATTGGCATAACCACAAACAGGCAACCTATCGTGATAAGTATCGACGTACTAATTTTGTCATTACTGGAGGCAAATAAGGTCTCAGCAGGTACCACCACCGCATACTTATCACCATTTTGCTCTGCGCCAAAAGAGGTGACATAAACGAAACTCGCCACACCATTGAGCTCAATAGGTAACAACTGGTTTTGTTGAGTTGGATCGTCTGCTATCGCAATTAGTTCGGCATAGGGCACGGTGCCTTGAGGTTTAAAGCTATTTTGCTCACCTTTGGCAAACCATTTGTCGGCCAGCACCTTACGTTGTTGCTCATTAATATTGGCAAGTGCAGCATTAATGATGGGGATCAGCGGGGTATTCTTGCCCTGCATCACCATGTAGAGCCCCGTCGGTACATCAGCGTCACCAAAGCTGATGCGCTCGTGGTATTTCAAGTTATTGATAAAGTAACTTTGCGCGGTATAGTGCAAAATAATACTGTTATCCAACGCAGCAAATACCTGCCCGCTTTCAACGGCAATCAATATTGCTTGAGTTGAGTCCATCTCAACGATCTCAATCTCAGGAAAGGCTTGCTTAATCACTTGAATCACTGACCAGCCCCGAGGAATCGCCAGTTGTTTGCCATTTAATTGCGATAGATGGGTCACGTCAGGCTGATTAGCTACGGTAACCACCGCATAATGAAGATTTAAAAAGGGCTGACTAAACTCGCCTAAGCTTTCATTCTTGTCAGTTAACATTATCGAATGCAGCATATCGAGCTCTTCCAGCATGTAACTATCTACCAGCTCATTCCAGGTATAGCCATTAACAAAGCGAAACTGCAGCCCTGTCATCTCGGCAATCATTTTAAGTAAATCAATACTGTAGCCCTGAGGCTCGCCTGAAATAGTGAAATCAATGGGTGCCCAGTCGTTCTCATTCGACACCATTAATTCACCTGCACTGGCTACTAACGCCTGCTGCTCTGCGGACAACTTAAGTGGCTCACTGGACGGTAATACCGCATTCAGCTGCGGCTGCCTATTAGCGGCAATCAGCTCGCCAGTTGGTTTGTACAGGTAACTTTCTCTTTCACTTTGGTCCCCTTGAGAGATCAGATAATCACTTAAGGTGGATAAGGCGATATCAACCGCTAATACGGCGCCGGATTCAGGCAATTTTATCGAGTAAGTTTGCCCGGGCGCCTGTAAATTCTGAAACAAATAAGGCTCAGTTTTATTGACTTGATGCCGCTCAGCTTGGCTAAACCAAGGTCGTAATCGCGAGTCATATTCGGTCACACGCTGATGACTTGTTCGCTGGTTAAATTCAGCATCAAAGTACTGGTAACGCTGAATGCGTTCACCGTTTTGTTCACTAACACTGATCACTACCCAGCGATCAAGATGGGAAGCTTGTAATTGCGAGCGCACAACAGGATGAGCATCTAAGTTAATTAACTCGTGAAAATCGCCATTGGATAATCCAATATAGATGGCATAAAACAGCGGGTTAATCAGCATGACTTCGGCAAAAGTATCATAGGCGTCTGGGTTGAATTCCCCCTCTACCACGAGATTGTCGACGCTGGCGAGTAACTTTGCCACATTGTTGGCTTGAATGTCGATTTGAGCGATGTACTGACTGGTGCTGTCGGCTGCTTGTTTATAGTGTTTCAGCGCCGACTCGGTGGCCATTTTGTGAGAAAAGAAATATTGTAATCCAATCGCTATTGCGGCAGTCACCACCGTCGCCAATACAAATATCCCCACCACGGTAAACCGAATGGTAAACCGTTTCCGCTTGCCGTTGCCCTGCGAGCCCATGCTATCTCCTTATAGTTCAAGCGAATACTTGAAAGATATCAGTCTATTGGAAGAATAACATTTGGTCAATTTAGCGGCGACCAAGATAACCTACTGGCGAGGTTGATTTTTTAACTTGTTATCAGCACGACCCACTACGGACTTTTCTTACGCCAACTTTCGGGTAAATCCATTTGCCCCCACAGGCTATCGCATAACTCTTGGCTATCATGCCAGCGCCCGGCTAATAGCCAAGGCACCAACGCATCGCCCACTTGCGGATAAGCGATTGGAGCAGGCATTGGCGATTTGAGCCAGCGGCGTAATGCTTGCCCATCAAGACTTGTCATACTGTCAGCCGCGCCAAGCAACTCTAAGGCGGCAACATTAGAAAGCTGTTCAAACTGGCCATGCAAAGGCTTCACTAACAACTTTTTCCCTAAAGTGAGAGCTTCACTGGCTAGCTCGAACCCCGCACTACTGATCACCCCACCACATTGGGCAAGCTTTTGCTTAAAACCCTCACGATTAAACCCTGACCATTGAACATGGGGGGGGATCGCTTTGCTGGGTCTACTGCCATGGAATACGGCAAATTGGTAATCATCGAATGGCGACAGGAACTCGATAATGTCATCGGCGGCTTCAAAGGGTAAATAAACGATGATTTTATGCAGGCAGTGACTAACACTCGAATCGACTTCGACAAACGGCGGCAATATAGGAAAGCCAAAGTGGTGCCAGTGACAACCTAAAGCAATATCCACTGGGGCAAAATAGTTAAGCAACATATCATTAAACCAATTATCACCCACTTTGGGCACATCAAACTTCAGCGCCGCCTGATGGCTAACCCCAATAGATGGGATCCCTTGGCGTTTGGCCGCCCATGCTGTTACTGGCTCAAAGTCATTCAATACTAAATCATAGTCACTCAAATCCAAACGACGTACGTCCTGCATCAAACCCAGTAGTGAATTTTGCATCGCCGTTTGCGGCACGCTAACTCGGCCGTGGTGAGTCACGAACGTCAATCCAGACTGCACGGTATAATCACCAAAACATTGCATATCAAAAAACTGCGAAGCCTGACGACCAGAAAAGAAGAAATCGACATTCACATGATATTTCTTTAACGCTTTTGCCATGACTCTAGCGCGGCTAAGGTGACCATTGCCAGTCCCTTGCACACCGTACAATATCCGCATAATTAAGATCCTACTATAAGGCTAAAAAGGGAATGGCAAAGTACACGCTACAGCTACCCAGTAGCGCGCCTGCAATAATATCGAGTGGGTAATGCACCCCTAAAATGATCCGCGACACGCCAATGGCACTGGCCCAAACAAAGGCCAGCAAACTCCAATCGGGGTAAACAACGAATACTGCTGTCGCCATCACAAACGCAGCGCCGGTATGACCGGAAGGCAGACTAAATTTATCCGACGGTTCAAACTCCGCATGAGCAGAGATGCCCACCAAAACAGAGTGGCAAGGCCGCACGCGTCTGATGCTATTTTTAAGCAAGAAGTACAGCGGAAGTTCCAGCAGAAAAGCCAATAACGCTAAGCTAAAAAACACCTCTCCATGGTAGCTAACCATCAATAACAAGGTGCTGCAGTATAGATAAAGAGGCCCATCTCCCGATGCCGACAATCGCTTCGCGATGGGGCGCAACTGATATTGCAACCCTGCTCGGGTGATCTGACAATATAAGTGTCTATCAATTTTGGCGACAGACTCAAACATAAAAGGCTCTCAACTAATATTATTAACAGTTGAGAGCCTAAAAAGTGACCGTGACGCCTCGGTGACAGCCAGCCTAAAGTTTTATGACACAGGTTATGCCGTAGCGACGGCTTTGGCTGAGCGCTCGCGATAAAGCTTAATGAGATGGTAAACATTGATACAGGCTACGAAGGCATTCATACCTGCGACAGGCCAGGCTGAAATGTACACGCCGTAGATAACAAATAATGTACATCCGGTGAAGTTTAAGCAGCGTAACCAGATGATATCTTTCATCATTAATGATATCGCCACCATCACTGATGCTGAATAACCAATAAGTTCAATCGTTGAAGCTTCCATAAGGCACCTTTTTCGAGGCCCTCTGCCATCCTTAAGCTAACTGGGGGATCCGTGCCCCTAAAGCGAGTAAGTTAATTCAAGACTGTAACCATTCTAACAAATGAACAACTAAGTTGTAATTAAAATACGTGATTTAATGACCTGAATCATGTTTTTTGCCCATTTAAACACCAATAGGTAAAAGTTAACAACATACAGCGGAAACAAGCAGCAGATAAGCGATAGCGTGATTGATAACACTTTTCTTTTTATTAAACGCTTATATACTGGCAGGTATTAGAGAAATACTGCGAAATCTCAGTAGATTGCCTTTCAATAGGAGTATGACTTATGGAATACAACACCTCACAACTTTGCGACGACAATTTAGATTCAGTCGATGTGGTTGAACCTATGTTCAGTAATTTCGGTGGTTGTTGCTCTTTTGGTGGTTCGATTAGCACAATCAAATGTCACGAAGATAACGGACTGATTGCTGATGTGCTTGAGCAAGATGGTGAGGGACGTGTTCTGCTCATTGATGGTGGGGGTTCTTTGCGCCGTGCTTTAATTGATGCATCCCTAGCAGAATTAGCAGTCAATAATAACTGGGAAGGTATCATCGTTTACGGTACTGTTCGTGATGTGGATGCCCTTGAAGATTGCGATATTGGCATTCAGGCGCTCGCCTCTATTCCCGTTGGCGCGGATGGCCATGGTATTGGTGAGTTGGAAATTCCGGTTAACTTTGGTGGCGTGACCTTCCTACCACTCGACTATGTCTATGCAGACAACACCGGCATTATCCTGTCGCAAGAACCGTTAGATATCGATTAATATCATAGCTTTAATCAAAAAAGGATGACCATGGGATTGCCCCTTGTCATCCTTTTTTTGTTTGTCAGCCGAACACTCTTTGCCGGCTTAGCTGTGTCTACTGTTTAGCTGTGTCTACTATTTAGCTACGTTTTTGGCTTATAAGTGTTTACTCAAAAACGCTTCAAACGCTTTCAAGGTGGCCATTCGATTTTGCTCTATTTCTAAATAGTGATTGCCATTTTCAAGCTCGAGGTATTCAACCTCTTTGTCATAATCACTAAGCTCATCAAACATTTCACGGCTATGGTAAACATCCACGATTCTATCTTTATCGCCATGAATTAACAGCATAGGAATATTGACTTGCTTAGCGAAGTTAATCGGGGATTGCTGTTCTAATTTATCAGAGTCATCGCCTAACTGCTTTTTAACCACTTCGTAATTAGTGAATCTGCGCGCTTTACGCACAATATGCTCCAAATCGGACACCCCTGCAAAGCTGGCTGCACATTTAAACGGTTGTTGTTGGGTCACCGCTGCTTGCATGGCGGCATAGCCACCGTAACTCGCCCCAAGAATACAGATCTTATCTTTATCAATGGGGTAATGCTCTGCTAGCCAGAATGCCGCATCAGCAAGGTCGTGCTGCATCGCCCCGCCCCACTGCTGAATCGATGCCATTTCAAACTCAAAACCATAACCCGATGAGCCACGAAAGTTAGGTTCAATCACAGTATAACCGCGACTGGCGAAGAACTGACTGAACCAATCAAAGCCGCCGTAGTTTCTCACCATCGGGCCA
Organism: Shewanella waksmanii; assembly: GCF_043643685.1. Classification (GTDB taxonomy): domain Bacteria; phylum Pseudomonadota; class Gammaproteobacteria; order Enterobacterales; family Shewanellaceae; genus Shewanella; species Shewanella waksmanii_A. Next base: position 348,454 of record NZ_JBHZSN010000003.1, read on the forward strand.
CCATGGGGAATCACCAATGCTGACTTTTTCGCTTCAACATTGCTCGGCGGCAGCGTGACGTAGGCTTCGAGCTCAAGACCATCTCGGGCCTTAAACACCACTTTTTGCTTATCTGACAGCGGTTGCTCAACTAACAATGGATATTCATCAAGAATGTAATCGAGACCTTTCGCTTTGCGGTCACCTAAGTAATAGGTGCCTGGTGATGTAGGATTACTGGTATACAGGATATAACGATTTTCATCAGCACTTAAGCTCATGATATTGTTGTAAGCATCGGGAATCGCCTTATTTAAGGCCTTTTGAAAGCGTGCATATTTTTCATCAAAAAACACTTTACCGTTAGCGGCTTCACCATGGTGAACACCAATAACATCTTTGCTAACCTTCGAATAAATCAACGCGCCTTCAACATCATAATTGTCATCGGCATAAACCAATTTTCGCGGTAAATCGGCCTTAGCCAAGTCAACGGTAAAGATGGCGTAGCGGCCATTATGCAGCGAGCGAATATACAAGGTATTAGGGTCAACACCAAAGCCTAGCGGGGTAATATCTGGGTTATCAAATAATTCATATTCCCAGATTCTACGCCACTCCTTGTTATCGATATCATAGAGACGAAAAAACACTTTGGTGTCGTCGATACCATAACCGAGTCTGAGTCTATGTTGTTGATCTGTCAGCCAGCTGTGAATACCACTGCGGCCTTTTTGAATCAGCTTACGTTTAAGTCTGGAATTCAAATTCACTTTGTAAACATCAGGCTGGTTTGCCACCTTAAGATCAAGCGCCATCAAAATGTAATCTGGCTCATCCGGCAAAATATCAACAATAGTGTCTTGGAATTGGGGACGATGTTCGCGTTCTCTTAATTTAAGTACTGAACGAATATCACTGGGCTCATTAAGATCGACCTTTAATAATCGTGACTCAGAATATTTCATTCCTCGCCTATCAATCGGATAATTAGAGCTAACCAATAAGGTTTCGTCATTGGCCCAAACATACCAATCCATCTTAAATTTTTGATTGTCAGTCGATACCACATAATCGACTCCCTGCTTACCCACAGCCTTTACACCGAGGTAACTATTACCTTCATTATGAAGTATAAAAGCAAATTTATTTCCGCTTGGAGATAATTTAACTTGCTCAGACTGGGGCAATAAACCAAAAGCTTCGACGGGGAGCGGCTTAGCGTTGACGCTTAAGCCAGTGACTAACAACAGCAATGCAAAAAATCGGTGCATCCTTTCCTCTTATTATTGTTCTTCCAATGAAGCGCTAATAATAACATGATTAAAAAGTTACCAGAATAAAAAACATAGTAATTACAGCAAAATAGATTAGTTTTTAGCGCCAAACTTTAAATGAATTGCATGGCCATAGTGCTATAAGTCACAATATGCCCACTAATGCTAATAAGAAAACAGAGTACTTATGCCACTATTTTTGCCCTTTACCGACACTGAAATTACGACGCTACTCAGTCCAAGAGCCGGAGAGCAAAAACTTGGACAAACCTTGCAAGCTTTTGCAGATCCAATCTCGACAGCAGACCAATATGTCGCTGAGCTACAACAGGCTAAAAATCAGGGGGTACGATTTGTCATTATTGGTATTGGCGAGGATATCGGCCCCAGAGCCAACTTAGGTCGTGGTGGCGCTGATGACGCCTTTAATGCCACCATGGCACAGTTACTCAATTTGCAATCCAATCGCTTTCTTAGCGGCGAGCAACTTCTTGTAGCCGGGCAGTTAGACACCACTGCAATTGCCAGTGAGAGTGATCTAACCACTGCCAGTTTACGTAATGAAGTAGAGAAACTAGATGAGCTAGTGATCAATGCGGTAACGCCGGTTTTTGAGGCCGGATTAGAGCCCATCATCATTGGCGGCGGTCATAATAATGCTTACGGACTGCTGACGGCAGCAAAACAAGCCTGTGGTAAGAAAGTTGCGGCGGTTAACCTCGATCCCCACTCTGACTTTCGTCCACGGGAAGGTCGTCATAGTGGTAATGGTTTTAGTTATGCTGCCGCCTCAGGAGCACTAGGTTTCTATCATGTACTTGGGCTGCATGAGCTGAAAAATAGTGAAGCCACTTTTGCTCAGCTTGAAGCATTTGGGGGAAGTTGGCACTCATTGCAGTCAATTTGGATTAGACAAGAAGTCAGTTTAAACCATGCAATAGATGAGGTCGTTGGCAAACTTAACAGCACTCAGTTACCTGTGGCGATTGAGCTGGATGTCGATGCCATCAGTAAGATGCCAAGTAGTGCATCCACTGCTGCTGGCATCCCGCTGATGGATGCACTGCGGTACGTCTATCGGGTAGCCAATGAAACCAGTGCCCATTACTTACACCTTGCCGAAGCAGCGCCGAAATGCCATGTGGCGGGAGTTGAAGCAGGGTATAAAGAAGTCGGGCAAAGTATGAGCGAGTTGATTTATGCCTACATTCAAGGCAGACAAGCCTGCCAATATTTAGGCTAAACAACAGTTCTCGATTAACGAGATTGGCTTTATCACGTTTCTATGATGTAATGCGCAGTCCAAAATTTTGAAACTCTGCGCAAAGCCGCATTTTTTCAATCTAGTTAAGCATTTTATTAACTTCGATCACAATGTGACCGACAAGAGATTCAGTCGATTGTATCAATCACATACACTCGCTGCTACATTTGCCATATACAGGAATACATAGATGTCTGAGGGTCCACAAAACAGTACGCATTTTGGTTATAAAACTGTCGACACTGAGCAGAAAGCCGATCTGGTTGCTGACGTATTTCATTCTGTCGCTGCAAAATACGACATTATGAATGACGTGATGTCATTTGGTATTCACCGTATATGGAAACGCTTTACCATCGAAAGCGCTGGCGCTCGCCCAGGCATGAAGGTGCTGGACCTTGCCGGTGGTACAGGTGATTTAACCGCTAAGTTTTCGCATTTAGTCGGGCCGAAAGGCGAAGTAATTTTAGCTGACATCAATGACTCTATGTTGAAAGTTGGCAGAGAAAAGCTACGTAACAAAGGCGTGGTTGGCAACGTTAACTACGTGCAAGCTAACGCTGAGGCGCTGCCGTTTCCTGACAACCATTTCGACATTATCACCATCGCATTTGGCTTGCGTAACGTCACTGATAAAGATGCGGCTATCCGCTCAATGCTTCGGGTACTCAAGCCTGGTGGCAAACTGCTGATTCTAGAATTCTCTAAGCCTCAACACGAAGTCATGCGCAAAGTGTATGACATGTACAGCTTTAAAGTACTGCCAAAAATGGGCTCACTTATCACCCAAGATGCCGACAGCTATGAGTATTTGGCAGAATCTATCCGTATGCACCCTGATCAAGAAACATTAAAGGGCATGATGGAAGAAGCTGGCTTCGAACAAGTTGACTACACCAATATGACTGATGGTATTGTCGCATTGCATAAAGGCTACAAGTTCTAAATTGAGCGTCACGATTGGGTTATCTATGAAACGCGATATATCTCTGTTTATCTGCGGCGCCATCGAAACCGCACTCGATAAAGTATTAACCCAATCCCATGAAGCCTATGCCAAGCTGCATACGCTTCATGGCAAAGTCCTTTGCTTGCAGCTGAGTCAATTGGACTGGCCAATCTACCTTATTTTTTCTAAGAAAATCCAAGTCTACAGCCAATATCAAGGTGACGTGACCACCACGGTTTATGCCGACCTCACCACCCTGTATCAGCTCACTGAAGGTGATAACCTCACCGAATTGATCAAGCAAGATAAACTGCGGCTGGAAGGCGATCTCAATTTATTGCAAACCTTCAGTCACTTTATGCAGAACGTTGACATTGACTTTGCAGAACCTTTGTCCAAATATCTTGGTGATGCGCCCACGCATATGTTGCAGCAAGGCTTGATGCAAGCAAAGCAAGGCCTCATCAAAGTGTTGCTTAAAAGTCGCGACCATGTCGGCCAATTAACAACCGAAGAGTATGGTCTTGCACCTCATAAGCTCGAATTTATCCATTTAGATGATAGAATCGATGAGCTTGTGGCAGATGTCGATGCCATAGAACAACGAATACTAAGGTTAACGAATAGGACATAATACTCGCCATGCCCACCACTAGTATCAAGCGTGCTTATCAGGTCGTCAAAATAGCGCTTCAATATGGCTTAGACGACATTATTCCTTCAAAGCTCAAACCTTGGTACTTCAAACTTCTGCGCGGCTGTTTTTTCTGGCTAAGTAACAAACATAAAGACAAAGTCGGCGGCGAACGACTCAAGCTGGCAATGCAAGAGCTTGGGCCTGTCTATATTAAGTTTGGACAGATGCTATCCACCCGCCGCGATCTCCTTAGCGATGAATGGGCTGAAGAGTTGGCGATGCTTCAAGACCGAGTGCCACCATTTGATACCGCGATTGCACGCAGTATGATTGAGGCAGAGCTCGGCACCGATATCGATACTTATTTCGAAGACTTTGATGATGTGCCATTAGCTTCCGCGTCAATTTCACAGGTGCACACAGCAACGCTCAAATCGAACGGCAAAGCCGTTGTACTTAAAGTATTGCGCCCTAATGTCGAAGAGAAAGTCCACGCCGATCTGCAGTTGATGTCCCAAGCGGCGGACTTTTTAGAAATGCTACTTGGCCAAGGCAACCGATTACGTCCTGCAGAAGTGGTTGAAGACTATCGCACCACCATTGAAGGCGAGCTTAATCTAAAACTGGAAGCGTTGAACGCCATCAAGCTGCGCAATAACTTTATTGACTCAGGGGCGTTATACATCCCCTATATGTACGAAGATTTATGTTTTACCCGCTTAATCGTGATGGAGCGAGTAGAAGGTATTCCGGTCTCTGATCGGGCAGCGCTTGAAGCTCAAGGTACTAACTTGAAACTGCTGGCTGAGCGTGGTGTAGAGTTATTCTTTACCCAAGTATTTAGAGATAACTTCTTCCATGCCGACATGCATCCCGGCAATATTTTTGTCAGTCGCGAACATCCCAATGACCCATATTACATCGGCCTTGATTGCGGCATCATGGGTACGCTTACCGAAGAAGATAAACGTTATCTTGCCGAGAACTTTTTGGCATTTTTCAATCGAGATTATCGCCGAATCGCGCAACTCTATATTGAATCAGGTTGGGTCTCGCCAGATACCGATGTCGGCGCATTTGAACAAGCCGTAAAAGTGGTCTGTGAGCCAATGTTTAACAAGCCGCTGGATGAAATCTCCTTTGGTCACGTGCTACTTGAGCTGTTTAGAACCGCTAGACGGTTTGACATGGTGGTACAACCCCAGTTGGTGTTACTTGAAAAAACCTTGCTATACATTGAAGGTCTAGGTCGTCAGCTATATCCGCAGCTCGACCTGTGGCAAACCGCTAAACCATTTTTAGAACAATGGATGGCCGAGCAAGTCGGTCCGAAAGCGATGGCAGGTAAAATCAAAAAAGAACTGCCGTATTGGGCCGACAAATTACCGGAAATCCCTGAGTTGGTGTACGACAACCTTAAGGTTGGTAAAAATTTCATCAATTCACAAAACCAATTGCTTGATCGATATCTTAAACAACAGCAAAAAGCGCATAAAAGTAACTACCTTTTGCTCACATCAGCTGTTTTAGTGATCTGCGCCACTATTTTGTTTAGCCAACAAGTTACACTAGTGGCCTCTTATGGCGCAGGTGGTCTTGGAGTCGTTCTGTGGATGCTCGGATGGAGATCTAGGCCAAAGAATCGCAAATTTTAGCTAGCACTAAATAACCAAAGGTTCATAATAGGACCAGTATCAAATTAATGAGGATCGTTTCATGGGTGGCATTAGTATTTGGCAACTTCTGATTATTGCTTTAATCGTAGTATTACTTTTTGGAACAAAGAAGTTACGCTCTCTAGGTGGTGACCTAGGCGGCGCGGTTAAAGGTTTTAAGAATGCCATGTCTTCTGATGAAGAGAAAAAAGCTATCGAAGACACTAGCGCAGAGAAAACTGCTCAAACAGAGCAGAAAAAAACTGAGTCCAAGGATAAAGAACAGGCGTAACCCCTTATGTTCGACGGTATCGGCTTTATGGAGCTACTGTTGATCGGTATTTTGGGGCTAGTCGTACTTGGCCCTGAAAGACTACCGGTTGCAGTGCGCTCAATTACGGGCTGGATCCGCGCCATGAAACGCATGGCGAACTCGGTAAAAGATGAGCTTGAGCAGGAGCTTAAAATCGAGCAACTGCACTCAGATTTAAAAAAGGCTGAGAGTCAAGGACTCAAAAATCTTTCTCCTGAGTTACAGGATTCAATCGATCAATTAAAAGAAGCAGCTCAATCTGTGAATCGCCCCTATCAGGTCGAAGACGTAGCCAATGGCGACAAAAAAGCCAGTGACGACTCTCAACCCGCTCAGGCCGCGCCAACGAAACAGAGCGCTAACTCTGATAAACCTAACGGGTAATTATGTCGCAACAGCAGCCATTAATTAGCCACTTGCTAGAGCTCCGCAATCGTTTGCTTAGAGCAATAGGAAGTGTGCTTTTTGTTTTTATCTGTCTTGTCTATTGGGCAAATGACATCTATCACTATATGGCCACGCCGCTAATGCAGGCTCTGCCTGAAACCAGCAGCATGATCGCAACCGATGTTGCGGCGCCGTTTTTTGCTCCGTTTAAACTGACATTAGTATTGGCATTCTTTATTGCCATCCCCTACGTGCTATATCAAATCTGGTCGTTTATCGCACCGGGCCTATATAAACATGAAAAACGTTTGATGATGCCTCTGCTTGCCAGTAGCACATTACTGTTTTATCTCGGTATCGCTTTTACCTACTACATCGTATTCCCAGTGGTATTTGGTTTCTTCACCAGCGTCGCACCAGATGGGGTCGAAGTCGCCACCGATATCAGCAGCTATTTAAGCTTTGTACTAAAACTGTTTTTCGCATTTGGTCTTGCTTTTGAAATCCCTATTGCAGTGATATTACTGTGTTGGGCGGGAGTTACCACACCGGAAGACCTCAAGGCTAAGCGTCCTTACATCATTGTTGGTGCCTTCGTTGTTGGTATGATGTTGACTCCACCAGATATCATTTCGCAAACAATGTTAGCCGTGCCCATGTTGATATTATTTGAAGGGGGATTGATTGCTGCTCGTTTCTACAGTAAAAAGGACGATGAAAACGAAGAGCAACAGGATATTCCTGACCAATAACCTCATTATGTAGAGATTCAATTGGCGCTCAAATAATAAAATAAAAGGAACTTTTTTATGCGCTTAGTTAAGCCATTGCGTCTATTTTGTATCGCTGCATCATCACTTCTTGTTGCTCAAGCCCACGCAGGGCTTGAGCAAGACTTAGCCAAATGCGCCCAGCTCAATGACAAGTTAGATAGACTGATTTGTTATGATAATTTGGCAGCTAACATCGCTCAGTCACCGCAATCTTATAACCAAGCCACATCAGCTGTAACCACACAATCTACAGTCCAAACTTCAACGCCTGTAGTGGCCACAGTCAGCGCAGAAGAGAGCTTTGGTAATGTAAAAAAAGCCAACTCAGAGGAAGTAGAACAGATCCAGCTGGTTATCAAAAGCGTTGCCAAAGACCCTTATGGCGCACTTAAAGTCACTTTTGAAAATGGCCAGGTTTGGAAACAATCTGACAGCAAACGTTATAAGTTAAAAGCTGGCGAACAGGTCACCATTAAAAAAGGCTCTTTTGGCTCATACTTTTTAGGTGTTGAACATAAAAATGCCACTATGAAAGTCAAACGTATCAAGTAATGCCGCAATACATGGATATCGCTGTCAATCTCATTGGCAGCACCCTTGAAAAAGATCTTGATGGTGTAATTAACCGGGCGTTACTGCACCATGTATCGCCGCTTATCGTCATTGGTAGCAATATCGATGAGAGCCAACAGGCTCAGCAAGTCTGTCTCTGCTATCCAAATCAATTGTACACCACCGCAGGAATTCATCCTCACCATGCTAAAGAGTGGGATGAGCAGTCATCAGAGGCTATTCGGACACTGGCGCTTACTCAGCAAGTTAAGGCTATTGGCGAGTGTGGCCTTGATTACAATCGCGATTATTCGCCGCGGCCGCAGCAGCGTCATGCATTTGCCAAACAACTCGAACTGGCTTGTGAGCTAAATATGCCAGTGCTGATGCATGAACGTGATGCGCACCAAGATTTTATTGCCATCCTCAGTGAATACCGCCCTCACCTACCCAAAGCGCTATTACATTGCTTTACCGGTCACCGAGAGGCACTGCTTAAGTATATCGAGCAAGATTTGTATATTGGTGTGACCGGCTGGGTGTGTGATGAGCGGCGCGGAACAGAACTTGCGCAAATCGTCCCAGATATTCCAAATGATCGTATACTAATAGAAACAGACAGCCCTTACTTACTGCCTAGAAGCATGCGACCTAAACCTAAGTCAAATAAAAATGAACCACAATACTTGCCCTATATTGTTGATTATGTGGCAAAACTTAGGGCACAACCCACTGCATTATTTGCAGATCAAGTTTATCAAAATAGCCTAGCCTTTTTTGGGTTAAAACAATGACATTCAAAAGCTGGCTGTTATTCACCGTGACGTTTTTACTTTGCGCTACGCAGAGCGTACGTGCAGAAGCTGTTTTGGCCATTCAAGAAAACGGTCAGCGCGGATTAAATCTGTCTGACTGGGTCTATTTCACAGAAGACACCGACAGCCACACCATTAACCAAATTACGCGCTTAAGCTCTAGCCGCTGGCAAAAGCTCGCGCCTGAGGTCAATAATAAAGTCGGCATGCCACCATTTTGGGTTAAATTTACTCTTTATAACCCAACGTCTGAAAAGCTAAGACGCTTTGTTTCAATCGGTAATCCTCATATTGATTTAATAGAGCTACACCATTTTGTCGATGGAAAGTTGGTCACCGATTTGACCATGGGCGATACCTTACCGTTTGCACAGCGGCCAATTATCAACAACAGCTTTCTTTATCCTTTCGAGCTTCTGCCAGATCAGATGCACAACTTTTATATTCGAATAGAAACCAAAGGAAGTGCAGATTTACCGCTAAACCTCTACAGCCCCAATGAGCTAGCCAAGCGCACAGAAGCGCAATCGCTTTACCATGGTTTTCAACTCGGAGCATTAACTGCTATTGGCTTGTTCAGCTTATTCATCGCGATCACCACCGGCTCTTTCAGCTATAGCTACTATTCTGGCTATGTGCTCAGTGCCACGTTGTTAGTTGCAAGCTTGCATGGATTTGCGTTTCGGTTTATTTGGCCAGATTGGCCCTATATGCAGCAATTGATGTTACCGATGCTCATTCCATTAACCATCATGTTCGCATTATTGTTTACCGAAAAAGTGCTGCAGCTCAAATACCATGGCGTGAAATTACTGCGGATCTGCCGTATGGGAGCGGCCATTGCAGCATTGATGGTCTTAGTCACACCATTTATTGACTACAGTGTGGCTTTGATTAGCTACATCAGCACGGTACTGATTGCCACAGTGCTACTGATGGCTATAGCCGTAATACAGAGTTTTAAAGGCCATAAGCTAGCTAAACTGTTCACGCTAGCTTGGTTTGGATTGCTTATTGGCTCCTTCACCACTGCAGCGATGTATTTGGGACTAATTCATCTGCCCATTGCCCACCAAACACCACTGATGATGGGTCTTAGTTTTGAAATTATCTTTATGGCCGCCATCCTCGCGATTCGCTACAACGATGAGCGTAAAGCCAAAATGCGCATTCAACAAGAAGCATTGAAGCAAGCAGAGAGTTTGCGCCTTACCCGTGAAGAATCACTGCGAATGGAAGCCCAGTCCAATGAAAAGCTTGAGCAGATGGTGCAAGAAAGAACACTGGAACTCGAAATTGCCTTGCGAGAGCTCAATGAAGCCAACCAAAAGCTGACTGAGCAGACCACCATCGACAGCCTAACCGGTGTCAAAAATCGCGCTGCATTTGATAAACGCTTGCTCGCAGAGGGCCGTTTGAGTCGACGACAACAGACCCCCATGGCCATACTCATGCTCGATATCGACCGCTTTAAGTCAATTAATGACAATCACGGCCATTTGGCAGGCGATCAGTGTTTGAGGTTGATAGCAAAAGCATTAAAAGCAAAATTAAAACGCCCAGCGGATCTGGTGTCACGTTTTGGTGGTGAAGAGTTTGCTATCATCTTACCTAATACAGCACAAGAAGGTGCAGTTCAAGTCGCTGAATCAATACGTGAAGCGATCAATGAACAGCCATTAGCTTGGGATAATCAGTCTATCTCACTCACCGTTAGCATCGGTGTCTGTGCTGAAGTTGTTGAGGATGAAGCCCATACTCAGCTACTCCTTGATCATGCAGATAAAGCGCTATATCAAGCTAAAAATGAAGGCCGGAACAAAGTGGTATTATTTCGGTCTGAAGTAGAATAAAACACAACCCAACTGTGTGGTACAAGGTGATCACCATGCCACACAGGGAAATTGCAGGAGTCAAATGTGAATATCATCACCAGTGCTTTCCCACAGCGCAGAATGCGCCGCATGCGTAAACATGAGTTTAGCCGTCGCCTCATGGCTGAAAATCAATTATCGGTTAACGACCTCATCTACCCAATGTTTGTACTTGAGGGAAATAACCGTACTGAGCAAGTCGCCTCTATGCCTGGGGTTGAGCGTTATTCAATTGACTTGCTGCTCAAAGAAGCGGAAGAGCTGGTTAAGTTAGGTATCCCACTGATTGCGCTATTTCCTGTGACCCCTGCAGAGAAAAAATCCCTCATGGCAGAGGAAGCTTATAACGCTGATGCACTAGCACAACGTGCCGTACGTGCACTTAAAGAAGCATTTCCTGAATTGGGCGTGATGACCGATGTCGCACTGGATCCGTTTACGACCCATGGCCAAGACGGCATCATTGATGACGATGGCTATATCCTCAATGACATCACCACTGAAATCCTAGTTAAACAGGCACTGTCTCATGCTGAAGCGGGTGCTGATATTGTCGCACCATCCGATATGATGGACGGCCGTATTGGTGCCATTCGCCAAGCGCTAGAAGAAGCCGGTCATGTCAACACGCAAATTATGGCTTATTCGGCTAAGTATTCATCGAACTATTATGGCCCATTTAGAGACGCGGTCGGTTCTGCAGGTAACCTAAAAGGTGGCAACAAACATAGCTACCAGATGGATCCTGCAAACAGTGATGAAGCATTACATGAAGTCGCGCTAGATATTCAAGAAGGAGCAGACATGGTGATGGTTAAACCAGGTATGCCTTACCTTGATATTGTCCACCGAGTGAAAACTGAACTTGCAGTGCCCACTTTTGCCTATCAAGTCAGCGGTGAATATGCCATGCATATGGCCGCCATTGAAAATGGCTGGCTAGCAGAAAAAGCCATCGTTATGGAGTCACTACTGTGTTTCAAACGTGCCGGTGCCGATGGCATTCTGACTTACTTCGCCAAACGCGCAGCGCAATGGCTGCAAGAAGAACAAGCAAAGTAATTAACCACTAAAAATAACAAGCCTCCATTGTCGGAGGCTTTTTATACCAAAAAATTTTTGCTCACAGCTTAAACCAAGATTAATCATGGATTTTTTTCTGTGAGCCATATAGCTAATTAATCAATTGGTCAGTGATCAAGCTAACATCCTCCGCCTAAGCCCCTTTCACCTCTGCGGTGCTCATTAGATAATGCTCATAGACAATATCTAGCTAAATTCCTGCGACTTGAGGTAGTATCATGACCAACAATATCAAAGCACTTATTGCCACCACCGCACTTATGTTTAGTAGCCATGCGTTAGCGAGCAGCGGTTGCGCATTTGAAGATGAAAACGGTGGTTTTATGGCAACATGCAGTGAGGAGAAACAGGAAGTGATTTTAACCGGTTTAGTTGACACCAAAACCATGATGGCCGAAGTCGAAGAAATGACAGCAGGCTATGAAGAATATCAAGTTGATACCGCTGCGATTACCCCGCTGAAAAACCTAAAAGAACCCACTGAAATTGTGGTGATCATTGGCACATGGTGCCCTGACTGCCATCGTGAAACACCACGCTTTATGCGTATAATGGAAGAGATTAATAATCCCAACATCACCGTCACCTACATCGGTGTTGATCGTCAAAAAGCCGATCCTGAAGGCTTAGCAGCAAAATACGAATTTACCCGCATCCCTACTTTCATCGTTAAGCAACAAGGTGAAGAGATCGGTCGCATTGTTGAGCGCCCAGAAACTTCGTTAGAAATCGACTTAGCTAAAATACTTAACTAATCGATTCAAGAAATTAAAAAGGCACTCATTAGAGTGCCTTTTTTGATTCTAAATCAACAAACACCTATTAGAATGCCTGGGTAAACGATACCCAATATGAACGGCCAATGGTGTCATAGATTGAACGGTTATAATCACCATTAGCTTGGAAGCTCGGTTCTTCATCTGTCAGGTTGTTAATACCTGCAGAGATAATGTTGTTCCAAGGCATGCTATACGAGTAGCTCAAGGTGTGGTAAACCACTGAATCAATTGAGTAACTTGAACCGTCATCATTCTTATCCGTTGTAGACTGAGAATCAATGTAGTCCGCTTGATAGTAAAGACTATGATCACCGACTAAGTAGTTCGCGGTAAAGTTAACGCGATCATCTGGGTAATCTTCAGTACCAGCCCAGTTACGTGACACAGTTTGCACACCACCTTGTGGCATAGAGTCGGTATACTTCAGGTAATGTGACCAAGCTAAACCAAGTTTAAATTCACCCACATCAGTTTCAAACGTCGCCGCAAATTTAGCATCAATACCTTCACGCTCACTTAAACCAACGTTCTGTAGTACATTGGTCATCGCTGTTAGTTTACCGATACCATTTTGGGTGATAGAAGTTCCCGGATATACCGTACTAATATCTGGACGAGGTTGACCTGCAGCATCAGCCGCTTCCCAAAGCTTAGCCTGAGTGTAAGTTAGCTCACTATTAATCAATGAACTAATAAGACCTTCAGTTTCCAATGACCAGTAATCAACTGTCATGTTGAAGTTGTCAGTAATATCCCAAACCACACCGAAGTTATAACTTTCTGACTCTTCTGGGCCTAAGTTTTCGTTACGGTCTATCGAAACTGGCACGTTATCTTCAATTGAACAACCATCAATACCTAAGCCATCTTCATAGCATTTCATGTAGTTAGTGACGTCGTTATAACCTACACTTGTAGATTGATTTAACTGCTCAAGTGTTGGTGCACGGAAACCCGTTCCCCAAGAAGCACGAAGCAATAGCGGCTCTAATACGTTATAACGCACAGAGACTTGTGGGTTGAATGTACCACCAAAATCTGAGTAATCATCATAGCGCGCTGCAAGGTTAACTTCTAAGTTATCAAGGACTGGGAATGCCATTTCCATGAATACTGCAGCCACATCACGGTCGCCGCTACCGCCAGCACCACCACTACCACCAACAATCAAGCCTGCTTCATCAAGTGCATCGACTTCAGAATCTAGCTTCTCTTCACGGTACGAAGCACCGAAATACAGACCTGTTGCACCACCAGCAAGTTCAAATAACTCCATGCTGATACCACCGTCGATTTCAAACGTACTGCTGGTCAGTTTGGCATCTGAGTTTGCGGTTGCACCACCTGGTAGTTCAGAGTTTGGATCACGTGGGTCCCAACCTTCAAAGCTATTGGTGTCATCATTCCATGAACCAACTAAGTCAGTTGTTGCCCCTTTTAGCTGGTAGCCAGTACCCCACTTAAACACATCATAAGTGTTATATGATGCTGAGACATTCCAATCAAAGTTATCTGTTGTACCATCTAAACCAATTAAGAAATCATAGATATTATCGGTACTCTCACGAACACGGTTACCTGCGGTATTGAAGCGGAATAGCATGGCGCCACCCTCAGGCACAGCGCGTAAATCTAGTCCGTCAGCTGTGGTGTAAGCAGGCATAGCCTCATCGAACACGATGTAACCAGGCACAGGTGCAGAAACATCAGTAGTCACATTCGACGCCCAGTAAGCGCGCGCAGTTAACTCAATATCATCGTTAATGTTGTAAGAGTAGTTCAGCAATGTCGATGTACGCTCTTGGTCAACATCGTTATAAGCGGCTTTGGTATAGTCAAACGAACATGATGTATCACCTGGATACTTACTGTCAGTTAATGGGCCGATAAAGTTTTCGCCATAAACTTCACTACAGTCCAGATCATTGGTGTAAGGCGTAGTGTATAACCATCCGCCGTTAGGCCCCATATCAAGAGTACGACCTGTTTGGCTCAAACCAATCCAGCTACGGAAATCACTCGGGTCTTGACCATCTTTCACATGCGCTGCGGTATAGGGACGGTCTGAGAATAAGATACCTGTCTTTTTGAAGTGCTCAAGAGTAAACACTAAGTTACCCATATCTGAGCTTAAACCACCAGTAAACGATGCAGAGTGATTGTCTCCGCCACCTTCTGCATCCGGCTCTTCAGCACGTACTTTAAATTCAACACCCTGAAAATCTTTCTTCAGAATAATGTTAATTACACCTGCAATCGCATCGGTACCATAAATTGCCGACGCACCATCAGATAGGATTTCGATACGCTCAATGGCAGCGGTAGGAATGGTGTTAATGTTAGTCGCGCCACCACCTAGGACAGGTGATTTTGCCATACGCTTGCCATCTAGCAAGGTCAATGTATGGCTAGGGTCTGCACCTTTTAGCTGAATCGTTGCTTGAGATGACCAACTGTTATTTGACGTACCACCATAAGAACCAAAAGAGTTGAGTGTCGATGCACGTAGTGCTTCACCTACAGTAGAAAAACCCGCTGACGCCATATCCTCAGCGGTAATAGTGGTCACAGGTGACGCACCTTCCATATCAACACGCTTGATGCGTGATCCGGTAATAGAAATACGCTCAACGGTGTCTGCGCCTTCATCGGCAGCAGAAACCGGTGCAGTAAAGGCCATTGCCCCACCGCACGCTAAGCTAACTAGCTTGGCAACTCGATTAAATTTCATGGTGATCTCCCAAATATATGCTTTTTGTTATAACGGTGAATCACATGGCTACAGCAGTTAAAAAACACATGGTTCACACAAGTTGATAACGTTTATATCACATACTTTATTTTGTATGCAATATACCATTTATGAGTCGCTATGCGTATTATTCCGCTATAAGCGATTATCTATGCAATAATGAAAAAACAGGGAGATAGAAAAAACTTTTATAAATAAACGCTAAAAGCCAGCGGATAAAAACCATCCAAAACGATGGTTACGCATAACCACTCAGTTAAAAAGAAAGTGATGCGAAATGTAAAAAATGTTACAAAGGCAAATAAAAAGGGCCGCAGATGCGGCCCTAATACGGTTTAACACACCTTAGAAATCGTAACGTACTGAGGCACGAACATAACGCGGCGTTTGGAAGCTATCGGGATAGCCATAACGAATATTCTTGGCTCCACTGTCATGCTCATACTGCTCATCTACCCCGGTAATACCGTCGAAGTTAAACAGGTTATAAACGTTGAGCTTGAAGTTGAGGCGACCCGCTTCGTTGAAATCCATGGTATAGGACATATTCAGATCGATGTTATAGACCCAGTCGGTCCGTCCCATACTGCCACGAGGCGCCGCTTCACCATCGGCATAGAAGGAGGAAGCGCCATACCACTCACGTCCGTAACAGGTACCGTCGATAGCAATCGCTACAACACAATAGCCCTGATCTTCTGGATGGATACCAAAAGCATTGATTGGGCGGCCCGACTGAACATAGGAGTTAAAGCCAACACTCCAATCATCGGTAATGTTATACACACCATATAGCTTAAAACTATGGCGGCGGTCATTCGGCAGATAGCCATCTCCGTTATCCATCAGCTCAGGATAATCAAATGAGGTGGTCCAACCCGGATCAGCCTGCTCGTTATCAGAGCGAACTAAGCCTTCTGTATTCCCCTCACTCTTAGACCAGGTATAGGAGCCGTTTATGCTAAAGTCCTCCGTCACATTACCGCTAAAACTTAGCTCAATCGCTTTATAGGTTCGGCTAGCTTGTGGGAAGCCCATCTGCTCAGAGCTTACATTGACCGTCTCCTTGACACCGTCACCGTCGACATCATAGTAAATTTCGGTACCTATGCCAGGGTTAGTCAAAGTTGGGAACCAGCCGCCGACGAAGTAGTCTTCGGCACTGGTTTCCCCATTAGCCGCATGCCATGAGGAATCATAATTGTCCTTGATCCACTGGTTCATGCCATAGTTAAAGGAGACATCCTCAATTGACTGCTTCAGGTCGCGATATACACCTCGGATCCCAACTGCCCAGTCATCGGTTAACTGCTGCTGATAACCTAAAGCAAACTCATCGGAATACATCGAGCCGGCTTTGTTATTAAACAGCTGGTCGGCATCGGGTACCGTACCATCTGCCACAACCCGACGTGCAATCTCATCACCTAGAATCGGTGAGCCATCGGCGTTAACCCCTTCAAGGTGACTCACGATATGGGAGTCATAGGCAGCAGAGGCCATACGTAGGTTGGTATTTGGAGAGACGGGCTGGAAGTAGCGGCCATATGATGCATAGACTTTACTCGATCCATCACCTAATACATCCCATGTTGCACCTAGACGGGGGGCAAACTGCCCATCGAGATCAACATATTTATCACCCGATCCTGTGGTATTACTAAACTCGCTGTAGCGTACACCAGCATTGATAGTCACAGTATCCGTCACCATCCAGGTATCTGATATATATAATGCGGTATGCACATTTTCGGTTTCACTTGCCTTGCCCCAGATACGCAAATCGGCATATTCAGTGCCTTCGGCCAAGCCATAAGCATTATCAGGCCCTGCGGCATAGTACTCATACCAGCCTTCACCATGGGGAGTATAGAAATCAGCAATCTCCAAGCGCTCATAATCATAGCCAGCACGTAGAGTATGATCGCCAATCACCCAATCAAGATCGATACGATAAGTGATGCGTTTATCTTCTGTTTCTGAAGAGCCCCAACCAACCCAGTCACCAAGACGCTCCCAACTGCCAGAACGACTATCATAGTAGGTCGACTGGTCTAATGTACCAGAGTTATCCTTGGTCGATTGGGTGATCTCACCATACATGGCTGACAGCGTGATATCATCGGTCAAGTAACCAATATATTGTGCATTCCAGCCCATGCCACCATAGGTAGTTTCTGTTGAGCCGATAGCGTCGCCACGACTGCCATCATCGTTACGGTGGTACTCGGTGTCAGCATAATCACCTTCATTACTGAACGCCATAACACCTAGTGAATGATCTTCATGGATAAACCAATCCACTTTGGTGAACCAACGGTTAGTTTTCCACTCTTTCTCGGTTAGCTGATTTTCTCCATAACTGGTCACATCCTCTTCAAAGGGATTCCAAAGACCATAGAAAAACAGCTTATCCTCAATCAACGCACCAGAAGCCCAAAGGTTATATTCTGTCTCCTGCCAATAGGCGTCAGATAACTCTTCGATGCTACCGTCATCCTTCATACGCAGACTAGATTCCGCAAGGGAGTCCGGCGCTATCTCCGCCTTGGCACCAAATTTCCATTCATTATCGCCAGACTTTGACACTAAGTTGACAACACCACCAATGAAACGGCCATATTCCGCCGACACACCACCTGTTTGCACCTCGGTCTGAGCAATCGCCTCCCATGGTAGGTCAATATCACCCATCCCTTTACGCAGGTCGGTAATGTTCAAACCATTTAAGTAGTATCCATTCTCAGCAACTGATGAGCCACCAATAGCCACGCCACCAAAACCATTATCACCGGCAATAGCGCCTGGGCTTAATAGCGCAATAGAGGTTGAATCAAGCTCGACTGGCAACTGATTTAGCTCCTCAATCGAAATAACCTGTGATGTGGTCGTACTGGAGGTGTCGACACGACTGATACGGGCACCTGTGACCGAAATTCGCTCCACGTCACTGTTTTCTGGATCAAGTGTCACATCGAAGGTCAACGCATTACCCACTGCAATGGCAACGTGTTGCTCCTGTACCTGATAGAATCCATCTTTAACAATGGTGATAGTGTAATTACCAATTGGGAGACCTTTGAGCGAAAAGCTACCATTGGCGCCAGTTGTGGTCTCCTTTACTATCCCTTTTGATTCATGCTTGATAATGACCTTAGCATTACCCACATCACTACCCGCTTGATTGGTGATGTGTCCCTTAATGATCCCTAAGCCATCGGCGGCAAGCGCCGCAGGTGCAGACAACATTAATACTGAACCTACAGCTATTGCCGCTAAACTGGGGGTAAATCGCTTTATTGCGTTACGTCCAGACATAGTTCCTTCTCTCCCGATAAATGATTTTTAACCCACTTGGCTAGAATTATTTTTTGAGTAAATGAGTAACAAATAGCCAAATGCAACAAAACCATAACATTGATCATATATTTTATACAATCTGCAATATCTAGAAATATTCAGCAAGGTTTAGCATCATCTATTCTGTAGTAGTTGAATTGGGCACAAAAATTAAAGACAAGGTATTGTTAAATAAGAACTAATAAATCTAGTTTTGTAAGGAGAAGGTCGGCAAAATAGCAAAAAATTAATTTCACTTACTCAGTATGAAATTGACTTGTTAGCTAAAATTAAGTCGTTAGGTAATCAAAATAGCTGGTTAATTATGCTGAACTCGGTCAGCCAAAATTTGCAGTACACCTTCGCGTAGCGCACCGCCAGAGAGGTTAAGTTTGTCGATATTTAGCAGGGAAAATAACGCTTGCAGTATCGCAACACCTGCTGCGAAGGTTGGTGCTCGTTCAGGATGTATACCATCAATGCCCAACATAGAAGCATCATCTTGCGATAATATTTCCAGTTGTAAATGTTGTAATACCTCAGCAGTAATACTGGTGTTCTGGCCTCGGTGGTTCAGCAGTTCAGTGACTGCTTGTACGCTGCCTGATGCCCCAACAACACCATGCCAGCCAAGTCGACGTAATTCATCAGCATACTCCCCTAGCGTGGTTTTCACCTGGGTATTTGCCGCTTCAAAATCCAGTACTTGAAATGGAAATTCATTGAAAAATTGACTGTTAAACGTGACACAGCCAATAGGCAGGCTCTGTTTAAACAACACCTTATTGCCATCACCAACAATGAACTCAGTGCTAGCACCACCAATATCAATCACCAAACGACGACCACTGCCTGCGGTCGTTGCTGCCATGCCTTGGTAGATAAGTTCCGCTTCTCGCATGCCGCTAATAACTTCAATAGGCTGCTGTAAGATCGGTAACGCCGCGTCTTTAAATGCTTGTGCATTAGAGATATTACGCAAAGTCGCAGTTGCAATCACTGCCACATGCTGGCGGTCTACCGCTTCTTTATCGAGCATTTGTGCAAACATAGTCAAACAGTCAATACCGCGTTCAAATGCCTCATCACTGAGCACACCATCGTCGCCAATACCTTGCGCCAAACGCACTTTTCGCTTGTATTTAGCCACCACAGTTGGCTTACCACCAACTGTGTGTGCCACTAACATGTTAAAGCTGTTTGAGCCCAATGTAATTGCCGCATAGCGCGGCATTGCCTGCGTGTCTATCATTTAGCTATGTCTGCGAGTCCTGTCATGACGTCTTGGACGGGCATTACGGTTACCCTGCGGTGGACGAGAACCGCCCGAACGACCTTGAGGACGTGGATTGTGCTTACGATGTATGCGAATTGGCGGTGGAATATCATCCAGCAGCGCTTCTCTGTCATAATCGGTAACAGGAATAGAATGCTGAATATACTCTTCAATTGCTGGCAAATTCAGTGCGTACTCTTCGCAAGCAAAACTCACTGATACCCCTTTTTGACCCGCACGCCCAGTACGACCGATACGGTGAACATAATCTTCACAGTCATCTGGTAGGTCATAGTTATAAACATGGGATACATCAGAGATATGTAGGCCACGTGCGGCAACATCGGTCGCCACAAGAATATCAAGCTCACCTTTAGTGAACTGATCTAGAATACGAATTCGTTTCTTTTGTGGCACATCACCAGTCAGTAGCCCGACACGGTGACCATCACCCTCAAGCCAAGACCATAGGTTTTCACAGCTGTGCTTAGTATTAGAGAAAACAATCGCCTTTTCTGGCCAATCTTCTTCAATCAAGGTCAGCAGAAGACGCATCTTGTCATCCATTGAAGGATAAAAGATCTCTTCTTTAATATTCTTAGATGTCTTCTCATCTGGCGCGATCTCAACCTTTTCAGGTTCATTCATATGATCATAGGCCAGCTCTTGCACCTTCATCGACAAGGTGGCTGAAAACAGCATATTAAGACGCGACTTAGCATCAGGCATGCGTCTAAACAAGAAGCGAATATCTTTAATGAAGCCTAAATCGAACATACGATCCGCTTCATCTAATACCACGGCTTGAATCATGTTGAGATTGATGACGCCTTGGCGAACATAATCGATAATACGGCCTGTGGTACCAATAAGGACATCAACGCCTTGGTCCAGCACTTTACGCTGAACTTCATAGCTTTCACCACCGTAGACAACCCCCACTTTCAAGCCACTATGTTTAGCTAATGACTTCGCATCTTTAGCAATCTGAATAGCAAGTTCACGGGTCGGCGCCATCACAATAGCGCGGGGTTGATTAAGCTGACGCCCTTCAGGCACCGGCGTGCTCAACAGGTGGTTAAATGTCGCGACTAGAAAAGCTAAAGTTTTGCCGGTTCCCGTTTGGGCTTGACCAGCAATGTCTTTCTTTTCCAATAAAATAGGGAGGGAAAGCGCTTGAATTGGTGTACAAAATTCAAAACCGCTCTCATTAAGTGCTGTTTTTATCTCTGGGTGTAGAGAAAAGTCGGCAAACTTCTGATTTGATAAATGTGTTTCGCTCATAGGCGCCAGCATACCAGTTAGGGTTGCAATAAGGAACTCAATCGTTTGAAATAACGACTATTAAAAACTGTACTGAAAACTGCTTACTTAAAATAAAGTCTTGAAAAGCGAATTTCAGACCCAATATACAGGTTAAGCCAATAACAAACCAGCAATGGCAACCTAACTGGAGAACATCATGAGCGATAAAATTATAACCTTGAGCGATGACAGCTTTGAAAGCGATGTCATTAATTCTGAAATACCTGTAGTCGTGGATTTCTGGGCAGAGTGGTGCGGCCCTTGTAAGATGATCGCCCCAATCCTAGACGATGTGGCAGAAGAATATGAAGGCAAGGTGAAAATCGCTAAGCTAAACGTGGATCAACACAATGCTTCACCAGCTAAATATGGCGTACGTGGCATCCCAACTTTGCTTATTTTCAAAAAAGGTGAACTTGCTGGCACTAAAGTTGGCGCGTTATCAAAAACTCAACTTAAAGAGTTTATCGACGCTCAACTGTAAAATACGCTTAAAAGCGTAATACAAAGTGATTCCCGACACAGCTTTACCAATAAATTGTGTCGGGGCTTACTAAATTTCTAGACGCCTCGCGCTGTTAGTGCTACTTTAATAACCAAATTAATGTTATTAACCCACGTCTCGCTATCCGATTAATATCCTAAACACACTTTATCCTATTATTCGGCGATAGCTTTATCTCGCATAAACAAGACCCACCACGATGAATTTATCAGAATTAAAAGACAAGTCGATTTCAGACCTAGTGACCCTAGCCCAAGAGATGAAAATCGACAATATGGCCCGCGCTCGCAAGCAGGACATCATTTTCGCCATCTTGAAAGCCCACGCCAAAAGCGGCGAAGATATCTTTGGCGGCGGCGTATTGGAGATTCTCCAAGATGGTTTCGGTTTCTTACGTAGTGCCGATGGTTCATACCTTGCTGGTCCTGATGACATTTATGTATCACCAAGCCAAATTCGCCGCTTCAACATGCGCACCGGTGATACCATTTTTGGCAAAATCCGCCCACCTAAAGATGGCGAACGTTATTTTGCCCTGCTAAAAGTCAACGAAGTCAACTTCGACAAGCCTGAAAATTCTCGTACCAAAATCCTCTTTGAAAACTTAACCCCACTCCACGCTGAAGACCGTCTGCGTATGGAGCGTGGTAATGGTTCAACAGAAGATATTACTTCACGAATTCTTGACCTATGCTCACCAATTGGTAAAGGTCAACGTGGCCTTATCGTAGCGCCGCCAAAAGCCGGTAAAACGCTGTTGCTACAAAACATGGCGCAAAGCATTACTTACAACAACCCAGAAGTTGTTCTTATGGTACTGCTCATTGATGAGCGTCCTGAAGAAGTCACCGAAATGCAACGTATGGTAAAAGGTGAAGTTATTGCTTCAACCTTTGATGAGCCAGCAAGCCGTCACGTACAAGTTGCTGAGATGGTTATCGAAAAAGCCAAACGTTTGGTTGAGCACAAAAAAGACGTGGTTATCCTACTTGACTCAATCACCCGTTTAGCCCGCGCCTATAACACCGTTATCCCATCATCAGGCAAGGTATTGACTGGTGGTGTTGATGCCAATGCCCTGCACCGTCCTAAGCGTTTCTTTGGTGCTGCACGTAACATTGAAAACGGCGGTAGCTTAACCATTATCGCGACTGCGCTAGTTGATACTGGCTCGAAAATGGATGAAGTAATTTACGAAGAATTTAAAGGTACCGGTAACCAAGAACTGCACCTGTCTCGTAAAGCGGCCGAAAAGCGTGTATTCCCAGCCATCGACTTTAACCGCTCAGGCACTCGTCGCGAAGAGAAACTGACCACGCCAGATGAGCTACAGAAGATGTGGATCCTGCGTAAGATCCTCAATCCTATGGATGAGGTTAGCGGTATGGAATTCCTCATCGACAAACTGGCGATGACCAAAACCAATGATGAGTTCTTTACTGCGATGAAACGCGCTAAGAGCTAAACAATATTGATTCAAATATCAAAAGGCCACTGCTTGCAGTGGCCTTTTTCTTTTACGTAATAAAAATGCCTGCTCAGCGCAGGCATTGTTTTAACCCAAATTAGCTTAAACCAAAGTGACTGCCATTTTTCGGCGCAAATAAGCGATTTGCTGCATGTGGGGTAAGTCTTTCGGACAGTTATCCTGACAACCTAATAAGGTCATACAGCCAAAGACACCATCTTGGTTACCAATAACATGGTAGAAATCTTCTGCACTACGTTGGTCACGACTATCTAGTTCAAAGCGAGCGATTTTCATCAAACCAACAGCACCAACGAAGGTGTCACGCATTTGCTTTGTGGCGCAAGCTGATACGCACACACCGCATTCTACACAGCGCTCTAGCTCATACAGCTTAGCCGCCTCCTCAGGAGACATAGGTGCTTCTAAACGATGAATATCACTATCTTGTTCATTAGGATGCAACCACAGCTTCAAGCGCTCGGCAATTTCACGCATGAACTTACCGGTATTTACTGACAAGTCGCCAATCAACTCAAAGCCTGGCAGCGGCATCAAGGTGATCTCACCATTGGCGTATTTGCTGGTCAACGTGCGGCAAGCCAAGGTTGGCATACCATTAATCACCATGGCACAACTGCCACAAATACCAGCTCGACAAACAAAATCAAACTGCAAAGAGGAATCTTGTTGCTCACGAAGCATATTGAGGGCAATAAACACTGTCATGCCTGGGGCTTCTTCCAGCTGGTACTTGACCATCTTAGGCTTATCACCAGCCTCTTGCGGGTCATAGCGAAAGATATTGAATGTTAACGTACGGCCCTGGCTCATTTGCTCTGCTCTCCAAGCTGACTTTCTTGCTGCGCTAACACATCGGCTAAACGCTCATTTTTTGCAACTAACGATTCTGGTAATTCAAACGGCATCAATGCTTGCTGTTTTTGATGTCTGTCGGCATCTGCTGGCAACTGACTCAAAATCTCAGCAATCTGCTGCTCACGTCGCTCAGTATCAGGATGCGCAATGGCATTATCGATGCCGTAACCACGGTACCCTGGCGGTAGCTCCATCTTCATCACATCTAGCTGCTCATAACTGATGCTTGGGGCTAATGCATCTTCATTAGGCCAGCTAGTCAAGGTGCGATTTAGCCACTCTTGATCATTACGTTGAGGGTAATCTTCACGTGCATGAGCACCACGGCTCTCTGTACGTGCTTCAGCACCACATGCCACAGTTAATGCCACTTTTAGCATCCGGGTGACTCGCAATGCTTCAACCAGCTCAGGGTTAGCATGGCGCTTCTTACATTTAAGGCCAAGATTGCGCGAGCGCTTAAGCAATGCTTGTAGCTCATCAATGGCTTTTTGTAACTCTGGACCATTACGGAAAATGCCCACATAATCCATCATGATGCGCTGCATCTGCTGCTTAATTTCAAATGCTGATTCTGTGCCATCACCTTCAATCAAACCGTCGATTTCAGCGCGCACTTTAGCAACAAACTTCTCGGCTAAACCGGTATCAATCTCTAAGGTTTCTTTCTCACAGAAGTCGGCAACATATTTACCGATAATCATGCCGCCAACAACAGTTTCAGCCAGCGAGTTGCCGCCTAAGCGGTTAAATCCATGCATATCCCAACAAGCCGCTTCACCGACACTAAATAGGCCTTTGAGGTGTGGGCTTTGTCCAGTTTTATCGGTACGAATACCGCCCATAGAGTAGTGCTGGGTAGGTCTAACCGGAATCCACTCTTTTGCGGGGTCGATACCCAAGAAGTTTTCACAGATCTCTTTAACTTCACGCAAATTAGTCTCAACATGCTTACGACCTAGTAAGGTGATATCGAGCCATAAATGCGGTCCATATGGGCTATCAACGCCTTTACCTTTGCGCATATGCTCTGTCATACGACGTGATACCACATCACGAGAGGCCAACTCTTTCTTTTCTGGCTCATAATCGGGCATGAAACGATGACCATCTTTATCACGTAACAAGCCACCATCACCACGGCAACCTTCGGTAGTCAAAATCCCCACTGGCACAATTGCGGTTGGGTGGAACTGTACCGCTTCCATGTTCCCCAACTTAGCCACACCGGTTTCTAACGCCAAGGCTTGACCAACACCTTCACAGATAATGGCATTGGTTGATACTTCATAGATGCGCCCATAGCCACCCGTTGCGATAGTAGTCGACTTAGCGATATAAGCTCTGAGCTCGCCAGTGATCATACAACGTGCGACGACACCGTGGCAGCGCTTACCATCATGGATCAACGCCAATGCTTCTACGCGCTCGTGCACCGGGATGTCCATCTCAATGGCTTTGTTATCCACTGCATATAACAGTGAATGGCCAGTGCCATCAGCGGTATAGCAGGTACGCCACTTCTTGGTACCACCGAAATCGCGTGCATTGATCAAACCATGGGCTTGTTCTGCTTCCTCAATGGTCACTTTTTCCGCGTTAACCACCACCTGACGTGGACCTTTAGTCACGCGGGTCCAAGGCACTCCCCAGTTCGCTAATTCACGAACCGCTTTGGGCGCACAATGAGCAAACATACGTGCAACGTCCTGATCGCATCCCCAATCTGAGCCTTTAACGGTATCTTGGAAATGCACATCTTCGTCATCCCCCATACCTTTGACCGTATTACCCAAACTGGCCTGCATCCCACCCTGTGCCGCCGCTGAATGCGAGCGCTTTGCAGGAATAAGTGAAAGCACAACGGTGTCGAGCCCTCTCTCTTTTGAGGCTATGGCAACTCTTAAACCGGCCAACCCAGCACCGACAACTAGCGAATCGGTATATATCAGTTTCACGCTTGCTCCTTTCGAGGAATAAATCACTTGTCTCTATTAATTCATGTGGCGTGCGGTAAAAAAGCCAGCAATGACGCTAAGCCCACCAACACAAACACAAAGCTCACTATCGTTTTTATCTTTCTAATTCGATGGCGACGATTTACCGCAGTACCTGAGCCCCATTTAATTAAGACTCGATAGACGCCAATAGCTGCATGGAGCTCAACACATAACAGCAAAGGCAGGTAAATCATCCACACGCCGTCGTTCCATATGCGATCGGCACTGCCAACTGGGCCTATGGTCTCTGGGGCACTACCGATTAACCACAGGTGTAATGGCAGCAATAACAAAATGCCCACACCGGTGGCCGCCTGCCATACCCACAGCCGAGTATCACTGTGTGCTATCACTTGCATCTGCTGACGTAGCGCACGCTGCTGTTGCAGATTCAATGGCAATTTATGTACCGCGGCCAACACGTGTACTAGGGTTATGACCCCAACCACCACCGCAATTACAGAGACAACCCAAGGGTAGCCATGACCATCAGCACTTAAGAAACTAAGCTCCATGGTCTTAGCGACAAATGTCATCGCCTCTGCACCAAACAAAATCGACGCCACCAGCACTAAGTGGGTCCATAAAAAGAGTGCCAAAACCACACCTGAGACACTCTGACTAACATCCAGCCATCCACCGAAATAATTGATTTTCTTTGTCAGCGACATAACCCCTCCCTTCTAGGGTTGAGACAGTGATTGAGCTGCTCAAGTACAACTCAATGACTAATGTCGCTCACATATTCAACAATTTCCGTGAGACAGATCAAAAGCTCTCACGTTAAATCAAATATCGCTAATTTAACCTTAGCGAAATCATTTAAGGTCGATAAGGGGTGACAGGTAGTGTCAAATCTTGACCAATAAAGATATACGACACTAGGCTCAATAAGCCGATCACCATCAGATATACAATCAGGAATTTGGCCACTTTACGCAGGCCTGCTCGATTCCGAGTCAAGCCCCATTTAACTGCGACACGATAAAGCCCAATCATGGCGTGAATGACCACGGCAGGAAGTAACAGGATATACAACAACCAAGCATTGGCATGATAAACACGCTCGGCTGACAAATACGGGCCAATCTCAGGGTTAGTGATCATGGTAAAAATATGCACCGGTGCTAAGAAGAACAGAATGAAACCAGTGACAAGTTGCCAGAACCAAGCATGGCTATCTTTATGGTTGATACCATGCATATGGCGTCTTAATGCGCGCCATTGTCCCAACTGCGCAGGAAAGCGTCGCAACGCCACCGCCGCATGAATGATGACCACCGCCATAATAAAAATAGAAAACACTTTGGTGACAATCGGGAAGCCATGACCGGTACTGCTGAACATGCCACCTTCAAGGAACTGGACAACATGATAAAACGCTTCTTTACCCAGTAGAATGCTTGACTCAAAGTGCAGGTGAGCTAATAAAAAGCACCCAAGCATGACACCTGTGATACTTTGTACTTTGTCCGCTTTCGCTGACCAAGGGCTGCCTAATGAAGCATAGTGATTGTGGTGAGATAGCAAGCTTTTAACGTTCATGGTTTCAATGCGTCTAATATCGGGATCTACACCATATCAGCCTATTTTCATCTGCCTATTTACACACCAACAAAGCGTGAGCAAGCTCACTGCTTAACTTGGTACTATTTGAAGCCGATCACAAACAACACCCCCGCATCAAAACAAAGGTAAAACCTTTTTACCATAAATAATCAGTTACTTAGCGATTACTTTCAAACAAAATAATCAAGCACAACATTGTTGTTAAGTTGTTAATTTAAAAGTGAGAAACACTTAAAAGTCGTAATAAAAGCAAAATGCCGATCACACAGTAAAGTGACCCTAGATCATCAAAAGCAATCGCTGAAACAGTATCTGAAACAATAATAGGGTCTGAGTCACCATCAGTTTTAGGGCAAATAAACCTAAGCACAGCGATACCCAACATTACCACCATGCTCACAGCAGGTGAGCAAATTGCAGCTATTTAAGGCTTTTGGTATTACAATAGCGCCATTATTGAATACGAGAGATTGCTTTCATGGCTTGGATCCAACTAAAAATCGATACCGATAACCAACATGCTGACACGCTAAGTGACATGCTGATGGAGTTAGGCTCACTATCGATCACCTACGAAGATGGCAAAGACACGCCGATTTATGAACCGAATTTAGGTGAAACACCGCTGTGGAATCACACGGTGCTGACGGCATTATTTGATGCCGATTACGACTTAACACCTGTGGTTAACATGCTTAAGCAGCTGCCTTATTTAGGTGAAGACTTTAGCCACAAGATTGAACAGGTCGAAGACAAAGACTGGGAAAGAGAATGGATGGATAACTTCCACCCAATTCAATTTGGTCGTCGCCTTTGGATCTGCCCAAGCTGGCGTGAAGTCCCTGATGCCAACGCGGTCAATGTCATGTTAGACCCAGGTTTAGCATTCGGTACCGGCACCCACCCAACCACAGCCCTGTGTCTTGAATGGCTTGATAGTTTGTCGCTAGAGGGTAAACAAGTGATCGACTTTGGTTGTGGCTCCGGCATTTTAGCTGTAGCTGCCCTAAAGTTAGGTGCCGCTCATGTAACCGGTATCGATATTGACTTCCAAGCCATTGAAGCCTCAAAAGCCAATGCTGAGCGTAATGATGTCGCCGATAAACTGGCACTCTACCTACCCGAAGATCAACCTGAAAACCTGCAAGCAGAAGTGCTGGTCGCTAATATCTTAGCCGGCCCACTGAGAGAGCTGGCGCCACTGATTGCAGAAAAAGTTGCACCAGGTGGCTTACTGGCTTTATCAGGCCTACTCAAAGAGCAAGCCGAAGAGATTTCTGCGCATTATGCACAGTGGTTTAATATGGACGAGCCTGCTCACAAAGACGACTGGAGCCGCTTGACAGGTACCCGCAAATAGCGCTATTAGCAGGCAGCATCTAGGCTGCCTGTTACTTCTCACAAGCCAAAAGTCAAGCAAAAAAGTTGCTCTCAGGTCATTTATTGACCTTTTCACGGGCTTGAAAAAGGCGTACTATAGCGCCCCTTTATAGCGCAAGGTGTACTGATAAATGCAGATAGGACCCTATCAACTGAAAAATCAGCTGATCGTGGCTCCCATGGCAGGCGTCACGGACCAGCCCTTTCGAAATCTTTGCTTACGCTATGGCGCAGCTTTAGCCGTATCAGAGATGCTTTCGTCGAATCCTGATGTTTGGGATACCGATAAAAGCCGCCAACGCATGGCTCATGCTGGTGAGGATGGGATACGCTCTGTACAAATTGCAGGTTCAGATCCTGAATTAATGGCGCAAGCCGCTGTTGTCAACGTACAACAGGGAGCTCACATCATTGATATCAATATGGGCTGTCCCGCAAAAAAAGTGAATAAGAAACTGGCAGGTTCTGCCCTATTGCAAGACCCCGTACAAGTAGAAGCGATTCTACGGGCTGTGGTCGCAGCAGTAGAGGTTCCCGTTACGTTGAAGATTCGCACCGGGTGGGCTCCAGAACACAGAAATGGTGTTCAGATCGCCCAAATTGCTGAAGATTGTGGCATTGCCTCGCTCGCCGTTCATGGCCGAACAAGACAGTGCATGTACAAAGGTCATGCTGAGTACGACACGATTAAAGCGATTAAACAACATGTCTCGATACCTGTTGTTGCTAACGGTGATATTTGCACCCCAGAGAAAGCACAGTTTGTGCTGGAATATACTGGTGCCGATGCCATCATGATAGGTCGAGGCGCCCAGGGAAGGCCTTGGATTTTCCGAGAGATCCAACATTACTTGGAAACAGGTAATAAGCTAGCGCCCATTGAAGTGACTGAAAAGCGTCAAGTGATGCTTGAACACCTCAAAAACTTATATGCATTGTATGGCGAGTATAAGGGTATCCGAATCGCCAGAAAGCATGTTGGATGGTATCTGGACCAAGATGTACAGCGACCATTACGCGCTGAATTTAATCGGCTGGAAACTGTAGAAGAACAATGTTCCATTTTGGAACGTTATTTTGATGAATTAGTAAAGAATTAATAAAGAGCAGAATACGAATGTTTGATCAGACAACTCAACCAGAAGCTCATCAGCTTACCGTAGGCAAAATTGAGACCGCTAACGGCACTATTAAGCCTCAGTTACTTCGCGACGCAGTTAAGCGTGCAGTAACCAACTTTTTCGCTCAAATGGACGGTCAGGAAGCTGAAGAAGTCTATGAAATGGTGTTAAGTGAAGTTGAAGCACCTCTACTAGATATCATCATGCAACACACTCGCGGTAACCAAACTCGCGCAGCAAACATGTTAGGTATCAACCGCGGTACTCTGCGTAAAAAATTGAAAAAGTACGGCATGAACTAAGAAGCAATTCTTAACATGGTGTATTGAAACGGGCTTGCCAGCAATGGCAAGCCCGTTTTGCTTTACATATCGTCCATATTTCGCCCTATCAGCTTCGTTGCAAGCTTCATAGGTCACTCCTATTTAAATCATGCCGATGGCGCTATTGAGTTCACAGGAGCTTAATCACTAATAGTTAGTAGCTATCATACAGCCTAGCTATTTATTCCATGCACTATTGCTCAGCTTCCCCATAACACAACCAAAAGTATTTCATTAATTTAGGTGGCTTTCTGTATAAGCTTGATGACCACAAACAGCTGGATAACATCAAGTGACCACTCCTCAATCAAGCCACCAGCCCATAGCATTTACAAAAGGGTGAAACTCACTTACGGCAAGTTACAGTTTTGCGATTATGACAAATGTTTAAACCATGATAGGTTCGCAGTTATAAAATTGCTTAGTGATTCTAACGAGCTTCTAATGCACCTAAGCAGAACCTTTCGGCATTATTAGACCAAGATGCAATGGTGCTTTCGACAAAATTAGTGACTTCTTTAGGTGAATAATGCATGGATATTGCACCTTCATCCATTAACGTTAACGCAAGATCATCAATATCAAAGTCGAAGCGCAATAGATCATACCAATCAATGTCATAACCTTCATAAAAGAACTTCTCGTATAGTACCGCTGCTATGTCTTCAGCCACACAGCTACCCCATAGCAATTGCAAAGTGACTTCAGCATCAACTGCGCACTTTTCAGCAATAGCATTAATACAGTCTCTAGCACTTTCTTCATTATCAAAGGAAACGTCATCAGCTAAGACGGCTTGAAATAACTCTGCTAAATTGGAAAATTGAACTTGCATTGTTTATCCCCTGCTCAAACAAACTTAAAGTTAGATGCTTATCCCATAACAGCTTAGCCATCTAGTGAAAGCCACTAATAAACGTCTCAGTGAATGCTTTAAGCCTTTCAGTAATCCTCGGCAAAATCGTACGTCGAGTTCTGAAGGTCATTTTTTCAGTAGTAAGTTGAGCAATGTCATCT
Organism: Shewanella waksmanii; assembly: GCF_043643685.1. Taxonomy (GTDB): domain Bacteria; phylum Pseudomonadota; class Gammaproteobacteria; order Enterobacterales; family Shewanellaceae; genus Shewanella; species Shewanella waksmanii_A. The sequence goes on from NZ_JBHZSN010000003.1 coordinate 379,725, forward strand.
GACTTCAAGCCATCCACATTCAAACCATTTTCAATGCTAGTGATCATTTCACTAAATTTATCAGTATCTAGCTTTTCTTCAGCGGCAATTTGATTAAGCTCTTTTTGCTTCTGCTCTTCGATGTACTCATCAAACTCAGCACCTTGCACTAAGCCTTGCATACTCTTCTCGATAAAATCTTCGATGAGAGAACGCTTACTGTGCAATGTCGGTTCAGTCGCAAGTAAGTTAGCGATAACTTGGCGCTTCTTCTCTTTCGCTTCGTCACAAGATTCTTCGAACATTGTCATCAAGAGGTGACGAATGTAGCCAACGTTAACTTCATCCCGCTGGAGTAGCTCCAACTCAAAGTCGATGTCTGCCAGGATGGACTCTTTTTCACCGGGACCTTTCTTGAGTTCACGGGCTAAATCGCTGTATTTAGAGGCGTAGTCAACGAATTCTTGCTCCGACATACCAAGCGTTTCAATGTCGAAATCGCTAAATGTCTCTAGCTGGTTCTTCAAGCGCATCAAGATGCGGAACTGCTTAATAAAGCCTGCTTGCATGTCTTCGTCAGGCAAGTCATCGACACTTTGCACGTCAGGAGCAATTGCTTTCAACGCTTCAAGTGCTTTAGCAAAGTCCTCGGTCAAGCCGTTAAGGTCTGGAACTTCAATAAACTCGATTGGCTGTTTATTTGAGAACAGGGTAAATGCTTCGTCCGCCTGTGGCTTAAGGTTGCGGTAACACATAACATTACCATGCGACTTCACCGTGCCATTTAGGCGGTTAGTACGGGAGAAGGCTTGCACCAAACCATGATATTTAAGGTTTTTATCGACATAGATGGTATTCAAACCGGGAGCGTCAAACCCCGTGAGGAACATGTTAACTACGAGCAAGATATCCACTTCGCCGTTCTTGGTGCGGTTCGATAGATCCTTGTAGTAGTTGTAGAAACTGTCGGTATCTTGAGTTGAGTAGCTTGTACCAAACTGCTGATTATAGTCTTCGATGTAAGCATCTAGCTTGTCTCGACTATGCAGCTTATTGTTACCAAGAACTTGTGCATTAGCTTCCGTTAAGCCTTTTGCATCGGCTTCGCCTTCGAACTCTTCTTCCTCATTTACGCCATAGCTAAAGATGGTGCCGATATTGAGCTTGTGTTTGCCCTCTTCTTTGAGTGCTTTGAAGGTGTCGTAATAAGTGATGAGATCAGGCACACTCGCAACACACAGCATGGCGTTAAACTTGCGTTTGGTCTTATGACCGTGGATACCAATGATGTGCTCACATACTTGTTTAATACGCTTTGGAGAGCTAAAAAACTCGGCGACATCGATACTACTTACATCGACATCCATGCCATCGTTTTTATGCTTCAGCTTACCGTAATACTCAATAGCAAATGGAAGCACGTTGTCATCTTTGATCGCATCAACAATCACATAGCTATGAAGACGCTCACCAAACAGATCTTTGGTGGTTCGTTTCCTGCTTTTAGATGCATTAGCCCCTTTACCTTCCACTTTTTTAGCGGTCGCATTGTCCGCAAAGATTGGTGTCCCCGTAAAACCAAATAGCTGTGCTTTTTCGAAGAAGTCGACGATGTTTTGATGCGTTTCGCCAAATTGGCTGCGGTGGCATTCATCAAAGATAAAAACCACTCGCTCTTGGCGAAGGTGTTCAACCTGCCCCTTGAAACGAGGTTTAGTGATCAGGTTATTAAGTTTTTGAATCGTGGTGATGGTTAGCTTGTTGATCCGATTAACTTTATTACTGTAGATAGGCGCATACTCTGCGACTTGTGGCAGCTCTTCACCGCCGTTGGCACAGCTGTCTTTGGTGTTTAGCGCTTTCTTCGCCATGTTCTTTGGTGGAAGTGGTCGTGAACCGAGGAACTGATTCAGAAGGCTTTTAGTATCACCTGTGCTGTCGACACTGCCTCTTAAAAAAGCATCAAACTCTTTGGCTGTTTGATAATCGAGGTCTTTACGGTCGACCACGAATACCACTCTATCCACATCTTCAAGCGTAGAGAGGATCTGAGCAGTTTTGAAGCTAGTCAGTGTCTTACCACTGCCTGTGGTGTGCCAAATGTAACCGTGGTTATTGTTGGTTTTAACCTGATTAACGATCGCTTCCACCGCATAGAACTGGTAAGGGCGAAGCACCATCAAGAACTTACCTGACTCGTTCTGTACTATGTAACGACTGAGCATCTTAGTCAGGTGCGGTTGATTTAAGAAAGAATCCGCAAATTGAGGCAGTGAGTTAATCTTGTTATTTTCAACATCCGTCCAGTGGAAAGTCTGCTTAAATGAAAGCTCACGATTATTAGAGAAGTATTTGGTGTTGACGCCATTAGAGATAACGAACAACTGTACATAGTTGAACAACCCACCTTGCGCACCATAGGTATGTTTGTCGTAGCGCTTAATCTGATTGAATGCTTCCGCTAGCTCAATGCCTCGACGTTTGAGTTCAATTTGAATCAGCGGTAAGCCATTCACTAAGATAGTCACGTCGTAGCGGTTCTCGTATGTCCCTTGAATGGTGATCTGGTTGGTCACTTGGAAGTGGTTCTTGCTGGCATCATCAAATAACAGAGTCAGGTAATCGGTGGTGCCGTCTTCACGAGTGACATCCACTTTGCCTTTCAAGCGTTTGGATTTATCGAAGATGTTGCCCTTTTCTAGCTTTATGAGCACACTTTCAAATTCACGCTCGGTTAGCGTTACGCCATTGGCTTTCTCAAGCTGAGTTTTGAGGTTCGCTTTTAGCGCCTCTGCATTACCAATATCGACAAGTTTGAAATCGGCAGCGACAAGCTGGTCGATTAGCTCTTTTTCGAGTTGTGCTTCTGATTGTGTGCTCATAATTCTTCTATTTATAAATCCAACTGACGTTATTTCCGCAGCATTTAACAAAGCGATTGGGACGAGTACAAGGCGGCAAGTTTATGAGGCCCTCTGAGCATAGTTCGCTATGTGATGAGGGCGAATAAACGCAGCTAACGCCGTAATCGTTCCAATCGCGCAGTTAAATTAAACGAACATTTGCTGTAACAACCCCTTCTTCCACTCTTTGGCTTTTTCAAGTTCGGAATTGGTGAGATCAATCTTGTTATCGATTGCAGATAAGAAGTTAGCAATTTTGGTTTGTTCATCAAAGGTAGGAACTACCATCTTGTGAGCTTTTAAATCTCCGCCAGTTATTAGTGGTTGACCTGACCCAAAAATTAGACGATTTAAATCAAACTTAAGCAATGATGACTTTATGAAACGAAGGTGGTGTTCTGGTTTTACATCAATGACCAACGTATTATCTGAAACTCCAAATTGACCTTGAACTTCATTTAATTTACCTGCATTAGCACCAACCCTTGCCACAAGTATGAAGTGGCCATTATGCGATACCTTATCCGTGAATCCGATTTTGCCAGTTGATCCCCATAGCTCAATGGTTCCTTCATCAAAAGCTTTGGACTTTCCTGACTTGATAGAATTAGCTAGGTCACCCAACTTCTTCTCTTCCCAATCAGGAAACTCGCTACCGTCATCCGCTTTAAAACGTAGTGTCGGCGGGATAAAAGTTAGCAGCCCGTCTTGCTCTTGCCACTTACCATTGAACAACTGCTGCATCACACCTTTCTTGTACTCGGCGAGCTTGTCTTTCTTCTCGGTGAGTAGTGCGATCTTCTCATCGACCTTTGACAAGAAAGAGGCGATTTTTTGTTGCTCTGGAATACAAGGAGGTAGGTCAATATTGACGGCTGATAGTGTTGCTTGACCGACGTTATAACGAGTGCTGCCACCACTCTTAGTAGTAACTTCTTTGCGAGCTTTATTCGTTTTCAAAAGGTAGTTCATGCAAACAGAGTCAAAGTTGCCAACCTTTTTTCCTCGAATAACAAAACCGCCAAATGTAGCAACGTTCTTTTTATCCAAATAAACGTTAGCCTGTCCCACTTCTTCTCTAGTCTCAGAGCTTCTTTGGAACAGGATATCGCCATATTCAACGATGTTCTTTTCAAACTCTTTGTCTTCTACATCAACAGAGCCAACTATTCGATCATAAGTGATATAGTCATTCTCAATGATATCCATTACGTTAATAAATTTAACACCACGTCCGTATTGCTCTTTTGATGCATTGATACCATTTTTAAAGGTCATCAATTCGCCTAGCTCAATTGCTTGCCAATTCTCAGAAAACTCTTCAAACCTTAGCTTCGGTACATTCACTTGTTCTGTCATAACATACCTACCTTACTCTTTACCTGAAAGAAAGGGTGCTTTGATGTTGAGCTGAGAGCAGAAGTCAGCAATATCAGCATCCACCGAGTGCATCTTCATTTCTAGCTCTGCAAGGTCGAACGCTACCGCATCTAAATCAACAGGCTCTTCTTCTTCAAAGGTATCAACGTAACGAGGGATGTTAAGGTTGTAGTCGTTCTCTTCAATCTCAGACAGCTTGGCAACATGAGCAAACTTATCGGCTTTTTCTGGCTCAAGCTGTTCACGCTTACTGTAAGCCTCAACAATGCGCTCAACGTCTTCATTACGCATAAAGTTTTGCGCTTTGCCTTTTTCGAAGTGGTTAGATGCATCGATGAACAGCACGTTATCATCGTTTTTGCGGTTCTTCTTAAACACCAAGATACAAGTCGGGATACCTGTACCGAAGAAGATACCCGCAGGTAAGCCAATCACAGCATCTAGGTAGTTCTTTTTCTCGATAAGGTGCTTACGGATGTGACCTTCTGCCGCACCACGGAACAGGATGCCGTGAGGGACAACCACCGCTAATGTGCCCGTTTCATTCAATTGGTGGATCATGTGAAGCACAAAAGCAAAATCAGCTTTCGATTTAGGGGCAAGCTTGCCGTAGTCAGCAAAGCGTTCACTGTTTAAGTGCAGTTCGTTAGCACTCCAGTTCGCTGAAAACGGAGGGTTAGCTACTACCGCATCAAAACGTTGCTCTAGGTGCATTGGGTGCTCTAGGGTGTCGTCGTTTTTGATATCGAACTTATCGTAGCGCACACCGTGCATCAGCATGTTCATACGAGCGAGGTTATAGGTGCTCGGATTTTGCTCCTGACCACAGAATTCAAGGCTTCCACTTGCAGACAAATCAGGGCTACCGACTTCACGAGCAACACGCAGTAGCAATGAACCTGAACCACAGGTAGGGTCGTATACGGACTTTACGTTGCCATCTAGGCTAACCAACTTAGCAAGGATTTTAGATACTTGTTGAGGGGTATAGAACTCGCCTGCTTTCTTACCTGCACCAGAGGCAAACTGACCGATAAGGTATTCGTAGGCATCACCCAGTAAATCAATCTCGGTATTTTCTAAGTGGAAGTCGATGTTTTCTAGGTGAACCAAAACCTGACTGATTAGCTTATTGCGTGCGTCTGGGTTTTTACCTAATTTGCTTGAGTTAAGGTCTAACTCTTCAAACAAACCATTGAAGTCATCGGCAGAGTCTGCCGCTGTGGTGGATTGTTCAATATCAGCAAGAGTGCGATCAAGCTCATCGATAATGAACTCTTGTTTCTTACCACGCCCCGCTAGACTAGAGAAAAGCTGTTTAGGCGCAATAAAGTAACCAAGGTTCTCGACACACTCTTCACGAAGGTCATTGATTAGCTCTTTATCATCAGCAGCACCAACGCCAACACTAACAAAGGTAATGCCATCTTCGGCAAGCAACTCATCACAGTAGCGGTTTAGCTTGTCTGATAGGTACTTGTAGAAGATAAGCCCCAGAATGTAGTCACGGAAGTCGTCTGCTGACATATTGCCACGTAATGTGTTGGCAATGTTCCAAAGCTGTTTTTGAAGTTCTTGTTGGTGTTGTTGAACCATGGTTTCTCTCTATGCCGCTATTATCGTTAATAGGGGGTATCCGTCTTCAATTAGCTCGATTATACACATTGTGCTTACTGATCAATCATTACTAGATCAAAAACAACTAATTAGCTGGTATCTATGATTATTGTATGGCGTTATTTGGCTGAAAAGTCGTATTCCCCATTGATAAACGACTTTATTCTGCTCTCGGGCTGTCAGCCAAAAGAAACCTATGATGAAGATTGAATTAACAGCCACTAGACACTCGTTAGTTAACCAAGATTCTATACGTTTTGTCGGCAACTCAGCGCCCATAGCGAAACTTTATCTTTAGCCTCTTTTGTTGATTTTGAGACTAATGAGGTTATTTGCTATGACTGCGCATCAGTGCACTACAATGTGGTCTATTAGCAACATGAGTGTGGTCTTTTAGCTGCATGGGCGATTAGCATTGAAGGCCTAACTACGCGCTGATAGTCATGACCACCAGCAAATTTGCGCCTTAACAGTGCAAAAAAGTTAAAAACCCACACTTAAACGCGCACAAAAGTGTAGTATATTGCATTTTAATGCGCATTAAAGTGTAATAGGTGTACAGTTTGATGTTGGAATCATAGTCATGCAAAGGTTACTACTCGACAAGCTACTACAGTGGAAAGACAAAAGTGAGCGTAAGCCATTATTGATTGATGGTGCTCGTCAAACAGGTAAGACTTATCTACTGCAAACCCTGCTAGGTGAAACCTTTGAGCAGGTGTTGCGCATTGACTTTCTTGAGTCGCCCGAGATGGCTGATGCTTTTGCTGAATCACTCAGCCCTAGCGATATTATTACCAATATTGAGTTACTGACGGGTGAAATATTCAATCCAGCAACCCACTTGCTGATTTTAGACGAGATTGGGGAGTGCCCTCGCGCCGTTACCGCGCTAAAATATTTTGCAGAAAAAGCCCCACATATGTTTGTTGCAGCGAGTGGCTCCAATATCGGATTATTAGCCAGCTTTCCTGTTGGTAAAGTCGAGCAGCACAATCTACGCCCGCTGACCTTTCAGGAGTTCTTAATTGCCTCTAATGAAACACCACTGATTAACGCCTTTAACGCACAAGCTAACACATCAGCCGCCCACACTAGGCTATTTGACAAACTCACCGATTATTATTTTACAGGCGGTATGCCTGAGGCGGTTAGCACTTGGTTTGCGATGGCTAACGACAGTATTTTGAAGCGTGTGGCTGCGGTGGCAAATATCCAAGCAGATTTGATTTCAGGCTATCAACGAGACTTTGGTAAGTATTCAGGCAAAGTTGATGCTGGGTTAATCGAGGCTGTATTTAATAATGTACCTTCGCAGTTATCAGCTGTAATAGACGAGTCCGTAAAACGCTTTAAATTTAAAGGCGTTCATGAGCGAAAATCTCGCTATGGTGAATTAGAAAGTGCGATTACTTGGTTAGATAAATGCCGCTTAATATTAAAAAACTACCCCATTGAAGGCACGGCTAAAAGTCCGTTAGCTGCCTATAAAAAAGACAATATGGTCAAACTGTTTATGTTTGACGTTGGCTTGCTTAACCATATGCTAGGCGTGAGCTACAAAGAGATTAAGCAGCAGGGCTATGAGTACAAGGGCTATGTGGCTGAAAACTTTGTTCAACAAGAGTTTGCTGCACAAGGTATCGACCCAACCCATTCATGGGGGGATGCACGGGCTGAAATAGAGTTTATTATCGCTGATGATGAAGGCCGCATAGTGCCTATTGAAGTTAAAAGCGGTAAGCGCACCAGAGCCAAGTCTTTAGAGTCTTATATCAGCAAGTGTCAGCCACATAAAACCATTAAGTTAACTGGGACTCAGGGCTCGCCTGCTACTGAAAAAGTCAACTTAGTTATTCCGCTTTACTTCACTGAGTTTGCTATAACAGATCACTTAAAAAGCTAGCCCTTAGAGTACAGCCAAATTGTAATTATGGCACCATGTTAGCCACCAGCCTAACAAGGCAAAACCTCAATGCCTGCTTACCGTTTTGCTGTATCGGCCCTGCACTATTTATCTTGTCGGTTTATCAAGTCGATTTATCTAGTCGGTTTATCTTCTTGATATAGTGTGCTTAACTCAATATCAGTATGTACAAATAATCATCACTGGCAATAGGGCGTGTTGATCTTTCGAGCTGATTTTTGCAGCAGTTTGTGGGTTATTGATACAAAGCAGAGGCTTTGATATGTAGCCCCTACTTGATAAGCCGATAACGATGTAGAAAAAGCCACAAACGCTGCCCGTAGGGTTCGGCTACAAACGTTTTACTCTTTGTTGAGCGGTATTTTGCTTAGCATGCTAGGCGTCAAACCGCTCGTCGCGATTAAAATGCTTGTAGCTCGAACAAAATTTAACCGCGAAAGATCAATACGCCCTACTGACTTCAGCTTTGGAGGACAAATGAACAAAGCCGGTATATTCACTGCTGCCGACGGCACCACCTACGTGGATAAGAAGCGTCACTTTTGGTGGTTTTCGCTATTAATTCCCAGTATCGCTGTCGCGGGTCCCCTGCTCTACCAAAGCTACCAGCAGGAAGTGTTTTTATGGCTATTTTTTATTGTGGTGTATAGCCTGTTTCCTTTAATCGATTATCTGATGGGAGAAGACAGCAGCAATCCACCAGAATCCGTCATTGCCGCCCTTGAAGCTGACCCCTTCTATTCCAGAATTATTCGGCTGAATGTCCCAGTGGTGTTAGCCACCTTTATCTACTGTGCTTGGTTTGTTGCCAACCACTCTTTAAGTTATTCAGGTTATTTAGCAGTGGCGTTATTAGCCGGCAGCATTGGCGGCCACGGGCTAAACATCGGCCATGAATTGGGGCATAAACGCAAAAAGATTGATATTTGGCTAACTAAGTTAGTGCTCGCGCCCGCGGCCTATGGTCACTTTTTTATTGAACATAATCGTGGCCACCATAAACATGTCGCCACCCCTGAAGATCCAGCCTCAGCAAAAATGGGCGAAACCATCTATCGATTTGCATTAAGAGAATTGCCCGGCGCCATTAAGCGGGCGCATCTAATAGAAAAAACACGCCTTAATAAAGCCGGACGCTCGGCACTGAGCCTAGATAATCAATTTCTACAGGCCATGTTACTGACGCTTTCATTGTTTATCGGCTTGGTAGTTTGGTTGGGGCCAGTGGTCATCCCCTATTTGTGCATCTGCGCCTTCTGGTCCATGTGGCAATTAACTTCTGCAAACTATATTGAGCATTACGGCTTACTGAGACAAAAACTGGCTAACGGACGCTATGAGCGGCCCCAGCCGCATCACAGCTGGAACAGTAATCACATCTTCTCCAACTGGGCATTGTTTCACTTACAGCGTCACTCTGATCACCATGCCAATGCCACTCGTAGTTACCAATCACTGCGCCACTTTGACAACTTACCCACCTTACCGAGTGGTTATTTTGGCATGTATGTGATTGCCTACCTGCCTTGGCTGTGGTTTCGCATCATGGATAAACGGCTGCTTGCAGTGACTGATTACGATATTAACAAAATCAATATGTTGGATGAAAAACGTCAGCAGCTCATTGCAAAGTACCAGCTGAGCTAGCGATTAACACTGCTATCAAGCTCACCACTTAGCGACGAGTCTAGGCAGCCCATCTAAGCGACCCATCTAAGCGACCTGTTTAAGCCGCTGTGGCGAACTGATATTCACCGCACTGATATTCACGATATTGGCCATGACATTGACATTCCATTCACACCACCTTGATTAACCTAGCTTCTCACTCAGGTTATTTATGGATGTTTCCCGCTGGGAGATGGGTAAGGTTACTGTTATGTCGTCACACACCACGGGCCAAGGACTTATTGGCCTCTCGCCTAAACTGCATGTTGTCATTATCCTCGCGATTGCGAGTAGTATTGCTCTAGGTCTGACCCTGTTTGCCCCGAGTGCTCAGGAAAACCCACAGCCGAAGCAACGCATGAATGTCGCGGTTATGGCGCCACAGCCCAGCACATATCAGCCCCAATATACTAACTTTGGCCACGTCGAACCTCGCCACACGTTAACAGTCAGCGCACAAATGGACGGTCATTTGCAGTATCTTGCAAATGATTTAATTGAAGGCGGCTTCATCCCTCAAGGGCAACTGATATTTCGCCAGGATCAGCGAGATCTACAAGCGTTAAAAGTAAGCCGACAAGCCGAATTAGCCATTGCCACCGCCCAACTGGCCTTAGAGTTAGGTGAGCAGCGTATCGCTGAAGTTGATTATAAAATGATGCAGCAGGACTTTAATGAACAAGAGTGGCAACTCGATCACGCATTATTGCTGCGTAAACCTCAGCTTAGTCAGGCTAAGTCGCAAGTGCGTATTGCTCAAAGTGCCGTTAAGCTTATCGACAACGATCTTCAACGCAGTCAATTGATCAGCCCGCAAGATTTTGTGGTCACCAAAGCCTTGGTAAAACAAGGCGACTACCTCACTCAGGGCTCACCAATCGCACAACTCACCAGTTTAGCAACAGTCCGCGTCGCGCTATTTTTACCGCGGGCCTTGGTAAACCAAGTCGATGTCGGTCAAGTGGTCAGCCTATATCAGCCCGACACCGAACAAACGTTAACAGCTCATATTAGTGAGATCCTGCCGGCCATCGACCCGCTGACTCAGCAGCAAAAGCTGTTTGTTGAGTATCAAAATCCACAGCCAAAACAAGCTAAGCTCATCATCGGTGATTATGTTGAAGCCAGCATGGCACTGCAGAGCATCGACAATACACTCACGCTACCATTAGCCGCGATTGATCATGACAAAATATGGCAAGTTACTCAGCAAAATACGCTGCTATCACAGCCTGTTAAGATCCTATTTCAAGACCATGAGCAAGCGATTATTGCTAACCCCTTTGCTCAACCAGTCCGTATCGTTAATCATCGTATGCACCAAGCTTCAGACGGGCTAGCAGTGAATATCGTGGAGGCTTTCAGTGAGTAATCAGGTCAACGGCAATAGCTTGTCATATAAATTGATTGCATGGATGATTCACAATCCCATTGCAACCAACCTGCTCACGCTGGCCATTCTGCTTTGTGGCTACTATCAATTTGCACAAATTGAGCAGCAAACGTCACCATCATTTCGCGTTAATGAAATCGCCATTAATGCCAGTTATCCCGGTGCCGATCCCAGTGAGATCAGTCAAAGCATTGTTGAACCGATTGAGCATAGCCTCAAAGAGCATCCGCAAATCGACAGACTGTCAGCAACAATTGAACAGGATAGCGCAGACATCGTGCTGACACTCGATGACAATGCCAATGCCTATAGTGTGCTGACCGAAGTCAATAATCAGTTGGCCACGATTAACAGTTTTCCGGCCATGATGGAGCCGCTGCAGGTGGCTGTTGTAGAGGAGCTAGAACCGCTGATTGAATATGGCTTAAGCGGTGAGGTCTCGCCATTAGTCTTGCGCCAAACAGCACAACAAATAAAACAAGCCTTGTTAGCTGAAGTGGATGTCGCTAAGGTCGCCATTGAAGCGCTACCCGAGCCGGAGTTACTAATCGAAATAAGCCAATCAAAGCTAAACCAGTACCCGATCTCAATGACCGACATCACCCGCATTGTGGCGCAATCGGTATCAGATGTCTCTGCCGGAGAGGTTAGCACTCACGCCGGAAATATTGTGATTTCCACTCGCGGCCGCAAACAGCAAATCGCACAATTTGAACAACTGGTGCTGTTAAGCCAGGCAAGCGGAAACCAAGTGGTGTTAGCCGATGTGGCCAAAGTGCGTTTTGGCTACACACAGCCCAAGCAGCCTCTAATGATAAATGACGCCCCCGGTATTATGTTGGTGATTTATCAGCATCGCCGTAGCAAGCCAATCGCTCTCAGCCAACAAGTCGAGCAATTTATGGCTCAATATCAGCCCCTACCCGCTGGTGTTGAGCTGATTAGCTTGGAAGATCAATCACAATCTTTCGTGACCCGTATCAGCTTGCTGCTCAACAATGGCGTTATCGGTATGCTATTGGTGATTTTGGTACTGTCACTGCTGTTAGATATGCGCTTGGCATTTTGGGTCTGCATGGGGATACCCATTGCGATAGTTGGGGCAATGGCAGTGATGCCGATACTCAGTATCCCGCTAAATATGGTGACGCTGTTCGCCTTCATTATTACCTTAGGTATTTTGGTCGATGATGCGGTCATTGTCGCCGACAATATTTACCAAAAAATCCAAGATGGCTTACCTGCCCGCGACGCACTCACTCAAGGCGCTGGCGAGATGGTACTGCCAGTGTGCTTTTCAGTAGCCACCAACATCATTGCTTTTTTACCGTTAATGTTTGTCCCAGGTGAACTAGGAGTCATGTATCAGCCGATGACGCTGCTAATATTTGCTATTTTTGCTGTGTCACTCATCGAAGCACTGCTGATATTACCCTATCATCTGCGTCATCTGGATCGTCCCACCAGCAGTCACTATTTAGCGGGCCTACAACAGCGCAGCTTTAATGGCTTCGCCCACATCAGAGATAACTATTTCAAGCCGTTTCTCACGGTCAGTCTGAAACAGCCCGCAATAGTCATCGCCTTATTCTTTGCTATGTCGATGGTGATCTTCAGCTATGTCAGCTCAGGCCGACTAGACAGCGGCTTTGTGCCAAAAATTGAGTCCACGCGCATCGATGCTGAAATAGAGTTTCCTGCGGGCACCCCTTACCATCACCAACAACAGGTTATGCAAAAAGTCACGGCCGCGGGCCATCGCGCTTTGGTACAACTTAACAGCCCAAACAGCTATAAGCACACGCTAACCGAAGTCAGTGGTAGTTCAGCGTCCAGTACCTTTCAGATTGTCGCTGACACTGAAAGAAACTACACCGCGAAGCAGTTTGTCGCCGCTTGGCGAGCAGAAATCGGCCAACTGGCAGGCATCAAGTCACTATTTTTTGACTATGAAGTCGGCCCTGGTGGCGGTAAGGCATTATCCATCGAGCTCAGTAGCCGTGACAGCAACGCATTACGACAAGCCAATGATTATTTAATGCAGCAACTGACTCGCTTAACGGGCGTGACCGATATCGATAGCGACTTAATCGATGCCCTTTGGCAATACAATGTGACCCTTAATCAACGTGGGGTTGCCTTGGGTTTTGATAGCGATAGCTTAGGCCTTTTGCTGCGCAATTATTTTTATGGCCACGAAGTACAGCGACAAATCCAGCAGGGGCAAGAGCTGAAGATTCGTGTGCTTGGGGACCCACAGCTGCGCCATCAAGCCAGTGATATATCCAAGCTGTTAGTCGAAACACCGCAAGCTGGTAAAGTATTGTTAGGGCAAATCGCTGAGTTAGTGCCAAGTAAAAGCGCGACGCAAATCCACCGCCAAGATGGCATAGAGCAGGTAGAAGTCAGTGCCAGTCTATTGCGTGATCAAGCCAATATCAGTTTGATTATTGATGCCATTAGCGGACGCATATTACCGCAACTTAGCCAGCAGTTTCCCCAAGTCAGCGCAGAGCTTGGCGGCGAAGCCAGAGCAGAGCGCCAAGTCAATGGTCAGCTAGTCGTCGGTATCGCCACCGCCCTGTTCTTGGTCTTTAGCTTTTTAGCCATCTATTTTCGCAGTGTCGGCCGTGCTATCGCTGTATTGAGCGTTATTCCAGCCTGCATTGCCGCGGCGCTATTGGGCCATATATTGCTCAATAAGCCATTAAGTGTCATGAGCCTGTTTGGCATGATTGCCCTATCAGGCTTAGTGATTAACGGCACCTTTGTACTGTTGAAAGATGTGCAGCAATTGACTTCAACAATGGATTTAAAAGCCGCAATAATAGCCAGTAGCATCCGCCGCTTTAGGCCGGTATTGATCACCGCATTAACCACGGCTATTGGCTTGGCGCCAATGCTATTTGAAACTTCAACACAAGCGCAATATTTAATCCCGATGGCGATTAGCCTCACCTTCGGCACCGTGTTTTCAATGGCAACAATTTTACTGCTGGCGCCAGCCTTATTCTTAGTAGTCGAGCAATATTTGCGCGCTGCAGATAAGACGACGCGCAGTCAACCTGCAAAGGTATTGAAGCAAGCAGTGACTTAGTAAGTGTTGCGGTTAAGACTTTATCGCCTGTTTGACAGTGGTTTTTAACTGCTGCATGAACGTTTTAAAGTGCGGCATGAATTCTGCGAAAAGCGGATGTTTACGCTGCTCCATCATTACCGGACCAAGTAAGCGCAATGCTAAACCAACCCGCATGGCGTGCAGTGATGCTAATCCACTGCCTTGTTGCAGGTTTTCAACGACCTTAAACACATCTTCTCTGTCTTGGAAGTCAAACTGCATTTGACGCTGAGTTTCACTATCAACTGTTTCAATGGTAATACGATAATGTTTAATAGACATGGCAACTCCGAGTATGACTTTGTAAATTTGGTTTCTGCAACCGATTGCTGAAACCACTTCAATGACTCACTAGGTGATCTTTTGTGGTTAGGCGCAACAAGACAGGACTTGAGCTTCACCATCAAGAAAATGGTAAAACTTCCTAATTAATTAAGGTTTGAGGAAAACCTTATCACTCCAAACACTCTCGATTAAGTATATTTACGTCTTAGGCTGTCGCTAGAGCTAGCAAAAGGAAGTAGTAGGCAATTTAAAAATCAACTCAAAACCTACATACTTCCCCTAGAAAAATATAATCCCTAGAACATTAAAGCTTACTCTTAGCTTCATTCATTCGCTGTTTAGCAACCTTGTGATATGGGTTCGCCTCTAAAACTAAATTAAAACAGTTTATTGCTTCTTCGAACTTATTCTCTCTACGGAGAAGTTGTTCACCTAATCTAAACAATAATTGAGGATGCTTAGGATTATACTCTAGCCCTTTATGCAAATACCTCAAAGCTTCAGTATGGGCACCCTCCATTATGCATGCATCGACTAATCCCAACCAACAACCAACCATATTTCGAGAAATATCCAACCCATTGCCAAACTCTTCTTTTGCCTCTTCAATCCTCAATAAAGCGATTAAACAACTCCCTTTAGCGCGAAAAACTTGGGGATTGACTACGCCACTTTGTACAGCAACATTGATGCTCTTCAAACCTTGTTCAGGCTTTTTCATCTCACAAAATAAATCAGCGATAGCAACATATCCTGCCACATTATCCGGCTGTAATCTCACTAAGTTTTTGTAGGCTAATAAGGCTTCCTCAGTTTGTTTTAATCCCCTTAACAACAACCCTTTTGCTAAGTAATATTGTGCCTGTTCAGGTTGCGTATTTATCGCACTATCACAAACCCGTAAAGCTTCTTCAGCTCTACCTTGAGCATTTAAGAGCCTAGACCACATAACTAATGTATTTGGCTCAAACGGGTGCAATAAAAAAACATCACGCCAAATTTCCTCTGCTAAACTTTCGTTCCCCATCATGAGTGCTTGTCGCCCCTGAAGCCGTCTAACCGATACATTTTTAGGGTTTTCAATGTGCATCTGTTGCAGGGTATTAGTCACCCCCTCCAACCGACTAAGACCAATAAGGTTGTTTAATAGTGGGATCACACGGTCAACACTAAAATATCGATTGAAATAAAGCTTCTCAATCACGCTCAAAGCTCCTTGAGCATCACCTACATGTAATAGAACACGAGCAGATAACATTAACAACGATGCATTAGTATCACTATCCTCTATTCCTTCCATATAAGGCAATAGCTTCTCAATTTCGCCCCTTTTACTATATAAAGAAAAAAGCAATTGAAAAGCTTCTAGTTGAGTTTGTGAACCTAAAGCTAACGACTTTAAGAGGGCATCTATGGCACTTTCATCATGTTCGAGTTCTGCCTCTGCTTTTCCTAATCCAAACCATAATTTTGTGCTCTGAGGGTTGGAGGCTAGTGCCTGTCGATACCGAATAGCCGCATCTTGGTAACGCCCAGCAAATAATAGCGCCTCCGCAAGATCACAAAGCACAGAATCCTTCTCCCCCATCACTAACTCGGCGTGGTTAATGACCGATTTAAAGTCACCTTTACCGAGTAAATCCTGACAGTTTTTAGCAACAGATTCTAAACCATTTTTATCCATGAAATCTAACTGACTTACCGGAGCCGATTCACCTTCATACCCAAAATAACTCAACCCCGCTTGACCAACTTCCAGCAGTTGATGTTTGATCTCCAGAGATTGCTCTTGCCATCGACCAATCCCAGATGAAGCTTTGACCAACGCAAGATAAGGGGTTATTTGCTTTTTAATATCCAAAAAGTCAAACAAGCGTTTAATACTCTCTTCTGGATTTGAACAGAGTTCTTCATAACGAAGACAAAGGTACTGCCCTGGAAGATGTTGAGCAGCATAAGTTGCCAAATTGGTATTGAGCCGCTCCCAAAGCAATAGGCTTTGCTGTGTTTTAGGTAATAGCCTTTCTCTTGGAGACAACACAATTGGCCCCAAATAACCTAATTGATTCTGATTTTTTGACAACGCCATATCCCGTCCATCTCGCACAACATGAACACAACGGAAATTGGGCCAGACCTGATGAAAAAATGTAGCAAAAAATGCATGAGGTGGAAGCTTCCACCCCCATTGGCCTATAGGCGTGGTGGATTGACTGGATTCAAAAAACTTAATTAACGTTCTATCTAAATCTTCACAGATTGAAGCTTTAACCCCTTCTGGTATTGCGTGGTTCCAATATGGCAATAACTCACTAGACCAATTGCTTACCATCCCTATGCTATCGGCAGAGTCAGTCTGCTCCCCCAAATATATACCCGCATCGGATAAAATTTTTGCAACTAGACGCGTACCACTTCCACCAGAACCACCAATAATGATCGGGGCACCTCTTTTGATGACCTTATCCGACAAAGGCTTAGGTAGTACATTTATTGGTTGGGTGATCTCAATGGCATACTCCAATTCACCGCTACTTACACCACTAAACCAGCCTTGCCCGGCTTCGACTAAACTGACTTTAAACTTAATCAAGCCTAATTCAAACGGAACGTTAATAGGTAATAATAGCAAGCATGACTCACCCGGTTGCAATGCGGGAAGAGTGCAGCAGCCATCTAACTTCTCGATGGGTTTGTTATCCATCGTCAACCAGCAATTGTTCAGAGTAACTCCAGAACAGTCAGAGCTTTGCCAAGCCAAAGTGCTGGTATTTCGCACCCTGATCGAAATCATATGCTTAGTGCCCGCAACCAATGTCTTAGGCTCCTCGGTTAACACCAGTTCTGCTTTTCTTTCAATCGGCGGTAAAAGCGACACTGGGGCTTGCATTGTTTCAGCAATATTACGCTTTATGACAGTCGATAAGCCTTGTACATTGGGCTCTTCAAAAAAGCGTCCGTGAGAGCCAGGGAATACATCAACACGGTAATTGGGGAAGCTGCGTTGCCACGACAATTCGGGATTATGATAATTAATGTACGGGTTACACTCACTCTCTCGCCCAAACAATAACGAAACTTGCCCCGTGTAGCTTTGTGCCGGAAACATCCAATCGATTAGAAAAGTCAATAATACAATGCGATGTCGGCGCTGCATATGCTGTGCAATACAAAGTGCGATTAAACCACCTTGGCAGTTACCACCTATATAGAATGCCCCTTCAGGGTACAACGCCTCAATTTCGCTAACATACCTCAATGCAAGCTGCTGAATATCGTCTTCACTATATTCCATCAATAAGTGACCAGAGCGCATACCATAAAGCGGTTGATCATCTCCGAGGTATTTGGCTAGCTGGCTACACTCTTGATAGCCTTGGAACACCCAAAATATTGGTGGGCGAGTGCCATTAAGATTATGTCCAAAAATCAAACCATCTTCACTGCTTCGCGCACCTTTCCAACTACCTAAATAGCTTTTTAGGCGATAGTCTATGTCTTCAGGTAAACACCAAGGCATCGCCTTTTCCGAACTCAGCGGCTCATCAGCAGTTTCTTTTAGTGCCTCAGCCTCTGACAGGACCTTCACTAATCCACTGATCGTTGGCTGTTCAAAAAACTGCTTTAACGGCACTTTGACGCCTAATTCTTTTTCAATACGGGCAACGACATTTGCAGATAGCAATGAATGACCTCCTAAATCAAAGAAGTCATCATTGAGCCCTGGAAGAGTTGAAAGCATCAGCACCGCCTGCCATATACTTGCAAGAGAAAGCTCTAATTCCGAGCTAGGCGCGACAAACTCACCTTTAATACGGGCTGCTGTTCGCACAAACTCTGGCAAACAATGCTTATCTATCTTGCCATTCGCTGTAAGTGGAAAACGACTTAATACCATAATGCCACTTGGCACCATATAATCAGGTAGTTGCTGCTGCAATAGCCCCTTTAATTCCGCCCCTAAACGTACCTGCTGCGAACGCTGAGCTGGTCGATTAACATAACGATGATAATCACCCGGTTGACCCGGTCCCTCATGCGCTGCCACCCAGCAAGGGTTAAACACCACCTGGTAGCCCCCCGTTGCTTCCAGCTCTAGGAAAATAAGCTCGGCATCCATAAGACGCGCTAACTCAAAAAGTCGATTAGGATCTTCCCCTTTGCGTTCTATAGTTTTATACAGATCTTTGAGCGGCAAATAATCTGACTGTTCCTGCTGTATTTGTTCATATAGCTGCACAGCCTCACTAGCACGACTATCTTGCAGACCTCGCACACCATAAGCCTGACCAGCATCAGCACTGATTTTTACCCGAAGTGTCTCACGCCAAATATCAGCTTCGTCCCAATCTATCCAGTGTATCCCATCATTGAGTTGTTGACGTCCACCGAGTTTCAGGCTGACATCAAACCGGAAACGACTGAGTTCATTGTCATAATCACCCGACTTTAATCGCACCTCTGCCCGAGCAATACCCGGCCAATTCTGTGCTAGCTCCTCAAAAAATTCCGGTGCGAGTAACAGCTCTTCTTCATCCTGAAGCGCTTGACGATAACGACCGCTCACCCACTCCAATAACGCATTTTCATCAGCACGGTACGCGATCACTGAAGCATGATAAGCTTCTAACATCTTAAGGTTACGAATGTCCCCCATAAAAATGTTAGCGTCTGCAGTGCACACCCTGCACAACTGCTTAATCACCTCTAATAAGTATTCGACATCAGGAAAATATTGCACCACCGAGTTAAGAATAACTAAGTCAACACAGCCAGTCTCAAGAAAGCCAAGTTCGTGCGCTAATCCTTGATGTAATTCGACATGAGCCAAGTCATCACGTTCGGCTATCGTTGCCCCCAAACGCGCCAAAGCGGCATCTGAGAAATCAAGCCCAATATAACGCTCAACATCAGCTGCTAATCGAGTCAACAATAAGCCGGTACCACAACCAATTTCCAGCACACGGGTACTTGAAAATTGGCGTATCTGAGCCACGGTTTCATTGACCCATATTCTCATTTCATCAGCCGCAATAGCCTCACCGGTATAGCTGCTATTCCACCCCACAATATCAAACTCTGATGGCGCAGCTGAACTGTTATAAGTTTGCTGATAAAGGGCTTGCCAGTGTCGAATATGACTTTGTCCGTTAAGTTGTTGCGACTCTTCATCTTGTCTCGCTATCACATAACCACTGAGGTGTTTGTCCTCTCCTTCTCCTGCCAATACGACCAACGCGTCTTCTACTTCTGTATGTTCACGTAATGCGGTTTCAACCTCCCCTAACTCAATACGATAACCGCGCAACTTAACTTGGTCATCGAAGCGCCCCAAAAACTCTAACTCGCCGTCATAACTCCAGCGCGCCTTATCACCACTGCGATAAAGGCGCTGTTTACAACCTAATACATCAACCTCAACAAAGCGCTCGGCAGTCAGTGCGGGACGGTTTAGGTAACCGCGCGCCAAACCAACACCGCCGATGTACAACTCACCCGCAACCCCCGGTGGCAGTGGCTGCCCATTGGGGTCTAAGATCAATATTTGTGTATTGGCCAAGGGACGACCGATGCTATTTGCCACTGAGGTAGATTGCAATTGACTGCCCGACGCCCACACTGTGGCTTCAGTCGGACCATAAAGGTTATATGACACTGGCGCCAGTTGAGAGAGCGCACTAGCGAGTTCCTCATTGAGAGCTTCGCCAGTAGAAATGATAACTTTACACCAGTCCATCCCCACTAACTTATGGTAGATACTCATCCAGGTCACAGGCGTAGCTTGAATATGTGAAGGTTTATCACATTTGATTTTCTCAACCAGTACAGAGAAATCATTCGTGACAGAACTCTCAACCAATAAAACCGCTCCCCCTATAATCAGTGGCATTAGGTTCTCGATCACGGAAATATCGAAAGCAATATTAGTTATCGAAAGAAATTGGTCATTCAATGTAAAATCTAGCATTGAAGATTGGGTTTGTAGTAAGTGAGTCAAAGATTGATGGGTGACCATCACGCCTTTGGGTTTGCCTGTCGATCCAGAAGTATAGATAACATAAGCCAGCTGTTCGCCACTTATCGCTACAACAGGGTTACGGGTATTCGTATTGGCTTCTGCCTGAGTGAGTACTAAGCTGATATCTAGGTATTGAAGGAGCGCCAACTGCGGCAACGATTCAATAAGGTTTGCTTGTGTCAGCAGTAACCTCACACCACTGTCTTCGAGTAAATAACGCAGCCGTGAAGCTGGGTAGCTTACATCTATCGGCACATACGCACCGCCAGCTTTTACAATAGCCAATAACCCGATAATCATTTCGACAGAGCGTTCGACGCACAGTCCCACCAAGGTCTCCACCGTGACACCAAGCGCAATCAATTGATGTGCAAGCTGGTTAGCCCGCTGATTAAGTTCGCGATAAGTGAGCTGTCCTCCTTCAAAAACTATGGCTATAGACTCAGGCCTCGCCACGACCTGTTGTTCAAAAAGCTCCACCACCGTGAAATCTGCCACTGGCTCAACCTCACCTTGTGACCACTTCTGCCATTGCACTTGCTGTGAAGTCGATAACACATTGTAGTCACATAAACGCGAGTCAGGCTTATCAATCACCCGTTCTAATAGTTGATGAAAATGCTCATCCATCCCTGAAATCTGCTGCGCATCAAACAAGTCTTGATTGTATATCCAAACCAGCTCATGACATCCCTGATGCTCAAGTACATGCACCTCTAAATCAAAACGCACCCGTAACGCTTGTGATACTTCAGATTGTATATCAAGCCCCACTATATTGGGCGTTGTCATTGGGGTATTATGAACTGCAAAAGTGACTTGAAATAATGGCGGCGTGCTGAGATCACGCTCTGGATTTATAGTCTCGACTAACTGTTCAAACGGCACATCCTGAAATTGGTAGGCAGCCATCGTTGTGTGCTTAACCGACTCAAGAAGTTGTATGAAAGTCATCTCTGCCTCAGGTTTGAGGCGCATAACCAGTGAATTAACAAAAAAACCAATCAAATCTTCTAACTGTGGTTCTTGCCGATTAGCCACTGGTGAACCAATAGTAAAATCAGACTGGCCGCTATAACGCCCCATTAATACAGAAAAAGCACTTAACAATGTCATATACAGTGTTGCTTGATGTGATAACCCAAGCTGTTCTAATGAAGCAATGGTTGCCGCTGGAATGATACTGTTATGGCGTCGAGCGATATATGTCTGACTGGCAGGTCTTGGCAAAGTAGGTAAGTCAATTTTTTTCGGGATTCCAGCTAACTGAGTCTGCCAATACTTCAATCCTTCAGCGAGTCTTTCTTCACTTAACCATTGTCGCTGCCACAACGAAAAATCGGCATATTGAACATTCAAAGACTCGATTTTAGGCTGCTTGCCTTGTGAGTAAGCGTTGTAATAGTGGCTAAAGTCTCGGCTCTGCACTCCCCTTGACCAACCGTCAGAGATGATATGATGTAAGTTACTCAACAACAGGTGATCTTGGGCATTGAGTTTCAGCAAGCGAGCGCGTATCAGCGGCCCGGTAGCTAAATCAAACCCTTCTTGCCATTGTTTTTCAAGTTCCAATTCAACAACATCTTGCTGCTCACTCCCCGATAAATGACAAAGATCTTCAACCGGTATATCGATGATTAGCTCTGGAATAATCACTTGCTCAGGCTCACCATTACGTTCGACAAAACGAGTCCGTAAGGTTTCATGACGAGCAATTAATGCATTAAAAGACTGCACTAAGGCAGTAAGATCCAATGTCCCCTTCATACGCCACGCGTCTGGCATATTATACTCTGTACTACAACCTTCTTGCAGTCGGTCAAGAAACCACAAACGCTGCTGAGCGTATGAAAGTGGCAGCCTATTGGGCCGATGAATCACGTTAAGTTTAGGCTTTTTATTGTCTTTTTGGGGCGTCAGTTTCTCGATAAAAAGCGCTAGGCTCTTTATCGTAGGGTATTCAAACAAGCGACGCACGCCAAGATCTAAACCAAGTAATTGATGAAGGCGACTCATCACCTGAGTCGCCTTAAGAGAGTGGCCACCTAACGAAAAAAAGTTATCATTAACACTGACCTTTTCGATTTCCAAAACCTCTAACCAAAGCGATAAAAGCATTGCTTCCACTTTGCTTTTGGGCTCAATAAACTCAGCCTCTTCATCTACACTCAGATTTTCTGATAAATGCTGCTTCTCTACTTGTTTTGGCTCTATGAGGCGAAAAGAATGTGGCTTTGCTCTATATTCCCATATTTCATAAAGCACTCTTTCAAAACCAATCTGAAATTGTTGAATGGTTGACTGAGAAAATAACTCTTCTTTATATCCCCAATATAACGACAGTCCTTCTGGAGCCTCCAACACCCCTAACTGAAGGTCGAATTGGCTAGCTTGACCCACTGCATTGTAGAACTCGTTGGCACCACTTATTGAGAACTTTTCAAAATCCTGCTCTAAGCTATTGAATTTTTGATAGTTAAATCCAATTTGAGCAAGCGGATTGTGAGATACATGACGTTCAGGGCTAACCTCATTGACAATATTAGCAAAAGGAACACCTTGATTCTTAATACCCTCCCAAATGCCTTTTTTAACTATGTCTAAAAGGCCGCTCCACGACAAATCACCACTCCATTTAACTCGTAAAGGCATCAAATTAGATAGGCAACCAATTAATTCAGCAAATTCAATATCTACACGTTCAGATAAAGGAACCCCCAAAACCCAATCAGTACTGTTACCACGTTGAGCAAGAAAGAAAATGAAAGAAGTAAGCAACGTAATATTTAAGGAGGCACCTTCTAAGCGGCTAACTGTTCTTAGTTTATTAGCCAAGTCTGCATCAAGGCTGTATGTTAAGAAGTTACATTGCTTATTTTTTTGTTTATCCTCTGGTGAATCGAATGGTAGGCTGTGGAGTGAAGGGGCTCCTTTTAGTTTGCTCTTCCAATAACGTAGTTTCCCATAATAATCTTCTCCAATGATCGAGGAACGCTGCCTATCAATAAAATCTAGATAGGTTATGCTTATGGGCAGCAAAGATGGGGGGTTATTGGATAAAAGTGCGTCATATAAACTGAGCACTTCTTTCATCAAAATAATTAGCGACTCTGAATCACATACAATTCTGTGAGCATGTATCGAAAATACATATTTGTCTTTACTTAAGGCAATAACGATCATTCGCCAAGTTAATCCTGACCTCAAATCAAACGGCTGTAGATCAAAGTCATCCAAACATTTAATCAGGTCTTCATTCTGCATATTCCCACTTAAAGACCCAGACTGATTTAAATCAACAAAAGCTAAGCTGTCAAAACCTGTAGAATATATATTTTGTTCTGGCACACCATTACTTTCATCGAATGAAGCTCTCAAAACAAGATGTCTACGAATGACCTCATCTAAGGCCTTTCTTAACAAAGCATAGTTTAGCGGTCCATTGAACTCGATAGACAGCTTTAAGCTATTAGACGCTTCATTGTCATACCTCATCTGTTCAACAAGCCACAAACTTTGTTGTTCTGATGAAAGCGGAAAAGGGCCATTTTCTATATCTCTATGCTTCATACTTCTCTAGTCTGTCCTGCTATCTGATCAAGGGTAGGAACCACAAATTCTGGTCAATTTTTTATATTCCATGGTATTATGATTAATAATAAATTCGTTGAAGAGCCAAGTAGAGTATTGTAAATTATCTAATATCTATTCTCCAAAGCTAACCGCCACCCACAACTACCAATAAAAACAAATACAAGGGCAAATACAATCAGCCAACATGGCTAGTTATAAATCCGAATAAATACCAATGTTCAAGAAAACTAAAACCGTATTAATAACACTTTAAAAACAAAAAAACTCACACTGTCACTATACAAATCAAAACCGACCTATACCAAAATCGCAATATAAAAAATATCTATAAGTAAAACAAAAATCATAAACCTCGGTCGACCTATGCTCTTATACTCTCCCATTAATAATGGGAATATTCAGTGACTAGCTAATAAAGTCATCAATTTTATTATTTTGAAAAATAGACATCCTCTAATAACAAACCATCTAAACCTGAAGTACCAAATACAGAGACGGCATCTTGTACTGAATGCACAATCGGTTTTCCCATTACATTGAAACTAGTATTGAGTAAGATAGGGACTCCAGTTAGTTTGAAAAATTCGGACACTAACTCATAAAGCCAGGGATCTATAGGTTGACTAATAGTTTGCGCACGCCCAGTACCATCGGCATGTACTACAGCGGGGACCAAGTGTGCCTTGTCTTTGCGAAAAGGAAGCGCAAAAGACATATAAGGTGAATACTGATCAACTTCAAACCAAGCACTTTGATGCTCTTCTAAAATCATTGGCGCAAATGGACGATAAGCTTCGCGGCCTTTAACTTTCAAATTAATTGTATCTTTCATTGTGCCTGATCTTGGATCAGCTAGAATAGAACGGTGACCTAGAGCTCGTGGGCCGAATTCAGCCGCACCACGGAAAACTCCTATAATTTTGCCTTTCGCCAATTCTTCAGCGATGAGCTTAGGTGAACCATTTACTAACGAAATTGAGTTCCAACCACTATAGTTAACTGTATTTGTGATCGCTTTCCTATCTGGAAAGCTTCCTAAATAACATGCACCTTGTGCTTTTGATATCTCTTTATTACCGGAGACCTTAGCCCAGGCTAATAAAGCAGCACCAATCGCATTACCATCATCCGCTGGAGCAGGGGGAACATGAATTTGCTTAAATAGCGATTTAGCGACCAAATAACCATTGTAAGAAGAATTCAAAGCACAACCACCCGATAAGACTAGGTTCTCCTCATCATATTTTTGCAAACTGGAAATAATACTGTTCATATATCGCTGATAAACTAGTTGCCCAGTCGCTGCAAGGTTTGCTGCACTTTCTACTGGCTCATTAGCACTCCTCTGAAACGGTTGTAAAGTAGACTCTACTTTTGCAACAACCTCATGCTCTGCAAATACTGGCCGACCATCTTCGATTGCTAAAATATCACTTAGTTGCTCAGCTAAATCTAAGTTTGGAGTGCCATAAGCGGCTAAGCCCATAACCTTCCATTCCTCACCAGCGACCCAGTTAAAGCCACAAAGTGAAGTTAGCCAACAATAAAACGTACCCAAGCTTCCAGGCCCCCAAGATCTCCAAAGCCGCTTTAACATTCGATCTTTCATTCGAAAAAGACTAATAGAACCCACTTCCCCCTCTCCATCAACAACCAACACAAGCCCATCTTCAAACGGGGCAGTGTAAACAGCATTGACGGCATGGCATTGGTGATGATCAAAATGCATAGGTTGGGCAGTTACTCTCTCCTCGAACAAAGAAAGTATATTATGACCACTATTCGTATGGATCTGCGCTTGGATCCCCATCATCCAACGCCCAATTTTAGGAGAAATAATCCCAGAGAAGGGAGATGCAATGACGCTTCCACCATCTCCGGTAAGATCTTGTTTCACGCGCGTCCAACTAGTAGAAATGACAAAAGTCGCTTCAGAATCAGCCTCTATAATTTTCTCTATAACTGGTACAACATGGTCAGTATGATCAGGCGCACTCCCCCAGGCTCTTTTAACTTGTAAAAAGCGTTCACTCGCTTCTGCAAAAATAATTCGTCCATTAGAATCCGCAATTGAAAAAGCAGGATCGTGGCCTGATGTAGACAGTCCAATAAAATACTGGCTCACTTTCCGTCACCTTGCATAAGTTCAATCAATGCCTTAGCAACCTGCTTAGCGGATTGATGCTTAAACATAAGTGACGGATCTATCTCTAACTCGTACTCATCTTCAAGGTAACCACAAATCAGTACTGCTTTTAATGAGTCGACTCCAATATCGGAAAATAGCGTGTCTTCGGTTAGATCCTTTAATGGGATTGCCGTGCGTATAGCAAGTTTTTCCAACACAAATTGAGTAATACTGTCTTCTGACACCCTTAATTGACTCATTAAGTACATCCCTCTGTTTTTAAATTGTTTGGTTATAAATAATTTTTCTAAAGTAAAAAATATGCCCAACTTCACTCAAAATAATGAATGAAGCTTTTAGCAATGCCCCTTTCACACTCGGAACACAAGTACCTTACTAGCGTAATTTAACTTTTAAACTCGATGGTGCTTGCGCAGTATGAATACTAGAGTCGTAACTGAATGACTCAACTGCCATATTGGGAAATCGCTCAAGTAAAGCTGGTAACGCTCTAGAGATAATAGTTTTGGCTACCAAAGCTCCAGAACAATAATGATTTTGATAACCAAAACCGAGCCCTTTTTGCGAGGGGCAATTAGATGAAAATGGGCTACGAGTTCTTAACAAGATATAGTCACCTTTTGCTACGGAAAGCCCCTCACATTCAAAGGGCTCTGTCGCTACACGGTGTATGTGTAACAAGGCCGCGGATCTAAATATCATACTATTAATTTCATCAGTAAACTTATCACTATCAGGTGCTTTATCAGCTTTACCGGATGAAGTTTTATCACCAATAACATTCAAAAATATGTTACTCAATGTCTGAATAAGAGGTGACTTGGCGCCATAAACAACCAGTAATAATATAACCATCTCCTCTTCTGACATTATCTCACTAAAATCAGTACCTAATAAATCAGGCAGACTATTTGGAATAAATGTATCTACAGATTTTATTGCATAACTCATATGAGAGAATAAATACTCAATTTCACTCTCTAAATGAAGTAATTCCCGTATAGAGAGTAATGGCTCAACTAGTTTTTGAAAGTTATATAATCTTCTTTCAAAATCATCTGGTAGCCCTTTGGTCAGCCCTAATACTAAAGGTCTGATTAACTTACTGGCTAAACGAAAATTATACTCGACAAGGTCTAATTTTTCATATTGAGCAACAGTATTATTTAAGCATTCCAGTTCTTCATCGAAATATATCTTCCAATGATCAAGGTTATCTTTAGAAAATGGCAATGAGATGATTCTTCTTAAATCCTTATGCTCTTTTCCTTCATTAAAGAAAGGCGATAAAGAAACAAACTGCAACAACCGTTTAAAACTAAACCCAGAAGCCTCACTTAACTCATTTAAATAACCATGTAAGTCAACAACCTTAAAGGAATTACTCCTTAACACCTTTGTTGCCAGTTCATTGTCACTAACAACAATAGCTTCAGTAGCAAACTCAACTTTATTATTACAGTATACATCGTCTTTATTACTCACTATAAAACCCCAAAAGCTCTACTGTAACAACCACCCAAAGCTTAAAATTAAAAAATAAATATGCACTTACTAACTTAAAAACACACTTTAAACAGTGAAATTATCTAATTAAAGACCACCGGAAAAGTCTTTATACGATTAGCAATCTTGTCGTCACAATAACTAATATTCTTTTCATCACAGGATACTGATGAGAACCTACCAAATAACCTTGGAATAAACTCACGAATAATATCCCTAGCTAATTCAGCACCAATACAGATGTGCGCCCCCCCACCAAACGTAAGATGCTTTGTTTTATTCGCTTCTCCACCTATCGCATCTAAGCTAACCTGCTCACCATAGTGACATGGATCTCGATTCACAGATGGAATATCGATCAAAACCTGTTGCCCTTTGGCAATGGGGCAACCATCAATAACAAGATCTCTCTTTGCTTCCTTTGACAAAATGTTCGTAGAAGCATTCAGCCTAACCAAGTCGTTAATATGTTCCGTAACCCAGCCATGAGAGGTATATTTTTTCCGTTCTTCCTGTTCAATTTGACTATAGGAAAGAACAATATGAGCTATTGTCTCAGTTGTAACTCGAGCACCAATCAATAAAGCTAACAACACCGAGCTGGTTTCATCAATTCCTAACTTTCCATCAACATTATTTGTAATTTCACTAAACAAACCATCTTCTTTTTTTTCTGACAATAGTTTGTCTAAATCAACAAGTGTGTCCTGTAACTTTACTAACAGCGATATAGATACCATCCTCTCTACTGACTTAGTAGCAATGCTAACCTGGCTAATAAACTTTTCCCTATCAGGCAAATCGATACCAAATAACTCCTCAACAAAATCCATATAGAGCGGGTCTGCAACATCTTTAATAAAATCATAAGATCTATCGGGTTCGATCATAGCCAAACGACTTTCAATTATACCTATAATCTTAAAATGCCACTTTCTTACCGCTGAAACGGAAAAATACCTGTTAACTAACTTTCTAATATTAAGGTGTTCGTCACCATACATAAATGGAAGTAATGATTTTAAATACCTCTTAAGCTGATAAAAATCTATATTAGCTTCTTTTTCTAAAAGCTCGATATATTCAAGCATCGATGGTGGTCCAAATTCATCTTTAGAACACAGCACTTTACGAGTAGATTCAAAGCTAGTAATTGTCAACATTTTCAACTTCCTTGAATATATGATGATTTTCAAATTGAGTAGCGACAGCCTTCCTTTTAATTTTACCGCTGGTTGTTCTCATTAACTGCCCACGCTTAAGGATTTGAACCTTGGCGAGGGCGACACCTGTTCGCTGCGTAACTAGCTGTCTTATTTTTGAACACAACTCAACTTGATTTATTCCCCTACGTTTTACGGAACTCTTAATCTCGATCAACAAGAATACTGCGTCTGTATTATTCACGGTCTGAAATGCGGCGGCGGCTGAAGGATTAAGTTGTTCATGCGCAAGAGCAGCAACCTGCTCGATAGTGCTAGGTGAAATAGTTTGACCATGACTAATAATAACGTCCTTTATACGCCCGATTATGAATAGCCAATTACCCTCTATGACCCCAAGGTCTCCGGTGCGTAAAAAACCACCGTGATTTGAAGAAGGTTCATTGTAGTAGCCCCCAAAGACTGACTCCCCATATAGGCAAATTTCACCAACCTCTCCATCTTCAAGCTTTTGTTTGCTACTAGGTTTGAGAATCACAATGCTAGGCTTATCTTCATCTCCTAAATAGCAGCCTTCTGTATAATTGCTTTGATGTACCGCCAAAGTATGCCCACTAGAGCTAGGCTGACCAGCAACATACACTGTTGCTTCTGCAAGACCATAAACAGGAATAACCGAATTGGGACTCAATTTCGATGACTTAAATTTAGACCGGAAACGTTGTAGTGTTTCCGAAGGGACATAATCCGCTCCACAAAAGGCGACTTCCCAATGTGAAAGATCTAAATTGTGAGGCAGTCGATCAGGCTCTAAATCATTGCATAAATCAAAGGCAAAAGGAGGTCCACCGCTATAATGCGCTTTAAATCGACTCATTGCTTTTAGCCACCGCTGAGGTTTCTGCGTAAAGTGCAGCGGATCCATTTGCACTACTTTCATACCGCTAAGCATCATTTCTAAAATGCCAAACAGTCCCATATCATGGTACATAGGCAACCAAGTTAAAAATGTTTTGCCTTGGGTACAGCCCCACCTACTTGCCATTTCTAACTGATTGGCCATCACATTCTCTGAGGAAACTAACACCCCTTTAGGAGCGCTGGTTGAGCCAGAAGTGAATTGGATAATTATCGTAGAATCTGGCGCTATGCTGAATCCTGGCAACTCCTTGGGCTTATGCGTAAATGCGAGATTTTTTAGAGCGTCAACGCATACTATTTTGTTGCTCAGTGAACACAAATCAATCGAAACAATTTGTTCAATAGCGCCAAGATACTCTTCACGTGTCAGAATCACGGCATCATCAATGGCTTCAAAAATATTGTTCAAACGTAAAGAGGCTGTCCCCAATCGCGGCAAGGGTGCAAGAACAACAACTCTGCCAGCAAAAAAGCAAGCCAACAAAGCAATGATCAAGTCAGGCCCATGCTCCATCATTAATACGACAGGTTTTTCTTTGGGTATGGTTGCTAAAATATTTTCAGATAGACTTAAAGATCTTTGCAGAAGTTCTTCAGAGGATAGATAAACTTCGGAGCCATCTCCACCACGTTCTAGAAAACAATATTGCCAATCAAGAGAAGAACCAGAAAGCACTTGATATAAAGCTTGCGCGATACTTTCGTGGGACTTCTTTTTCAACGTTAAAATCTCTTAATCAATCAGAAAATAGATAGCGCGATTATAAAGAAAAAACAACAAATTTAAAAGAAAAGCAACAAGCATCTCGACTCAATTTTTTGTCAACCGATACCTTCCCAACAGTGCTTGGTATATCAAGGCTACTAACGAAATGTTAACACCAAAAGCGCGAAAATAGCATCAAAAAGACAAGGTGCAATCTTATAGAAATTGTATTTTTAATAACAAGTCGTACATAGTGAGCTAACCGTTATTGAGCAATAAAAGATAATAGAAAACCAAAAGCCTGAACAAGCTCCACCTACTCATTGAAATATACAAAGAAAAAGCCCCTACTGTTTAGCGGGGCTTATTCAGGTAACACCATAAATTGATGCTCTAACTTAGTTTGTCATCACGACCATGTACCCATTGATACAGTACGGGGAGTACAAACAGGGTTAAAATCGTCGATGAAATAATACCGCCAATCACCACTGTGGCGATCGGACGCTGCACTTCGGCGCCGGTACCAATATTAAGTGCCATCGGCACAAAACCTAACCCTGCCACCAGCGCTGTCATTAACACCGGACGCAATCTGGTCATCGCACCGTCAATGATTGACTGCAGTAACTCGCCACTTTGAATAAAGCGCTGTCTGATAAAGCTAAGCATCACTAAGCCATTCAATACAGCCACACCGGACAAAGCAATAAAGCCAACTGCCGCAGAGATAGACAGAGGCATATCCCGCAACCACAATGCCATCACACCGCCAGTCAATGCTAACGGAATGCCAGTGAAGATAATCAACGCATCACGAACAGAGCCAAACGCCATCACTAACAAACCTAAAATTATTGCCAACGTGATAGGCACCACGATAGTCAGTTTTTGACTGGCTGACTCAAGTTGCTCAAAGGTGCCACCATATTCAAGCCAGTAGCCAGCA
Source organism: Shewanella waksmanii (assembly GCF_043643685.1). GTDB lineage: Bacteria > Pseudomonadota > Gammaproteobacteria > Enterobacterales > Shewanellaceae > Shewanella > Shewanella waksmanii_A. Next base: position 411,002 of record NZ_JBHZSN010000003.1, read on the forward strand.
GGCACATCAACTTGCTGGGCGATTGCAGCTTTCACATCAGTGACAAAGGTACCTAAATCACGACCGCGGACATTAGCGGTAACCACAATACGTCGCTTACCGTTTTCACGACTAATCTGGTTTGGTGCCGGCGCAATATCTAAGGTTGCCACTTCTGAAAGCGGTACATATTGCCCATTAGGTAACACAATTGGCAGCTCATGTAATCGCTCAACATCTTGGCGAATTGACTCAGGTAAACGTATTACCATATTAAAGCGGCGGTCGCCTTGATACAAAGTGCCAGCTGTTTCCCCACCAATCGCGGTCGAGACAAAGGCTTGCAGAGCATCCACCGTTAATCCATATTGCGCTAATTGCTGTCGCTTAGGCGTTATCGATAAAACGGGTAGACCAGTCACTTGCTCAACTTGAATATCTGCAGCGCCCGGGATGGTCTCAATCACTTCGTGAATGGCATTCGCGGTTTGCAGTAACTTATCGAGATCATCGCCCACCACTTTGACACCTAGATCTGCCCTTACCCCCGAAATCAGCTCGTTAAAGCGCATTTCAATAGGTTGAGTCAGCTCAAAATTATTGCCAGGTTGGGCTGAAACGGCGACCATCATCTGTTTAGCCAGCGCTTCGTGGCTCAGGCGAGGGTCGGGCCATTCATCTCTGGGCTTAAGCATGATAAAAGTATCAGCAATATTCGGCGGCATAGGATCATTAGCCACCTCTGGCGTCCCGACTTTAGAGAATACATTTTTCACTTGTGGAAATTTGGCAATCTCAACTTCCAAGGCTTGCTGCATTTCAACGGACTGATCAATGCCTGTACCGGCGATGCGGATAGCCTGCAACAAGATGTCTTCTTCATTGAGCTGCGGAATAAACTCCGAACCTAGCGTGGATGCCAACCAAATTGACACCGCCACCAATGCCGAAGCAAGCAAAACCACCAAATAGCGCAGCTTTAGGGCAAGCAACAATAGAGGTTGGTATAAAGATTTGCTGAAAGTAATGACTTTACTTTCTTTCTCGTTAATCTTACCTGTCATAAACAGTGCTACGGCAGCAGGCACTAATGTTAAAGACAATACCAAAGCGGCCAATAACGCCATAACAACTGTGGCCGCCATTGGATGGAACATCTTGCCTTCTACACCCGTTAAACTAAATAACGGAATGTAGACCACAGTAATGATTAGCACCCCAAATAAGCTTGGACGGATCACTTCATTGGTCGCTTCGAATACCACCTGTAATCGCTGTTTAAGTGGCAAATTAACCCCATGAACGCCCTGTGCTTGCGCTAACCGGCGAGTGGCATTTTCAACAATGATCACCGCACCATCAACAATTAAGCCAAAATCCAAGGCACCTAAGCTCATCAAGTTGGCCGATACCCCAGCTTGAACCATGCCCGTCATAGTGGCAAGCATCGCCAGCGGGATCACCGCCGCGGTGATAAGGGCAGCGCGCACATTCCCCAGCAGCACAAACAGTACCGCTATCACTAGCAATGCGCCTTCAACAAGGTTTTTTTGCACCGTAGCAATGGCTTTATCGACTAAGTCAGTACGATCGTACACCGCCTCAACTTTGATTCCCTCTGGCAGTGAGGCTTTCACCGCTTCCAATCTGTCCGCCAATGCCAGTGATACTTGGCGAGAGTTTTCTCCCACCAGCATCATGGCACTGCCCAATACCGTTTCTTGGCCATCGCGCGTTGCAGCACCCGTTCTTAACGCTTTGCCAATCGCTACGTCAGCAACGTCCTTAATCGACACTGGTGTATTGCCCACATACTTAACAATAACCTGTTCAATCTCATCAATGCTCTGCAATTGCGCTGCAGAACGCACTGTTAATTGCTGACCGCCGCGCTCGATATAGCCAGCGCCCCGGTTGCTGTTACTGGTTTCTAGTGCTTGCTTGATATCGTTAAAAGCGACTTCATACGCCAACATTTTCTGTGGGTCTGGGGTAATGTGATATTGCTTATCGTACCCCCCTATCGAGTTAATCTCTGTGACCCCTTGTACTTGGGCAAGTTGCGGCTTAATGATCCAGTCTTGGATCTCGCGCAGTGCCGTCGCGTCATAAGGCTCGCCGTTAGGCTGACGCGCCTCGGGCAATGCCTCAATGGTGTACATAAAGATCTCACCGAGCCCGGTAGATAACGGCGCCATTTGTGGCTGTAATCCCACTGGAATACTGCCATCAATGGCACTTAAGCGCTCATTGACTAAGTTACGGGCAAAGTAAAGATCTGTCCCCTCATCAAACACCACGGTGACCTGGGATAAACCATATCGCGACAAGGAGCGGGTATAAGATAAGTTAGGCATTCCCATTAGAGCATTTTCAATGGGATAGGTAATACGTTGCTCGGTTTCTAACGGCGAATAGCCATCAGCGCGCGTATTGATCTGCACCTGGACATTGGTGATATCCGGTACGGCGTCGATGGGTAGTTTTTGATAACTCCACAAACCGATGCCCACTAAGATGACACCTAGGCACATCATTAGCCAGCGCCGGTCAATGGACAGACGTAATAATGATTCAATCATGGCTCGGCTCCTTAATGCACGTGAGCGGCAGATGACTTTTCAAGATCTGCTTTTAACAAGAAGCTCTTTTTGACGGCATACGCTTCACCCTCTTCCAGGCCTGACAGCACTTCCACATAACGTGAGTCGCTGGCACCGATCACCACTTCACGCTTTTCAAAGCCTTCGGCATTTTTCACAAATACCACCTGCTGACCTTCCATTTCCTGCAGTGCGCGGCGATCAAGTCGCAATGCCACTGCTTGCTGTCTCAATACCACCTCACCTGCAAGCAACATCCCCGCGTGCCAACGTTTATCGCTATTTTCGAGTCGAATTCTGGCTAAGGTAAATGGCTTGGCCTCAACAGGCGTAATGATTGAATCAATCACCGCGGTAAAGTATCGACCGTCTTGGCTAGTCAAGCGCACCGACTGCCCGGCACTAAGCTGGCTAAACTGGCCAGGAAAAGCCTGCAACTCAGCCCATAAATGTTGCTCATTCGCGATAGTCACAAGTCCAGTGCTTTGGGTGTTCTCACCCGCATTCGCATGGCGGGCGACCACTTGACCACTAATGGGTGCATTCACTGAAAAGCGCTTGAAACTGCTATTGGATTCGACTTGTGCGATCACCTGACCTTTAGTGACTAGATCGCCAACTTTCACATCAAGCTGAGTGATCAAACCGCTAAAGCGCGCTCGCACGACACTTTGGTTTTCAGCAGCGAGGGTGGTTTTGCCATAAAGTGTTAGGGTTTTAGCCAACTCACCCGCTTGCAGCTTAGCGAGTGTAATGCCAGAAGCCGCAATTTGGCTTTCACTGATATGCACCTGACCTTCTTCATGGTCATCATGGTGGTCGCCATGTTTATCACCATGATCATCATGGTGGTCGCCATGTTTATCACCATGATCATCATGGTGGTCATCGTGATGTTCATCTTGGTGTGCTGGTTGATGTTGGTGATCGCCACCAGCAAAGGCATAACTAATACTGGTAATGCCAAGAGCGAAAACCAATGAGGAATACAAAATAGTACGCGTGGTTAATAGTCTAAAGTTCATTGTGCAGACCCTTGAGAAAATGAAGAGGAAGCGTGTTGTGTGGCCGGTAATGGCTCTGCGATAAGTTGCTCGATATCCACGCCAAAACGTAGCGCAGAAGTTGCGGCATCGAGCATGGCACGCTTAGCGAAAAGTAGCTCTTCGCTGGCCGATAGGTAAGCGAGATAACTATAATTACCTTGCTCATAAGCAAGCTCGCTGTCCGCCATGGCCGCGGCTAATGTCGGAATGATTTGTTGCTGCAATTGCTGCACTTGAGCAATGGCCAACTTGCGACTTGAATAGGCGCGATAAAGTTCATTGCGCAGGGCCAATAGCGCAATGTCACGATTAAGACTCACTTCGGCTTTGGCAGCAACGGCAGCGTCAACCGCACCTTGATTACGCTCACCAGTAAATAGCGGTATGCTAAAGCCAGCGCTGAGTGCCACATCATCACTCGACTGATGTTGCTTTACTCCCACAGACCAATTGATATCAGCACTTGAACGGGTTTTGGCATAACGTAACTCAGCTTCTCTCAACTGAGATTGACTGGCGAACGCCATGATGGCCGGGCTGTATTTCACTTTTTCAAATAGGGTATTAAAAGCCACATCATCAGAAAACTGCAGTAAGCTGCCCTCTACTTTTTGAAACTCTGCGTGGCTATCGCCCCAAAGCATAGCTAAAGCAATTAAGCTGTAATTGTACTGCTGTTGTTGATTTTGCTGGGTCAGCTGGGCACGATAAACCGCCGCTTGGGCACGATTGATATCAGCGTCACGCATTACCCCCGCAGCCGCTCGCTTTGACACAGTTTCAAGGGTTTTGTTGGCCAATGCGACACTCTCATCGGCCAGTTCAAGTTGCGCTTGAGCAGCCATCACATCGATATAACGACGGGTCACTTCGCCAAGTACCGCTAATGCGGCAATCTTTTGCTCGGCAGCTAGCAGTGCCCGCTTTTCATTAACCACTGCCCCGCGGGCTGCCACTTTGTCCCCCATCTCAATAACAGATGACAGAGACACACTAAATTCAGCACCATCTATGCCACTGAACTCGCCAGTACCGGCGACATTTTCAACTTCAAATCCAATTTCATAACCGGGAGAAAGAGCAGCAGTATAGCTGTCCGCATCGAGCACAGACTGGCGTAGGGAATAAACCTGCAAACTAGGGTGTTGCTGCATTGTTCGCTCTATGGCTGTTGCCAAAGAGAGCACTTCAACCTCATTGTTAGCCGACGCATGGGCATTAGCGGAAAAGCTACAAACGCCGAGTAACAATGAAGCTTGCCCTAAAGAACGCAGTACTTTAGGTACAGATAACTCATAAGACATTGAGATTGCCTCAAACAGAATTTTGGAAAAACCACCACACTGCAATCACAGTGAGATGAGTTCAAATCAACAAAAATCTAAGCTTGGGGCGGGCGTAACAAGGAATAAAACGGCGAGTTTGTATAACTAAATGCTAAGCTAAGCGGCTCAGTATCGGGAGTAATTTGCGGTAATAATTGTAGCTGTACAGTTTGCACTAAATTAACACAGCAGGCACAACACTGGCTGTTACAATCATGGCAATCATCTATTTGGGAAGATTCACACGAATGGCTACTGACATCGGGCTGCACTGACGAACAACCGACATCAAGACTAAGTTCACTCGTTGGCTTCGCTGCATGCTCATCTGATCCACAGCCGTCCGCCATCGCAACCACAGATTGCAATGTTAGGGCTAAAATCAGTAATAATCGACCTAGCTTGCCACTTTGATGACTCAAAGCCTGCAAACCACGCCTCAATGCGCGAACCATTTTTACCTATGTAAACTCGTTGAGTGGGCTACTACTTAACCTGTAACAATTCATAAAAAAGCTTATGATTTGTTAATTCAATCGCATCATAACACCTTTATTGAAATAAAGTAGAGCCACCAAAGTGAAAAACTGGCTAAGTTTCCCAGCCTTTTTCATACAGATTTGTCAAAGTGTGAACAATATCGCTCAGCGTTATAAAGCGCAGTACTATCAAACCCTTTATTGACCTAGCTGTAATAATTGCTCAATGTTGTCTAATTCTATATGGGGCAGTTGCCCAGCACCTAACTGCTCCTGCTCACGACCCACCGCGGGATTTAACCATGCCACTTGGCAGCCTGCTCGCCTTGCACCTTGCACATCTGCGCGATAACTATCACCCACATGTAATAGCTGTTTATGGGCTAATTTTAATTGCCGACACGCTTTATAAAATAGGTCTGGATAAGGCTTCATCCGCATCCCTTTTCCGGGGTGCAATACAAACTCAAATACCTCACCAAGGCCGATGTGTTTGGCATCGACATTGCCATTGGTTATGCCAATTAAACGGTATTGGCATTGCAGCGCTTTTAATTGCAGTAGCACTTCACTGGGCACGGTAAAATCAGAGCGTTTATCTAGAAATAATGCTAATCCTTGCTGCGCACCTTGCTCTGCTTGGGCTTTATCATAGCCAGCAATGAGCAAGCCTTGCTCTATAGTCGCCACCCTTGCGGCGGTGGTATCATGGCCGAGTAGTGGCTTGGATTGCAGCAAACGCTGCTTGAGATTAAGCCAATCTTGACGATGCCAGTCTTTGGTTTTTGGAAACTGCAATGCCAAGAAATTCAGCAGGGCTAACTCGGCAGCCTGAATATAACCGCGGTTATCGTACAGAGTGTCATCTAAGTCAAAACTGATCGCACTGATATCGGCGGGGCGAATATTTATCTTCATTTAACGACGGCTTCGCTTTTTGGCTCTAGGGTGAGCACCATCATAGACTTTGGCTAAATGTTGAAAGTCTAAGCTGGTGTACACTTGGGTGGTAGAAAGATTTGCATGGCCAAGCAACTCTTGTACTGCACGTAAATCCTGACTCGACTCCAACATATGTGTCGCAAAAGAGTGGCGTAATTTATGCGGGTGAACGGGTACACTCAAGCCCTGCTGCTGACCCCACAGCTTGATTCTCGCTTGAATCGAGCGATGAGCAAGACGTCGACCTTTAGTGGTAACAAACAAGGCATCATCACTGCAAACAATGGCTTGTTTTTCGTTAAGCCAGTCTTCAATCGCGTCAATGGCAACACGGCCAATCGGCACAATCCGCTCTTTGCTGCCCTTACCCATGACTTTGACTTGTCGCTGACTAAAATCAATATCCCGCACATCCAATGCAGCTAACTCAGCCAGTCGTAACCCCGATGAATAAAACAATTCCATCATGGCTTTATCGCGTTTGCCTAAGGTATCTTCAGCATCAATATTTAGCAGGTGATTAACCGCATCTAAGTCCATGTTCTTAGGTAACGACTTATTCTGCTTCGGTGCGCTCAAGTTGGCTGCAGGATCACTTTCAATCACCTGTTCCAACAATAAAAACTGATAAAACTGCTTAATGGCAGAAACCGATAACGATAATGAGCGTGGGCTAAGGCCACGACGGTGAAGTTTATTGAGTACTTGCTGTAACTGCGAGGTGGTCACAGTTAGCCAATCTAAATCACCACCTAATAGCTCTTCAACTCTGGCTAACTCAAACAAATAGTTATGTAAGGTGTGCGAAGACAATTGGCGCTCAGCACTGAGGTGTAATTGAAATTGCTCAATCCAGTTTCGCGCCATAGAGGGTCCTAGTTATAGCTTGGGCAACAGATGATCAAGTAACTGTTTAATCTGATCTAATAATAGGTGATCCATCTCAGGATGGAAATGTGACGGATCTTGGCTGGCAATGGCAAAAATCACCTGGCCGCAATCGTTCGATAGTCGCGATAACGCCACCGAGCCCACATCGGTACCAAACAAACGTTTCGCTTCCCCTTGGGTTAAACGCCCAAAGTAATAGCCCATACGCAAACGTTCGCTCCAAATACGCGACAAATCACTGTCGATATCGTGGACGGTAATTAATCGAACATGAGTAAAGCCGAATTGCTGTTTAAGGCTTGCAGACAAGGTCTGGCGTAACTCGCCTAAATCTTGGGCCTCTAATAACTTTAGCGACAATTCAGTATTAAACAGGTAAATGGCTTCATTGCGACTGGCCATGGATAGCAAAGAGGTGATCTCTTCTTCTAATTGGGTCACCCGGCTACGCAACATCTCTTGTTTGCGTTCAACCAGTGAAACTGCGCCACGTTCAGCATGGGGAATACGCATCGCCAGCAAAAGTTCGGGGTAGCGAGCAAAGAAATCTGGATTATCGAGTAGATACTCTCGAATCAACACTTCATCAAATGGGACGTCTGTTTTTTTAGTCATTGCGTCTTTCATTATTATATTTGTCCATCATACACTTGTTCGGCGGGACCGGTCATCCATAACGGTTTGCCTTCACCATCCCAATTAATGGTTAATGACCCGCCGGGTAAATCAACCCGTACGCGTCGATCTAACTTTCCTTGCAGATAACCTACAGCTACAGCAGCACAAGCACCACTGCCACAAGCCAAAGTTTCCGCTGCGCCGCGCTCATACACCCGCAACTTAATATGGCCGCGGTTCACCACCTGCATAAACCCAACATTCACCCCTTTAGGGAAACGCTCATGTTGGGTCACAATCGCACCGATGCCTTCCACATTGGCAGTGGCGACATCTTCAACATCAAGCACACAATGTGGATTACCCATAGATACCGCACCACAAAGATGAGTTTGTACTTCACCATCAATGTTGGTCTGCAGCAGATAGGTTTTTTCCTGACGTTTAGCCGTAAAAGGGATACGATTGGGATCGAGAATCGGTACGCCCATGTTCACGGTCACATTACCGTCGCGCTCTAGGCGCAAGGTCATTTTACCCGCTGAGGTACTGACACGAATCTTGTGCTTATTGGTTAAGCCTTTGTTTTTGACAAAACGCGCAAAACAGCGGGCGCCATTGCCACACTGTTCTACTTCACTGCCATCGGCATTAAAAATACGATAATGGAAATCAAGATCTGGGTCATAAGGCGGTTCAACCAGCAATAGCTGATCAAAGCCAATACCAAAATTTCTATCCGATAAGCGTTTAATTTGCTCAGGTGAAAAAAACACATTCTGGGTCACACCATCGACCACCATAAAGTCATTTCCCAGACCATGCATTTTGGTAAATTGGATCAAGATATTTCCTTAGTTAACAAGCGATAGAAGTCATGGCATCCATCAAATAAACACACATTTTTAAGGCAGAAGTTGCTCACCTTGCCATAATTGCTCAACGGTTTCGCGAGCACGAATAAGGTGATGTTGTTCACCATCAACCATAACTTCAGCCGAGCGTGGTCTAGAGTTGTAATTCGATGACATCGTAAAGCCATAAGCGCCCGATGAACGCACAGCCAATAAATCATTAGCTTGCAACGCCAGTTGCCTATCTTTACCTAAAAAGTCACCGGTTTCACAAACTGGTCCCACAATATCATAATTTCTGCTTGGCTCATCTCTTGGCTTCACAGCAATAATATTTTGCCACGCACTATAAAGTGATGGTCGAATTAAGTCATTCATGGCGCCGTCGACCAAGGCAAAGTTTTTCTCACTATTCTCTTTAAGGTAAAGCACTTGGGTCACAAAGATGCCAGCATTAGCAGCAATGGCGCGGCCAGGCTCAAAAATCAGCTGTAAATCTCGGTCTGCCACTTTACTTAGCAAGGCCGCCGCATAGTCGCTCGGCTGTGGTGGCACTTCATCATCATAAGGCACACCTAGCCCGCCACCCACATCGAGATGGCTAATGGTAACTCCTTGCTCCGCTAAACGGTCAATCAGCGCAAGCATACGGTCCATGGCATCTAAAAACGGTTGCAGTTCAGTTAGTTGAGAGCCGATATGACAATCCGCACCTTTAACCGCCAGCCCAGGCAGAGATTGCGCACGCAAGAAAATAGCCTCAGCTTCTTCCATTGCGATACCAAACTTGTTTTCTTTCAGACCCGTGGAAATATAAGGGTGAGTACCGGCATCAACATCTGGATTTACCCGCAATGACACTGGCGCGACTTTACCTAAGCGAACTGCGACGTCATTGAGTTGTTCTAGCTCTGCCGCTGATTCGACATTGAAACAGTAAATACCTACATTAAGTGCCATTTCCATTTCGGCAACGGTTTTACCCACACCGGAAAACACCACTTTAGCTGGATCGCCGCCAGCTTGGATCACTCTAGCAAGCTCACCGCCGGAGACGATGTCAAAACCACTGCCTAAGCGCGCAAGAACATTGAGTACCGCAATGTTTGAGTTGGCTTTGACCGCGTAGCAAATCATATGAGGGTGATCAGCAACGGCATTATCAAAAGCGCGCCAATGACGTTCTAGTGTGGCTCGTGAATAAACATACAAAGGCGTGCCATAGGTGGCGGCTAATTCTGCGACTTTACAGTCTTCCGCTTGTAACTCGCCATTTTGATATAAAAAATAATCCAAGACTTTATTCCTTATTACTTTGTTCTACTTCTGATTTTGCTTGTTGTTCTGACTGAGCTTGCTCAGTTTGATTGTCTTGTTTTTCAGGCGATTTATAGAGGGCACCTTTTTGACCACAAGCGGTGATCAATAGGCTACCAAGCAATAACAGCGAAAACAGTCTCATTTTTTTCAACATCTGTAATTCCGGCATAAAGATCAAAGTGACGCCAACAGGTTTAGCCACATCATGTTATAGGGATTAACCCCTGATGTTTGCAGAGTCCAGCGCTAGCAGTCAAGCAAATAACGGCCTAATACCAATGAATAGTGAATTTTATTGCTACAGAAATACAGATTTAGTGTTTTAACAGCGTTGAAATGGTCAAAATGAACTATCTCGGCCAAATTGATAATAAAAAATCAATTGAGGCCAACCAAGACAATGGTAGTATTAGCGCTATATTCACGTTGCAGTTAAAGGACCCTAAATATGGCCATGACAGATTCTCAATATCATCAACTCGCTGATGAGATGTTTAAAGCCATTGATGATGCCATTGAGCTAGCCATTGATGAGCAAGATGCTGATGTAGATATCGATGCATCAGGCAATGTATTACAGCTCGAATTTGAAGACCAATCTAAAATCGTCATCAACAAACAAGAACCCCTGCATCAAATATGGGTAGCGACCCTGCAAGGCGGCTATCACTTCAGCTATGTTGATGGAAAGTGGATTGACGAGCGTAATGGCGGTGAGTTTATGCCATTTGTACTAGAGTCGATTTATCGCCAAGGCGGCATCAAGCTCGACCTGTAAACCGCATTTAGCAGTACACTGAAGCGCAGATACCCTCTAAAACACACTGTATCTGCGCTTATCCATGCTAAAAACTGCATTGAGCCTCAGCTTCATTGACACCAAATGGCATTATCACCAGTTCACCATCGACACGCTCTAATTTGAAAAACTGCGGTAAATTAAATCGTTCACTGTCATTTTCAGGCTCTTCAAACGCATGATATTGGCTTACTTGGCTGACTAAGTCCTCTATGCTGGTGCCCTGCTGCACATAGTGCTCCAACTCATTCACTTCATTAAGGATGAAAACATCTAAGCCTTCGTCCCCCTGGCGCAAGAAGTACTGAATCGCACCTCTGGCGGCAAAATCTTGGATAATCTCAGGAATTTTACTAAACGGTTCGTTGCCGAGATTAGGCCGCGGCAGCGCTAGCACTTGTCGCTTCGTCAGCAACTGGTAAAACGCTTTGGCATCATGCAAATCTTGGTATTCCATCCCCTTTGAGTTAAAAAATAACCCATAGGTGTTGTGCCCAACTTTCAGTGGATACACCATAGTTAACGATGTTTGCGCTTGCTCACTTAAACGCACCGCTCTAGCCGCTAAATTACGCACACTGCGTTCAAATTGAGACTTAAGTTTTTTCGAGCAACTTATGACTTCAACCGACAACTGTTTACCGGCGCGCTTCATGCCTGGTGTCATATATTCCAACGCCACCAAAATGGCATCATCACCTTCAAAGTGATGACAGTGCCACTCACCCCAACTGTTTTGACAAATCACATCAATGGACTGCAACAGATTGCGCTTATCACGCCCGAGTGAAAACACACTGGCGTTCATGTAATCGACCATGATCTCTTGCCCAGTCCATTGCTCGGTTGGGTCTGCATTAAAGTTAAGTAAGAAAATCACTTTGCGATAATGCCAAGGCTGGCATAAATCCAACTTTGAGACTTGCCAACTATCTTGATTGAAAAAATCCACCAATCGCGCACAAGCATTTTGTAAACGTTTTCCTTGCAGCTCACTTTCGGCGTATTCATGCCAATGGGTTTTCGCCAGCGCCACGCCATTTAATGTCGCCCACACTAATATCTTCGCTTTACTATGGGATTGATACACAGGTCGTTGGCCAACAAAACTTTTGCGTTCACCATTACAACGATACAAAAAGTAGGTTTTGGTTTGTTTGCCATAAACTAAGGTTAAGTCAGCTTCGGCGATATTCTGGCTCCATAACCGATTAAGGCTGATGATCTGTTGGGAGTCATCACTGAAATAAGTGTGCAGTTTTCGAGTTAACAAACCCAAATCAGCAATTTTGAGGCTTTCATTGAGCTTATGGGTCGAGGCAAATTGCAGTAATGTCTGATAGCTGCCTAACATCAGCTCGTTAAGCTGTTGGTTAAACCATTGCAGCTGGCCGCAGTCCCACTGTGCACAGGCATCTAGAGTTTCAAGCAAGCTATCTGACCACTGCCACTGTTGCACGACTGCTTGCAATTTATAGTAGCGCCAGTCTTTTGCTTGCGACGCCTGGGTCAAGCGGATACCACACTTCAAATAGAAACACCGTCTGGCCACTTCAAGTCGGCGCACATCGCCTTTTTTAAGAAGGTAAGCTTCAATGGCTTCAAACAACAATAAGTAACTGTCGTTGGCCGCAGAAAAATTACCTTCCACAGTATATTGCCAAACCTGCTCACTCACTAACTTGGTGTTGGGGTATTCACTTGCATAAGCTTCAAGCAGCAACACTTTTAATAAGGCTTTATGGGGTTTATCGAGTCCTTTGTACAACTGCCATAGCGACGCGCCAAAATACTCGCTTGCCGGTAGCTGAGAGATATCGCCTAAATATAAGCATTTGTCGCTGTCACTCCCCCCTGGCCACCAAGCCACGACTTTGCCAGCCAAGTGAATATGACTACGGTAGAACTCTTCAAGCAACAACCAGTGCTGCGCACTACCACTATGCTCTACACCCAATAGTGCTTGATTATCCTGTGAGTGTTGCTGACTAATAAATTGTTGTGGATGAACTAAGTAAATATTGACTTCGAAATCGTACTGTAAAAACCAGCTAGAAATGAGCTGTGACTTTTCATGCAATAAATTGCATTCCTGCTGGCTGAGCAAACGATCATGAACCAGCCATACGTCAATATCACTGTTAGGATTTTGACCAAAACTTGCTGTACTGCCCATACAGTAAACCCCCTCTAAAGCGGGCTGATGCACAAAGTGGGTCACAGGTTCTGCAAGATCTAAAGTTCGACACGCTTTTTGGGTATATTCATCAATCTGATAATCATAAATACCTGCAGGTGTCATTGGGCCGTTATAGCCTGGGTAGCCAGTTCGGTGATAATGGAACAACAGCGGAATGAGCTTAAACAGGTGTCGTTGCAATGGTGAAAGCAGCGCTGTAGCCCTTGCAATACGCACTTTATTAAGCCGCTGTGCTGTCTCAGTTTGTTGCAAGCCTCGGTCCAAAGTTAAGCAACTCCTTAACATAACAGTCTCATTTCAATGCTATCACTCTGAATAAAAACAGCAAGCAAATGAGACATTGATCACACTTTCATCCGAGTAATAACTGGGTGGAGTTCAAAGATTTAATACCGATTTCTTACATCTGCTCTAAAGCAATGTTAGCATTACCGCAATTACAGCCTTTGATGGAATATCAAGCATGTCGCAAAATGTCATTCGAATCGCAACACGTAAAAGTCCACTTGCAATGTGGCAAGCAGAATTTGTAAAAGCGGAGCTAGAGCAAGCTCATGAAGGGTTAGTCGTTGAACTATTACCGATGAGCACTAAAGGCGACGTTATCCTTGATACCCCGCTAGCCAAAGTTGGTGGTAAAGGGTTATTCGTCAAAGAACTGGAAGTGGCGATGCTTGAAGGCAAAGCGGATATTGCGGTTCATTCAATGAAAGACGTCCCAGTTGATTTTCCAGAAGGCCTTGGCTTAGAAGTCATTTGTGAACGTGAAGACCCACGTGATGCTTTTGTTTCTAACACCTACAAAACTATTGCTGAATTGCCTCAAGGGGCGGTTGTTGGCACCTCTAGTCTACGTCGTCAGTGCCAAATTCGTGCAGCTCGTCCAGACCTAGAAATTAAAGACTTGCGTGGTAACGTGGGAACTCGCTTAGCCAAACTTGATGCGGGTAACTATGATGCCATCATTTTAGCAGCGGCAGGCCTTAAACGTCTAAAACTAGAAGAGAGAATCGCTAGCTTTATTTCAGCTGAAGACTCTTTACCTGCAAATGGTCAAGGCGCTGTTGGTATTGAATGCCGAGTTGATGATGAGCGTGTAAAAGCCCTACTTGCTCCGCTAGAGCACACTGAAACTCGTCATCGTGTTCTTGCAGAACGTGCAATGAACACTCGCTTAGAAGGTGGCTGTCAGGTACCTATCGGTGCTTATGCTGAAATCGAAGGCGAAACGTTGACACTAAGAGGATTAGTGGGTAACCCAGATGGCAGCCAAATCATTGAAGGCACCACTTCGGGTAATAAGGCAGACGCTGAAGCTTTAGGTATCGCATTGGCCGAAGACCTACTCAGTCGCGGCGCTAAAACTATCCTTGATGCGGTTTATGCAAAATAAATGACCGTACTTCTGACGCGTCCTGAGGGGCGCAATCAGTCGATGATTGAGGCACTGACTCAAAAAAAAGTGCCTCATTTCACTACTCCACTGCTTGAAGTTCAACCCTTCAAAGATCAGCCCGCAGCGCTCAATGCATTCTTACAGGCTGATATCATCATATTTATCAGTACTAACGCCGTTGCCTACGCCGCCCATTTGTGTCCGCAATTTCCAAACGCCCACTATTTTGCAGTAGGCGATGCCACCTACCGTGCACTTGCAGAACTTGGTATTGCAGCCGAACAGGCCCCCGCAGACAATCAGCAAACCGAGGGACTACTTACCCTTGCGAGCTTACAAAAGCTCAATGACGTCAACGTGTGTATTGTACGTGGTGTCGGTGGTAGAGAAACGCTGGCCGAGCAGCTTCAGTCTCGTGGCGCAAACTTAAGTTATTGGCAGGTCTACCAGCGTCAATGTCCTACGCTAGACGCTAAACAAATAGTGGCTGACTGGCAACAACACCAAGTTGACACTATAGTCGTCACCAGCGGCGAAATTTTAGCTAACCTGATTAATCTTGTCCCAAAAGAACAGTTTGCATGGCTGCAAGCTTGTCATATCATAGTGCCTAGTATACGTGTATACCAGCAGGCCCAAGCAGCTGGTTTAAACCAGCTAACAAATGCTAAAGCAGCAAACAAAGATGCAGTATTAGCGGCCTTAGGGTTATAATTTAGTCTGTATCACCCACATTTTTAATGCTTTTTGCTTCCAAGGGATCATTTCATGGACAATAAAGATCAAGACAGTACTGTTGAATCCAAAAGTGATGTGCAAACCAATACCAATGAAGCGTCTCCTACGGTGGCAGTTCAAGAAGTGAAGCCAGAGGTGGTCAATGAAGCGCCACAAGCCGCAGTGCATCAAGAACAACCTGCTGCAGACATCTCCAAAAAAGGGGTTTCATGGGGCGTATTTTTTAACTTACTGCTGATTCTAATCTTGGCATTTACCGCCTCCGCTGGCGGCTATTTCTTATATCAAGAACAGAACAAACAACTCACGCGCTCTAACGAGCTAGCTGAGCAAGTTAAAGTCGCAATCAGCGATCCCGCTAAACGAATTACTCAGCTCGAACAACAGCTACGCCAAGCGCAACAGCAAAATGTTCAAGCTATGCAACAAGTAGAAGACGAGCAGCAACAACTACAACAGCGCATTGAAAAGCTAGCGTTAAGATCTCCTAACCATTGGATGGCAGAAGAAGCCAAATACCTAGTTCGTATGGCGGGTAATAAGCTGTGGCTTGAAAACGACCCGCGCACCGCGGCAAGTCTGTTAACCGCGGCTGATGAACGCATCGAGTCGATGAAAGACCCCGCTTTAATGCCGCTACGAAAAGCCTTGGCCGCAGACATGCGCGCTGTCGGTGCAGTAAAGTCCACTGATGTAGCAGGAACAGCACTGACCATTGATAGTATCATAGAAAATATCCATAAACTGCCACTTAACCGTGCCGATATCGATGAGCAGCATACCAGCGACAATCTCAATCAAATGACCGACTCTATCGACGATTGGCGCAGCAATTTGGCTCATTCATGGCAAGCATTACTTGAAGAGTTTGTGGTGATTCGCAAGCGTACCGCCGATCATGGCCCACTGCTTGCCCCAGATCAGCAATGGTATTTGGTGGAGAATATCAAGAGCAAACTTTTACAATCGCAACTCGCCTTATTTAGGCAAGATGAAGTGAACTATCGTCAATCGATTCGTTTAGCCAGACAATGGGTATTTCAATATTTTAACCTCAAAGATGCAAAAACAGAGGAAACGCTAGCCGCATTGGACGCACTTGCGACCTTAGAGCTACAAACGCCTAGTATTAGCCACTTCTCATCCACTGCGTTATTACAACAGCTGGTCAATCACGGCAACTTACTTACCACAGAGGAGAACTCACTATGATGAGAGCACTGTTCTATCTCATTGTGGTGCTGCTGGGTCTGTGCATAAGTCCTTATTTAGCCGGGGCCAACGGTTACGTATACTTAGCCTTTGGTGACTATGAAGTAGAAACCAGCCTAGTTTTCGCTATTTTAGCAGCAATTGTATTTTATACCTTATTGCAGCTGGTTGAGTGGGTAGCAGTATTTCTAATTAACTTGCTCCTTAGTAGTCGGCTATTACCAGAGCGCTGGCGCCGAAAAGCGGCACGTAAATACACGTTAAACGGTGCACTATCCTTGGCAGAGGAAGACTGGCCAGCAGCAGAAAAAGCCATGGTAAAAGGTGCCGAGAAAGGAGAGATTCCGACCCTTAACTTACTGGCTGCTGCTCGCGCAGCACAGCACCAAGGCAACTCAGAACAACGCGACCAATATTTATTTGAAGCTGATAAAGAACCACTCGCCAAAAAGGCAGTGGCGACCACTCGAACACGTTATCTCATGCAGCAAGGTAAACTGGATGAGGCACGAACAGCTCTTGATGACCTTAATCCCTCAAGTAAAAGTAAATCACCTATTTTGCAACTTGCATTAGACTTATATCGTCATCAACAAGATTGGAAAGCAATAAAGCTGTTACTACCTATCATCAAGAAACGGCAGTTGCTTTCTGATGAGCAGTGGCAAGCACTGGCTTTGCAAACCAACACCAGCATGTTAACAAGTGCAATGGCAATAAATGAACAGGAACTGGATAAGGTTTGGCATTGGTTAAGTCGAAATGAGCGAAAGCAAAGTGAAAACCTCGCGGCTTACGCCAAAGGACTTGCCCTTTATGAGCGTAAGGCTGAAGCAATGAAACTGGTTTTTAAACCATTAAAAAGCCAACCTCACCCCAACCTATTTGACGCCTTATCAGAGCTAATTGATGCCAGTGATTTAGACGTCAGAAAGAACCTCTTCGCACTCGAAAAACGATACGGTGACAACCAAGACTATCAGCGCTGCGTTGCCAATGTCTACAACCGTAGTAAAGAGTATCGGCAAGCAAAAGAGTGGTGGTTAAAACTGTGTAAGAGCGAACAATCAAATACCCATGAAAAAGCGGATTGGTTAGCGCTAGCCGAAGTTTATGAACACTTAGGTGAACAAAACTCAGCACTACAAGCCTACCGTCACGCAGCTCAACTTTAGCGAGCTGTTTATACTTTTTTCTGCTAAAAAATCCACCTTTAGGTGGATTTTTTTTAATTCTCCCCCCTCCTATCTCTATCGCCTTAAAAAAACATTCCCCATCTCAACTGCTTAGTTCAAATCACTCATCAAGCTGCAATTCCTCAACAATTGCGGCGCTAAAAGAGCTCTGTGTCACTAGTTTGACTCTCATTCAAAGCCAACCAAACTTTATAGTGTCTGAATCCAACTAGAGGTAGGTTGATGGGTTGCTAAACCTTCCTTTTTTGGAGCCATTAAAAGTAGGGATAATATTATGGGTGTCTCAATTGCAAAAGAAGATGCTGTTGTCACTAATCTCGTTGGACAACTCAAAGCTAAAGATGAGCAAGGAAATATAAGAGATCTAAGTATTGGTGATCTTATCCGCACTGGAGAGCAGTTAATATTTACAACAGGCACTAAGTTCAATCTTGAGTATGCTGATGGCACACGAATTACTGAGATGAGCCTTGCTGAGCCCCCCCTGCAAACAACGACTACACCTAACACTATTCCACTCCCCGAAACCGGCGAGCAATTGGCTACATCACCAGTTGCTATTGATGATGAAATTGCCGCCTTACAGGCACAAATTTTAGCCGGCGACGACCCTACAGCAGAGCTGCCAGCGACAGCTGCTGGTACTGCAGCAGGTGGTAGCGGTAATGAAGGTGGCTCTGATTATATTGCCCTAGATAGAAATGCAGACGAGACCATCGCTTCAAGTGGATATGATACAGCAGGTTTTACCCAACCTGCGGACACAACGTTAGATGAGGAAATTATATCAGAGTTAGATCCTGCAGCCCCTAGTCTTACCATTAACAATGTAACCGTTTCTGAACAAGACTTGCCCCAAGGTAGCGCACCACAGCCAAGCGCTGTCACGCAAAACAATAACCTTTTTCTTACCGCGGAAGCAGGCGTATTTTCACTGTTTATCAATAATGTGGCAGTAATTTTAGACGGTAACTTTGTCGGCCCTGTGACTATCACCACCGCCTTTGGTAGCTTTACCGCCAGTAGTTTTGATGCGACAACAGGCGAGCTAAGCTATAGCTATACCCTGAATTCCGCTGCCGAGCACACTGCAACAGACCAAGTATTAGAAACATTAACCGTCGTGCTAACCGACCTGGTCGGCAATAGTGATTCTGGCGCGGTAAACATCACCATCGTTGATGATGCCCCAGTTGGCAATGATGACAATAATCAGGTCACTGAAGACAACCAAAACAGTACATCAGGTAATTTGCTGCAGAACGACACTCAGGGAGCAGATAGTGCAACCGTCTCACAAATAACCAATAGTATCGGCCAATCCCTGGCCGTTAATGGTGCTACTGAAATTTCAGGTAACTTTGGCACCTTAGTTGTCGAAGCTGATGGCAGCTACAGTTATACCCTAGCTAGCCAACAACAAAACGTTCAGTCTTTGGCGCAGGGTGAGCAGCTTACCGAAAGTTTTAGCTATCAATTACTCGATGCCGATGGTGACAGCGTTACCGTAAATCTCAGCATCTTGATCACCGGAAGCAATGATGCCCCACAAATCACACTTACATTTGATGGTGCCGATGAAGGCACCGTCATTGAGTCAGGCAACCTTGATGATGGTAGTTTTGTTGCTGGTACGGCAACAGTCAACGGTGCACTAACAGGCAGCGATGTTGATAACGGTGCAGTCATTACCTGGTCAGGTAGCGCAACCGGAAGCTACGGTAACTTTAATATCGATGCCAACAGTGGCCAATGGAGCTACAGCTTAGATAATCAGTTGGCTGATAGTTTGGCAGAAGGTCAATCCGTTACCGAGCAATTTTTAGTAACCTTAACCGACGAGTTCGGCGCGACCGACACACAGCTGATTACCATTACTGTATTAGGTACCAATGATAGCCCAGTGATAACCTCAAGCACCCAAGATGCTCAAGGCACTGTGGTCGAGGCCGGAAACTTAGATGATGGAACCTTTGTTCCCGGTACTCCATCGACTGGCGGCGTGCTAACTGCCAGTGATGTTGACGATGGTGCCAGTTTAAGCTGGTCAGGAAGTGCCGTTGGTAACTTTGGTAGCTTTACTGTTGAAGCCGCAACCGGGATCTGGAGTTATACCTTAGACAACCAGGCCGCAGATAGTCTCGCTGAAGGAGAAGTGGTTCAAGAACAGTTTTTAGTCACTGTTATCGATGAATTTGGCGCCACCGCAACACAATTGGTGACTGTTACCATCGAGGGCACCAATGACAGCCCGGTGATCACTTCCACTGCTCAAGACGCCACTGGCACAGTCACTGAATCAGGAGTAGATGAGCAAGGTAATCCTACTGGCATCGCCACTGCTACAGGCTTACTTACTGCCAGTGATGTAGACAACAATGCATTCTTAACGTGGAGTGGTAATGCTACAGGTGATTACGGAAGCTTCAGCATTGATGCCCTCACCGGAGAATGGGTCTATAACCTAGACAATGATTTGGTAGACGAACTTGCCTTGGGCGAGACCAGAATCGAGCAGTTCCTTGTTACCGTTACCGATGAATTTGGCGCCACCGATACTCAGCTAGTCACGATTACGATTGAAGGTACCAATGATATACCAAGTCTCACAGTGGATGCTGTCGGTAGCGTCACTGAGGATGCTACCGACCCCAACCTCAGTGATAGCGGTGCCCTGAGCTTTACCGATGTGGATGTCATTAACACCCATAGCGTGACGGAGAGCTATAACAGTGATATCAGCTGGAGCGGCGGCGATCTGACATCAGTATTGTCAGCAGCGCAGATCCAAAGCTTGATTGATGGCTTTAGCGTCGACAGTGACAGCTGGGATTACTCAATCCTTAACTCACTGGTGCAGTTCTTAGCAGAAGATGAGAGCATTAACTTAAGCTTTGATGTCAGCGTCACCGACAACAACGGTATCAGCGACACCAAGACCGTGGCCATCACCATCAACGGCACCAATGACCTGCCAGTACTCACCGTGGATGCAGTCGGCGGCGTCACAGAGGATGCCACCGACCCCAACCTCAGTGATAGCGGCGCCCTGAGCTTCACCGATGTCGATGTCAATAACACCCACAGCGTCACCGAGAGCTATAACAGTGATATCAGCTGGAGCGGAGGCGACCTGACATCAGTACTGTCAGCGGCGCAGATCCAAAGCTTGATTGATGGCTTTAGCGTCGACAATGACAGCTGGGATTACAGCATTCTCAACTCGGTGGTGCAGTTCCTCGCCTTAGGTGAGAGCATTAACTTAAGCTTTGATGTGACTGTCACCGATAATGATGGCGGCAGCGACACCAAGACGGTGGCCATCACCATCAGCGGCACCAATGACCTGCCAGTACTCACCGTGGATGCTGCTGGCGGCGTCACTGAAGATGCCACTAATCCCAACCTCACTGACAGCGGTGCCCTCAGCTTCACCGATGTGGATGTCAATAACACCCACAGCGTCAGCGAGGTCTATAACAGTGATATCAGCTGGAGCGGCGGCGACATTACATCAGTACTGTCAGCGGCGCAGATCCAAAGCTTGATTGATGGCTTTAGCGTCGACAGTGACAGCTGGGATTATTCAATCCTTAATTCTGTGGTGCAGTTCCTCGCCTTAGGTGAAACCATCACGCTCAGCTTTGATGTAACAGTCACCGATAATGATGGCGGCAGCGACACCAAGACCGTGGCCATCACCATCAACGGCACCAATGACCAGCCAGTACTCAGCGTGGATGCTGCTGGCGGCGTCACTGAAGATGCCACTGACCCTAACCTTAGTGACAGCGGCGCCCTTAGCTTCACCGATGTCGATGTCAATAACACCCACAGCGTCAGCGAGGTCTATAACAGTGATATCAGCTGGAGCGGCGGCGACATTACATCAGTACTGTCAGCGGCGCAGATCCAAAGCTTGATTGATGGCTTTAGCGTCGACAGTGACAGCTGGGATTATTCAATCCTTAATTCTGTGGTGCAGTTCTTGGCCTTAGGCGAGAGCATTAACTTAAGCTTTGATGTGACTGTCACCGATAATGATGGCGGCAGCGACACCAAGACGGTGGCCATCACCATCAACGGTACCAATGATGACCCAGTGCTCAGCGTAGATATGGTCGGCGGCGTCACTGAGGATGCAACCGACCCCAACCTCACTGACAGCGGCGCCCTGAGCTTCACCGATGTCGATGTCAATAACACCCACAGCGTCACCGAGAGCTATAACAGTGATATCAGCTGGAGCGGAGGCGACCTGACATCAGTACTGTCAGCGGCGCAGATCCAAAGCTTGATTGATGGCTTTAGCGTCGACAATGACAGCTGGGATTACAGCATTCTCAACTCGGTGGTGCAGTTCCTCGCCTTAGGTGAGAGCATTAACTTAAGCTTTGATGTGACTGTCACCGATAATGATGGCGGCAGCGACACCAAGACGGTGGCCATCACCATCAACGGCACCAATGACCTGCCAGTGCTCAGCGTGGATATGGTCGGCGGCGTCACTGAGGATGCCACTAACCCCAACCTCACTGACAGCGGCGCCCTGAGCTTTACCGATGTCGATGTCAATAACACCCACAGCGTCACCGAGAGCTATAACAGTGATATCAGCTGGAGCGGCGGCGACAT
>NZ_JBHZSN010000004.1:0-72144 GCF_043643685.1 Shewanella waksmanii
CGACATATCGGGTTCGAACCGATGACCTATACCTTGGCAAGGTATCGCTCTACCAACTGAGCTAATGTCGCAAACCACTTCTAACTTAGCAATCAATGTTCTGCTAGAAGCTTTCCCCTGACTGCGGAATGGCATTCTACCGAAATATGCCTAAGAGTCAACGAACAAAAGCGCTTTAATTGCAATAATATGACTGTTTGCTGTTAATTAGAGCAACAAGTATATTTTTTGATAATTAACGGCTTAAAACTGTTTAAACTGTAAGCTAGCCAAAGTGGTATCAAAGCTAACTCCGCTTGTTGATGCTCATAGAAACCTTTCAATAATTATCATCCCTGCCCTCATGCTCACTTGCTTGCTATAACTAGTTAGAGATTACATGCAAAAAAAAGCCCCGCTTAGCGAGGCTTTATTGTTACTTACTGAGCTGGTAAAGATTGATAATTCAATCCAAGCATCTTCTGCATTACACCAACTACCTGACAGCTATAACCAAATTCGTTGTCATACCATACATATAAGATAGCGCGATTACCGTCTGCAATTGTAGCTTGAGAGTCTACTACGCCAGCATAACGAGAACCTACTAAGTCACTTGATACGATCTCTGTTGATTCGGTGAAGTCAATTTGATTACGTAAAGGCGAGTTTAGTGCCATAGTACGTAGGTACTCATTGATATCATCTTTACTGGTTTCAGCATTTAGATTCAAAGAAATAATTGCCATTGAAACATTTGGGGTCGGAACACGAATCGCATTACCCGTTAACTTACCTGCTAGCACAGGCAGCGCTTTAGCCACGGCTTTAGCTGCACCGGTTTCAGTTATCACCATATTCAATGGTGCACTGCGACCACGACGGTCTGCTTTGTGATAATTGTCAATCAGGTTTTGGTCATTGGTATAAGAATGAATAGTCTCAACGTGACCATTCTCAATACCATACTTATCATCAACAGCTTTCAAAACTGGCGTGATAGCATTAGTGGTACAACTTGCAGCAGAAACAATCGTATCTTCATCTAGGATATCTGCTTCGTTAACACCGTATACGATATTTTTGATTGCACCTTTTGCTGGAGCAGTAAGCAATACCTTGGCCGCACCTTTAGACTTAAGGTGTAATCCTAAGCCGTCTTCATCTTTCCAGATCCCGGTATTGTCAACGACAAGGGCATTGTTAATGCCATATTGGGTATAGTCAATTTCATCTGGAGAGTTAGCATAGATGACTTGAATATATGTACCATTGGCGATAATTGCGTTGTTCTCTTCATCGACTTCAACTGATCCGTTAAACGGCCCATGTACGGAATCGCGACGCAGCAAACTAGCACGTTTCTCTAAATCACCTTTACGGCCGCCACGTAGAACAATCGCTTTCAAACGAAGCTTGTTACTTACACCAGTACGTTCAATTAACAGACGCGCCAATAGGCGACCAATTCGACCGAATCCGTATAGCACTACGTCTTTCGCTTCTTGAACATCTTCTAAATCAATAGCAGAAGAAAGTTCACGGCTCATATAAGCTTCGATTTGGCTAGCATCTTCATACTCGCGCCAGTAGTTAACAGCTAATTTTCCGATATCAACTTTACATTGCTTAACGGCTAACTTACTTAGCACTTCTACAAATGGAAAGCTTTCACGTAATCTTAGTTTTTCACCAACATGACGTCTTACTAGGCGATGAGATTTAATAATCTCAATCGTTGATGCATTTAAAAGTGGCTTACCGTATAAAACGACTTCTACACCTTGGTTACGATACAACTTACCTAGTAGCGGCTGCATAGCCTCCGCCATTTCGAAACGTTCTTGCCAGCTTTGTAGGTGCTTATCAGCGCTCATGTACAGATCCTTTATCTCACTTGATCGACTATTTTTAATAGAAATGTTTGAGTAGCAAAAGAAAAAGACTAATACTGTCGTTATAGACGAATAAGTCCTCTTGTTTGGTCGGCGCTATTGTAATGAAAAGTGACGTTTCGATCTAGTAAGATATTTTCCGTAACCATGTAATAATATTAGAAAAATATTGGCTTGGAGCCTGTTTTGAAGACAAATTTTGTAATAATTACATCATTTATTAGTTTATTCGCATTTTCAAGCCTAATTGGCTGTGATAATGGTGCTAATACCGCCACCATTTGTAAAAATAATCCTGAAATTTGTGCTGACTTGCATCGCGATAGTTGGTGTAGATTTGAAAAAGGTGATCTAATTCGTAAACGATATTTGCTAAAACAAACCCCAAACCCAACTGGAAAGCAAATATACAAACATCTTCTTAACCTGGAAAAGTATAACCAGTGCATTGAACTCGCCTCTGGTGTTCAACATATTTTGCATCCAGAGCGCACCAATGACAGAATGCGTGCCTATGGTCTAAGTGCTCAGAGTCTTGCCGAGCTACAAGCGACGACGAAAGGCTCTGATGATCTTTATTTATCCTTTTATCATTGGACCCGTTTTAGTGATGAGGCGGCACAAAGCCGAGTTTTAGACGCTGAGTTAAATGGACAGATCGATGAAATATTTATTCTCGCGCAACTCGCTGCCTACTATCAAAAGTTTGACGCCGTAAAAGCTAAGACACTGTACTTATCTGTCCTCGATAATGCGACCCAGCAAGAATTTAATCCAGATTGGCTACTTGGACTATCTAGCATTTACTATCAGCAAGGTCACTTTGAGCTTACTTATATCC
Organism: Shewanella waksmanii; assembly: GCF_043643685.1. Classification (GTDB taxonomy): domain Bacteria; phylum Pseudomonadota; class Gammaproteobacteria; order Enterobacterales; family Shewanellaceae; genus Shewanella; species Shewanella waksmanii_A. The sequence continues at coordinate 2,716 of NZ_JBHZSN010000004.1, forward strand.
TTTCAAAAGCCAACACCTTAATGTCAGACAGTAAAGCATCGACGGTCGACATGTTAGCGTTAATCAACAACGATACACAGTTACAGAAGTTTCTTGATAGCCAAGCAGAGGAACTGGTTGATCTCATCGAGTCTGGTGAGTTTAAACAAAGCCAACTAAGGTTAAAACTGGTTAATTAAAGTCAGCGGCTAAACATCTTAGTCACAGCTGATTTTCATCTAGGCAAAATGTTTGCCAAAAGTGATTTTTTTACAAAACTAACGGCCAAATTTGAAAGTAGTATCAAAGAATAAGTAAATATTGCCGAATAATTGCCTTTTTAACGTGAATTCAACCAATATTACTTGACGATAGCTGTCAATTTGGTAATTTTACTACCAGTTTAGTTTTATCATTTAACAGAGGGATATCAGATGACTATCCGCGTAGCGATTAATGGTTATGGCCGTATCGGCAGAAACGTACTCCGCGCTTTATATGAAAGCGAAAAAGAGTATCCAATTCAGATAGTAGCTATTAACGATTTGGGCGATGCCTCAATCAATGCTCATTTAACAAAGTACGATTCAGTTCACGGACGTTTTAACGCTAAAGTTGAACATGACGATGAAGCAATTTACGTCAATCAAGACAAAATCGTGACGTTTTCTGAGCGTGATCCAGCTAAACTACCTTGGGCTGAACTCAATGTAGACGTTGTGTTTGAATGTACGGGTATTTTCACGTCAAAAGAAGCTGTTCAACCACATTTAGACGCGGGTGCGAAGAAAGTAATCATCTCTGCGCCAGGCAAGAATGTTGATGCAACCGTAGTATACGGTGTCAACAACGACGAGATCACGGCTGATATGACCGTGATTTCCAATGCCTCTTGTACTACAAACTGTCTGGCACCGTTTGCTAAGCCATTAAATGATGAGATCGGTATTGAATCTGGCTTAATGACTACGATTCATGCGTACACTAACGATCAACGTTTATCAGATGTTTACCACACTGATTTGCGCAGAGCACGTGCGGCAGCAATGTCTATGATCCCAACCAAGACAGGTGCAGCAGCGGCTGTAGGTCTAGTAGTTCCTGAACTTGCGGGCAAATTTGACGGTATGGCTGTTCGTGTACCAACCGTAAACGTTTCGTTAGTTGACTTATCTTTCATTGCCGCTCGCGACACAACAGTTGAAGAGATCAATGCGATCATTGAGCGCGCTGCAAGCCAAGCACCTATGAGCGAAGTGCTAGCCGTGAACAAAGAGCCATTGGTTTCTATTGATTTTAACCATAATCCGTTCTCATCAAACTTTGATGCAACACAAACACGTGTTAACGGCCGCTTGGTTAAAGTAATGGCCTGGTATGACAATGAGTGGGGCTTCAGTAACCGTATGTTAGATAATGCAGTTGCATTAATGACAGCCAAATAACGCCCTAGTACCAAAAAAATTGGTACCAACACATTAGTACCAAAATATCACTATCTAAAAAAGCCAGTCAATTGACTGGCTTTTTTGTTGATCACAAGCGATTGTTTCTTAACTTGAAATTTGTCATCATTTTCAAAGGTTATCATCGATCCTATAGCTATTCTTGCCGGTGGCCTTTGCAACATACATTTGTCTATCTGCTAATGAAACCAGTTCATTAAAATCTAAGTCTGCTGACACCTCGCGCCACACCGCCCCAATACTAATAGTAATTTGAAGCAACCCAACATCAGTATTAAATTTTTCAGCTTGCACGCATTGCCAAACATCATGCACGAACGCTGTTAAATTTTGCTTGTTTATGTTGCTGACCAATAAAGCAAATTCTTCGCCACCAATTCTGGCAAAAACTTGCTCTGCTTTAGTCATGGCCGCGACTCGATTGGCTAACTTAGCAATGACCTGATCGCCAACTGGGTGACCATATTGATCATTTATCTTTTTAAAATCATCAATATCGAAAATCACTAAACCTACCGAAACAGCCTGCTGCATTTCACCTGAGGTTAACTTGTCAATAAAGCAGCGACGATTAGCAATCCCAGTTAACTGATCTTGCCAAGCAAGCTGGGTAAGCTCGGCATTTTTTACTTGTAGCTCTTGCGTTTTAAATGCAACGGCTCGGCGTAAATGTATGGTGTAGGACACTATGACCAATGCCAATATTAATGTTGCGAAATGCAGCCAATATCTAGGATAAATGGTTTCAATATGAAACCATTTCCTCTCAATTCTAGCGCGGTCATTATCGGTAATGTTGGCAAAACCCTGTGCAAGTTGATGATGTAGAAAATGGTTGTCTTGTTTAACTGCAGGCCTTACCGTGCCACTGTATAAATGTTTCACCGCGACAAACTTACTTGACTGCTTTTCGGTGTAGAGATAAAAATTAGCGACTTGATAGTCAGCAACAAACGCTGCAATTTTTCCGGCAAAAGCTGCACTTAGCATGAGTTCATTGTTAGCAAACTCAATCAAGGTTGTATTGGGGAAGTGTTGCTGCATATGCTCTTTTTCGTAGCCGCCACTGACTACCCCAACCTCGCCGCTTACTAAAAAGGATTCAACACTGGTTCCCAATAACGCGTTAGCAAAAAAGAGTTGAGTTTCTATGGTTATGAGGCCAGGTAGGTAGTCAAAAAACTGGTCACGTTGGTTTGACCATAATAAGCCCGCATGCACATCTGCTTTACCATTACGTACGAGTGCTAAAGATTGGTTCCAGTCAGTCAGTTTGAATTCAATATTGATGTTATTGATATCCCCATAGGCTTGCCAATAATCAATAAGTAAGCCTTGTGGCTGATTATTACTGTCAAGGTAGGAAAAGGGTTTCCAAGCTTTAGAGTTTGCAACTACGAGCGTCTCGTTAGAAGCACTTACCGTCATGCTACACGGCACTAAAAGACTAAAAATAAGTAATATCGGTTTGGTAAACCTCACCAAGCTGAGCATCCTAGTCATAGCAGAGTATATACATCCTGTTATATTGCTGTTCCCCAATAATTTATCACATTAAGCAATCACTTAGCGGACTTTACATTTTTTCCATCTTTTGTATTACGGCTGCGCAAAAGGTGTAATGAAAATGAGTCTCAGTTTTCATCGCAATTGCTTATCTTTTCAGTACTAGTAAAGCGGTTTAACTATATAAATTTAATCTGGAAAACTACCACCCCAGTACTAGGATTAAATAAATTAACCTGCTAGGAAACTGTTATGAAAGGAAACCCGAAAGTGGTAAGTGCACTTAATCAGGTGTTAACTGTAGAGCTAACCGCCATTAACCAATACTTTCTCCATGCGAGAATGTTCAAAAATTGGGGTTTAGAAGAACTAAACGAAAAAGCCTACAAAAAATCCATACTTGATATGAAGCAAGCCGATAAAGTGATCGAGAGAATTCTATTTCTCGAGGGACTTCCTAATCTGCAACAACTCAATAAACTGCGCATAGGCGAACATACTGAAGAGATGATCGACTGCGATATGACCTTACAAATGGAAGAAATAGACCTGCTAACTCAACATATTGCCCTATGTGAAGCAGAACAGGACTATGTTTCTCGTGAGTTATTGGAAGAGTTATTAGAAAAAGAACAGGACTATGTAGACTGGATTGAAGCGCAACAATTCTTAATTTCGCAAGTCGGTATAGAGAATTATCAACAGTCGATGATGGAGGATTAATATGAAAGGTAGCCAATTGGTCATAGATCACCTTAATCAGCAACTGACTCTGGAATTAACCTCCATGGATCAGTACCTCGCCCATAGCAAAATATATGAAGACTGGGGTTTGCATAAACTTGCACACAAACTGGCCCACGAATATGAAGAAGAGTTAGACCATGCGAAGAAACTGATAGAGCGTATTTTATTTTTAGAAGGTACCCCTGATACCGCGAGTCGCCAAGCCATTCATGTGGGCGATAACGTCAAACAGATGCTAGAGAATGACCTAGCCGCTGAGCGCGTGGTTGCAGCGAGTCTCACTAAAATTATTACCGTGTGTGAGCAAGAAAAAGATTACGTTACCAGAGAAATCCTTGAAACGCTCTTGGATGACACCGAAATGGATCACATCTATTGGTTGGAGCAACATTTAGGACTGATCGATAAAATTGGTCTACAAAATTATATTCAATCACAAATGAGCGAAACACCATAACGATTGGGGCTAATGACAAAGAGCCAGGACAATCTGGCTCTTTGAATCACTCAGCTTAGTTAACCGTAGTACTCATTGCCTCTTCTATCATCATTAGCCCGTGGTCTAAGTAACTTAATAGAATTGCTTCTTCCTGAAACTGTAACTGCGCTGTGATTACAAATCGATACAACTCTAAACACTCACTTTTATTAGATAGCAATTTACGTTGCCTATCTATATTACTTTCCAACTCACTCGGCATTAACAGGTTGGAAGTAAGCGTTAAGTGATTAACAATGAGTGTTTTTAACTCAAAAGCCTTGGTTTGAGTTGCTTTATATGCCCTAGCCTGTTCACTAACAGAATTGATAATGACACTGTCAACTGCCGACTGATAATTGTCTTGTAGCATTGGCTAACCTCAAGGTAATAGACTTAGTAAGGCTATTATCTGTGGCCAATACTGAATGAATGCTTAACCACTAATGTTGCACACACTTAATTAGTTTGATTTGCGACCAAGTTCACATTCAATGATGCTAGTTAAGTACGGTATATCCGCGATTAGTCATACAATTACGCATAATGAGCTTTTGTTCTTCTTCGTGGGCTTTTTTGTTATTACGCTTATCACTATTACGCTGTAAAAATCCGCCGGCAAGGCCGATTGCTGCGCCTGTTTGTGCTCCACTGGTTCCACTACCACCTGATATTGCTCCCGCGGCGGCACCAACAGCAGCGCCTTTGGCTGCGCCTGACACCATACCACCGCCAGCTTGTTCCAATTTAGCCTGGCTTGCTAGCTCACTACATTGATGATGATCGTAGATATAGTCTTTTTCATCGACATTACTCTTATCCACTACAATATTAGCAGTGGCATGACCAGAGATAAGTGAAGCAAAACATAAAACTAAAATGGCTCTCATTAAACACTCCTCAGAATAAACTCAGTGTTGAGTTTGTTACATGGGGGCTAGCCTACTAGGATAAGCCTGTATAGAAGCTTAATGTGATTAACTTTTGTTATTCTATAACGGTTAGAAGCGCTTAATTCTCACTACTTTCATGATTTCAAAGTCAAACCCGGCGACGTTTTCCGTTTCTGGGTAGTAGGTCATGTTAACTTTCTGGCCTTGCAGTGAACGAAAACGCTTAGTACGTTTAAACTTAAACGGTGCATCGCAGCCTTCTATCATTACCGTATGCTGAACCCAATCATCCACATCTCTTTGCGTATGGGATAAGATTTTTACACCTTCGGAATGCACCAATTGCTTATGTTTATCCAACATTTGATCAACGACGTGTTTCATGGTCTTCCTTAGGGTTAAATTGGGAGCTACACATTATAGAAGATTTTAAGAAAAATCTCCTCAACCATATTTATCCATTAACCAAGCATAATGATAGTAAGCTCTTTGCCCCACACGTCGTAATCGACTAAAAGGAAAAGCGGGCAAAGGTTGTTGGTATAAGGGTAATGCCGGTACTGCTTCACCAACCACTGACTGCGCAAGTCGATATGCCGCCTGGGCGCTAAAAGACACGCCTGCCCCACAATACCCAATACTATAAGCGGTATGCTGTTTATGATAAACGTGAGGCATATCGTCAAGCGCAGCAGCGATCCATCCGGTCCAATTAAAGTCTATTTGACTGTGCCTTAATTGGGGAAAAGCTTCTATCATCGCTTTATGTAATCGGCGAGCATATTTAGGATCATCACTCTCACTGCCATTTATTGCACCTCGGCCGCCAAACAACAGCCGATTATCCGGTAATAAGCGGTAATAGTACTTTAATCTACGCGTATCCATTGCCATTTGATGAGTAGAAATCCCTGCTGCTGTTAATACATCATCACTAAGTACATTCGTTACAATGACATTGCTCAGTATGGGTAAATAGCGATTATCTAAACCAGAGTTAAACCGCTTTGGCGTATAGGCGTTGCCTGCACTAATCACAGTGTTAGCTTGAACTTTGCCATTTGGTGTCGTGAGAATATGACCTGAATCAGTTGAATACCAGCCTGTTACCGGAGTTTGTTCATATAAGGCGATACCAAGCTTCGCTAACAGTGTTCGATAACCTAAAGCTAATTTGAGAGGGTTAATACCAAAGCCATCTGGGTACCGCATTGCGCCATACGATTGTGAATGCGCCATATATTGTTGTTTAAAGCGCTCAGCAACAATAAATTCTGCTTTACCGCCAAGAGATTGGCTGACAAATTCCGCTGCGGTTTGTAATTGAGTAACTTGCTTTCGGTTATGAGCAATTTTCAAATAACCTTGCTCTTGCTTATCGCAGGCAATATGGTTGTCTTGAATCAACCCATCCACTCGTTCTACAGCTTGGGTAAATTCGTTATAAATGCCTTTTGTTACTTCTAAACCCCACTTTTTAGCCATTTGACCGTAACCGACTCGACCAGAGCCCTTAAGAACAAAGCCAGCGTTTCTACCGCTGGCACCAAAACCAACTTGATTGGCTTCTAGCACAACGCAATCTATATTAAATTGGCTTGCTAAATAATAAGCTGTCAACATGCCGGTATAGCCGGCGCCGATAATCGCAACATCCGCTTTAATGGTGCCCGCCAGCGGTTCGTGACTTTGGGGTTGAACTACTGTACTCGCCCAATAACTGTTTGGCCACGCTTGGTTGCTAGGGAAATCATTAATTAACGGATCGTATTGGCACTTAGGTAACATTGACATATCAAAACACCAAAACCATTTCGCATGCACTGCAGTGGCAATCTTTGCCACATATTACACAAAGGTAGTCTGGATGATCAGGTGTATTATTCCAACGTTTGGGGTGTTTTTTTATCAACTTGCCGCCTGCGCTGGTGAAATAGCCTACAGCAGAATTGTTAGGGCTTTCCTGCCATAAGTGGCTAACTCCTCCAAGGGCGCCCTGCTTTTTCGCAGCTTCGATGGAAGCGTTCAAAAGTTGCTTACCTATTCCTTTACCACGAACACTCTCATCCACGGTATTACATTTAAAGTAACACATTTTATTTGCCGCAAAAGGCCATCTAGCTGGAGTACACCACTTATCTAATGGCCATTGGCCCGCCGCATAAGTTAATCTAAAACCTACAATTTCTTGGTTAATAACGGCAACATAATTTGCACTAACTCCATCGCTAAAAGCCAATTGTTGTATTTTTTTAAGACTATCAACATCGAGATAGCCTTCACCGTGAACACGATTGCCTAGTTGGATAACATCATTAAAATCGGTTTCGAGTAATGGTCTTATTATTGTATGCATCTTCAGCCTATTAAATGATGGTGACGTTCTACCAAGGTATTGGTTGACCATCGTAATTGATAAATTGCCCAGATTGGTCGATCGTTAAATCTTCTAGCACTCGGGTCATACCAGCAACTGACTCTTTTGTGGTAATCAACGCATTAGGTCCGCCCATATCAGTTTGCACCCAACCTGGATGCAGCGCGATACAGGAAACCCCCATGGAATTAAGATCTAACGCTAAACTTTTAACAACCGCATTTAATGCGGCCTTAGAAGAACGGTAAATATAGGAACCACCGCTTGTATTATCAGCCATACTGCCCATTTTAGAACTAATACAGGCAATGACTGCTGGTTGCTTGGTATTAAGCTTAGGCAATAATGCCTCAACGACTTTTAGTGGGGCAATGGTATTAATTTGCAGCACTTTTAACCATTCATCGACATCGGTTTCACCTAGACGGTATCCTTTCGGGCCATAGTAACCTGCATTATTAATCAATAAATCAACACTGCTATCGTCGATACTTGCTGAAAACTCGCTGATTGATTCCGCGCAGGTCACATCTAACCGACGAATAGACAGATTTGAATAGTTATCTAGCAACTGATGCAGCTGATCTTGACTATCTATTTTTCTGCAACATGCTGTCACTTTTAAATCACGCTTTAGATAGTGGCGGACTAATTCTAAACCTATGCCTCTATTAGCGCCGGAAATAACAACATGTTTTGTCACGGGATAACTCCGAATTAGGTAATCTGATGGTGTGGATAGATTAAGGAAATATTGACTAATTGCAACGATGACAACTAAGTAATCCGCTACAGTCTGCTATTTTACCTACCGTGATGTGCCAGAAAAACGAAAATAAGTTCGGTGATCTTGTCATTAAACAAATCCTCTAAATCGCTCAAGTCTCCACCTAGTACCTCGACAAGCTTGATGGCCTGCTGGCGGCTAATTTTCTTGTCTAAAACCCTATATTCAAATTCAGGCAGCGACTTATCATAGCGAGGTAAAGGTATCCAATTCACCAGTTTAGGATGAAATAACTTAAGCTCTTCATAAGCATGCTTACAAAATGATTCGACCAACTCAGCGCCATTGGGCCCTAGGCATCCAGGCTCGATTCGGCACCACATAGTTATCTTACTGACTCTTTTCATAAAGACATTAGCAAATCAATTAAAGCCAAATTTGATAATAAGTATAGCCCGAGCCTAAACAAAGTCTGGGCACACGCTATAAAACCTCACTATTTATCTTTGCTTCTCCATTTACCTGCGGTTTAGTTTTTGAGAATATCAGCTAAAACTCGTTAAAAGTCTTTAATCTTGAACTATCTTACGCAATATTTGATCAGACATCGTCATCAACACCTGCAGAAACTTCAGCCGCTATGGAGCAACTACGGTAGCATCGATAAATACCAATTAAACCAACAAGCAGTGGTGATTAAATCGATAAGTGCGCCCGATAGTAAGGCCCATCCAAGGGGCTGGCATACAGATATAGGTCATCAACGAAAGTTGGCCTCCTATCAAGTAGAGAAAAGTTGGTACCAATACCATCAAGGTAAGCAGGCTATTCCTTACGTTATGCCTGAGCTAATAGATTTTATTGCTGGTGCTCACGAAGATGAGTTTTCTCTCGTACTTAGCGATCTCGATGATATGGGATATAGCTTAAGGTCAGCATCTGGCAATATCGCGCAACTCAAACCTATGATTGTTTGGTTAGCCAAACTTCATGGATATTATCTATGCTCATCAATCAGTGAACGGCCAAACATTAACATATGGGCACAAGGCAATTATTGGCATCTTGAAACTCGGCCTGAAGAGTTCCGCTCGATGGCAGCTTGTCCGTTAAAGCAACACGCGCAGCAAATCAGTCAGAAACTGACAAGCTGTCAATACCAAACTATCATCCACGGAGATGCAAAAATTGCTAATTTCTGCCTAAAAAGGGACCTTAGCCAAGCAGTAGCTGTGGATTTTCAATACATCGGTTTTGGTGTCGGGGTGACCGATTTGGTTTATTTACTAGGAAGTAGCTTAGATGGGTCACAACTTGCAGAGCATGCTTCAACATTGACTGAGTTCTATTTTGAGCAACTTGCCGCCAGCCTGAAATCATCAAGCATTAACTTTATTGAATTAAGGCAGCAATGGAGAAGCTTAATTCCTTTTGCTTTTGCGGATTTTGAACGGTTTTTAGCTGGCTGGGCTCCCACTCACAGCAAGCGTAACTCATTTACTGACGATATGGTCCAACAAGCTATTACTGAACTTCAGCATAGTTAGTGCTTTTATTGCCAAAAGTTATTTAGTGTAATCTGGTTTAAGGTATAGACTCAGCTATAGAGAGCACACAGCGCACGTGAATAGGCAAACGCCACTTAGAGGGACACCTCAATACCACGTGAACTTGGCTCTCTTTTTATTTGATGCAATATAGTCAGTTGTTTTTGTTACAATAAGCATGCTTTAATCATAGTCATGTTGACAGGCATGGAGAGCTTAATGACTAATTTGCGCCAAAAATACCACCCACTCATCTTCTTGATATTACTACTACCTGTCTCTAGTACTGCGAGTGAAGTACTTTTTATACACAGTTACCACCTCGACTACCCATGGGTAAAGGAATACCGGCAAGGTTTTCTTGACAACGTTAAAACTAATAACGTTATTGAGCACCAGATGGACACCAAACGTATAGCTGAAACCCAATTCAATCAAGCTGCGGATGATGCCATTGCCATGATAGGTTTGGTTAGTCCTAAAATCGTTGTCATCGCCGATGACAATGCACTAAGACTCGTTGGTCCTGTCGTTGTACAAAAAAACATTCCACTGATATTTTTAGGCATCAACAATAACCCGCGCAATTATATCAAGCTATCCAATAACATTAGCGGCGCTCTCGAAAGACCCCTGCTGAAGCGGTCAGTATCTAGTTTGAAAAGTTTGCTACCAGAAACCAGTAGTATATTGGTAATGATGGACAACAATCCAACATCTTACGCCATCCTAGCAACCTCTTTTGATAATAAATTCAAACAGACTATTGCAGGCATAAACGTTGAAACCCAGTTATTCGAAACATTTGATGATTGGCAATCTGCATTAAAGCAAAGCAAAACCAAAGGCTTTGACGCTGTCATCATCGCTAACTATGCAGCCTTACGTAACAAGATTGGGCAAAATGTAAGTCTAGATGAGGTAAGTCAATGGACCAGTGCGCATAGCCCCGTTCCACTGTTTGCATTTTGGGATTATTCGATCGGCAAAGACAAGGCCATAGGAGGGCTTACCATTAATGGCTACCAACAAGGTGCAGAAGCTGCAAACAAAGCCAATCACTTTTTTAAATACGGCAGCCTGCCGAGTATCAGCACGCCAAACCGAGGCGAGTTAGTTTATAGCCAAGCTCAACTTGATAAATGGCAGATTAGTTTACCTGAAAATATTAAGCGTCGAGCCAAACTCGTTCCTTAATTCAACTCCCCTGTATTACAGAGCTGACATACATCTTTACATAATCTAGCTTTAACAAATGCCACAACTCTATAACATGGCAAACTAATTATACTTTCGCCGATTTATCAGCTGGGAAACCAGCTATTAGCTTCAATAAGAGGACCGATTTGTGGCTACTCGTAAACAGATGATCTTACCTATTATCGTACTTGCCGTTGGTATAGGCGGTTTTGTTGCTATCTCTTCAATGAAAAAACCGCCAGCAGAAAAAGAGGAAGTAGATAACACCCCTATCGTGGCTTACACAGAAGTCGTTAAAGCACCAATGAACTATTCAGTTAGCTCCTACGGTTTAGTTAAAGCCAAGTATGAAACTGAACTCGTTTCCCAGGTCAATGGTGAAATATTGTACTTGTCAGAGCAGTTTGTCCGTGGTGGCTTTGTTAAGAAAGGGACGGTACTGGCTAAAATCGATCCAAGCGATTATGAAGCGAATTTACTCGATGCTGAAGCTGCGGTTGCTTCGGCAAAAGCCACACTCGTACAAGAACGCGCGTTTGGTAAAGTGGCCGAAGAAGAGTGGAAACGTATTGAAAACGGAATCCCGACCGAATTGAGTCTTCGTAAACCACAGCTCGCGCAAGAGTTAGCTAAGCTTAACTCTGCAGAAGCGGGATTGAAAAGAGCAAAACGTGATTTAGAAAGAACATTAATCAGAGCACCTTACGATGCCCTAATTGAGTCACGGCAAATTGGTTTGGGCTCCTATGTCGCAAAAGGGAGCATGCTAGGTAAAGTGTATTCAACCGATGATGCCGAAATTCGTTTACCAATAGGTGACAAGGAGATACGTTACCTCACTAATCGCGGCCAAAATGCAAACGTGACAATTACTGGTGATTACGCAGGTGAAAAACACCAATGGCAAGCCACTATCGTTCGCAGCGAAGGGGTAATCGACGATAACAGCCGTATGACTTATTTGGTTGCTGATGTTAAAGACCCCTATGGCCTAGTTAGTGAGAAAAAACAGCTTCGTTTCGGTACCTATGTCACTGCTGAAATTCAAGGCTCACAAGCAGGATCGGTTACCCGTATTCCAAGGCACTTAGTGGTTGCAAATCAAGTTGCCGTGATCAGCAGTGATAATAAACTTAAATACCAAACCGTCGATGTGCTACGTCAAGTCGGCTCAGAGGTCATCATCGCTGATGGGCTTGAGTCAGGCATGAAAGTGATTACCTCTGCATTAGACTATCCGGTTGAAGGTATGGCTGTCGCGCTGATGGGCGATGAATCAAATCCACAAGACATTGACAAAGACACTGACACTCAACTCGCAATGGAAGATAAGGAGTAATGGCAGTGACTGATACTAACAAAGGGATTATCGCTTGGTTTGCCCGCAATAGTGTTGCTGCAAACTTGTTGATGATCATTATTATCATCGGTGGGTTGCTCACGGCCAATACCATACGTAAACAGTTTTTCCCCCAAGTAGACATCAACTGGGTTGAATTCAGTGCATTTTACCCTGGCGCTGCGCCTCAAGAGGTAGAAGAAGGCATAACCATTAAAGTTGAAGAAGCGTTAGAAAGTGTACAAGGCTTAAAGCGGGTGATCACCTATTCAGACCGCAACGCTGCCCGCGGCTACTTTCGTATCGAAGACTCCTATGACCCCCAAGTTGTACTCGATGAAATTAAATCAGAAATTGATTCGATATCAAGCTTTCCTGATGGTATGGAGCGCCCTAGAGTCGAACGCATTAAAATCCGCCAAGAAGTATTTTATATCAGCCTTTATGGCGATCTCAGTCATAAGCAGCTAAAACAGCTTGGTGAAACGATACACGATGAATTGATGCAGTTGCCGTTGGTCAATATTACCGACTTTTATGGAGGCTTAGGCTACGAAATCGGTATTGAGGTCAGCAAAGACAAACTACGTGAATATGGCTTAAATTTTAACGATGTCGCCAATGCAGTCCGGGGCTACTCTCGAAATATGTCTGCTGGGCAAATTCGCGCCGAAAACGGATACATTAATTTACGTGTGCAAAACCAAGCCTATGTTGGCTACGAGTTTGAAAACCTGCCTTTAATCACATTGCAAGATGGTACTAACCTGCTTTTAGGCGATGTGGCCAAAGTGATTGATGGGTTTGAAGAAGGCATTCAGTATTCCAAGTTTAATGGCAAAAACTCTGTAACCTTCTTTGTTGGCGCGTCAAAAGATCAAAGTATGACCGACGTTGCTGAAGTCGTTAAGCGCTATGTGGAGGAGAAGCAAGCAGAGTTACCTGAAGGCCTTAAACTTGAGACATGGGTCGATATGACCTACTACCTAGAAGGCCGCCTTAACTTAATGCTCGATAGCATGAAAAGCGGTGCGGTATTAGTCTTTTTAATGTTGGCGTTGTTTTTGCGGGTGCGTTTAGCTTTTTGGGTCATGATGGGTTTACCGGTATGTTTCCTCGGTACCTTACTATTCATGCCAATGTCGATGATTGATGTGACCATTAATGTAATAAGCCTATTCGCGTTTATTTTGGTGTTAGGTATTGTGGTTGATGATGCAATCGTGATGGGAGAAAGCGCCCACAGTGAATGCGAAAAACACGGCCAAAATATCGACAACGTGATTCGTGGTGTTCAAAGAGTCGCCATGCCGGCAACATTCGGCGTACTGACGACAATCGCCGCATTCCTGCCACTCACTCTCGACGACGGTCCTTCCTCTGCATTTGGTAAAGCAATTGGTTTTGTAGTGATCCTATGCCTGCTGTTTTCCCTCGTTGAGTCTAAGCTCATCTTGCCTGCCCACTTAGCAAGAATGAAGCAAAAAACGCAAGTTCAACCTGGCTCTAAAAACCCTATCGACTGGTTACGCCTAGGAGTTAACTTTTTGCAAAGTAAGGTAGATAACGGGCTGCAACATGTGATCCAAAACATCTACCGTCCTAGCCTCGCTGCGGGAGTAAAGTACCGTTATACCGTGATCATGGTATTTTTCAGTCTCATCTTACTTTGTGCGGGAATGTATAGTGGTGGCATCATTCGCTATATTGGCCAACCTAAAATCCCCCACGACTTCCCTCGCGTCAATCTAGAGATGAACGTCGATGCGTCAGAACGAGCCACGCTATCCGGCGCGTTAGCGATAGAAAAGGCGCTTAAAAAGGTCGATAGTGACCTTGAGGCGCAATACGGTCAGAAGATGATTTCAGATATTCAGGTGGATCTGCGCGGTCGTACCAATGCTGAAGTCATGACCAAGTTAGTGGATCCAGAACTACGCCCGATTAATACCTTTGAGCTAGCGGAATTGTGGCGCAGAGAAATGCCGCTTATTCCTGGTATGAAGTCATTTACCATTCAAGACAATCTCTTTGGTGGTGGTCGAGATGATGGTGACATTAGCTTTAGATTAGAAGGTAAAAATGATGCACAGCTAGTTGCTGCAGCAAAAGAGCTTAAAGACAAGCTTAATACCCTACAAGGTGTTGGAGATGTAAACGATAGTCGCCAATCGAGCGCTAAAGAAGTTCAATTTGAACTTAAACCCCTCGCTCATGGTCTGGGGCTGACATTAGCCAACATTGCATCACAAGTTAGTCACAGCTTTTATGGGTTAGAAGCACAGCGCATTATCCGTAACGGTGAAGAGATTAAAGTAATGCTACGTTACCCAGAGGAGCAACGTAACTCTATCGCGCAAGTTCATGAAGTGATGATCCAAACACCACTAGGCGCAGAAGTTCCGCTATCAGAAGTCGCTGAAATTCATGTTACCCAAGGGGTAAGTGGTATTCGTCGTGAAAATGGTAACCGCACCATTAATGTATGGGGCTCGGTCGATGCAGACCAAGCAGAGCCTTTCAAATTGGCACAAGACATTAGAGACAACTTTATCCCAGACCTACTCAAACGCTATCCTTCGGTTAAAAGTGAGGTCGCAGGCAATATCCAAGAGCAAATGGAAAGCGCCAGCACGCAATTGCGCGACTTTGTTATTTCACTCATGGTGATTTATAGCCTTCTTGCTGTGCCTCTAAGGTCTTATTCTCAACCACTGATGATAATGGCGGTAATACCATTTGGTGTGATTGGTTCAGTCATGGGCCATAAAATACTGGGAATTGATTTAAGTGCACTTTCTTTGTTTGGCATCATCGCTGCTGCAGGTGTTGTGGTGAATGACTCATTAGTCATGGTTGACCACATCAACAAAGCAAGGGCGGCCGGTGTTGAAATGAAGCGAGCCGTTTTAGATGCGGGATGTCGTCGTTTTAGAGCCATTTTGCTGACCTCGTTAACCACCTTTATCGGACTGGTGCCAATCATGACAGAAACCAGTATGCAGGCAAAAATGGTTATCCCAATGGCGGTATCTTTAGCCTTTGGTGTACTGTTTGCCACTGTGGTGACACTCATGCTTATCCCATGCTTATATTTAGCGATAGAGGATATCAAGCGTCAGTTTACCCGTTTAATAGACCTATATCGCCCTACCAGCAGCCAAGCGGTAGACGTGAAATAGCGCGCAAAGATAAAATTTAACAAACTAAACACGCTTTAAGCGAGTTATTAAAAAGCCCACTTTCTAAGTGGGCTTTTTTATTAGTCATATAGCAATTGCTACTTGGCTGTCATCGACAGCAAACAAATACAACTGAGGCTAAGTAACCCAAAAAAAGGAAACAGGCGCGAGCGCCCTACTCCATAACAATAACTGTCTAAAACCCATTTTCGTCAATAGCCGATGAAAATGTTTTTACTAAAAACCTATATGATGTCTTATAAAAATAGCGGCTCAATTGTTGATAAGTTTGCGTTTGATATTGAAGAACGAAAATAGGTAGAGTGATAGCGGACCTAAACGATAGGAACCCTGGGTTCATTTAAATAGAACGAAAAAAGGCTACTCTTTCGAGTAGCCTTTTTCCTAAATATGGCGGAGAGATAGGGATTTGAACCCTAGACGGGCTATAAACCCGTGCCGGTTTTCAAGACCGGTGCATTCGACCACTCTGCCATCTCTCCGAACGCGGCGAATAATATAAGCCTAAAGGCCGTTTGTAAAGCTTTAATTCAACACTTTATTCCAAGCGGTTAAGTTACCATCAATCTTGTTTATTCACCTGTTCAGATAGTGCAATCCTAGCTGGATCTGGCTTGGTGATGTGCTGTGAGATTGCCTTCCAACTTTTTAGTAGACTCACTTGATAACCAAGTAACACCCCAAAAGCACACACAACAATACCAATGCCAATTGCTACCGTTGTATGTTCAGCGAACATTGCAACTATGCTTGATGCACCAAAGGCGATACTGATTTGCAAGAAGTTCTGTAACCCTGCCGCTTTCGTCGCATCTTCTTTAAAGGTTTGCAGTGCATTATTAACAACGATGGGATAGATTGCACCGTTCGCTGCTGCCAGTACCGCAAATATCGCCAGTAGTGGAATCAAACTATTGGTGTCAATGAGTAAAGTCACCGCTGCAATCGCTGCCACGCAAAAGAAAAACAGACCAAGCAAAAGTTTTAACGCGACCTCTGCACCGAACTTGCGTATCAGTACTTTACCGCTGTAACCACCAACGATGAACATGATTGTTTGTGGTATAAAGCTAAGGCCAATTTCATTAGCACTATAGCCATAATGCTCCATCGCGATCGGCCAGACAGTT
Source organism: Shewanella waksmanii (assembly GCF_043643685.1). GTDB lineage: Bacteria > Pseudomonadota > Gammaproteobacteria > Enterobacterales > Shewanellaceae > Shewanella > Shewanella waksmanii_A. The sequence continues at coordinate 19,308 of NZ_JBHZSN010000004.1, forward strand.
AAATAAGAGAAAAATGCGCCTGAACACGCACCAAAAATAGCGACGTTACCAACATAACGTGGTGATTTAAGGAGCTGCCAATAACTTCGACCTTGACTAACTTGATGGTTGTCGGCAATCGTTTCCTTATCAACAAAAAAACTTGTCGCTGCAACTAACAGTATCGCTAACACTGTTAACAGAATAAAAATAGCCTGCCAACCTGCCAAACCTAACACAAACGCGCCCAGTAACGGCGCCAATGCTGGTGAAAGTGCGACCAACGGCATGATGTTAGAAAACACTTTTTGTGCTTTTTCGGCATCATACTTTTCAATGACTATCGCCTGCCAAATCACACCGGCACTGCAAGCACCAATCGCTTGTAAGAAACGCGCGGCATTAAATACTGCAATAGATTCAGCAAACGCTAACACGGTGCTCGCTAACGCAAAAAGACCAAGTCCGAAAATTAAACCATTACGTTTACCAACACGTGCCACCAAAGGGCCATAGATGAGTTGACCAATCGCTAAACCTGCCAAAAAAGCAGTTAACGAACCGGCAACTTGAGATGCGCTTGTTTGTAACGAAACCTCAATTGATTTGAAGGCAGGAAGGTACATATCTGTCGCAACAAATCCTAGCATGCTTAGTAATGCTAAATAGCCTAAAAACACGTAGTACTGGGTTTTAGAAAACACTTTCATTAAAATATTACACTAACTTGAAAAACAGAACGCGCAGTCTAAAGACTTGATAAATGAAAGTGAAACGTTTATTTTTGCTTAGAGCTTTCAATTTTTCTCACAGCAAAGGACTGACATCAATGTTTTCTGAACAAACCATGCAACTAATTGATATGGTTGCCAGAGTTGGTAGCTTTACAGCCGCTGCTAACAAACTGCATAAAGTTCCCTCAGCGGTAAGCTATGCTGTTAAACAAGTAGAGGAAGAACTAGGGGTTATATTATTTGAACGCCATCATCGCAGTGTGAGCTTAACCCCAGCAGGAGAACACTTCGTCAAGCAAAGCCGCCTTATGCTGACAAATATAGCGTCACTAAGAGAAGATACTCAGCGCGTGGCCAATGGTTGGCAACCAACGCTATCCATTGCATTAGATAATATTGTACGTGCCGACAAGCTTAGTGCCCTAATTGCAAACTTTTATCGTAACTTTGACAATGTTGAGCTGATTATTCGAATAGAGGTGTTCAACGGTGTATGGGAAGCAATAGCCAGTGGTCGAAGTGACATAGCAATTGGCGCAACAACAGCAATCCCAGTTGGTGGGGATTATCATTTCCGCGATATGGGAGAGATAGAATGGGCATTTTTAGTCAGCAAAAATCACCCATTGGCAGAGATTGAAGGCCCGTTAAAAGATGAAATGCTAAAGCAATACCCTTCCATATGCTTAGAGGACACATCACGAGAGATCCCCAAGCGCATGACCTGGCTGTTAGAAAATCAGCGACGACTAGTCGTTCCTGACTGGATTCGAGCGATCAATTGCTTTAGAGAAGGCCTAGGCATTGGTTATATGCCAATGCATTTTGCCGAGCCCTTCATTCAATCTGGCGCCTTAGTTCAAAAGCAACTAGATCGCCCTAAAGCGCCTAGCCCTTGCTGTCTAGCATGGAATAGTGCCAATCAATCTCCAGCAATGAAATGGGTATTAGAATACCTCGGCGATACAGAGAAACTGCAAAGAGACTGGTTTAACTAGTCAATAAACCGCGACAACGCTTTAAGTCCTAAACGAGCTAAGGTATGATTTCAGTAATTTATTGTCTAAAGTGAATTGTGCAACTCATGCATAGCGCTTAGTAAATTTAAGGTTAATGGAGACCAGTAATGAGACAAGAGACGCTTCACGCTAGCCAAAGTTCAACAATGGAAGTGAACAAGCTACTGAAAAATACCTATATGTTACTTTCGATGACATTGGCCTTTTCAGCTGTTTGCGCTGCATTAGCCATGGCGATGCAAATTGGGCCTATGATGTCGATTGGCCTATCGCTAGGCAGCCTAGTATTGTTGTTTGTGACACTGAAAAAAGCAGAAGGCGCATCTGGTCTAATCTGGATTTTCGCTTTCACCGGTATGCAAGGAGCATCACTCGGTTACATACTCAATCATTACGCAGGCTTGGCAAATGGTCCGCAGTTGATTATGCAAGCGTTTGGCCTTACATCAGTCGTTTTTGTCACCCTATCAGCCTATGCCATCACCACTAAGAAAGATTTCTCTTTCATGCGTGGCTTTTTACTTGCTGGTTTAGTTATCGCCATCGTAGCGGGTATCGCCAACATCTTCATCGGCAGCGGTGTAGTGTTTATGGCACTTAATGCAGGTATTGCACTTTTGATGACCGGTTTTATTTTGTACGATACCAGTCGCATTGTGAATGGCGGCGAAACTAACTATATCCGTGCTACCATCGCGCTATTTCTAGATTTCTTAAACTTATTTGTTTCTATCTTGCACTTAATGGGTATGGGTAACGACGATTAATCCCAATTTTAAAAACAGATAGTATAAAATGGCTCCCTTCGGAGCCATTTTTCATTACAGATACCTAAAGCTATATAAGTGACAATGAGTAAACTCATCATTCAAGTTAATCAACCCGCTTATGGCAAACAAACTAGCTATACAGCATATAAATACACTGAAGCAGCGCTCAAGCAGGGCCATGAAGTGATTTGTGTATTCTTTTATCAAGACGGCGTACACAACAGCTCAGCCTTACATCTACCTGCATCGGATGAATTTGATTTGGCAGGCGCTTGGCAGGAACTTAGCGAACGACACAATGTTAAACTAGTTAATTGCGCGTCAGCGGCCCTACGTCGTGGGATAATTTCACAAGCCGAAGCTCAAGATAACCAGCTGCCTCACTGGAACCTTCACAATCGATTTACCATGGGCGGTTTAGGTGAGCTTGTCACTGGCATTGAGCATGCCGATCGTTTAATCAGTTTTTAAAGTAGGTTAACTTAGATGAAGAAGTTGCTAATCATTTTTAGACACAGCCCCCAAGGCGGCAGCGCTAGTCGCGAAGGGTTAGATGTCGCTTTACTGAGTGCGACGTTTGAGCAGCAAGTCACTATTTTATTTTGTGATGAGGGTGTCTATAACTTACCCAAACAACAAGCAGCATTAACTGGCAACCGTGATTTTTTATCTACTTTTAAAGCGTTACCTATGTATGATATTGACAACGTATACGCCTGCCAATCAAGCTTAAAGCGTTATGGCGTTGATGCGGGTCAAAGCCCCTTTTCTGTGGATGTTATTAATGAAGCAGCCATTAAACAGCAAATTAATCAGGCAGATGAGGTATTAGTATTTTGAACGTACTACATCATATCTCAACATCAACAAACCAAGACAATGCGTTAGCTGTTTGCCTTGCTTATGTTCAGCAAGATGACACCATTGTATTAAGTGGAGATGCTGTTTACCCATTAGCACAAGGTCTTCAACAGCATGACTATCTGCATCAGTATAGCGTCAAATTAATTGAAAATGATGTTGTGGCCCGCGGGCTTAGCGAACATTACCAAAACCATCAGCTTATTAGCTATGATGAGTTTGTATCATTAACCCTAGTTCATAAGAAGGTCATTAGCTGGTGAACCATATCGAAGTTGCAGGGCAACAACTAGCCACAGATAAACAAGGATACTTGCTTGATAGCCAGGTTTGGACTGAACAAGCCGCCCAAGTTATCGCTGCGAAAGAAAATATCACTCTAACGGAAGCCCACTGGGAAGTCGTTAATTTTGTTCGGGAGTTTTATCTTGAATACAATACCAGCCCAGCAATTAGAGTGCTGGTTAAGGCGATGAAGCAGTCATTCGGAGAAGAGAAAGGCAACTCCAAGTATCTTTATAAATTATTTCCTGTTGGACCTGCTAAGCAAGCAACTAAAATCGCTGGCTTACCTAAACCGGCTAAATGTATTTAATCAAGATATAAAAAAACCTAGCTATGGCTAGGTTTTTTATTAGGTGCTTATGTCAGATTTTGTAATACCACCCATAAGGCTTCGCCAAAGGTGGCAAACATGATTCCGCCAAAGACACAAATGACCGCTACATAAGCAAGCCACTGAAAATAGCGACTTCCCTTATTCATCATTCATTTCACAACTACTCGACTAACACTGCCCCGATTGACCGTGATACATCACTTAACTGCCTTGTGATATATCACGGAACTGGTTTTAACCAATAACCTCTGTACCGCCCATATAAGGGCGTAATACTTCCGGTACTGTGATTGAGCCATCTGCATTTTGGTAGTTTTCTAATACCGCTACTAAGGTACGACCTACCGCCAAGCCTGAGCCATTTAGCGTATGCAGCAAAGCAGGCTTTTTAGCTGCCTTCGCCTTGTACCTTGCTTGCATGCGGCGCGCTTGGAAATCCTGCATATTGCTACAAGATGAGATTTCACGGTAGGTTTTTTGTGCTGGAAGCCAAACTTCAATATCAAAAGTCTTAGCTGCACCAAAGCCCATATCGCCAGTACATAGGACTACAGTGCGATATGGTAAGCCCAATTTTTGCAATACTGTTTCAGCGTGCCCTGTTAATGCCTCTAAAGCCGCCATTGACTCTTCAGGCTTAACCAGTTGAACTAACTCAACTTTATCAAATTGATGTTGGCGAATTAGACCACGTGTGTCACGACCATAAGATCCGGCTTCACTACGAAAACAAGGGGTGTGTGCAGTGAGTTTAACCGGCAATTCCGCTTCATCAATAATAGTATCTCGCGCAATATTGGTTAGCGGTACCTCTGCTGTTGGAATAAGGCTTAGGCCCTGCCCCTCTTCTGTCGCAGGCTTAGTATGAAATAGATCTTCACCAAATTTAGGTAACTGTCCCGTGCCTAACAGACTATCTTCATTGACCAACAATGGCACATAAGTTTCAGTATAACCGTGCTCCGTGGTATGAAGATCTAACATAAACTGGCTTAACGCACGATGTAAACGAGCAATCTGCCCCTTCATAATAATGAAGCGAGAACCGGTTAACTTAACGGCATTTTTAAAATCTAGCCCCTGAAGTGTTTCACCTAAATCAACATGATCTTTAACCTCAAAATCAAATTGTTTTGGTTCACCCCATTTACGGATTTCTACATTTTCGTTTTCGTCAGCTCCAATAGGCGCTGATTCATCAGGTAAGTTTGGTACGCTCATCGCAATACCGTTAAGCTCTTCCAATAGCACGCTAAGCTCTGCTTTTTTGGCATCCAATTGCGCACCAAGATCGCCCACTTTCGCCATGATTGGCGCAATGTCTTCGCCTTTAGCCTTAGCTTGACCGATAGACTTCGAGATCGCATTACGAGAAGCTTGTAACTCTTCGGTAGCCACCTGTAGTGACTTACGTTTGTCTTCTAATTTACTCAGACGATCGACATCTAAAATAAATCCACGGGTCGCTAGGCGCTCTGCTGTAGTTGCGAGTTCAGTTCTCAAAAATTTTGGATCTAACATGTTATTGTTTCTTATCTATTTAAATACGTGAAAAAACGAGTTGCTGCCCTAGATATACCATAAAGATACATAAGCTTAAGTTCAGCGCAATATTCAAAAATGCTTTTATCCATTGTGCTGATTGGATCAGCAACAAGGTTTCATTTGAAAAAGTTGAAAAAGTCGTTAGTGCCCCGAGTAAGCCGACGCCAATCATTGCTTTGATTTCTGGACTGACTTCACTTACCTGACCTAACGCATATATGATCCCCATCATGAAGGACCCCAAAACATTGACGATAAGTGTACCAAATGGAAAACCGGAGCCAAATAGCGAAATCGCTAAAATTGAGATTAGATAACGAAAAACTGCGCCTATCGCGCCGCCCATAGCAACATAAAGAACATTAATCATATCTTTTACGCTCGCTTAACTGATCTAACTCATTTAACTGCTTGAGTTTAACACCGATCCTTTTTTCAAACCCGTGCTCAGTTGGATGATAAAACTGTGCAGTTTTTAACTCTTGTGGAAAATAATTTTCGCCAGCCGCATAGTGATGTAATTCATCATGAGCATAACGGTAGTCTTTTCCAAAGCCTTGCTCTTGCATCAATTGCGTTGGTGCATTTCGTAAATGGTGGGGAACTGGCAAATGCCCAGTTTCTTTTGCAGCCCGCCTCGCAGCCTTAAAAGCGGTATACACAGCATTACTTTTTGGCGCGCTTGCTAGATAAATCACCGCCTGTGCCAGTGCCCTTTCCCCTTCGGCTGGACCAACTCGATGAAAACACTCCCAAGCATTTAACGCCACGGTCATTGCTGTTGGGTCTGCATTGCCAATATCTTCTGAAGCGATTGCTAATAACCGGCGACCTATATATAGAGGATCGCAGCCACCTTCTAACATTCTGCAAAACCAATATAGAGCAGCGTCGGGTGATGAACCCCGTATAGACTTGTGAACGGCCGATATCAGATCGTAATATTGATCGCCGCTCTTATCAAAGCTCGCAAGGGATTGCCCTGCCACTTCAGTGACCAGCTCAGCAGTTAAGCTTTGACCGTCTTCAACCATGTCAGCCATTAATTCGAGTAAGTTTAATGCGCGTCTGGCATCGCCGTTACTCGCTTTTGCAAGCAAGACTGCAACATCTTGCTCTAATTGCAGCTTACGCTTACCTAATCCTCGCGTGTTATCACTTAGCGCTTGATGAACTATGTCAATCACTTCGTCTTCTTGAAGGCTTTTAATAATGTAAGTTCGAGCACGCGATAACAATGCATTATTGATCTCAAAAGATGGGTTTTCAGTGGTCGCGCCGACAAAGATAACGGTGCCATCTTCAATAAAAGGTAAAAAAGCATCTTGTTGGCTTTTATTAAAACGATGAACCTCATCAACAAATAATAACGTACGTTGCCCCCTAGATTGGGCCACACTTTTGGCATGTTCGATGGCGGCCCTAATCTCTTTGACTCCTGATGTTACTGCAGAAATTCGTTCAACATGCGCATTAGTATAATTAGCGACTAGTTCTGCCAAGGTCGTTTTACCTGTGCCAGGCGGCCCCCAAAACATCATAGAGTGGGCACGGCCAGACTCCAAAGCTACCCTTAATGGTTTGCCTTCTCCTAATATGTGAGACTGACCGACGTATTGTTCTAAGCTTCCTGGCCGCATCCTCGCTGCCAGTGGTCGAAAGTCAGGTGCAAAATCAAAGCTTAAGCTAGACAATGTTGATTAATCCACTGACTTTAAACGTTGATCGTCGATATCAACGCCTTCAGGTACCACAAAGTGAAAACGATTTCGTTCTGCATCAGTTATTGGACTTTGTTGCGCTAACACAAACTGGCTTAAATTACCTTGTTGATCTTCAAGCGCCATACTTGCAAGTGTTTCATCTTCAAAGCAAACCGACACTTTCACCACTGACGCATCAATTGATTTCGGCTTAATGTCAAAACAGCTGCCCTGTTGATTCACCTGGTAGCCTTGCCAAGTCGCTTCATCACGATGCACTAGCAACGCAATCGGTGAAGCATTGATTGCGTCATTAAGATCTAACACAGAAACCTCTTCAGCAAATGGGTTGTAAATCCAAACATCAGTGCCGTCGGCTACAATCAGAGATTCATCAGGTTGTTGTAGATGCCAATAAAACTGGTTGGGAACGGCCAAAGAAAACACCCCACGCCCTTGTTGTATTAATTTATCATTGACGTCAGTAACAGTTTGTTCAAATTTAGCCTGCAGCGTATCAAGGGTTGCAAGTTTACTCTTTAACGCTTGTGCGTCATCAGCAAGTATTTGCCCAGAAAAAAGCATTGGTAGTAATACTACACAGCCTTTTACTAAATATTTCATTTGGGGTCCTCATAGGCGTTAAAAGCGCCCTATTGATGGAATTCTATTAAAAATCTTTAGGCGGCGGAGGTGCTAAAACCTCACGATTGCCATTGTGTCCTTGTGGACTCACCACGCCGGCAGCTTCCATTTGTTCAATAATCCTAGCGGCGCGGTTATAACCTATTTTAAATTTGCGCTGCACACTGGATATTGAGCCTCTGCGGGTTTCGGTAACAAACGCGACAGCCTCATCATATAACGCATCTGTGTCTTCATCAGATACCGGCGCCTCGCCGGGTAAAAGCACCTGTTCACCTTCTGCACTGCCTTGTAAAATCTCATCGATATATTGTGGTTTACCGCGAGCATGCCAATCTGCCACTACAGCATGAACCTCATGGTCATCAATAAACGCGCCATGAACTCGAATAGGGACACTAGTACCTGGCGGTAAATAAAGCATGTCACCCATACCTAAAAGCGTCTCTGCTCCCTGCTGGTCTAAAATGGTTCTCGAATCGATACGCGATGAGACTTGGAATGCCATACGTGTGGGAATATTCGCTTTAATTAGGCCTGTGATAACATCGACTGAAGGTCGCTGCGTGGCAAGAATCAGATGAATACCTGCCGCACGGGCTTTTTGCGCAATACGGGCGATGAGCTCTTCAACTTTCTTACCGACAATCATCATCATATCGGCAAATTCATCAACAATAACGACAATTGACGGTAGCTTATCAAGCTCGGGAGCGGTTTCTTCCATGCCATCAGTTGAGCGCCATAATGGATCAGTAATCACCTCACCATTGTCTTTGGCTTGCTTAATTTTTGCGTTATAACCTTTAAGGTTACGTACGCCTAATGCTGACATTAATTTATATCTCCGCTCCATTTCACCTACGCACCAACGCAATGAATTTGCAGCTTCTTTCATATCAGTCACGACCTCACACAATAAATGTGGGATGCCTTCATACACCGAAAGCTCCAACATTTTGGGGTCAATCATAATAAAACGCACATCTTCGGGGCCAGACTTATACAGCAAGCTGGTGATCATCACGTTTACACCCACTGATTTACCGGAACCTGTCGTACCTGCAACTAGCAAATGTGGCATTTTACCCAAATCAACCACGACAGGCTCACCTGATATGTCTTGACCTAACACCATGCTTAAATGTGAAGAGTGATCAGCAAAAGCCTGACTATCTAGGACATCGCGCATAAACACCGTTTCGCGGAATTTGTTTGGTAACTCAAGACCCACATAAGCTTTACCTGGAATCACTTCAACGACGCGCACACTCTCTGCAAGAAGTGAGCGGGCTAGGTCCTTAGACAAGTTGGTAATTTTTGACGCTTTAACCCCTGGGGCAAGCTCAAGTTCAAAACGGGTTACCACTGGGCCTGGAAACACCCCAACGACCTTGGCTACAATATTAAAATCAGCGAGCTTGGCTTCAACAAGACGAGCGACCTGATCGAGCTCTTCTTGGCTTATCGGGTTACTCTTACGGTTAGGCACATCTAAAAGAGAAATTTCAGGCAATGGTGTTATAGGTTTAGCAGGTGCTTCGTTCTCACTACCTGGCAGTACCACGATTCCATCAACGATTTTAGCCTTATCTTGTTGTTTGTTTGGCTTGTTGTCTGTCGGTTTTGCACCACTTGACTGCGCTTCATTGAAATCGATGCTACTGTCTTCGTCCGTTAAATTGTCGTCAACATTAATATCAAGCGTTGGCTCAACTCGCTGCTCACTGTCATTAACTTCTTTTACTCGTCCTTGGGTGAATTCAGCCACATCAACGGGTTGTTCATCCGTTTCAAAGTCATCTGGTTGCGATTGCTCTGCTTGTTTTTCTAATTTACGTTGTTCTCGCTTCTCTTTAAATTTATCGACAACAGACATAAAACCGCGGGTATCTTCCGTTTCTGGTTCTCTATCAAATCGTTGTGGTAAGGCGATGATAGCCTTAACTAACCAAATAGTGGCAAACCCAGTTAGCTCAACAACGGTTAACCAGCTCACTCCAGTTAATAAGGTAAACCCAGCTCCGACAAAACATAAAAGCAGTAGTGTGGTACCGAGTTGATTAAAATATGGCAACATTGCTTGACCAATGACATCACCGCAAACACCACCTGCCGAGAAAGCGTAAATGTCATTGGCATTCATACTTGCAAGCGCTGCCAAGCTAAAAATGATTAGCAAAAAGCCTATTAATCTTAAGCCTACAGAAAAGTAATCAACTTCAAGAAGTTTATGGGTACGTTTAAACAATACCCATCCCGTTAATGCCATCACAATGGGAATAATGTATGCGGTGTAGCCAAACATATAAAACAACACATCAGCCATCCAAGCGCCTACCGCGCCGGTGACATTTTGTATCTCACCATCGAAATTTGATTGGCTCCAACCTGGATCTGAAGAGTGAAAACTACTTAATGCCAATAAAACATAGGTTGCGAGCATGCAGCACACGATAAGACCGCCTTCTAGAAGGCGTTGCACTCCGCTCAAGGTTTTAACACTATTTCCCTTAGACAAACGAAAACCACAGTAAATAAATGACAGGTAGGCTAAAGATACCAAAAAAGCCCAAAAATGTGCAGTGGTTTAACCTGACATGACAACAATTTAATCAATAAAAAAACTGATTGCGGAATAAACAAACTAAACCTACAAGTATCTGACAGGCATAAAAAAAGGAACCGCTAGGTTCCTTTTATTACTACAAAAGAAAATTAAGATTCTAATGTCACATTTATCGCGACTTTATTAGTTTGCTTAACTTCCTCCATTACCACGTATGTACGGGTGTCGGAGACAGAAGGTAATTTTAGTAACGTTTCACCTAATAGACGACGGTATGCTGACATGTCAGATACACGCGTTTTCAACAAGTAGTCGAAATCGCCTGATACAAGATGACACTCTTGAATGTCATCAAGTAACTGAACTGCACGGTTGAACTTATCGAACACTTCTGCTGTATCACGATTGAGCGTAATTTCAACGAATACGAGTAGTGAAGCGCCGAGGAAATGCGGGTTCACTAGTGCAGTATAACCGTTGATATAACCTTGTTTCTCAAGTCTTTTAACCCTTTCCAAACAAGGTGTAGGACTTAGCCCTACTCGCTTTGAAAGTTCTACATTGGAAATGCGACCATCAATTTGCAATTCATTAAGTATGTTACGATCTATACGATCTAAGTCTTTTATAGGACTCTTTTTATTATTAACCATATTATTAACCTTGTTTTATCACTAAAACAATATTTATTGCTACGTATGTCAAAACTTCAGCAGCATTAACTGCTGAACTGATACTATACTAGATTTCCCTGAAACAATCACGTTCAGGACACGACAAAATAACAATTTGACCCAGAAATCATGGGTTTTTATGCAATTTGAGGCTTGAAGATGATAATTGGTGTACCTAAAGAAATCAAAAACCACGAATATCGTGTAGGCATGGTTCCATCAAGCGTTCGTGAACTAACAGCGAAAGGTCATGAAGTTTTTGTAGAAACCAATGCGGGATCAGGTATCGGTTTTAGTGATGAAGATTACGTCAATGTAGGTGCAGTTATTTTAAACACTGCTGCTGAAGTATTTGCAAAATCAGAAATGATCGTGAAGGTAAAAGAACCTCAAGCAGTTGAGCGTGCTATGTTACGTGAAGACCAATTGCTATTTACCTATTTGCACCTAGCCCCTGACCTACCTCAAACAGAAGATTTAATTAAAAGCGGTGCAGTCTGTATCGCTTATGAAACAGTAACCGATGATCGCGGAGCGCTACCCCTACTCGCCCCAATGTCTGAAGTTGCTGGTCGTATGTCTATCCAAGCTGGCGCCATGGCTCTAGAAAAATCTAAGGCTGGCCGTGGTATGTTGCTTGGTGGTGTACCAGGCGTAGAGCCTGCTAAAGTCGTTATTATCGGTGGCGGTATGGTAGGAACTAACGCAGCTCAAATGGCCGTTGGCCTTGGTGCTGATGTCGTTATTCTAGACCGCAGTATTGATGCACTGCGTCGCTTAAACGCTCAGTTTGACAATAAAGTTAAAGCGATTTACTCAACTGCTGATGCAATTGAAAAGCATGTTTTAGAAGCCGATCTTGTTATTGGTGGTGTACTTGTTCCTGGTGCAGCAGCACCAAAACTGGTGACTAAAGAGCATATTGCTAACATGAAACCGGGTGCCGCAATTGTTGACGTTGCGATTGACCAAGGTGGTTGTATTGAAACCTCACATGCAACAACTCACCAAGATCCAACCTATATTGTTGATGACGTTGTTCACTACTGCGTTGCTAACATGCCTGGTGCTGTTGCTCGTACTTCAACCTTTGCCCTTAATAATGCGACCTTACCGTACATTATTAAACTAGCAGACCTTGGATACCGTAAAGCATTGTTGGCAGATAAACACCTGCTTAATGGTCTTAACGTAATGCACGGTAAAGTAACCTGTAAAGAAGTTGCTGAAGCACTAGATTTTGAATTTGTAGAGCCAACAATTTTACTTAACTAATTGTTTTATGTTGATTTGTAAAAGGGAGCTCTAAGCTCCCTTTTTTCGATTAGCTTAATCTAAAAGAATATATAGCCAAGCCTTTACCCTTCCAGCTAAATTTCCTACAATCGCTGCAATTCGCTAAAGGCACGGAGAAAATAATGAGCCAAGCTAGACATTGTAATTTACTAATTTTGGGCTCTGGCCCAGCAGGTTATACTGCTGCGGTATACGCTGCTCGAGCTAACTTAAAGCCTGTTCTGATAACAGGCATGCAGCAAGGTGGTCAATTAACCACCACAACAGAAGTTGAAAACTGGCCAGGCGATGCCGACGATTTAACTGGCCCAGCGCTAATGGAACGCATGCAAAAGCATGCCGAAAAATTTGAAACAGAAATTCTGTTTGATCATATCAATGAAGTGAATCTTCAACAGCGCCCTTTCCAGCTAAAAGGCGACAGTGGCGAATACACTTGTGATGCTTTAATCATTTCAACCGGTGCATCTGCCATGTACCTTGGTCTTGAATCAGAGGAAGCATTTAAAGGTAAAGGTGTATCTGCATGTGCTACATGTGATGGTTTCTTCTATCGTAATCAGAAAGTTGCTGTTATTGGTGGTGGTAACACTGCCGTAGAAGAAGCGCTTTACCTAAGCAACATTGCTTCAGAAGTACACCTTATTCACCGTCGCGATACTTTCCGCAGTGAAAAGATCTTAACCAAGCGTTTGATGGATAAAGTCGAGAATGGCAATATCATTCTCCATCTAGACAACACCTTAGATAAAGTTGTCGGTGATGATATGGGTGTGACCGGCTTAAAGATGAAAAGCACTAAAGATGGCAGCATTAAAGAAATCGATGTAATGGGTGTCTTTGTTGCTATTGGTCACAAACCAAACACGCAAATGTTTGAAGGCCAACTAGAAATGAACCATGGCTATATTAAAGTCCAAAGTGGTTTAGAAGGTAATGCGACCCAAACCAGCATTGAAGGTGTATTTGCTGCTGGTGATGTTATGGACCAACATTACCGCCAAGCTATTACCTCTGCGGGGACCGGTTGTATGGCCGCTCTCGACGCAGAAAGATACTTAGATGCTAAATAAATCATCTTAAAATACTTCAAAAGCGAGCCTATGCTCGCTTTTTTTATTTATCGAATTTGTCAGCCATAAAAAAAGGGACCCAAAGGTCCCTTTCAATCAGTCACAATAACTAATTACTTAGCTAGTGCTTCTTTTGCTTTTTCAACTAAAGTTGCAAAAACAACTTTGTCGAATACAGCGATATCTGCCAAAATCTTACGATCGATTTCGATAGACGCCTTTTTCAGACCGTTGATGAAACGGCTGTAAGACAGACCATTTTGACGAGAAGCCGCATTGATACGTGCAATCCATAGTTGACGGAATTGACGTTTCTTCTGACGACGGTCACGGTAAGCATATTGACCAGCTTTAGTTACAGCTTGAACTGCAACGCGGTAAGTACGAGAGCGAGCTCCGTAATAACCTTTGGCTAATTTAAGTACTTTCTTGTGACGAGCACGAGCGGTTACACCACGCTTAACTCTAGGCATTGTTCTTTACTCCTCTAATTAAGCGTATGGTAGTTGACGTGCGATTGCTGGCACATCAGACTTTGCAACTAAACATTTAGCACGTAAGTGACGTTTACGCTTAGTGCTCTTCTTGGTCAAAATATGACGTAAATGGGCTTGTTTGCGCTTGAAACCATTAGCGGTTTTCTTAAAACGCTTTTGTACACCCTTGTCTGTTTTCATTTTAGGCATTGCTAAAACTCCGCATTGGGACAATTAATAAAACGCAAGGCGAGCAGAGACCTTAAAAGACCCCTGCTACTTTTCTGGTTGCCCTACTATTTCTTTTTCGGCGCAAGAACCATTACAGCTTGGCGACCTTCCATTTTAGGGAAAGACTCCACCACTGCTAACTCAACCAAATCGTCTTTGATACGATTCAAAAGATTCATACCTAAGCTTTGGTGAGCCATCTCACGACCACGGAAACGCAGCGTTACTTTCGCTTTGTCGCCGTCATCAAGAAAACGCTTCAGGTTGCGTAGTTTTACCTGATAGTCGTTTTCATCAGTACCGGGACGGAATTTAACTTCCTTCACCTGTATCTGTTTCTGCTTCTTCTTTTGTTCCTTTTGGGCCTTAGCCTTATCAAATAGGAACTTTCCGTAGTCCATTATGCGACATACAGGTGGCTCAGCATTAGGGCTAATTTCCACAAGATCTACACCCGCTTCATCAGCTAGGTCTTGTGCTTCCCTGATACTAACAATACCAATAGTTTCACCGTCTAAACCGTTCAAACGTACTTCTGATACGCCGGTAATAAGTTCGTTAATTCTATTTGCAGCCGCCTGGCGTCCTGCTGTTTTTTTGATCTTTATGACCTAATCCTCCAACAAATTGAGACTACGGAGCGAAATTTGTTGTTTGACTTTAGCAGCGAAATCATCGATTCGCATTTTACCTAAGTCAACGCCGTCACGTGTTCGCACCGCAACTTCCCTATTTTCCATCTCTTGATCACCAACGACCAATAAATAGGGGACACGCCTTAACGTGTGCTCGCGTATTTTAAAGCCAATTTTCTCATTCCTCAAGTCTTTCGATGCACGAATTCCTTGTTCTTTGAACAAATTGACCACTTCATCTACATAATCTGACTGTTTATCTGTGATATTCATCACAACTGCTTGCGTTGGCGCAAGCCAAGTTGGGAATTTACCAGCGTACTCTTCAATCAAAATACCGATGAAACGTTCTAGCGATCCGAGAATCGCTCGGTGGATCATTACCGGAATATGACGTTCGCCGTCTTCACCAATAAAGCTTGAGCCTAAGCGGCCAGGCATAGAGAAGTCTAATTGAATCGTACCGCATTGCCACTCACGACCTAAGCAATCGTGTAAAGTAAATTCAATTTTCGGGCCATAGAATGCGCCCTCACCTTCTTGGATTTCATACTTAAGCCCGTTAGCGGTTAACGCATCAGCAAGTGCTTGTTCTGATTTATCCCATACTTCATCACTGCCAACGCGTTGTTCTGGACGCGTTGAAAGTTTAATTTCAATCTCTTCAAAACCAAATGTTTTGTAGGTATCGAAGACCATTTCAATACATGCACTAACTTCTTGCTGTATTTGTTCTTCAGTACAAAATACGTGAGCATCATCTTGAGTGAAAGAACGAACACGCATCAGTCCATGCAATGAACCCGATGGCTCATTACGGTGTACTAAACCGAATTCTGCCATACGATAAGGTAGGTCACGATAAGACTTAAGACCTTGGTTAAAGATCTGTAAGTGACCTGGGCAGTTCATCGGTTTAACGGCGTAGGTACGTTTTTCTGACTCGGTTGAGAAAATCATGTCACCATACTTATCCCAGTGACCTGACTTTTCCCACATGCCGACATCAAGAATCAACGGAGCACGTACTTCTTCATAGCCATATTTATCTAATTGACCACGCATAAAGGCTTCTAAGTCTTTAAACAGACTCCAACCATTAGCATGCCAAAAGACCATTCCCGGCGCTTCTTCTTGCCAGTGGAATAAATCTAATGCTTTACCAATTTTACGGTGATCACGCTTCGCCGCTTCTTCTAAACGGGTTAGATGCGCTTTAAGCTGCTTTTTGTCAGCCCATGCTGTACCGTAGATGCGCTGTAGCATCTTGTTGTCAGAATTACCGCGCCAGTATGCACCAGCTACACTCATTAATTTAAAATGATGGCAAAACTTCATATTAGGCACGTGTGGACCACGGCACATATCTACGTATTCTTCATGATGATAAAGTGCTGGCGAATCATCCTTACTGATATTTTCATCAAGGATCGCCACTTTATATTCTTCGCCGCGCGCTTCAAATGTATCACGCGCTTCTTGCCAAGAAACTACACGCTTATCGACTGCATAGTTTGTTTTTGCAAGCTGCAGCATACGTTTTTCTAATGCATCGATGTCTTCTTGAGTCAACTTATGCTCTAAGTCGATGTCATAATAGAAGCCGTTATCAATAACAGGACCAATAGCCATCTTGGTTTCTGGCCAAAGTTGCTTGATTGCATGGCCTAATAGGTGTGCGCAAGAATGGCGAAGAATTTCAACACCGTCTTCATCTTTAGCGGTAATGATTGAAAGTTCTGCGTCCTCAGCAATTAGGTCACAAGCATCTTTTAGCTCACCATTTACTCGTCCAGCGATACAAGCTTTAGCAAGACCAGGACCAATATCAGCGGCAACATCGTATGTAGAAACAGCGTTGGCGAATTCGCGCTTACTGCCATCGGGAAGTGTAATTACAGGCATGAAATTTCCTTTATCCAGTGGTGACCCCTACGTAGGGCCACTTGGTAATGTATTTAAGTGTGTGTCGCGTCTATGGAGCAAAACATACTCGAGTTTTGATATTCCAAAGTGCGAACCCAACATTCTAGGGATCTAACCACGTTTAGGCAAGCGCTTATCTCAGCTTTATCCCGCATCCATAGTGTTAGCTGTATCCATCAGGATACGTTAACTAAGTTCATAATTTACTCATCGTTTTGTCATTTTGTTGTCAACTAAAGTCAGCACAATCACCACCATCATTGATAAATTGTATGATTAATAGTTATGTTGAATACGATGATTCTTACGAGCGCCTTAATTAATAGTCAAAATACAGAATTGCTTGAGCAAGCAAAACACCAAACTGCACTAGTAGAGAGCAATGTCCAAGAAACACTCGATGATAAGCACATATACTCGGGCGAACTGTGGCTAGAGTTAGACCATGCAATAGGCGAACAAATGGATTTATTGGTAGAACTCGCCTCTCCTTCCCCGTCAGCAACACCTGCAGAAGTGGTGATGGTAATTGATTAATCAGACAGCTAATTAAGGATATTGAACTTAAGCGCACTAAAGCGAGGTACACTCGGCGCTTAGTGCAAATTCCAATCACTTCTTCTACAACGAATTACCATTTCAAGTAAATGGCTAAAGGTGTGGTAGCATCTTCACTAGGTTACATCAATTAGTGAGGTCATCATGCCAACTTGGGCGCTAATCACTGGCGGCGCGCTGCGTATAGGTAAAAGCCTATGCCAACAGCTCCATGCACACGGATATAATGTCATCGTTCATTACAACAATAATGGCGATGCTGCACATCGCCTAGCGACAAGTCTAAACAGCATAAGACCCGATTCCGCAGCGACTACTCAAGCGGATCTCGCTGACCCAAACGACATTCAGCGACTCATCGAGCATGTTAACGCACACTATCCAGATCTTGCAGTCCTAATAAACAATGCATCCGTGTTTTACCCCAATGACATGAAGCAGCTTGCTAAACAACAAATAGATGATGTTTTATCGGTAAATCTTGTTGCACCAATAACATTAGCATCGGGTTTAAGTCAGGTAATAGGCCAACAACAGGGCGCGATTGTCAACTTAATTGATATCCATGGAGACAAACCTTTAGCTGGTCATGGACTATACTCAATTTCAAAGGCTGGCTTGAAAATGGCGACATTAACTCTCGCTCAAGAGTTAGCCCCTGACGTTCGAGTTAATGGGGTTTCGCCAGGCGCGATTCTTTGGCCAAAAGAAGGTAGCGATGAACAAATCAGTCAGGTAGTTAACTCAATCCCATTGGGTAAGCCCGGCACCGTTAAAGATATTACCGATGCGGTGATGTTTTTAGTGCAAGCGCCATACATAACGGGGCAAGTGATTAATGTCGATGGTGGCAGAAGCGCAGTGGGTTACCAAGGAGCAGTCTAATGAAACTGATCAATAAAACCATAAGTTGCCCACATTGTGGACATCATCAACATGTAGATATAGATACAAGTGGCAATGATCAAGAATATTACCAAGATTGTAAAATTTGCTGTAACCCGATCCACTTTCGAACCCACTTAGACAGGGTGCACCAAAAACTCACCATTTTTATCGATGATGACGATGAACAGTATTACTAATCCTTTATATTGGGCGCTTATATTAGTTAATAAAATTAGCCACTTAGATGATAAAGGTGATTGACAGCGAGATAAAATTAGCGCCAGTTTGATCTATAAATAAATACGCTAAGACACAAAAAGGACGCAAAAAAGAAGCAAAAAAGATGGCTAGACACGTTAACCGTGGGCGTTAGATCCGCTTTAGCCCCGTTAATAAACCAGTTAACCTGTTCTTTTATCGTAATTACAGGCTAACTGGCTTAATGGCCAAGTCATGTAAACTCGGGCCATAGAATGATTTTTATACTAAGTTTCGTTTGGCAAGCACACGCTCAACCGTATCAACAATTGCTTGGGTTTGACTGTCAATCTCAATATTCAGCCCTTGGCCGACTTTAACTGAGTCTAAATTGGTTAACGCCAAAGTTTCAGGAATAAGGTGCAACCAAAATCCTGTTTCAGTAACTTCACCAACGGTCAAACTGCAGCCATTTACCCCAACAAAGCCTTTATAGAGAATATACGCCATCCACTTAGGCGCGACTTCTAAATAAAGATTATGGTGATGCTCAGTGACGCTCAACTTTTTGACATTCGCTTGGGTGTGGATATGACCAGATAAAATATGGCCACCGATTTCACTTCCGAAACTTAAAGAGCGCTCAATATTCACCTCACTACCAATTGTTAGATTTGAGAGGTTTGTCACACTCAAGGTCTCTTCCATTACATCAAAAAACACCCTATCATCCTCGATAGCTGTCACTGTTAAACAAACACCGTTATTAGCCACGCTCGCCCCTGTTTTTAATCCCTCTCTTAATTCAGCTGGCAAGAAAACCTCAATGGTGTTTAGACCGTTTTTCTGTGTAATCGCCGCCACTCGACATGTGGCTTGAACAATACCTGTAAACATATTTTTAACTCGCTCTATTAAGGCGTTATATTCATGAATCAATTCGGCTTTCAGGCCAAAAAATTGGTACAGCTAGCTTTACCTGTACTTATCGCCCAAGTTACGCAGACTATGATGGGCTTTATCGACACTGTCATGGCTGGTCGAGTCAGTGCTGTGGATATGGCCGCTGTGGCCATTGGTACCAGCTTGTGGTTGCCAGCACTGCTTTTTGTACAGGGGCTACTTATCGCTTTTACACCGGTATTTGCCCACGAACACGGCGCTAATAATCAAAAAGCAATACAACCATTAGCCTTTCAAGCAGCTTATATTGCCATAATGGGAAGCCTAGGTGTGCTAGTTTTCCTCACATTTTCAGGCGATATCTTTAAAATGATGGCCCTCGACGAAGATTTGGCTAACTTGAGTGAGCAATATTTACATGGCTTTATGTGGGGTGTACCTGCTTTTGTGTTGTACCAAGTATTGCGTGGCTGTGCCGAAGGTATTTCCTATACTCTGCCGACCATGGTCATCGGTTTTGTTGGGTTAGCGGTTAACATTCCTGCTAACTACATTTTTATTAATGGCCATTTTGGTGCGCCTGCGATGGGCGGCGCTGGCTGTGGCATTGCTACCGCATTAGTTTTTTGGGCAATGTTTTTGGCCATGGTTATTTATATGCAACTGCATAAAAAGTTTGCCGAGCTTGCACCATTTAGCGCTTTTCACAAACCTAAATGGGGCACAATATGGACCATGACCAAGCATGGGTTCCCTATTGCAATGGCTTTATTCTTTGAAGTTAGCTTGTTTGCCATCATTGCGCTGTTACTTGCACCATTAGGTGCCAATGTGGTCGCAGGCCATCAAATCGCACTTAACTTTTCATCTATCGTATTCATGTTGCCACTCTCTATTGGTATCGCGGTATCAATTCGGGTTGGCTACTATCTTGGACAAGATAAGCTCATCATTGCCAAGTTAGTGACAAAAGTGGGGTTAATTTTGGCATTTTCATTAGCCGCCATTACCGCCATTATAACTGTGGTATTCAAAACCGAGATCGCCTTGTTATACAACGATAATCCTGAGGTTATCACGCTAGCAGGTAGTTTAATGTTTTTAGCGGCCCTTTATCAGCTGTCTGACTCCATTCAAGTGGTTGCAGCCGGCGCGCTTCGCGGATACAAAGATACCCGTAGCGCGCTGTATATCACATTAGTTTCATATTGGTTTATTGGCATGACGTTGGGCTATATGCTCGCTATGACAGACATATTGGTCCCTGCTATGGGAGCTCATGGTTTTTGGATAGGGTTAATTGCCGGTTTAACCAGTGCTGCAGTGATGTTTGCCATTCGCTTAGGTTACATTCAAAAGTCTGAACAGCTTGGTCATCGTTTAATTGAAAATGATTAACTCGTCTAAATTAAATTAGTCATAGCGTATTGATACCTAAGTGCAATCCAATTTGGCGGATATGGAATCAACTTGCACATCAAATAGCCATTTGATCGCAAAATTTCATATTTTTACTTGCAACGGGCGCTGTATCCCGTAATATAGCGCTCGTTCTCAAGCACAGATGCAAGAACAGCGTTAAACAATACAACCGTAGCTCAGTTGGTTAGAGCACCACCTTGACATGGTGGGGGTCGGTGGTTCGAATCCACTCGGTTGTACCATTAACGTCATATCGGACGCGGGATGGAGCAGTTTGGTAGCTCGTCGGGCTCATAACCCGAAGGTCGTCGGTTCAAATCCGGCTCCCGCAACCAATATATAATACAACCGTAGCTCAGTTGGTTAGAGCACCACCTTGACATGGTGGGGGTCGGTGGTTCGAATCCACTCGGTTGTACCATATTATTAAGCCAGCATAATTGCTGGTTTTTTTGCACCTCATTTCCAAGAAATAGTCTGTAAATAACCTATCCATTGGTCGCATAACTTCGCTTTATAGCATCATTTTGTTTTTCTTTATTGTACACTGACTTAGCCATGTATTTGATCGGAGTACTAGATGAGTCAACGAACCCTGAATAGCTTATTCAACCCTAAGTCTATCGCTATCATCGGCGCTTCAAATACTCATAGGCGCGCTGGCTATGTAATAATGAAAAACTTATTAGCTGGCACCTTCTCCGGTCCTATCATGCCGGTTACTCCCAAGTATCAAGCTGTTCAAGGTGTATTGGCCTATCAAAATATTGAATCTTTGCCGTTGATACCTGATCTTGCAATTATTTGTACCGCAGCACACCGCGTACCGAACATAGTAGAAACACTGGCACAATTTGGTTGTAAAGTCGCCATTATTAACGCGTCAGGCATGGCCCAAGAAATTGATAGTGCTGGTATTGACTGCTTAACACTCGCTAAGCAGCACGCTAAAAAATATGGCATGCGACTACTCGGGCCAAATAGTTTAGGGATGATCCTCCCTACCCTTGGACTCAACGCAAGTCTTGCCCATAGCAACGCCCATCAAGGCAAAATCGCCTTTGTGTCACAATCCGCTGCTATCTGCACCACAGTTTTAGATTGGGCCAATAACAAAGGCATTGGATTTTCATCTTTCATTTCTCTTGGTGATGCAACAGATATCGATTTTGATGAGCTATTGGACTATTTGGGGCGTGATAGTAAAACCAGTGCCATTATGTTGTATATCGACTCGATAAACGAGAAGAGGCACTTTTTATCGGCAGCCAGAGCGGCAGCACGCAACAAGCCCATACTGGTTATCAAATCTGGCCGTAGCCTCGAAGGCACCGATGCAGCGAAATTGCATACGGGGGGAGTTGTTGGAAACGACGCCGTTTATGAAGCCGCATTTCGCCGAGCAGGTATGCTGCGCGTCAACGATTTGATCGAACTATTTGCAGCGGTAGAGACGCTAGCACACTCCTCGGCATTGCAGGGGGAACGCTTGGCTATTGTCACTAATGGTGGCGGCCCTGCTGTTCTTGCGTTAGACGAATTGATGTTAGGAGGCGGAAAGAACGCCACGTTAGACACTGAGACCTATGACAAACTTAACACATTGTTACCCTCGACCTGGTCCGGGCAAAACCCCGTTGATATTGGTGGTGATGCAGATGCCAAAAGGTATACTGAAGCGTTAAAGATTTTGATGGATAGCCAAATAGCCGACGCTATTTTGGTACTTCACTCCCCATCAGCAATTGGTGACAGTGTCGACATCGCTGAGGCAATATCAGCCATGATAGCGACCCATCCAAATCGCAACCGAGTTAACATTTTAACCAACTGGAGCGGTGAGGACTCATCCTATCTAGCACGTAAACATTTTAACCAAGTTGGCATACCAACCTATCGTACACCCGAGGGGGCAGTCGGCGCTTTTATGCACATGGTTGAATACCGCAGAAACCAAAAGCTGTTGCAGGAAGTACCACAATCAATCACCCAACACATTCCAACCGATAGTCAAACCGCGCGCTCGTTGTTGCAAAGTGCCCATAGTAAAGGCAGACGAATTCTTGAGACTCACGAAGCAAGCCAGATACTAGCAGCTTATGGATTAACAACTATAGAAACGCATTTTGCAGACAATGCACCAGCTGCAGTTTCACTTGCAAAAACAATTGGTTTTCCAGTCGCGATTAAAGTTCAATCACCCGATATTCACCACAAATCCGATGTTCACGGTGTGATGCTAAATTTAGCCAATGCAGATGAAGTAGCCCATGCTACAGACAGTATTATTGCTAGAGTGAAAGAATTGAATGAGCACGCGCGCATAGAAGGCGTGATTGTTCAAAAGATGGCGCTAACGGCTGGTGCACAGGAGATCCGCGTTGCAGTGATAAACGATCCGGTATTTGGCCCAGCAATCTTATTAGGAGAAGGCGGCTCTGAATGGGAGCCAACCAAAGACGCCGCAGTTGCCCTGCCGCCATTAAACATGACTTTGGCAAGGTACATGGTGATTCAAGCGCTTAAAACCAATAAATTGAAAGACAGACACCTTCCTTTAGGTTTAGACATGCATTCTTTGTGTGTGATGTTGACCCAATTGAGCCACCTGATTATCGATTGTCCTGAAATCGCCAGTTTAGATCTTAATCCCGTATTATGTGCTGGTGAAAAGGTGACTTTACTCGACGTAAATATTCAGCTTCACGATACTATCGACGACAACAATAATCGCTTAGCCATTCAACCTTACCCAAAAGAGCTAGAACAAGAAGCCGAACTTAAAAACGGCGACAAAATCATGCTTCGCCCTATCCTGCCTGAAGATGAACCTAAACACTTGGCGTTTGATAATAGCTTAAGTGATGAAGACCGCTATAAACGTTATTTTGGCGTGCGCTCTAAAATGACTCATGAAGAGATGGCTGTCCTGACCCAAATTGATTATGCAAGGGAAATGGCCTTTATTGCTACCGCAAAACAAGAAGATGGAGATGAGATCACCTTAGGTGCTATTAGGGCATCCATTGATCCTGACAATACAGAAGCAGAGTTTGCCATGGCGGTACGTAGCGACCATCAAGGACAAGGGCTTGGTAAATTATTGCTAGAGAAGCTAATAAATTACTACAAAGACAATGATACTCAAAAGCTAAGTGGTTTCACCATGTTTGAAAACCGTTCTATGGCAAGCCTTGCTAAACGCCTTGGGTTTACGGTTACCTTTGATATGGAAGAGCAACTTATTAGAATGGACATGGACTTGACGTCTTAATTATTAGCTTATATTCCGGCTATCTTCACGATCTTTATAGCCGGAATAAGGCTGCAATATTGTCAACTTATTGCTCTGTTTAACCTATAAGCTAGCCCATAACGCAATTCCGGCCTGCTGATTTTGCCCGATACAAGGCTTCATCTGCCCGTACAAAGTAACTCTCTTTATCATCGTCAGACTTTAAGCTAGCGACGCCAATTGACACTGTAATATTGCCAAGAGATAACTTTTTATCTTTACCGATGGTGAGCTTTTTATCTGCAATTTTTTGCCTGAGCTGTTCAGCAACAACCAAGGCGCCTGAATGGTTAGTGTCTGGTAACAGCAACACAAACTCTTCGCCACCGTAACGAGCAACAAAATCTTCGCCTCTAACACCATGTTTAAGCGCCAGCGCAATATAAGCTAGCACTTTATCGCCAACCACATGACCATGGGTATCATTAAAAGACTTAAAGTGATCAATATCAACAATCAGTAAACTACTATTTAACCCTTTCTTACGAAAATCCTGAATATGCCCCAAAACTTGTTCTTCAAAAGCCCGACGATTATGCAAGGAAGTAAGTTGATCAGTCATCGCCGCTAAGTTTAGATTTTCCATTTCAGACTTTAACGAGCTGACCTCCTCATCCATCGCCTTTAGACTTTGCGCCATCTCAGCATTATTACTGATAACGGAGTTGACCTCTTCTGCTAACCCATCTATCAATCGCATTAGCGTTGCTTCATCCGGTGAATGCGATAGTTCTTCTTGTACCCCAGATAAAGACGCATTGAGTGTTTCAGTACCTTGACTTAATTGGGCGATTTTACTGATCAGATTATTAATTAATAACTGAGTCTCGATTTGCACATTCTCAATCACTTCGGGTGACTTTTCCTGTACAAAGTTACTGTGTAATCCGGCATTCACTTCTTCAGTAAAGGTCACGCCATTAGCTAATAGCCCATCTATGGCTCTTTTTAAGTCCAAATTAACGCCACGGTAATATTCATACCACACGGCATAATTATCGGGAGTGACTGGAATGTTGAGTTCAGACATTTGCGGAACGGCATGTCTTAAGATTTTTGCGGATAGTTCAGTATCAGATATATGCTTTGCTAAATTCATATATGATCGCCATGCTCTAGATGTGAGTTTAGGCTAGAGTACTTACTCAGTGCACCTGCCCAAAGGTATAGAGTTTATATAAGCATAACAAAAAGTTGCTTGCCAGCATTTTTGTACAAATAAACAGCAAACCAGAACAAAACAATGTAATTAGTCAAAAGGACAATAGCTATCCTTTGCCTTAAGACTAAATGATGACATTTAAGGCTTGTTAATCTCCCTTTAGCCGATTAAAAGTCGCTATAAAAAAAATAATTAAAATAAATAACCCTTTTTGCAACCCACCGCGTTTATACCAGTAACAACAATACAGCGACACCCAATTAGAGAGTATTAATTATGAAAAGATCACTAACCAACACTTTTAAGCTAACATCAATTTTGGTTTTAATTGGCGCTAACTTTGCCTTGGCTGCACACGCGACATCTCCGACAAAGCCTGCCGCTGAAGGAGCAAACATGATAACCATCAATACCTACACTGTTGACAACTACCAAAGTCATGAACAGTCGAAAATGTATCCGAAACCTGCAGATGGTATGAAACAGGTCATTGTCACTTTGCCAGCTAAAACCAATGAAACTGGTTTAAAAATCGAATTTGAAATCGGTAAGTGGCAGATGCAAGACTGTAATCGCGCTAGATTGGCTGGCAGCATAGATAAACATACTGTTCAGGGTTGGGGATATAGTTATTATCAGGTCGATACGCTCACCCAAGGTCCTTCTACCTTAATGGCATGCCCAGAAGGAAGTAGCAAGCGTGCTTTTGTTACCACAACACAGTCGTTAACAATTGATTATGATAGCCGTCTCCCAAAAGTTTTCTATATCCCACAAGACGCGCAGTTACGTTACAAAGTATGGCAAACTACTAACCAATACCACTACAGCGAGTAAGGCCATTGGTGGACCTCTTTAATCACCCCTTATAAAAAAGTGGTCCACTTTCTGTTTTACCCGCTTTCTAAGCTTATTTCGCAAGATTGCGATCTTGTTAATCCGCTGCTCTGAAGACTAAATCACGGCTTTTAATAGGCGATCCTTAGCAGAATTCATGGTAATGCTTACAAGTCTGCAACCTTAGCTTCACACCAATGATATTAAAAACAATAATAAACAAAGGCGCTACAGAACTGCCATTTGCTGCTGCCAGTCGTATACGTACAACCAATGTTATCGGTTTAATCACGGTATTCATTTCATTGCTGTACTCATTAAATTACTTAATAGTCATTGGTAATCAAACGGTTGGACTGATTAACCTGATTTTTACCATCGCTTATGCAGGTACAAACCTGCTGACCGCAATCAGACAAGCTAAAATTGCAAAAATCTGGTTTTTGTCGTATTAATGGTTCATCTATGGGTCTGTACCAATTTTTACGTCACTAATGAAAGTGGTTTTCATCTGTATTATTTTCTTGTGCCTACCGGCGCATTTATACTGTTCCAACTCAAAGAACGTAAAGAGCAGATAGCATTAAGCCTAGTGGCAATGATTTTGTTCTTCGTCTGTGAGAATACGCCTAACCCCAATCCATTGATTGTATTAAGTGAACAAATGAACGGACTTATTTACCAATCCGTAGTGCTGTTTACTATGTTAGAAGTGATTGTGGTACTTTATCTTTTTGCCAAGCAAATTGACCATCATGAACAAAGATTGATTAAACAAGCCAGTACAGATGCATTAACCAGCTTAGCAAATCGACATCATTTCTTTGATGCTGGAAACTCTCTGTACGAGCAAGCAGCTAAACATAACCGTCCCTTTTCTTTGGTATTGCTTGATCTAGATTTCTTTAAAAATATCAATGATAAGTACGGACATCTTGTCGGTGATAAGTGCCTAGTTCATGTCACTGAAACCCTGAGAAAAATTTGTAGAGAACACGACCTTTGTGCCCGTATTGGCGGTGAAGAGTTTGTGATAGCCATGCCAAACACATCAATTGAAGACGCTAAAACTGCCGCGGAAAGAATGCGCAAAGAAATTGCCATTTCGCAGATCATGATTGATGATGAACAAATACTTCAGTGCACTGCTAGCTTTGGAGTCGCCAGTAGCGAACATAAAATTGATGGTCTGAAAGGGTTATTAATTAAGGCAGATAAAGCCTTATATCAAGCCAAAGAAGCAGGTAGAAACTGTATTAAACTAAGCCAACAAACGGCTTAGTCGACAAAGAAAAAAGGCTGCATGAAGCAGCCTTTTGAATGATTAACTTAGGGTTAGATCCCTGCAATCGCTTCTTTACACAAGTCGGTAATACGTTGCCAATCGCCCTGCTCCATTGCATCAGTGGGTGCAATCCAACTACCACCAATACAATCAACATTCTTAAGCGCCAAATAGTCTTTATAGCTGCTTGGCGTGATCCCACCTGTTGGACAGAAGCGTACGTTAGCTAATGGACCTGAAAACGCTTTAAGTGCATTAACACCACCAGATGCTTCAGCAGGAAAGAACTTAAAGTTGCTATATCCTAAGCTCATACCTTCCATCACTTCAGAAATACTCGCTACACCAGGAATCAATGGCACTTTACCCTTCATTGCCTCTTTTAACAGGTTGACTGTTGCACCGGGGGTAATAATAAACTGAGCGCCCGCTTCCACGGCTTGATGTAACTGCTCTTCATTCAAGATAGTACCTGCCCCAACTAAAGCCTCTGGTACTTCCTTTGAAATTTTAGTAATTGCTTCAAGCGCACACGGCGTACGTAAAGTCACCTCTAGTACACTAATCCCGCCAGCAACTAGCGCTTTAGCTAGTGGAACGGCATCTTCGATTTTATTAATCACCATTACAGGAACAATTGGGCTTCGCTTAAAAATATCCTGTGGCTGTATTGACCAGTTATTCTCA
Organism: Shewanella waksmanii; assembly: GCF_043643685.1. GTDB lineage: Bacteria > Pseudomonadota > Gammaproteobacteria > Enterobacterales > Shewanellaceae > Shewanella > Shewanella waksmanii_A. The sequence continues at coordinate 47,298 of NZ_JBHZSN010000004.1, forward strand.
ACCATTGCGTTATTCTTCCTCTAAATTAATAAATTTCATCCGCTGCAGAAGTGCAGCGAGCGCCCGTCTCTGGGCTACTTAAATTTGAACGTAGCGCACCAAATAGCTCACGTCCCATTCCATAACTTGTACTGCGTAAATCAACTTGCTCTGCTACGCGATTAGCGATTTCTTGCTCGTCTACCAACAAAGTAAGCTCACCGGTTAATGCATCAACTCTGACTAAATCGCCATTTTGTACTTTGGCAATTAAGCCACCATCTAACGCTTCTGGTGTTAAATGAATTGCCGCTGGTACCTTTCCTGATGCACCTGACATTCGACCATCTGTCAACAATGCCACCTTGTAACCACGGTCTTGCAAAGTACCAAGAATTGGCGTGAGCTTATGTAGCTCGGGCATACCGACCGCTTTAGGCCCTTGGCCTTTAACCACAACCACACAATCTTTATCTAACTCACCGGCTTTAAATAGCGCGTCGAGTTTATTTTGATCGTCAATAACTATGGCGGGGGCTTCAACAACGCGATGTTGCTCTTGCACTGCCGATACCTTAATCACGGCGCGGCCAAGGTTACCTTTAAGCAGCTTAAGGCCACCATTTGCCTGGAAAGGCTTTGCTACAGTTGTGAGTACTTCAGCATCTAAACTGGCAGTAGGCCCATCAACCCAAGTCAATGCACCATCAATTAAGCGCGGCTCTTGGGTATAACGGCGTAGCCCAGGTCCTGCAACTGTATCCACATCTTCATGCAGCAAACCCGCATCCAATAGTTCCTTAACTAACAGCGCCATGCCGCCTGCGGCGTGGAAATGGTTAATATCAGCGTGACCATTAGGGTATACACGGGCGAGTAACGGGACTGAATCTGATAGTTCTGAGAAATCATCCCAGTTAACAATGATTCCAGCTGCTCTTGCGGCAGCGACAATGTGCATGGTTAAGTTGGTTGAACCACCCGTCGCGAGTAACGCTACGATACCGTTAACAACTGACTTTTCATTCACAATTTGACCAATTGGCGTGTATTGGGTACCTAACTCAGTTAGGCGACATACCTGCGTCGCCGCGGTCTTATTTAACGCTTCTCGCAGTGGATCATCGGGATTAACAAAAGAAGAGCCAGGTAACTGTAACCCCATCACTTCTAGCATTAACTGGTTACTATTAGCGGTACCGTAAAAAGTACAAGTACCCGCACTATGGTATGATTTGGATTCGGCTTCTAGTAGCGCTTCGCGATCAACTTGCCCTTGGGCAAACTTTTGGCGAATGCGTGCCTTTTCTTTATTGGGAATGCCTGACTTCATCGGACCTGCTGGTACGAAAAGCATAGGCAAATGGCCAAAACTTAATGCGCCTATCAACAAGCCTGGAACGATTTTATCGCAAATCCCCAGTAGCAATGCGCCATCAAACATATTGTGTGATAAGCCTACCGCCGTTGACATAGCGATGACTTCACGGCTAAGTAGGCTTAGCTCCATACCTGGCTGACCTTGGGTAACGCCATCACACATTGCTGGCACACCGCCAGCAACCTGTGCAACACTACCAACTTCAGCACAAGCTGCCTTTAGCAAGTCAGGATATTCGCCGTAAGGTTGGTGCGCTGACAACATGTCGTTGAAGGCGGTTACAATGCCGATATTGGCCTTGGTTAAACCTCGAATGGCACTTTTTTCACTTGGACTACACGCAGCAAAACCGTGAGCAAGGTTACCGCAGCTTAAGCTACTACGATGCACACCCTTTAATCGGGCTTCATTCATGGCTGCAAGGTATTTCGCGCGCGATTCCTTACTTCGTTCAATAATTCTGTCAGTGACAGCTTGTACTACTGCGTGCATGTTATCTCCTTAAGCGCTCCAATATACGTCGACAGGGGTTTTGTGCTGAGCCAATACGGCGCGTATTGGCATCGACGTCGCATCTTCATTTTCTAGCGCTTGGCGGTAAACAGTCAGCTTCTGCTCACCCACGATATGTAAATAGATTTGTCGACTAGCAAGAATCGCCGACTTTGATAGAGAAATCCTCGGGTGTGGCGCTGCACCTGGGTTGACTGCAACACACAATGACGATGTCGTTAGTGCTTCATCAATTTCTTTAGAACATGGAAACCATGAGCAGGTGTGACCATCATTACCCATTCCGAGTACCACCACATCAAAAGGCTTTGGGAAATGACCCAATTGCTCAACGGCCATCGCACAGCCCTCTTCAGGGGAAGCAAACATATTCTTCAAACCAGTAAATTTGGCACTACTTGCAAAATTTTGCAGCAAGTGCGCTCTAACTAGTTTTTCGTTAGAATCGTCAGCTTCTGCATCAACCCACCTTTCATCGGCCAATGTGATGCAGACATCTTTCCACTCGATTGCTTGTTTACTTAACAGTTTAAAAAGCTGTAAAGGTGTTGAGCCACCTGAAACCACCAGGCTTGCTTTACCACGGCTATCAATTGCATCTTGTAACTGTCCAGCGATACGCTTAGCCAACTGGGTTTCTAATGCAGCTTTATCGTCAAAAGATTTGAATACAGATTCTTTAATCATTGCAATAATCCTCTACTCATCCCAAGAACGGCCATCTTTTGCTATCAAAGCAACTGATGCTACTGGACCCCAGCTTCCTGCAGGATACGGCTTAGGTTTCTCATTGCTTTGTTCCCATGCCTGGATAATGCCATCTACCCAGCTCCAAGCTTGTTCAACTTCATCACGTCTAACAAACAGTGCTTGGTTACCCAACATTGCTTCCAATAACAAACGCTCATAAGCATCGGCAATACGATCGTTTTTAAAGGTATCGGAGAAACTCAAATCCAGTTTGGTTGTTTGAAGGCGCTGCTTTTGCTCGAGTCCAGGTACCTTGTTCATCATTTGAATCTCAACCCCTTCATGAGGTTGGAGGCGAATAGTTAACTTATTCGGTGGAAGATTGCGATAGCTAGAACGATACAAGTTATGTGGTGGGTTTTTAAAATAAACCACAATCTCAGAGCTCTTAGTTGGCATGCGTTTGCCACTGCGTAAGTAGAATGGAACGCCAGCCCAACGCCAGTTATCAATATCTACGCGCAAAGCAACAAAGGTTTCAGCATTCGACTGAGTATTAGCGCCCTCTTCTTCTAGGTAACCAGGTACTGGCGCACCTTTTAGAAATCCTGAAGAGTATTGACCACGTACGGTGTTTTCATAGATATTGTCAGAATTGATTTCGCGCAGTGATTTAAGCACTTTTACTTTTTCATCACGAATACTGTCTGCATCAAGATTTACTGGTGGGTCCATCGCAACCAAGGTAAGCACTTGTAATAAGTGGTTCTGGATCATGTCACGCATTTGACCGGCTTTATCGAAGTAGCCCCAGCGCCCTTCAATACCCACCTCTTCAGCCACGGTGATCTGTACATGGTCGATGGTACGGTTATCCCATTTAGAGGCAAACAATGAGTTAGCAAAACGCAAGGCAATTAGGTTTTGTACTGTTTCTTTACCGAGATAATGGTCAATTCGGTAAACTTGATTCTCGTTGAAGTAAGCTGAAACTTGATCGTTAATCACTTTAGAAGAAGCGAGATCTGAACCAATGGGCTTTTCGAGGACGACGCGTGTATCAGGGAAAATGAGGTTTTGTTCGTGTAAACAACGGCAGATATCACCAAAAATAGCAGGCGGAGTGGCGAAGTAATTTACCATAACTCGCTTTTCTGGCTCTAATACATCATGGAAAGCGGCGTAGCCTGCAGCATCGGTAAAGTTAGTGCCTATGTAAATGCAGCGTTTCATGAATCGAGGCAAAGTTTCATCACACAATGGCTCTTTGACAAAACTGTTTAAGGCGGTGCTGACTAGCTCTTGATATTCTTCTTGAGTAAATGCATCTTTGGCGACGCCCAAGATTTTAGTTTCATCGTTTAACAAACCCGCTTTATCTAATTGGTAAAGCGAAGGCAGCAACTTACGTCTAGCCAAATCACCCTTGGTACCGAATAGCACAAAATCACAAGCTTTGGCTTCTGGTGTTGTTATGCCCATAGCTGCTAAATCTCCTATTTCGCTGTGTCCACATTTCAATGAGGTTTTCACATGTTTGTTGTAATATAACAACAGAATTTGTTAATTGCATCTAAATTTTATAAAAAAACGCTGTTTTGTAAACTAGCAACAAGCGGTCAATATCTGATATGCTTTTTGTGATTAAATTACTATATCTAGTACAAACTTTAACTAGTAATTGGATCATAATTCGGCATACCAACCAAACTTTAGCACTTTCTAGTTTGGTTCGTTAATGACATAAAAGAATAAATATAATTACATTACTATTGAGTGGATGTACGCATATGAATACCCTAGAAAAGGTTCAAAAGAGCCTAACCCATTTTAGTAAGTCTGAACGCAAAGTGGCCGAGGTTATTTTGGCTTCACCGCAAACAGCCATTCACTCTAGTATCGCCACCTTAGCAAAGATGGCAGACGTCAGTGAACCGACCGTGAATCGCTTTTGCCGACGCCTTGATACTAAAGGCTTTCCAGACTTTAAGCTCCATTTGGCACAGAGCTTAGCCAACGGTACGCCGTACGTTAGCCGTCATGTTGAAGAAGATGATAGCCCTGACTCATATACCACTAAAATTTTTGAGTCTTCAATGGCATCACTGGATACCGCTAGGCAAAGCATGGATACGGCTGCCATCAATAAAGCCGTGGATATCTTAACCCAAGCTAAGAAAATCTCTTTCTTTGGCTTAGGGGCTTCAGCCTCTGTTGCTCACGATGCACAAAACAAATTTTTCCGCTTTAATGTCCCTGTCATTTGCTTTGATGATGTACTGATGCAGCGTATGAGCTGTATCAATAGCACTGAAGGGGATGTTGTGGTGTTAATTTCCCATACGGGGCGTACTAAGTCTCTGATTGATATAGCTAGACTGGCTAGAGAAAATGGCGCAGCAGTTATCGCAATTACCGCGCGAAACTCACCGTTATCAACAGAATGTACCCTTCCAGTCACTATGGAAGTACCTGAAGATACAGACATGTATCTACCTATGGCCTCTAGATTGGCGCAATTAGTGATTATTGACGTACTGGCTACCGGCTTTACCTTAAGACGTGGGCCGAGATTTAGAGAGAGCTTGAAGCGCGTCAAAGAGGTTTTAAAAGAATCTCGTATCGACAAAGATCCGATGATTTAAGACAGTTTAGTAACAAAAGTAAGGCGTAAGGAGTCATCCTTGCGCTTTTTTTTGCTCAAATGAATGAATCTCGTCACAAAATTATAATATTGAAATAGATCAATTTGTTCGTAATTTTCCTACAAAAAATAAGATTCTCTGTTAATATAGGGTTAGATTAATTAAAACTTAACGGAGTATCTCATGTTCCGCAGAACCAAAATTGTTACGACTTTGGGTCCAGCAACCGATAGAGACGATAACTTAAGACGTATCATCAAAGCCGGTGCTAACGTAGTACGTTTAAATTTTTCTCACGGTTCGCCTGAGGATCACTTAAAGCGTGCGACTGATGTTCGTAACATAGCTAAAGAGCTAGGTGTTCATGTTGCTATTCTTGGTGATCTTCAAGGTCCAAAGATCCGAGTATCTACCTTCAAAGACAACAAGAAAGTTCAGCTTAATTTAGGCCAAGCTTTTATCCTAGATGCAGAGTTAGACAAAGGACTTGGTGATGAAAACCAGGTTGGTATTGACTATAAAGCCCTGCCAGAAGATGTCACAATTGGTGATATCCTTATGCTTGATGATGGTCGTGTACAGCTTAAAGTTGAGCGTGTAGAAGGTAAAAAAGTACACACAACAGTTACTGTAGCGGGACCTTTATCTAACAACAAAGGTATCAATAAGAAAGGTGGTGGTTTATCAGCCGCTGCACTTACCGAGAAAGATAAGCAAGATATTGTTACAGCTGCGCAGATTAAAGTGGACTATTTAGCAGTATCTTTCCCTCGTAGCGGTGCTGATCTTAACTATGCTCGAGACCTTGCCCGTCAAGCAGGCAGTAACGCGCTAATCGTCTCTAAAGTAGAGCGCGCTGAAGCTGTAGCCAGTGATGAAGCGATGGATGATGTAATTAAAGCATCTGATGCTGTCATGGTTGCGCGCGGTGATTTAGGCGTCGAAATTGGCGATCCAGCACTTGTAGCCGTACAGAAAAAGCTAATTAGTCGCTCTCGCCAGTTGAACAAGAGCGTGATTACTGCGACTCAAATGATGGAGTCGATGATCAGCAGCCCTATGCCGACTCGTGCAGAAGTCATGGACGTAGCAAATGCCGTGCTAGATGGCACCGATGCGGTAATGCTATCCGCTGAAACTGCAGCAGGTGACTTCCCTGAAGAAACCGTACAAGCAATGGCTAACGTTTGTTTAGGTGCCGAAGCACACCCAAGCGTCCAGGTGTCAAAACATCGCTTAGATGAGAAATTCAGCTCAGTTGAAGAGACCATCGCATTATCAACGATGTATGCCGCTAACCACCTTGAGGGGGTCAAAGCGATTGTTGCATTAACAGAGTCTGGCGCGACGCCGCAGCTAATGAGCCGTATCAGCTCTGCATTGCCAATCTATGCCCTGTCTCGTCATGATGTCACTTTAGCCAAGATGGCACTTTATCGTGGCGTCAAGCCAGTTCACTTTGATTCAACTCAGTGTGCAGCTGATGAGTTAGCTCAAAAAGCGCTTGAAGCGCTATCTCAAAGTGGTGATCTGCAAAGCGGCGACATGGTATTGATGACCAAAGGTGATGCGATGGAGACCATTGGCGGAACGAATACTTGCAAAGTATTAATTGTTGCCTAAAGTCAAAGTCTTAAAAAAAGGAACGCAGCGCGTTCCTTTTTTTATCTTACTTAACCCATTATAAGCTATAGGCTTTCAAAATCATCTACATGTATGGCTGCTAAACGTAGTTCATTTGCATTTACAAGTAGTTGGTATTCATCCTCAGATATCACATCACTGGCTTTGGCCGCGTCAAATAATGCAAGATTAGATAGCTTTCTAGCGACAAGGCCAGATTTTTGCGCCTGCCTTAGCTTGCCATAGATACTTTTACATTGATACTGCGCTAAAAACGCCGCTTCAACTTCAGCAATCCCGCCTTTATCAGCGTCAAAATCTGGACAAAGGAAAGTCAATCTATCACGGGCTGGCCCAGGTTGTAACATAGACTGGCAAAGCTCACTAGCTAACTTATCCGTAGGACCATTAAAGTGATTACCTAATGGGAACATGATCAAACGCATTAACCATGCAACTGGACGATTAGGGAAATTCCTTGTGGCACCCTGCAACGCCGTTGCCGCGCGCTTAAGACGTAATTGCATGACATAATGAACCGCAGGCAAGTCGTCATGTTGACGGCCATTATCCTCAAATAATTTCAATGTCGCAGAGGCTAAATATAACTCACTGAGCACATCACCCATTCTTGCAGACAACATCTCTTTTCGTTTTAAATCACCACCGAGTATTAACATCGATAAGTCAGTCATTAATGCAAGCGCTGATGACATACGTGTCATGTCTTTATAATACTGTTTGGTTTCACCTGATACAGGAGAAGTATTAAACCAGCTTGCAGTCAACGCACTAATAAAAGCACGAATACCGTTGCGCGCAGCGTATCCCATATGACCAAGCAGCAATGAGTCGAAACGCTCTAAGGCATCGGCTTCATTGTCCATTGCAGCAGTTTCCATCTCAGCGAGTACATAAGGGTGACAACGCGTCGCACCTTGACCAAAAATCATTAAGCTTCTGGTCAAAATATTAGCGCCTTCAACCGTGATTGAAATGGGCGTTGCCATATGGCCATGGCCTAAATAGTTTTTTGGACCAAGCTGAATACCTTTGCCTGACTGAATATCCATTGCATCATTCACCACATCACGACCTAATTCGGTCATATGGTATTTTGCAATCGCTGTCACCACAGACGGTTTAACTTTAAGATCGATTCCTGTGGTGGTTAGTCTTCTTGCTGCTTCAAGCTGATAGGTATTTGCGATGATACGTGCTAACGCTTCTTGCACGCCCTCAAATTGACCAATAGCCAGACCAAATTGATGACGAACATAGCTGTAAGCTGTGGTGGTCTTAGTGGCGGTATGCCCTGATGCGGTAGCTAACGCGGGCAAAGAAATGCCCCGCCCTGCAGATAAGCATTCAACCAGCATTCTCCAACCTCTACCAGCGTATTGGGGGCCACCTATAATCCAATCTAATGGAATAAATACATCACTACCTTTGGTGGTGCCGTTCATAAAGCCCATATTTAATGGGTTATGGCGCCGGCCTATTTCTACACCAGGATGATCGGTTGGTATCAATGCGCAAGTAATACCTAAATCTGACTCACCACCTAATAAACCTTCAGGATCGCGCATTTGAAACGCTAAACCTAATACGGTGGCGACTGGCGCTAGGGTGATATAGCGTTTATCCCAAGTCAGTGACAGGCCGAGAACCTCTTCACCTTGGAACTCCTTGCGGCACACTACTCCTTCGTCAGGTATGGCACCGGCATCACTGCCCGCTTCTGGACCAGTCAATGCAAAACATGGAACCGCTTCGCCTTTTGCCAGCTTAGGTAACCAATGGTCGCGCTGCTCTTGAGTCCCATAATGGGTTAGCAGCTCTCCAGGACCTAGCGAGTTGGGTACCATAACCGAGACGGCAGCACTGACACTACGACTCGCCAATTTACTCACAATCGTCGAGTTGGCGTAGGCAGAAAAAGCCTTACCACCGTATTGTTTAGGAATGATCAGTGCAAAAAAGCCTTCGCGTTTAAAGTAATCCCACAACTCAGGAGGCAAATCTTTGCGGTTATGGACGATGTCAAAATCATCAATCATCGACAATGCCGTCATCACTTGATTGTCGATAAACTCTTTTTCTTCAGCGCTTAATTGCGGTTTGCCGTAACTATGCAAGGTATCCCAGTTTGGCTTACCTCTGAACAGCTCACCTTCCCACCAAACATCGCCTGCTTCCATCGCTTCTTTTTCGGTAGCTGAAAGTGGCGGTAGTACTTTCTTAAAAAAACTAAAAACCGGACGCGTTATAAACTGCATCCGGATATTCTTGACTGCAAATAACACGATGATTATCAGTAGCAGTAAAATAAACAGTGTCATACTAGCACTCCTACTCCATTTTAGCGGATATTGGTACAGATACACCCGCTGACAAATAAGGTATGACTTTTCTAATCACATCTTCTATATCATTATGTTCGCCAAAATCAGCTTCTGCAATTTCTGTCAGTGCATCTGCCGATGCCATGGTAAACACTACCGTTCCTAAGGTGAAGTGAAGTCGCCAAAACATTTCAGCAGGCGGAATATGTGGCGCACTGTCGGCAACCGCTTTGACAAACTCTGACAGGTATTCGCCATAGTGAGTAGTGATAAACCAGCGTAAATGACCTTGGCTTTCGATATAGCCACGACCCAGTAATTGCAGGAAGGTGCGAGTTCCTTCTACTTTAAAATCATTTAAATCAAGTAATGGCTGCACAAGTGATGAAAAAATATCGTTGAGTGACGCGCTCTCATCTTGTTGAAGTTTCACTATCGCAGTCGCAGCAGCCGGCATAAACCGATCGAGATAACGAGCTAATACCGCTCTAATCAATTCTTTTTTAGAGCCAAAATGATAATTAACAGACGCTAAGTTGACTTCGGCTTTGCTGGTGATTAGTCGCAATGATGTTTCGGAAAATCCACGTTCAGCAAATAGTTTTTCAGCTGCGTCCAATATTCTTGTTTTTGTGTCGGATCGATTAGCCATTCCATGACCTCTTATTTAAAACGTGCGTTTAAATTAAACACTAGTTCACTTATTGTCAAACATAATTCACACGTCCCCCTGCTTTACACCTTAGTAAGCTCAATTTTTGTCGAAAAACTACAATCACAGGGGGCTGTTGACCTTTAATGGGTTTTGTTGCAATGAGGTTTTACGCTTCTATGCAAAGTGGCGCTGATGATTAGCTCGCTGTTTTACTGTAGTAAACCAATAAAGACATTAAAGCGAATTAAAGCACTGCGCTACCACTCATGATGCTTGTAGAAAGAGCTAGTTGCTTAGCTCGCAAGGCAACTAAATTCGTTGCTTTACACTCAATCCGGTGAGTTCTAAAAATTTCCGCTCGAAAGATAAACAGCACCGCACTAATTTAGGTACACTAGAGTCGAAAATAATAACAAGGATGGAACAAATGATAACAATCCCCTCACGACTATCATTAGTTAGCGCTGCAATCTCAGTGACTTTACTCGCAACAGCTTGTTCGAACCAAAAAGAAAATTTGGCTGAAGAACAAACAAGTAATAGTCCAAATGTTACCCAAGCTGAAGCATTTATCAATGATGCAGAAGCACAGTTGGCTGAGATATCTATTGAACAAAACCGGGCAGAATGGATTTACAGTAATTTCATCACCGAAGATACCGCAGCACTTTCAGCACAAGTTGCCGAAAAGCAAATCGCCACCTCAGTGAAGATTGCAACAGAAGCTGCGGAGTATGCCAATCTGCCATTAGATGCAACCAATCAGCGTAAGCTCAATATTTTACGCAGCTCCTTGGTATTACCTGCGCCACTCGATCCCGCTAAAAATGCAGAACTTGCTAATATCAGTTCCCAACTAAATGGCTTATACGGTAAAGGCAAGTATTGCTTTGACGACGGTCGCTGCTTAACACAACCCGAGCTTTCAGCAATCATGGGAGAATCATCTGATCCCGATCTATTATTAGAGGCTTGGCAAGGCTGGCGCGAGATCGCTAAGCCAATGAGGCCATTATTTGAGCGAGAAATTGAATTAGCCAATGAAGGTGCTAGAGATCTTGGCTTTAAGAATTTATCAGAGCTTTGGCGCAGCCAATACGACATGCAACCCGATGAGTTTTCTGCCGAGCTCGATCGTTTATGGGGCCAGGTTCAACCGCTTTATGAGTCGCTACACTGTTATGTTCGTGGCCGACTCAATGAAAAATATGGTGATGAAGTTGTCGCTAAACAAGGCCCTATTCCAGCTCACCTTTTAGGCAACATGTGGGCACAACAATGGGCAAACGTCTATGACAGTGTCGCACCGGAAAATGCTGATCCTGGTTATGATGTCACTGAACTATTAGCCCAGCATGGATACGATGAAATCCAAATGGTTAAACAAGCTGAGCAGTTCTTTTCATCACTTGGTTTTGAGCCTCTACCAGACACATTTTGGCAACGTTCGCTTTTCGTTCAGCCTAAAGATCGCGACGTAGTTTGCCATGCTTCTGCATGGGATTTGGATAACCTAGATGACATACGTATTAAAATGTGTATCCAAAAAACCGCTGAAGATTTTACGGTTATTCATCATGAGTTAGGCCATAACTATTATCAACGAGCCTATAAATCCCAGCCGTTTATCTTCAAAAATAGCGCTAATGATGGGTTTCATGAAGCGATTGGCGATACCGTAGCACTGAGTATTACACCAAGCTATTTGAAACAGATAGGCTTACTCGATGAAGTGCCCGATGCGTCGAAAGATATCGGCCTACTGCTCAAACAAGCACTCGATAAAGTCGCCTTTATGCCATTTGGCTTAATGATTGATCAATGGCGCTGGAAAGTCTTCAGCGGTGAAATTAAGCCCCAAGACTACAACAAAGCCTGGTGGGAGTTGCGCCAAAAATACCAAGGCGTAATGGCCCCCATCGATCGCAGTGAAAATGACTTTGATCCAGGTGCGAAATATCATGTACCCGGGAATGTGCCTTATACCCGCTACTTTCTAGCGCATATATTGCAATTTCAATTCCATAAAGCACTGTGTGATATCGCGGGTAACCAGGGACCTGTTCATCGATGCAGCATATATGGCAATAAAGCCGCTGGAGAGAAGTTAAATACCATGTTAGAAATGGGCCAAAGCCAACCTTGGCCGCAGGCACTCTCGGTGGTTACCGGCACAGAAAATATGGATGCATCTGCAGTCCTAGACTATTTTGCTCCCCTACAATCATGGCTGGATAAACAAAACCAATCAGCTAACCGTCAATGCGGCTGGTAATTTAATACAGATAGCCTGCAAGTTGCAGGCTATCTTTTTCCGGCCCCTTTATAATTTGTTTCACGCGCAAAATCTCGCTGATTTTCTGACTTTTCTAGCATCACTAACACTGCGCCCGTTGCTCCCATCAATTGCGGTGCACTATGGTATGCCATTACGCCGTCTATCTTACCAAGCCAGTGGTTAACGAAAGACTTCATCAATGCCGCAATGGGTTTATTGTTAACGCCTTTTCCATGGATCACAAGAACATTACGCCATTCCCTAGATTTGGCATGCTCAATAAAGCTAAGTAATTCACTGCGCGCTTTTTCAACACTGTATTGGTGCACGTCTAGGCTCGCTTGAACAGGATAATGACCTAGCTTAAATTGTTTAAATACGCCATTTTGCACGCCATCTTGTTTAAAACTCAATTCATCATCAGGTAGTACCGGCTTAATGTTGGCAACATCAATACTTAAGTCCTGCAGTTTTAACGCAAACTGTGAGCGCTGTAGTTTTATTTGCTGCGACTCACTATCTTGCCGAGTGTGCGGTAATACTGAAGCACTTGGTGAGAGTGGCTTAACATCTGCCATTTCAGCGAGGAACAGCGCTGTATCATTTTCCATCATACGTCCTCCATGCGGCTTAGAACTGAGTAATATACGGTATTGTGATACCAATTTGCAGGGTTTTATAACTTTATGACACTAAATACACACTTTGTTAAGAACTAAAACTTTAGATCAAATGCACCATCAATTATAGTTAGCATAGTATTAGTAACTTTGATGATTCAATGACTGTTTTTAGATCCCTGTTTAAGTTGGTATTTTCAGTATTGGTAATGAGTACAAGTGCCCAAGCTGCCGTTAACGAGCATGAGGCATTGAACCAATTTTATCACCAATTCACTGAAGCCTTTGAACACTTAGACACAGACAAACTGGCCAATGTTTACGCTGAGAATGCCTGCTATATCCCTGAAAGCCAGGGTAAAGAAATCACCATGGGCAAAGACAACATTTTAAAGTTATACAACAAGTTCTTTGGCAAAATTAAGCACAAGAACGCCAAAATAGAAGTAGATTTTAGAGTCATTGAGAGGCAACTCGAACCTCAAAACGCCACAGATATTGGCTACTATCTTATCCGCTTCCATCCACCTGCTGAGGCAGAAGAACCAGTAAGCGAATTTTCAGGCAAATTTGTCAATGTTTTTAAGAAAGAGGCCGACGACCGTTGGGTGTTGACCGTAGACACCAGCAACCGATCAGACCCTTCGTTTTATTTCAATGCCAAACCGTCACCTAACCTATACTATGGGCGTCAATATAGTGCGTTACCAGCCATAGAGAGTGTACAAGCTAAGTGAGCCAACAAACTGAACTCTGCCCCTGTGGCAGGCAACAATCGGGTCTACGCCTCAGTTATCAAACATGTTGCCAGCCCTTTCACACTGTTCAACGTGTTGCCGCAGATCCAGAAACCTTGATGCGCAGCCGTTATAGCGCATTTGTTCTTAAGCAGCACCAATATCTTATTGACACCCATCACCCCAAGCACTTGAATGGCCTAACCAAAGCTGATTTGGACCAGCAAGAACTGACGCAATGGCTAGGTTTACAGGTTATCAACGCAAGCAATCAAACGCCAATAGCACAAGTGACCTTTCAAGCATGGTACTTAGTTGACGGCCATCTCGATGCGATACATGAACAGTCTGATTTTGTTTTTGAAGATCATCGCTGGTGGTACACCACAGGTGAACAGTTTCAAGCGGTAATACCAAAGCGTAACATGGCTTGTATTTGCAACAGCGGCAAAAAGTTTAAGCAGTGTTGCCTAGCGAAAGTATAGATTTACGGGCGAAAATCCAGTACAAAAATTCAACTAGTGAATTAATTGACCTGCCTGCTCTTGACTAAGAAAGGCACTGAAGTCCGCTTCTCTTAACGCAGGGCTATATAAAAACCCTTGTGCCTGATGGCAGAGATGGTCTGCTAAAAATGCTTCTTGCTCTTGGGTCTCTACCCCTTCGGCAGTCAATGAAATGTTTAATGCTGACGCCATAGCAATAATCGCACTGACAATTTCACGGCTTTCATGACTGACACTGAGGTCTGAGATAAATGAGCGATCAATTTTTAGTTTACTGATTGGGAACTGCTTTAAATAGCGCATTGAGCTGTAGCCTGTGCCAAAATCATCAATGGCAAGACCGACACCTAAGTCAGCGAGCTCTTTACACAGGTTAGTGGCATACACGATATCTTCCATTAGTTCCGTTTCAGTAATCTCTAAAATCAAGGTACCAGGCTTGATACGGTATCGCGTTAGCATCTCCCACACTTGGTCGTATAAAGTGCCACTAAAAAACTGCCTAGCAGACACATTAACATGCATGGAAATAGTGACATCATGATGCTGCCATAAGTTAAGTTGGCGACACGCTGCCTCTAAGACCCATTCACCTATCGCCGTTATCATCCCTGTTTGTTCTGCAATATCAATAAAAGCACCAGGATAAAGCACCCCTTTTTTGGGGTGATGCCATCGGATCAACGCCTCCGCGCCAATATAATTTTTACTGCGTAGATCTTTTAATGGCTGATAATACAATTCAAATTCACGGCTTCTCAATGCCGTTTGTAAGTCACGCTCAATCTGGGCATCTTCTTTAAATGCGTTTAACAAGGCATTATTAAACACCTGAATTGCATCAGATTGTTTTTTCTTGGCATATTGAAGCGCGATATCAGCACAGGTTAATGGCGCAAATAGTTGCTCAACAGAAGCGATATCAACAATCGCAATCGCAGGTTTAGGCTCAACATTGTCACGCCCAATCAGAACTGGTAAAGACAATTGGTGATATAACCGCTTTAACATGTAATCTAAATCGCCTTCCTGTACAGACGATTTTAAAATCATGGCAAACTCATCGCTGCCCACTCTGGCAAGTAGGTCAGTTTTGTTTACTCGGGCAAAATGTCTAAGCCTTCTTGCAACTTCAATGAGCAGTTCATCACCTTTTTCATGGCCATAGGTATCATTAAAACGCTTAAAGCCGCGTAGGTCGACTAAAAACAGATGCCCTTCACTGCACTTGTCTAACTCTTTATTAAAATATGATCGGTTATATAAACCGGTTAATGAACAGCGCCAAGCAAGTCTTTCCAAGTCCTTCTTATAGCTCATTTCTTCAGAGCAATCTTCAGCACTGATTAACGCGTAATGGTTTCCCCTTTGCGTTATAAACTGCTTGGCGTTAAACCTAAGCCAATATCGCTCACCATTAGAGCGGGTGATCTCTGTTTCACCCTTGGCCAGCAACCCCTCTTTAACCCGACTTAAAGCTTTGTTTGCCATTTCTGGATGTTGACGGAAAAAATCTAACCGTGTGATAGGTTTTCCAAGCACTTTATTTAGTGGCGTACCAGAGACCTCTTGATGGGCTTGATTGACGTACTCAATAATATCCGTGCGCAAGTTAACTAACATACTAATCTGTTCGGATTGTTCCATCGCACTAGAGAGCAAAGTTAAACGTTCATCTTTTTCATAAGCGTTATGGGTTGCCAACGTTAACGCTAACTGATCGGCTACTTGAGATGCTATGTGAATTTCACTTTCAGTCCAGGCTAAGTAATCTTTACGCTCCAAGTAAAGAACGCCTTCTAAGCGCCCATTTATTCGGATGGCCACTTCGAGACTGGCATTGATACCACGAGTTTTAAAGTAATCGGAAGCAAACT
Organism: Shewanella waksmanii; assembly: GCF_043643685.1. Classification (GTDB taxonomy): domain Bacteria; phylum Pseudomonadota; class Gammaproteobacteria; order Enterobacterales; family Shewanellaceae; genus Shewanella; species Shewanella waksmanii_A. The sequence goes on from NZ_JBHZSN010000004.1 coordinate 63,147, forward strand.
CTGCTAGACGCGGGTCCGACTTAGTGTCATCAGAGGCAATATGACGCTTAGACTTAAGGGCTTGTAGATAATTGGGGCATAAACTCGGAATAGGACGATGGGCACTATGCTTAAACTGCGGGCCATAGGCGGCCACTTCGCGCAGCGTATCTGAGTCTGTACAGATCTCAGACACACCGACGTGTTTAACCGCCAACTGCTGACACAATAATTCTGTCGCCAGTTCTGCTGTACGGGGAAAATCACCTTCTTGTTTTGCCGTGGAGTTAACGATCGACTCCAACAAGTGTTGATAATTTCGCGTCTTCACATATATCCCTAAAAGCGACAGGTCAATATTGCCTGTCAATCACTTCACTCAATTAATTTGACAAAGTATTTAATAATTATATTATTTATTGATAAGTGGACCAGCCTACACGATTTATTTACAAAATGGCAACAGTTAGCTTAATCAATATGCATTAAATATGATTTTCTAGCTGAAAAATCATTTTTTCCGCACTAAATTGAAATTGTAATTTTATTGTCAAATTAGTGTCATTTGATGAAGTGGTCGCTAATACGCCTTCAAAACGTGTTTTAGCTTTGGCTATGATGGCGTCTGCGTCTGACTGGTCTGCTAGTGGATATTCAAGCACTAGCTCTGTGTCGTGTTCATCTATTACCGCGCCGATATCGGCATAACTTCCGCAGTCATTACATGTATCATTAACTAAATCAGATTGACGTTGCTGAATATTTTTCATGGAATATCTCCAATTGACTAAGTGACTATTATATCCAGCTTATATAAATGTATCTATTTGTGTTGATCACAACTAAACAATAATCTCAGTAAATTGCCGCTGATTAGTCAGTTGTTCGGCAAAGTGTGGCACTTGCGTATTCAGCGTTGAGGCCGCTTCTTCAGGATAGAGATAATTTAATTTCGCACGTGGTTCTGCATTGGCAAGCGCCTCACGCATACCACTATCCATATTGCCTCGGTTAACAAAGGCTTCAGGTTTTAAGCTTTGTTGTAAACGAAAGGCTGTTAATCCACCGCGATAGTATTCATCGCTATGATTCACCATTTCATCTTTACCAAACTGTGCAATCAGTTGCTGCTGAGGTGGCATATCAAATTGCGATCGCAACTTTTGTTCTATTTCCTGGCTTGCGTGCTCACCAACAAATTGAGCCATATCACGGGCGTCATTTGACATCAAAGCCAACAATAAGGCGAATTCGCCTCTTCTAGCACCGGATACCGCCACATTTAAGCGTGTGCCTAGATGTGACTCATTGATTAATAACTCATTAGTTCGCATAAAAAAACATCAACAAAACAGCTCGTTGGTATTTTATCGACCGCTTGATCACTAACTTTAGTAAAAAGTTCAAATTGGGTCTTTACAGCGACGACGTTTCTGACTACTATTGCCGCCGCAATTGAGGAGGGGTTCCCGAGTGGCCAAAGGGATCAGACTGTAAATCTGACGGCTCAGCCTTCGAAGGTTCGAATCCTTCTCCCTCCACCATTTGCACACAATTGAATTAAAGATACCCGTGGAGGGGTTCCCGAGTGGCCAAAGGGATCAGACTGTAAATCTGACGGCTCAGCCTTCGAAGGTTCGAATCCTTCTCCCTCCACCATTTGCACACAATTGAATTAAAGATACCCGTGGAGGGGTTCCCGAGTGGCCAAAGGGATCAGACTGTAAATCTGACGGCTCAGCCTTCGAAGGTTCGAATCCTTCTCCCTCCACCACTTTCTTTCCTGCTAATATCTCACCACCTGTATCATTCAGCTTTAATCAAATCCCTTAAATTTTTATTTATCACAATGCAATTTTTGCATAGCAAAAAACTTCAGTCAAAACGGCTGCACTATTTAATTTATTTATACCGCCTCGTTACGCCAATAAAACTTTATTTAACCTAAAAACTACATATTCCGATTATTGTGCTGATATTTTGATAATCAATAAAACTTTTCCGCTAGCTTAAGGTCGTAATTTTAAATCATACCGCCTATACTCATTCACCTTAGTTATTACATATACCTTATAGCTATATACAAGATGCTAAATTAACAATGGAGTCCCAAATGGCCGATCAGTGGGTAAATCAAGCTATTGGAAAAATTGAAGCCGACTTCCAAAGAAGTGCTGATACACACTTAATTAAACTTTCTTTGCCAGCTTTAGAGGGCATTGATATTTATCTTAAAGATGAAAGCACTCACCCAACTGGTAGCCTTAAGCACCGCTTGGCTCGATCGCTATTTTTGTACGGATTATGTAATGGCTGGATAAAACAAGGCACAACGATTATTGAGTCTTCATCTGGCAGCACAGCGGTATCAGAGGCGTATTTCGCCCGTTTGCTTGGCTTACCCTTTATTGCAGTCATGCCCAAATCCACCGCAAAGAAAAAAGTTCAGCAAATCGAATTTTACGGCGGAAAATGTCATTTCGTCGACCACTCAAGTCAAATCTATGCCGAGTCTCAGCGACTGGCTGAGACTTTAGATGGCCACTATATGGATCAATTTACCTATGCCGAGCGCGCCACTGACTGGCGTGGTAACAACAATATTGCCAATGCTATATTCGATCAAATGAAGCGAGAACCCCACCCCGTGCCAACTTGGATAGTAATGAGTCCCGGTACTGGCGGTACCTCAGCGACAATAGGGCGTTATATTCGTTATCAACAGGAGACCACTAAACTTTGTGTTGTCGATCCTGAAAACTCGGTGTTCTATGACTATTATACTAGCGGTGATACAACCATTACCTGCGATAAAGGCAGTCGAATTGAAGGCATTGGTCGACCAAGAGCTGAGCCGTCATTTATCCCTGGCGTTGTTGACCATATGATAAAAGTGGATGATACGGCGTCAATTGCTTGTATTCGATTACTTGAAAAAGCCATCGGCCGCAAAACCGGGCCATCTACAGGCACAAATCTTTATGGCGTGCTAATACTTGCGCAGCAAATGCTAAAGAACAACCAAAAAGGCTCTATCGTTACCTTGCTGTGTGACTCAGGTGAACGTTATCTGGACACTTATTATGATGACAAATGGGTCGAGGAACATATCGGTGATCCCAGCAAATATGAAACCCAATTGAGCCATTTCTTTACTGATAAATAGTCATCGGCAAAAACGAAGCCTTCAAACAGCGATGTTTGAAGGCTTCATTTTATCTATTTTGATGTGATGAGGGAGCTGTCTTACCCTAATCAATGGCGAGATATTTGTGGGTTTGAATTGAAAGTCGCCAATTTCTATCGATACAAGTCCGCATAGCTAACTCAGTCGCTCTTGGTTTTTGACTGATGGGCTGTAAACACATCACCTTGTTGGTTATATCAATATTTTCAAGCAGCGCGTCTAACTCCTCTACATGACGCATTATAGCAACTGGGTGTTTAATCTCATCAGCTCTTTGTAGAGCATCACCTCTAACCTCCATCCCTGCACGCATATTCACTTTCGGAGAGACCGTCACCCAAGTCCTGTCCGAACAGTTAACTTCAAACGTACCACTGGTTTCAATTTGACATTGATAGCCAGCAGATTCCAACTCTGAAGTCAGCTGCTTAAGATCATACATGCAAGGTTCACCTCCAGTGATCACGACATGCTTTGCAGTAAACCCTTTGGCTTGTAATTGGCTGATTAACGCCTCTGGCTCCATATCACACCAACGACCAACGGTGCCATCGACCTGAATGACCTGCTCTTGGGTCACTTTATTTTTTGGTAACTTTTCCCAAGTATGCTGTGTATCGCACCACGCACAGCCAACGGGGCAGCCTTGTAATCGAATAAAAATTGCAGGTACGCCGGTGAAAAAGCCCTCACCTTGGATGGTTTCAAATACTTCGTTTACAGGATAATGCATAACAACCTCTATTGCTTGGGCGGCTTTTATAGAAGATTTTGGCGCAACAAGCAAGTTTTCAAACCAAGCTTAAGTCATTCAATTGCCAGCGCTGGCACCTATCGAAAGGTTACAAGCAAGCTCACGTCAGTTACACTATGGCAAAAATTTTTAGTAATGAGTCATTATGTCAAAAGCTGTCGTGGTTTTTAGTGGAGGTCAAGACTCCACAACATGTTTAGTACAAGCACTCACCCAATACGATGAAGTGCATGCAATCACCTTTGACTACGGTCAACGTCATCGCCAGGAAATAGAGGTTGCTAAAGCCCTAGCAGCACAGCTTGGCGTTAAAAGTCATAAGGTACTTGATGTCACTATGCTCAATGAGTTAGCCATATCCGCTCTAACCAGAGACGATATTCCTGTTTCAAATGAACTAATGGATAATGGACTACCCAATACATTTGTTCCTGGCCGCAATATTTTGTTTCTGACTTTAGCTGGGATATATGCATATCAACTCGGCGCAAAAGCGGTTATTACAGGGGTCTGTGAAACTGATTTTTCAGGCTATCCAGACTGCAGGGACGCGTTTATTAAAGCCATGCAGTCTGCCTTAGAGCAAGGTATGGATCGGCAGTTATCTCTAGTGACGCCGTTAATGTGGCTCAATAAAGCCCAAACCTGGGCTCTGGCCGACAAATATCAACAGCTAGATCTCGTCAAAGATAACACGCTCACCTGTTATAACGGCAAAATAGGTACGGGTTGTGGCACCTGCCCTGCGTGCTTACTGAGACAAAAAGGCCTTGATGACTACCTCGATAACAAAACTGCGGTCATGGCCGAACTGGAAGAAAAGGTAGATCTTTGAAAGCGCTGCAGTCTAGCTTTGCAACAACGCTGATCATCTCTTTGCTATGTATAGGGTTATTTATACTCCCTGTAAGTGACGTGCTTAACTACCAACGCTATGAAATAGCGAACGGCGAATGGTGGCGATTAGTAACGGGAAATTTTTTGCATACTAATCACTGGCATTTATTAATGAATTTAGCAGGTATGTGGATTATTACCCTACTTCACGCTCAATTCTACACTGCTAAGTGGTTAGCGTTGCTGTTTTTCCTATTAGCTGTATTAGAGGGGCTAGGTTTATACCTGCTGTTTCCAAATTTAATCGGCTACGTTGGCTTAAGCGGAATTTTGCATGGATTCTTTACCTTTGGTGCTTTGAAAGAAATTCAAACTAAGATGAAAGCAGGCTACCTATTGTTAGGTGGCGTAATAGCAAAAGTTGCCTATGAGCAGTATTTTGGTGCGACTGAGGAAGTATCAAATATTATCAACGCAAGAGTTGCTACAGAGTCACATTTGATTGGGGTTATTGCGGGCATCATTGTATTTGTGGGCTACTATATTGCCACGACCTTGAATAACAAATCACGAATCACTCAGTAATGTTAAGAGGAAGCCTTATGCTTCCTCTTATTATTTTAAACCTAAGCTTTTATAAGTGCTTCTCGAAGTTGCTTAACTTCATCCCTTAACGCTGCAGCTTGTTCAAATTCCAAGTTCTTAGCATGTTCGTGCATCTGCTTCTCTAACGCGTCAATACGGTGACTTAAACTTGCAGCATCATCCACAGAATAGCTTGCTTTTGGACTGGCAACTTTGCGCGATATGTCATTTACCGACTTAGGTTGTTCAACACTTTCGCCAATATCCATTACATCGGTTATTTTCTTCACAACGCCTTTTGGCACAATACCGTTATCTAAGTTAAATTGATGCTGTTTAGCTCGGCGACGCTCTGTTTCCCCCATGGCTTTTTTCATCGAATCGGTAATGCGATCGGCGTATAAAATGACTTTACCATTTACATTTCGCGCCGCGCGACCAATAGTCTGGATTAAAGAACGCTCAGAACGTAAAAAGCCTTCTTTATCCGCATCAAGAATACACACTAAGGAGACCTCGGGCATATCTAAGCCTTCCCTTAGCAAGTTAATCCCAACCAATACATCAAACTTACCTAAGCGAAGATCGCGAATGATCTCGACCCTTTCAACAGTATCAATATCTGAATGTAAATAGCGTACCTTTACCCCATGTTCATCTAGATACTCAGTCAGATCTTCTGCCATGCGCTTGGTTAAGGTCGTGACTAGAACACGCTCATTAACCGCCACCCTTTTACCGACCTCTGATAATAAGTCATCAACCTGTATAGCAACCGGCCTTACTTCAATTTCAGGATCGAGTAACCCTGTAGGGCGCACGACTTGCTCAGCAACCTCACCTTCACTCTTATCCATTTCATAAGTGCTAGGTGTTGCTGATACAAAAATGGTTTGTGGCATTAAGGATTCAAACTCTTCGAACTTTAATGGCCGGTTATCCAAGGCGGACGGCAAGCGGAAGCCATACTCAACCAAGTTCATCTTGCGAGAACGGTCGCCTTTATACATGGCACCGATTTGTGGCACGGTCACATGGCTTTCATCAATAATCAGTAAACCATCCGCTGGTAGGTAATCGAGTAAGGTCGGTGGCCCCTCTCCGGGTCTGCGACCAGACAAGTAACGTGAGTAGTTTTCAATACCTGAACAATAACCCAGCTCAGTCATCATTTCGATATCATACTGGACGCGTTCTGTAACGCGTTGCGCTTCAATCAACTTATTATTATCCAGAAGATACTGGCGCCTTTCGCGAAGTTCTTGTTTGATTTCCTCCGTTGCTGCCAATACTTTTTCTCTAGGGGTGACATAATGACTTTTTGGGTAAACAGTCGTTCTGGCAATACGTTGCGTAATATGCCCGGTTAATGGATCAAAAAGACTCAATCTTTCTATTTCATCATCAAATAACTCAACGCGAATGGCATCTCGGTCAGATTCGGCGGGAAATATGTCTATCACTTCACCTCTAACACGGAAAGTACCCCGCTGAAGCTCAATATCATTACGGGTATACTGCAACTCACTTAAGCGCGTTAAAATATCCCGCTGCCCCATAAAATCGCCTTGGCGCAGGTGAAGTAACATCTTCATATAAGAATCAGGATCACCAAGACCATAAATGGCAGATACGGATGCAATTAACACCACATCCTTACGCTCAAGTAAGGCCTTAGTCGCCGACAAACGCATTTGTTCAATATGCGCGTTTACCGAAGCATCTTTCTCAATGAAAGTATTGGTAGATGGGACATACGCCTCTGGCTGGTAATAATCGTAGTATGAAACGAAGTACTCCACCGCATTGTTAGGAAAGAACTCCTTCATCTCTCCATAAAGTTGCGCCGCTAATGTTTTATTGGGCGCCATGATGATAGTTGGACGCGACATCTGCTGAATCACGTTGGCGATCGTAAAAGTTTTACCTGAACCTGTGACCCCAAGTAGGGTTTGACTGGCAAGTCCATCGTGTAACCCGTCGACGAGTTTCTTGATTGCGGTAGGCTGATCACCAGCTGGGGTATATTGTGACGCTAATTCAAATTGAGTCTCGCTCACGCAAATTCGCTCCTTACTAGACCAAAAACCATTTTAATCGACACCAACAGCTAATGCCATCGTTTTGGCACCGCGTACCTTAAGTAAATGACAAATTGATGATGAAAAAATGAAAGTTTTACACAATACATAAAAGTAAGCGGCAATGCTTAAAAAAGCGCCACATAACGGCTAAAACAAGCAAATTAATACACAGAAAAGCATTGAGAAACTGTTACATATTCGCAACAGGATAACGCAGCGAAAAAAATAGTTGTTGATTTTTATAATTTGTTGTTTTTTAAAAGGTTAATTTTTAACCAACAAAAGTGTTCAATTTAAGTCCAATGCTGATGTTACAAGGGTTTGAAACACATTTTTAAACAAAACCCACAGGTTTATCCACAGATTTAGTGGATAACTCTCACAAGGCCCGATTTGACGGGACTTTAGCGACCATTAGCAACTAATGAACTGCCAAACCCTGTCGATGTAATTTTATTACATTTGAAACTTTGCTTTCATTGAAAGCGCTTTCCTTGCGCTTATTTATCCTTATAAACTGCGATAAAGACATCGAGAGCGTAAGCAGGTAATATTCAGAGGGTTTAGAACTCAAACACAAGATAATCGAGTAACTGATGACCTAATAAAGCTGATGGTCTGTATTCAGTGGCGTTAATAGTCTCATTACCTCCCAAATAACTCGTTATAGATATACACGCGATATTACAGTGAGGCTTATCTTTAAGTAAAAGATAACTCATAGCGCTCCTACTTATTGTAGGTACCGGCATTGCAATCTTTACTTTCACTTTCTAAGTTAACTTTTTCTTCTATCCTTAATTTCCATCAGGCACGGCTCTGCATAAATCATTTATCTCTATGCCCTTGCTTCCCCCTTGCGCTATTGACTATTTCTACAACAGCCTGCTGACAGTAAACTCATATCAAAGGTCTATACATAGGATAGATTCGCTTAGAACCTAAACCTTATTAAAAATGCTGCTGTAAGCAAATACATCAATGCTATCTATCTCTAAGCACGAAAGAAAAGTATACTTGATAACCAATTTGGCTGTTAAGACGCCAGGATGCACATTAGATGAGCACTTAACAGCATAATTACACTTTTTTTTAATTGCTGAGTTGACTCGAAATCAAGAGCGCTTTAATATGCGCTCCGTCTTCAACGACGAGTTGCTTTAACGATTCCCCTGTAGTTCAGTTGGTAGAACGGCGGACTGTTAATCCGTATGTCACTGGTTCGAGTCCAGTCTGGGGAGCCAAAGCAATTAAAAAGTTAAAGACAAACAGGTAGTTACCTGAAAAATGCGATTCCCCTGTAGTTCAGTTGGTAGAACGGCGGACTGTTAATCCGTATGTCACTGGTTCGAGTCCAGTCTGGGGAGCCAATTTTTTAAAGTTGAATAATGCGATTCCCCTGTAGTTCAGTTGGTAGAACGGCGGACTGTTAATCCGTATGTCACTGGTTCGAGTCCAGTCTGGGGAGCCAATTATTTAACAATGAAGTCAATATCGCTTCCCCTGTAGTTCAGTTGGTAGAACGGCGGACTGTTAATCCGTATGTCACTGGTTCGAGTCCAGTCTGGGGAG
>NZ_JBHZSN010000004.1:72244-412555 GCF_043643685.1 Shewanella waksmanii
TTCCCCTGTAGTTCAGTTGGTAGAACGGCGGACTGTTAATCCGTATGTCACTGGTTCGAGTCCAGTCTGGGGAGCCACTCCTCTGCGTTAAATAAATTTCCCTTTTTGTAATTTCGCTTTAGGCATTAATCAGTTACACTTATTTGATATTGTCCATTAGTAATATCAAGTGTTGTGGAACGGATTCTTTATGAGCGTGACAAAATCTTTTCATTTACTTCTGTTTATCTGTTTTGCTGCCATGGCAACCGCAGGGCTGTTTGTTGAACAAAAACAGCTACAACAGCTTGGTAAACAACAGCTGGAAGCTTATCTACAATCTCAAGCTGTACAAACGATGTCAGCAGCTAGTGGTAAAGCGTTTTACCAGCAATTAAATACTGAGTTTGACTTCCAGTTTTTTCAATATATCCACACAGAAGACAATGACCTAAGCTACACATTCGGTAGCCTTAATAACTCAGATACCGGCTTACAATCGTTATTGACCATCGAGCTTGACGATACCCGTACATACTCAGGTGGACGCTTACAAATTAGGTTAAATAGCAAACCACTGACTGATATTGCCATCAATGATTTATTACATTGGTGGGCCATAATCAGTATTGCCTACCTGTTACTCGCAGTAATTTTCACCTTGTTAATGCAACGTCAGTCTCGAAGCATCGATTATGCAGCGCAGTATGTTAGTCAGCTTACTAACAGCAAATTTACAGCATTAGAACAATCACGCTTAACCGGACAATTTAAGCCACTTGCTGAATCGCTAGATAATGGACGCGGCCAACTCGCACAAACCATCGCCACTTATGAGAAACAATTAGCTACGTTAAATAAAGAAGCATATCAAGACCCGATCACAGGGCTAGGCACAAGGCAAAAATTTACCGAGCATTTAGACAGCATCACCAATGGCAAAAATAGTCGTATAGGTGTACTTGCGATTATAAAAGCCACCGAATTGGCCAGCATTAACCAATCACAAGGCCGCTCTGCTGGCGATAGCTATTTGAAAAAAATTGCTGAAATACTGAGTCAATGCGCCGGAGCCTATGAGCATGCCCACTGCTATCGTATCTCTACCGGGGATTTTGGCATCATTATTCAAGATCTCACCCTAAAAGACAGTCAACAACTTCTTAAAGCAATTAAAACCCAGTTTAGTGAGTATCAGCAAACGATTAACGCCGATTCGATTGGCCATATTGGTTTAGTCCCCTATCAGCAAGGCACCGAAGCCGTGCCGTTACTCACGCTCGCAGACGCTGCCGTTAGCATCGCACAAACCCAAGGTCCCAACAGCTACCATGTGCAAGAAAAACTTAATGGTGATGAGCTTTATGGTGATACGCGTTGGCAAGAAGCGATTGAAGATTTGATCCAACGTAGAGCATTAAAATTTTACGTACAACCCATTTCCCCCTGCCGCTCAGAAGTCCAGGTATACAAAGAGTTATTGGCACGTTTTTATAATAGTGAAGGCAAGTTCTTACCCACCGCAACAGTTATCGCCATGGCTGAAAGGCATGGTAAAAGTATCGAGTTAGACAAGCTTATTATTCTTAGCACTATTCGCATGTTACTAGAAGATCCCAGTATTGATGGCGCCTTTGGCATCAATATTAGTAGCGCATCAGCAATGCAGCCTGACTTTGTCGCTTGGTTGAAGGATATTTTGGCTCGCCAACGCCATATTGCGGCACGTTTGGTGTTTGAAATTAATGAGGCTGGTTTGCAATCCAATTTCAATGCAGCCCACAAGTTAGTCCATGAAATACACAGTGTTGGTGCTAGAGTCAGCGTTGAGCACTTTGGTATGGGACTGACATCGTTTAAGTTTTTCAAGCAAGTACGCCCTGACTTTGTCAAACTTGATAGGAGTTATGCAGAGTCTATCGAAGTTGACACCAACAACCGATTCTTTGTCAAAATGATGATAGACATCGCAAGAAGACTAGCAATTCGCGTTATCGCCTGTGGTGTTGAGAGACAGGAAGAAAAACTCGCGTTAGAACGACTACTCGTAGACGGGCTACAAGGCTACTATATCGCCCAACCTCAAGCTTTTAAAAATAAAGGTGGCGAATCAACGTCCAATTAGTAGTTTAATTGGTTAATCCCTGCATTCTATGTGTTGTTTATAGACTTGGAAAAGTCGATAATATGCGCATAAATTAAATAAGATAATTGATAGAGATGAGTGAATATCTCCTGTTGTTGGTTAGCACCGTGCTAGTCAACAATTTCGTATTAGTTAAATTTCTCGGACTCTGCCCATTTATGGGAGTGTCTAGCAAGCTAGAATCGGCGATTGGCATGTCTATGGCAACGACCTTTGTGCTGACGCTTGCCTCAATAATCAGTTACTTAGTCAACCAGTACTTACTACTTCCATTTGATTTAAGCTACCTTCGCACGATGGCATTTATTTTGGTTATCGCTGTTGTAGTTCAGTTTACTGAAATGGTTGTGCAAAAGACCAGTTCCTCATTACACCGTGCCCTTGGTATCTACCTGCCATTAATTACCACTAACTGTGCAGTGCTTGGGGTCGCATTACTCAATATCAACGAAGACCATAACTTCATCGAATCCGCTTTCTATGGATTCGGCGCAGCAGCTGGATTTTCCTTGGTATTAATTCTGTTTTCAGCGATGCGTGAGCGCCTAGCAGCCGCTGATGTCCCCGCACCTTTCAAAGGCGGCGCAATTGCAATGATCACCGCCGGACTGATGTCATTAGCCTTTATGGGGTTTACGGGGCTGGTTAAATAGTTATGTTAGAATTTGTTATTGCAATTGTATTATTAACCTTATTAGCACTATTTTTTGGCGCCTTATTAGGCCTTGCTGCCGAAAAATTCAAAGTCGAAGGTGACCCGCTAGCAGATCAAGCCGAAGCTTTATTACCACAAACCCAATGCGGTCAGTGTGGTTACCCAGGTTGTCGCCCCTACGCCGAGGCAATTGCCAACGGTGAGAAGATCAATAAGTGCCCCCCTGGTGGTACAGCGACAATGGAAAAACTGGCCGAATTAACAGGTCAAGAACCTGAACCTCTGACTGTTAGTGAAGAAGTTCAGGTGAAAAAGGTCGCTTATATTCGAGAAGATGAGTGTATTGGCTGCACTAAGTGCATTCAGGCATGTCCAGTGGATGCCATTTTGGGTACAGGAAAGCAAATGCACACGGTGATCACAGATTACTGTACCGGTTGCGATCTTTGTGTCGAGCCCTGCCCTGTAGACTGTATTGACATGTTACCGGTAAAACAAACAACTAAAAACTGGGATTGGCAGCTAAACGCTATTCCAGTCACTGTGCTTCAAGAGGAATCAAAGTGTTAACCTTATTAGAGCAGATTGATAAAGGAACACTGTGGCGCGCGATAGGTGGAGTGCATCCACCAGAAAATAAAATTCAGAGTAACGCAGGCTGCATTACTCGCCTCTCGCCAGCGCAAGAGTATATTATTCCACTTCCCCAAGTAGGTGATAGCGCGAAATTAGTTGTAGCTAAAGGCGATTACGTTAAAAAAGGCCAAACCTTAACTGCAGCTGCAGGCTTTGGCTATTTACCGGTCCATGCTCCAACCTCAGGTCATATCCATTTATTAGAAGCACGGCCAAGTAATCACGCCTCTGGCTTACCTGTGCTAAGTGCTGTGCTACACCCCGATGGCCAAGATTTATCAGAACAATCCTTGCCATCGCGCGAGCATAGTGAGGTTATGGCATTAGATAACCAGCGTATTTTAACCCTGGTTGAACAAGCCGGCATTGCGGGCCTAGGTGGCGCTGCGTTCCCAACACATATTAAACTTAATCCCGTTTCAGACATTGAACTACTTATCATCAATGGCATTGAATGTGAGCCGTTTATTACCGCTGATGATCGGTTAATGCGAGAATATGCAGATGATATTTTGTTGGGCATCGAGCTTATTGATAAGTTAGTCAATCCTCAGCGAATTATCATCGCGATTGAAGATAACAAACCTGAAGCGATTGAAGCGATTGAACATGGGTTGAATCGTAGTGCCATTGACGCGAACAAGATAAGAATCACTGTCGTCCCAACGCTTTATCCATCAGGCGGTGAAAAACAGCTCATTCAAATTCTGACAGGACAGGAAGTACCGTCAGGTGCGATACCTGCCCAGCTTGGTATAGTTGTACAAAACGTCGCAACTGCATTTGCTATTAAACAAGCAGTTTATGATCATAAACCACTTACAGAGCGCGTAGTCACTGTAACAGGCAAAGGGATTAAAAGACCCGGTAACTATTGGGTGCCTATCGGCACACCCATAAAACATATACTTAACGTCTGTGAATTTGATGCAAACCGTGTAGAGCAAGTGATTATTGGTGGTCCTATGATGGGATACACCCTACCTGACGCTAGCGCCCCTGTTTTAAAGGGAAGCAATTGTGTGTTAGTTCCTGAGCCAGGCGAACTCGGACAACCTCGCCCAGAACTGCCCTGTGTGCGCTGTGGAGAATGCGCCCAAGCCTGCCCTGCTCAATTATTACCGCAACAGCTTTTTTGGCACGCTAAAGCAAAAGAGTACGACAAAGCGGCTAGCTATAATTTACAAGACTGTATCGAATGTGGTTGCTGTAGCTATGTTTGCCCAAGTGATATTCCCTTAGTCGAGTATTATCGCATCGCTAAATCAGCTATACGAACCGAAGTTGAAGAAAAGAAACAAGCTGAATTAGCAAAACAACGATTTGACTCTCGTACATTACGACTAGAAGAAGAGAAAGCAGCAAGAGAGGCCAAAGCCAAACAAGCAGCTGAACGTCGTAAAGCAACAATGAGCAGTGGTGATAAAGATGCAGTGGCTGAAGCCATGGCACGAATAAAAGCGAAAAAAGCCCAAGAGCAAGGCAATGATAATAAGAAAGCCGATGTATCAGCAGCTATAGCGCGCGCTAAAGCTAAAAAACAACTCAGTACCGATAACAGCAGCGCAGACAGTAAGTCTGATCAAGTTGCGGCTGCTATCGCCCGAGCAAAAGCCAAAAAGGCAGCGGCAAATAACCAGGACGCCACTAGTGCGTCACATAATGATGATAAAAAAGCTAAAGTAGCAGCGGCTATTGAACGGGCTAAAGCCAAAAAAGCCGCGACTCAAGAGCCAGAATCAATCTCCGATGATCAAGTCAATGACAAAAAAGCTAAAATCGCTGCTGTAGCAAGGGCTAGGGCTAAAAAAGCCGCGACTCAAGAGCCAGAGTCAAACTCTGATGATCAGACCGATGATAAGAAAGCTAAAATCTCAGCGGCTGTCGCAAGAGCTAAAGCTAAAAAAGCCGCAGCTCAAGAGCCAGAGTCAACCTCTGATAATCAAGCTGATGATAAGAAAGCTAAAATCGCAGCGGCTGTCGCAAAGGCTAAAGCTAAAAAAACGGCAGCTCAAGAGCCAGAGCCAACCTCTGATAATCAGGCCGTTGATAAGAAAGCTAAAATCGCAGCGGCTGTCGCAAGAGCTAAAGCTAAAAAAGCCGCCGCTCAAGATATAGACTCATCCAATGCCGTGGAAGACCAAACCAGCGTACCTGAGTCACCTAGAACAGTTAATAGCGACGCTATAGAGTCCAGTAATGACAAAATCGACGTCGAACAAGATGCTGCTTCGCACCATACTCAGGCCGATGACAAAAAAGCTAGAATAGCCGCCGCTGTTGCCAAAGCAAAAGCTAAGAAAGCCAAAGCACAGCATACGTCTAAAGAAGAGGATTAACACGTGGCATTTAAGATAGCATCATCACCTCATTTGAGTGATAAAATGCAAACCAGTCGATTGATGCAGCAAGTTATGCTGTGTGCCCTACCGGGACTCGCTGTACAATGCTATTTCTTTGGTTGGGGGACTCTCATCCAAGTTGTATTTGCCATGTTAATTGCCTGGTTAGCTGAAGCCCTTGTTTTAAAAATCAGAAATCGACCTACCCTAGCAACACTAAAAGACAATAGTGCATTGCTCACCGGTTTTTTACTTGGTCTTGCCGTTCCGGCTTTTGCACCATGGTGGATCATATTTATCGGCGTGTTGTTTGCCATCATCATAGTGAAACAGCTATATGGCGGCTTAGGTAATAACATTTTCAATCCCGCAATGGCAGCTTATGTCATGCTGTTAATTGCCTTTCCTTTGCAAATGACCACCTGGAGTGCGCCAATTGGCTTTGCACAACAGAGTTTTAGTTTCAACGAAACCCTACAACTTATCTTTTTCGGTGCCACAGGAGCCGACATAAGCCAATACCAACTAGGCATTGATGGTATGGCAATGGCCACTCCGCTGGACAGCGTAAAAACCGCTTTCTCTACTGGGCTGACCATTAACGAAGCGCTGCTAGCCAATAGTTTCAGTGACGGCTTAGGCGTAGGTTGGTTTTGGATCAATTGCGCCTACTTTATCGGTGGTTTAATCATGATAAAGCTAAAGCTGATCCGTTGGCATATTAGTGTGGCTATCATTGCATCACTGTTTATTTGTGCAAGTATTGGCTACTTACTTAACCCAGATACGCACTTAGGCCCAATAATGCACCTATTTTCTGGTGCTACCATGCTTGCAGCATTCTTTATTGCGACAGACCCAGTCAGTGCTGCAACCAGTAATCAAGGTCGGTTAATTTTTGGTACCTTAATTGGCGTAATTGTTTATGTGATACGAACCTATGGTGGCTACCCAGACGCATTTGCATTTGCGGTTCTATTGGGCAATTTGTGTGCGCCGTTTATCGACCACTATGTCAAACCACGGGCCTATGGCCATAGAACGAGCCGTTAGGAAACTAGATCATGTTGAAAAAATCTATGTTAAAAAATGGCGCATTACTCGCTTTATTTGCCATGCTATGTACCGCACTCGTGGCCGGCATCAACCAGTTTACCTATGACAAAATTAAGCAGCAGGAAGCACAGGAGTTATTGCGTGTTTTGCATCAAATAATACCCGATAACATCCACGACAATAACCTCATCGAACACTGTATTTTGATTCATAACCCAGAGGCGCTAGGAACCGATGAGCCGCTACCAGCCTACATAGCGTCAATGCAGGGCGAGCCTGTTGCTATCGCGCTAGAGACTGTCGCCCCCGATGGATACAATGGTGATATTAAGATCATCATAGCCATTGATACCAACCAGCAAGTATTAGGTGTTAGAACCCTGAGTCACAACGAAACACCTGGCCTAGGTGACAAAATTGAACTAAGAAAGTCCGATTGGGTGACTGGCTTCAACGGCCTGCGTGTATTTGAAGACAATAAAAGTCGCTGGGCGGTAAAAAAGGACGGTGGCGATTTCGACCAATTCACCGGTGCCACCATTACGCCAAGAGCCTATGTCAAAGCGGTACATAAGGCAGTCAGTTTCTTTAATGCTGAGCAACAGAAACTATTAACTCGCCCTGCTAATTGTGAGGTTGAATATGAGTAATTATCGCGAAATTGCTTGGCAAGGTTTATGGAAAAATAACCCAGGCCTTGTACAACTGCTTGGGCTTTGTCCACTATTAGCCGTAACTGCAACAGTTACTAATGCCTTAGGGTTGGGCTTAGCCACACTAATCGTACTTGTTGGTTCAAACGTTTTGGTCTCGCTAGTAAAAAATTATGTACCAAAGGAAATTCGTATTCCGGTGTTTGTGATGATCATCGCCGCACTTGTCACCACCGTACAGCTACTGATCAATGCTTATGCTTATGGGCTGTATTTGTCATTAGGGATTTTCCTACCTTTAATCGTCACCAACTGCGTAATTATCGGCCGCGCTGAAGCGTTTGCATCACGCAACAATGTCTTAAGTTCAGCCTTTGACGGCTTGATGATGGGAATTGGATTTACACTTGTATTGGTTGCCCTAGGCGCGAGTCGTGAGCTACTGGGTCAAGGCACCTTGTTTGATGGTGCAGATCTACTGCTTGGCGAATGGGCGAAAGGTTTAACCCTACAAGTTTGGCAAATGGACACACAATTTTTACTTGCCATGTTGCCACCCGGTGCTTTTATTGCCATGGGATTTTTGATTGCCACCAAAAACTATATTGACCAAGTGATTGAACGCAGACAACCCAAAGTACAACCAGAAACTACGATTACTCGAGCTAGAATAACAAAAGTCAATTAACTATGAATACCGAGAAACGTCGTCAAATACTCGAGATTTTTCGAGACAACAACCCACACCCAGAAACTGAGCTAAATTTCTCTAGCCCATTTGAGCTATTAGTCGCCGTAACTCTGTCGGCCCAAGCCACCGATGTTAGTGTCAATAAAGCCACTGATAAATTGTTTCCAGTAGCTAATACCGCACAAGCTATTTATGACTTGGGCGTTGATGGCTTAAAGGAGTACATCAAAACTATCGGGCTATACAACAATAAAGCGATTAACGTCATTAAAGCCTGTAAGATACTCATTGACGAACACCAAGGTGAAGTACCTGAAAATCGTGAAGCCTTGGAAGCCCTGCCCGGTGTTGGCCGAAAAACAGCAAACGTAGTATTAAACACAGCTTTTGGCTGGCCTACCATCGCCATTGATACCCATATTTTTCGTGTCGCAAATCGCACAAAATTCGCCATGGGTAAAAATGTCGATCTCGTAGAAGAAAAAATGCTAAAAGTAGTACCAAAAGAATTTAAAGTCGATGTCCATCATTGGTTTATTCTTCACGGGCGCTACACCTGCATCGCCCGAAAACCGCGCTGTGGAAGCTGTATTATCGAGCATTTATGTGAATTTAAAGAAAAAGTCTATCCCGACGAATAAGTGCAATGGGTTTTAATTGCTAAGTCACCGATTCAAACACTAAAAAGCCGCATCTTGCGGCTTTTTAGTTTGCTTTCTACATACCAAAGTGCATTTAGTACATAAACACAAAAAACATGCTTAGGAAAGCTGCGATAACAACTGTAAGACCAATGGCCATTTTTAGTTCTGAAGACATAAGGTACTCCTATTTGTTGTGTGCTTTATTATCCCAGTGAATTGCGCTCTACACCAATTATATCCAAAGTTCTGTGAAGACGATCAACATCTATAACATACATTACATGTCGCTAATTTTGAAAAAAGCAGGGACCTGTAATGATAGAACAACGGCGAGTACTCAGTGTGTTAACCTTGGCTCAGAAGCGCTAAACTCTCGCTGAGCGATCACATCTTTATGCCGATTGCTATAACTACCACATAACATGAAATTTCGAGTAAGTTCACTAAACCGTTATCCAAAACCAATTTATTTCATAGACAAGCTTTAAATCGACGCAGTACACTTTAGCCAATCAAAACAACAAGAGTGAACACGATGTCGCAACTACTCCATACTATGCTTAGAGTCGCTAATTTAGACAAAAGCATCGAATTTTATACCCAAGTGCTCGGTATGAAGCTTCTTAGAAAATCAGAAAATCCAGAATATCGCTATACCCTGGCCTTTGTAGGTTTTGATGAGGAATCAAGCGGCGCCGCTGTTGTCGAGTTAACCTATAACTGGGACACTGATAATTATGATCTCGGCAATGGCTTTGGCCACCTAGCCATTGGTGAAGCCGATATTTACCAACGTTGCCAAGCGATCGCTGATGCCGGAGGCAAAATTACCAGGCAACCTGGCCCAGTAGCTGGCGGCAGCACTGAAATTGCTTTTGTAGAAGACCCTGATGGTTATAAAATTGAATTAATTCAATTAAGTAGTGCAACAAAAGGCTTAGGTTAACTCCTAAAGTAATGCAAAAAAAAGCGCCCTAATAGGCGCTTTTTTCATCTTTATTGTTTAGAACTTCATTGAGACACCAGCGTAAATCTGGCGACCAATTGTGTCATAAACCTCTGGAACGGTACCCGCTTCGTTACCACTTGAAACCATTACAGGCTCTTCATTGGTTAGGTTTTTCACACCAATGTTGGCAGAGAAACCATCAGTGAAGTGATAAACACCAGAAACGTTGTGATACAGCACTGAAGAGATATCTTCACCAGTATTAACATCGTTCATTTCGCCAATGTAGCGGTTAGAGTACATAACACTCCAGTCACCACGGCTAACCGTTAGGTTAAAGTTGTTCTTATATTCAGCGTATCCACCGTACATACCGCCAATGGTGCCAGTGTAATCAATACCGTCTTGCTCAAACTTGATTAAGTGGGTTAAATCGTTATTGATTTTCCAATCTAAGCCAAGCGCTTCGAAGGTATATGCCAAATTGAAGTCAATACCGCTTGTATCTTGATAACCTACGTTTGTTAGTGGGTTAGTCAGGTTACTCAAATCACCATTTGGACCAATGTTGAAAGTCTCACACGCTGAACCGTCACCGGCAAAACAAGCATCTAGCCCCGCTTGTACGTCTAGACGTGCAATGGCGTTATCAATCTTGAATCTCCACCAATCTAAAGTCAGTGATAATCCGTCGATATAGCTTGGAGAATATACGATACCAGCTGTGTATGACTCAGATGTTTCTGCATCTAGGTCTTCATCAGAGGTGTAGTTAACCAAGATTTGCGGATCTTGCTCGTTACCCCATGGATCCGTAAGGTAGTCGTATGAACCTGAGTTACCACCATATAGCTCACTCACACTTGGAGCACGGAAACCTGTTGCAGCCACCGTACGTAGCATTAAATCATCAGTCGCTTCATAGGTTAAACCCACTTTCCAAGTTGATGCATTACCAAAGGTTGAGTAATCATCGAAACGGATTGCAAACTCACCGGTTAATTTATCGGTAAATGGCACGCTGACTTCTTGGTATACAGAGAATACGTCGAAGCTACCGTCAGTTGGATCTTGCTGTGCAGCAGTACCTTCACCAGCAACAATCACAGGGTCTGGGTTAAAATAACCACTTTCGTGGCGATACTCAGCACCAATCGCGAACGCTACAGCGCCAGCTTCTAAATCAAAGGCTTCACCACTAATCACACCGGCAACAACATGCTGCTCATTTCCGCCAGTGGTGAATTCGGTGTAGCTGACTGCGTCGATCATTTCTTGAGTCATTGGGTCGCCACCAAACCATGCGTCTTGATTGGCGTAGATAGACTTCTCCATGTTACCTTGGTGAATTGAGTTATGAACCCAGGTCTCAGCTTCGTTCTTACCATAGGTATAAGACACGTCCCAATCTAGACCGGTATTAACATCAATCACGCCTGCTAGGCCGGCAGAGATACGGAAGGTATCAGTGTCTTGCTCATAAACACGATTACCCACATCATTCATACGTTTACGGTAGTTGACCATGCCGTTTTCGTCTGGTGCAACACCACCTGCAATCATTGCATCATCTAGAGTAATGCAATCATCTTGCTTAATGTTGTTTTCACACACTTTAAGGTCTAGGTTAGCTGGCTGTGCAGCCATCATCTGCTTAGACTTACGCTTGGTGTATAAGAAGTCACCATTAAATACGATATCGTCAGTTAGCTCTTGAGTACCGTTAAAAAAGAAGCTATAGCGTTTATTTGGCGTTTGTAACCAGCTATCTTGGGTGTAGTCATAACCATATTGACGGTCTACCCACTCACCTGAATCAGGATCAAGCTGCTTGCCACCTAAGGTGCCTTCTGGGATAAATGAGCTAGAGCCCTTCTCAACCCAGTCACGGTCGCCTTGCATTACACCTTTACGCTCAGAATATGCTAAACCGAATGTGTAGTTACCACCGTTAGTATTAAAACCATATAAGCCACTTAATTCGATGTTTTCGCCATCCCCTTCAGATGCAGCACCACCATTTACATCAAACTGGAAGCCTTCAAAATCTTTTTTGGTGATGATGTTCACAACACCGGCAATTGCATCAGAGCCGTAAACCGCAGATGCGCCATCTTTTAAAATCTCTACTCGAGCAATCATGGCAACTGGAATAGTGTTCAAGTCAACTGCGCTATCGGCACCAGAACCTGAATTAACCATACGACGACCATTAAGTAGCACCAAGGTTCTGTTTGCCCCCATACCACGTAGATCTACCTGTGCGATTCCTCGTGCACCATTGTTAGTGGTCGAACCCACAGCCATACCGGCCATAGCAGGCTGCGCTTGAAGAATCTCATCTACCGAGGTGTAACCTTCTGCACGAATGGCACCAGCATCAATTACGGTGACTGGCGATGCGGTTTCCATATCTTGACGTTGAATACGGGAGCCAGTTACCGCAATACGTTCTACATTGGCAGATGCTTCTTCAGCTGCTGCTGTCGTACTGGTCAACGCAGCACCACTTGCTACTGATGCAATTAAGCTGTACTTAATTGCTGAGGCCAATTTTGATGTTCTGATCATTACGATTCACTCCCTAAATTAATTATTTTTATTAGCGCCACAAATTAATTAATCGGCGTTGGAATCGATACTGTAGTTTCACGTAACTACAGTCAATCACCAATTATTTTAACCAACGATAAAAACTTGTTAAAATAAATGATAAAAAAGGTTTTAAATAGATGCAGCAATTTTATAAAAAGCCAAAAAGAAACGCATGACAGCATAAATCACTATAGAAAGTAAATTTGAGTAGTTTTAATATCGACAACAGCAGCAACAGGAATTTAACCTCACCACTAAGCAAAAGTGTGATGAGGGTCACAGAAATATACTGACCATGCTTTTCAGATATCGAAAATATCACCAACTAGTGAGCTGGTTCATACTTTTGTCGTGGATAAAATTCCACCATAAAGCTGGCGTACAGGAATGAGTTAAGATTGTTAACAGAATATTATTCTGCAAACGCGTGGATACAAATAGCGACAAATGTGAATAAGGCTGGGTTAAATAATAATATTTGTAGCTTAATATGGTTATAATTTTAAATATATTAATCATAGTTAACTTCAATAATGTACTCTAATTTATAATCACCATTATTAGGTTTGGTAATAACAGTAATCTTGCCGCCAATATCTATATTTAAATTGCCAGAAAACACTGTAAACTGTTGGCTCTGCTCACCATCAGCTAATAAGGGTTCAAACTTGAAGTGATTATTTTCAATTGAGTGCACAATGACATTCACATTGGAGTGATCTTTGGCTGACAAAGTGAGTAAGCCAAGCTGCGCATCAGTACCGATACAACCGCTACCTGTGCGCCCTTCCCGGCTTAGTTGACAGCTTGCATTATCGTCATTAAGGACTTCTCCAAAGTAAACTGGCGCAGCTTCTACTATATCTATGGGATGCACTAGATTAAAACCAACATGGCCAACCGCTGCCGCTAACAAAAACGTTATCACCCTATCGCGCTTCTCTCTAACCTTTTAGTCTTACCATCTATTATAGTGTTACCTGTATTTTGCGTTGCTAAAGATCAACTTACAGATCACAAAACCTGAGTTTGCTCACTTTTGCATTACAACAAAAGGTCATTCAGGGCATAAAGGTTAGGCTTAGATACTGATTTTGGATGCTGCAATATTGGTGTTTGCATTTGGAACTAAAAGCTTATCAGCTAACTAGGACTATATGGATTGCTCTGAGGATTAGTCCACATCGGCGTTTTCAATATGAATAGGTGCCAGTTCAACAAATTGGCCCGGCTTAATGGCAATAGTTTGTAATACTTCAGACTGGATACTAAGCTCATACGTTGCCGGCGTTATACCGTCGAATAAAAATATACCGTCAAACTCAACATAAGTCCGGTAATGATGAGTTTTATCAATAGACACTAACTCAACTAACTTTCCTTTAGCAGCAAGTTGTTCATCTCCTTTGATAAATGCACTGCCTTCCAACTCGGCGGTATTCACAATCGGATAATAGACTTGTTGTACATTACCAGGGTGTACGTCAACACTGAAATTCGGCATTTTTGCCACTAAAAACGGATCGGGAAGACTGGCTTCGTTAATACTTAGCTTATGTGGTTGATCCACTCTAAGTTGTGTTATCAGCAGTTGGCCAAATTCATCGGTTGCTTTGCTTGCTTGACTATGACCCGAAAATCGAACCCCTTGCATCAGTATCTCATCGTCATCATAGCGATCATTACCATTGTCATCTTGGTAAACAATCAACTTAATCGCACCGGTATTGAGGTAATTTAAGCGCTCTAACAACAATGTGTTGTCATCAATAAACCACAAGGCAGAACTATTCCATTTAATTTGACCAAACCAATCGCCTTCAGAGTCAGTATCGACCATTAGCCGCAATGAACCATAATCAAATAAGTAAGATATTGAATTTCGAATACTATACTCGGCATAGGATTGCGGCTGATAACGCATCTCTACCTGATAGTTCAGATGCTCACCAATCGAGCGATTCGCATTAGCAACCCAGATATCAATGCCTCGGTCATCGGTTAAACCTAAATCCAAATAACTACGCAAATACCAATCCGATAGCTTTCCGGATATCGCTAAGCGACCAATATAATCATCAACGCTGCCAGTCTGTAGCCAGCGAAGCTCAGCTGAAAGGGAAAGTCTTTGTAACTGGCCTGATAACCTTGCGTTGGCCTGTAAGCTGTCTGCCGATAAAGTGTAATCGCGCCAATCAGCGCCAAGAGACCAACTAATGGGTAAATTATCCAAACTACCATTGAAAGCTAGATTTGCTTGCTGCTGGAGACGCTCATTAGGGTTACCCCAGGTGCTAAAGTCTTCATAAAATGACCAATCAGCTATCCAGTCGACAGTATCGGCACTTCCCTGTAGCGTCGCACCTGCTGCATAGCCTTGACCATTATGGGCATAGTTTAGCTGTAGAAGATTATGATCCCCGACTACATTCAAATTGAGTTTGGAGATTGTCATCCAATCATCATCTGGTTGCTCCTGCCTTATCACAGCTAAGCCAGTCGTTATGTTTTCAGTAAGTGCATATTGACCGCTGACATAATACTGCTGCAGGTCATCTTGCTCCCTAGCCAGAGCCCCTGCCTGAAAGCCTGCATCTCCTTTTTCAAGCACTGAGTCATCAAGCAAACGCGAGAAATTTTCTACTTTTGTTTCTCCATTTGGGCCAAAAAAGCGCAACTGATATTGGTTCAAACCGATAAAGTATGGCACCTGCTCAAATCGATATAAACCATCAGCGCCAATGCGTTTAACATCAACTAGCGCGTGATTACGATATAGCTCAACGTCCCAATCCCGCAACCACTCACCTTCCACTATGATGTAGCGCAGGTCTTGTGTTGAACCATCACCTGCACTCACGGTAAACCCAAGGCCTTGATCGCCATCAGAAACCAGCGGCATACTTTGAGAGTTAACGGTACCTAACCGATAGTGCTTAACCCAAGCTTCTGGGGTGTTTTTCTCGATATATGCGGTCAGGCTTTCTCCGGATTCTGATTGACTGTAACTGAGGTAAGTTTGGTGATTGAGTAAATCAACTTTTGCCTGTGCTGACACTTCTTGGCTAAACTCTTTGGGATCGCCTTGCTTTAACGCGTTAACACCAAGATCTACGTTTAACGCAACATCCCCCAATAGCGCATTGTCTTTGCCCACATGAACGACATTATTTTGTTCAGTTGATGCCTTTTGCGCATTAAAAAGCTGATAACGCTTCTGCCTTTGCTTTAGTTGGCTCAAAGGGATATCAATCGACTCTGATATTAGAAATAATTGTCGATTGGCTTGAAACTGAATGTCCAATCCAAACATCTGTTTAATCACATCCATAGCGATATAGATGTCCCAATCATCATAAAAAAGTACCGTATCTTGGCGGCTACAATCGGCAGAATAATTGAGGTATTTCATCAGCCCGTTACTCACTTCAATTTCAGCGTTTTGTGATTTAAACCAACCATTGACAGCCAATGTATCCATATCTGCAACCACTGGTAGGAGCAATAGCTCTGCTAACAGTTGCACAGGAAGATACACCGTATTTCCCTGTTGGTAAGCAAATAGCTCCTCACTCAGTACCTCACCGGCATAACGTAGTTGGCTAATAATAAATTGCTCATCTTCGGTTGGCTGACTGACATAGTGACGATTTATCGTTTCAGCACATACTGAGAAGCCACCCAAGTTTTGCGCCGCTTCAATCACTGTTTGATTTTGTGACTTCCCCCTTGTTAGCGAGCGACTGGCCGAGTCTTGAACTTGTTGAGCCACATTCCCAGTAGATTGCGGTTGGTTATTAGTTAATTGAACCATCTCACCTTGAATGAGCTTTTGACCAACTAGCGACTTATTTGCCACTTTGCTCACCTGTTCGCGAGGCTGCATAGGCTTTGTTTTGGCTAAAAACACCGTTTCACGTTGGCTAGCAGGAAGTTGACTTGCAAGCTCCCCCATATTTGTTTGAACTTGGCCCATCTCATCCGCATTGGCTTGAAACTGATACTCTGAAGTAGGTTGAGGCTTTAGGTGGCTTTGGTGGTGGATAGTTGTTTGGTGGATAGTTGTTTGGTCGATAGTTGTTTGGTTGCTAGTTCGCTTTATGCTATCGACTTGGTCTACATATTCGTTGTTGGGCGATTGATGATCATAATTAGCGCCACTTTTATCAATACCGACACTTTTATCATTATAAACACTTTGATCACTATGAGTGCTATCACTAACCCTGCTGGTCGCTTTGAAGTCACTTTCGAAACTAGCGGTATTGTAGGCTTTTGAATCTTTATGACGAGTAGGCGTTAGTGTAACAGTCAAGACTAAGACAACAAGCAAGAACAATACAGTTAGCGCTGGATAAACGACCCAGTGCTGAAGATTGTTTTTTTGCTTGTTGGTCCCGACCATTAGCAGATTAATTTAACGCGTATTCAATCACCTGTGGGTTGGGTAGTTGGTCACTTTCACTGTATCGCACCCACAATTTAGTTGAAGCTTCAACAGCGCTGTCTAAAGAAACTGCAAAATTACGTTCAGAGATTTCTGTGTATAAGGCCGCATTTTTGTAACTACCTATAGTCTGCTTTTTACCGTCAACTTCAGTGAGCACTTCGATATCACCATAGGTGCTACGGCTCCCCGCTCTCGCTAAGGTCACTGATACATTATTGGTTTGTGGGTTAAGTTGCCCAGTGGCGATTTCAACCTCGCTGTTCAACTCCCCGACACGAAGCACCACTGGCACTGAAATTCTTAACACAGCAGAGATACTTAAAGAAAGCGACTGGTTATCATCACTTGACGAAGTCGATTCGGCTTCAGTAAGCGGAATTTGATTAAACACCAAATAACTACGATATTCGCCAGGTTTTACTCCTTTTGGCAATCTCAACGCCACTCTGACTCTTGTGCCTTGCTCGGGATCGAGGGTGATTCTTCTAGGAGAATAACGCACATATTTCGCCAAGACGCCTTTGCCATCAACCGATTGGTAGTCACCTGTGGGTAGCTGACGTTTATCTTGAAAATAGATGTTGTAACGGGAGGTCACACTGCCTTTATTAACCAATGAGAAAATGGCACTTTTCTGCCGTTTATCATCTAGTTCTGCACGGGTAGGAGTAACAAGTAGGTTGGCATTAACGTTAGATATGACAAAAAACAAGGCTAAACAGCCTAAAATAGATCTCTTCATAATCACGCCCAGCTAGTTTATATGAGTCGAACTCATTAATATTATTGGTTAGCTTACTTCGAGCATTTTGTGCGCCCTAACAACACTTAGGGCGCCATTTTTATCTGCTTAAATTAATAAACAACGTCTACAGTGTAGCTAATAGTCTGGTCACCTGAAGTGGCGCTAGCTGCTACTACATCGATAGAGCCGCCTACAACTACTGTGGCAGTATTCGATGAAACAGTCACTGTGCTAGAGGCGATTGATGGCGTAAAGGTAACACCAGCAACTGATGTATCAGCACCAGAAAGGGTTACATTAACATTACCATCATTGGCAGTAATGGCGAAAACACCAGATGCCGCAGCGTTACCGCCAGCTAAGCACGCTGCACCAGTGACAGCATTAGCATAGTCTAGGGTACAATTGCCATCTGCAGAGATATCAATGTTACCAAATTCCATCACAGTGGTTTCAGTTACGGTGATAGGCTGAACTAGTTTAAACTGTGCCGTGCCGGTGGCTTGCTCAGCAGCACTTTGTCCAGCAAAAAATAACACAGAAGCAGCAGTAGTCAGAAGTCTTTTTTTCATTATTTTGAGTTCCATAAGTAGTACGTCTTATTATTATCACTCACACCCAGCCCTTCCGTTGCTGACTCCGCTCTTCCTTGATCCCGTATAAGTCGATGTTTAAAAGGCACTTTAAGCTGTGCCATGGCAATTACCCTATCAAAGTAGAAACAATTAGCAACACTTTATTTACAAGCTGTTTACAAATGATTTTCTTTTTTAGTGGTAAATATCGATAAACTTGAGTATTTTGGTCAGTTATACGGGTGAAAGCGGTTACAATGTGAGCTTACAAGTGAAAAATCGTTAGACTTTAGTCTTACTCCTACTCTTATCTCTTAATGGAATATGTTATTAACTTTTGTTTTATTTAGATAAATCAACCAAAAGCTTGTATTAAACTATCCTTTCATGGCAGCTTATAAGGTGTGTTTGCATAACAACAAGTACGATATGCGGAAGCCGTTATTGTTAGAAATCAGCAAGAAAATGCCACGTTTACTAGTAAATGTTCAAATTGCCCTTGCACTTGGACTCGCAAGCGCTTTGCTCATCAAGCCTGTATGGGGACAAATTTCCATTACGGAGATCCAGCCACTGAAATATCCTGCGGTGGTTAAAAATGCTACCAGTAGTTCAATTGTGGTGGTTAATTGGAAAGGTAACTTAGGTAGCGCTACCAACGTCACGTTGCTCGATAATGACTACCATAACGGCCAGTATTTTATTACCTCAGACACTGATCTTCCGATAACGATTAACTTTTATCAGTTAGGCAATGAAAATAAAGTCAATTTAAAGACCCTTAGAGTCCGTTACAAAGGTAAAACCTTGAAAAATTTCCCAGCGGTCGACCTAGATAATCCGGGGCCCACTGGGGAATACTTAGAGATCGGCGCTAAAGTGGTTGCGGGTAAAAAGGCAGATTCCGGTTTGCGTTTACCGCAGTATGTTCTGGAAGTTACCGAGCAATAATCGCCTAGAGCATCACTTAGGTAAAAATGCATAAAAAAGCAGCCAAAGGCTGCTTTTTTTATTCTGCTTTAATCATATCAAAATGACTATAGGCTCTTGCGGTCGCGATTCGTCCTCGCGGCGTACGTTGAATAAAGCCTTGTTGTATCAAAAACGGCTCTAACACATCTTCAATAGTTTCCCGCTCTTCCCCTATTGCTGCTGCGAGATTATCTAAACCAACGGGGCCGCCCATAAATTTATCGATAATGGCTAACAACAACTTGCGATCCATGTAATCAAAACCTTCGGCGTCAACATCAAGCATATTCAACGCATCTTCTGCAACTTGCTGACTTACCACACCATCATGCTTTACTTCGGCATAATCTCTTACACGCCTAAGCAATCTATTCGCTATTCGGGGTGTACCACGAGAACGCTTAGCAACTTCGGTAGCGCCATCTGCATCAATGGGAAGTGTCATCACTTGAGCAGAGCGTGCAACAATACTGCTCAAATCGACGACATTGTAGAACTCCAAGCGCAGTGGAATACCAAAACGAGCGCGCAATGGCGAGGTTAGCGCACCGGCGCGCGTTGTAGCTCCAATCAGCGTAAACGGTGGCAAATCCAATTTAATTGAACGTGCTGCTGGCCCCTCGCCTATCATAATATCCAGTTGATAGTCTTCCATAGCTGGATAGAGGATCTCTTCAACAACGGGGCTTAATCGATGAATTTCATCAATAAACAGCACATCACCTTCTTCAAGGTTAGTCAGCAACGCAGCTAAGTCCCCCGCTTTTTCAAGCACAGGCCCGGAGGTCGACTTAATATTGACTCCCATTTCATTGGCGACAATCATTGCAAGAGTCGTTTTTCCCAAACCTGGAGGCCCGTAGATCAACATATGATCTAATGCTTCATGCCGTTTTTTCGCCGCTTCAATAAACACTTTTAGTTGCGCACGCGTATCATCTTGACCAGTATACTCATCAAGTAACTTAGGTCGCATTGCCCTATCAATATGTTCATCTCGCTCTTCAAATTCCTGCGCTTGAGCGTGAACTAACCGATCTGCTTCTATCATTTCAATTTAGCGCCTTCGTTATAGCATTGATTTTAATGATGCCTTAATCAAGGCCTCTGAGTCCATGCCTTCTTCAAAAGCACTAGACACCGCCTTACTGGCTTGAGCAGGCTTATACCCTAAGCTGAGCAACGCTGCAATAGCATCTTCTTCTGCTGTATTCACCACAGGTGCTGGCGTGTAATTAGATTGCAATACAAACTCTCTCTCGGAGCCAACTGATGCTTCCATCAGCGTTTTCAGCTTGTCGCGCATCTCAACCAGCAATCGTTCAGCCGTCTTTTTACCAACCCCAGGCAGCTTAACCAATGTCGCAATGTCATCATGTTCAACACACTTAACAAACTCTGCCGCCGTCATACCTGATAAAATAGTTAAACCAAGTTTAGGCCCAACGCCATTAGCTTTGATTAATAAACGAAACAATGCTCGTTCTTGCTTGGTAATAAAACCGTAGAGCAGTTGAGCATCCTCACGCACCACAAAATGGGTATAAATAACGGCTTCTTTATTGAGCTCGGGCAGTTCGTAAAAGCTAGTTAATGGCATCTGCACTTCATAACCAACACCAGAGACATCGATTAACACTTCTGGAGCTTGTTTTTCTACTAATACGCCCCTTAATCTACCCAACATAATAAATCCTTAATATTTATCTTTATTTATAACGACCATAGCTACGTGATTTAGCCTTTCCACCCATGGCTATCAACCCTTGATAAGTATGGTAGTGGCATAATGCGACAGCCAGTGCATCGGCTGCATCAGCTTGCGGCGCAGAGTTTAATTTAAATATCTGCTGAACCATATGTTGAACCTGGCTTTTTTGTGCACGACCGGTGCCAACTACAGCACTTTTAATTTGAGTTGCGGTGTACTCTGATACAGGCAGTTCTGCATGGGTTGCTGCAACAATCGCTGCACCACGTGCTTGACCAAGTTTTAACGCTGAGTCAGCGTTTTTGGCCATAAAGACATTTTCAATGGCAAACTCATCAGGCTGATATTGTTTGATGATTTCGGTAACACCATTAAAAATGATATTTAACCGGCTGGGAAGATCGCCAGATTGGGTGCGGATACAGCCACTACCGAGATAAATTTGCTGGCGGCCTTGGCATTGAATCACCCCGTAACCGCACACCCTAGAACCAGGATCGATCCCCAATATTATCGGCATGTTTTATAGGTTGCCTATTCTAAGCCTTGCATGATTTCATCTGAAATTTCAGCGTTATGATAGACTTCCTGCACATCATCATGATCTTCAAGGTTATCAATCAAACGTAAAAATTTAGGTGCGGTAGCTGCATCTAACTCGGCTTTGGTGGACGGTATCATGGTGACTTCTGCATTGATTGAGCTTAGCTGCTGTGCATCAAGTGCATCTTTAACTGCACCAAAATCTTCTGGCGTGGTAAATACATCAATGACGCCATCATCATAAGTCACCACATCATCCGCGCCTGCTTCTAATGCCGCATCCATCACTTGCTCTTCATCGATGCCAGCAGGATATGAAATGACGCCACGCTTGCTAAACAGATAACTGACAGAACCATCGGTTCCTAAATTGCCACCTGACTTGCTAAACGCGTTTCTCACGCCAGACACAGTACGATTACGGTTATCTGTCATGGTTTCAACCATCACAGCAGTGCCGCCGGGACCATAACCTTCATACATAATGGTTTCTAATACTTGACCATCAAGCTCACCTGCACCACGTTTTATGGCGCGCTCAACGGTATCGCGGGTCATATTATTCGACAAAGACTTATCAATGGCCGCTCGTAATCTAGGGTTTGAATCAGGATCTGAGCCACCTTCACGGGCAGCGACGGTTAACTCACGGATAAACTTGGTAAACAGCTTGCCACGCTTGGCATCCTGTGCGGCTTTGCGGTGCTTAATATTGGCCCATTTACTGTGTCCAGCCATGTGTTCTCCTTCAAGTGGGTAAACTGACACTGCGTTGAGTACATCCCAACGCAGTGGTTTTGTCTATTACTGCTGCTCTGAATCCTCTGCGGCAACCACAGAAACACCTAACTCTTCTAGCTGAGCAGGGTTTGCAAAACCTGGCGCGTTAGTCAACGGACAAGCGGCTGTGGTTGTTTTCGGGAATGCCATCACATCGCGGATAGAGCTAGCACCAGTCATCAACATAATGATGCGATCTAAACCAAACGCGAGACCCGCATGTGGAGGAGTACCATAGCGTAGCGCCTCTAATAAGAAGCCAAACTTTTCATTAGCTTCTTCATCGTTGATGCCAAGAATTCTAAATACCGCTGACTGCATCTTACTGTCGTGAATACGAACTGAACCACCACCAAGCTCACAACCATTAAGTACCATGTCATAAGCATCAGAAATAGCGGCAGTTGGATCGGCTTCAAGCTCTTCAGGAGTAATACCAGTAGGCGCGGTAAATGGGTGGTGCATCGCATGTAAACCACCGTCTGATGTGCGTTCGAACATTGGGAAATCAACGACCCATAGCGGTTTCCACTCATCAGAGACTAGGTCAAAGTCTTCACCGACTTTTAAACGTAATGCGCCCATAGCTTCTGCAACGATGTTAGCTTTGTCTGCGCCAAATAGGATCAAGTCACCGTCTTTCGCATTAGTGCGCGCTAGTAGTGCATTTACCACAGTTTCATTTAAGAACTTAAGCACTGGCGACTGCACACCTTCCATGCCTGCGGCGAGATCGTTAACTTTCATCCAAGCTAGACCTTTTGCACCGTAGATGCCGACATACTTGGCGTACTCATCCAACTGCTTGCGAGATAGCTTAGCGCCACCTGGCACACATAATAGCGCGACACGGCCTTCTGGGTCAGTCGCTGGGCCTTGGAAAACTTTGAATTCAACTTCGCTTAAAATATCCGCAGCATCGATAAGCTCAAGCGGGTTACGTAGGTCAGGTTTATCTGAACCATAACGCTTCATTGCTTCAGCAAATGTCATGCGTGGAAACTCACCAAGATCAACGTTGAGCAACTCTTGGAACAATGAACGAGTCATCTCTTCTGTTTTTGCCATCACTTGATCTGATGTCATGAACGAAGTTTCGATATCAATTTGGGTAAATTCTGGCTGACGATCTGCACGCAAATCTTCGTCACGGAAGCATTTGACGATTTGGTAATAGCGATCAAACCCTGACATCATCAACAATTGTTTAAACAACTGTGGGCTTTGAGGTAATGCAAAGAATTGACCTTTATAAGTACGGCTTGGCACTAGGTAATCTCGTGCGCCTTCTGGCGTAGCCTTGGTCAAAATAGGCGTTTCAATATCTAAAAAGCCATTACCATCAAGGAAACGACGTACAGCACTTGTCACTTTAGAGCGGAAAATAATACGCTCAGCCATCTCTGGGCGACGTAAATCAAGGTAGCGATACTTTAATCGCTGCTCTTCAGTATTGTGCTGGTTTTTATCCATGTTAATTGGCAGTGGCGCAGCAGCATTGAGAATAGTTAGGCCTTTACCCAATACTTCAATTTCACCGGTGCGCATGTCACTATTAATTTGACTATCAGGACGTGCACGAACAAGTCCGGTGACTTGCACACAAAACTCACCACGTAAGGTACTGGCTACTTCAAAAACTTCAGGCAAGTCTGGGTCATATACCACCTGAATAACACCTTCACGATCACGCAGATCTAGAAACACAACCCCACCTAAATCACGGCTACGGTTGACCCAACCAACTAAAGTGACTTCTTCTCCAACATGAGACCGGTTGACGTCTCCACAATAATGACTGCGCATCTTTCTTTTCCTTACATCCACAAATTCTTATCTGGGAATATTCAATAACATGATAAAAGCGGCATTATAGTGAATTAATGCCCGATTCAAAACAACTTCATCACTAAAGCACGTGACAAAGAGTGGGTTTGTGCAATTTACCAGCAAAGCGCACGGTTAAACGGTCATCAAGCGGTTCGATAACAGTTTCCGCCGCACTCCCTCGCCCTAGACATCAATCCATCAGCTTTACGCAATAATTCAACGGCACTATCGCCATCATTAGGATAACAAGCCACCCCGATACTAACCGACACGTTGACGGTTTTCTCGTCAATAGTAAAAGGCTTATTCAACTGTCTTAAGACGCCATCGGCGAGTTGACACACTTTATCTAAATCTTGAACTCGATTAAGCACAATAACAAACTCATTGTGACTAAAGCGAGCTAAGGTATCTGAATTTCGGAGCAAGGCTTTTAATTCAGAGGAAATTTGTACAATCAGTCTGTCGCCTGCACTATGCCCCAATGACTGATTAATCTGCTTTAGATTGTCGATAGAGACAAACAACAACCCAAAACGCTGCATTTCGCGGGCATGATGCAAAATAGCTTGCTCTAATCTGTCATCTAAAATAATTCTCGTTGGCAACTGGGTTAAAAAATCGATATGAGATGCACTGTCTTTTTCGGCCATTAGTGCCTTAGAAAGCTTACGATATCGAGACACGATAAGTAACAATGCTAAGGCACATAACAGCACAGTTAACACCGCCAATATTACGTAACCACACCACCACTTGGAGTTAAAAAAGCTCTGACTGTTTTGTGTCGGTTTCACCCAGTGTTGGTATATTTGTTGTCGCTGCTCAGACGTGATACTAGCAACACCAATATTTAAAACAGGCAGTAATTCGCTGTGTCTCGGGTGAAGCCCGATATGGCTTTGCTGCTCAGAAAAATCTGCTAAAACAGACATTTTTAAACTGTTATATTCTTCTGCAGTCAGCTCAAATGCCATATTAAGCACTTTCTCTACAAAGGCATCAGCCTTACCTTGGGATACAGCTTCAATCCCGGCCCGAGTATCTGGCACCAGCACTAAATCAATATCCAACTCATCAGACATTAATCGATTGACTAAATGATAGCCTTCAACAACGGCTAAACGCTGCCCTGCTAGTTCCTTTAAACTAAATAACGATACTTTATCGAGGTGCGTCACTAATGCCCAAGGCGATGGCCAGTAGGACTGAGTAAACAATAAACTTGAGGCGCGCTCGGGGGTTTTAGCCACACTACCTGCAATATCAATATCTCCTCGCTTTAGGCTCTCGATTAAATCTTGCCAACGACTAAATGCGACCGCTTCAAACTTAAATCCTAATCCTTTTTCTAAGTACGCAAAAACTTCACCATTTATGCCGGCATACTCACCATTGCTGCCCTCAAATTCCATCGGCTGCCAATTGTCGATAAAGCCCACTTTAAGCACTGGCGCTTGCGCTACTATTTGCTGCTGCTCGGGTGTCAACGACAATAAACTTCGCTCAGTCGTAAAAGTGTGATCATTTCTATCCAGTACCCACTTTCGCTCAATATCAATCAACTCCCGCTGTGATATCAAATTGAATCCAGCCGCAATGCGCCCCGTTAAGCCGACATCTTCTTTACGGGTCAACGCAAAGATATCGGTAGTGAATTCAAGAGGAATATATTGATGGAAATCACCCCAAACTTTTAAACTAATTAAATAGTGATGTGTCCAAGCAGACGACGCGACAAACGCCTTTATATGACCATTTTGTGCCGCTTCAATCATTTGATCGACACCCTGATACAGTTTTAACTGCGATTCAGGTAGCACTTCCCTTAATTTATCTAAATAGGGCGCAGTGGGTACCGCTCCGATACGCTGACCTTTTAGCTGAGCTAAATCTGTTATGGGCGTTTGATAGCTAAACAACCGACTTTTTACTTGATACAGACGGTGAGCGCGCGTTAAACCCGTGTTCATTGACTCACTTTCAGGATAACCAATATGGATATCACTGCGCCCCTGCATCACATCGCCCAACGTCTGCTTCATGTTGCCGGCGCGAAAACTGATATTAATGCCAGTTTTTTGCGACCAGAGCTTCCATAAGTCGATATACATACCATGGGGCTGGCCATCAGCATCAATATCCACAAAAGGTTCAATACCTGCGGTAGTTGAAATCACCAGCGCATCAGCGCTGTTACTGTATCCAAGCCATAATTTCTTAATTTGGTTTTGACGTGACTGGCTTATCTCGGAAAAGCCTTGATTAATTTTATCAATAAGCTCGGTTCTGCCCTTCACAACCGCCGGTACAACATTGATGTTATCGATGCTAATCCGCTGATTTAATGGAAATTGCTCAACGATAATTCTATTAACTGACTGATCTCGCAAGTAACCTTCCATGTTACCGAATATATCAAGCTCGTTGCGTAAAACCGCTGCCAGTAACTCGGTACGGTTTTCATATTCAACGACCGCCAACCTTGGTTCCAATTCCAACAACGTACTGGCGTGAGCTGAACCTTTTACGACACCAATCTTATAAGGCAATAATTCAGATAATTGTCGCTTACCAGCAAGTGAAGATCGTAAATATAAATAGGTACTTAACTCAGCAATGGGTTTAGCAAAATCATAATGTTGTTGACGTGTTGCATTTTTAGCCATGCCAATGTGAATATCGGCATCACCGCGTGCTAATTGTTTTAACGAGTCTTGCCAATGACGTGCAACAAATACTACAGGTGTATTAGTCACCCGCGACCACTCCTGCCAAAGGTCAACCAGTACCCCTTTTGGTTGGCCACTTTCGTCTACAAACTGGTAGGGATAGCTGTCTTCGCCCATTACCAGTACTAAGGGTTGTTTTGTTTCAGCACATACCGTCGCAGATAGCAAAACTAACACTAGCGACCATCCCAACATGAAGAGAAAATTTTTCAACTTGCAGACCTTGAACGTCAATACGATGTGACATGAATGTTGTAATAAGGCTATTAGACAAAATTTTATCTATAATTTCCAGTACTAGCCTTGCTGACAACAGTTATCATTCGCTAGAATAACCTGTTGAAATTAACCAGTACTATCCAATGAAATCAGCACAAGACACCATCTACGCGACAGCCTGCGAACATATCAGCGACTTTCAATTCGACGATAAAGTTGCCGGCGTTTTTCCCGATATGATCAGGCGTTCAGTACCTGGTTACGGCCAAATAATCAGCACTATCGGTGAATTTGCAGATAAATATGTCACTGCTAATAGTCGAGTATACGATTTAGGCTGTTCATTGGGCGCTGCAACACTTAGCATTCGCCGAAAAATACAAGGCCGCCAGGCCACAATCGTAGCAGTGGATAACAGCGAAGCCATGACTCAAGGTTGTCAGCAAAATCTATCAGCCTATGTAAGCGATACACCGGTAGATCTTATTTGTGGCGATATTCGTGATATAGAAATAGAAAATGCTTCTATGGTGGTACTTAATTTCACCATGCAGTTCCTAGCACCTACCGATCGCGACAACTTACTGAGAAAAATACACCAAGGGCTTAATCCCGGCGGTATGCTTGTTTTATCAGAAAAGCTCTATTTCGAAGACCAAAAAATTCAAACCCTTTTAGACGACTTACACTTAGACTTTAAGCGAGCCAACGGCTATAGCGAGCTAGAAATAAGCCAAAAGCGAAGCTCACTTGAACATGTGATGAAGCCCGATTCATTGCCAGTTCATATTGAGCGGCTAAACGCACAAGGATTTGAGCACACCAATATTTGGTATCAATGTTTTAATTTTGCATCTATGGTGGCAATAAAGTGATCAGTTTTAGTTCATTCTACAAACAAATTTCTGACTCTAGCCTGCAACATTGGCTAGAGACTCTCCCCAGTATTTTGGGGCAATGGCAACGAGACCATAAACACGGCAGTTTGCCAAAGTGGGAAAAAGTCCTAAACAAACTCCATTACCCTACTCCTGATACACTCGACTTTAAAAACTCGGTCACCGTTGGCAGCGGCAACCAGCTTAGTGAAGGCGAAAAGCAAAAACTTGAAAACCTACTAAGAATTTTCACGCCTTGGCGCAAAGGGCCATTTTCACTACACGGCGTCGACATTGATACTGAATGGCGCTCAGATTGGAAATGGGAACGAGTACAACCCCATATCAGCCCACTAGAGAATCGCACTGTACTGGATGTGGGGTGCGGTAGCGGGTACCACATGTGGCGAATGTTAGGCGAAGGCGCTAAGCATGTAGTCGGTATTGACCCATCAGTGTTATTTTTGTGCCAGTTTGAAGCGGTAAAACGTCTAGCAGGCGATCACCATCCAGTGCATCTATTACCTATCGGCATTGAACAGCTACCGCCACTAGATGCCTTTGATACCGTATTTTCAATGGGCGTGCTGTATCACCGCCGCTCACCTATCGATCACCTGTTCCAATTACGAGATCAATTGCGTACTGGGGGCGAACTTGTATTGGAAACCTTAGTTATCGATGGTGATGAAAATACCGTATTGGTGCCTAGCGATCGTTACGGGAAAATGAATAACACTTGGTTTATTCCATCGGCAAAAGCCCTTGAGCTATGGCTTAAAAAAGCTGATTTTATCGATGTGAAATGTGTCGACATTGATGTGACATCATTGGCCGAACAACGCAGTACCGATTGGATGCCAAATGAATCATTAGTTGATTATTTAGACCCTAACGATATAAGTCAGACAATTGAAGGGTATCCAGCACCTAAACGTGCTACCTTTGTCGCTAAAAAAAATCAGCCAAATAAAGATTTAATCTAAACAAAGAGTAAATGGGAAACACAGGACTATGTTGAAAAAGATTATCACCCTAGCCGTTATCGCTGGTTTGACAGGCTGTGCAGCCAAGTCAAACACCGATAACATGCCGGTTCCAGTCGATGCAGCAACATTAGACAGTCAGCTTGAAGCTCAGCAGGCTCAAATAGTTAAGATTATTGAAAACAACCAACAAACGCAGCAGCAAAGTCTGACCGCGTTAACTGACGAAGTAAAATCACTGCAAACCCAGTTAGCAGACTTGAATCAAAAACAACAACCTAAAGATGCTCAAGTCATTCCCGTAGAAGTCGAATGTGATGTGTCACCGATTGGCGATAAGTTTATTCTTGGCGCCACAGAACATGTTTATATTGATGAAGTCAAAGCCCGCTTCAAAACCCGTATCGATACCGGTGCGGAGTCATCATCATTAGATGCTCGCAATATCATTTTATTTGAGCGCGACGGTAAACAATGGGTTCGCTTTGATGTTTTTACCCTGGGTGAAGATAACCCAGCACAAACCTTTGAATCTAAAGTCGAGCGTTTTGTGAGAATTAAGCAAGATGCCAATGAGAATAGTGACCGTCGTCCGGTTATTCATGCACATCTACAAATCGGTAAGTACAAAGCAGAAACTGACCTTAACCTCGTTGATCGCAGTCATCTAGAATTTCCGCTGCTGCTCGGTCGTAAGTTTATGCAAGACATAGCTGTTGTCGATGTAAGCCAAACCTACATTCATGGAAAACCTGCCGTCGAAAAAGCGACTAGCAAGTAAGGAAAATTTGACCAATGCATTCTAGAAAACCTTTTTATCTTCTGGTCGCCCTACTTTTCATTTCAGGGCTAGCCGCGAGCATCTACCGCGGTATCGAACATAACGTGCCTTTTTTGCCTGGCAAACAAGTGCAAAGTTGGGCCGTTGATGCCAAAGTGCGTTTTCAAGCAACTGGCGAACCTGCCGAGGTTTCATTCTCACTTCCCGAAGATCCTGCCTATGAAGTACTGGTTGAAAATGCAACCTCGCCAGGTTATGGGTTATCTATCACGAGTGATGAAGAAGGACGCCGCGCGATTTGGTCGATTCGACAAGCGCGTGGTCAGCAAGACCTTTATTATAAAGTCACCCTAATTCCAACGGGTGTTAAACAAATTCTTGCTACAGAAGAGCCAGCAACGCCTGAGCCATATAGCTGGCCTGCAACAGAACAAGCAGCAGCTGAACAAGCCATTGAAGAAGTGTGGTCACGCAGTGCAACTAACCTATCCTTTGCACAGCAGCTCAATAAAGCACTGACGGCAAGTGAGCGCAGCCAAAACATCGAACTGTTACTTAGCAGCAACCGTCCAGCACAGCTTTTTGTACGTATGCTAAACAGTAAAGGCATTCCAGCTCAAGCAGTTAGTGGCCTGTTTTTAGAAGATCAGCGCCGTCGTCAACAGCTAGTGACTTTTGTAGAAGTTTATCATGATGGTCAATGGCATCTGTTTAACCCTGTTGATGGTAGCCAAGGTCGTCCAGATAATCTGCTTATTTGGGATCGCTCTGGCAAGTCGACCCTAGATGTGATTGGTGGTATTAACTCACAAGTTAATTTCTCAATGCTACAAGACACACGGTCAGCATTAGCCACGTCCATTGATGTGATGATGAATAATGACGCATTGGATTTCAGCCTTTACCAACTGCCTCTTGAAGAGCAAAGCCTATTTAAAGGTATTTTACTCATCCCGATTGGCGTATTAATGGTGGTGTTCCTGCGGGTGATTATTGGCATTAAGACATCGGGAACCTTCATGCCAGTATTGATTGCACTGGCATTTATCCAAACCACACTATTAACCGGTTTAATTGGTTTTTTACTGATTGTTGCTTTCGGTCTAACCATTCGCTCCTATTTATCTAAGCTTAACTTGCTGCTGATATCGCGAATATCCGCGGTGATCATTGTGGTCATCGGAATTATCGGCCTGTTTACCCTACTATCTTACAAGTTTGGTTTGAGTGAAGGATTAACCATCACCTTCTTCCCAATGATCATCTTGGCTTGGACAATTGAAAGAATGTCCATTCTTTGGGAAGAAGAAGGCGCGAAAGAGGTATTTGTTCAAGGTGGCGGTAGTTTGTTTGTCGCGACATTAGCTTACCTAGCTATGAGCGCATCTTGGGTACAACATTGGGTGTTTAACTTCTTAGGTATTCACTTGGTGATTTTAGCTATGGTGTTACTCATGGGTCAGTATACCGGCTACAAATTGCTTGAACTACGTCGCTTTAAACCATTGGCTGGGGAGTAAATATGATATTTGCTCGCCCCAAATCGTTGGCATCCCAAGGTGTACTTGGGATGAACAAACGCAATATCGACTTCATCGGTCGCTATAACCCGCGCAAATTTTATAAGCGCGTGGATGATAAGTTAACGACTAAGCAATTGGCCTTAGCCAACGACATAGCGGTGCCTGATTTGATTGGCACCGTCAGTGAGCAACATGAAATCGCTCACATACCTGAAATGGTCAATAACCGTACAGGGTTTGTTATCAAACCTTCTCAAGGTTCTGGCGGTAAAGGTATTTTGGTTGTAACTAAAGTTGAGAATGGCCGTTATTACAAACCTAATGGTAATGAAGTCACGCCATCGGAAGTGGATCGCCACGTCTCTAACGTGCTAAGTGGTCTATTTTCACTGGGTGGTAATCCTGATGTTGCCATTGTTGAAGGGTTAATTGAATTTGATCCGGTCTTTGACGGCTACTCCTACGAAGGCGTGCCAGATATTCGCCTGATTGTGTTTAAAGGCTTCCCCATTATGGGCATGCTGCGATTATCAACTGCCGCATCCGATGGTAAAGCCAACTTGCACCAAGGCGCCGTTGGTGTCGGTGTCGACATTGGCACCGGACAAGGGCTGCACGCTGTGCAATTTGACCAACCGATCGACTTCCATCCTGACACCAACAAAAAGCTCACCGATATTGCTGTTCCTCATTGGGACACCCTATTACATACGGCTTCCAAGGCCTATGAAATGAGTGAGCTCGGTTATTTGGGCACAGATATGGTGTTGGACCAAAAACGCGGTCCATTGCTACTAGAGCTAAACGCACGTCCTGGTCTGGCAATCCAAATTGCCAATGGCCGCGGTATATTGCCGTTTCTCCATCATGTCGAAAACATGAAACACACCACTATGTCGGTAGAAGAGCGTGTTGCCTATGCTAAGAAGCATTTCTGCAGTACTGCTCAGCCTTAGTTGTATGACGGCAGCAGTCGCTGCCGTCTCGCCTATTACCCTACTTCATAATCAGTGTATCGCCTTTAATAACGATACCTACTTTGACGATCAAGCCAATCAAGCATTCCCGACACTTGAACACCAAATTGTGCCGCTAGAGCGTCATTTACTCGCAATTGTTAATCTGCGGGATAGCGTGCAATATTATCGTCACTACGCACTTGAACCCCAGCATCGTGAACAGCTTTTGCAGTGCCAATTGCACCTCGCAGACTTATTCGAACAGCTCTTGCAACAACCTACCATGGCGTTAACCGTTGATGCACTGAGTCAAAGTGTAGATAACAAGCTCAAGCAACTTGGTCAGCAGTTTAGCCAATTGAATTCACAGCAACTTGGACAAACACCAAAATCAAAACTACATACAGCTCAAGCCACCATTAAACGCGGCCTAGCCACTCACGATGTTCGTTTGCAATTTGGCGACTCCCGCTGTGAAATTGCTTCACCGCAAAATCAAGCTGAAAGTGCGCCATTAAACCTCAACGTGGCTAACTATTTAATCAGGCAATCTGATCCTGACTGCCGTCAGCAAGTATGGCAAGCCTATCAAGCTCGGGCTGTCATACGAAATCAAGCCGCATTAACACAGATTAAGCAGATAAAAGCCCAACAAGCGCAGGCCAATGGCTACACCCAAGCCAGTAATTTTGATCTCAGCTTTAGTTATTTAACCAGCCCAGAAAAGGTCAAATTATTCCTTGATGGTCACACTCATCAAGTTGTGGCGCCGTGGGATTTACCCCAGGTACTGAAATTCGCTGACAAGACCAAAGTGAAGACAGCAAGTAGAGACAATCTACTACAACAAGTTTATCAATTACTAAAACCTTTTGGGTTAAGCGTTGAATACATCGGTCAATCCCAACACCGCTTATGGTTGGATAATCGCTTACTGGGTGAGTTATTTATCCGCCCTGCCAAACAACCCAAGTTGATGACGCGTCGTATCGGTGTGGTAGGTCAACAGTTTGCCCAGATTGATATCGCCTTACCGTCGACATTAGACAGCTTTCGGCAACAGCAAAGATTCATTGCTGTGATGGCGCAAGCAATAGAAGAGATGAGCTATTCACAACCTTATTACCTGCTTAATCGAGGTACCAGTCGTGACTCAATCAGAAAGCTTGGCCAGCTGTGGTTAACCCATTATTTATCAGAAAAGCTATTGCCCAGCATTCAGCCAGGCAGTAGAGAAGCTATTTTGGCTGACTATCGTCAGCAACAACGCATTTTTAGAGCTAAAGTTGCCCTCAACTTCTATAGTGAACAAGCTAACTTGTATGATGATCTGCCTCAGCAGTTTTTCAATAGTTTCGGTCAATCATGGCCTGATGCGAACGCCTACCCCTATCACTTTTATGGCATTGCAGAACAAGGTGCCGTTTATTATCAACAAGCGTGGCTTAGCGCGCTGAGCCGTTACATTTACCAATACAATAAACCGTGTCAAAATCAACTCACGATCTTTAACGCATTACTCATCAATGAAGATGCGTTGTCATTGACAGCAATATTAACGCTATTGCTCAATGAGTCACTGACTCCGACCCAACTGATAGAAAGGATAAATCATGCACAAGCTGCTGAAAACAAGCACCTTAGTACTTGCGCTTCTTAGTGTATCGCCACTGGCATCTGCCGAGCAAAAACAGCAAACTGTCAGCGCAGATCAAGTATACCAAGGCATTAAGATGAACCTTGAAAATCACTTGTATCAACTGCCACCTAGAATTCAAGGTCATTACGGTATCCGACAATATCGCATGACTGGTGATGAGAAATATGCCAATGCTGCCCTCGTCGATTTATACGCAGTCACCGAAGCTCAAGCCTTCTATGCTTGCCAACTTGATAAACCTGGCTTTATCGACAGCGAATCAGAGCGCGCTATTTCAGTACTTGGCAACGGCCCACGTGCTAAGGCGCGAAAAAAAGCCTTGCAGCCATTTCCTGAATTTTTGTTTTACACCGATGTATTGTTGAGATTTTCAAGCCGTATCGATGAGTTTGGCTTAGTCGGTCCCTGCGACGATAAATTACGCGCAGCGCTAAAGAAAACTGATTTGCGTAAAGGTCTAACCGATAAGGCCATGATTGAAGCTTGGGCGGCGCAGTTAATTAATTATGTCTATTGGGCTAAGCAAATCGGTG
The DNA here is from genome assembly GCF_043643685.1 of Shewanella waksmanii. Lineage (GTDB taxonomy): Bacteria > Pseudomonadota > Gammaproteobacteria > Enterobacterales > Shewanellaceae > Shewanella > Shewanella waksmanii_A. The sequence continues at coordinate 106,468 of NZ_JBHZSN010000004.1, forward strand.
TAGGTGATTATGTACAAGAGTACAAAACCGCTTTCAACGAAGTTTACCCAAATGATCAAGATGAAAAGCTAAGCAAAAAACAATATCGCAATAAAATTTATGGGTTAACTCACTTTATCTTTGCAGCAAGTGAGTATTACCAACACCGAGTCGATATTAAAGAGTTTGCATGGATCCTCGACTATTTTGATGCCAATATAGAGCGCATCCTCGAAGATGCGACAGATGATATTATTGCTGAAGTGGGGATCAGTTTTCATTTAGCAGGGTTAAGTGACCATCGCGTCGTCAAACTCACCCAGCAACATATCGTCAACGCTTATGATGTGGAAACTAACATCATTAAATCACCACGAGGCAACCCAGATCTCGCACTAGGTGAACACCGAAATGTACTGGCGATGATGTTACTGGAATGGCCAGAGAAGCTTCACAAAGGCCCTTACTTCCATAAACTAAAGGCGACTAAAAAGTATCTGCCAAAGCAAGTCACGGTTAAACCTGAAAAGTAAAACCTGTGATGATAAGAGATTGATCGGCTCAGGAGCGCTAAATTCTCGCTGAGCGATCAAATCTTTATTCTGATTGGTATAATCCCATTGACTCAGCGAGGTGATGGGATTTTTTTATATGACAAATCGAGCAAAATCGACACTAGAACAATGGCGAATTTTACAAGCCGTTATCGATCATGGTGGCTATGCGCAAGCTGCTGCGTACCTCAATCGAAGTCAATCATCTCTCAATCATGCGGTGGCGAAACTGCAAGAACAACTTGGGGTCAAATTACTGCAAGTTGTTGGTCGTAAAGCCCAGCTTACCGAAGCTGGAGAGGTGCTACTTCGCCGCTCTCGCACCCTAACCCATACAATTAGCGAAATTGAACAACTCGCAGGAAACTTTGACAGTGGCTGGGAACCTACCCTGACTATCGCTAGAGAAATTGTCTATCCAACCCACTACCTCGTCAATGCACTCAATGCCTTTGAATCTCAAAGTCGAGGCACGCGAGTCACCATTTTAGATTCGGTGATTAATGGCACCAAAGAGTTGGTAGATCAACAAGCGGTCGACCTTGCCATTGTCGGTGGTTTACCTCCAGTGGGTCACCTTATCGAGCCTTTGTGTGAAGTAGATTTTACTTTAGTCTGTCACCCCGACCACCCGCTGGCTAAGCACCAAGGAGAAGTGGACGACCACACCTTATCGCAACATCTACAAATAGTGATTAAAGACACTGGGTTAAAAAATACCGATGACATCGGCTGGTTAAAAGCGGAGCGTCGATGGACAGTATCTAACTTCCATGAGGCATTATTGGTCTTACAACAACCCACAGGCTTTTGTTGGATACCGCACCATTTAGTGGCCGATGGGCTAGCACACAACACCTTAGCGAAGTTAATCCTCAAAGGCGGTACTCGCCGACGGGTGATGACCAGTTTAGTGGTTCCCAATCGCAACCAGCAAGGACCTGCAAGTCAGTTGCTAGAACAATTGATATTGGAACAGCATCAGTCGATAGTGGAGTAGATTAAACCAGTAAGTCTAATTGATTGGTTTGCCCAGCGCCTTGCTCGTATCGTGAAGATAACACTTCAGCCGCAAAGCGTTGTATCTCATTAGGTGAAGATTCAGCTTGCTGCCGATTAACCTGCACATTGATACTGTCAATCGCATCAGCAAAAGGGCTTGGCTCATCTGAAGCCGGTTGATAAGTGATATTTCCTTGATCGTCTATCTGAGAATCAAAAAAATTACCCGCAAAAGGATTTTCAATACTATCTTGCAGCTCATTGGCGCTATTGGCGTCATTGAGCTGCTCGCTGCGATCACTGGCCAACTCAGCTTTGGCTTGGTTCATGGTACGCATCGCCTCATTAGCAACCTGAATATCTGCCATAGACGGTTGCACCGGTGCCATAGCTGCCGCATAAACCTTTTGCATCTTATTGACCGTTGCCTGCGGGTCGTTTGCAATAGGAGATACATCTATCTGAACCTCACCATCAACCGCATAACGCTTACCATCGCTACCTTGCTCGTAGGAATAACTAGGGGCGCCCGCATATTGACCACCTACAGCGGCATGAGCTTGTTCATGTGCCCTCACCTCAGCATCCCGCTTGGCTAACGCATCTAACTCCTGTTTGGCTTGCTGCTCCTTTGCTGCATCTTGCCGCTCAGCCTGTTGCTGATCACGCTGGTCAGAATCCTCTGTATCAGATGACTCTTCAGTATTAACACCAGACGCTTGGCCCTGTTCAACTTGTGCAGCATCAGGCTCGGTTTGTTGCTGTGGTGCGCCAGAGGAGTTGCTGTTTGTACCACTGTCATCTTCAGCCGGTGTTTGACTGACATTGACTAATCCATCTACCGATAAGGCTCCTTGCTGCAAACTAAACTGGCTTGCGCTATTTGATTGAGCCGCACTCGAAGAGGTGCTTGATACTCGATTGCTAGGTGAGTCGATACCTGAAGAAACTGTTGAAGAAACCGGCGCTGGACTAACGGGTCTTATCTCAGCACTGCTATGCTGCAGCGAACGTGATTTAACAGAGGAAGGCTCAGATTTTGATTGGCTCTGAGTTATAGCGGAAGCGGCTGAAGTGCTATGTAACGAATGAGCGACATCCGCTTTGCCACCTGATGGTGGCAAAGCAAATTGATTTGGCGCTAACGATACGCCAGCCATAACTAAACCTCTAAATCGATAATAGTACCTAAGGTCTCATTTGAGGCTTCAATCACTTCAACAGCAGCTTCTGCCTGTTGGCCTGACTCAAGGGCTGATACCAGCGCTTGGGTTTTATCAGTAGACTCAACAGGGCGATTTGAATCGGTTGCAGTTGCCTGATTGGTACTGGGTTTTGCCACATCAACCGTTGCCTGAGTTAACCCAGACTGTGCACTTTGCAATCCAGCAACGCCAGATGCAAAACTTGATGGGATTTCCATGCTTTGCTCCAATTACCACTATAAACAGTGTAATTATTGGCCAATTAGCGGCAAAAGTACAGCAAAACTCAGTGTCAAATCAGCAACTCCACTGGCCTTGCCAATCTTTCCAGACTGGCGTGAGACCTAAGCTGCGAATAACATTAGCAATCTGGCTTGGGGAGCGATCATCGCTGATCTCAAATTGATCCAATTGGCGCTGTTGATTTGCATAACCACCAGGTTGGGTTGAACTACCGGCACTTAAATGAGTGACGCCAAGCGCAAATAGCTTATCTCTTAATGCTGGAGTCTCACGTGTCGATAGGCTAATTTCAAGTTCATGGTTGAATAACCTAAAGGCAAATATCATCTGCAATAGCCCGCGGTCTGTTAACATCGTTTTTGGGGTGATCCCACCTGTACAAGGACGTAATCTAGGCAGCGATATACTATAGCGGCTACGCCAATATTTTTGTTCTAGATAACTTAACTGATGCCCCATCATTAATGCATCAAGACGCCAATCATCTAAACCTAACAAGACCCCTAAACCGATTTTATCTACCCCAGCTTCGGCAACCCGCTCAGGGGCACTTAAACGATTGGCAAAATCCCGCTTTTTACCTCGAGTATGATGCTGAGCATAAGTCTGTGGTTGGTAGGTTTCTTGGTATAGCATCACCGCGTCTAGCCCCTGTTGCTTTAGTTGACGATATTCATCAGTCGCTAAAGGCTGTACTTCCATCGCCAGATAATTAAAGTGCGGCTTGATGATTTTCAGTGCATTGACAAAGTAATCGACACCCACTTTGGTTTCATGCTCGCCAGATACCAGTAGAATCGAGTCGTAACCCAATTGCTTAATCGCCTTAACCTCAGCACTAATCTCATCATCTGTTAAGGTTTTACGTTTTAGTTTGTTGCTCATGCTAAATCCGCAGTAATCGCATTCGTTGGCACACAAATTCGATAAATACAGCGGAATATACATGTTTAACGCTGCCCCAAAACGTTGCCGCGTTAATGCCACAGACGCCTGAGCCATTTGCTCTAAATAGGGCTCCGCAGCCGGTGACAATAATGCCAACAAACTGGTTAAATCGCCGCGTGGATTAATCAAGGCAGCTTCAACCTGCTCTGCTGTGGTGGAATACAGCTGCATTGATAACGCATCTCGATTAAGATCTGAAAACTGCTCTACAAAACTCATGGCTAGTTCCTAAGCTGGCTCATCTAAAAAACCAGTTAAACTGGCTGATTGTTGCTGAGCTGTGCTTAAGCCTATATCGAGTGGGCTTGTATGGTTTGCATGACGGGTCACTTGTCCCAAGCCCGCCAAATGGGCCTGACGACCACACTCTACCGCATCAGCAAAACACTGTGCCATCGCACTTGGATTGGCACTGCTGGCAATAGCGGTATTCACTAGCACCGCATCTGCGCCCATCTCCATCGCCATTGCGGCCTGTGATGGTCGACCTATTCCGGCATCAATAACAACAGGCACATTACTTTGCTCAATGATCATTTCTAAAAATGCCGTGGTTTGCATGCCGCTATTTGAACCAATAGGGCTAGCTAGTGGCATCACAGCCGCACAGCCCACCTCTTCAAGTCGACGACAAAGCACAGGATCAGCATGAACATATGGAAGTACAGTAAAACCCTGTTCACAAAGCGCTTTCGCGGCTATTAGGGTTTCAACCGGATCGGGCATTAGGTACTTGGGGTCTGGATGAATCTCTAATTTTACCCAATGCGTGCCCATCATCTCTCTGGCAAGCTGCGCCACCAATATCGCCTCCTTGGCATCACGAGCCCCTGAGGTATTGGGTAACAGTTTGATATTTGCGTCAATCAGCGGCTGTAAAATATCATCGGAACCCTGTTTTAAATCAATGCGTTTAACAGCCATGGTAACGAGCTGAGATCCTGATGTTCGAATCGCATCGAGCATCACATCAGAGTGGCTAAACTTGCCAGTACCTGTAAATAAACGTGAATTAAAACTAAATCCATCAATAACGAGTTGATCTTCCATCGTTTAACCTCCTGCCACTGCGCCAAACAACTCAATTTGAGCGTTATCTTCACAACATGTTGATTGCCAAAGATTCTTAGGCACAACTTGGCCATTACACACTAACGCCACACTGTTACTTTCAACATCAAGGATTGTCAGTAACTGGCTCAATGAGGTACCACTGGGTACCTGATGGCGAATATCATTAACGAGCAAAGTTAACAAAGATTCTGTTTGCTGATTATTCATATGCACAACGCCTCCTGGCGTGAAAAGCTGCAAATTGGACAAAGCGGATCGGCATGTAATTTAGCTTGCTGCCAACGCATAGATAGACCATCGATACGGTGTAACACACCGATGGGCTGCTCGATGTTCGCTAAATACTTTATTGCCATTAATGATTGTGCCGCGGCGACAAGATTCACCATAGGACCCAACACCCCTGCTGTACTACAAGTATTGCTAACCTGCATAGTTTGAGGGAATAAGCAGTGATAACACCCAGATTGGGCAAAGTGCCTTGGGGTGAATAGGCATAGCTGACCACTGAAATGACTGACAGAGCCCGACAGCAACGCCAAGCGCTTATCAACACTGACTTGATTCACCCAATGGCGGGTCTCAAAGTTGTCACAGCAATCAATCATTAAATCGATGTCACTGTCGAATCCCTCAGTAGCCGTTTCGCCGACAAACTGCTCATACGCCTTAAGCTGGCAGCTTGGGTACAATCTAGCTAGACGTTTGGCGGCTACAGCGGCTTTATTGCTGCCGATATCCGCCTGATTGAATAACAACTGTCTGGGTAGATTGCTGCTCTCAACATTGTCACCATCAAACAGATGAATCGAACCAACACCAGCAGCAGCAAGACTGTGGGCAACATGGTGCCCAAGTCCACCAACCCCTACTATGGCTACCTTGGCCTCAGCCAATTTTAACTGGCCCGGCTCACCAAACTCTGGCAGCATGATTTGCCGTGAATAGCGGATGAAGTCTTGGTCGCTAATCATGACACCTCCTGCCAGGCAGCCGCTAATGCTTGATACGCACCAGCAGGATCATCAGCTTCAGTTACCGCTCTTGCCACCGCAATATCATCCACCTTGGTGTGTTTTACTTGGTTAAGGTTGGATAAATCAATGCCACCGATTGCAACCAGCGGTAACTGGCCGGCAAACAGTTGAACATAACGTTGCAGATGATCAATCCCCTGCGGCGTTGAAGGCATCGCCTTAGTGGTTGTAGGGAAGATATGACCTAACGCCAAATAACTGGGATTAACTTGCAAAGCGATCAAGGCTTCGAAATAGCCATGACTCGACAAACCGAGTCGCGCACCTGAGGCGGCAATCGCACTTAAATCAGCTTGGTAGAGATCTTCTTGACCTAAATGAATCCCATAAGCTTGATGCGCTATGGCCTGTTGCCAATGATCATTAATAAAAACTCTGGCATTAAATTGCTTACCAAGTTCGATAGCTGCAGCAATTTTATCCGCTAATAGCGGGTCATTTTCCAAGTCGCTTTCTTGCTTGATCCTTAGTTGAATGGTGCGTGCTCCGGCATGCAGTAGACTGGCTATCATATCGACATTGTCCACCACAGGATAAACCCCAAGATAAGGTTTATCAGCAAGGCTTGAGACACACGCAGCAAACTCACTCACTTGGCTGTCATACCATGGCCCGTCATCCACTACATCGATCTTCGGGAAATAGCGCAGAGAATTCGGCCATTTGGTTTTTTCAACTGGCGCATGACCTTGGCCTAACGGTACGGCACACTCTATGCCTTGAGTAATAAACGCCTTGGCAACCACCACAGCATCATGCAACACAAAACCATGGGCCATGACTGCGGCGACAGCAGACGATAGCGTACAACCACTACCATGACAGCCTTGTTGACGATATAAGCCAGTCCCCACCCTCGGGCCTTTTAGTAAAAAGGTCCGTTGCTGGTGCAGTGGTGATGTGCGCTTAGCAGAGCGGCAAATAAACAAGTCCTGCGCATAATCGGTATGCCACAATGGGCTATTGTCGCCGCCTTTGATTAACACATTGGTTTGTAAGGTTTCAGCCAGTTGATAGCCCGCTTCAATTACCGACCCCATATCTTCAAGAGGTTGTGTGAGCTGAACCAACTCATGGTAGTTAGGCGTAATTAACGTCGCTAAACCTTTAAAGGGGCTAAAGTCTAACTGACTCGACAAATTCAGCTTATCACCACTGGTGGCCACCATCACAGGATCAACAATCACCGCCACCTCAACATCGTGACGTTTTTGGTAATCCTTGAGATCAACCGCAAGCCAATTGGCCACATGTTGTAGCTGCTGTTGATCACTCAACAATCCAATTTTTATTGCTTTTGGCGGTAAATCACTTAACAAAGTATCCAACTGGGCCAGCAGCATTTCCTCTGAAACAGACTGCACTAAATCAACCGACACCGAGTTTTGCGCCGTTAATGACGTGATGACTGAGCAGCCATGGGCTTCAAGCGCGTTAATAGCAGCTAAATCAGCTTGGATTCCCGCGCCGCCACCACTGTCTGAACCAGCAATGGTCCAAACAATGGGCTTAGCAACACCAACCTTAGCGGTCTCTATCGCCACTTTAGGACTCCTCAGCTGCTTCAAGCTTGGCTTCGTGATATAGCTCCCCGCCTTGTGCTTTAAACTGTGCCGACATTTGTGCCATACCTATGTCGGCGTCACTGGCTGCCTTGTATTGGCTGTCTGATTGCACACTGACCTTCTGGGTTGCAGCGTACTCACGTACCTCTTGGGTAATTTTCATTGAGCAGAACTTAGGGCCACACATCGAGCAAAAATGTGCGACTTTAGCCGACTCTTGAGGCAATGACTCATCGTGGTAGTTGCGCGCCGTTTCGGGATCTAAGCCGAGGTTATATTGATCTTCCCAGCGAAACTCAAAACGTGCCTTAGATAGGGCGTTGTCTCGAATTTGCGCACTTGGGTGGCCTTTCGCCACATCGCCGGCATGGGCTGCAATTTTATAAGCTATCAATCCCTGTTTAACATCTTCTTTGTTAGGCAAGCCAAGATGCTCTTTTGGAGTGACATAGCACAACATGGCACAGCCATACCAAGCAATCATTGCAGCACCAATACCTGAGGTGAAATGATCATAGCCTGGCGCAATATCAGTCGTTTGCGGGCCTAAGGTGTAAAAAGGTGCTTCATCACAGTGATCTAACTGCTTTTCCATATTCTCTTTAATGAGGTTCATCGGAATATGGCCAGGGCCTTCAATGATGGTCTGTACATCATGGTTCCAGGCAATTTTAACCAGTTCACCTAACGTTTCTAACTCTGCAAATTGCGCTTCATCGTTGGCATCAGCAATCGAACCTGGACGCATACCATCACCAAGCGACAGCGATACATCGTAGGCGGCGCAAATCTCACAAATCTCATCAAAATGGGTATACAGGAAGTTCTCTTGGTGATGAGACAAACACCACTTAGCCATAATAGAGCCGCCGCGAGAAACAATGCCCGTCAAGCGTTTAGCCGTCATAGGCACATAGCGTAATAACACACCGGCATGAATCGTAAAGTAGTCCACGCCCTGCTCTGCTTGTTCAATCAGTGTGTCTTTAAACACTTCCCAAGTCAGATCTTCTGCTACGCCGTTGACTTTCTCTAACGCTTGATAGATAGGCACGGTACCAATTGGCACCGGCGAGTTACGAATAATCCACTCACGGGTTTCGTGAATATAGCGTCCGGTTGACAGATCCATAACCGTATCTGCCCCCCAACGAGTAGACCAAACTAACTTTTCTACTTCCTCTTCAATCGATGAGGTCACCGCCGAGTTACCAATATTGGCATTCACTTTCACCAAGAAGTTTCGGCCAATAATCATCGGCTCTGCTTCTGGATGGTTGATATTCAGCGGGATAATTGCGCGGCCTCTGGCCACTTCTTGGCGAACAAATTCAGGTGTGATCGGCGTAGAAATCGCCGCGCCAAAGCTTTCACCGGCATCTTTTTGGGTAAGGACTTCATCGGTAATTTGGTCGCGAGCCATGTTTTCCCGAATGGCGATGTATTCCATTTCAGGCGTGATGATCCCCTGCCTTGCATAGTGCAACTGGGTAACCTTTTTACCTTGTTTGGCACGAATTGGTGGCATCAAAGCTTCAAAACGCAGGTGGTCTAACCCATCATCCGCTAAACGTTGCTGGGTAAATCCAGAACTCGCCCCGGTTAATTTCTCAACATCGCCACGCTCCTCAATCCAGTTTTGACGCATTTTAGGCAGACCGAGTCTGACATTTATATTGGCTTTTGGATCTGAGTATGGTCCAGCACAGTCATAGACCTTTAAGGGTGGATTAGCTTCAAAAACCGGCTCTTGTTCGGTCCCACCCACTAAGGTATCCGATTGAAAAATTTGGCGCATGCCAACTTGCAGATCGGCACGGGACCCCTGCAGATACACTTTTTCAGAATTTGGGTGCTGCAATGGTTTTAGGTTATCAATAAATTGTTGAGCTTGAGCTCGGGTTTCACGGCGGTTTGACATTAGCAATCTCACTTAAATTTAGAATGAAGTTGCTTGTCAGGAGAAATGAGAGTTGATGAGCTGCAAAAAACGCTAAAGCTTGCTTACGCGTTATTTTGCCAATAACCCTAACGCTAAAATACACTGATGACGCTTAACGATATCAATCAATTTATAGTAAGGATTATCATGCTTGTTTCCTTCGCAGGGTCTAACCTGATCAGGTTCAACGGATCCCGAATTAACGGTCTCAGCCAAATGGCACTCCGACAAGATGCCAAGCAGTATAGACCTAAACGGATTAGACTCACAAGCCCTTAGGTTAACTTTACCATCAAAATAATTGAGGTATAAAAATGCCTATATAACAAAGACTAATAAAAACCAAGGAAGATAAAAGAATGATACATAAGTTTTAATTGAAAATTATTCATTTACAAAAGATGAGTTTTTCACGGCGTGATGATGCATCTTTTGGAGTCTTTTAGCGACTGCGGCCTGAATGGCCTTTTTTACTTTATCGCCAGTACAGTTAAACGGGAAGCCAATATTCTCAGCGTGAGGATTTAGCGGCGTTGGCACTTTGGCGATTCGATAACAGGTATCACCGATTTTAACCACACGGTTAGGATCTAACTCATTGTCTAAGGTTAATGCAGTGTCATAAAAATCGATAGTTGGCAGCTCCAATACCAGCATGTCTGCGGTTAAGGCACTCATCGATTTTTTACTGGTGTAACTTGCCGCACTATCCGCAACTAGCGCATCCATCGCTTGTTGATGCTGTTTCTGCATGTAGCTTTGAGTAAAGCTGCTGACATTATGATTATTCGGATCTATCGCCTTTTGGGTAAACCGCTTATCAATTTGCCGCTCAAAATATTGGGGAGTGTTAGGCTTACGATAATTAAGCTGCGGTGGATTAGATACAACGGTTTGCTTATTCACTAAAGGAGCAGCTTCGTCTTGGTCAAGCTGAGCATCATCAACAATGACCGTTGCCTCAGGTTCATCCTCAACGTTGGGTGAAACCTCTTGGTTTTCTGTTTCTGTTTCTGTTTCTGTTTCTGTTTCTGGCAGTAAGGGAGTTTGAGTATCAGCCTGCCACTGTGCCAATTGCGCCGCCGTTACCGTATAGGCTTGTATCTTTGGCGCTTGGGGAGCGGTTATCTCAATCTGATAATCAGCATTTCGCCACAAATGGTGCAATGCCAATAACAAGATAATATGGGCAGCTAACGCAATCGGTATCATGCTCAGCGCGAACTTTGATGTGTTAGAAGAAACATGGTTCACGGGACTCACAGCGCGCGTACCGGCATCAAATTGATGATCTTGCACTAATTCATGCGCATCATAGCTGGGCATCGTTTTATCAAAATTGATGCTCGCTGGTGGCTCAACTTGCCGTGATACGTAAAAACCCTGTTGCTGCTCGCCTCGCTTCAACCTTATCTCCCTATGTGGCTGGCTTAGGGGCGCTCAATGCCCGGCCATCATGTTGCATCCATTATGCGTAAGCTAACGTTTTCAAAACCTCGTCCACAGCGCTTTAGAAATAACTTAAGCAGATTAGTTCAAATTTTATGGCTACCATTTTCAGCGTACAAGTGTTCACTTAATTGATGTATTCCATCCCGCGAGCTGTTACACTGCAAAATCAAGCCTGAATTAGAGTATTTACTTAATGTCAAAGAATCACCAAGCCATGACGAGCGTTAACCCAAATATTGCCCTGTTGCCATACAGTGCAAAGGAGGAGCTCGCCAATAGCATTAGTCATGGGATCGGCGTAGTCTTTGGCATTATCGGCTTAGTATTGATGCTCAGTAAGGGGCTACCCTACATGACTTGGGGCCAACTCGTTGGCGTAAGCTTGTATGGCGGTAGCTTCATATTGCTGTTTTTATGTTCAACACTTTACCACAGTGCTACCACACCTATTTGGCGACAACGCTGGAAACTGGCAGACCACTGCGCTATCTACCTGTTAATTGCTGGTACCTACACCCCAATGATGATGATTGAGCTTGCAGACACACAAGCAACGTTAATATTGGTCGCAATTTGGGGGTTAGCCATAGGCGGAATTATTTTCAAGGCACTGTTTATCCATCGCTTTAAAAAGCTCAGTTTAGCGCTCTATTTAATCATGGGATGGCTGTGTGTCACTGTGATGGAGGAGCTGATCCAATCTATGAGTGAGCTTGGATTTAACCTGCTTTTAGCAGGCGGGGTGTTATACAGTCTCGGTGTGGTGTTTTACGTAGCAAAACGCATACCTTTCAACCACGCCATATGGCACCTATTTGTGCTAGGTGGCGCCATCAGTCACTTTTTGTGTATCTACTTAACGGTGATCTAATCCCTTTGGCTGGCGTGACGTGGGCATCTCAGTTAGCGCTTGGTGCAGCTGTTGTGCATCTTGCTGACATCCCGCATCGGCCATCAATTGCGCAACACACTCGAGTGTACACAAGCCCCCTGCCACCTGGTTACGTCTTAGCACATAATTAGAAGGCGCAATATCACTAAAGCTTAAGCGTTTTAGTTGCTTTAAATAGGGACTTTGACGAAACATCTTATTCGCTTCTTGCCAAGTCGCATCCAAAATAATGATATTGACCGATGCATGTTGTGCAAAAAAACTAGGCTGTGAATAGTGCAGTTCAGGATCTGGCTGCCGCTCTGAAGCAGGAAACAGTAACCAAGTGTTTGATTGAGCCGCAAGAGACAGCAAACTATCATCTGGCTCGACCCGTGACCATACGATGCGGCGGCAAATATGAGGTAGCTGCGCAAGTGCGATGCAGCCGGTATTTGTCGGTCTATCAACTTCACGTTCATGGGTTAACAATGTTATCTGTAAATGCATCGACCTAATACTCTCACACCAGTTCTAATATTTTCACACCAAATCTACTATTTTCACGCCATAGTATACGGATTAATGAAAATCACGCGAGCGTAAATTAACATCCTCCAGCATATGAGAGATATCCTCTAGCCTTCCTGCGATGATATGGCATACTCCCGAATGAGTTTCAAACACACCAGTTACCTTCAAAATTTTTGACAATAAATACGCTTGTCGTTGTGCTTTTGCTGTCGCGCTCCATACAATCACGTTGATATTGCCGGTTTCATCCTCCAGTGTCACAAACGTCACACCCGATGCGGTCCCCGGCCTTTGCCGACCAACAACGAGACCTGCCACACTAACAACCTGACCATGACGACAACATTCAACCTCTTGGGCACTGACACAGTTTGCGAGTGTTGGCCGTAACAGCGCCATAGGATGCACACCTAAGGTTAAGCCGGTATAACGATAGTCACATTGCAAATTCTCCACCACCGAAGGCTCAGCTAACGAGACAACCTCTTCAGGTAATTCAATACCATCAAACAAAGGTAAGCTCGGTTGATAAGCCGAAAGCTGCCAGCGAGCTTTATAGCGATTACCACTGAGCGCTTTAAAAGCATCGGCACTGGCAAGCAGTTCTAACTCATGGCGATGAATGCCTAGTTGATATATTTGATCCACCGAGTCAAACCCTGCTACAGGCCGCGCCCTTATCAGCTGCTGCATTGCATCTTGCTGACAACCTTTTACCAAGCGAAAACCTAAACGAATTGCCTTTTTCCCATCAACGTCAACTAATTGATGTTGCCACAAGCTATGGTTAACACACACAGGCAAGACACTAACGCCATGGCGCTTTACGTCCTGTATAAGCTGCGACGGACTATAAAACCCCATGGGCTGGCTATTGAGTAGTGCACAGCAAAACGCCGCTGGATAATGATATTTCAAATAAGCAGAAACATAGGCTAATAGCGCAAAACTTGCTGAATGAGACTCAGGAAAACCATACTCACCAAAGCCCTTTATTTGACGATATATTTGCTCAGCGAACCCTTGGCTATAACCTCGCGTCGCCATACCAGCAAGCAGCTTCTTCTCGAACTGCTCTAGCTCACCGGAGCGCTTCCAACTCGCCATCGCCCGCCTAAGCTGGTCGGCCTCACCTCCGCTGAAACCCGCAGCAACCATAGCCAGCTCAATGACCTGCTCTTGAAAAATAGGCACGCCCAGTGTTCTAGATAATACTGACTCAACTTCCGCACTAGGGTAAGACACCTGTTCTATGCCATCTCGTCGCCGCAAATAGGGATGCACCATATCCCCCTGAATAGGGCCTGGACGAACAATGGCAATCTGCACCACCAAGTCGTAATAGTTCCGTGGTTTAAGGCGAGGTAGCATGGAAGTTTGCGCCCTGGATTCAACCTGAAAAACACCAATACTGTCACCGCGTTGCAGCATTTGATATACCTCAGCTTGCTCCCACTGTACCTGCGCCATAGTGTATGGCTGCTTATCATGACTCAATAATTCAAAGCACTTTCTAATCGCCGTCAGCATCCCTAAAGCTAAAACGTCTACTTTTAATAAGCCTAGCGACTCTAAGTCATCTTTATCCCACTGAATAACCGTTCTATCTTGCATGGCGGCATTTTCAATTGGCACTAACTGGGCCAAAGGGCCCGCCGAGATAATAAAACCACCAACATGTTGTGATAAGTGCCGCGGAAAACCACGGATCTGTTCAACTAACGGTAATAAAAACCGCCCTAGCCCTTGCTGAGGTATTTGCTGCTTTTGCTGTAACTGCTGTTGCCAAGACTCAGTACCATCGCGGCGATCCACCTGTTTGGTCATACGATCGATACTTTGCTGATCTAACCCAAGCGCTTTGCCAACATCGCTCATGGCACTTTTAAAACGATAGCTGATCACGGTTGCCGCTAATGCGGCACGTTCACGGCCATATTTAGCATAGATGTATTGAATAACTTCTTCGCGGCGTTCATGTTCAAAGTCCACATCAATGTCAGGTGGCTCATTGCGCTCCTTAGAAATAAAGCGCTCAAACAGCATATTCACTTTTGTCGGGTCTACTTCGGTGATCCCTAAGCAGTAGCACACCACAGAGTTAGCCGCAGAGCCACGGCCTTGATGTAAAATGTTTTGCTGTTTGGCAAACTTCACGATGTCGTAAATGGTTAAAAAGAAGTACTCATACTGCATCTGTTTTATCAGCAATAGCTCCTTTTCATACTGCTGCAATACAGAGTCAGGCACACCCAAAGGAAACCTACGTTTAGCACCTAGCTTTACCTCTTGAGCTAAATAGTCACTGGCATTCATCTGCGCAGGTATCACCTCAGACGGGTATTCGTACTTAAGCTCGTCCAATGAAAACTGACACAAACTCGCAATTTTTAAGGTGTTATCTAACCAAGCCCGAGGGTAACGGCGTGACAGCTCTGCCAGAGTTTTAAAACAAGACTCATGATTGGCACTCAGTAAACCACCCGCCTTTTCAAGTTCGGTACCATGGGCAATACAGGTGAGTACATCCAACAGCATTCGTCGCTGTTTCACATGCATACGCACGCCAACGGCGGCAACACAGTCGACACCATGTTGCTGAGCAAGCGTCTGCCACATGCCAATACGCCAAGCTTCTGATGCAAGCAGTTGGCGCTCCATTAATACATACAATCGCTCAGCAAAATGCTGTTGTAGTTTCTGCAGTAGCTGCTGTACCTGAGTGTGGTAATACACCTGAGCTTGATCACCGCTAACACCTAGCTCAGCAGCGCTTTCAGCGACAGTCTCTATGTTGTCATCGTTAGCGACAACATGGGTCATCTGCAGTTGCTCAGGGCTGGCTGGACGCCAAAGCAGCAGTACCTGATCAAGGTCTGCTAGCATGTCAGCAAAACGTAACCGATAACTGCCTTTTTCATCACGCCGTCTTGCCAGTGTGATCAATTGACTGATCTGCCCATAGGCACGACGATTCGGTGCAAGTAGTACAAATACCCCTTGAGGCAATTGAAACTCAGCCCCAACAATCAGCTTGATGCCATGCTTTTTCGCCGCATCATGGGCTTTTACCACCCCCGATAAGGAACATTCATCAGTCAGCGCAATGGCTGAATACCCAAGTGCTGCGGCTTGTTCCACCAGCTCGTGGGGGTGAGAAGCCCCACGTAAAAAGCTGTAATTAGATAAGGTATGAAGCTCAGCATACATTTAGCTAAACCAACCTTGTATGTAATTGGCTTGTCCATCGTAAAACACCCAACATAAGCCCCCATCACAATGGGCTGCAACATAATAATCACGGTCGGCTTGGGCTAGCCACCAAGGAGGGCTAATGCGCTCAGGCCCCTTTAAACGGGTGATCTCTTTACTGGTGACTTTTTGCGGCGTCGGCAATAAAAAGCTAGGACGGAACAAACCTAATGCGCCATTGATTGCAGCGCCTTCAGCTGCCAATCTGTGGTAAAACACCCCGGCAGTCTTATGACTTAAGTCGCTTAAAGTGTGCTGATGCCGAGTCTGCCCCCACTCTGTCAGAGGCTTTAATTGATAACTAGATTCAGGTAAATGATGATTGGCTAAGCGTAAGCTTTTCACGCACCCTTCACCTAACCTGGCTTCTAGCGTGGCAAAAAGCTGGCGAATTTCAGTCGTTATCCCCTGCTCTTGCCACCAGCTAGACTCATCAATTTGCTGGCTGACAAAATCATCCACATCCAGCTGTAATGCCACTAACGGTGAATACAAGGTCTGCCGCTCTAACTGCAACCGACATAAAGCCAATAGATTATCGCTACGATGCTCGGCAAACGGGTAATGAATCGTTAATAACAAAGGAGCAAACTCATGGCTGCGATACACTAAAGTTAGCTGCAACTGCAAAATGGCTAACTGCCGTTGTACCAAGTAATCACTTAACTGAGCCAACATACGACTTAAGGGAAACAAGATGCCTTCAATATGTTCAACATCATACATTAAGCTGAGTTTTTGCTGATAAGTCTCGGCAGGCACATAAAAACACTGTGGCATCTCAATTCGCCCTTGTAACTGCCCAAGCCGCATTAACAAGGCTTCGCCAAATCGTTTCCCTAACTCCCCATGGGGCAGTGCCAATAGTTTTCCGATACTTGTCACTCCCATCTGCTGGCATCGTACCATGACAGCATTTTCAACGGGTAAAGCACTGATTGGCAGCTCAGCTAGGGTTTCTTGATGGGTACTGGCCTCACTAAGCTGGTAAGCACCCTCCTGCAATGAGCCTGATTCACTCAGATAGGTCAATTGCGGTTGATAGACAGCCAATAATTGCGCCACCAGCGGATGCTCTGCCAGCTGCATCTGCCAACGGAAACCATAATCACTGGCTTGTTTGGCATATTGACGCAATAAATTCGCTACCCCCGAAAAAATTTGCGCCATTGAGCCCACTTCTAATAGCAGCACATCAGGCACTTTCCTCAATAAACCAGACTGCTTAGATTGCAGCTCACAATGAGGAACCACCACGCGGGCACTGTAGTTGTAACTCCATTTGGCCAGCCAATCGATATACTGCTCACTCAAACTTGGCTGGTATTCAATCAACACTAAATTTGCACATAAGGCTTGCGCTGTTGCAACGCTAAGCCCCACTTCAATACTGGCGTCAACACTGACATCAACAGTGTCGACCGCTAAAATAGTCAGCTGTTGCGGATCATAAAAAGCCATAGGAATTTCTATCGCAATACCATGACAAAAACGTTGATACTGCAAAGCACCTTGGGGCAAATAAACGGCAAGCCAGATCATGACGACCACGGTCCCTGTATCACATCCGCATGTGTAGAACTTTGTTGTTGCCACTGGGTATTGGCTAGATAGCGAGGTAATAAGCACAAATCAAATGCTGATATTGGCCAACCGCCACGTCGTTTAACAATAGACAACTCGGTTTGCCCATGTTTAATCGTACTATGATAATTGCGTGTGAGTTGGATGCGTAACTGTACTGGGTGCGATTGCTGACTCAAGCGAGTGGGTAAATAACAAAAACATAAGCTTTGGCCTTTTTCACAGGCAAGCTGTAAACGCCGAGACTCGGTCACAGACAGCTGTGTCAACCAAATCAAGGCTAACTGGCAAACCCCGCTTGATAAAGCTTGCTCTAATGCCCATAGCTGCGACTTACGATCTTCACAATCAATCCATAGTATCCGCTCTACATCCACATTATATTGAGCTAACCCTGCAGCGTAAGGCACAAAAGGCGGCGCCACCATTGCCACTACTCCCGCTTGGTGTTTATCCGTCGCATGCTTTAACGGGATATGCTGTGCCATTAACGGTAATAGCAAGGTCAACTCACCAATACCAAGCTGATCACTTAATAGTTCACACACCCCAGAACTTGGCCAGCCCTTACCTGCCAATGCCGCATCTAACTCAGCATAGCCACTGCTAAAGCAATTGGGTTGCTGCTGCCATTGCTGACCACGCCATAGGTCTTCTCGGTTCAATAAACTGTCTAATGCATCAAGGGATTGCTGCTCATCAAGTGCAGCCACAGAGTCAGGTTTCATGACACTCTCACAAAATACTGTACAGATACACAGTATAATAGAGAATTTACAGATCTCAACCACAATAATCTTAAGATCCCATGGCGATCACTAGCATAAAAAGTTAACATTAATGAGAATCGTTTTTATTTAGTAGTGTTATGTCGACCTCTTTCAACAAACTATTTTCACACCTACAAGTGAGAGTATTTAGCTTTTTTGCCATCTCTTTACTCGCTATCCTATTGATAGCAACTGGTATTGAAAGCCTAATCGTAAGTCGACTACTGACCTTATCTCCAGCGACCCAGCAACAACTTCATGCCCTCGCAGCCCAAGCCAATGAATTTATTAAACGTAAAGATATTGCCGGATTAACCCGTTGGGAAAGCCAGCAAGCATTTACGCTGTACACCTTAAATCCACAGCAGCAACCTATTACCCAACGCCCTATTCATCCCCACTTTGTATTTAAGCTTCAATATTCAAGACAGATAGAGCAGCCAATGGGAGATAGAGTACGCAAGCCGCTAATTATGTTGCCACTCAGTAACCGTTTAGAAGATGACCAACCGCTTAGTTTGGTGATACAGCTCAATGCTGATCTTCACCCTGCACAACAACTAAACTTTGCCCTATGGACAATTCGTAGCGTTGTCGGTATCACGGTATTGTTGCTGTTTAGCTATCTATTAAGTCGTTATTTGATCACCCCGCTACAGCACCTTAAGCGAGGTACTGAGGCGCTAGCCCAAGGTAAGCTAGACACCCGCATTGCCAACCACTTTTCCACTAAAGAGCCTGAGTTTTATCACTTAGCCACTGAATTTGATCATATGGCTGAACAATTGCAGCAAGGCATGCAGAACCAGAAACGCTTACTTAGGGATGTGTCTCACGAATTACGTACGCCGCTGGCTAGACAGGAACTGGCGCTGCACCTGCTGGAAGGCCAACTAGATGATCGCCATCAGGCATCGATTAATCGCCTACGAACTGAAGGTGAGCAGATGTCTCGATTGATTAATACTATTTTGGATTACAGCCGTCTCAATAACGCCTATATACAGCTTAACTATAGCCAGTTTGATGTGGGTACGCTGCAAAGCCAAATCCAACAGGATTGTCAGTTTGAAGCAAAACCGGAGCAGCAGATCCACTGGCACAACCATGACAAACTAATACTACATACTGATCGTCAATACCTGTGCCGTGCCATAGAGAATATTGTTCGTAACGCACTGAAATATGCAGGCGATCAGTGTGAGATCCACATTGAAACCCGTGCGATCGATCAAGACTTACATATCACCATTGCAGATAATGGCCCAGGCATTAAACAAGAGGAGCTGAGTAGTCTGTTTAACCCATTTACCCGTTTAGATGAAGCGCGTCATTCAAGCCAAGGAGGATTTGGTCTAGGGTTAGCCATTGTGAAACAATGTATGAAATTACTAGCAGGTGATGTCGCTGCAACCAATCATATTGACGGTGGCCTAATGCTCACCCTAACTTTGCCAATCACGCATCCCTTAGCGCCAGCAGCGCTTAATTCGCCTGAATCATCAAAAACGCAAAACGCGACGTCTGATAATCAACTTGCAGCCACCAGCTAAATACACCCAATAGCTACGCAAGAAAAACGCCTTTCGCAACAAAAAGCGCCTAATAAAAGGCGCTAGAGACAAAACTAGAGGCAAGGCTAGAGACAAATGCGCCTAGGCAAATTTCTTCACTTTACGCAGGGCAATCTGCTGCTTCATTTTAGATAAGTGTTCAATAAACACTTTGCCCTGAAGATGGTCCATCTCATGCTGTAACACAATGGCAAGAAAATCATCAGACTCAATTTCAAAGGGTTTACCCTCTCTATCTAATGCTTTCACTTTAACATACTCAAAGCGAGTCACTTTGGCGCGGTAACCAGGAATAGATAAACAGCCTTCTTCACCAACAAACTCGCCTCGCCCTTCAACCAACTCTGGATTGATTAACACTAAAGGCTGATCACGGTCACTGGATAAGTCAATCACCAATACCGCATCGGTACTACCCACTTGAGTCGCAGCTAGACCAATACCGTCATCGGTGTGATACATGGTCTCAAGTAGATCGTCCACCAAACCCGCCACCGATTGCACATCATCGACATTAACGGCTTTACGTTTTAAGCGTTCATCGGGAATAGTGAGAATATCGAGTACGGCCATAGTCAGTCATCATCAAAAAATTTGTCGCCATTATGACGAATGTCACACTAAAGGCAAGTTATTCCTGATAAGCGCTTTTGGGTTAATGCTTGAATTCCCCATAGATAATCAGTAGCATTAAATAATTGTATAAAATATACGGATATATCTATGTCACACCCTGAACGCACACCACTACCGCGCACCTTCTTTGTTGCCAACACCATGGAAATATTTGAACGGCTAGCATGGTATGGCTTTTTTACCTTGTCCTCGCTGTATATGACCTCACCGGCTAACCAAGGCGGACTAGGCTTTAACGAGCAAGAGCGTGGACTATTACAAGGCATGATCCCGTTCTTTTTATATCTCTTTCCTGTATTAACTGGCGCACTTGCAGATCGATATGGCTACCGCAAAATGTTTATTATTGCCTATGCCATCATGTGCCCAAGTTATTATCTGCTAGGCCAAGTGAGTAGTTTCTCAGGCTTCTTCTTTGCCTTTATGGGGGTTGCCGTTGGTGCAGCCTGCTTTAAACCCGTAGTCACAGGCACCATTGCCAGAACCACAGACAGTAGCAACCGAGGTCTTGGGTTTGGCATCTTCTATATGATGGTTAACATCGGCGGTTTTCTTGGGCCTTTCATTGCAGGCTATGTGCGCGCTATCAGTTGGGATTGGGTCTTTATTATGTCTTCGTTCTGGATAGCACTTAACTTTATTCCGGCACTGTTTTTCTACCAAGAACCCACAGATCAAGCCCAGCAACAAGGCCGCCCTTTAAAACAAGTATTACAAGACATTCAAGAAGTATTAGGCAATGCGCGCTTTGCACTGATCTTTTTTGGCAGCCTAATTATTTTGATGGCATACGGCGCAAAATGGATAGACGGCCAAACAACCACCATCACTTACCTTATCTGGTTTACCAGCCACTATTTGTGGAATCTAAGCGCTAACAACAGCACGACTTCACCTTGGTATCGACAAAAAATTCGTGTCGGTAACAAGCCGTTTGTCACCTACTTGTTGATTCTGTCTGGGTTTTGGATGGTCTATCAGCAGATCTTTATTACCCTGCCAATCTTTATTCGCGACTTTGTCGATACCGCTGACTTAGTCATGGCATTAGCAAGCTACCCAGATCTACAAGCCTTCTTCGCCCCTGTTGATCAAACCCACCTGCAAGCCGAATTGATTAGACTTGCCAACGAAGTGAGCCAAGCGAGCTTAACTGTCAACCAAGCCTATTTCGAGCTAGTACATACCAAAGTCATGGTGCCAGAATCCCAACTAACATCTGCATTAGCCGCCATTAGCCATGATGCCGATAAAGCCACAGCTATCGCCGCAACATGGGCAAGCCAATACCGCCAAGTCAACCCTGAGTACCTTATCGGGTTGAACTTCTTATCCATCGTGTTATTGCAAATCATCGTCAGCCGCACGATTGAAAAATACCAAGCCTTACCTATTTTGGTGGCTGGTACGCTTATCCTTGCACTGGGCACCGCTTTAGGTGGCCTTGCTACCGGTATGTTGATGGGCGGCGCAATGGTACTCACCTCTATCTTAGTGTTCTCCATTGGCGAAATGGTCGCTTCTCCCAAAAGTCAGGAGTATGTCGCCAGTTTTGCCCCAACCGATAAAAAAGCCATGTTTATGGGATATTACTTTGTATCATCTGCTATTGGCTTTTTACTCGCTGGCCCGCTATCAGGTTACCTATATAGTGAAGTGGCAAAAGCCGCCGGACGCCCTGATTTAATGTGGTACATCATCGGTGGTTTTGGCGGATTAACGGCAATTGGCTTAGTCCTGTTTCATCGCTTTGGCGTCATGGACTCGCTCACCGACAGTGCTAACCCTAACCAAAAGCCACAAACGGCTAGCTAATCCACAAGCACTAAACCACTAGCACTGAACGAGAGTCTTAAAACAATAAGCAGCAAGTTTTACAACCGCTTGCTGCTTAATGACACACAAGCTTTACATTTCATCTCGCAAATGTTTTCGCTAATATAACCCCCTTCTTACATACCGCAGTTAACACTGGTATCGCCATACAGTTACCAGTAATATCAAAGACACCTTTGCAAATGGGATGACCAATGCATAAACCTAGCTTTTCAAATGCCGAGCGAATTTGGCAGGTGGTCGCACTCATTCCGCCCGGAAAAATATCTTCATATGGCGTGATTGCCGATCTTGCTGGGTTACCAGGTCGAGCACGATATGTCTCGCGCGCACTCAAACTTGCCAATGATGAGTTAAACTTACCTTGGCACAGGGTACTTAACAGCCAAGGCAGAATTGCTTTTGATAAACAAACAGAAGCATTCGCCGAGCAGATGATGCTGTTGCGATTAGAAGGTGTTGATGTAAAAAATGGCCGCGTAGATAAAACCCAATATATGTGGCAACCCGACATGGCAACACTGGTGATGCAGCTGTCGTTTTAGTCAAGATTAATCTCAGGAGTCGATATTGTCGTTCACAAGTAAACTCTTCGGTCTCAGTGGCGTTGTCTGCCTTATTGTAAGCTTTGCCTCCGCAGCAGCTTATAGCCCATTAACACCACAAACTGCCGAGTATCGGGTCAGTTACGGCAGTATCGGCTTAGGTAAAGCGCGTTATATTTTAAAGGCGCCAAACGATAACCTATACCACTATCGATTTGATAGTGATATTAGCTTATTAATGTTATCAGATAGGCGCACTGTCACCAGTGATTTTTCACTAGAAAACGGCCAATTGATGCCACTGCGTTATCTTCATCGCCGCAGCGGCACCGGCTCCGACTATCAAGAGCAAGCCGCTTTTGCCAAAGATCAACAAGTGGTGCATAGCCGTTATAAAGATGAGCGTGCCAAACTGCCCTATACCGACACCCTATTCGATCCATTAATGGTGCAACTGCAGTTTCGTATGGAGATGGCCGAAGGCAAAAAGCAGCTTAACTTTAGCATGGTCAAAGAAGGCGAAATTGATGAGTACGACTTCAATGTGGTCTCTAAAGAACGCTTAAACATAGAAAGCGGCAGTTATGAAACCGTAAAAATTGAAGTAGTGCGTAGCAGTAAAAAACGTCAAACCTTTTTCTGGATGGCACCTGAACTTGGTTACCTCCCCATCCGCCTAACGCACTTTGAGCGTGGCAGTAAGCAACTGGATATTAAACTGCTTAACTACAAGTTTAATGACGCCCCCGCTAAAGGCATTGCCCAAGGCACTAGCCAGCCCGTAGATGCAGAAGCTGCTAAAGCCCTTGCCGAAGAAGTAGAGAAAGATTTAGCAGAAGGCTTATCTGAGGAGAACCAACCTTAAGGCGTTTATCTTAGTGATCCTGCCAATCCCCTATGAGCTAAAAATGCACATAGGGGGACTTACAGTACTTGTAGTAAAAATAACATCACTCAACACTGCCTCATTTTGCCTGGAGAGCCTATAAAAGGTTTTACAACTCTTTTTGCATAAAGTACTTACAGCCAGTTTTTGGGTAGCCTTGTTGAATCCACTGAGTCTGATAACCCTGTTTTTCATAAAATGGCATAGCTTGAAAGTTCAGCGTAT
This sequence comes from Shewanella waksmanii, assembly GCF_043643685.1. Lineage (GTDB taxonomy): Bacteria > Pseudomonadota > Gammaproteobacteria > Enterobacterales > Shewanellaceae > Shewanella > Shewanella waksmanii_A. The sequence continues at coordinate 130,182 of NZ_JBHZSN010000004.1, forward strand.
CTAATAAACATTTCACACAACCACGCTGTTTACCAGCATCCTCAATTGCGGCAAGTAACTGACTACCAACGTTTTGTCCGCGCAATTGATCTGATACCCATAAAGTATCCAACAACAACCAATCACCAAATGTTCGCGCTGCAGCACCAGCAATCACCTCGCCCTGCTCGTTTTTAATCTGCGCTGCTATTGGGGTTCGTTTGCTCACCTCCCAGTTTGCCCAATTGAAATCGTCTATCTTCTTATCAAGGTAATCAATTAAGGCTTGGTCTGGATTGTCTAGTATTTCGATATTCATATCTGTTCCATATTGATAGCGTTTTGTGCCCGACTGAGTAACTTGCTTAGCTAGCTCTCATGGTTTTCTTGATCTTTGGGTTCACCACTTTCATCTTCTTGCTTTAATTGCTCTTGCTTGATTCTTTCAAGCTTCTTGATTTCCTGAGGAGGAATGGGAAATAGTGAAAATACCGGAAAAACCGCTAGAAATATAAATGCACCTCTTGGCATTTTCTTGCTCCACACAACTAGCCGGTACAACCCGCGAATCATAAGTACAGCAACTACCGCTAGTGCAAAGAAAAAAGCGAGATCTAATAAAGTAGTAAAGTCATTAAAGTCCATTTAACTCCCCCCGTTATAAAACATATGGGGCGAGTTGCAGTGGTATTCAAGTATCTATACGTTCTAAAAGGGACTGTTAATGCTTGGCTAAACTAAGCGACGAAAGAGCATAACTCATGCGGCTGCGTCCATGCTAAATTAACTTGTTATGAGTACTTAAAGCTTAGGTGAACTAGAATCGCAGTATACCCAAATGATTCCAAAATCACCGAATATCTCAAAACCACCTTCAATGGGTTTAACGTACTCAAATTCTCCTAATGTGGTTGATTCGGTATCAGGATCAAAAACCATATAAATAGAAAGATCAGAGAAATCAATTTCTATTTTGGAACCATCGCTATTAAAAATAGCGTACATTGGTAGATTCAAAATCAGTATCACTATTTGAAACAACAAACAGCAATTCGCCCCTATTTTGAGGCGCTTCAATTTTTAATGTGTCATAGCCAAATAATCGATTCATTTTAATGCTCATAACGCCACCTTATAAACTCTATTGGCTGAAGGCTAGAAATAATGCATTATCTTGAGTCCATCATAGTTTACGTGATTAACAACATATACCACTACACTTAACGTATTGTGCTGTTAAAAATTAATAGGAAACAACCAAAACTATAGAGCGTTAAGAATCCATCTTAAATGCTTTGTTAGACTAGTACTCAAGATGGATAAGATTCCCAATCATCAGCACGTAAAGCAACAGAAACACAATACAGCCAAAAAAGGACAACACCTATTTTAAATAAGAGCTCTACAAAGCCATTAATTAATGAAAACGTTAAAATATAGTGCACTATCCCTTTATAGCTTTCCGAACCAAGAAAAATACTATTTACCGCACCATAACCTGAGAAGCAAACAAAACCTGCAGCCCAGTCCGAAAGCTGTTTATTTTCTTTTGATATATTTGAAATTATCAGTTTACCAGATATTTCCAGACGAGCCACAGACAGCAACCCTCTAAGTGCAGGGAAAAGACCAACCATCAACAACGAGTATGAGCCAACAAATAGCATTAGTTTGAAAATAGGGGCTTTTAATAAGAGTCCATACGCAGATGAAATTGCCAAACTAGTTGGATCTATTTTCGCTGAGATTAACCATAGATCCAAGTAGCAAATAAAGCACATCAGCAACACTAAGAACCTTACATCAACAACACTTTCGAGAAGAGAAGGAACACTTCTCACAGTAGAAGATGTTGGTTTTGTTTCTTCCATGATTGTCTCCTTTGTCCGCTAACAGCATAACGCCTGCTTAAATTGTGTAGCGCATCCACAAAACTTAAGCTAACCACCGTAAAAACAAACGCCAGTATTTACACCAAAAGTGCCAAACGTTACGAATCGACTTGAAGCACTTGTTAGGTAAAAGTTTCACACTCTACGCAAAAGTTCTATAAAAGGAGCGAGAACCAACTTTGCGGTGTTCTACGCGTTTTTCATCTTCTAAAATGCGAGCAACTATCGCAAACAACCAACCTTTAGGTCCGTACTGTTTATTGTTAACTGGGACAGCTACGAAGTTCAAAGATAACTCATTTTTAATGTCAATCGCTGACACCCACCTGTCAGGATACCCCGGCTCTTTCGCAAGGATAAACTCATAAACCTCGTTAGCTATCTCGTTTATATGATTGTGAATATTTTCTTTATGTTTACTCATAGCTATCTCCATTTGAATAACGCCGCATTCAGCGGCCAGTCCGCTGCAATGCTTTATTAATCGACTTTCGATACCACGATTTCGATAAACTCCAGTAATAGTTATCAATTCTTTTTGGCCTAACAATCGAAACAACTAAACTTATCAAACTAGCCAAACCAAAGACTACTGATAAAGCTGAGTCAGACGATGAGTGCATCGATATTAGTAATGCGATACTTAACAATGGAAGAATGATGTAGGTTGATACTCGGAGAATCAAATACTGCCTTCTAGCAGTAACCTTTATAGGTTTATATCTATTTAGCTTTTGCTGATGCTTCATGCTTCTCAGCTCTTCGATAGCTTGCTTCCCTTCAGTAGCACTTTTTTCAAGTAGTGACTTTTCTTTTATAACTTTTTCGATGTAGTTTTCATCTAAAACGTCCTGGGTCATGGCAATAGAATCTATAGTTACATCTTCAGGCAAAGATGGGGCTTGGTATATATCATGATGTATTCTTGCTACAGTTTCCCTGCTAATATCACCAGATTTTAGCTTGTCCGATAGATCTCTATATATTTCAGAAACCGAACGGCTTACTTGCGATGAAATAATTAACTTCGCTTTAATGATAGGGTCGAATGAAATTGGTTTTTTCGATTTACCACCAAAACCTTTATTCAATTTAAACCAAAATTTTTCAGTTAAGAACTCTATATTTGTGGCGAATGGTATTGCCCCATTACCCTCAAATACACTTTCACTAAAAGCCATTCGTTGAGGTAGCCAACTTTCTGTAAGGAAAATTGAGTTCACTCTATCTATTCCAGTAGAACTTTCCCCTTTTCTTAGATAGTTAATTTTTGTAAAAATCTTTAAAATAGATGATATAAGCGTTCTATTAACACTCCTATCAGACAGCTCACTCTCCAATGATGCCAAAACACCTTCACTCTCAACATTAAATTCTGGTTTTGAGTAATAATCTACACTATCTTCTGGTTCAATTTTCAGTCCTTTGATCCTAGATAAAAATTCGGCTTTCTTTGTGACTACATCACTTCCATACTTACAGCCATTGCAAATATTTTTCATTGCCGTCTTTGACGGGTCTATGGTTCCCTTTCTTTCAACAATTTTTTGAGCAGCGTAAAAGAATCTATCAACTTCCGAATCTGTTTCTTCTAAATACCTTAGTGAAATTCTTCCACCTTTTTTATTTCGGTTTGCCTCTTGTATTAAACTATAGAAATCGTTAAACAAAGTTTCATATAATTCACCATTCAAACCTGCTGCACTAAAAAGGTGCTCAGAATCTAAAAAGATCGTGAGATTACCTCTCCAAACTCCTAACGTAGAGAGATCTGGTGAATATTTAATTCCTGTATACAGAATTAATCCTTCCTCAATTCTATTTAGTTTTTCAGTGAAACCTGGCTCATTCTCGTGGAGTACAACATATCTAGCAATATCATTCGTATGCTTATTATTTTTGTCAGGTCGTATCAAATACTCTTCTAAATCAGATTCTAGGTCATTTTTGTCGACACTCAACAAACCTTTATTTGAACAATATTCGTATAGTCTATTAATTATTTCTAGATATTCATCACGAGAACTACTGAAGTCAGATTCGATATTAATATTTAATCTGAATTTTTCTGATACCGAATAAGACCCACCTTGCAGAATAAGGTCACCTGATTTCACTAGCCTGTTTCTAAGGCAGCTATTTATAATTGCTTCTGGAATGTGAAATCCAAATTCTTCTTCGATATGGCTTGCACATTCTAATGAGTTAAATATTGACAAAGATTTAAAGCTTATAATAGCTCTAATAAATTCGCTTAAAACATCGTAAATATCTTTTTTCTCATCATACATAGCTCTGAAAACAGATGCAGATGAAAGGAGCTTTGATTCTTCCAACTAAAATTTCCTTTTCGATTAACAGCTTATTATCCTGCGTCTCGGATAAATCCCTGCTTTAATGTTAATTTACGCTCAACATATCAATGTAACCTATTGATGTAAAGCGACTAATTTTTCAATCACTCTGATTTTTACTTTTATACCAACCGCAAAACAGAACAAGCACATTTATCGGGTCCATTGAAAGTAAGAATTAAATGGCTAACCAATTGAAAAATATAACCTATTTTTAAACCCATATGCACATAAGCCAGCCATTATTAATCAAAAACATAGCAGGATTAACACGCACTTCTCAAGGACTAAATTGATTTGTACCTTTAAATGCCGCCCTCAGAAAAAATTCATACGAGAATTCAGCCAAATATGAGGAAATTCAGCATTAATGGCTGTATTTAGCACAAGGGATGTTAACTCAGTTAAAGAAGCTGAGGAATTAGGAGCGATATGAACGTTTGAACTTAGTTAGTTGGCATAAACTGGCAACTACTTGAGAAATGTCGCCTTCGCTTGTTTAGATGTTCACAGTAATGGCTAAACTCTTCTAATGTCCCCACAGGGCCATGGAAAAGTTGTCCAAATTCCGTGACGATTTTAAGCCAATTCGCGGAGGGTATGTTTAACCGGCTCAGTATGTCACAAGCCTGTGAATCAATAACACCACGCTTATCGTCTCGAATCACCCTGCCTGTTTCATCGACCAGTACAAGGTAGTCTTGAAGAGAGAAAGCAATACCTTTGGGTTGGTTAGCACGTTCATTACCAATAAAAGGTAAAAGAGGTTTAGGTTGCTCACCTGTAAGTGCTGCTTTTACTCTGAGTTTGATACTCGTGAAGTCCGATTGCTCAGGTTTAGTCGCCATTTTAGCCCGTATCGGATTAAGCTCTACATAGGCCATACAGGCCAACACGGCGGCTTCATCTAGAAGCGCTTGTGATTTAAATCGCCCTTCCCAGAAATGCCCTGTGCAGTTATCTTCTAGATTAGCTTGTCTTGCAATAGGCTCATTTAGACACCTCATAAACCAGCTAATATCGCAAAGGCGCGAGCGATACGTTGCTATCAGATGTTTAAGCTGCCCAACTGCGTACTCTTCAACAACTTCACCTTTGGCAAATTTCTGCGTTAAGACAGTTCCTTTAAACAGTTTATGCCATTGCAATACTACGTCCCTATCTGACCAGGCATTAACTTGGTCAACATCAATATGAAGGACGACATGAAGATGGTTGCTCATCACTGCATAGGCCGCCACGTCAATGGCAAACACTTCGGTAAGTTTCAAGATTTGAGCTTCTATCCAACCACGGCGGTGGTCATAGTTTTTGCCGGTGTACTTATCATCACCACATAAGAAAGCGCGCCGAACAACGCGACTACAACAATGATAGTAAGCAGTGTCTTCGAGACTAATGAGGGTTCGTCTAGGCCTTGGCATGTAACCTCCTTGTTATATGCGCAAATCAAGCATAGTCGGAGGTTGTTATTTTCGCCATAAACAATGGCTGTCTTTATATTTCTCCTTGTCTTTATATTTCTCCTTTGAATTTAGTTTGCAGGCATAAACTGGCAACTATTTGAGAAATGTCGCCTTCGTTTATTTAGATGTTCACAGTAATGGCTAAACTCTTCCAATGTCCCCACAGGACCATGGAAAAGTTGGCCAAATTCCGTGACGATTTTAACCCAATTAGCTGAGGGTATGTTTAACCTACTCAGTATGTCACAAGCCTGTGAATCAACAGCACCACGCTTATCATTTCGAATTGCTCAGCCTGTTTCGTCCACTAATACGAGGTATTCTTTCAATAGTTTGGTGTATGGAGAACGCGACAATCGTTATTTGTAATATAAATTCACTTAAACTCCACGAAAACATCTACTAGATTTAGGCGCTGAACAAACGTATTACAGGCGAGCTGTAAATAAAATATAAAATCAGTTGATTGAATTAATAGCCTACTAAACAAACTGACATCATACACTATGCCGCGAAATAACATCATATAGGCAAGAAACTTAAACAACACTAAACTAAACGCAAAAGATATAAACTAATAAAAGGAGTAAAGTTAAATATGAAAAGGTATATTCCCATTGTAATAATATCATTTTTTTCTATAGATGCTTTTGCAATAGAGAAGTATAAAGATAATTACTTTTTACCTCACTATCATGAAAAAAATGTGAATCAGAAACGTTTTGCACCAATGAACCCTAACGGCGGTGATGTTAATGACACCCTAATTCAATTTCAGTTTAGCCTTAAGTATTCAATCTATGGAAATGATTCAAATGGCCTATTTTTGGCTTACACACAGCGTTCAAACTGGGAAGCGTATGAAAAGAGCGCTTATTTCAGAGATAACGATTTCAACCCTGCACTTTTTTACTCGTACACTATGTTGGATTCACTAAACTTATCTCTAGGGGTGGAACATCAATCAAATGGTGCGGGTGGTACTAATGAAGTAAGCTGGAACAGAGGGTTCTTGGATATTAAGTATGAAGGGGAGCATGGATATGTAAGAGTCAAACCTTGGGTAAGGTTTAGTGATAAGACGGATTACAACCCAGATATAGAAGATTTTCTTGGCAACTTTGAAATGGAAGCATTGTACAACATCACTGAAAATACTACATTACGGATGTTAGTAAGAAATCCATTTGAGAAGAATTACTACGAAACTAGCTTTACATTTCCTATTTTTGGTAGATTAAAAGGGTACATTATGTACGAAAGTGGATATGGGTCGACCATCTCTAACTACGACTTCAAATCAGATTCATATGGTGTTGGCTTCTCGTTGAATTAAGGTTAGTTCTAACGGAAGAGTCTTAGCGTTGACTCATTGACTTTCTAACGTTAAATGATATCGCCGAATAAGGCGATATCTAACGCTTTGGAGTTTGGTTTAAATAACATTAAGGTAGTTTGCACTTACAACAGTCTAATCTTTAACATCCATCTCCTACACAAAGGTAAAAAACCATGCCCCCGATATTACTACCCAAGCGAAAAAACTATCACATGATTTAAAAAATCCCTTTGGCAATATTTTAGAGATTTACAGCCATAGTTATGAGCTACACTACTCAGCAGGTGCTTATTAACGTTAAGTTGGGCATCTTAATCATTGGCCGTTTAGTATTTGATAGTGGCTTATTAGCGAATGCTTAGCTTATTTGAGCTTATGTTTACCAAGCTTAGAAAAACCTATTAGCGCTGTGCTCAAACTTGCCTACTGATAAAAGTAGGCAAGTTGATTTGCAGCTAGCTTACAACTCTCACACCTCTCACATCTCTTACATCGCTTACTGCACTTACATTATTTAGGTTACTTAGATTAATTATTAACCTTGATTTGCTTTATTACTTGTCTAGATTTGCAAGAGAGCTTTCCTGCTGGTAGTGGTTTGCAATAGCTTCAAACGCAGCTAATCTCGGTTTATTGGTTGCCCTTGCTGCATTTGATGCTGACTTTGCAGATGAGAACGTGGCGATAACTAAATTTTGTTCTTGGTTAATATACAGATGCTGGCCAAACACGCCGCGGAATGTGGCGATGCCTTTTTTACTATCATGCACCCATAAGTAGTTTTTGTACCCTTCTAGCCATTCGTCATACACACCAGCCTCTTTGCTTTTGTAGATGCTGCGCTGCATATGCTCTTTTTCATCATCGGTGAGTGCGAAAGTGTCAGCTAACCAAGCTTTTGAAAATACTTGCTGGCCATTGTAATTACCGTGGTTTGCCATCGCGATCCCTACTCTGGCAAAGTCGCGTAAGGTTGAGGTAAAGCCGCCTGTGGCGACAGGTGTGTAAGTCATGTCAGTCATAAAGGTAGCATCGTGTTCAACACCCAGCTTGTACCAAATATTTTCAGCAATAAACTGGTGTAACGGCTGGCCTGACACTCGCGCAATTAACCAACCCGCCACATCCACATTGGGCGAATGGTATTCATATTTGTGATTAACAGCGAGATCTGGATTTTGCTTAAACTGCGGCGCAAATTCCAGTAAGCCTCTTGGCGTGTCATCTTTGGTGGGGTCTAACTTCATTAAGTCATAGGCTGGCACTAAGCCTAAACGGCGAAAATACTCATAGTGCATGGTGCCGGGGCTGATATTGGCATAATCTTCGCTGTAATCTAATGCCGATGTCATGTTCAGTACGGTTCTTACCGTCTGCTCACCAAAATGAGACCCCTTTAATTCTTCAATATAGCTATCTACCGTTTTATTAGGATCAAGTTTACCCTGTTCTACCAGCAAGCCAACCGCCTGACCTACCAATGATTTTGTACTTGAAGCCCACATGTGATGATCTTTTGGGCCAAAGGTACCAAAGTACTGTTCATGTACCACTTGGCCATCTTTAATAATCACGTAACCATCAGTTCGATCATTTATCATGGCTTGATTAACCGTAAATTGCTGGCCAGCATAGTCAAACTTGAGTGCTGCAATACTTGGATCTAAGTTTTCAGCTAGCATTGATACCTTGCCATCACGGGGTACCATCAAGTTAGGGTGGATCCCCATGTTCTGAAATGACCAATGATTAAAATTCGCATCCGCCCAATTAGTGAGTGTCACCTGATCTTTAGCTGCCGTTGAAGTTGAGTACATGGCCTTTGCATTAGCTTTCGTATTCTCGTGAGAGTTGTCCTGAGAATTGTCCTGAGTATTGGCATTTGCCGATACCGCCAATGCTGAGCATGTTGATAGTGAGACAACCAATGCGAGCGAAGTTAGTTTCATGTTTGAATCCTTAAGTGTTGTGCCTGCTAAATAGCGAATTACAGGGCCGCGTTAACCGATTTGCGCCCATAATAGATTTGATAACAGATACACACGAATACATAATGTATGGAAAACACGTACATATAAATAAGGGCAAGCGATGATAACTTTGGAGCAGCTGTCATGTTTTAAAGCGGTATACGAGCTTAATAGCTACAGCAAAGCCGCCAGAGCGACCAATAAAACCAGAGCGACTGTTCGCGAAAGAGTCAAAGCCCTAGAAGACACCTTGGGGTTTGAGCTGTTTGAAACCCAAGGCAAAGCTGTGATGCCAACTCGATATGGCGAGCACCTGTACCCAAGAGCCGACAATTTAACTCGCCAATCAAAAGAGTTTTATCACGTGGCCTTGTCTACTTTTTCCACGGATATCACTTCTATTGTGTTACACCATGACGATCTCATTCCGCTGTGCCTATTGTCTGACATTGATGATGCCATTGAACGAGAGTTTCCCAAGATATCGATAAACTGGTTACAGCGGGATCGCGCAGCCAGTTTAAAAGATATCGAATCGGGTGATGCGCTGTTTTCTATCATGCCAACAGTTGGCAAAATCTTTCCCAATACAAAAGTGGGTGTGGTTAACTTAGGCACCTATCAATATGCGCCTTACACATCAGTCAACTCAGGGATTTCTCATCAAGAGATTGATCTTAATGAGCTTACTACTGAAGATTTCCTGCTTACCGAAAACTCGGTATTAAATGAAATGCGCTATGCCAACATTAGCAATCGCAAGCATTTAGTCTCTAACAATGACATGTTACTGCATAAGATTCACAAAAAAGGCTGGACCTTGTTAAGCACCGCCAATGCACAAGAGTTTGTTGAAGCTGGCAAGCTAAGAAAAATCCACATTAAAGAAACCATTGGTAATCTAAGACAAGAGATGGTGTTGTTTTACCCGCTGCATGCAGAAATCGATAAAACCCGCAGCAGAATCATCGCCATTGCAAGAGAAACAGCCACAGCATTTGCAAATAGCAGCTATGCCTAAAGCTAAGTTTATGCCGAATCCAAGCATTAACGAATCTAAGTTAGCGCCTTGATAAAGGTTTATCGGTTTTTTAGGGGTTAAAAGGATTGGTCGCGTAAATAATGGTTAGACGATTAACTTCGACGGCTAGTTATTACAAATACCATTAAAGATAAATTTTCGTTATTATCGACAGTAATCGATAACTACCGTGCCACTGCCAATGAATCCTGCTTGGTTACATACCTTTAAAACCTTAGTCGACATAGGCCACTTTACTAAAACCGCCGAAGCGCTTTATATGACCCAACCAGGTGTCAGCCAACATGTGAAAAAACTTGAGCAAGCCTGTGGTTACGATTTGCTAAAACGCAGTAATAAACAGTTCCACTTAACTGAGCAAGGTCAGCAGGTTTATCAATACGCTGTTAAAGTGGCCAGCGACCAAAAACAATTGATTGAAAGCTTAGGCTTTGATGATGCTTATGCGGGGCTGTGCTCTTTAGCCTGCTCTGGCTCATTAGCCATGAGCGCTTACCCAAAGCTGATTGAGTTGCAACAGCAGCATCCTGCAATGTCGTTTCATATAGAAGTGGCGCCCAATGAGCGTATTCTCTCGGATGTTCAACAAGGACGCATCGACTTTGGTGTGGTAACACATCTGCCTAACAGCCATTTATATCGCAGCCAGGTGATTGGCGAAGAGCCCTTATGTTTAGTGCTACCAGCGAGCTACCAGCAGCAAACCATTAATGCTGATACTTTGATGGAACTGGGTATGGTTAAACACCCAGACGCGGAGCACTACTTATCGTTATATTTGGCGCAATGTAACGAGCCAGGTTGGGATCAAATCCCCATTAATCAGATCCCCGCAGCAAGTTATATCAATCAACTTAGTCAAATCTTGCTGCCCATCGCCCATGGCATTGGTTTTACCGTGTTGCCCTACAGTGCTGTGGCTTATTTTCCGCAAAACGATAAACTGCATGTACATAATACTGCTCAGGCGGTGACCGAACCTTTGTACCTTATCTCACAACGGTACCGTCAACTGCCTAAGCGTTACAATACTATCCAAACCCTTATTCTGGAGAAACTGTGTCAGCCTCAGCGATAGGGGCAACATAGTCAATTAAGCGCTCACCTTTCTCAAATAGTTTCCAGTCACCGGGGGCGAGAATATGCCAATCTTCGTTATCAGTCAGCGGCCGAGTGGCGATGACGGTAACGATATCATTGGGGGTGGTTTCTTTATCAAAATCAATCACTACATCGGTATCAATCAATTTTGCTTTACCAAAAGGCGCACGGCGAGTGATATAACACAGATTATTACTGCAATAACTCATCAAATGATCGCCATCACTTAAGATCATATTGAACACGCCTAACTGACGGATCTCATCGGCTAATGTCGCGACAAATCGATATACGTCGGTAATGTCTTCAGGCTCAGTATCGCCAAAGCGATCGACGATTTGTTGCAATATCCAACAAAATGCCAATTCACTATCGGTATCGCCTACTGGCTGGTAACGGGATACGCGAAACTTTTGCTCATAATCACTTAACTGGCCATTGTGCGCATAGGTCCAATAGCGGCCCCACAATTCCCGGGTAAATGGGTGAGTATTTTCTAAACTGACCCCACCGCGATTAGCTTGGCGAATATGGCTGACCACCACTTCACTTTTAATCGGGTAAGACTTAATCAGACTGGCGACATGGGATTCACTACTGGGACGCGCATCTTTAAAAGTACGGCTGCCTTTACCTTCGTAAAAGGTGATCCCCCATCCATCAACATGAGGTCCGGTGACCCCTCCTCGCTCGGCTAGGCCAGTAAAGCTAAAAACAATATCCGTTGGCACATTGGCACTCATAGCGAGTAGCTCACACATAGTTAACGCAACCTCAAAGTAAACCTCTTATTTATAGGGCTATTCTACCTAGTTGCCCCATAGAGTGAAACCAACTACCGAATAAATTATTTAAACAATTGTTTGAAAAAAGACTTGTATAAAAATCATCATAGGGTTAGATTTTATGCGACACAGGTCAGACCACATACTATAATCGTGATACGGGTCAACAAAAAAAACGTCTTATGGCTTGTACTGTGAAGGTTGCAATTAAAGGAGAATTAACGTGACTACCCTACTTTGGACACTTGTCATTATCTTTACGTTAGGTGCACTCGCCTATCTAAGGGTATCTTTACTTACTTCAAGCGTTATCACAGCTCTGGTGCTAGCGGCAGGCACATTAACCGATACTGTGTCAGCATGGTTGTGGTTAATCTTCTTGGCTGTAGCGGTTCCTTTAAATCTAAGCAATGTGCGTAAGAACTTTATTACCCGACCGCTGCTTAAAATGTACAAAGGCATCATGCCTGAAATGTCTTCTACTGAAAAAGAAGCCATTGAAGCGGGCACGACTTGGTGGGAAGCGGATCTGTTTGCGGGCAACCCTAACTGGAAAAAACTACACAACTACCCACAAGCACGTCTCAGTGCAGAAGAACAAGCCTTTTTAGATGGTCCGGTTGAAGAAGTGTGCAAAATGGTCAACCAACACCAAGTGTCACACGAACTTGCCGATCTGCCCCAAGAAGTCTGGCAGTATTTAAAAGATCACGGTTTCTTTGCCATGATCATTAAGAAAAAATATGGCGGCCTAGAGTTTTCTGCCTATGCGCAATCTCAAGTGCTACAAAAGCTAGCTGGCCTAAGTAGTGAACTGGCATCAACAGTGGGGGTACCTAACTCATTAGGCCCTGGCGAGCTATTGCAGCACTACGGTACGCCAGAGCAGCAAGATCACTATTTACCTCGCCTAGCAAAAGGTCTAGAAGTCCCTTGTTTTGCCTTAACCAGCCCAGAAGCCGGCAGTGATGCGGGTGCTATTCCAGATTTTGGTGTGGTCTGTAAAGGTCAATGGCAAGGCGAAGAAGTGCTTGGTATGAAACTAACCTGGAACAAGCGCTACATTACCCTTGCTCCGGTTGCGACTGTATTAGGTCTTGCATTTAAACTACAAGATCCTGACAAACTACTGGGTGACACCGAAGATTTAGGTATTACTTGTGCGTTAATTCCAACAGATTTAGAAGGCGTTGAAACAGGTCGTCGTCACTTCCCACTGAACTGCATGTTCCAAAATGGTCCAACTCGCGGTAACGAAGTTTTCGTACCATTGAGCTTTATCATTGGTGGTCCAGAAATGGCGGGCCAAGGCTGGCGCATGCTGGTGGAATGTTTATCTGTGGGTCGCGGTATTACCCTACCGTCTAACTCGGCTGGTGGCATTAAAACTGCGGCATTGGCTACTGGCGCCTACTCACGTATTCGTCGTCAATTTAAACTGCCTATTGGTAAGCTTGAAGGTATTGAAGAGCCAATGGCACGCATCGGCGGTAACGCTTATTTAATGCAGGCGGTAAATACCTTAACCACAACAGGTATCGATTTAGGTGAAAAGCCTTCAGTCATTTCAGCCATCGTTAAATATCACCTCACTGACAGAATGCAAAAGTGCGTCATCGATGCCATGGACATTCACGGTGGTAAAGGCGTCTGTCTAGGTGAGAACAACTATTTAGGCCGAGGTTATCAAGCTGCCCCTATCGCGATTACGGTTGAGGGCGCTAACATTCTAACTCGTTCGATGATCATCTATGGTCAAGGTGCAATTCGTTGTCATCCATACGTGTTAGCGGAAATGGAATCAGCGTTCGATCCCGATCAGCGTAAAGCACTCAATGACTTTGATGCGGCCATATTCGGTCACATCGGCTTTGCCATCAGTAACTTTGTAAAGAGTTTCTGGCTTGGTCTAACCTCGTCACGTTTTTCAAACAGCCCATATAGCGATAAAACCAAGCGTTATTATCAACATATGAATCGTTTTAGTGCTAATTTGGCGCTGCTGTCAGACTTAGCTATGGGTACCCTTGGTGGTAGCTTAAAGCGTAAAGAGCGTATTTCTGCCCGTTTAGGCGACCTATTAAGTCAGCTTTACTTGGCATCAGCTACCCTAAAGCGCTACCAAGATGAAGGTCGTCAAACTGAAGATTTAGTGCTAGTGCAATGGGCTGTAGAAGACGCGCTATATAAACTACAGGACTCACTGGATGATCTGCTAAACAACTTCCCTATGGGTCTTGGCAAAGTACTACGAGTTATCATGTTCCCATTTGGTCGCCCAATCAAACGTCCTAGTGATGTATTGGATCATAAAGTCGCTAAAATCATGCAAACGCCGTGTGCTAGTCGTGATCGCTTAGGTAAAGGCCAGTTCCTTACCGCTTGCCCAAATAATGCTGTAGGTATTCAAGAAGAGACCTTTAAAGACATTTTGGCGAGTGAGCCACTGTATGACAAAGTCTGCAAGGCTGCGGGCAAACGCCTACCCTTTATGTGGCTAGATAAAGTCGCTGAGCAAGGTGAAGCCTTGGGCGTACTAAGCCAAGAAGAGATTGAGCTACTTAAACGTGCTGAAATTGGCCGTATGAAATCGATCAACGTTGATGACTTTGCGCCTGAAGCGCTTAGACCTGAAATCAGCAGCACTGACTCACAACATCAAGCAGCATAGCACTATGTGTTTAAGCGACTATATGCTTAAACGAGTATGTACTTAAGCGAGTCTGCTAAATAAAGCAACTACCAAAAAGGAGGCAATCGCCTCCTTTTTTATTATCAAATAATCACAGCATATTCTGCTATTGCTATCAGCGAGTAAACTTTAACTACTGGCATCACTGGCAGTGTCACTGCTTGTTTCACTATTGGGTTGGCTACTCGAGGCTTGCTCTGCAGTGATCAAATAAATCAGCTCAATGCCCGCAGGCAAGGGTTGTTCTTGGTTGGTGATCACATGCACTTTCTTATTTTGAATGTACATTAACGGCAACACCCCTTCCCCATATCGCTGTTTTAAGTCATCACCACTAAAGCTGTCGGTGATGTTGGTGACTTTAATCAGCCCACCTTTAGCCATGGTCGATGCTAAACGCGCGTAGGAGACGCTATCACCAAATAAACATAGCCGTTTGAGGTAATCTTCAGATAGCTGATGGCGGGCACTACTGACGTCATTGTTGTTCAAACCAAATACCCGATCTTTACCAAAGTAGTCTTGAAAATGATAAGACACTAGCGGATTAAACTGCCGATAGGGAGACAACACCAACAACCGCCCTATACCTGCCATGTCCATGTGGTTTTGCGCATGCTCTGAAGTAGGATTACCGAAATACACCGGAATATTATCCATTCTAGCCAGGCGAATATTGTCCCAGTTATTGTCTGAGATGATCACATTCACTTTTCTCTGCATCAGCACTTTGGCGATTTCACGGGCAAATTTTGAGCCACCAAAAATTAAAAAACCTTGGGGTGATACCGAAGCGACGCCTAAAAACCGTGCCCAAGCGCCAGCCGTCAAACTTTGGCTCACCACGGTGCCAATAATGATCAAAAATACTAGGGGAACAATTAGCTCAGCATTAGGGGTACCAAGGCGTTCAAGCTTAATCGCAAATAAAGATGATACTGCCGCCGCCACAATCCCTCGCGGGGCCAACCAGCTTAAAAACCAGCGGTCTGGATTAGCAAGATTACTGCCAAGACTACATAACCAAACACTCACAGGTCTCGCGATGAACATCACAACAGCCAATAGCAATAAGCCTTCCCAACCTAAACTAAATAGTGCATCGGAATTCAGTCTTGCCGCTAATAGAATGAACAATGCCGAGATCAGCAATACGGTGAGTGTTTCTTTAAACTCAATAATGTCATCAACATAGACACCCTTCATATTAGCCAGCCAAATCCCCATCACAGTCACTGTCAGCAGTCCCGACTCTTCTTGGATGATATTGGAACCGACAAAGACCCCCAGCATAATGGTCAACACCGCGGTATTTTTTAAATAGTGGGGTAATAACTCACGCTTTAAAATTTGCCCTACCAGATAACCTGAAAGCGCCCCAATCCCGAGACCTGCTCCTAACATATAACCTAGTGCATGTAAGACATGCTGAGTGGGATCGGCTGCCACAGCAATATATTCAAACACCAGTACCGCTAGTAAAGCGCCAATCGGGTCAATCACTATGCCTTCCCAACGCAAAATATTGGCAATACGCGCATTAGGCCGAATACTGCGCAGCATCGGCACAATCACGGTTGGGCCAGTCACTACCACTAAGGAGCCAAACAGCATGGAAAGCTCCCAGTTAAAACCAATAATCCAATAAGTTGCAGTACTGATAATGATCCAGGTGATCAGCGTGCCAAAGGTTACCAAGTTGATCACCATACGGCCATGTTCTTGTATCTCTTTAAAGTTGAGGGTTAACGCCCCTTCAAACAAAATAACCGCTACGCCCAAAGAGATAATCGGAAAAAGTAGATCGCCAAAAATGGCGTCAGGATTAAGCACCCCAAGCATTGGCCCAAGAATAAGGCCACATAGCAACAGTGGTAAAATGGCCGGTAAGCGTAACTTCCACCCCAACCATTGGCATAACAAAGATAAAACCCCTAACAATCCCAGCATTGCTGACAGATGTTCAACCATATTCCGCTATCCCTAAATTATGCCACTACCGTTTTGCTTTGATATGTTCATCACTGAATTTAAGCTGTGTGATTAAGTTCGCTAAACACTTTTATAACTGTAGTTGAGATAAGGATTTTGTGAGCCAATTATTGCGACAAATTGGTTATTTTTATTAAGTATTTCAATCAATACTCAACCATCTACTCGCTGTCACAACAAAAATAGATGCAATAGGGCTTGTTAACTTCCCAATAGAACCACTATTACTTAAATTATTCGTCTCGAACTAAAGATGGCGATGATCGGGTAACTAAAACCCTTAAGCAAAGGCGATTAACCGATACGGCAAAACGATAATGCACACTTAACTAAGTCATCGAGCCTCAGCGGCTGGTAAGTTGGAGATTGACTAGGATAAAAGCTGCAGATACAAAAAAGCCTTAGCAGATGCTAAGGCTTTGATGTTTGGCGGAGCGGACGGGACTCGAACCCGCGACCCCCGGCGTGACAGGCCGGTATTCTAACCAACTGAACTACCGCTCCAAAACTTTTGTTACCCGATTAACGTCTTAACCAGCTAACTAAATTTGTTGACTTGAGTGGCGGAGCGGACGGGACTCGAACCCGCGACCCCCGGCGTGACAGGCCGGTATTCTAACCAACTGAACTACCGCTCCACATCAAGTTGCGGTGAATAATACGTAGGCCGCCTAGTGTCGTCAATAACTTTTTTCACGAATTTGTTCAATCAGCCAAAAAATCATCAATAATCGCAGTTAGGCTCATATTAGTGCTACATTTTTGCACTAATGGTTATCCTAAAAGAGCACTAACGGTCGTGTTAATACTCGTGTTAGTGCTCGAGTTAAAAGCCCTGTAAATAACCTTATAAACAGTTATGCCGATTTTTTCGGCTTTTGATCAGGCAGGTCTTCCGGCATGGTCAAATCAATTTCGTCCAATGCAGGGCCTATTTCTTTAGCTCGTTCTTTTTCTAAGCGCGCAGCCGTCACTGCTAACGCTTCTTTAAGATTCTGGCGCTTACGCCAAATCAGCAAAATAATGGTTCCTAGAATCACCAAAATGGTATTGATGGTAATAATCCAGAACAAAGCATCATCTTTTGCTTTTTGCTCTTCAGCCGCCGCTTTTTTTGCTGCAATCGCTGCAAGCTCTTCTTCGGTTGGTGGCGGATCGGGTGGACGCACTAAATTAAAGAACTGCTCAGGTAATTTAAGGTAGATTTCTCGGCCTGTCAGCGTGGTACTGGCGGCAATAGACTTTATTCGATAACTACCAAAAGCTGAGACTTGCGGTAACAGAAATTGGCTTTGATTCTGCTCGATATCTCGATGGTCAAGGGTAAGTTGCAGCCCAGCAGGTCCAACTAAATCAAACTCAAATAAGGTATCTTTTAGCTGTAACTGGCTGTCATCAATATTGATTGCTAATGCCCAGCGGCCTGTTAACGGATCTTCAGGCTCTATCACCTCAATCTCAACAGGCATCGGCTTAAGCTCAAACTCTTGCTTGGCTACTCTTTCAAATAAATTGTTCGCCGCTTTGACCTCTAGGGTGTAATGTCCCCAAGGTTGATTAAGATTAATATCGCCGGTGAAGATGCCATCATCTGGCGCTTCATCTAGCTTTTCACCATTGTCGTTATAACTGCCAACAACGATGGTACCGGCGGCAAAGTTCTCTTCGCCAGGCTGATGCTGACTGACAAACTTAGCCGTCCAATCCACTAAATAATCGAGCCCAGGCATGCGCATGCGCTGCTCATCGGCCATTAACTGAGCGGTGAGTTTAATTCGCTCACCTTGATATAAAGGTTGTGGAATATCCTCAACATCAATGGCGAGCGCCGAGACCTTTTGGATTTCAGAGCCTTCTACAACGCGACCAAGTAACTGCCATGGACCAGGCATAGGGTTTTCTATGGTAACAATATCGCCAGTTAAGCCATCAACCCATTTCACCTCTTGTGGGTGGCGATTGGCATACCATTTACTGCCATCAGGTAACACTATCACCACTGGCGCACTGCCGTATTGGCGCTGAATAAATAGCGTCACACTCTCAACCATGTGATCGATACGAAAACGATTCTTTAACTCACTCGCTTGATGAGAAGGCACAACCGTGTCTGCAAAAACAGGGGAAAGCAGCAATGCCCATATCAACGCGATGTTAGTTATCCATTTTTTCATAGAGTTTACGTTTATCCCCGCCAGATGCACTGTCCTGATTTGGCAACTAGGTCTAATCTTTCTTCATGCCTTACTAGTTCATCGGCAGAAGCAGCGATCACTTTAAGTGGCGCTCGATTAGCATCTAATCGTTGGATGCCACCCGCTTCTTGCCCAGGCTTATCACTGCTGAGGTCAAACTTGGTTTGCCCCCCTGTCATGACCAAATAGACGTCAGCTAAGATCTCGGCATCGAGTAATGCGCCGTGAAGGTCACGTCGAGAGTTATCAATACCATATCGCTTACATAGCGCATCTAGGTTGTTCTTTTGCCCTGGATGTAAAAACTTAGCAATATCGAGGGAATCGAGAATTTGACAAATGCTGTCGGTTTTCGGGCCGGTGGGATTTAATAGCGAAAATTCGTGGTCCATAAACGCGATATCGAACGGCGCGTTATGTGCGACAATTTCAGCACCATCAATAAATTCAAGAAACGACTGAGCAATCTCATGAAATCGTGGTTTAGTGGCGACAAATTCGTTAGTAATACCATGAACCTCAATCGCCTCTTCATCAATCAACTGCATCGGATTAATGTATTCATGATAATGGCGGCCAGTGAGTTTACGGTTAATGACTTCAACACAACCAATTTCAATGATCCTGTGGCCAACAAAAACCGGTCCAGCCCCTTGGTTCATACCTGTGGTTTCTGTATCTAAAATAACCTGTCGCTTTGCATTAGAGATTAAATTCATGACTTTACTATACGATTAAGTGAAAATATGACGTTATTGCCAACATGACGCTATGGTAACAACTTGATGAGCGGACTGAAACAACTCTCTATTTATACCGATGGTTCTTGCCTAGGTAACCCAGGTCCCGGCGGCTATGGTGTAGTCATGCGCTACAAACACCACGTTAAAGAGCTCGCCGATGGATTTAAACTTACCACCAACAACCGCATGGAGCTGCTAGCCCCCATCATCGCCCTTGAAGCGCTGCATGAGCCGTGCAACATTACCCTGACCAGCGATAGCCAATATATGCGCCAAGGTATCACTCAGTGGATACATGGTTGGAAACGCAATAATTGGCTCACCTCAACCAAACAACCAGTCAAAAATGTCGACTTATGGCAACGGCTTGATGCGGCGATTCAACCACATCAAATCGACTGGCAATGGGTTAAAGGCCACTCTGGTCATGCTGAAAATGAGCGTTGCGACACCTTAGCCCGCCAAGCTGCTGAAGCAAAACCGCAACAAGATGATGTCGGCTATCTACAGCAGATCTAGTCTACCTCTGATCCCATACCCGATTTCTCGCAAAACTCGACAAACGCATCAGATAATGTCGTGCGTTGTCGACTTTTGTGACGAATCAAATAAAACTGCCGACTTAGGGCTAACCCTTCAACATTAATCACGGCAAGCTCTTTACGATTAACCTCTTTTTGCACCGTTAGTTCTGACAAAACGGCAAGCCCAGCGCCCTGTTTCACCGCTTGTTTAATGGCTTCAGGAGTAGAAAAACTAAAGCGTTCTTGCACGCGAATATTGAGCGCATTGGCGTTACGAATAAAGTAATCTCGGGTGCCAGAGCCGGCCTCTCGCATCACCCAAAATTGATCATTTAACTGCTCAGGTTGTACCGTTTTACCCGCTAACGGGTGCGCTGGATGACAAAACACCACGAGCTTATCGCGATGCCAAGGCTGCACCTTCAAGCGACTATCGACGCAATCGCCCTCAATAAACCCTATTTCGCTGCGAAACTCCAATACCGCATCAATGACTGCATGGGTATTGTCGATATCTAAATCTACCTTTACCCCAGTATGTTGCTGACAAAATGCCACCGACTTTTTGGCTAATAAGAAGTTACCTATGGTGGAGCTAGCGGCCACATTTAAAGTGCCATGCAAACTCTGCTCAGGAGCATTAAATAGATGTTCTATCTGCTCTACTTTTTGAATGGCTTCGGTCGCTAACGGCAGTAACAAACTGCCTTGAGAATTTAAGCGTAGCTTATTGCCAATGCGCTCAAATAAGCGTGCATCTATCTGCTTTTCTAGCTCTGCCAATGCCATCGAGGTGGCCGGTGCTGATAAATTCATTTGTTGCGCGGCTTTTGCCACTTGGCCTGTCCGCGCGATGGCTTCAAATATCGCCAACTGCTTTAACGTAATTCGCATAAATGAGATCAGTTATCTACTTTTGCATGTGTATTTCGACCCGCTGTTGGTGCCGTCGCCCAGTTAGGCTGGCGCACTTTCTGCTTTTCCTGAATCGGGGTCAATGGACTTTCTAACTTACGCGCCACAATGATGTACACTGAGCCGCTACTTGGCAGCCAAGCTTCAAGGGCATGTTGCCAAATACTGCCAACATGAACCTCAGTCATTAAATGGTGATACAGCAATCGCTCATCGGCCAAGACTTGATAGCCTAATAACCCCAACCAATCTTTTACCCGTGATGGGCGAAAAAAGTGGCCACACCAAGGTACTTTGGTTTGATAAGCGGGAAAGAGTTTGCCAGTAAATACCGGGCTTAAAGGGTTAAAACCAATAATAAACAGATAGCCGCCCGCGATTAATACTCGGTCTGACTCGCGCAGTAATTGATATGGGTCACTATCAAATTCAAGCAAAAAACTGCTGACAATCGCATCGATACTTGAAGATTGAATCGGTAAATGATGATAGTCACCAACGACAGACACCAAAGATTTCGGCGCTAAGGAAAACTCTTTGCCAATCGGTAATTGTGGCTTTTCTATTTGTTGGCTTAGCGGGCCTATACTCAACATATGATAACCAAACACTTTCGGCCACCAAGGCGCTAACCGCTCTTCAATCGATTCTTGGATGACAATGCCATTAGGTAAATCCTGCCAACAGATGGCGGGATGCGCGTTGCTTATTGTCAATCCTGCCTCCTGTTTAACATATCCAATAACCTTGCCATGACTGCTTTTATTAAATAGCTAAAAAGCTATACAAGCAACCGCTTTGCTCAGTAAACTGATCTTCATCAGCTAAAAAGCGTGACAAAGGTGAACAATGCTTCAAGTGACTCCCATTCCGGCCTTCAATGACAACTATATTTGGTTAATTAACATCACCAAGTCTAATCGATATTATGTTGTCGA
This sequence comes from Shewanella waksmanii, assembly GCF_043643685.1. Taxonomy (GTDB): domain Bacteria; phylum Pseudomonadota; class Gammaproteobacteria; order Enterobacterales; family Shewanellaceae; genus Shewanella; species Shewanella waksmanii_A. The sequence continues at coordinate 152,109 of NZ_JBHZSN010000004.1, forward strand.
TCCTGGCTGTAGCGATTCGGTCATTAACTACCTCAGCCAGCAACAGATCCAGCTAGACGGTATCTTAATCACCCACCATCACCAAGACCACACCGGAGGCATCGCTAAACTGCAAGCTTACAGTGCCACTGAGCTTCCAGTATATGGCCCTAGCAGCGAAAAAATCAGTGGTATAACCGAGCCTATTGATGTCAATACCACACAAATTGATCTTGGGGAGGACCTTAAGGTGCAGGTCATGCACTTGCCTGGTCATACATTAGGTCACATCGCTTATAAACTGGCTAATCACGTATTTTGCGGTGACACCTTGTTTAGTGGCGGCTGCGGGCGTTTATTTGAAGGTACAGCAGCACAAATGCATGCCTCATTAAGTCAACTGGCCGGCCTTGCGGGCGATACCCTGTTCTACCCCGCCCACGAGTACACCCTCAGCAATCTAGCGTTTGCAGTCCAAGTTGACCCAAGTAACCAAGCATTACAACGCTTTCAGGCCAGGTGCCAACAGCTAAGGCAACAACAACGCCCTACTTTACCGACTAGCTTGCCAGATCAATTAGCAATTAACCCATTTCTTCGTTGTGATGACGATAAGATCCAAGCCTCACTATCACAGCATTTTCAGACAGAAATCTCGGATCCCGTGCAGGCTTTCGCGTTATTACGGCAATGGAAGGACACAGCCTAAGAAATGCTTTACAATGCTCGGCTAAACTAAGTCCCCCGCGTGTACATAAACGCGACAGAGAGGGACACCATTGAGGAAAATATTTAGATGCGCTTACCTATCTTGTTTATCACAGGAGGAGTCCTGCTGCTAAGTGGTTGTCAAACATCACCTGAGCTGCCAGCTGAACCCCAAGCTCCTGTGGTTGTTACGCCACCTAAAGTCACCCCAACCGTTGAAATCGAACAACCTATCGCCGTAACTGACGTCTGGCAGCGTATTCGTCTTGGTTTAACCATGCCAGTGCCAGATCAAAAGCTGGTCAATCAATATCGTGATTGGTATATCAAGAATCCACAACATCTTGCCCGGGTATCTGAGCGCGCCAAGCCTTTCATGTACCTGATTGTTGAAGAAGTTGAAAAGCGTAACCTACCCATTGAGCTTGCGTTATTGCCGATTGTTGAAAGTGCATTCGATCCGTTCGCCTACTCCCATGGTGCTGCATCAGGTCTTTGGCAGTTTACCTCGCCAATGGCCAGACACTTTGGCTTAGAAATGAACTGGTGGTATGACGGACGCCGTGATGTCCCCGCTGCCACAGTGGCTGCAATGGACATGATGGAATATCTGTATGGTCGCACCGGTGAAAACTGGCTGTATGCTATCGCGGCTTACAATACCGGCGAAGGTCGAGTGAACAATGCGGTACGCAACAACAAGCGTAAAGGTAAATCCCATGACTTTTGGTCACTAAGATTACCTACTGAAACCCGTCGCTACGTACCGCAACTGCTGGCTCTTGCTGACGTGATTCAACATGCGGATAAATATGGTATTGAACTTGCCCCTATTGCCAATGAACCGCAATTGGAAGTGGTCGATATTGGTAGCCAAATAGACCTAGCTCTTGCCGCTGATATTGCCGGGTTAACAACTACCGAATTACATCAGCTCAACCCAGGTTATAACCGTTGGGCCACAGCGCCAGATGGGCCACACAAGCTGGTGTTACCGATTGAGAAAGCTGCGGCATTCAAAACCGAACTGGCCAAAACCGACGCTAAATCTCGCCTAAAATGGCAACGTTACCAAATTAAATCAGGTGACAGTTTGGGCGTTATTGCCCAAAAATTCCATACCACGCCATCAGCGTTAAAAGCAGTCAATAACCTCAATGGTAATACCATTATTGCCGGTAGACATTTATTGATACCAGTCGCTTCGCAGGATCTTAGCGAATATGACCTTAGCGCGGATCAACGACTAACTAGTCAACAAAATCGCCAGCGTAAAGGGGTTAAAATTGACTACCACGTTAGCTCAGGCGATTCGCTGTGGAAAATTGCTAAGGACCACAAAGTCAAGGTAAGCCAACTGGCAAGCTGGAATAATATGGCCCCTTCCGATCCGCTACGGGTTGGCCAGAAAATGGTAATTTGGACCCAAGGTGCAGCAAATAGCCAAGGTGTCACTAGAACCGTTAATTATACGGTGCGTTCTGGCGACTCGTTAGCACGTATTGCCTCTAAGTTTAAAGTCAGAGTGGGCGATCTTGTTCGTTGGAACAGCTTAGATCAACAAAAATACCTGCAGCCAGGACAAAAGTTAACGTTATACGTGAATGTCACCGGTAATCGCGTTTAACCGCTAACTGACGCCTATTACGGGTTAACTCACGCACCTTAACCCCTTAAAGCTCGTAATAAAAAAGGTTGCCCATGGCAACCTTTTTTGTCTTTGGTTTTGGTCATTTAAGTGACTTTACGCTATCGTTTTATTCTACTACCAATCAGCATAAAGCTAGCGCTAAAATCCACCTAGCTTTTTAAATAAGCTGTCTTTGAGCTTATCAGTTTCCTGCTTAATTTTAGAATCTAGCAATGCTGCGGTATCTAAAGCAAATTTTGGCTCAGTAAAGCTACCAGTAATAGCAAATGGAATTTCCACACCATAGAGAGCATCACGCTCTCCGCCACCTTGGCCTTCAAGGGAACCGACGACAGAAGTAGTTAACGAATAATTAATCGATTCATTTAAAATATTCGCACCACCTTTACCCGCTAAACGAATTAACGGTGATGCCATCTCGAGATCTGGGTTGTTCAACTGGCCATTAGCCATTGTAAAGCTGCCAGTTAAGCTGGTGAAATCGGTTTTCTTTTCTTCATTATTTTGGCTGGCAAAGTCACCTGACATTTTTGCCTGTGCTTCACGGATCATTTGCGGAATATTCACACCGTAAAGTGCACCATCTTCAGCCGCAAACCGACCTTTGGCATTTAAGTTTCGCTTGATGTTATCAGCGATTAAACTTTTGCCACTACCAGTTAATTCAAAATTAGTGACACCAGCGAGCATATCGATTTCAGCGGCATCAACTAATAATGGCCTAATTTGTACCCCTTTGATTTGCTTATTAAACTGATATTTTGCCACTTTACCTCTACCATCAAGTTTCGCTGACGCTTGAAGCTTACCCTGATATAAATCAGCGCTTAGTTTATCTAACCCAAGCACGCCGTTGTTTAATGACACGTCCATTAGCCAATTTTCTGTGGTTAAATTGCTCACCTTAATTGACTTAATCGTCATCTCAAACGTGCCATTCACCGCCTTAAGGCCACTTAAATCGGGCTCGACTTGCGCGGTATTAATTTGTGTTGTTTGTTTTTTATCGGCTTGGCTATCAGCTTGATTATCGGGCATGCTAGCCAAAATACGATCAACATCCATTGCACCGACATCCAATTTAGCATCAACCTGCGGCACCTTACCGCCATAGGCAACTTCAAGTTTACCACTAGCTTCAATATCATCCGCCTTGAAGGACTTAAGCTCAACACTGGCTTTTTGCTGCGTCACATTGACCTTCATATCGGTAGTAAGGTCTATATTCATTTTGCCTGCGGGTATCGATTTACCATCGACCGTGTTTTTAATGTTCAGGCCAACAAGCTCATACTCAGTAAAGTCATTGGTTATTTTCACTTTACCTTCACCTTGGCTTGTTACCAGCATATCTGGTAACTCACCTTTAAATTCATAGGTTAAGTCAGCAAACTCATTAAGGGTAAATTGGCTTAAACGTAAACTTGCTAGCTCAAATATTTGACGTACACCAGTGACTTCATCAAAGGTTTTCACTGTTGTATTAGTAATATTGATGCCACCGATATCTAATGAGGCTAGTGCTACCCCACCAGATTGTTTAACTTCTCCCGTGTCAGCCGGCTTATCAGTGGTTTTGCCTTCACCCGCTAAGCCATCAAAGCTACCGCGGCCGTCTTTATAGGTCTCTAAATTGACTGTTAAACCATCTAAACTGATCTGTTCAATCTCAACTTGCTTACTCAGCAATGGCATCAGCGCAACTTCGGCGATAATTTCATTGACCGACAACATATCTTCGCTAAAGCCAGATGGATTCGACAAGGTAATTGCGCCAAGCTTAATGCCAACCGAGGGGAAGAATGTCCAATCTAAATCATCTTTAATCGTCAAGGTGCGACCGGTTTGCTCTTTGACTGCATTTACGATTTGCGGTTTAAAATCATTAGGGTCAAAAATCAGCGTTAAATAAGCCGCTAAGGCCACAAATACCAGCAGCACTGATATTAAAATCCACTTTACTACTTTCATACTTGAATCCATCCAAAAGATTGACGAGGGTAAACAATGTTAGCTTTAACATAAGCATAGCCGTTGAGGTTATGCCTGCCTAGGGTCAATTGAGCTTTCACAAGTAAATTTTGGTTGATACAGACCTACTAGGTAAGTTTGATGATTTAACACCTACCAGCCTTTTGCCGTTTAAAAGATTGCTCTTCTCCTATGACCACCATTAGCAAGCCGCTAGATCATAGCGAGTGTTGATGACAACTGGGTGACTTAAACGACAAACTCTAGGCGGCATTTAACTTGGTTAACGCTTAAATAGCCAAACCGAATTTAAATTTGCTATTTATATAAAAATATAAATTCTATGCTATATTTTCTATTTACAACCTGGTTAATTTATTGATATACATTGTCAACGGACGTTTAAATTATTATATCCGCGAGAACACTGAGCCTTTCTAAATATGAATAGAAATTATGACGTAGAACATGCATTAGCTGCATTAGACAGTTACGGCTTAAACAAAAAGAATACCAGCTCATTATCAAATGCCCGAAATAAAGAGCAAGTGATTAGTTATTTACGTGATCAAGATTTTAGTTTAAGAAGAATGTTAATACTGCAAGAGAGTATTAATCAGCTTATTGATGAAAAAAAGCAATACATAATCAAACAAGAAAATGTACAAACGTTTAAGACTAAGATTATCAACCTATCTCGTCAGTACAATATAAAATATGATGACGTGTTAGAAGTCATGCAAGACCAAACCCGCCATAAATAATTGACGGGTTTGGCCACCAAGTTTATACCTTAAAGCTAGAAACTAACTGTTCAAGCTGAGAAGACCCCTGCTGGATCTGCTCACTAGAGTCGCCTATCTGCACACTTTTTTGCTGGTTTTCGAGCGAAATATCATTAATTCTGGTCACATTCATATTCAATTCGGCAATGACCGCACTTTGCTCTTCAGTGGCAGCAGCTATTTGAATATTCATATCAGAGATCTGTTTAATCGATGATTTAATCACATGCAGCGCCTCTACAACTTCTGAGGTTTCGCTGACCGTTTCACTCGACTGCACCTTAGCCCGCTCCACTGAATTATTAACATTATCAATGGAGTCTCTAATCGCATCGATAATACCGTTAATTTCTTGGGTCGACTCTTGAGTACGACTAGCCAGTGTACGCACCTCATCGGCAACCACAGCAAAGCCGCGACCCGCCTCGCCGGCTCTTGCAGCTTCAATGGCGGCATTAAGCGCCAGCAAATTAGTTTGCTCAGCAATACCGACTATCACATCAAGGATTTGACCAATTTTGGCTGAGTTAACTTGCAGCTCCTGGGCTACCACAGATGTGGTTTCCAACTCTTCAGATAACACATTGATTTTAGACACCGCACCGTCAACCACTTGTGTGGTTCTGTCCGCTTCCGTATCAGCACTTGATGCACTGTCCGCAGCCAACTGCGCATTAGAAGCAACTTCAGACGCGGCCATGGACATCTCATTAATTGCTGTTGCGACACTTTCAGTTTCGGTTTGCATACTGTCAGTGACACGGTTTGCTTGCGCTGAAATATCAGCAAGGCCGACAGCTAAGCTTCGACTATGGCCAACAGAATCCGCGACCGATGCCACTACTGACTGGATTTTACTAATAAAAGCATTGAAGCGTTCGGCGACGTCTTTGAGCTCATCGGCGCCATTTTCTTTTAGCCTTAACGTCAAATCGCCTTCGCCGCGGGCGATATTTTCAAAAGCTTGTATGGTTTGCTGCATGGGCCGCGAAATGCTCTGAATAATCACAAACAGAATCAATACCACAGGTAGCCATACTAAGGCGCCTACTAGCAAGTATTGCCAAGTAAAAGCATATTTTTGCTCTTCAATATCATCAACATAGATACCCGTACCGGTGATCCAGCCCCAAGGCTCAAAACGTTTTACCACACTCATTTTCGGACTAGGCTCAGTGGCGTCAGGACGATTCCACATATACTCGACTTTAGCTCGCTCACTGTTAGCGGTACCGGTAACCATCTCTTGAAACAATCGGACCCCGTTTGGATCTTTCATACCCAGTACATTGGTATTGACCAACTTTTTCGCAAAAGCGTGTTGTACCATCATGCCTTGGCGATCGATCGTCCAATAATACTCTTTACCTGCGTATCGAAGTTTATCCAATGCCGCAATCGCACCCGCTTTAGCTTGCTCTTCAGTCATCACCCCCTGCTGAGCTTGCTCATAAAATCCTGCAATCACCTTTTCACCCACATCGGCCAAAGAGGATAATTTTGCTTCTTTTTCTTGCATCAATAACTGTTCAATCGAAATTAATGCAAAAACAAACATGATGGCGGTAGCTAAAATAGATAAGCCCAGCATCAAAAACAGACGACTAGATATTTTTATCTTGCGAAACAATTCGTTAATAGAATCCATGGCCAGCCTCTTTTAACAGAGTTTTTATCGTTGATGTTATAAACCTTGTTCACAAAGCGGTTTTTGTCAAAGTAACAGACAATAAAATGACTTGCTTTAATGGTAATTTTCCCCCACAAGTCAGGCAGCTCCTCCTATATCCACTATATTTATAAGGTTAACCATAACGCATACAAAAACACTGATGAATTCAACCTTAGTAAAAGGCGTACTGTTAATTGCTGTCATATTTATCACTATCGTGTTGTTAAAACCGGATGTTTTACCAACTTCCCCTCAGCGTACCCCAGTGAAAATAGCCCTATCGACTACACCATTATCTGCGCCAATCATCATCGCTCAGCAGCTTGACTTCTTTAACGAGCTCGATGTGTACGTAGAGCTACAACCTATTAGAGGTGGACACCTATGTTTTGAAATGCTCATAAATGACGAAGTAGATTTAGCGACCAGTTCAGAGTCTGTGGTGATGTTCAACAGTTTTAAACGCAGTGACTTTAGTATCATCACCAGTTTTGTTGAATCCGATAACGATATAAAGCTGTTGTCCCTCAGCACTAGCCAACTTACTTCAGCCAAACAGCTAAGCCAGAAACGGATCGGCATAGTGAAATCCAGCGCTAGCGAGTTTTTTTTGCACGCGTATCTCATCATGACCGGCAACGCTAATACGCCGTTCACTCCAATCTATATGTCGCCACAGGATCTACCCTCTGCGTTGCTAGCCGGTGACGTTGATGCTATCTCAATTTGGGAGCCTTACGGCTATCGCCTACACAAAACACATCAGGATCAGATCAGTACCTTAAATACCAAAGGCAGCTATAATTTGAGTTTTAATTTAATCGCTAAAAAACAACATCGCCTAAGTAATCAGCAGATGAAAAATATATTGCTCGCTTTACAAAAGGCTAGCCAATATATCGCTACTAAGCCCGAAGAAGCTAAGGAGGTGATTAGCCAATACCTCAATATTTCACAGCAACAACTAGACTGGGGATGGAATGATTATATATTTCGTTTATCCCTCAATAGCGCCTTGATTTCAAATTTACAAACCCAAGCAAGATGGGCAAAGGCAGCAAACCTTGTTAACGATAAACCGCTGCCTGATTATCGTGCTTTTATTGACGATAGATATTTGAATCAAGTATTACTCACTAGTAGCGCGGTGAAAAATTAACCAATGAATATTAAAAGCCAGCTAATTATCCAACTCATACTCGCTATTTTTATGTTGGTTATGATTGGCATTAATTTATTAGGGCTAAAAGAGGTACAAAGCTACAGCTATAATAAACTTCAACAGGTACTAGCAATTGAACATAGCATCGCCAGCTTAACCGGTAAACTATGGCTGCTTCAAAAATATCAAGACAATGAAGCAAAAATACAAGCAGAACAAGCACGGCACCAATTAGGTCAGCTATTACAATCTATTTCTCTTGAACATCCCCAAGAGCAAATGCTGATCAACAACATTAAGCGCCTTAATACCAGCCTAAACAACTTGTTGCACCTTGCTCAAAATGCACCGACTCACACACAAGATACCAGCATACTGACTCCAACAGGCATGCTAACCGCTCGACTCAATACAACCATGCTTTCCATGGGGGAAGAGCTGACACAGCTACAACATCTCGTTATCGACAATGCTGAATCTGCCCAACAAAAACTGCTGTTTATTGTTGCTGCGACCCTCATCATTATCGCCTTGCTAGTTATCTCAATTAATGGGTTTACCTTAAGCCGTATGCGAGCAGGGCTAGCCATATTCGCTGTTGAATTTCGTAAAATGGCCAAGGGAAATTTAGACAGCAAGGTCGTTGTTCCCCATAACAACGAATTTAAAACTTTGGGCAACTACTACAATATAATGAAATCCTCACTGGCCAATATTACTCGCCGTAAAGAAGCATTAACGAACGAAGTTGCGCAGCAAGCCAAAGCTCTACAGTCTCAACATCAACAACTACAACATATTGCAGAGCATGATGAACTCACCGGCCTGTATAACCGCCGTGCATTTGAAAGTATCGTCAACAAGAGTATTTGCCGATGCCAACGACAACACCAAGGCTTAGCCCTGCTATTTATTGATATCGATAAATTTAAACTCACTAATGATCACTACGGCCACGATATTGGCGATCTAATACTGCAGCAACTTGCTGAATGTATTACTCAAGTAACCCGTAAATCAGATACCTGCTGCCGCCTTGGCGGCGATGAGTTTATCATCTGCTTAGAGCCTATCAACACGGCACAAGATTACCAAGTGGTGTTAGGTAAACTATTTGAGCAAATCAATATTGCGAGTCAAAAGCTTGCAGAAAAATACACCTGCATGCAAACCCCACCAAAATCGAACAAAAGCTTAGCTGAGAAAGTCTGCCACCGTCCTGAGTTGCAACTTCAAATCAGTGTTGGTGTCAGTTGTTACCCGCAAAACGGTGATAATTTAGCGGCGCTAATCAAACAAGCCGACCAAGCCATGTATTGTGCAAAACAGCATGCAGGCAATCAATACCAAGCAGCGCAGAGCGATCCCCACTTTGTTGCTAGCAACTTAGTCGACTCAAAGAACAAACATTTGTCGTCTTAAACACGGCGACTGGTTTGCCTAAACGGTTTAGCTTTTTTGGGCGCTGATTTTAATCGTCGCCAAACCAGTAACCCAATAAACAGTAATATGTAAATAATCGGCTCAATGATCTCTGATTTAACTGACCAATAAAAATGGATAGGTATGGCTAAGGCCAACAGATATATACTGTTATGCAGTTGCTGCCATCGCTTGCCCATCTTGCGCCTAAGCGCATTAAAGGAAGTTATTGCCAATAAAAATAGCACCAAGAAACAGAACGCACCTAACAAGATATAGGGGCGTTTGACTACCTCTTGAAACAGCAAGTCCCACGCAAATAGCAGATCAAAAGCAAAAAACGAAAACAGATGTAAACAAGCATAAAAGAACACATAAAGCCCAAGCAAACGGCGGGTTTGCATCAGTGCGCTAAACCGCCATGCTTTGGCAATGGGACTGACCAACAGCACCGCTAGCAAACAGTTTAGCGCTCCCATACCCGTAAAGTGAATAATATACTGGGCAGGATCGCCACCGGCATTGTCGGTCATCACTAATAAAGTCAGATAAACTATGGGTAACAATGCTGCCAAATGAAACAGCGTTTTTAACCCAAGTAATTGGCGCGAATTTAATCTCAATATCGACTCCAAATTTAATAGTTACGACGTAAATCAAGATTGTTATAAAGTCCGGCCACTTCCTCTTGATAACCATTAAACGGTAACGTCGCGATACGTTTGGCTGAAAACAATCCGCCTTCACCAATGCGCCTCTCAGTTGCCTGCGACCATCTTGGGTGGTCCACCTCGGGATTTACATTGGCATAAAAGCCGTATTCCTGTGGCGCCAATTGATTCCAACTGGTGGGTGGTTGCTTATCCATAACACGAATTCTGACAATAGATTTAATACTCTTAAAACCGTATTTCCAAGGTACAACTAGTCGAATTGGTGCACCGTTTTGCGGCGGTAAGGTTTTTCCGTACAAGCCCACAGCTAAGAAACTCAACTCGTTCATCGCTTCTTCAATAGTGAGCCCTTCCACATAAGGATAGTGAATACCGCCACCCATTAACCGACTCTTTTGACCCGGCATCTGCTCAGGGTCATACAAAGTTTCAAAGGCAACATGAGTCGCGCCCGCTTTAATCCCCACTTGTTTGAGTAACGACCCCAAACTATAACCCACCCAGGGAATCACCATTGACCAAGCTTCGACACACCGAAGGCGGTAAATACGTTCTTCGAGCGGCAAACTAGTGGTTAAATCCTGCAAATCCAATGTCAGTGGCTTGTCCACCAAACCATCGATTTTGAGCTGCCATGGTTCAACTTTAAATGCTTGGGCATTCTCTATCGGATCGGTTTTACTGGTGCCAAATTCATAAAAATTATTGTGGCTGATGACCTTACTTTCTGGTGTTAAAATGTCATCTGCCTTAAATGCTTGATTCTGACTAAAATCTAGTTTCTTAGTGACAAACGGATCTTGAGCTTCAGATTGACCAAACAGATCAAACAATCCCGCCTGAACATGGCCAGGTAGCGAAGCGCCTACCGCACCTAGCCCTAATGCTTTAATAATCGCTCTTCTGTCATTAAAGACTGCTTCTGGGGTGACTTGGTTTTCACTGATGCGCCAACGGGGCTTGTGTAATATTCCGCGAGTAAATTTCGATGCTGCCATGGCTAATGCCCTCGTTATTTTGTCATTACTAATTGATAAGATCGGACTTAACCCAATTTTATTTCAAGTTTTTTCATCAAATGCTTAAAGGTTATTCATACGGGGTCTAAACACTTGAAGATCACCGCCTTGCATGCCAATCTTACTGCACCTTTTTCTAGAGAGTCCGTATTCATGCCTTTTGACCTCGCATTAACCGCACCACAAATTGCTGCATTTTGCGGCATCGCATTTCTTGGATTACTTATCGGTGCCCTTCTCAACCAAAAACTCACTCGCCATCGCTGGCAACAAGTGCAACAGCAACTAGAATCTCAGCACGCAGAAGCAGTTGGCGAATTTGAGCAACAGCTCAGTCAAACCCATACCCAAATTGCCACACTCGAAGATGAAAAGCACATCCTCAGTGACAAACTAGAGCAACAGCTAACCCTGCTGGGTATGAGCCAACAACAGGCCAAAAGAGCAGAAACGTTAGAGCAGCAATTAAGTGATACCCAACGCAAACAAATTGAAACCCAGTTAGCACTGTCTAAATCCCATGCGATGGCTCAAACTCAGCAAGCAACCTTTGCAGTAGAACAACAAGCACTAGAAGATAAAATTGCCCATTTAAAAGAATCTGAGCAGCGCTTAACCACCCAATTTGAAAATCTGGCAAACCGCATCTTTGATGATAAAAGCGAAAAGCTCTCTATCCAAAGTCAAACCCAGTTAGATAAAGTGCTTGGCCCTTTTAAACAACAAATAGAAGGCTTTAGAAAACAAGTTCAAGAGTCTTATCAAGTGGAGCAAAGCCAGCGAAGTGCGTTTACCCACCAGCTTGAATCACTTAAAGCGTTAAATCTGCAAATGAGCCAGGATGCCAACAACCTCACTAAAGCACTTAAAGGTGATAACAAACAACAAGGCAACTGGGGCGAAGTCATATTAGAGCGAGTGTTACAAGAAAGTGGCCTGCGTGAAGGCCATGAGTACCGTACTCAAGCGGATTTAAAAGCCGACAGCGGCAAAAAATTCAAGCCTGATGTTATTGTCCATCTTCCCGAGAATAAAGATGTGGTCATTGATGCAAAAATGTCTCTGGTGGCTTATGAGCGATATTTTAACAGTGACGATGACACTGAAAAACAAGCAGCCATTAATGAGCATTGCCAATCAATACGCAATCACATCAAAGGCTTAAGCGTAAAGGACTATCAGCAACTTCACGGATTAAATAGCTTAGACTATGTGCTCATGTTTATTCCACTGGAGCCGGCATTTCTGCTCGCCATAGAGCACGACCCGAGTCTGGTCAGTTTTGCCCTTGAAAAAAACATTATGCTAGTTAGCCCAACTAACTTATTAGTAGCGCTGCGTACCATTAACAATATCTGGCGTTATGAATATCAAAATCAGAATGCACAACATATCGCTAAGCAGGCAGGAAAAATATACGATAAACTTTGTGGCTACATCGAAGATATGGAAAAAGTGGGCCGCGCATTAGATACCGCTGACAAAAGTTATCAAAATGCCATGAAAAAGCTCGCAAGTGGTAAAGGTAACTTGGTGAGGCAAGCCCACCAAATGCAGCAATTAGGCGTTGCCACCAGCAAACAGATTGACCCATCTATGCTAGATAGTGCGCTAGATGAAACTCAAGATGAAGCTCAAGCTAAACCCGAGGGTGAAATAATTTCTTAATATTTTATCTATGCCGATTTAGCCTTAAATCAGGCTAACCTTGACGCCTAAAGTCTTTGAAGCAATGAGAGGTTGTAATGCGTAAGTTGTTGTTTGCTTATCTCTGCCCACTGGTGCTCTGTTTGAGTATGGCGAGTTTTACCAGCAAGGCAGCAAATGACAACCTCTCAGTTGAGCAGCAGCGGTATCTTGATGCCCGCAGCGCATTAGACGAACGCCAACTCAGTACCTACCGAAAGCTGCGGGCACAATTGGATGACTATCCACTAGTGCCCTATTTAGATTTTCACGCCAATATTGACAGCATCCTTAAAATGAAGGGCAAGCAAGCTGCTAGCGCCATAGAAGCCTTTAGCGGCACCCCGCTGTATAACAGCGCGCGTTATCGCTATTTACAACGTGCTGGTAGTCAACGTCGCTGGCAAGATTTTCTCGCCGTCAGCCCACAAACACCGCGCAATAAAGTGCTGCAATGTTATTACTACCGCGCCCAAGTCAAACCAAATCCAGACATTGCTTTTGAAGGAGCCGAGAAACTATGGCTACATGGCCGCTCGCAACCCAAAGAGTGCGATCCTTTGTTTCACCAATGGGAAAAAGCGGGATTACGTACCCAAGAGCTAGTGTGGTCACGCATGTTATTGGCGTTCAATGCCGGACAAACAAGTTTATTAAAGTACCTCAGCCGTAAAATCACCCGCCATAAAGAGCCAGCCAAGCGGCTGTTAGCGGTATACAAAGATTCCCGTAGCTTGCGCCATAAAAGCCGTTTTATGAAACAAGCGAAAATTAACGCCGATATTGTCGATGCGGGACTAAGACGCTTAGCTAAAAAAGATGTCGCACAAGCGGTGACCTTGTTTGTCGCATACCAAAAAGCTGACCGTTTTACCGATTATCAAGGCCGTCAATTAGGTCGCTACTTAATAAGACGGGCGATCATCAAACAAGAAGATGGCTTGCAAAGCTTAGTTGATGAGATGCTGCCACTACTCGATTCTGATGACCTTGTCATACTTAGAATTCGTTGGGCGTTAAGACAAAACCAACTAAATCAAGTCGCCGACTTTATCGACCTACTTAGCCCAGAGACTCAACAAAAAGCGCGCTGGCAATATTGGTCGCACCGGCTATCCAAGCAGCCAAATAGCCTGAGTCAATTGCAGCAACAGCGTAACTTTTATGGCTTTACTGCAGCGCATATTAACCAGCAAGCCTTTAATATGGCTCATAATGAAACCCAAGCTAACGCTGCTATCCAAGCAACACTGAGTGATGATGCTGGGCTTAGTCGAGTCACAGAATTAATGGCAATCGACAAAACCATAGACGCTAGAGCCGAATGGCTAATGCTGCTAGGGCGGCATGACCAAGCTACTCAGGCGCAATATGGATTGCTAGCGGTTAACCAGCAATGGCATGATCTTGCTGTACAAGCCAGCATTAAAGCTAAGGCATGGAACGATATGACCATGCGCTTCCCTATGGTAGAGACACGCTTATTTGAGCAAAATGCCGATAAGCGCCGAGTCGATGTTGATGATTTACGTGCAATTGCACGCCGAGAAAGTGCCTATTACCCCTATGCAACTTCAGGTGTAGGAGCACGTGGGCTTATGCAATTGATGCCCGCAACGGCGAAAGATACAGCTAAGCGCCATAAGTTAACCTACAAGGGCCAGCGCAGTTTATATCAAGCAAAGATCAATATTCCGCTAGGTAGCGCCTATTACGCCCAACTGTTAAAACAGTTTGATGGTAATCGAATCTTGGCTGCCGCCGCTTATAATGCCGGTCCACACCGCGTTAAATCTTGGCTCAAAAAATCCGATGGCCAGTTGGATGTAATGAGCTTTATTGAATCAATTCCTTTCACTGAAACCCGAGAATATGTGCAGGCACTATTGAGTTATCGGGTGATCTACCAGTTAAAACAGGGAAAACCTGCGCAGTTATTCACTGATGAAGAGTGGCAGATGAAATATTAATTAGGTCTGCCTGGCGTGGAGATATTCTGTACTGCGGCCTAAAAAGGCCGCGTATTGCGATATATCTTATGACATTACTCTCTTAACGAGGTCAGATTTTGTTCGGTTAAACAATAATTTAAAAGAAAAGTGTCATAATCAGGGATAACCTGCTATAAATGTTAATAGTTCTCAATAACATTTAGATAATACCGACTCAATGCTAAATCTTTTGTCACTAAACATGGGATGTGAATACCAGCCACTGGTAAATGCGACAACTCAACAAGTAGCCGGATATGAAGCTTTATCACGATTTTACACCCACCAAGCTGTACCCACGCCCCCCAATCAAGTATTTGAACAGTTACATAGCCAAGATGAACAACTCGCGGTGGTCGAATACCACGCCAAACTACTGCAAATAGATCAAAGCAATCATCAACTTCCGCTGTTTCTTAACATTGACCCCCACGCGTTAGATGCTGATAAAACCGGAGCCATGCTAGATCTACTTAATTGCCGTGACAATATTACCGTGGAGATCATCGAAAACACCTGTATTAGCGACGCCCAGCGCTCTGAAAAATTGGTTAAGCAATTAAAAAAACATCACATTAAGGTGGCACTGGACGACATAGGTGCGCCCCACTCCATGTTATCTTTGCAGTTGCTCAGTTCTGTTGACTGTTTAAAATTCGATATTAGCTGGCTGCAACTGCTAGACCAAGCGGAACAAAAACAACTGTTTATCGCCTTACTAAATTATGCTAAAGCGTGTAATAAACTCGCCGTGTTAGAAGGTGTAGAAACTAAGAGCCAGCTTAATATTGCTCACGATTTAGGTGTTGATTTAGTGCAAGGTTTTCTATTTAAATCTTGGTTTATCAAACCGCATAAAACGGTGTCGCTTAAACAGATCCTGACGCAAAACTTATCACCAGCACACCATTTGCCCCTGTGCTCGGTAACCTAAATTATTCTCTGGATCATTTAGATAATCTGTCGCATAGTAAAAATACTAGTTTTAGCGAGCCTGCCTATTACCTAGGACACACTATATTGGGTTGCAGACACCCACGCCTTTGTAATACCCATAAGCGCACTCGCCAACATGAATTTAGCTTTTTCGCTAGTTAACTATAGGAACATGGATGACTCAATCAGCATTAACCACGCTTTTTAACCAACTCGCCACTGTGCTTATCGGCAAACCAGAGCAAATAAAGCTCGCTGTCAGTTGCATTCTCGCCAAAGGCCATTTACTGATTGAAGACCTTCCCGGCATGGGTAAAACCAGTCTGTCCCATGGCTTAGCCCAAAGCTTTGGCTTAAGTTATCAACGGATCCAATTTACCAGTGATATGTTGCCTGCCGATATTTTAGGCGTATCTATTTTTGACAAGACACAATCAGAGTTTGTGTTCCATCCAGGGCCAATATTCAAACAAATGGTGCTCAGTGATGAAATCAATCGCGCCAGCCCGAAAACCCAATCAGCCTTACTTGAAGCCATGGCTGAGCAGCAGATCACCGTAGATGGCATTACCCATTATTTACCCACGCCTTTTTTTGTGATTGCAACCCAAAACCCGGTTGAACAATCAGGCACCTTCCCACTTCCAGAGTCACAACTCGATCGCTTTATGATGCGGATCTCCATTGGCTACCCCAGTAAGGAAGCGGAATTTGCCATGTTAAGGGCCAATGCCGCCAGCCAATCAAGCCAAGACTTACCCCAATGTGTCACTCCGCTTGCCTTAAAAGAGATGCAGCAGCAGGTTGATGACATTTCTGTATCCGACGCCTTACTCAATTACATTTTGGCGTTAATCGAAGCATCAAGAAATTTAGATGAAGGATACGGGCTCTCACCACGAGCCAGTAAAGCGCTATTACAAGCCACCAAAGCGTGGGCCTACATTGAGGGGCGCACCTATGCGGTACCCGAAGATGTACAGGCGGTATTTGCCGCGGTTGCTGAGCACCGAATTCGCCATACCAGCCAGCAGCAAGGACAAGCTTTGTCGCAAACCTTGCTCGACAACGTCAATCCTATTTTGTAGTCATTGATATGGCAATATCATTGGGTCAACATCAGCGCACTCGCCAGTGGTTTAGCCAGTGGTTAGCACGGCGCTTACCACCGTCAAAATCAATTACCCTCGCCCATAAAAGTATCTTTATCTTGCCTACGGGTTTTGGGGTAATTTGGTTAATGCTGGTAGTACTGCTGTTTGTTTTCGGTACTAACTATCAAAACAACCTTATTATTGCTTTAGCGTTTTTATTATTGAGTGTATTTAATACCTGCATCATTTACAGCTACCGTAATTTGGCTGGAATTCAATTTGTGGCTAAACCCAGTCCACAACATTATGCAGGTGATACCTTGCTATATGCCATTGAAGTATCAGCTAAATATCAACAGTGTGATGTGCAAATTAATTTCCCCAACAACGCCACAGTAACTTTAGCCGAAGTCAATCACACCCCAAGCCAGACTTTAGTGCCGCTAGCCAATACTAAACGAGGTTATGTGCACCCAGGACGCTTAAAAGTCAGCTCTCGCTACCCCCTCGGGCTATGTCGCACTTGGTCCCATTTAGATTTAGATAACCAGCAAGTGGTATTTGCTCAACCCAAAACCTCTACCGCAGCCCTACAAGCACTGGATGATGCCAACGATGAAAGCCATCATCACCAAGGTAAATCAGTCATCGGCGTCGATGAATACCACGGCCTTAGAGAATACGTGGTGGGAGAGTCTCTTCGCCAAGTTGCATGGAAACAATGGGCCCAAGGCAAAGGAATGTTAACTAAAGAGTTTCAGCAACCTCAGGGGGCACCGCTGTGGCTGACATTAGCAATTAACAGCCCGATAGATCTGGAAACGCAGTTAAGTGAACTGACCTGGTGTGTTGATCAACTCAGCCGCAAACAGCAAACATTTGGTATCAAGTTAAACCAGCAGATAATTTCACCCAATAATGGTGAGCAGCATCGTCTCCAATGCCTAACGGCCATAGCGCTTTATGGACAAGCAAGTGCAAGGGAGCCGCTATGAAGCAGCAACAGGAGCTGATCACACGTAATAGCCAATTATTACTGCTCATCGTCAATATCGCAGTATTAAGTCCATTGTATGGCGAAATGACACCATGGAGCTTGGGGATATGCACCATCTGTTTTTTATGGCAATTAGGGATCTATTTAGGCCGAGTTGCTAAACCTCCTAAATACTTAGTCACAGTGTTAGCGTTAGGCTCTGCATCAACATTAATCTTAGTCAGTAGCCAGATTGGTATGTTAGACACACTGATTAATCTACTCACCTTAGGCTATGCATTAAAGTTTATTGAAATGCGACAGCGGCGAGATGTCAGGACTGTGGTGTTAGCCGGTTACTTTTTAATTGCGATGACCTTTGTTGAAAAACAAAGCTTATGGTTTGCCCTGCATTTAACCTTTGTGACTGCGATAAACACCGCTGTATTAGTTAGCCTCTATCGCAGCAGTGAATCGGTTAAACCAGCCACAGCCCTTGGCTTTAAAATCATTTTACAAAGTATACCGGTGGCAATATTGCTATTTATCGTGTTGCCGCGGCTGCCCCCCATTTGGATGGTGCCTAAAATCAACAGCGCAACCACTGGACTGTCTGATGAAGTGTCCTTTGGCAATATTGAGTCCCTCACCCGCTCTGCTAAACTGGCATTTCGAGCCACATTTACTGGCTCAAGACCTGTCAACGCTGAACTATACTGGCGAGCCATTGTACTGGAAAACTATGATGGCAAAACTTGGACTCAAGATAGCAGTATTCAGTCATTACAAAGCGCGCCAATTTTGGGCAGCAACTTTCGTCAAGTCCCTGAGGGAGATTACATAAGCTACGATATTATTGCTGAGCCCAGCAAACAGCATTGGCTTTATGGCTTAGATGTGGCCTATAGCGACAATAGCCAAATCATCAACATGCCAGATTATCGCTTATATAATTTCCAATCGGTGGATCAAAGATTTCAGTATACGGTGCGCAGTTATGCTAATGCGATAATGGACCCACTACTGCCAAAACCCGTGAGACGCAGTAACCTAACCTTACCCGAGGACAGCAACCCTAGAACCAAACAACTGGCATTAACGTTTAAAGCTGATTACCCAGATCCGATTGAACGTATTGATGCCATGATGACCATGTTCAATCAGCAGCAATATTTCTACACCTTGACTCCACCGCCAGTGGGGCCGCAGCAAATCGATGACTTTCTACTGGAAAACAAAGCAGGGTTTTGCGTTCACTATGCCAGTGCGCTGACCTTTATGGCTCGCACAAGCGGAATTCCAGCCCGTATGGTCACCGGCTATCAAGGCGGCGAATACAACCGCAGTGCCGGTTATGTGAGTGTCTATCAATATATGGCCCATGCTTGGGTTGAAGTCTGGTTTGAAGATAAGGGCTGGGTGCGCGTTGATCCCACGGCAATGATCGCCCCAGAGCGAGTAGAAGATGGATTTGATGCCTTTTTTAATCCACAAGAAAGTTATTTGTTAGATAGCCCTTTCACACCACTAAGGCTTCGCGCATTCCCGTTATTAGATAACCTAAGAATGTCGCTTGCCAGTATTGATTACTACTGGAGTAAATGGGTGCTTGGCTTTGATAATACAAAGCAGCAACAACTGCTAAAGGATTTACTTGGTAATATCACCCCATTGAAATTAGCGCTGTTCATTCTTGCTGTGACCGCCATAACCGGCCTTATCATTGCCTATAATATTGGCCTAATTAACCTAAAACGCAGCCAAGACCCTATCAGCCAGCGTTACTTGCAAACCTGTAAAATGCTCGAAAAGTATGGGTTTGCTCGGCAAACAGGTGAAGCACCCAGCCATTACTTACAACGTATCGCCACCGTGATGCCAGGACTTGCAGAGCCAATTAGTCAGTTTAATGAAACCTACACCGCGCTGAAGTACAAACCACTATCGGTAAACGCGCACCGTCGGTTAAGCCAGCGGCTTAAAAAACAACATCGGCTACTGAAGGTGGCCATTGTGAAACACAAAACCATTAGTAGCTGATGCTAAAAGCGCCATAGTCGGTTTATTCGAGTATTAAAGCACCAGTATCAACATAAGAATTATTAGTTTGGCAATAGACTTCATAACCTAAACCCATACAATAGGTTAAAGCACGATTATCATAATACTGAGGGCAAAGAACGTCGCCCATTCCATTAAGGAAAACCATGCTATACCTTGTCCAATCCAACCAAATGGAACGCCTTGCAGAACAATTATCCGCTGCACTGCAGTCTCGGCATCCGCAGATGCCCACATTAATGCAAGAGCAAGTGTTGGTGCAAAGTCCAGGGATGTCGACATGGTTGCGATTACAAATCGCCGCCCACAATGGTATAGCAGCTGGTATTGAGTTTCCTCTGCCATCAAGCTTCATTTGGCAACTGTGCCATCAATTGCTTGATGATGTGCCCAAGGAAAATGCGTTCACTAAACCCGCAATGACATGGAAGCTGATGGAATTACTGCCACAGCTCATTGATAAACCTGAATTTGCGCCTTTAGCTGACTATTTAGCCAGCACGACAAATCCGCTTAGCGTCGCTGAGAAAAATCGCGCCCAACAATTAGCTGCGCTGAAATCCTATCAACTGTGCGGTCAAATTGCCGATATTTTTGACCAATATTTGGTTTACCGACCCGATTGGATCGCCGCTTGGGAGCAAGGTGACGACCAAGTGATTAAACTTGCTGCATCACAATCATGGCAGCCCATTCTCTGGCGCGCACTGATAGCCTTTAACCGCGACACCCTAGGGCAAAGTCAGTACCATCGAGCCAACCTGCATCAAGCATTATTTGCAGCATTGGACGACCCACAGCAGTCACTTGAAGGATTACCTAAACGCTTATTTGTGTTTGGGATCTCCTCCATGGCGCCACAAACCCTAGAAGTACTTTATTACTTAGCTAAGCACATTGATGTGGTGATGTTTAATCTCAGTCCCTGTGAGCACTATTGGGGTGATATTGTTGACCCTAAAGTGAGAGCCAGAATGGCCATCACGTTTGCAGACAAATATCAGCTAAGTGAACGCTGGGAAGAAAAATTGGAAGTGGGTAATCCGATATTAGCCAATAACGGTAAGATGGGCCGTGAATTGTTGGATCTTATCCTGCAATTACCCGAAGAGCACACCAACTTCAATTTCGAAAGCTATCACTCGCCAAGCGACAATAGTGTATTGGCAGGCATACAAGACGATATTTTACAGCTGAGCACACGCGGAGAAACATTAGGGCCTGACAGCAAACTCTACTTGAGCATTAACGGTAGGCGCGAACTTGCAGCAGATGATGATTCATTTACGCTGCGCAGCTGCCATAGTCCGTTACGAGAAGTTGAAACCCTACATGATCACCTACTCGATATGCTGTCACGCCATAGTGATGATGCCGATCCACTGCGCCCAAAAGATATCGTGATCATGATGCCTGATGTAGCCAGCTATGCGCCTTACATCGATGCGGTATTTGGAGCTAAACAAGGCCAGCATTATATTCCTTATGCCATTGCCGACCGCGGCGCCGCACAAGAATCCCCCTTGATCAACAGCTTTTTGCATCTACTCAATATTAACCAGAGCCGCTTTTCGCTCAGCGAATTATTGGGCGTATTAGAAGTACCGGCCGTATTGCGCCGCTTTGACCTTGATATCGATGAGCTTGATCTACTGCGGCGCTGGCTTGAAGAAGCAGGCGTACGTTGGGGGCGAGACGGCCAAAGCCGGGTGGACTATACCCTACCCGAATTTGAGCAAAACTCTTGGGCCTTTGGCATTAAACGCCTCATTTTAGGCTACAGCTTTAGTGATGGTAGCGATATATATCAACATAATTTGCCATTTGATGGCATTGAGGGGCAATCAGCCCAAGCTTTAGGAAAGTTACTCAATTTTATTGAAGCAATCGACAGGGTTAAGCAAGCATTGGCGCAGCAATGCATGATAGGCGAGCGTGTTGAGCAGCTGATGAGCTTACTTGAGGCGTTTTACGATGTCGACGAACAAGAACTGCTGCAACTACAAACCATTCGTGAAGCTATCACCAAACTAGAGCAAGAGATCGATGATGCCGGCCACACCAGTCCGTTACCGATTGAAATCGTACAAAACTGGTTTAAACGCACCTTAAGTGAATCCCGAGTTGGTCAGCGTTATCTTGCAGGTAGCGTTAACTTTTGTACCCTGATGCCGATGCGTTCTATCCCATTTAGGCTGGTGTGTTTATTGGGGATGAACGATGGCATTTACCCTCGTACTCAGCATCCTGTTGGTTTTGATCTGGTGGCTCAACATGGTCCCCGCAAAGGAGACCGTTCTCGACGTTTAGATGACAGATACCTGTTTCTTGAAGCGCTACTGAGCGCCCGTCAACAGCTTTATATCAGCTATATTGGTCACAGCGAACGAGATAATAGCGAGCGTATCGCCTCCATGCTGGTATCTGAGTTAGTGGAATATTGCCAGCTTTGTTATCTACCCACAGAATATCTTCACCTAGATGATGATAGCGTTGCCCCGAGCGATATCGATGCCATAGAAGCTGCAATAAAAACTCGGCTGATTAAACACCAACCGCTACAACCGTTTGATGAGCGTTTATATATAACCGCAGAAGATGTTCAAGCGCCGCAAGGTGCTCATTCATCGGTACAACTGAGTCATTCTTCCCAGTGGTGCCCGACTTTGCCTACAGATACTGCCACCGATTTAGCCACCAACACCAAGGCAAAGTTTATCACCACACCATTAGTGTGGCAGCAACAACAAGGTCCACTAGGCAGTGAAGATGATCAGCAAACAATCGAAGTAGAGCTGTCGGCCTTTATTCGTTTTTACCGTAATCCCGCACAGTATTTTTTCAATCGTGCGCTTAAATTGGATTTAAACCTAGCGATTCAGCAAGATGATAATGACGAGCCGTTCGCGCTCAACCCGCTAGGACGCTATAAAATCCAGTCCATCCTAATCGATAACGCCATTGAACGGGGTGAGCTAAGCCCCGAACCGAGTTTACTGGCGCAACTTAAAAAAGCAGGCCATCTGCCATTAATGCCATTTGATGATCTGTTACTTGCGCGCTATCTGCATGATATAACGCCGCTTATAGACCGCACGCTTTATTTAAAAGGTGAGCACTGCCAAAGCCTCAGCGTCGACTTGGCCTTACAAACCACACCCGCCATGTCTTTAGTCGGTCGCATCGACGATTTAAGTCAAAAAGGCTTGGTAAATTATCGCCCAGGAACCGCCAATGGCCGCGACATAATCCGTGTTTACTTACGTCACTTATGTGTTTGCGCAATGGCAGACCAAACTGATGACCCAAGCTGTGAGGATATAAGCTCTGCGAATAAAAGTGTCTTTAAACACAGTTTCTTATTAGATATTGGTCACTTTCATGCCTTTGCACCTATCAGTGCCGAGCAAGCGCGCAACCAGCTGAGTGTTTGGGGGCAATACTTTATCGACGGCCAAGCACAGCCGCTATTATTTGCCCCCCGAACTGCGCTTGCCTATGTCGAAGCTGAAGGCGATCATCTACAGAAATTACAAGCAGCCAGCCTTCAGTGGCAAGATGAACAAACCGGCTTAGGTGAAGGGTTCGAGCCACACTTACAACGCTTATTTCATTTTCCTGATGATTTTGACGAATCAGGCTTTGGCGACACAGCGCAGCAGCTATTGCAGCCATTACTAAGCTTGTACTACAAAGGAAAACTCGGTGAGTTGGCTGACTTTGTTGAAGCGCCAGCCGCTAGCGAGCAGGAGGTGCAAGGATGAGCCAGCCAACCTCAACACAAGAGACTGAACAATCAGTGCAAACCCTAGACACTCTCACGCTACCTTTTGGCGGTAATCGCCTGATTGAAGCCAGCGCAGGAACCGGTAAAACCTATACTATTTCAGGGCTTTATTTACGGCTTTTATTAGGTCATCAACTGCAAAGTCCACTCAGTTGTGAGCAAATTCTAGTAGTGACCTTTACCAACGCCGCCACCGGTGAACTACGTGACCGTATTCGCAGCAAAATACAGCTGGCTTATCGCCGATTCATTGGCCTGCCAGTGGATGATGCGCTGATCAATCAGCTTTATGATGCTACCGATGTAGAGCTACGAGCCGACAGCTTAAGACGTTTGGATTTAGCATTAAAATCCCTTGATGAAGCCGCCATCTATACCATCCATGGGTTTTGCCAACGTATATTGGCTGACATGGCCTTTGAATCGTCATTATTGTTTGAGTCAGAGTTTGTTTTGGACGATGGCGAATATCTACATCATGCGGTACGAGATTTTTGGCGTGAAGCCTGTTATCCACTGCCTAAATTTATTGCCGCGGTCATTCAAAAGCATTTTGCTGATCCCGATGCCCTTGGAAAACAACTGCGCGCGTTAATTGGCGCCAATCAAGCCTGCGTGAAACCAGAGCCCGCGAGCTTTGAAACAGCCAGTAGCCAACTAAGCCAATGTTTAAGTCGGTTACAGTTAATCTGGCCTAGAGAAAAAGAGCGCACAAAAGCCTTGCTGCATACCCTGCCCCTTAACGGCACTCGCTTTGGTAAAAAAGCCGACAACTACCCTAAACTGGCTGCCATGTTGGACTCCATGGACAACTGGGTAGCCAATAGCCAACGAAGTGGCGAGCTGAGTATGCCACCAAGTAAAACCCTTGAAGCACTGGCTTTATCTGAGCTCAAGCTTAACAAAGGTGGCGAGATCCCAAGCGCGCAAGATGCGCCATTACTCGCACACATTGAAACACTACTTGGCCATATCAACACGCTTATTCCAAGTTTTTTGTACGCGGCTCGCCAAGGGATCAGCCAACGTTTCTATGCTGAAAAGCAACTACGCAATCTCATGTCGCCCGATGACTTGTTGCTGACTTTATCTGAGGCATTAGATAGCCAACAAGGCGAAAATCGTCTCGCAACCAGTATTGCCAAGCGTTTTCCCGTCGCCTTGATTGATGAATTCCAAGATACCGATCCACTGCAATTTAATATATTTAGTCGCATTTATAGCGCCGGTTGCGATTCTGAGCACCCAAGTGAGTCAGCGGCTACGCATGCGTTGAGTTTGTTGATGATTGGCGATCCAAAGCAAGCTATTTACGCTTTTCGTGGTGCCGACATTCATACCTATATCAATGCGCGCGAGCAAACACCGGCGCGCTACAGCTTAGACACTAACTACCGTTCAAGTGCTGCGATGGTGCAAGCGGTAAATCAGTTGTTTGGCCATCACCAAGACCCATTTATCAGCCAATCTATCCCCTTTGATGCAGTGAAATCGGCACCCAATGCCGATAAAAAATGCTTAACCGACAGCAGCGGTGATACCAGTGCGCTCAGAGTCAGGCTTCTTCATGAAGATGAAGAACTTGGACTTAACAAAACTACCGCAAGAGCCCATATCGCCAATGATGCTGCCGATGAGATCACCCGCTTGCTCAATGAAGCACAAGATGGCGATTGCTACCATGGACAAGCTTCAACAGCCGAGCCGCGGCCATTAGTTGCCAAAGATATTGCGGTATTAGTACGCGATCGTCATGAAGCCAAGGTCATAGGCGATGCCCTGCGCCAGCGTAATATCGGCTCAGTATTTTTAAGTCGTGACAGCGTGTTTGACACCCTTGAAGCCAGAGAACTAGCGTTGATTTTAGTGGCTATCGCTAATCCGAAAGATGAGCGCGCACTGCGCAGTGCTTTAGCAACCTCATTACTGGGATACGATGCTGAAGCCATTCATCATTTCAATCAAGATGAAGAAGTTCGTCAGACCCTACTCACCCAATTTAACGAACTGCACCAATTATGGTTAAAACGCGGTGTCATGCCCGCGCTATTAAGCATGGCCAACATCACCAAGTTAATTGAACGAATTTTGCCGACAACCGATGGCGAACGACGTCTGACCGATTTTCGCCATTTAGGCGAGTTATTGCAGCAAAAGTCCACCGAAATAGATGGCATCAGCGCCTTAGTCAACTGGTATGAACAAGCACTGCTAGAAAACAATGGCAGCGAAGAAGCACAACTGCGCTTGGAAAGCGAACAAAACCTAGTGCAAATCGTCACCATTCATAAAAGTAAGGGCCTTGAATACCCAGTGTGCTTTGTGCCATTTGTCAGCCTCAGTCGAGACAACCGCAAAAAGCCTGCTCCGATGTTGTATCACCGTGATAATCAGCTGATTTGGGACATTGAACAAAGTGATGATGGCTGGGCGCTAAATAAACAAGAAAACCTCGCTGAAGATCTGCGCTTGCTATATGTGGCGCTAACTCGCCCGGTATTGGCCTGCTACCTGTACATTGCCAACCATAGCCGCATGACCAAACGCTCAGGTATCAATAGCCAACTGCATGAAACCGCAATCGGTTATCTTTTAGGTGTGGTTGATAAAAGCTGTGATGGTCTACAAATGAGTACAGCAGCAAAAGCACTCGCTAGCGCAGATATCAGCGTCAATGAACTCAGCATGGGTGATGCCTTTGCATCCCCCACGGTGTTAGCAACTGCTCAGGTAGCAACCAGTCAATTTGTCCCCTTGCCTGTAACCTACCAAACCGATATGCCCTGGCGAGTTGGCAGCTATTCTGGTTTAGTCAAACACCTGCCCCATGAACATATTAGTGTGGGCGCGGGTGATGAGCAGTTCCCAGAGGCTGAACAAATTGAAGATCAACCATCAGATCAACTGGACAGGTTTAGTTTTGAGCGTGGCGCCAATGCCGGTAGCTTTATGCATCTAGTGCTTGAACTGATTGATTTTACGCAAGCAGATAGCCAACTTGCCGAGCAGCTACCCATTGCCATGCAGCGCTATGGTATCGACGAGCAATGGTCAACCGTATTGCTTGAGTGGTATCACGATATCATCGCGACGCCGCTCATTAGCCCTAAATCCGCTGTTAGCCCGAGGCTGGCTGATATTGGTGAGCAACAGCGTATTGTTGAGATGGAGTTTTATCTACCTCTAACCCAGCTTACCGCACCAGCCCTAAACCAATTGCTGCAACAATACGGTTATAGTGAACAGCTCAATTTTGACGATTTACGTGGCATGTTAAAAGGCTTTATCGATTTAACCTTTGAATATAATGGCCAGTTCTTTATTGCCGACTATAAGTCTAACCATTTAGGCAATCACTTTGGCCATTATTATTCGCCTAACCTTGACGCAGCGATTAGATCGCATCGATATGATTTACAATACATTATCTATACCGTCGCGCTACATCGCTGGCTGAAGTTGCGTATACCCAACTACCAGTATGAGCAACATATCGGTGGCTGTTACTATCTGTTTTTACGCGGCATGTCTGTTAATCAACCTGAGGCTGGTGTTTTCTTCGATAAACCCGAATTTGGCCTAATTGATGCGATTGATAAACTGTTTGAACTGGGTAGCTCGCAATCTCAACCAGCGCCAGATGTTGACGAACCCGGGTTACCACAAATGGAGCTACCACTATGATCCAGTTACAAGCTCCTGTCGAGGAGTTATTAATCCAGTGGCAATCAGAGCGATTAATCACCCCACTCGATCGTCATTTTGCCCTACAGATGCGCGCACTACATCAAGATAGTGACCCATTATTTGAAATAATCTGTGCCTTGCTTAGTCGTCAGTTATCACAACAACATACCTGTCTACCGCTAGCACACATAGACCGATTAAATCCGTTTGCAGAACAACGGAGTCAATGCCAGATCACTGCTGATATTAGTGAGTTAAGTGCCCATTTAGCCAATTACCAAGCGATCAGCCGAGCGCAAGACAACACCAAAACCCCGTTAATACTGGATGGTGAGTTTCTCTATCTGCAGCGCTATTACCAATTTGAGCTCGATGTGAGTCATACATTGAACCGGCTGGCGTTAACACCGGTCGCGGTGGAAAACCCGTCGCAATTACGCACTCAATTGGCATTGTTATTCCCTGACAATCAGCAACAATACGATTGGCAAAAAATTGCTACAGCAACTGCTTTTAACCGTCAATTGGCGGTGATCACTGGCGGGCCTGGTACCGGTAAAACCACAACAGTGACTAAGTTGCTATTTCTGTTGGCTCAGCACCAGCAAATCAATATCAAATTGGTTGCGCCTACGGGTAAAGCAGCCGCCAGACTCAGTGAGTCAATTAAGGCATCAAAAGCGCGACTGATGACCGAGCTCGCCAGCTTTGGGCACCTATTTGAGTTAGACAATATCAGTGCGGTACCAGAAGATGCATCGACTTTACATCGCTTGTTGGGGGTGATCCCCAACTCTCATCGCTACCGCCACCACAAAGATAATCCATTACGGCTCGATTTGCTGGTGATAGATGAAGCGTCAATGGTTGATTTACCGATGATGCACAAGATTTTACAAGCGCTACCTGAACACGCCAGACTGATATTACTGGGCGATCAGGATCAGCTTGCCTCGGTTGAAGCTGGCGCAGTATTAGCCGATATTTGTGCCGGACTTAAACATCAACAATTCGACCAACAAGGCCAAGCTTCGACCTATTGGCAAATGCGTTACAGCGAGCAGCAGGCCCAGTATTTATCAACCGTGACCGAAACTCAGCTAACCCATTTTACCCACCCGCAGCCTAAACTGGGTGACAGCTTATGTATGCTTATGCACAGCCATCGTTTTAAAGGCGATGCGGGCATTGGTCAATTGGCCGGCGCGGTGAATCAATCTGACTTAGCCTCAATATTGGCCGTATGGCAACGTGGCTATGACGAGTTGCAGTGGTTCGAGCACACCTTTAACCAAGATACTAATACCGGCCTAAATGACATTAAAACTCAAGCGGTCACCCAATATGGGCAGTACCTCAAGCAAATGGCTGCCGCTATGGATGATATCAGTATTTCAGTGGCCGATATTATCGACAGTTATAACCGTTACCGACTACTGTGCGCCATGCGCGTGGGAGAGTATGGCGTTGAAGGCATTAACCAAACCATCAGCAACGCCCTAAAGCAAGCAGGGCTAATTGAACCAAGCCAAGAGTTCTATGCTGGCAGGCCGGTTATCATCCAAAGCAACGATTACAACCTTGGTTTATTTAACGGCGACATTGGCTTAATACTCGCCGACAGAGATCATCAGCAACAGCGGTTAATGGCACACTTTGTTCAAGCCGATGGCAGTTTGTTAAAAGTACTGCCTGCACGGTTACCCAAACACGATACTTGCTTTGCTATGACAGTGCATAAAAGCCAAGGCAGTGAATTTGAGCAAGTTGCCCTAGTACTACCACCTAAACCCAGTGTGGCACAGCAAACTTTGCTGTCAAAAGAGCTTATCTACACCGCTATCACTCGTGCAAAACAGCACTTTAGTTGTTTAGGCAGTCAAGCGGTGTTTGAACGTGCATGTTTGCAGGCCACTAAGCGTGCTTCCGGGCTAGCCATGCGTCTGTGGTGATAGGATTAGCTATGTTGACTGACAACAATCGCTAGCTACTTTGGTTTACAGCTTTGGTTTATTACTTTGATTCATTGCGTTA
Organism: Shewanella waksmanii; assembly: GCF_043643685.1. Classification (GTDB taxonomy): domain Bacteria; phylum Pseudomonadota; class Gammaproteobacteria; order Enterobacterales; family Shewanellaceae; genus Shewanella; species Shewanella waksmanii_A. The sequence continues at coordinate 181,404 of NZ_JBHZSN010000004.1, forward strand.
ATTCATTGAGTTAATTCATTACTTTGATTCATTGTTTTAATAAAAACTGATTCACTATCAGTAACAAAAAGTCGCCACCTCATGCATATTAAGTGGCGACCTTTATTCACTGTTTAATCCAAATTTTCCCGCTAACGGCTAAACCAACTTAGCTAATACCAATCGGCATAAGTCTACTGATTTGCCACTCGGTGACGCTGCTCATGCTCCAGTAGCCACTTCTTACGTGCAAGCCCACCTCCATAGCCAGTAAGCGAGCCATCTTTGCCAATCACACGATGACAGGGGATCACGATGGCTACCCGATTAAAACCATTAGCTGAGGCCACTGCCCTCACCGCTTTAGGGTTATTAATCTTTTGGGCTTGCTGCTGATAAGATGCCGTTTCGCCATAATCTATGGTTTGCAAACATTGCCAAACTTGCTGCTGAAAGTCGGTGCCTGGTGTATCAAGCGGCACCGTAAAGTGCGTTAAATTTCCGTTGAAATAACTTTCAAGTTGCTGCTTTAACGCTTTAATGTGGGCATTTTCTCCCATCAAAATTTGTGCCTTAAGTCGTTTTTGCAGGTCTTTAAATTCAGTTTCCAACATACGCCGATCAACAAACTCCAGTAAGCAGATACCTTTTTCCGTGGCACACACAAACATCGGCCCGATTGGCGTGGTTAGGCGGCTGATCAAAATGATCTGTTTATCCGCTTGAGTTTTGGGTGAATGGCCCACCACCTGTTTATAGGTATAACCAAAGCCACTTAACGAGTTAAAACCGGCATTAAATGCAGTATCGGTGGCAGTGTTGCCCTTCTTTAACTCCTCAAAAGCGCTATTAATCCGAAACATGCGCTGATAAGTCTGAAAGGTCATGCCGTAGTGCTGTTTAAACCAACGCCTAACAAATTCGGGCGCAATTCCTTGCTCGCGTAAATGCTGATCGGTCACCTTTTGTTTTAAGTCTGCCTTAACTAATTCAATCGCCTGTTCAACCTGCTTAGGCGCTGCTTGAGCATTTTCAGTTGGCTTACAAATTTTGCATGGTCGATAACCAGCATCTAAGGCATCTTTAAATTCGCTGTAAAACTCGACATTCTCACGCTTTGGCTTACGTGCACGACAAGTCGCGATACAAAAGATCGAGGTGGTTTTCACCCCAACATAGAATGTGCCCACGTAACTGGGCTCACGATTAACAAGGGCGTTATAATAGGTTGCTATAGTTTGCTGTTCTGTAATGAGCATAGATTTTGCCGTTAAAGTTGTGACTCTTCATTACGGTATATTGAAGCTAAAGATACTGCCAACCGAAAACTGAACAAGTATTTTTTATTGTTTAATTTCAATGAATTAACCATACTCAATTCAAGCTATTCGACTCGGTATGTAGCCTTGCTTGATTCTTAATGTGTAAATCAATTCCACAATTTAGCCAACGCCATTTAAGTTAGCTGTTTAATCTAGCCACTTAACGCCCAATCTACCGCGCTTTTAGCATGTATTTCTGTAGTGTCATACAAAGGAATATCGGTATCTTTTGGCGTGATTAGCATGCCAATTTCAGTACAACCTAAAATAATCGCTTGCGCCCCCTGGCTCGCCAAGTCATTAATGACCTCTAGGTATTGCTCACGATCTTGTTGCTTAACCTGCCCCTGACACAATGAATCGTATATCACGCTATGGACAAGCTCTCGCTGCGCAGAACTAGGGATTATCACATCAATGCCGTGGTGGTCTGTCAGTCTAGCTTTATAGAAATCTTGCTCCATGGTGAAGCGGGTACCCAATAACCCCACTTGCTTAACACCATCCGCCAATAACTGCTTTGCTGTCGCATCGGCAATGTGCAATAAAGGAATCGATACCTGTTGGGTCACGGTATCTGCCACTTTGTGCATGGTATTAGTACAAATCATTAGCGCTTCAGCACCGCTAGACTCTAGTGCAATAGCAGCTTTACTTAGCTCTGCTGCCGCACCGTCCCAATCGTTATCATGTTGCAGCTGCGCAATAGTGGCAAAATCAACGCTGACAAGATTCACCTTTGCACTGTGTAAGCCGCCCAAACGCTGCTTAACCTGTTGGTTGATAATTCGATAATATAGCTGTGTTGATTCCCAACTCATCCCCCCGATAAGGCCAATGGTGCGCATCAAGACTCCTACAGTTTAGCGTGGTGTTTTAGTTACTCTACCACCTCAAGGGTAACTTTTCTTAGTTGTTCTCCATCGCTTGCTTTATACAACCGTGTAGTCGCTCATGATTAATCTCTTTATATAAAGAGTCAATTGCGTCAGAAATCCTTCTAAGTTCCGCTACACTAGGAATGGGTTGAGAACCTTGGTCTTTGACTTGGATACTAGGCTGACTTCCTTCTACTTGTGCCCATACACCATGAGTAAGCTGATTTCTCTCATTGGTAAGGGTTTCAGCTCTTTCCATAAAACTATTTATCTTTGTGATTGCTTGCTGGCATTGCAATTCTCGCGATGATTTTTTTACTTCTTTTCGTAATTGAGCTGCACCTTTTTTGCGACTCATTTCCATCGCCTCTTTCGGAGAAACTTCATGCAACGTCTTTAAAAGCATCGTTTTCATATAATTCAAATGCTCAGCGCGAAGAATAAGCTCACCCAAATTAGCTAATAATTGCTGATCTTGTGGAACATAAGGTTCCATCATTTTAAAAGCCACATTAAACTCCTTTTACGTAGCATTGCACTTTGGCCTCATTAATACACAGAAAACAAAAGTTTGTTTAATTACCTGTTTAACAAACCTTATAGGGAAAAGATAACATACTGATTTTCCGTGAGTCACTCACTATTATTGACAAGCCAGCACCATGTCGACTCGGTGCATCCCCGCGCCCCAGCCATCTGTGGTTTCACTGACGACTTGTGCTCCATACTTGGCAAAAAATGGCGCTGATAAATGACTGGCGGCAATATTAATGTGTGAAAGCTGTTGCTGCTTGCTAAGCATTAACGCGCCTTCCATCATCGGAGCGCCAATACCGAGGCCTTGCTGCTCTGGTGCAATCAAAATCCAATTAATCGATTTAACCTTTAATGAATCCCCCAGTAAGCCACATGCACCAACGATATGATTATTGACTAGGCAAACTTCATACCCTTGGTTAGTGCTGACGTGGCTATCAAAGAATGCATTAAAATCATTGCGCTCGTTAGGCGCAAAATAGGTTGGACAGTTTAAATCGAAAATCTGCAAACAGGCGGGCTTATCTTGGCAGTGAAAGTGCCGAAACTGAATTGATTTACGCAAAAGCCACTCCTAATGAAATATCTAAGTGATAATACGTTATCAGCTAGATCAACTATGAAGGGCGATGCACAGTTGCTATGTGTTTCATAGATAAGCAACCAGATTCATCAGTTAGCATAGAAGCCTTGAAGAAAACGCCAACAAACCTCTTGACCGATAGTTCATCATTGACAGCCACAGAAACATAAAAAAAGCGCCTTAGGCGCTTTTATTGATGTTATTCAGATTGCTTGCTTTTTCGGCCTAAGACCTCAACCTTACCCTTTTTAGATAAGCCTGCAAGGCCGAGGGTTTGATTACCAATGCTGTCATAGCTCAGCTCAATGGTCTTAATCTTACTGTCGCCTTTCGGTATTGAAATTGACCGCGATGACAAACCTTTAGTTAATATCCCTAGGTTATCAACGGTTTTAACCTCACCATCTCCCATGGTGATCACAATCTGCTTCAGATTGACTGAGCCCTGAATACATTTGAGCTTGATGCTGGTAATGTTCTTTTCTGCAAATCGTGGCTGAACAGTATCCACTTCAGCTTTATAATCGACCGTCTTTTCAGCCAATTTAATCCAATCTTCTTTGGCTACCACCGCTTGAGGCAACAGCAGTAATAGACTACAGACCAATACTATCAATGTTCTCAAAGTCGTTCTCCTCATGCTTAAATGTTAACCATAATACGTTAGCGTAGATCTTATCATCTACAGCATAAACTCAGTCAACCAAAATGCTTGCCTTTTAGTGAATAATCACTATTACTAAAAGTAATTGATCTTTAAAAAAATCCGTGTAAACCGATCACCACTATAATATTGATTTAAAAGTAATAAAATGGAATAGCGATGAGAACATCATCACAGTAGAGCTAAAAACAACCAGCGCTAATGCTAGTAAAAGCTTTACTTATTTAGTTATCAAAATAACGGTGATTTCGCTCAGCATCCACTGGTGTACATGAATAGTGGCTATAATAGCACCAGCGCCAATCGATCACGCCAAACGTTTGAACACATAAGGTGCAGTGCAAAAACTACCAATAATCAATTGTAATTCATAGTTTGCAAAAATGAGGTTTGAGAGGCTAGTTCCTATTATTGACGTTGATAATATACCAAGTAAAAACAGTATTATATGGGTATACAGTAGTGTTGCCAGTACAAACTTAGCATACCAAAGTGGTTGTCTATATTTATCATCCATGATTGCTTCGCTTTCCTTTTCTTTCACTTTTTCTTTCCCTTTCTCTCGCCCTTTTTACTTCCCTACTTTAGCGGGCTCTATCAAGCAATAACCAGATTAACGGTATTTGAAAGTAACATCGAGATGAAATGGGTTAATTGAACAAATTTCATCTCAATAGTGAAAAGCTTGTACTAGATGCTAGATGTTAGATTCTAAGTGCTAAGTGCTAAGTGCTAAGTGCTAAGTGCTAAGTGCTCTATACATAATGAATTTAGTTGTCAGCACTAGACACTTTGGGCCCGCATAGTAGATATAGACTGCACCTTGACTTGCTGATAACGGCTGAGCAGTTGATACAAGCTAATGGCGTAAACAAACACGATAACAAATGGAATCACTATAAATCGCTGCTCAGGAAACACATACCAGGCGATGACGATAAGTACGGTACGCAGCACAGTATGAATAATGCCAACGTTGTGCTCTAACGACCAAGAAATGGGTAACCACATCAGCCCTGACACAATACCAATGGCCATTGGCACTGCCGTATAGTTCTCTAACCCAAATGGTATAGCGACTGCAAACGCGCACCATGACATACCAAGGGTATACAAAAATAACGTATCAAATGGATTGCGCTGCGCTTTTTTAACCAGTAATTTTTCACCGGTAAAACGAGAAATAAAAAGTGCTAGATAAAAGATACAACCCGTGCCGATATACACAGGTAACACCATATTCTTAGCTGGTACCACTAACGCGGTTATCCCTAATAGTAACCAAACAATCGCCCCTGCAATGGGCATAGTGATTAACTTCTTTTGTTTATACTCTTCGCGATACTGCTCTAGTGATTTGGCCATGTCCATTTGTCCCTTGTTTAATGCCTGATGTTTAGTGTCTAGTGTTTAATGTGTGGAGATATTATTGATGTAAAGGCAAATAAACGTCAGAGACAAAAGTCATCAATAGCCTATGACAATTGTCACTTAGCTAATTTTTCAGTACTAAACTCACTGATCTGAAACGGGAAAATTCAATAGGAAAAACAAGCGTGTAAACTCAATAGGGAAAACTTAAGCGAAAACACTCAACCACAAAACTCAAGCGAATAATCAGGGTTAGGTTGTCATTGTTGGCGCGCAATAGGCAATTGTCCAAAGCGAATTGCGAGTTATTCGTTATGGAGTGTTTGTGATGGGAGGAATTCGGGAAACAACAGTGGCATGTGGAACACGGTATATGATTTAAGGTTTCCAGAAAGGAGGTTGTCATTTACGCCATTAATTATGGGTGTCTATATGTTTTTCCTGAAATTTTTCCGGTGTAGCCGCTTGTTGCATGCCGATGCTGTATTCTTGGCACAAGCGATTAATTTGTGTTTCATGCTGGTTGATTAATGGGCTTATTTGCATAGCCTCTTTGCCACCGCGCTTAAGTGTTGATACAACCTCATTTGGATTACTAAACTTGAGTAAGAACGGCTGGCCAACTTTAACGAAGAGGTCATAAATGCACCTTGAAGAGCTAGTGGCCTCATTTAGAGATGAAACTGGGAACCTTGTTTGGCCGGAACCCTCAATATTTCCAAGTTCGGCACCGATAATACACACTCGTTCTTTACCCGAGAGATATTCTACAGCCACATTACCAACTGCATCGAAATCTGATTCGTGGTTGATGAATGAAATATGGAAAAACCACACAACATCTTCACGTTTTAGCTTGAAGTGACGCTCTCTCTTCACAAATTTCCACTCGGGAAGCAGCTTGTCTAACTCACCTATAAACTTTTCTTGAAGCTCAGATACTTTCATAGCATGTAACGCCTTTCTAAGCGGCTAAAAATGGCTGATTATGATAGCGAGGAGCGAGCACAGCCAGCTGTTTGTGTCCGTTTGAGCAACTTGTTATATTTTTTGGGTTACAATTTCGTATTGGTCTTTATTAGTTGATACTTTATAAATATCAGCTTTAGGTAAATTATATTTGATAACACCAATCAATAATGCCTGCTGATCTTGACTCATTTTTTCACCAATATAAACCGCCTTTATAGCCTCGGGTGAAAACGACATTATCCCTGTTTTAGTTGCAACAAATCTAATTTCACACTCATAACTCCATTGTTCATGCTTACATTGAATACTCTTAAAGTACTCTAATGCACTTTTATTTACATCGTCTAATAAATTTATAGTGTGTGGTTCATTAACATAATTAACTGCGGTCCAAGCAAAGTTAACATCAGGGTTTAGTTTCACTAATGATTTTTTTAGAATATCTAGATCATACTTTACACAAAATCCTTTAAACTCATCAGCGTAGTGAGCCCAAAGTAGCATGTTCGAAACTTGAATCCGTGGGTCATTAGGAATATCTGATGCAGTAGAAAAAACACCAAGACTTTCCGCTTGTGCACTTAAATCTGACTTGTAATTACTCAAGCAGGTATCGACAAAATTTAAAAAGTCATTGGGGTTTTCCAAATACCTGCTATTTACTACATCGTGTGATTGCTCTGTTGATAAGCCAGACTTTTTTTGAACTATTTTCTTACCAAACTCTAGATATTTACTTACTTTATCTGTTTGTGAATGAGGCTCATTAATTTTCACAATTCCCTCAAACGGATCATTTAGCTTTTCCTTACTAGAAAACCAAATAGTATTGTTCGCAAGCGTAGACAATGAGTTTATATTCATTGATCTAAATTTATAAATATTTTTAAAATTCGACATGCAGATCCAGAAAAAATACAACGCCTCAATCAGAGGCAAAAAATAGTTGGTTATAATTAGCGACGCAGGAGCAAAACCAACTGTTTTTTGTCCTGTTGAATTGACTTGTTAGCTTCGTTTTGAATGTTTCTCATTATGTACGATAAATCTAGCTCTTTCATAAAGTTCATCATAAGTGACCAATTCTACATTTCTAGAATCTCTGCGGAACAATTCTAACGTTTTCTCTTTAATTCGTTTAATACCAATAGGATCATTATTAATCTGATCCCAACTACCCATAATTAGAATTGTTTTAGAATCATAAGAGCGTTGATTTATCGCTTCATAGTTATCGTCTATTAGATCTTTGGTTGTTTCAATTTTTATTTGACCACTAGCCTTTTGCTCTAATATTTGAGAAAAGGCATCGATAAGGCTGTTTGATAAACTCCAACAGTTTGACCTGTTCTTCGATTTATTAAAAAGCTCAGTTGTTGGTAACTTTAGCTCAACAAATGTAGTAAATTTTTTGTCGCCTAATAAGAAGTCGGCAATGACTTCCTCTTTGCCAGCAGCATTAGATGCTGATGCATGAAACTCCTTTTGGAGAATTCCTTGAAATCTATAATCCAGGCCGTAACCAAATATCCATTCATTAGATTGGAAAAAATGCTGCCAAGCAGTCTCGTCCTTTGTGTTTGGATAGCCTATTTGAGTTTTATAATTTGGCAGGCCACCTTTGTATAATAGTGTTTCGAATAATTCTAATTGGTGTTTTCTATAACCAGTATTGACGAGGTCTTGGTTCGTGATTAATCCTTTATCCAGCAACTCATAAACCACGTCACTTCCATCATCGCCAGATAATAGAGTCGCTATTTTAGCTTTGGTTTCAGAATCTAGAACACTCAATTCATCATCTGCTAAAGAAATACGCCGCTTAGTTACATCTTTGAAATCTAACTCTTTGATAAACTCTAAAAAACAAGTTAGTTGCTCTAAATTGAATTTAGATAATTTCACTCGCTCTTTTTCTTTATTTGAAACAACTTTTATTATTTCAAATCCCTCAATATCATCTTTTTCTTTGAGGTAAACGACCTTAAGACAAGTTCTTGCAGCTAACTTAATGTGGGTCTCATTTTCATCAGAAAAGATAACTTGAAAAAAGCGACCGTCGCCAAACTCATGATTATACAAGTGTTCTAATTTAGAATTAAAAATCACGTCCTCATCAGTTAATGGGGGCGGGGTAAAATCGTTCATATTGACTCCACTCTATGATGAAACGCTTAAGAAGCTAACAGCTTATTATCCTGCGTCTCGGATAAATCCCTGCTTTAATGTTAATTTACGCTCAACATATCAATGTAACTTATTGATGTAAAGCGACTAATTTTTCAATCACTGTAATTTTTACTTTTATACCAACCGCAAAACTGAACAAGCACATTTATCAGGTCCAATGAAAGTCAAACTAAAAATGTCAACTTATTGAAAAGTTGAACTTATTTAAGAGCTCTCAAATTTATCGATGCCATTTCTTAGAATTTATGCAGCGATAAATCTGCCACAAAACCAAACAAGCACATTTGATTTGTTATACCTGCACTAAACCACAACCCTAAACCCAGCCACTAAACCACAGTCGTAAACCCAAGCACTAAACCTCGTTCATAAACAGCAGTCGTTGCCTCTAACAGCTCCAAGCCCCAAGCCCTTAACACTGGAGATAAAATCTGCAGTTAGCCATGATCTCGTCATAATCTCACCATTATGCAGTTGCATAATCTCATCGGTAAGGCATAGTGGAGACGCATGCAGAAACACCCAGTTTAAATGGAGTAATAATGAGCCAAACTAATCTACTGTTGATTTGTGGTGGTGGCGCCGATGAACACGACATTTCACTGATGTCGGCTAAGTACTTTGAGTCTACGTTACAAACCTTACCGCACCTTAATGTGCTAAAAGTAGAACTTGATGCCAATGGTCAATATCACACCCAAGACGGAGTACGTTGTGAGCTAACCAATCAGCGCGAGATCCGCTTTAACGATAGCAGCCGTGAAAACTGGCCAGTAGATTATGCCATCCCTTGCATCCACGGTTATCCCGGTGAAACTGGCGATATTCAGTCAATGTTTGAACTGATTAACCTGCCCTATTTCGGCTGCGATTCTGAAAGCTCTAGCAATTGTTTTAATAAGATCACCGCTAAAATGTGGTTTACTGCACTTGGGATCCCCAATACCCCTTACCTGTTTTTAAGTGAGCTAAATCAAGACGCCATCGAGAGAACCCAGCAAGCACTGCAAAACTGGGGCTCAGTATTTGTGAAAGCCGCTTCTCAAGGCTCATCGGTAGGCTGTTATCGTGTCGACAGCGCCGATGAAGTAGCCGACATACTCAAGCAAGCATTTCAGTACTCACCCTATGTAGTGGTAGAAAAGACCATTCGCGCCCGTGAACTGGAAGTGGCGGTATATCAGTTTAATGGTAAGACAGTGGCCACTGTGCCCGGTGAGGTCATTTGTTCATCAAACAATTTTTACACTTTTGATGAAAAATATGCCGCTGACAGCCAAGCCACCACAGAGGTGGTAGCCGATGTGTCACTAGCCGTTAGTGAGAGTATTCGTGAGTATGCGATCAAAGTGTTTGATGGTATGAAGCTGCGTCATTTGTCGCGCATTGACTTCTTCCTTACCGATGATGGCGAAATATTACTCAATGAAATTAATACGTTTCCAGGCTTAACACCGATATCTATGTTCCCTAAGATGTTGGCAAACCACGGCGACAGTTTTGCAGAGTATCTTGACCAAGCGATCCAAGACGGGTTAAAACACACATCTAAATAGCACTTCATCAACTGCCAATCATAATAAGCAGACGTAAATAAGCAGACATAGATAAGCAGTTATAAATAAGCAGTCATAAACTGTTACTAAATTCTCGAGGAGCACTGGCTCTTCGAGGATCTCGTCAAATTATCTAAATCCCGACCCAATCCCCCTATAAACAAGCGTGCCAGCACGACTTTGCAGCGCCATACCCTATTTTTTGCTGCTATTTCTAGGTGGTCTTTCGCGGTAACGTAAAGGTGTTACTTAAGCCATTAACGTATTAGCAATTGCACTTAATCTATGGCTCGGCATAATGCTTAGCCAACGTAACTGTTATCAAAGGGTTGGTTTAGTGTTGAGAAGCATTGGTTTTGAGGTCAAAAAGGAGCGGTCAAAATCGTTATTAGATCATAGTTACTGGATAGCTATCGCCATGGCGCCAAGCTTGGCATTGGCTGAAACAAACAGTATTGATAGCACTGCAAGCACTTTAAGCAACGATAGCCAAGCTATTGAGCGCATTAGTGTATTTGGACAAGTCTTACCTTATGCCGCTAATCGGCGACCTAGCGCCCATAGTTACCTTGATGAGCAACAACTACAACTCATTGCAGCGCCGTTAACCCTCAGTGAATACCTAAACCAGCTGCCAAGTGTTTATGTGCAAGCTAGCCAAAATTTCTCACAGGATGAGCGTATTGCTATTCGGGGTTTTGGTGCGCAATCCAGTTTTGGTATTCGTGGCATTCAAATCTTGGTTGATGATGTGCCCCATACCCTACCAGATGGTCAAAGCCAGCTTGATGGACTTTCGCTACAAAATATAGCCAGTATTGAGGTGCTAAGGGGCCCGCAATCAGCCTTGTACGGCAACAGTGCTGGCGGCGTCATTAAAATCAGCACTAAGGTCCCCAATACCGATCAAGTTGCCGTAAAACTGACCAAAGGTAGCTATGACACCGAGCAAGCCTACTTGTATGCCAACAAGCACCTTGATAACGTCAATGTCGGTGTCAGCATCAGCCACTTGGACAAACAAGGTTATCGCGACCACAGTGAATACGAGAAAAGCGCCTTTAATGGCCATGTTGACTGGCAAGTGTTGCCCAATTGGTTGTTACGCGTCAATAGCCAATACATCGACAGCCCAGTTGCCAATGACGCTGGCGGGCTAACTCGCATTCAAGCTCAAACCGATCCCAGCTCCGCCAGAGACAGAAATGTCAGCTTTAACGCCGGTGAAGCCGTAAGCCAGCATAAACATACCCTCGCCAGTCGCTATCAAGTTGATGACTTAAGTCAGCTAAACGCGCAGCTATATTACTTCGATAAGGACTTTAACAACCGCTTACCTTTTGAAGCTGGCGGCCAAGTTGAATTAGCACGCAAGTTTTATGGTGCCAACTTGCAGTATGCGACCGCGCACTTTTTATCAGATTATCAAGGCCAACTTATCTTAGGGGCCAATTGGCAACAACAGGATGACAATCGACGCCGTTATGACAACCTTAGCGGCACCCGAGGCGATCTCGCACTCGCGCAACAAGAGCTTATCGACTCCGCAGCCCTTTATGGACAGCTATCTGCCGAGCTGAGCAACCAATGGCTTGTGGATGTGGGCTTGCGCTATGAACATAATCAGGTAGAGGTTAACGATAACTTCTTAATTGATGGTGACCAATCGGGCCAATCAAACTGGCATAACAGTAGCGTCAATATCGGCACCAGTTACCAGTTTACTGATGCACATATCTTGTACGGCACGATTAGCCAATCTTTTCAAATCCCGACCACCACAGAGTTGGCCAATCCTAGCAACAACCTTGCTGGTCAACTGGCAGGTGGTTTTAATCCTGATTTAGATCCTGAAACTGCCATTAACTATGAGCTGGGTTATCGCGGCGAGTTTAACCCACAACACCGTTTTGATTTAGCGCTGTTTTATATCGATATTACCGATGCCATCAGCCCTTATGAAAAGCCCGGCAGTGATGATGAAATCACCTATTATCGTAATGCAGGCAAAGCGAGTCGCCGCGGTATCGAAGCCACGACCATGCATCAATTGCTCGACAATCTCAGCTGGAAAAATCAATACAGTTATTCTGACTTTACTTATGATGAATTCGATACGCCTCAAGGTGACTTTAGCGGTAAAACCCAACCGGGTATTGCCAAACACAAAGGCGCTAGCCAGTTGGTTTATCAAAACAACAATGATTTATCGGTAAACCTCGGACTGATCTATGTAGGCGATCGCTACACCAATAATAGTAATACCGAGTCTGCCGACAGTTATTGGTTGACCAACGCTGGGATCAGTCAGGCTATCCAATTTGAACCCATCGATTTGTCGTTATCGTTAACAGTCAACAATCTGTTCAATCAATACTATGATGACAATATTAGAATTAACGCTTTTGGTGGTCGCTATTATGAGCCAGGCCCTGAAAGGCTGTTTATGTTTACCCTTGCCGCCACACTTTAAATAAGGAACGATAATTATGTTGAGAGTACTCATTGGTGCCCTAACCTATTTAACGGTCAGCTTGCCACTGCAGGCCGCGACCTATGAATTGGTACAGGTTAATGACCAAATCACTATTCCTTGGGGGATCACCCAGCTGCCAGACAATGCCCTGTTAGTGACGGACAGACAAGGTAGCCTGCACCATATCGATAGCAGCGGTAAATCGACCCAAGTCAGTGGATTGCCGAATATCGTTGTGCAGCGTCAAGGGGGATTACTTGATGTGGTGCTGCACCCAGACTATGAAAAAAACGGTTGGATCTACCTTAGCTACAGCGCGGGTAGTGAAGATGCATCAAACACGGCAATCATGCGGGCAAAATTGGATAAACAAGGCGATACCCTGCGCCTAAGCCATACCGATATTCTGTATATGGCTGACGCCTATGCCAGCGGCGCTGTCCACTATGGCAGCCGTATCGCGTTTGATGACAACGGCATGATGTTCTTCTCAATTGGCGATAGAGGCATGCGTGATGTCAATCCGCAAGATCTCAGTCGCGATTCTGGTAAAATTTATCGCCTTAACGATGACGGTTCAATCCCCAAAGACAACCCGTTTGTCGACACCAAAGGCGCCAAAACTGCCATATACAGTTATGGCCATCGTAACCCCCAAGGTATGGCTTTTAACCCACACACCAAGCAGATCTGGGCCCATGAGCATGGCCCTAAAGGCGGTGATGAGTTAAATATCATTAAAAAAGGCGATAACTATGGCTGGCCAGTGATTAGCTATGGGGTGAACTACAGTGGCACCAGTTTTACCGATTTAACTGAAAAACAAGGCATGACCCAGCCGATCACTTATTGGGTGCCTTCCATCGCGCCATCAGCCATGGTGTTTGTCACCAGTCCCCGCTATCCAGAGCTTGAAAAGCAATTGCTCATTGGCTCACTTAAATTTGCTAAATTAGTCAGCCTAAGTTTAGACGGTGAAACCATTAGCAAAGAAGTCGATCTAATGGAAAACCTTGGGCGAGTACGAAGCTTACATCAAGGCCGAGATAACTATTTGTACATTGGTATCGACGGCCGCGGCGTGTTTAAAATCGTCCACAAATAGCCTGTTATGCCCGGTAGCTAGATTGCTGCCGGGCACTATTCCCCCGAGCATTATTGCAGCCGAGCACTGTTGTAGCTGAGTATTTTTGCTATCGTCTAAATATCCACACCATAGCGATGATAAATGCGCCCCATAAAGCCATCTTGATACATACCATTTAACGTTGATTGCAATAACGATAAATGCGCAGGATTGAGCTTATCATTACAGGCCATGGCACCTAATGCGGTGTAAAACACCATTTGTGGCTCCATTGCCACACCATTGGCACTGGCGATATGTTTAGCGCTAATGAGTTCTGCAGCCCACAAATCAATGCGATCGCGGTTTAACTTGGCAAAATTCTGCTGGGTGGTACTACTGAGCTCAACCGTAAACCCTAAGCTTTGCAAATACTCACCTATACCACTGCCCAAAAAACTGCCGATACGATAAGGTTTAGCATCGATAAGCGTTGTTAAATCATAGGATTGTGACGGCTTACTGAAAAAGCCGAATCGATAAATAGCTACCGGACTAACCCATTGAAATTGCGCTTCGCGCTCCTGACTACGAGTCACTGGCAACACACATTTGTTGGGTTGACGTTTAACGGTAATTAGCGCCCGCTTGAGCGGTACAAATTGCAATTGATAACTTAAGTTTGCCCGTTCAAACAGTTCATCTAACACTTCAACAAGCAAGCCAGTGGCTTGGCCTTGCTCATACATAGCAAACGGCGCCACCTCATAGGTGTAAAGCTCAATATCAATGGCGTGGCTTGGCACAACAAGCATCGCCCAAAGCACCATCGCTCGCGCCGGTTTCAGCAGCTTAAGCCACTGATTAACGCCAAACATTGATAGCCTCATCATAGGGCAACGTTCGCCCAGACACCGGCGCAGTATTACTCGGCTTAGGCGCGCCCGCTTGATTAAGCCAATACTCATCAGGCTTTTGCGCATTTAAGCGCGGACTACAAGGGTGATTATTGGCACTTAACCGCATTAAGTGTTGATCTACTTTTTCAGCAAATTCATCCAGTCCCTGCTGGGTAGATATTTGTCCTTCAACAATACGGGAAATATGCTGCCACCAGTATTTAGCAAGATGCGGATAGTCAGGTACATTGGTACCGGTTGGTGTCCACACATCGCGGCCTCGGCTTCGATAAAACTCTACCAAACCACCTAGATAAGGTGCCCTTTGGGTCATTGCTTGGGAGTCGATATCTGACTTTCTTATGGGGGTTAGCCCAACTAAGGTCTTTTTCAATGACACGGTTTTAGACACTACAAATTGAGCATATAACCAAGCCGCTTTTTGGCGGTCGATGGGCGTGTTGTGTAGCAGTGTCCAAGCTCCAGTATCTTGATAACCAGACTTCATTCCGACTTGCCAATACTTGCCTACGGGTGATGGCGCAATACGCCACTTTGGCGTGCCGTCGCTATTCATAACTGACAGGTTAGGTTTGGTTAAATCAGCAACAAAGGCGGTGTACCAAAATATTTGCTGGGCGATGACCCCTTTTCCAGGCCACTCTCCCGCTTGGGTAAAGTTAAGCTGTTTTGACTCAGGCGGCGCGAAACGATTTAACCACTCAACGTATTTATCAATCGCATACACTGCAGCGGGTCCGTTTAACGCACCACCGCGGCTGACCGACGCACCAACTGGGCGACATTCCTCGACGCGTATGCCCCATTCATCAACGGGTAATCCATTGGGCAAGCCTTTATCGCCCACGCCAGCCATCGATAACCATGCATCGGACATTCGCCAGCCTAATGAAGGGTCGGTTTTTGCGTAATCCATATGGCCATAGATTCGTTGGCCATCAATACGTTTTACGTGCTCAGAGAAAAACTCAGCAATATCCTCATAGGCTTGCCAATTTTGCGGTACGGCAAGTTCATATCCATACAAGCGCTTAAAGTCTTGTTGATACTTGGGGGTTGAGAACCAGTCGTGGCGATACCAATACAAATTTGCAAATTGCTGATCCGGCAGTTGATATAACTTGCCGTCGGGCGCGGTAGTGAACTTTATGCCAATAAAATCAGCTAAATCTAGGCTAGGTAACGTGACATCCTTACCCTGCTTTTGCATAAAGTCCGACAAGGCCACCACATCACCAGAACGAAAATGGGTACCTATTAAGTCGCTGTCATTAATATAGGCATCATAAAGGTTTTGCCCGGTCATGATCTGCGCTGAAAGCTTTTTGATGACGTCATCTTCGCCGGTCAGCTCATGAACGACATGAATTCCGGTTATCTCATAAAACGCTTTAGCTAATACGGTCGCTTCATATTGATGGGTAGCAATGCGCTCCGACACCACCCTGATCTCCATCCCTTTATAAGGCGTCGCGGCGTTGATGAACCACTGCATCTCTTCGAGCTGTTGCTGGTAGCTTAAGGTGGAAGGCGTTAACTCATTTTTCAACCACCACTGAGCGCTTGCGGTTTCGCTAACGCAAGTTTTAGATAATGCGGCAGATACGAGTATGATAAGGGCGCTTTTGCCCAAACTAGTTGTTCGCAATTCGCTCCCTCGAACATGACAACAGCAAAGATAATGGACTACAGCTAACTATGGTATAAAACAACGGCTTACGCCAGTTAGTATCAATAGCATTTACCACAGCTAATAGCAATGATAGTGGTAACAATTAAGGCTTTATCGCCACAGAGCAGACCTGCTAGAACATTGCAATGACCGTTGCCGATAACTGCGATGATTTACCACGGTTATCCAAGGGTAACTTTTGGGTAGCGCTGTGCACACAAGCCAATCAAAACCCCGTAAAGTTAGCCAATAAAAAGCGCCGATGTGGAGAGCATCGGCGCCGGGTGGAGATGTGGCAGACCAGCGGCCAGCCAAATTAGAGTGTAAGGTTAGAAGCCTTCAACTCCGGCCATATCAGGTAATTGGTGAGCAATCCCTTTATGACAATCAATACACGTTTTTTCACCACTTGCGAGCGAGGTTGAGTGCATTTTCGCTGCGCGAGTAGACTGGCGAGTAAAGTCCATGTAGTCAAAGTTGTGGCAGTTGCGGCACTCTAATGAGTCATTGGCTTTAAGCCGTGCCCATTCATGCTCCGCTAACTCACGACGTTTAGCTTCAAACTTCTCACGGGTGTTAATCGTGCCAAATACTTTCCCCCAAACCTCTTTAGATGCCTGCATTTTACGGGCAATCTTATCGGTCCAGTTGTGCGGTACGTGACAATCTGGACAGGTTGCACGCACGCCACTGCGGTTAGTAAAGTGAATGGTAGACTTCATTTCTTCATAAACGTTGTTTTCCATTTCATGGCAACCAATACAAAACGCCTCTTGGTTGGTCACTTCTAGGGCGGTGTTAAATCCACCCCAGAAGATAACCCCAGCCACAAACCCACCTAACGTCAGAAAGCCTAAACTAAAATGAACACTGGGCTTTCTTAGGACCTGCCAGATCTTTTTTAACTTATCTAACATAGGTTAACTCCTAGTGCTGTTCAGACTTAACTTTGATTAAATGGTCGATATCAACGAAGTCATTTTCAACCAAAATCTTTGCGTCCAACTGTGGCACATGACATTGAGTACAGAAGTAACGACGAGGCGAAAGATCGGCCAAGAAGTTATTTTCTCTATCCATATAATGGGTCACACTGACCATAGGTGCTTGTGAGTCACCAGTACGCTTACGAGCGTGACAAGACATACACTTATTAACTTTTAAATCAACCTGATAGCCATCAATTTTGTGTGGAATAATCGGTGGCTGCATTGGGTAATTACGTACCTCTTTGATGTCAGTATTCATTACCTTTTGCATCACAGGCGGCGTCGGCTCCACGTTAAGTGGCGCTTCCCTTAACGTCGCGATCTTCACATCTGACACAGGCTCGGCTTGGGCGGTTAATGTAGTAACTAGGCTTAGACCTAACACAGCAGCCAGTGAAACGAGTTTAGCGATATTCATAGTCATTCCCCTTATGCCTTAACCACTTTGATGGCGCACTTCTTAAAGTCAGTTTGCTTTGACAATGGATCAGTTGCATCCAGTGTCACTTTGTTAATTAACTGACTCGCGTCAAACCAAGGCACAAAGACTAGACCCACCGGTGGTTTATTACGACCACGGGTTTCTACACGGGTTTTAATTTCACCACGGCGAGAAATCACTTTCACTTCATCACCACGGCGTAAGCCACGCTTCTTGGCATCTTCTGGGTGCATAAAACACACCGCATCTGGGAAGGCCTTATAAAGCTCTGGCACACGTTGAGTCATTGAACCTGAATGCCAATGCTCAAGGACGCGGCCCGTTGATAGCCACATATCGTATTCTTCATCTGGCGACTCAGGTGGTGCTTCATAAGGCAAGGCAAAGATAATTGCACGGCCATCTGGCTTACCGTAAAACTCGAAACCTTTACCTGGTTTCACATACGGGTCAGCACCTTCACGGTAACGCCACTTGGTTTCTTTACCGTCTACGACAGGCCAGCGCAGACCGTGCACTTCATGATAGGTATCAAACGGCGCTAAATCATGCGCTTTACCTCGACCAAATGCCGCATACTCTTCAAATAAGCCCTTCTGAATATAGAAGCCATAATGGTTGGCCTCGTCATTCATGTATTGCTCATCCATGTCAGATAATGGGAATTGATTAACGTTGCCATTTTCATACAGCACTTCAAACAAGGTCTTACCCTTATACTGTGGGTTAGCCGCAAGCACTTCTTTTGGCCAAACCTCATCGGTGGTGAAACGCTTAGAGAATTCCATCAACTGCCATAAGTCAGATTTTGACTCACCTGGCGCTTTGACCATCTGGTGCCAGAACTGAGTACGTCGCTCAGCATTACCGTAAGCGCCCTCTTTTTCTACCCACATTGCTGTTGGCAGAATCAAGTCAGCGGCTTGAGTGGTCACTGTTGGGTAAGCATCTGACACCACAATGAAGTTATCGGGGTTACGGTAACCTGGTAATCCTTCTTCGTTCATGTTTGGCGCAGCTTGCATGTTGTTATTCACCTGCACCCAATAGGCGTTAATATCACCATCTTTCAAACGACGGTTTTGTTCAACAGCATGGTAACCAGGCTTTGGCGGGATCACACCTGCAGGAATCTTCCAGATTTTCTCAGCTTTAGCACGATGCTTCGGATTAGCCACCACCATATCTGCCGGTAGTCGGTGTGCAAAAGTCCCTACCTCACGTGCCGTACCACATGCTGATGGCTGACCCGTTAGCGAGAATGGACTGTTACCCGGTGTTGAAATCTTACCAGTTAGTAGATGGATGTTATAAATCAGGTTGTTACACCACACACCACGGGTATGCTGGTTAACCCCCATGGTCCAGAAAGAAGTCACTTTTGTTTCTGGGTTAGCATAGGTTTCAGCCAGAGCAATTAGCTTATCTTCTGGCACACCTGAAAGCTTACTGACCGATTCAACATCATAATCAGCCACAAACTTCTTAAACTCTTCAAACTCCATCGGATAAGACTTGCCGGCAGTATCGACGTGTTTGGCTTTCTTTTGCAATGGATGGCTTGGACGCAAACCATAACCGATATCGGTCTCACCACGGCGGAAATTGACATGCTTGTTAACGAAATCCCAATTCACTTTGTCATTGGCAATAATGTAATTGGCGATGAAGTTTAGAATGGCTAAATCGGTATTTGGCGTGAAAATCATGCCCGAATCAGCAAGGTCAAATGAGCGATGTTCGAAGGTCGATAATACGTTAACGCGAACATGCGGTGCACTAAGACGACGGTCAGTAACACGGGTCCACAGAATTGGATGCATCTCGGCCATGTTTGAGCCCCAAAGCACAAATGCATCAGCGGCTTCCATATCGTCATAACAACCCATTGGCTCATCAATACCAAAGGTACGCATAAAGCCACCCACGGCGGACGCCATACAGTGACGTGCGTTAGGGTCAATGTTGTTTGAACCAAAACCAGCTTTCATTAATTTTGATGCAGCGTAACCTTCCCACACGGTCCATTGCCCTGAACCAAACATACCGATAGCGGTAGGCCCTTTCGCCTTAATGGTTTTTTTCCATTTTTCAGCCATGGTATCAAAAGCTTGATCCCAGCTAATGGGGGTGAATTCACCGTGCTTGTCATATTTACCATTGGTCATACGCAGCATAGGTGTTTGCAGACGGTCTTTACCGTACATAATTTTTGAAAGGAAGTAGCCCTTAATACAGTTAAGACCTTTGTTAACTTCACTTTCAGCATCGCCGTGAGTTGCGACCACTTTGCCATCACGGGTGGCCACAATGACTGAACAACCAGTACCACAGAATCGACAAGGCGCTTTGTTCCACTCAAGTTTTGTTTCTTCAGAGCTTGTGATTAGATTGCTTGCTGTCGCTGGAAGCGCTAGGCCAGCAACCGATGCTGCTGTCATCGCAGCATTGGCTTTCATAAACTCACGTCTGTTCATCTTCATATTTCACCCTCTTCAAGCACTTCACTTTGGTGGTAAACCATGGCTGCTGAAAGCACACCCGGCAGACGATTAATGGTTTCAATTCCATCCATTAACTCTTTTTGGCTGCTTCCCTCTAACACCACCACCAATTTGACTTCGTTATTCACTGATAAGTCTGCTTTTTCCATTTTCATGATTGCCTGTCGCACTTGAGCCATCTGCTCAGGCTGGACTTGCACCACTAGACTGGTTACGTGAAGTTCATTGCTCATTATTTATTTACTCTAATTATTAGTTATTTATCTGTATTATCCGGCACCTGGTGGTCCAGTTAAGATTTGGCTAAACCAAATAGCAAACCCTAAACCTGATACCAAAAGTGCCGACAGCAATGGCGCAAGAAAAACCGTTAAAAATATGAAAATTTTTAACTCCAGACTTTTCTCTTCGTTTGATGTTGAACTCATGCATCCTCCAGCGAGTCGAGCAATAGTTTCAATGTGTTGTGATAAATCCCGTGAGAACCTCAGCTAAGAAATGCGCACTAAATTAGCCAAGGCTTATCCTTTGACAATATGATATCAACGGACTGTTAACATTATGTATACCCCAAAATCGGTAATCCTAATATTCGGTTGATCCAGATCATGCTTTTTCAACGATTTATATCTAGATCACCCATATAAACCATAATAGACGATTAAGAACTAAACAAGATTAATAATTTAGCTATTCATGATTAACTAAATTACTGTCAAATATAGGTGGATTTTTGAACAACAGACAAGCAGGGATGGGTAAAATATACCGTTAGAGGTAGAGGGCAAAATTTGCATACCTCCTAAAAAGAGGTATGCAAATAACATCATCAATCCATTTAGGCTTCTTGCATACGATTAATAATGCGTTTTTCTGAGATAGGATAAGCAGTCCCTAGTACTTGGGCAAAGCAAGATACCCGATACTCTTCTATCATCCAGCGCGCATCTAACAGTGCCGTTGGAATCGTCGCAGTTCGAGGTATTTTAGCTAACTGATTATCCAGCAAAGTTTGCACGTTATTGATGCTGTGCATGTGCAACCTATCGCGATTAGGATCGATAGGTAATTTATCTAAACGGGTGTCAATCGCCGTTAGATAACGTTTAAGATCATCCAGTCGTTGCCAGCCACAGGCTTCAACGAAGCCTTTAAATACCAAGTTATCTAATTGCGTTTGAATATCGCTCATGGCAAAAGCGATATCTAAACTGATCTTACCCTTAAGGCGCTTTTTCACCTTTTGGTATAAGGTCAATATAGCTTCAACTTTAAGCGCTATGTTTGCAGCTGTCGGGTTCAACTCCTGACGCACCCAGTCTTTAGCTTCAATAAACTGCGCTTCGTTTCTCACATCCAACTGTTTCTCATCAAGTAGCTGTTGCACCGCTGCGGACAGAATATCATCGATAAGTACGTTGATTTGTCCAAACGGGTTAAAGTACATCGCCAACTTTGCTTTGTTGGGCAACGATTGCTGCAAATGCTTCACTGGCGAGGGAATATTAATCAGTAATAATCGTTGTAATCCGGCACGGTGCACCCGTTTTGCTTCATTTTGATCATCAAACAGCTTAATCGCCACGCTGGTTTTATTGTCCACCAAGGCAGGGAATGCTTTGACTTCAAATTGGCCTTTACGTTGCTCATATTGGCTTGGTAAATCGCCAAAACTCCATTCGGTAATTTGCTCTTGCTCAATACCGGTCTTGGCAACATTACGAATCGCTTGGGTCACTTGGCCTTGTAGGGTATCTTTCAAGTAATCAAGATCTCGCGATTGCCCAAGTAGCTTGCCTTTGTCGTTCTCAACTTTAAAATTAATCTTTAAATGTTGTGTCAGTTGGCTGGTATCAAAATCTTCACTACTGATCCGCACTCCACTCATGCGTAATAGCTGCTTACACATCGCATCAAGCATCGGCACACTTTGATCGTTCATCGCTTGTAAACAGGCTTTAGCGTAATCTGGCGCTGGGACAAAGTTACGTCGTAACGTTTTCGGCAATGATTTAATTAACGCGATGCATTTTTCTTCCCGTAGCCCCGGCACTAACCAATCGAAACCTTGATTATCAACCTGATTTAACAAAGCGACCGGTAAATGCACCGACACCCCGTCATCATCACTGCCCGGCTCAAAATGATAGCTTACCGGCAACACCAAATTTCCTTGGTGCCAATTATCAGGAAAATCCAACGCCGAGATGTGCTCATCCCCGCGCTGCATCAAGGTCTCGCGATCAAAATCTAATAAGTTGGGTTGCTTGCGTTTGGTCTTTTTCCACCAACTCATCAACTTGGGCGCGTTATAAATCCCCTCGGGAATGCGTGGTTCATAAAAATCCACCAGCGCTTGTTCATCAACCAGAATATCGCGGCGGCGGGATTTGTGCTCTAGCGCTTCAATATCTTCAACCAGTTTTCGATTGTTTACAAAAAAGGCTTCATTGGTGCGTAATTCACCCACAGCGAGTGCGCTGCGAATAAAGATACTACGCGCTTCTTGCGCATCAATAGGGCCATATTGCACTCGGCGACGATTCACCACAGTAAGGCCATAAAGCACTTGATTTTCCAACGCCACAACACTGCCCTGTTTTGCTTCAAAATGAGGCTCAGCGTAGCTGCGTTTCACCAAGTGTTGTGCCATGGGCTCAATCCATTCAGGCTGGATTTTGGCACAATAGCGCGCAAACAAGCGTGAGGTTTCGGTTAGCTCCGCCGCCATGATCCACTTAGGGCCTTTTTTAGCTAACGGTGAGCCTGGAAACACGTAAAAACGGCGGTTTCTTGCACCTAAATACTCATTGTCTTTATCTTTAAAACCAATATGGCTTAACAATCCAGTTAACAATGACTTATGTAACAATTCATAGTCAGCGGGTTCACTGTTAAGCTTCCATTTTAGATCGTGCACTGCTTGCTTGAGCTGCATATATAAATCTTGCCACTCTCTTACTCGTAAATAAGCAAGGAACTCTTTTTTACACAACTTTCTAAACTG
This sequence comes from Shewanella waksmanii, assembly GCF_043643685.1. Lineage (GTDB taxonomy): Bacteria > Pseudomonadota > Gammaproteobacteria > Enterobacterales > Shewanellaceae > Shewanella > Shewanella waksmanii_A. Next base: position 204,532 of record NZ_JBHZSN010000004.1, read on the forward strand.
GCTGGCACTATGCTGCTTTTGACTGGCTTTGATGTGCTCCCACAAGTTAACCCACGACAAAAAGTCAGAGTGCTTATCGACAAAGCGCTTATGGGCTTCATCACTGGCCTGCTTCTTGTCCATCGGACGTTCGCGGGGATCTTGAATAGATAAACCAGCCACAATAACTAGCACTTCATGCAAGCAGCCATATTCGTGGGCTTGAATCACCATTCGCGCCAATCGCGGATCCACTGGGATACTGGCGAGCTGTCGCCCCATAGGAGTTAGCTGCAAGCGGCCCTTATTTTTTTGTACCGATTGCAGCTCTTCGAGCAGTAAAAAACCATCTTTGATATAACGCTGATCGGGTGGCTGGATAAACGGAAACGCAGCAATATCACCCAGCCCAATCGATAACATCTGCAAAATGACTGAGGCTAAGTTTGTACGCAGGATCTCAGGATCGGTAAATTCTGGACGGCTATTAAAATCATCTTCTGCGTACAGGCGAATACAGATCCCCGGACCCACACGGCCACAACGTCCTTGACGCTGATTAGCACTGGCCTGAGAAACTGGCTCTATCGGCAAGCGTTGCACCTTAGTGCGGTAACTATATCGGCTGATCCTAGCGGTACCGGGATCAATCACATAGCGAATGCCGGGCACGGTTAATGAGGTTTCTGCAACGTTAGTTGCCAACACAATCCGCCGACCACGATGGGATTTAAATACCTTAGACTGCTCACCATAAGACAGGCGCGCATACAAAGGTAATACCTCGGTATCACGATATTGTTGTCTATTGAGTTGCTCGGCCACATCACGAATTTCCCGCTCACCATTCATGAAAATAAGAATGTCGCCTGGGCCTTCCGCCATCAGCTCTTCAACCGCGGCAAAGATACCTTCGGTTAGATCTAGGTCTTCATCTTCTTCGCGCATTAATGGGCGATAGCGGGTTTCAACCGGATAGGTACGGCCACTGACCTCGATGACCGGTGCATCATTAAAATGCTTCGAGAAACGGGCTAAATCGATGGTCGCAGAGGTAATAATGACTTTTAAATCAGGTCGTTTTTTCAGTACATTTTTTAAATAACCCAATATGAAATCGATGTTTAGGCTACGCTCGTGGGCCTCATCGATAATAATGGTGTCATATTGGTCGAGAAATTTATCTGAGGTCAGCTCTGCCAACAGGATCCCGTCAGTCATCAACTTGATGTATGACTCAGGTTTGATGGCATCGGCGAAACGAACTTTAAAGCCCACCGCCTCACCCAGTGGTGAATTAAGCTCTTCGGCCACCCGTGTTGCCACACTTCTCGCGGCAAGTCGTCTTGGTTGTGTATGACCAATCAGTCCACGTGTACCTAAGCCCAACTCTAAACAGATCTTAGGTAACTGAGTGGTTTTACCTGAGCCGGTTTCACCAGCCACAATCACGACCTGATTGGCGGCAATTGCTGCAGCGATTTCGTCACGCTTTTGTGAAATAGGTAATGCTTCAGGATAGCTAATTTGAGGACGGTTTTGATGCCGCAACGCAACCTTTTGTTTCGATTGCACGGCTTGCTCTGCCAGCTTTGCTAATGCCGCTGTTTTTTCTTCACTATCAGGCTGTTTATTTAGTCGATATAAACGCCTGCGAATTCTAGAGGCATCGGCTTGAAAACATTGGTGTAAGAAAGCTCTAGAGAGGGGATGCTGTTGCGAACTCAAATCCATTTCCCAGGTAATAAAACGAAAACGCCGATCCTACCAAGGAACAGCGTTTTTTGATACGACAAATTGAGCAAATGCCAGCCAAACTGTATAGCGCCAGCGACATACAACACCGCTTACCTCATCGCTAGGCTAGTGTCGAAACTAGACTGGCGCTAAATAGCACTCTTGCATCGAGACATTAATGGCTTGCAGCACTGCAGTGCGGTCGATAGTGCCCACCACTTTTTGACCGTCTAATACCGGATAAATCTTCGGCTTGTTCTGCAACATCTGCTCAGCTAATTGCAGCACACTTTCATCGACGGTCACCGTCAGTACTTCGGTTTTCATACAATCACTGACGGTTGCCACTAAATCACAGTGGTAACTACTTTTTAGCATTACGGCTAAGCAATCTTGCTGAGATAAAAAGCCAACTAATGCCCCGCTGCTATCAATCACTGGTGCACCGAGTTTTTTGTTTTGCAGCAACTTATCTACCGCTGTCGCTAGGCTCATATTCGCTTCAAGTAACACTGGATGACGATCCATATGTTCAACTACTTTAATCGATTCCATGGCAAACCCTCCCCAATAACCTTCTATAAAGGTTTAATTTTTTAACCTCTGTTATTTGAGTGTAAACCAAGTTTTAACATTTGCTACAGAGTTTATCCGATTACTTTAATCGTCTAAGCCAGTTAGCCCCTCGCATTAACGTGATCTGGCGCAACATTTTTGTGGCATTTGCGACATTTTGTCTCAGTTGGCTCAAAAAATATGATCTAGCTCATGTTGATAGTGGTTAGATTCCGTACGAAATAACAAGCGCTGTAAAGCTTGATATACGTCAATAATCTCGCAGAAGTTGGAGCTTAAACTTTAAAACGTGGAGCAGTAAAACAAATTCTGAACAATAAAATAACAAAGGCTTAACCATGGACACACATGCAGCCCTATACCAACAGGGACAAGCACGCCTGGCGAAACTGCGTAGCTTGAAACCACGTCATGTTGATTCGCTTAAAGATAAAATGGAACAACATGGCATTTCACGTCGTGACTTTATGAAATGGAGCGCCGCCGTCACATCGATGCTTGCGCTCCCCCTCCCTTTTAGCACCTTAGTTGCCGAAGCTGCTGAGCTAGCCGACCGAGTTCCGCTCATCTGGCTACATATGGCTGAGTGTACTGGGTGTTCTGAATCATTAGTACGGGCGGATACGCCTAATCTAGACACACTGATCTTTGATCATGTGTCGCTGGAATACCACGAAACCTTGATGGCCGCTTCCGGTTGGCAGGCAGAAGAAAACCTTGAGCACGCACTAGAAGCTTACAAAGGTAATTATTTGCTTGCGGTAGAAGGTGCGATTCCAACCGCAAACAACGGCGCCTTTTTAACCGTGGGCTGTAAAGGCCACACCGGACTTGAAATCGTCAAGCACGCCGCTGATGGTGCTGCTGCAATTATTTCCGTTGGTACTTGCGCCTCTTTTGGTGGTGTACAAGCTGCAGCACCTAACCCAACCGAGGCCAAAGGCGTTGCTGAAGTCGTCAACAAAACCGTGATTAACCTTGGTGGCTGCCCTCCAAGCGAGAAAAATATCGTCGGTACCCTGATGTACTACATTATGTTTGGCAAATTACCTGCCCTTGATATGTTCAATCGTCCTAAGTGGGCTTATGGCGCACGAGTTCATGACAACTGTGAACGTCGTGGTCGCTTTGATGCGGGCGAATTTGTCGAAACCTTTGGCGACCATGGCGCCAAAGAAGGCTATTGCCTTTATAAAGTGGGCTGTAAAGGCCCTTATACCTACAACAATTGTCCAACCGAACGCTTTAATCACCACACCAGTTGGCCAGTATTAGCCGGTCACGGCTGTATGGGCTGCTCTGAGCCTAACTTCTGGGATGATATGGCTGACTTTGAAAAACCTTTGGGCAGACAGCTGCTTCATGGACTTGATGCCACGGCAGACACCATAGGTGCTGTCATTTTAGGGGCTACCGCCATTGGTATTGGTGCCCATGCTGTCGCTAGCGTATTTGCTAAATCAGAGGAGAACTAAGTCAATGAGCAAACGTGTCGTAATCGATCCTATCACCCGAATTGAAGGCCATTTGCGTGTTGAAGTCGAAGTTGATGATAACAATGTTATTCAAAAAGCTTGGTCCTCTTCAACGCTTTGGCGTGGTATCGAGGTGATCCTAAAAGGCAGAACGCCCATGGATGTTGGCCTTATCGTGCAACGTATTTGTGGTGTTTGTACTTATTCCCATTACCGTTGTGGTACAGAGGCGGTGGAAAATGCCCTAGGTATAGATATTCCACTTAATGCCAAATACCTCAGATCGCTGATGCAAACTTCGCTGTACATGCATGACCATATTGTGCATTTCTATCATCTACATGGCCTAGATTGGGTAGATGTAGTATCAGCATTAAGTGCTGACCCAGCAGCGGCCGCACAAGTTGCTATGCGTTATAGCGATACCCCTATCGCCGCTGGCGAAGGTGAACTTAGAGCCGTACAAGAGCGCGTTAAAGGCTTTGTTGAAACCGGTAAATTAGGCCCATTTGCCAATGCATATTGGGGCAACGGTACCTACAAATTCACACCAGAGCAAAACTTAATCGCTTTATCGCACTACCTTAAAGCCCTTGAAGTACAACGTGTTGCAGCGGAAATGTTAGCCATTTTTGGTGGCAAACAACCCCATCCACAATCGCTCGTTGTTGGCGGGGTGACATCAGTACGTGACATGTTAAGTCCGGCTAGGTTGCAAGAGTGGAAACAAAAACACGCTATCGTCACCGACTTTATTCACCGAGCGTACAAAGCCGACATTATTATGGCTGCTGAAGCCTATGGCAATGAGCCTAGTGTCTTAGGCGGTGTCAACGTTAAAAACTTCCTAGCGACCAATGATTTCGTGCTAGCTGACGGTCAGTACATGTTTGACCAAGGTGTGATTATGGATGGCGATCTTAGCAAGGTGGCTGATCTTAATCCGGAGTTTATCAAAGAAGATGTCAGCCATGCATGGTATGACGCCGAAGGCCCACAACACCCCTATGATGGTACAACAGTACCTAACTACACCGGCTTTGTTGAGCGCGATACAGTGTACGGCAAATTACCAACCTTAGACGGTGATGGTAAGTACTCATGGGTGAAATCCCCGCGTTATAACGGTGAACCCGTTGAAGTGGGCCCGCTGTCTAGTCTGCTTGTTAGCTACGCAAGAGGTAACAAGGTGGTGGTTGACGCGGTTAACGAGCTATTATCAGTCACTGGCTTACCTGTCGCAGCCCTATTCACAACCTTAGGCAGAACCGCTGCGCGGATGTTGCAAACTGTGATTGTGGCAGAAGAAGGACTAAAAACCTTTGACGCCTTGATTGCTAACATCCAAGTCGATGACAGCACTTATATCACGCCCAATTTAGATCCTGACCGCGAATACGTAGGCCACGCGATGATTGAAGCACCGCGAGGCATGCTAAGCCATTGGATCCGTATCAAAAACGGTAAAGTAGAGAACTACCAAGCCGTGGTACCAACCACTTGGAACGCCGGTCCAGTAGACAATGCTGGCAAGGTCGGGCCCTATGAAGCCTCATTAGTGGGTTTGAAGCTCGAAGATCCCACTAAACCGCTTGAAGTCATTCGTATCATTCACTCATTTGATCCTTGTATGGCCTGCTCGGTACATGTGATGGATTACAAAGGAGCGTCTTTGAGTGAATTTAAGATTGACCCTAACGGCAACAGTTAAGGAGTAACTCATGGATACTCAACATGTACCCTATGAGAGAGCCTTTATTTTCAGTGCTGCGATCCGGATTTTCCATTGGCTAAGGGCACTGGCCATATTGGTATTAGTGGTGACTGGCTTCTACATTGCTTGGCCGTTTTTAGTGGCACCTAGCAATTCAGATGTGCTGGTCCAGGGTTGGATTCGCTTTGCTCATCAAGTATTTGGTTTCTTGCTCTGCGCCATTACTTTAGCCAGAGCTTACCTGTTCTTTTTTAGCAAAAGCGACATTGAACGCCGCTCTTTTCAAGATGTCACCAACATAAATAGCTGGATCACTCAGCTTAAGTCTTACATGTGGATGGGACATTTAGACAAAAAAGGCGTCTATGGACCACTGCAGTTCGTGACTTACTTTGCGATTTCAGTCATTGCTGCACTAATCTGCATTACAGGCTTAGTGCTTTATGCCAATGTATATCACGAAGGTCTTGGCGGCATGCTGTGGAACAGCGCGGCATGGATAACCGCACAAATGGGTGGCTTGGCGCAAGTTAGACTTTGGCACCACTACTTTACTTGGGTGTTTATCATTTTCGTGGTTATCCACGTGTATATGGCGGTTTGGACGGGTATTCGCTTCAAGCACAATTCGGTTGATTCGATTGTGTCTGGCTACGATTACCACCCAAAAAAGCACTAATAAAAGGTCCACATGAAGATACTGTTACTAGGTATTGGTAATGTTTTGTACGCCGATGAAGGTATCGGCGTACATTTTGTTAATTACCTCAATGAAAATTATCGTTTTAGCCATCCAGAGCATCAGCTTACCATGATGGATGGCGGTACCCTTGCCCAAGGGCTTATCCCTATTATTTGCCAATATGACTATTTAATCGTTGTCGACACAGTTAACGCCCATGGCGTTGAGCCAGGAGAAGTTTATTTTTTTGATTTTGACAAAGCCCCAAGTGAAATCGATTGGCAAGGTAGCGCCCACGAAGTGGAGATGCTGCAAACCTTGATGATGATGGAACTGGTTGGCGATCGGCCACAAACTTTTGTACTTGGTTGTACGCCAACAGTGTTAGAACCGATGACACTGGGTTTAACAGAGCGGGTATCCAAAGCTGTACCTCTGATGGAGCAGACACTGTTAAACCACCTTGCATCGTTAGGTTTTGATAATAAGCGCGTGAATCAAATCAGCATTGATTCATTAATTCCAAGTTCTTATAAGCGCGGAGTCACCGCTGATGAATATCGTTAAGTTTGAATTTGTTTGTTCGCGGCCAGTGCCGCTTTACGCACATTTGTGCAATCACTATTTAACCTCCAAACAAGTCGACATCACCGTTTCTTTTACCGACAACTGCTACCTCATTGAAGCCAGTGGTGAGCAAGCACAATTAGAGCAACTGGCAGACGACATTGCTGAGCGCTTTTTAGTATCGGCCTGGCTGGTTGATTCAAGTATCACTCTGATTGAGCAGCGCCTAGGCAGTAAAACACCGTTACCTGTAGAGCCAATGGCGCTGGCTTTTTGCCAAGAGTGCATGCCACGCTTTGGTGATAATCAACATGCAGATTTTGCTAACATAGCGTTACCCTGTCCCCATTGCCAAGGCGAAAAGCGACTTAATAGCGACACGCTTGCAGCCAGTGCCAGCGATCTTAGGGCAATGGCTAAGCATCTAATCACCCATGGCAAGTTGACCCTTGGCAAAGATATCGTTTTGTCACTCAAACCCAGCTCTGTCACCGCACGGCCAAGCTTGCTGGTGTGCAACCCCAATACCATCAATGCCCAGTTCCATCTGAACGATAGGCAGGTTTTGGCGCTATCAAGCATAGAGAAACCTTATATTACCGCCAGAGCCATTGAGCGCCACCCTAGCCTTGATCTCCCCCTGTATGACCTTTGCTTTGCCAATAGTCGCATACTGGTGATCATCGCTGAATTATTAAGGCAGCAAGGCATTGACTGGGTATACATTATAGAACCTCAGCGCCCGGCTCCCATGGCCTATATCAATGGTGCATGGGTCTCGGTTAATCAAGGTAACCCTAACTCTGATCTTAGCCCGTTAAGCATCACCAGTTCACTAGATGCATTACATGAAAACAGCCTTATCAGCCACGGTGGCTACGTTTACCGAGGTCAACATCATCAACAGCGCTATCAAGTCAGTGTTGAGCAGCAACCTAAGCCGCTGGAGACACAAAATTTAGGTGATATCGAAATGGGACGCTGCGCGTTTAATAGCGTGCTAATTGAACATCAGATAGAGAAGCATGCAGCAATGGTGTTTTTTAGCGAGCACCATGGTGGACAAATACAGACGCTAGATGGCAAAAAGCAGCAGCAACTGTTTTTCACCTTGCCCAAACTTCCACAGTCAGGGTATGAGATTTTTCATCAACTAGAGCAAAGCCCACAACAAACAGTGCTATTAAAATTTAAACAGCAGTTTCCCCACGATTATTTGCGTTTGCTTGACTTAAAACTGCCAGATAATCGCCAAAACTTACGCTGTTTACACGCTGTTGCCGCCCTTATTCTTGGCATAGAAACGCCCCAGCTGTCTGTGGACCAACTCAGTGATGCACTGGTTGCCAATGCCCTCGCCCACCGCGGCAGTAATGCGCCACGGGTGGACTTTACCTTAACCCGAGGCGAAGCTCACCGCAGTTTGAATTGGTGCCGTATGCTAGGCAGCTTAATGAGTTTTCGCCTTGCCGATGATACCCCTAATTGTCAGCAAAGATTGGCCTTTGGCATCCATGACTCCTTCGCAGATTATTTGGCAAATTGGATTGAACATTTAGATCAGAATGTGGGGGTTAAAGCCGTTGCCCTACTTGGCGATGAATGGCAAAACAGCGCCTTAACGCAGCGGGTACAACTTAGGGTCGGTAAGAACTTCAAGATCATCACCAACCAACGACTCGATATTGATGGTAACAATTATGCCATCGGTGCCCTTAGGTTGAACAAAAGACGTCTGTAACATCATCAATTAATTGCTATCAATTGCCTTAAAAATGACCCGTATCAATACGCGTTATTCACTGCTAGGTCATATTAGACATAACTGATAGCAAAACGGAGTTTTACTATGTGTAAAGATTGCGGTTGCTCTATTCCTCGGCCTCACAGCATAGGTCATGAGCACAGTCACAGCCATGAGCACAACCATGGTCACAGCCACGGGCATAGTCATGATCACAGCCATGACAACCTTCATGCTAATCCCCAGCTAAACGATAAGAAAACCTTATCAGTGATCCACAAGATCCTCGATAAAAACGATCATGAAGCCGCCCATAACCGCCAACATTTTGAAAGTGAAAATGTTACCGCCTTTAATCTTATGAGTAGTCCAGGCAGCGGCAAAACCACCCTACTGGAACACTTGAAAGAGTACACTGAACTGAACTATGCGGTGATTGAAGGCGATCTAGAAACTTCCCGTGATGCTGACCGATTAAAGGCAAAAGGCATTGCTGCTTACCAAATTCAAACTGGCTCAGCCTGTCATTTAGATGCATTCATGGTACACAGCGCCCTGCATCATGTTGATTTAAAACCCCTTGATATCTGTTTTGTGGAAAATGTCGGTAATCTTGTCTGTCCCGCTTCCTATGATGTCGGCACTCACCTCAACATTGTATTGGTATCAGTCCCTGAGGGTGATGACAAAATTGAAAAGTATCCGGTCATGTTCAGAAAAGCTGATGTGGTACTGATCACCAAAGCCGATCTTTTACCGCATTTTGATTTTAGTGTTGAAGAAGCTAAACAACAGGTGAAGAAGCTCAACCCAGATGCGCAAGTTCTTACTCTATCTGTGAAAGATAGTCACAGCATGCGCGAGTTTGCAAACTGGTTGAATAACCACTGTAGGAGCTAGCTATGTGCCTGTCTATTCCATCGCAAATTGTTGAATTACATGAGCAAGAGCAAGCCGTCACAGTGGAAACCATGGGGGTTAGACGTAAAGTCAGCAGCCACCTAATGGCTGAACCTTTAGCTATTGGTGACTATGTCTTAATCCATATCGGGTTTGTGATGAATAAAATTGATCCAAAAGATGCCGAACAAAGCTTAGCGCTATACCAAGAGATAGTCGACAAGATGAATCAAACGGAATCAGTTGATCATGCTAAAACTTAAAGACTTATATCAAGGGTTTAGAGACCCAGAAACCATAGCTAACCTTGCACAGCAGATTGCAACAACCGCTAAACGCCTTAACGAAAAAATCTATGTCATGGAAGTCTGTGGTGGTCATACTCATACCATCATGAAGTATGGCTTAAATCAATTGCTTCCGGACAATATCGAGTTTGTTCATGGCCCGGGCTGTCCGGTATGCATTATGCCTAAGGAGCGTATTGATCATGCTGCGTTACTCGCCCAGCAGCCTAATGTCATTCTCGTAACATTAGGCGATATGATACGTGTGCCAGGGTCAAAAGGTAGCTTGGCGCAGTTTCGGTCCCAAGGCTGTGATATCAGGCCAATATATGATCCGCTAGACACCTTAAATATCGCGAAACAAAACCCTGACAAGCAGGTCATTTTCTTTGCCATTGGCTTTGAAACCTCGACACCGATGACGGCCGTACTCATTGAGCAATCCATTGTCCAAGGGCTCGACAACTTACTTTTTCATGTTAACCATGTGCTGGTACCGCCAGCCATAGATGCGGTCATGGCTGACAAGCAAACCAAGGTCAATGCGTTTATCGGCCCAGCTCATGTCAGTGTGATCAGTGGCGCTAAAATTTATCGCCCGGCTGCAGAGCAATATCATACGCCAGTAGTGGTATCGGGCTTCGAACCCGTTGATGTCATGGAATCAATTTTACGCATAGTACAGCAACGGGCCGACGGCATAGCTGAGGTTGATGTGCAATACAGCCGAGCGGTTACAGAGCAAGGTAACCTGAGCGCCCAAAACTTGGTCAACAAATTCATGCAAGTACGTCCGAGTTTCCGCTGGCGAGGCTTAGGGCCACTAACCGACTCAGCACTGCAACTAAAACCTGAATATGCCCACTTAGACGCAGAAGTCGTTTACCAAGACCTACTTGCTGTTGCCGATATTGACGATCATAAGGCCTGTCAGTGCGGTGATATTCTACGCGGTTTAGCCAAGCCGAAAGATTGCAAAGTCTTTGGTCGAGGCTGCTCACCTGAAACCCCTTTGGGGAGCTGTATGGTGAGTTCAGAAGGCGCCTGCAATGCCTATTACCGCTACAACGGAGTTTAACGATGGCAAAATTAAATAACACGGTGCAATTAGCCCACGGCGGTGGCGGCAAAGAGATGAACCGTTTAATCAAAGAGGTATTTTACCGAGCCTTTGATAATCCCATTTTACGCCAAGAAGAAGATGCCGCAGCAATAAACTTATCTGGCAACTGTGCCTTTACCACAGACTCCTTTACTGTGGCGCCACATTTTTTCGCAGGCGGCAATATTGGCAAATTGGCCATTGCCGGCACCGTTAATGACTTGGCGATGATGGGGGCAGAACCGCAATATTTAAGCTGCAGCTTTATTATTGAGGAAGGCTACCCGCTGGATGATTTAAAGCGCATTGCCACCACCATGGCTGACGAGCTACACAAAAGCGCCACCCGTATAGTGTGTGGCGACACTAAAGTCGTTCCTAAAGGGTGTGCAGATGGTGTGTTTATCAACACCACCGGAGTTGGACGCATCCTCTACCCTGACATTTCAGTTAAAAATATCAAATCGGGTGACGCGATTATCGTTTCAGGGGACATCGGCCGCCATGGCGCAGCAATTTTAATGGCGAGAGAGGGGTTAACCCTAGAGTCTGATTTAGTCAGTGATTGCGCCAATTTATGGCCTGTGGTCGAGCAGCTTATTGCCTCTAATGTCCCAATTCATGCCATGCGCGATGCTACTCGCGGAGGGCTAGCAGCGGTATTAAATGAATGGGCCAGTGCATCTAACGTCAGTATTGAAATTGAAGAACAAGCTGTGCCGATTAGTGATGAAGTTAAAGGTTTATGTGAATTATATGGGTTTGAGCCCCACGATTTAGCCAATGAAGGCACCTTTGTGTTAGCGGTTCCACAAGCTCAAGCTGCCGGAATTTTAGAAATCATTCAACGCTATGGCCATTGTGAACAAGCCGCGATTATCGGTTACGTCAATGATAGCCATCCCGGCAAAGTCGTCCTTAAAACGCCTTGGGGCAGCGCTCGGTTTATCGATCTGCCACAGGGTGAGCTGCTGCCGAGGATTTGCTGATGCACGAATACTCTATCGTGTCGGCGCTACTTGAACAGTGCCACCAACATGCTGTTGAGAATCAAGCCACCAAAATTACCAAAGTGGTGGTAAAAATTGGTGTGCTCAGTGGCGTTGAAACCAGCTTATTTGCTACCGCATTCGAGACATTCAAACTCGAAGGTTGCACCTATGATGCTGAGCTGGTGATAGAGCAGCAACCGATTATTGTTCGCTGCGTTCAGTGCCATCAAGAGCAGCAAGTTGCCGAGCGGTCAGTGAAATGCCCACACTGTAACAGCTTTAATACCCACATTATTGCTGGCGAAGAGATGTTATTGATGCAGTTAGAAATGGAACAAGATTGAATTAACCAACAAACAAGCAAGTTTAATTGAAAATAATTGATAAAAATGGAGTTAATAATGAAGAAGTTATCCCTTATTGTTGCCGCGATGTTTTCTAGTGCTGCTGTGGCGCACCCAGGCCACGACGGTGTCGGACTGTTTCATCACATGCAAGATATTCTGCCTATCGTACTGGCGGTGATCATTGTCGGCGGTTATATGTTGTGGAAAAAGTATCATTAATCGATAGGTAACACCTGCCGATTTAACACGTCTAGGCCTACTTGTTAGGTCTAGGCTTAAATTTAGTTATAAACCTGCTTTCAATAACTTACCTTGCTAACAGTTCCAAATAGCAAACACATTTTTCTGCCTTTCATTACCATGATATTTAACTGGTCACATTGTAAAAACCATCAGTTTTACCTAGTAAATTTCGATTTTTAAACTCAATATTTCAAATTGAAACTTTCATAAATAAACTCGGTCATTAGTCGCATAGATAACAAAACTGCGCCATGTTAAAACATATTGCATTGATTTAGTTTGATAAATATGGATTTTTTAGGGTATGGATACACGGTTTTACGAAATAGATATTTTACGGTTTTTGTCTGCATTGGCCGTGGTTATTTTTCACTATACCTACACAGGCTTTATGGAAGGATTTGCCCCTGTAGCCGATTTTCCACAACTAAGAGAGCTGACAAAGTACGCTTATGTAGGGATTAATTTTTTCTTTATTATTAGTGGCTTTGTAATCTTCATGACCATTGCCGACAATAACCCTAAACGATTCATCGCCTCACGCTTTAGCCGATTATTCCCAGCCTATTGGTTTGCACTTTGGCTAACTACGCTAGTGACTTTATTAATAGGCGCAGACACCTTCTCGGTAACGGTGACCCAATTTTTTGCCAATATCACCATGGTTAACCCACTCTTCGGCCAAAACCCTATCGATAGTGCCTATTGGACACTGTTTATCGAACTGCAATTTTATTGTTTAGTGCTATTAATCATACAATTAAAGTTGAGCCGATATTTTCTGGCCATTATTGCCATCACCCTAATCACATCAACGGCATCGCTGTTCAGCCAATGGGCCGCTAACGTCAACATGTGGCAATTAATCTTCCCCCATTGGAGCGGCTATTTTGCCCTTGGCTGTTTATTTTTTATGATTAAACGTGATGGCATTAATCGATTCACCGCAGGTTTACTGTTACTCGGCTATGTATTTGTTATTAAACAATCAACACTGTTTGGCTCACTCATGGCGCAGTGGTTTAACATAGCGTTTAGCGACGTCGTGCTTGCTGTGCTTAACAGCGTATTTTTCTTCAGTTTTTGTATTACTGCACTTTGCGCTCAGCACCCACTGCGTCTGCGCATCTGTTATTACTTAGGTATTCTGACTTACCCGCTTTACCTTATTCATCAACACATCGGCTATATGATGTTTAATTTCATCGGCACCCCAGAAAATATCGGCTTGGTAGTCTGCGGCACAATACTGCTGATGCTAGTTATTGCTTATGCTATCCATCGGCTCATTGAAAAGAATTTAGCACCATTATTTAAACAATCATGCCTACAACTTTTAACTGATAGCGCTAGCTATATTCAGCGAGCAAAACAGTTAAGAGATCGCTAGTAAATACCTCACATCTGGCACAAAAAAGGCAGCGAAATCGCTGCCTTTTATCTGCTTAAAATTATACTCTGTTAGTTATCGCGCCAAATCATTACCTGCGCTTCTTCGCCACTTTTACGTGTTGCTCGATACATACCACCGGTATTAAACGGCGTGGCGATATTACCCAAATGATCAACGGCAATCACCCCACCTGTGCCGCCAGCGGTGATAAGTCGTTGATTGATGACTTCATCGGCTGCTTGTAATAACGATTTTTGGCCATACTTGGCCCTAGCACAAATATCGCCAGCAACATGATAGCGAATAAAGTACTCGCCATGTCCTGTTGCAGAAACAGCGCACACACCGTTTTCTGCATAATTACCAGCACCTATCACTGGTGAGTCGCCTATGCGACCAAAACGCTTCGCCGTCATTCCACCGGTTGATGTTCCCGCTGCTAGGTTGCCGGACTTATCCAGTGCCACCGCGCCGACGGTACCAAACTTATAGTTGGCATCGAGCTGTTGATGAGAGGCCTGATAGTCCAAGCCTTTTTGCTGCTGACTGTGAATTTTAGCTTTAGCGTCGAGCAGTTGCTGGTAACGTGCATTGGTATCAAAATATTGATTTGGTACCAGAGTAAACCCTTGATTTAATGCAAACTCTTCTGCACCAGAACCTGACAACATCACATGCACAGACTTGTCCATCACAGCTCGGGCTAAATCAATGGGGTTCTTGATGTGCTTAACCCCACTAACCGCACCGGCATTCATGGTTTTACCATCCATGATCGATGCATCAAGCTCATGGCCACCATCAAAGGTATATACCGCACCTTTACCCGCGTTAAATAGCGGGCTGTCTTCTAGAATATTAATAGCAGTGGTCACTGCGGCAATGCTGTCACCGCCTTGCTTTAATACTTTATAGCCGGCATCCACCGCTTGCTTAAGTTTATCGCGATAAGCTTGCTGTTGCTCATCGGTCAATTTGGCTTTAGATATGGTACCTGCACCACCATGAATCGCGATGCTAAACGGTTTGTCGTTGGCCTGTACTGTTGAAGAAAACAACATGCTGGTTGCGAGAAGATAAGCTAATTTTGTAAAGTTTAGATTCACATTCAATCCTTAATGCTAGCACTTGCTCTCTTTGTAACCATTTTCACCTATAATTACAATCATCTTCTTGCACGTGATTGATTATCTGCGACAATAACCAAGCCCAGAAAATATAATAAGATAGAGCATTATTTTTGAACTCGTTTTTACGCATTATCATGTTGGCCTTTTTACTAGTAAGCATCATGCTAGTCTCTTTGCCAGCACTCGCAAATGACTATCTCAAAGTATCGATCACCGGTGCCAATAGTGCGTTAACTCGAAATATCAATGCCCATTTGGGCGAATTACCCAATTCCAATAATCAACGTCGTGCTTTTATCTTTAATGCCGAAGACAATATCCGCTCAGCGCTGCATTCAATGGGTTATTACCACGCTAAAGTTAAACAAGATATTGCGCGTCCAGACAAAGGCCCGTGGCAGTTAACACTGGAAATTGACCCAGGCGATCCCACCGTCATTGAATGGATCGATATCCAGTTAAGAGGGGAAATTCTTAACGATGAATTTGCCAATAACTGGCTAAATCAACTGAGTATTAAACCTGGCGATGTACTCAACCACGGCACTTACGAAAACATCAAATCACAACTAGTAACATTGGCGCTAGCCCGTGGCTACTTTGATGGTGAATACAGTCAGTCCAATATCGTGATTAATAGAGACCGCAAAGTGGCGCAAATTTCTCTGCATTATAATTCAGGGATTCGCTACCATATCGGTGCTGTTTCGTTTGAGGGACACACCCTGAATGACAATATTTTAGAAGCGCTGATCCCGTTTGAAAGTCAAACGGCCTACAGTACCGCCAAACTTGGGGAGCTAAACCGCGAGCTACTTGATACCAACTACTTTTCAAGTATCAAGGTATTACCACAACTAGATAAAATAAATGGCGTCGATGTACCGGTAAAAGTTGAGCTTCAAAATCGTCCCAGTCACTCACTGGAATTAGGTTTAGGTGCTGAAATTGGTAATACATCTGATGATGGCATTGAGCCACGGGTTAAAGTCAATTTACGCACACCACAAATCAATCGTTATGGTCACTCACAAGAATCCAGTATCGAGTGGTCACCAGATAGGCCAAAATTCCTCACCACCTACACCATCCCGCTGACTCATCCACTAGATGATCAGTTAAAACTGCGAGTGGGCTTATTACGAGACAAATACGGTGTCACTCAAGTTTACGACCCTGATAAACGTGATTACACCAAAACCGGAGAGTTAGAGTCGACAAAAGGAACCTTAGGGGTTATTCGCCAACAGCGTTTAGCAAGTAATTGGCTGTGGAGTTACTCGTTAGAAGCAATTAATGAAAGCTACACCCAATCTGACACTAAATACGATCCACGTTTTTTACTGATTGGCACTAGCTTGTCAAAGACCAAACGTGGCGATAATACCTTAGACCCCAAATCAGGCTTTTTCCAACAATACAGCATTGAATACGCCGATCCAGCCGTGTCTTCTTCTGTCAGGCTAACGCGACTAGCCGCCAATTTTAAAGTGGTTGAAACATTTTTTGAAAAACACCGCATTGTTAGCCGCCTCGACATGGCAGCCAATATCGTTGCTGAAGAAGACCTGCCATTCGTGCCACCCTCTTTACGCTACTTTGCCGGCGGTGACCAAAGTATCAGGGGTTACAGTTACCAAGAACTGGGCCCTTACATTGAATACATCAATGATGAAGGCCAACTGGCTCGTGAAGTGGTCGGTGGCCGCTATTTACTGGTCGGCAGCTTAGAATATCAATATTATCTCACGCCCACCTGGCGAGTTGGCACCTTCATCGATGCCGGTAATGCCTTCGATGTGGATCAAATAGAGCCTATTGTCTCTGTGGGTGGCGGCATCCACTGGATCTCCCCCATTGGCCCCATTAAGCTAGATTTAGGGGTCGGTCTAAAAGAAACCGATACGGTCGATCGTTCATGGCGCATACATGTCACCATGGGGGCTGAGATATGAATAGTCCCTCTGATATACAACAAACAGCTGCAGACGGTGATGCTGCAAACACAACAGCGGTGTCACGTAAAAGGCGCCCAATTATTACCACCTGTAAAAATCTTGTGCGGATTTTACTGTATCTGCCCATCGCGTTGCTCGTGATTATCGCACTGGTTATCGGCACCCCGTTTGGCACTCGAATTGGGGTGATGCTCGCTAACCAGTTTGTACCCGATCTGCAGCTTGAGTACGAATCGGGCATGTTAAACAAGCGGCTCAAACTCAATTATGCAGCTTGGCAAATGGATGGGGTAATTGTCGAGGTTGACCAGTTACTGCTTGAGTGGCGACCTGTGTGTCTTTTGCAAAAGCAGCTATGTGTTAACTCATTACATACGGGTAAGGTTAATGTCGAAGTAGATACCGCAGCATTTGAAGATGAGCCCATTGACGACATTAGTCATCCCGTTAGCCACCGCCCCGTTAATAGTCGTAGTGATGCCACTAGCAACGACAACGACTCGGCGATTGATAACGCGCTAGCAAACAATTCAGCAACCGACAAACCGGCTGACGGTTTAGCCGATGACGAAACAGAAATTACCCTGCCATTTGGCATAGTGCTACTTGATGGCGATTTAAGCCAGGTTACAGTTCGTGTTAATGACATGCATTTCAATGCAGATAACCTCACGTTAGCTGCACAATGGCAACAGACTGGCATACGCGTCAATGAACTAACCAGCCAAGGTCTGTATGTCGATATCCCATTGGGCAGTGATGAGGCACAAACAGCACCAACAGCTAACACAGGCAAAAGCCACCAAGCTGCAAGCAACACTGATGTTGCGCCAAAGGATAGTACTGACTTAACCAACAAAACGGACTCAACCAATAAAACGGACTCAACCAACAAGACGAATTCAACCAATAAGGCTGATTCTGAGGAACTCGAGCAATGGGCGATGGCAAATCTACCAGCGGTATTTATGCCAATCCCTGTTTTTGTTGAGCGCTCTACCCTGACTGATAGCCTGTTAAAGCTCGGCCAGCGACAAGATAACTTTCAGCAAGTAAAGCTCAGTGGTAGTTACCATAGTTATTTGATTAATGTTACCAAATTAGATGTTCGCCACGACTACGGCAATGCCAATGTTATCGGTAATATTGCACTTAAAGATGACTACCCCATGGAAGTAAACCTAACCAGTCAACTGGCTCAGGTTACCGAAGTGCCGGGACTAAAAGATCAACACGTTGAACTCACCTTAACCGGCGGCTTTAATCAATTAACCGTCGACCTCAATGCGAAAAACCAGTTAGATTTTCAACTATCAGGCAGTATTAAGCTTGCAAAACCCAGCCTAGACTATCAACTGGACTTAAAAAGCAATACGTTGTTTTGGCCACTACAACAACCGCTATACCAAGCGAATAAAACCAGTTTAATGAGTCAAGGTAGCCTCAGTAAACAACAGGTTGATATCGCGGGACACGTTATCAGCCCTTACCACTCACCGGTTGATATTGTTAGCCAATTTACCCACGACGGTAATGAAAAAAATATCGATGTTAGCCACTTAATGATACGCGGCGACATAGGCTCACTAAACGGGGTGGGAAGCGTTAACTATGGTCAAGATTGGCGCTGGCAGAGCGAGTTATCTACTCAATCATTGGATTTATCGCAGCTGACTTTAAATCCGGAAACTAACCTGCCTCAATCACAGATCACCGGAACCCTACGCAGCCGTGGCGGCATTGAGGATAAACATTGGCAAGTCGCCATAGAACAATCTGACCTTCAAGGCGATATTGATGGCTATCCATTTACCCTAAATGGAGATGTGAGCATTAATGATAACTGGCACATTAACGCCAATGATCTTAACCTTAATGCCTTGCAATCCACTTTGCATATTTCTGGCAAGGTCGATGATAACTGGACGCTTAACGCTCACCTAGATGTACCAGATATGAGCATGTGGCATGCCAATGCTGGCGGCGCTATTTCTGCCGATATTTTTGTTTCTGGTGATAACGACAATCCCGATATTGCCGTCAATGCAGATGTTGTCGATGTTAATGTTGATACGCTCTACATCGAAAAATCAAAACTAAAAGGATTTTATAGTCCTTTTGACGACCACCGTTATGCCCTATCACTAAAGTCGTCCGCCATTAAATATGGCGATATCAAGCTCAGCTCATTAACTTTTGGCACCAAAGGCGACCAAGCTAAACAAAAGGCGACCTTACAAAGCTTTGGTGATCTCAAGCTAGATATCACTGCAAAATCAACTTCTGATTTAGACAAGCAAACCATAGATGTGCAACTTTTAAGAGCTAATCTGGACTCTAAGCTTGGTCTTTGGCGCCTCGATAAAGCCGTAGCTATCAAATGGAATAACATCCAGCAGCAAGGCGAGATTTCACCATTTTGTTGGCAGCACCAAGATGCAAAGTTATGCTTAACCTCACCAACACAATTGGCAAACCAAGGTGAACTCAATGTCGCCTTTGACGGGGATATTGGCGCGCTCATTGACCCAATAATGCCGACGACACTCAACTGGCAAGGTCCAGCAAACGCGCAAGCCTCACTATCTTGGGCAGAAGATGTAAAACCTCAAGGAAAACTGGCATTAAACTTAACCCCAGGCGAGCTGATACTGCACAATCAAAATGGTCGTAATGTCGATATTCTCTACAAAGCTCTCGATTTGTCGGTCGTGCTTGATGAACAAACTCTTGCCAGTCAGTTGAGTTTTGACTCTCAAGATATAGCCACTATTAATAGTCGACTCAGTATTGGCGTCGATCCCGACCGCGCGCTCGATGGCTACCTGAATATTAATGAGGTCAATCTTGATGCACTTTCTGAGCTTGCCCCGCAGTTAGAGACCCTACGGGGCCATATCTCCACAGCACTCACGATTGGCGGTAGCTTAAATGATCCTGATGTAGAAGGCGTGATCAGCTTGAAGCAAGGCCAATTCATGGCCGCAGCCAATCCGACGTTAATTGAAGATATCAACGTTGAACTCATGTTAGATCAGCAACAAGCACTCGTCGCCGGCACATGGAAAATGGGAGATGGCGAAGCCAACCTCAGCGGCGAGCTTGATTGGCGTAACAAAGGAATTAAAGGGGACATTAAAGTCAAAGGCGAGAAGTTATCGATTATTCAGCCGCCATTGGCGTTGGTGGATCTATCACCTGACTTGCAGCTGGTATTTGACAACGATAGCTTAGATATTAAAGGCGAAGTCTCTATTCCTTCGGGCGATATCACCATTGTGCAACTGCCTGAAGGTGGCGTGGCAGAGTCCAGTGATGTGGTCTTTAACGACAGTATCGCCCAGCAACAACGGGCACAATCTCCCTACGCTATCTCGACCGATGTTAAAGTTAACGTCGGCGATCAGCTCAATATTAAAGGCATGGGCCTGAGAGGAAAATTGGTTGGTACCCTAGATTTTCGTCAGGAGCCAGACAGACCACCGCTGATTTATGGCGACATTAAAGTGGTTAATGGTAACTACCGCTTTATGGGGCAAACCCTGCAAATCCGTGCTGGTGAAGTGCAATTTATCGGTCCAATGACGCTGCCAAACCTTAATATCGAAGCGCTAAGGGAAATTAAAGATGAAGACGTTACGGCGGGCGTGCGGATCACCGGTACCCCACGGCAACCCATTGTCACCTTATTTTCAACACCGGCTAAAGAACAAGCTGAAATCCTATCTTATATCCTCAAAGGCACAGGCATGGGCAATAACAGCGAAGGACAAAACAACGCCTTGATGATGAGCGTCGCGCTGACATTAGGTAATCAATTTGGTAACGGTGCAGTCAATAATGTTGGCAGCAATGCCACCGGTATCATTGAAAAAATTGGTTTTTCCAATGTACAACTTGATGCCAATGATGATGGTAAAGTCGCGATAAGTGGCTATATAGGTGACAACTTAATGGTGAAATACGGCATTGGGGTATTTAATACTGGCTACGAGATGACAGTACGTTACTACCTAATGTCACAGCTCTACCTTGAAACGGTATCTGGTAATGTAGAACAAACCTTAGACGTATACTACAACTTTGATATTGATTAGCAGCCTACTGAATAAGGGACCGCACCCAATGACAAGCTGTTAGCATGAACCCATAAAAAACGGTACTTCGCACCGTTTTTTATGGGTTAGTCTAAAGATTTTAGTTTGCAGATTTTAAACTGTTACGATAGCGCTGCCACACTTTACCGCTATTAATACCGTAACTGCGCATCAATGATGGGATATCATGATGATTGCCTTGCTTGGCGAGTGCCGCAAGGGCTTGATAAAAATCTAACGCTAATTCGCGAGCTTTATCGATTTCAAAATACTCTTCACCCACGCGACTATAAAGCCCTTTAAAGCCATTTAGAATCAAAACATACAGTGGATTACCAGAGTTGTACGCCAAGGTATGATGTAGATGGTAATCAAACTCAACATAGGTTTTAGCACAGTCTTCTAAGGTATCGAGCTGAGCTAAGGCTTCCAGTACTTTATCTGGGTTATGGCGTACCGCTCCCTTAAAATAAATAGCACTAATATTGGTACGGGCTGACAGCAACTGCTCTAGCAATACTGGCTCACCGTCAGGGTTAAGGTCGGCAATCGTTTCAAGTACGTTTAGACCGGATGTCTCCCAAATATCGTTCACTCGCGTCGGCTTACCATGTTGAATGGTTAACCAGCCATCGCGAGCGAGACGTTGCAGTACTTCGCGTAAGGTTGTACGGGTGACCCCGATAAGTTCAGAAAGCTCACGCTCTGCAGGCAAAATTGAGCCGGGTGGGAATTTCTCTTCCCAAATTGAACGTACGATATATTTCTCAGCAAAGCTTGCAGGGCCTTTTGCTTCAATGATGTCTTTATCTTTTGGCATTGCTGGTGATTTGGGGGCAGTTGTCATCAGGCCACTTTTCCAGATTTAGTTCGAGTTATTTTGGGAACTGATCATACCAGAGCGTGGCGAAATGAAAACCTTATCTACAATATTACTGGTTAAGATCAATGTTTCACTCAGGCAAACTGGTAAAAATTACCCGCTGAACATTAAATTTATCTTAAAAAATACCAAAAACGCCGAAATTTTGAACGTTAGAGCGCTTTGGAGTATTAAATTCTAACATTCATTAAGATAAACTTACGCCGATCAAGCAAGTGTGATGTAAATCATTTATTAAAAGCAATTATACATTTGAGAGGGTACCATGCCTGTGACTATGAGTCGGGCGTTTATTGATAACTTCTTAGGAAATTCTCCTAAGTGGTTCAAGATCGCAATATTAAGCTTTCTAGTACTAAATCCAATTATCTTTTATCTCAATCCGTTTGTTGCGGGTTGGTTATTAGTGGTTGAATTTATCTTTACTTTAGCAATGGCACTGAAGTGCTATCCGCTACAACCGGGTGGCCTACTGGCAATCGAAGCCGTGATAATCGGTATGACCTCCCCCAGTCAGGTACTCCATGAAATAGAAGCTAACCTTGAGGTACTGCTGCTACTGATCTTTATGGTAGCGGGTATCTACTTTATGAAGCAGCTTTTACTGTTTGTATTCACCAAGATGATCACTAAAGTGCGCTCTAAAGTAGTCGTCTCCTTAATGTTTTGTGGTGCGTCTGCTTTCTTATCCGCATTCTTAGACGCTCTGACGGTTATCGCGGTCATTATCGCGGTCGCAGTCGGCTTCTACTCGATTTATCATAAAGTCGCATCAGGAAAGAATTTTGCTGACGACCATGACCACACCTCAGACGGTGCCAGTGGCCAACAACTTTGTGAAGAAGAGCTCGAAGCGTTCCGTGGCTTTTTGCGTAACCTACTTATGCATGCCGGTGTTGGTACTGCATTAGGCGGTGTATGTACCATGGTAGGTGAACCTCAAAACCTTATTATTGCCGCTCAAGCAAATTGGCAGTTTGCTGAATTTGCGATTCGTATGTCACCAGTGACTGTGCCTGTATTTATCGCCGGTATCGCAACTTGTTTTATCGTTGAGAAATTCCGCTGGTTTGGATACGGACAACAGTTACCCGATGCTGTACATAAAATTCTATCAGACTATGCCGCCCATGAAGATGCGCGCCGCACCAAGCACGATAAAGTGAAATTGGTCATTCAAGCGCTTGTCGGGATCTGGCTGATTATCGGTCTCGCTTTCCATTTAGCGTCTGTAGGCCTGATCGGTCTATCGGTTATCATCCTAACTACCGCATTTAACGGTGTGACCAATGAGCATGCGCTAGGTAAAGCATTTGAAGAGGCCCTGCCTTTCACTGCCCTGCTGGCAGTTTTCTTTGCCATTGTGGGCGTCATCATCGACCAGCATTTGTTTGCTCCAGTGATCCACTGGGCACTAAGCTATGAAGGCAACACGCAATTAGTGATTTTCTATATTGCTAATGGCTTGTTGTCTATGGTAAGTGATAACGTATTCGTCGGTACTGTGTACATTAACGAAGTCAAAGCTGCACTGTTAGATGGGCAGATTACTCGCGATCAATTTGATTTATTGGCTGTGGCGATTAATACCGGTACTAACTTGCCTTCTGTTGCAACACCTAATGGACAAGCGGCTTTCTTGTTCTTACTTACTTCTGCTATCGCGCCGTTAATTCGCCTGTCTTATGGCCGTATGGTGTGGATGGCACTGCCTTATACCATCGTATTATCAATCATTGGTGTGGTAGCCATTGAAAGTGGGTTCTTAGTTGATATGACGCAATCATTTTATGACTCACATCTATTGATCCATCACAGTGCTGCAGAAGCAATGAAAGCTGTCGGCGCTGCTAGCCATTAATTAATGGTTACATATCAGCATTGACTGAACTTTCATGGTTTAATACAGTCTTAAAAAGCGCCCCTAGGTAGGGGCGCTTTTTTTCTAAGGGAGTTTTACACTTGAATGCGTTAACCCAATTTGCCCAATCTCGTTTGGCCTGGTCAATTCTATTAATCACCGCGTTAGGCCTAGAAGCATGTGCGCTCTTTTTCCAGTATGTCATGCTGCTTGACCCTTGTGTGATGTGCATCTACCAGCGTGTAGCCTTAGTCGGCATATTACTTGCTGCCATTATCGGCGTCATTGGACACAGTAATCGCTTTGTACGTTTTATTGCGGTATTGCTCTGGGGCGCGAGTGCCAGCTGGGGCTTGAAGATCGCGATTGAGTTAGTCGACATGCAAACCAATCCATCACCCTTCTCTACCTGCTCATTTTTGCCGGAGTTTCCAAGCTGGATGCCACTGCATGAATGGTTGCCGTCGGTCTTTATGCCGACTGGTATGTGCTCAGATATTCCTTGGGAAATGTTTGGTGTCACCATGGGACAGTGGATGATTCTAGCATTTAGTGTGTACTTGTTAGCACTACTGGTATTTATTATCCCAGCCTTAGCAAAGACCGTTAGCCGCAACTAGATACAAACGTTAACCGCAACCAGATACAACAACGCCAGCGCTGATAGGCTCTGGCGTTAATATATCTAAACCGTTTACACACTCAAGATTTAGTCACAATCTCGTAATGGCCACAGAACGATGTGATCTTCTATATCTCTCACCTTAGTTTCATTGACCACCTTGCCTTTTACCGACATCCCCTTAGCGTGCATCTGTTGCTTATCGCCAACAATCAGTGGATGCCACGAGGGTAAGTCACGGCCCATGTAAAGTCGGCGGTAGGCACAACTTTCGGGTAACCAGGTTAATTCAGCAATATTGTCAATAGTGACCTTAGTGCAGGTAGGAACAAAATCAAAACGTTGAATATAGTGGACACAGCCACAGGAATCGCTATCGAGCAATTTACATGCGGCGTTGGTATAGTAAAGCTCTTCGGTTTCATCATCGATTAACTTGTTCAAGCAACACTTGCCACAACCGTCGCAAAGTTGCTCCCACTCAACCGTCGTGAGCTGCTCTAATGATTTTTGCTTCCAAAACGCCATACTAACACTGAATCTACTGCTATTATTTCTGGGGCAATATTTTACACCAGTTTTATCGCGCAAGGATCATTTAATTGCGGGGTATTTGATACGTTCAGACAAATAGGCCACGGCTAGCGCAAAGTAATCATCGTTATGCCAGTTAAGCAGTGCTCGGTAATTGTCATAGATGAGGTAATGACGGCCTGTGACGCCCTCGGGCATAATTAAACTGATTTGCATATCTGCGCGTTTAGGTAAATCACTGCCATCAAATCGACGGACTCCCATTCCTTGCCACTGCTCAAAACTACGGCGGCTATCAATCCCAGTTTGGGTCACATCGATATCTGCTGGCGCTTTAACCTGTCGCCCCCAAGTCTCAGCCTCTTTCCAACCATGTTGCTGTAAAAAGTACGCAATAGAAGCAAATACATCTGCCTGTGTGTGCCAGATATCCACTTGACCATCTTTGTCCCCATCCTTGCCATACTGCAAATACTGCGAAGTAGTGAAACCGGGACCACCGAGCTTGCCTTCAGCGTTGCTCAATAATTGACTATATTGTAATCCGAACTGCTTGATGACTTTAAAGCCATCAAATACCAGCTGCTCGCTGTCGGCACTGGTTTGTTCATAGGCTTTCGTTGCCAAGACACTCAACGCAGGCAGTCCACCTTGACGCTCACTAAAATGACTGTTGATGCCCCACAGCGCGACGATAAACCTTGGCTGTACCTGGTAACGCTGACCGATTTCTTCTAATAATGCACCATGAATTTTAACCAATGCTCTTGCCTGCTGAACCAGAGACTCAGGCACTGTGGCAGGTAAATAGGTTTCAAGATTTAACTCACTTGAGGTGTTAAGCGCTGCAGCCGTTTTGTCTGTGTTTACTTTGGCACGGTGAAATGGCTTTATTTTGCTAAAATGTGCATCAAGAGATTGGGAAGAGACGCCGCTATTGGTGGCTTTGTCTTTCAAGGTGGATAAGTAATTGCCAAAATCGTCAGCAATACTAGGGGTAGCGACGATGGCGAACCCGAGTGAAACGGCAATACAAAAACCAGTTAATCTGTTATGCATAGCCGCTCCCTTTTATCATAACTAGTCGGTGACAATTCCGTTAGCAATTTTATACTCTTCAAGCAGATTCACTTTAGGTGGTGGTAATTGAAGATAATACCCCTTCTCTTTAAGTTCAACTTTTACTTTATCTATGTCAGCAAATGCTAAATGGCTTCGCTTTTCAAGTGGTAACATCATCACCAATTGTGGTGCGCCGAACATTTCTAAAAGCGGCTCAGGCACACGCTCAAACTGATCACGTTTTTCTACAAACAAATAAGTGTCTAGCTTACGAAGACTCTTGTATACAGCACAGATCATATCTAACTCAATTTCCAAACTATTCAACTTGCCAGCTTATTGCCCACACTATAACATGGCAACTCAGGATTATTATAATGGTAACGACGAAAGCCTCGTTTTTACGCAGTTTATTATAACAAGAGCAAATACAGGAATGCAGACACCTAGCCTAGAGTTAAAAGGCTCATCATTTACACTTTCTGTGCTTCATATTAAGCACCAAGATTTAGAAAAGGTTGCCCAAGAACTTGATAGCAAACTTGCTATCGCTCCCCAGTTTTTTCTGGGTGCGCCATTGGTTGTTAACCTTAGCGCAATAACCAATGGTGACTACAGCCTAGCCGGTCTAAAAGATCTGTTAGTATCACGCCAGTTGGTCATCGTCGGTATTACCGCAGCCCCATCGGCTATTGCAGCTCAAGCAAAAGACCTCGGTTTAGCCATCATTAAATCAGGTAAGCAGTCAGACAACCAACCTCAGCTTCCCAAAACCACCAAAATAGTGAAACAAAATGTGCGCTCTGGGCAGCAAATCTATGCCAAGAATGGCGATTTGATTGTCATTGGTGCCGTAGGGAATGGTGCAGAAGTGATTGCCGATGGCAGCATCCACATATATGGTAGCCTTAGGGGTAAAGCCATGGCTGGTGCGTCGGGTGATAAAAATGCGGTAATTATTGCTAAATCATTGGATGCTGAACTGGTTTCAATTGCTGGACAGTATTGGTTAACCGAAAATTTAACTGAGCACAGTACAACTCAAAGTGGCTGCATTAGGCTTGATGGCGATTCATTAAGCGTTGAACCGTTAGCACTTTAAAATAAGTATTAAAAAGGATACAGAACATCATGGCACAAATTATTGTTGTCACATCAGGAAAAGGCGGCGTAGGTAAAACCACATCCAGTGCAGCGATTGCAACGGGTTTAGCGCTTAAAGGTCATAAGACGGTTGTGGTTGATTTTGATATCGGTCTACGAAACTTAGATCTTATCATGGGTTGTGAGCGCCGCGTTGTTTATGATTTCGTTAACGTCATTAATGGCGAAGCCAATTTGAACCAAGCGTTAATTAAAGATAAACGTTGTGACAAGTTATTCGTTTTACCTGCCTCACAGACAAGAGATAAAGACGCGTTAACCAAAGAAGGTGTGGGCCGCGTGCTTGAAGATCTGGCAAAGGATTTTGAATATATCATTTGTGACTCACCTGCTGGCATCGAGACGGGCGCGATGATGTCTTTGTATTTTGCAGATATTGCCATCGTGACGACCAACCCGGAAGTGAGTTCAGTACGCGACTCTGATCGTATTCTTGGTATGCTACAAAGTAAATCAAAGCGTGCGGAAGAAGGCTTAGAGCCGGTTAAAGAATACCTGCTGCTGACACGTTACTCCCCTGCTCGCGTCACCACAGGCGAAATGCTCAGTGTCGCTGATGTTGAAGAGATCCTCGCGATTCCTTTAATTGGCGTGATTCCAGAATCACAAGCAGTACTTAAAGCGTCTAACTCTGGTGTACCTGTTATCATTGACCAAGAAAGTGATGCAGGCCAAGCCTATAGCGACGCAGTAGCACGACTAACGGGTGAGGAACTGCCTTTGCGCTTCGTCACTGAGGAGAAAAAAGGATTCCTAAAACGGATATTTGGTAGCTAATTATGTCTTTACTCGATTATTTTAAAACTAAGAAAAAACCTAGCACCGCTGCGACGGCCAAAGAACGGTTGCAAATTATTGTTGCTCACCAACGCGGTGAACGTGATGCACCGGACTATTTTCCTGCCATGAAGCAGGAAATTCTTGAGGTTATCCGCAAATACGTGCAAGTAGAAAATGACCAAGTATCGGTACAGTTAGATCAAAAAGATGACCATTTATCGGTACTAGAGCTGAATGTGACTTTGCCGGAAAAGCCATAATCAGCCCCATCAAAAAAAGCCAATGCATTGCATTGGCTTTTTTATTGTTACTAAACGTCAATGGCAGTCAAACTGTCTGCGACAATCTCTGCACGCCAGCCCTGCATCAATAACGGCTGCTTTGTTTGCGATTTCCCCTGCCAGCGCCACTGTAAATATTCATGAATATGACGTTTTGATCCCAATAGTTCAATGGCTACATCATGCTGCTCGGCTAAAGCAACAAGGCAATTTTTTAATGCTTTAAACGCAGATTTATAACCAGGTTTAAGCGCAATAACATCAATTGGCTGAGGTGGGTTGTCCAAATCTGCTTGCGCCATGACACTGATAATCGCTTTGGCATTGATGCGCTTCTCTTGCTCAGTGAGCTCAACCATTTTATAAATATCAGCCACGCTTTTCGGCTGCTTCTTCGCTAGACCAATCATGGCATGATCTTTAAGCACAAAGCCTAAAGCCAGATCTTTTTCTAGCGCGCGAGTTAAGCGCCAGCTGGCAAGCACTTTTAAATGAGCTAACTGCCTGGGGCTTAATTGAAATGCATTTTTCACTTTAAGGTAAGCGCTTTCAGGATCGGGCGCAGTTAACCGCCCTTCTGTCATACGCTGGCTTTCTTCTGCTAACCACTCAGTACGGCCTAACTCAGCCAATTTCTGCTGCAACTGCGGCAACAAATTATACAGATAGTAGACATCATTAGCTGCGTAATTTAACTGAGCTTGTGTTAAAGGGCGCTTTAACCAGTCAGTACGTGACTCACCTTTATCTAAATTGACTTCTAGGCATTGCTCGACCAACTTAGCGTAGCCTACACCGTGCCCCATCCCACACAAAGACGCCGCTATTTGGCTGTCGAACAAGTTAGCGGGTTGACATTGCCCGTAGCGTGCAATCACCTCTAGATCTTCACTGCAAGAATGCAATACCACCAAACGATTGGTGTCAGTCAATAGCGCCCAAAACTCACTTAAATCTGTTACCGCGACTGGGTCAATCAACGCCAAAGTAGTGCCATCATAAACCTGAATCAGTCCTAGACGGGCGTAATAGGTGCGAGTACGAACAAACTCAGTATCTAACACCAATAAATCTGCACTTTGGTATTGCTGTACCAACTTAGCCAAACTGGCATCGTCTTCAATATAGTCAAACGTTAACAAACTCTTCTCCCTTGAACATAATACCAATCGGCATAAAGCCATAAAAAAAGCCAGCATATCAGCCGGCTTTCCTCGATTTAGGTATAAATCAATCAACCTGGGTCAATTACGCCGATTTCGCCTCATCGCGCAATTCACGACGTAGGATTTTACCTACGTTGGTTTTTGGCAACTCGTCCCTAAATTCTACCAGTTTCGGAACTTTATATCCCGTCAAATGATGTCGGCAATGACTAATCACTTGTTCTTCGGTTAAAGATCTATCAGCGGCTACTACAAAAACCTTAACCAGTTCGCCTGAAACCTCATGAGGCACCCCCACCGCAGCCACTTCGACCACTTTAGGATGCAACGCCACCACTTCTTCAATTTCGTTAGGGAACACGTTAAACCCGCTGACCAAGATCATGTCTTTTTTACGGTCAACAATAAAAAAGAAGCCTTGTTCATCCATATAACCGATATCCCCAGTAGCAAGATATCCGTCTTTATCAATTACTTTACCTGTTTCTTCAGGTCGTTGCCAATAGCCTTTCATGACTTGCGGGCCTTTGGCATAAAGCTCACCTGTCTCACCTTGCGCTAACACTTTGCCGTCTTCATCACGTACCTGCATATCGGTATTAGCAACAGGGAAACCGATGGAGCCATTGTAACCATCTAGATTATAAGGACAGCAGGTAACTAGCGGTGAAGCCTCGGTTAAGCCGTAGCCTTCTAGTAATCGAGTTTGGGTGATCGATTGCCATTTATCGGCAACGCCGCGCTGCACAGCCATGCCGCCACCGATGGATAACTTGAGCTGACTAAAATCAAGTGAAGCAAACTCATCCGAATTAATTAGCGCATTGAACAAGGTGTTGACGCCGGTTAATGCCGTAAAAGGATGTTTGCGCAACTCCGCAATAAAAGCAGGAATATCACGAGGATTGGTGATCAATAGGTTGTTCGCGCCTTTGTGCAAAAACAGCAAGCAATTCACGGTAAGCGCAAAAATGTGGTACAGGGGCAAGGCAGTAACCACAAACTCTTTGCCGTTACTCAACAACGGTGAATAAGCCGCGTCGGCTTGTAAAAGGTTGCTGACAATATTGCCATGGGTAAGCATTGCACCTTTCGATACCCCAGTTGTACCCCCTGTATATTGTAAAAATGACAGATCATCATTGGTCAATACAGGTTTGACGTACTGCATTCTGCGCCCTTTAGATAACGCACGTCGCATCGAAATTGCTTGGGGAAGATGATATTTAGGCACCATCTTCTTGATATATTTCACTACAAAGTTAACTAAAGTACGTTTAGGCGCACTCAATAAGTCACCAAGACCAGTCAAAATAACACTTTCTACCGGTGTTTGATCGACAACTTCTTCTAACGTATGGGCGAAGTTTGACACTACCACAATGGCTTTAGCGCCAGAATCATTTAGCTGATGTTTTAACTCTCGTGGAGTGTATAAAGGGTTAACATTAACAACCACCATGCCGGCACGCAAAACACCAAATAATGCAATGGGATACTGCAATAAGTTGGGCATCATAATCGCTACACGATCGCCCTTTTCCAACTTAAGTTCATTTTGCAAGTAAGCGGCAAATGCACGACTACGCTCTTCTAGTTTACGATAGGTCAGCGTCGCACCCATATTGACAAATGCTGGTTGGTCAGCGTATTTGCTCACTGAACTTTCAAATAAATCGACGAGCGAGCTATATTGCTCAGCATCAATTTCGGCTGGCACATCTTCTGGTAAATTGTTAATCCAAAGTTGTTCCACGAGTATCTCCTGAATCCCCACAAACAGTGGTTATAAGCTTTATTCTGCTTAAAAGCCTGAAATAATAGGCTAAAATCACTGAATTAATTATTCTTAGTAACGCTTTAAAAAAATCATACAAGCGTTTTAATTTTGATCATCATCACACAAATAGAGTAAAAATCCTAGTCCCAATTTTCAACTATCGTTAAAAGCCTATTCTGGCATTAAGTAGTCAAGAACATGTTGAGCTACATCAACAGCATTCCCCATATGAAGATGGTGATCGCCAGGTAACTCCACTAAGGTCAAAGATTCAAACCAATGCTGTATATCTTGCTGCAGTCTTGTCATAGGCCGATAGCCTTTGTCGCCGACTATCAGTAACGTTGGACAGGTATGACGATTTATCAAGCCTTCAACCTGCTGCGATGATAATCGTGTTGCTGAGTCCAACTTTAAGCGCGGATCACTGCGCCAATAAGCGCTTTCTCCGTCAAAACGCAAATTACGTGACAAAATTAGCTGACTCCATGGCGCAGCTAATCCAGTTAATGTCACGCGCGCTTTTACCGCTGCATCTATACAAACAGGTTTTGCTAACTTGGTCGTTGGTTGCCGATGCTGCTCAATACTTTTAATCAAACGACCACGCGCTTTATCAGCAGGTTCACTAAGGGGGACAAGTGCTTCAATCAGCACCAGTTTTGCAACACGATCAGGGAAATTTGCCGCATAAGTAGATGCAATCAACCCACCTAAAGAGTGACCAATAATTGCAAATAGCGGACGTTCGGCGGTTATATGCGTTATCAACCCATCAAGATCAAACAAATAATCGATCCAATGCAAAGCATAACCACCAGAGCGATGCTGTGACCCACCATGTCCAGGCCAATCAATAGCCAGAACTTGATAGTCACCAGTTAGATGCTCCACCAATGGCTCAAAGCTATTGGCATTGTCTAACCAACCGTGTAACGCTAACAGCAGAGGTTTATCATCTGCTCCCCAAACCCTACCTGTGAGTTCAATATGCGGCAGTGTTATGACTACCTCATTATTTGCGGGGCAAGATTGCCACATATAACCTCTACTGTCAGTGAAAATTACGTTAGTTTTTAATAAATTTAAGCGTCATGCGATCACTCTCACCTATCGCTTGATATTTCGCCTTATCTTGATCACCTAATGCTAAACGCGGAGGTAGCGTCCACACCCCTTTAGGGTGATCTTTTGTATCTTTCGGGTTGGCATTAACTTCAGAGCTGGCAGCTAAAATAAAGCCGACTTTCTTCGCCAAATCAATGGTTGCTTGTTGTTCCATGTAGCCTGATTTTGCATCCATACCAGGCTTGCCGCGGTGTTCAACAACACCAAAAACACCACCGGGTTTTAGCACTTTATAAGCCGATTCAAACACAGTTTCTAACTGATCATTCATCGCCCAGTTATGTAAATTTCTGAATGTCAGTACCATATCAGCACTATTGTCTTCACCAAGAGAAGATAAACGAGGCGGCTCGAATGCGAAACTGCTCGCTTTACCTAGATCAGATTGATGGGTACTAATCCACTCATCTAGCGCTTTACCCAAGCGGATTCGATAACCTGGCGACTTAACGTCTGCAGGTGGGTTAGCATCAAAATTTGCCCCAATGTAATGGCCTTCTTTGGCTAAATAAGGTGCTAAAATCTCTGCATACCAGCGCCCGCCTGGCCAAAGCTCGATAACAGTATGGTTAGGTTGAATACCAAAAAACGCTAAGGTTTCTTTAGGATGACGAGCATCATCACGTTGAACATTTTTCTCGGTACGAAGCTCGTTGCTGACTGCGCTGTCTAAATCACCAGCATTTGCTAGCGGGCTCAGTAACATGCCAGCGAGGATTGCCGACACTAGGGTACGTTTTGTCATTATTGTATTCCTGAGTAATTAAATCAGGATTAACCTAACAGCAGTTGTATTAAACATTCAACAAAACAAACACTAGCTTACAATTTTGGCGATGTTGTTTTTCGCGCATGATTTACCACTCTTTGCCATGACAAATACAGCATCCACAATGAAAAGGCGAGCCAGACCATGACCCAAATCCACGCAGGAATCCAAGTCATCTGCGCTAATGCCACCGCATCACCGCGGCCGCTTAAACCAAGCAACACCATAGGACTTGCCAAGGCATTGAGCATAATCATTAACGCTATGACTCTCAAACCACTGGCTAATACGGTGATATGGGTCAATTTTAGCGGCAAGAGTAATAAAATGGTCAGCGAACACAGTATTGCAAAAGTCAATAAATCCCGTGCCCACAATAAAGTCGTGGCCATCACCAACGCCGCGAGACAAGCAAAACTGACTTTAATGCCCCGCTGCCAAGTGGCTAAGTTAAAAATGAGAAATCCCCACAATGCCGCACCAAAATAGCCACAAAAAGCGATAATAATGGGCCAACCGCCTTGGCTATAACATAGGCCGGCGCCATTAGGAAACAGTTGAATATGACTCACCGAACCTGCGGTAAGCACGGTCGCAAAGCCGTGAGAAACTTCATGGAAATAGCTTTCTAGCCACTTAAATGGCACGCTAATAATTGGGATACGGATAACAATGATGGCGACAAGCAGCTCGATGACAAAACGGCTTTTACTTGGCATCGCAAAATGTGCATTTGAACTGGAAATTTTGGGGTTGCCTAATGGTGCATTAGGCATAGGTATCAATACCTACCATTTGTGATATCGACTCTCGTTGCTCAGCATGTTGATTGGCGAGATAAATACCGATAGCACCTTGGTGAGATGAAGCATTTTGATCATATTCAATATGCGCTTGCTGTTTTGCTTCTAGCTCAGCGGGGACAAGATCTGACTGTGATTGTTGCTGCGGCTCGTGCTCAAAGGTATTGGTTTGCTTGAGCGGAGCACGATTATCAATGCCTTCAACCACATCATTGCCGGTTACCACTTGAGACAGGCTATCGACCATAGGTGTGGTATTCGCATTTTGAATGCGAGTCACCGTGGGTCCTTGATGGCTAGGTTGTAAAGGCGTGATCATTTATTGGTGTCTCAATAATCTATTATCAATAAGCTACAAAAAAGCGGTCTAATGTTTTTGAGTCTACTGTTTTCGAATCTAATGTTTTCGA
Source organism: Shewanella waksmanii (assembly GCF_043643685.1). Taxonomy (GTDB): domain Bacteria; phylum Pseudomonadota; class Gammaproteobacteria; order Enterobacterales; family Shewanellaceae; genus Shewanella; species Shewanella waksmanii_A. The sequence continues at coordinate 238,698 of NZ_JBHZSN010000004.1, forward strand.
ATCTAATGTTTTCTAATCTAATAAGCCCAGCTTAAATTGAATCAAGCAGGCTTATCAAAATACTTTGTCACATTACCGTCAGATTACCCTATTTTACTCACGACCGGGTAATTTTTTCCATGTTACGGTATCGCGCAAATAAACCGGTGCCAAATCATCAACATCGGTTGCAAGCCCTTTTGCTATATCTGTTAACGCCAAAGGCAGCATATATTTCGCTTCCGGCAACTTGGCCGAATCAGTGATAACACCTCGGGCAAACGCGTTTTGGAGTTGAGGATATGCTTCAAACCCAGTACCGCAAAGATAAACCTCATCTTCAGGTGCGAGTTGATAACTCACAGCCTCCGGCGCGCACACCGCCTCTTTACCCTCTAATACTGCGAAGCCTTGTTGATTAACAAACTGTGCCCAATACACTTCACCCATGCGAGCATCAATGGCTGTGAGCACGTGCTTGGCACCATGCTCAGTAATGGCGGCTTGTGCCATGGCCTGCAGCGTTGACACGCCAACGACCTTAATATCTTGACCCAATGCCAACCCTTGGGTCATCGAGGTACAAATGCGAATGCCAGTAAAACTGCCGGGGCCACGACCATATGCAATAAAATCGATATCAGCTAATGACAAACAAGCTTGTGACAATACGCTGTCAACCATAGGTAATAAACGTTGACTATGTTCTCTTGGCGCGTCAGCTTGCTCCGCAATCACTTGTCCTTGATGAAATAAGGCAACCGAGCACGACTCAGTGCAGGTATCAAGTGCCAAAATTCGAGCGTCTGTATCTGCCATTAGCTTTTCAAGCATGTAAGTTCTCTATCTTTTATTACCGGTTAATTTAAAGCTCTACAATGCAAGAGCTTCATGTAAAACTGTAGCGATTATAACGTAAATTCACCTTAACCCTATGCACCGCCGTTTAAAAACTTACCAACAGTGCAACAACTGGTCATTTTTTAAACGCAGCAAAGCTGGGCACGGTCATCATAAGATTGGTGATATGCCAACAAAGTTGGCTACGTCGTTAATGTTAGCTCTCATATTAAATCACTACCTATCTAAAGCACCGCCTATCTAAAGCAATGCCTTACTTTAACAACCAGCAAGACGCCCAAATAATCAGCACAAATGGCCAACAAGGCTAAGTGACCCTTAGAGCAAACATCCCAATAACGAGACATAGATCACAAATCATCGGGTCACTATCACGTTAAACTTGCGCCGAATCAAAGCGGTATCAATCAATTTGTAATAGGCAAGCAATCGAGCCGGGAGTCCTTATGGCAGCACATTCGTCTACATCTTCAATACCAAGAATCGTTATTATTGGAGGGGGGGCCGGCGGTCTTGGTTTAGCGACGCAACTCGGACATAAATTGGGACGACGCCAGCGCGCTGAAATTATTCTTGTCGATAAAAATCGTACCCATATATGGAAGCCATTATTACATGAAGTTGCAACCGGCTCGTTAGATGCAGATCTCGATGGCGTTGTCTATTCTGCCCACGCCGTCAAGCATGGATATCACTTTCAGTTAGGTACATTTGAGCAGCTTGATTCTGCGGCCAAACAAGTAACATTAGCGGCTATCACTGATGCCAAGGGCAAAGTGCTACTGCCACAACGCCAACTCAGTTACGATAAGCTCGTCATCGCGATTGGCAGCGTAAGCAATGACTTTGGTACTCCAGGCGTCAAAGATCACTGCTTCTTTCTCGACTCCCATGAGCAAGCTAATCGCTTTCACGACCATCTACTAGACAGCTTTACCCGAGTGCATCAAGCCCATGAGCAACCCATTCAACAAGATGATGGTCAGCAACAACAGTTAAATATTGCCATTGTCGGGGCCGGGGCAACTGGAGTTGAGCTTTCCGCAGAACTGTACCATGTCACCGAAATGCTTAAAGTCTATGGCTTAAGTAAAATGACCGCAGACAAATTGAGCATTGATTTAATTGAAGCTGGCCCGCGAATCTTACCGGCACTGCCCGAGCGCATCAGTGCATCTGCGCGCAGAGAGCTTAGCAAACTCGGTGTTAATGTACGCGAAAATACCCGTATTGCTGAAGCGACTAGCCAAGGATTTGTGACCGATAAAGGCGAACTGATCGCTGCCAATTTAATGTTATGGGCAGCGGGCGTTAAAGCCCCAGATTTTATCGCTAACCTCGGTGGGTTCGAACTTAACCGCAATAATCAAATCGTGGTAAAACCCAGCCTACAAAGTAGTGTTGACGACAATATTTTTGTGATTGGTGACTGCTGTGCCTGTACCCAAGCTGACGGTAAATTAGTGCCTCCTCGTGCTCAATCTGCGCATCAGATGGCTGAATGTGTTGAGCAGAATTTAATAAAACTGCTCGATGGGCAACCACTGCAAGATTATCAATATGTGGACTATGGTTCGCTAGTTAACCTGTCCCGCTTTAGCACGGTCGGCAGTTTGATGGGGAATTTAACCAAAAGTAGTATGTTTGTGGAGGGTAAAATTGCCCGTTTCATGTACATATCACTATACCGTATGCATCAAAAATCAATTCATGGTGGTTTGAAAACCTTTGGGTTGTGGCTCACTGAGAAAATGATGCGCGTAGTGCGGCCGCGAATGAAGCTGCACTAGGGCATGTTGACCTTTCAAAATGATTTTTGCAGCAGTTTGTGGGTTCGGCTGCAAGCGTTTTACTGTTTGTTGAGCAGTATTTTGCTTAGCATGCTAGACGGCAAACTGCTCGTCGCGATTAAAACGCTTATATCTCGAACAAAAATTGACCGTGAAAGAGCAACACGCCCTAATCAATCTGTTTGAGAAATTGCAGCGCCTTATCTAGAGCTCTGGTTCTAGACATGGGCGGTAAAGAGTTGAGAAATGCCTGCCCATAGGGGCGATTAACGATGCGGTTATCGCATAATATTAATACGCCGCGATCTTTTTCATCGCGAATTAATCGCCCTACTCCCTGATTTAACGCAATCACTGCTTGCGGTAATGATAGCGCCGCAAACGGATCTTGACCGCTACGTGTTATGCCTTCGGCACGGGCTTTGTAAAGATGATCATCGGGCGACATAAACGGCAGCTTATCAATAATCACGCAGCTTAGCAGCCGACCTCGCACATCAACCCCTTCCCAAAACGCACCAGTACCGAGTAAAACGGCATTGCCGAGTTGTCGGTATTTTTTTAACAATACTTGTTTACTCGCTTGGCCTTGAATTAATAAAGGGTAGCTAACTCTGCCACTCAGCCTTTGTGCAACTTGATTCATCATGTAGTGGCTAGTAAACAAGATAAACGTCCGACCTTTGGCAGCATTAATGGCTTTAACAGCCACATCTGCCAATTGATTTGCAGCCGAGGTTTGCTGACTCACTCTGCCCAAATGTCGCGGCACGCAAAACAGCGCTTGTTTTGGGTAGTTAAACGGACTATCAAGCAGCAAGCTTTCACTTTGTTTTAAGCCAAGTGCTGACTGAAATAAACTTAGATCGCGATCAATCTGTAAAGTTGCCGAAGTAAATAACCAACTAATATTGTCTGCAAACAATTCCCGGCACTGTTTGGCGACATCAATAGGAGAAATGCGCAACGTCGCATAACGTTCGCCAAAATCAATGCTGTAGGCAGCGTGCTGATCGTCACATTGGAAAAATACCTTCAGCTTATCAATCAAGCTTTGCCACTTTTCGATTAAATCATCTAAAGCCGGTAATCTGCCGATATACCCCAACAGTACATTGGCAAGCGATGTGAACTCTTCAAGTAATTGCCATGCACCTTGCATCAAGGTTTTATCAGCAAGTAGCCGACGCCAATCGCTTTGATCTGTGGAGTAAAGTTTATCTTGCCAGTCAAGCAATTGTGATAAACAGCGACTACTTAACACGCCAATTTGGGGCGAGTCTGCTAACTGTTGGCGGTACAGCTTCTCCATAGCCGCAAGCGCTTTTGCCAAAGTACCAAGATTTAATTGCTGGCCAAAATAAGTCACCGCAATATCGGGCAATAAGTGCGCCTCATCAAATACCACTGCGTCACTATCTGGAAGTAACTCAGCAAAGCCGGTTTCTTTTAAAATTCGATCGGCAAAAAATAGATGGTGATTAACCACTATTATCTTGGCATCCATCGCACGGATCCGCGCCTTACGGGTAAAACACTCATCATAAAAATCACAGCGCTTACCTAAACAAGTTTCTTTAGTGCTCACCACATAAGGCAAAGCCGGCGATTGCTCTGAAACCGATGTAAGTCCACCGATATCACCATCTAAGCTTTGCCCTGCCCAATGGTTAATCCGCAATAGATCATCAAGTACTTGGCTATCCATCGAGGTCGCACCTTGCACCTGCTGTGCCATGTGATGCTGACAAAGATAGTTATTTCGCCCTTTAAGCAGTGCAATTTTAGGTTCAATGTCTAACATTGATAGCAGCGCTGGCAGGTCTTTGTAAAACAACTGCTCCTGCAAGTTTTTACTGCCCGTGCTCACTATCACCTGCTTGCCACTTAACAGCGCCGGGATCAAATAAGCATAGGTTTTACCCACACCGGTACCAGCCTCAACGACTAAGGCGCCCTTTTTATCTAAGTGTTCACTGACACGTGTTGCCATTTGAAGCTGTTGCGGCCTTGGGCTATAACCCTTAACCTGGCGAGCAAGCGTGCCATCTTCGGCAAATACACGATGAACTTCTTTGGTTAAACGACTGGTCACTATGGTTGGACGATGGTGGCTAATGACAGCATTATGCCTGTCATAGCCATATCCACAAGTGTTGATCTAGGGATAGCAAGCAAAATAACATCATTTGACTTGGAATGTAGATTGTTTCATTTAATGAACAAAGTGACATTTTGATGAAGTTTATTCATTCAAGAAATTTAACACTTGCAATCATTGGCTAAGTTGATTAATTTAAATGTCAATCGCGCTCAAGATGGCGCCCAACTCAATTTATAGAGATACAGAATATGCTAAAGCTTACGAATACTATCCATCATCATCACCATATGCGGTAGCCTTCGGAAGCTTACTGCCGGAGGACTATTTCCTTCCGGTGGTTGATTCAAGAATATCATAAAACCCTTGGAAGGAATTCCAGGGGTTTTTTAGTTTCCGGCTTAAAGAATTGTTTTTAAAGAAAAATTTTAAGTTTATTGAATCAATCATTAAGGAAATAGCTATGTCAGAGTCAAACAGATTACGTATCGCCATTCAGAAATCTGGTCGCCTTTCAAAGGAATCGCAGAAACTACTCAAAAGCTGCGGAGTGAAATTTAATGTTAACGAGCAACGCCTTATCGCTCACGCTGACAATATGCCTATCGACCTATTAAGAGTCAGAGATGATGATATTCCGGGTCTAGTTATGGATGGTGTTGTTGACCTTGGTATCATCGGTGAGAATGTTCTTGAAGAGGAACAAATTGAACGCCAAACATTAGGTAAGCCAGCCGAATGTGTAAAACTGCGCGACCTTGATTTCGGTGCATGCCGGTTATCATTAGCTGTACCCAATGAATTTAGTTATCAAGATGCCAGCTCCTTGGAAGGGTTGCGTATCGCCACATCCTATCCAAACTTACTGCGTCGTTATATGCAGGAAAAAGGCATTACATATCGCGATTGCATGTTAAAAGGCTCCGTCGAAGTTGCGCCTCGTGCGGGCCTTGCCGATGGCATTTGTGATCTGGTCTCGACCGGTGCAACGTTAGAAGCCAATGGCTTATATGAAACAGAAGTCATCTACCGCTCAACGGCTTGTATTATTCAGTCAGTACAGCAACAAACAGATGATAAACAAGCCCTCATCAATAAAATCCTGTCTCGTATCAATGGTGTTGTACGCGCCAAAGAGAGTAAGTACATTTTGCTCCACGCACCCACTGAGACCTTAGATCAAATCGTCGCCTTGCTACCAGGTGCTGAAAACCCTACCGTATTGCCGCTCAATGATGACACTAATCGCGTTGCCATCCACGCCGTCAGTACTGAAGATCTATTTTGGGACACCATGGAAGAGCTCACGAAGCTGGGTGCGAGCTCCATCTTGGTTATGCCAATAGAAAAGATGATGGGTTAACACTATGGCGCAATCAACAATCACTCAGCTTATTTGGTCTCAGTTAGACCCTAAGCAGCAAGCACAAGCATTAAGGCGCTCTCCTCTTGTTGGCGATGCGGGACTTGAACAAAGTGTTAAACAGATTATCAACACAGTAGCAGATCAAGGTGATGAGGCGCTAAAGCAATATTCAGCGCAATTTGATGGCATAACGCTTGATGACATAGCCCTTTCTAATGATGAAATAGATACTGCATGTGAACGGGTTAGCGCTGAAATCAAGCAAGCAATTAGCCAGGCAATGGACAATATAGAACGCTTCCACAGCGCGCAACAGTTCCGTGGGGTTGACGTGCAGACTCAGCCAGGTATTCGTTGTGAGCTACGTAGCGAAGCGATTGAAAAAGTAGGGTTATATATCCCAGGTGGCACAGCGCCGCTAATATCAACCGTGTTAATGTTAGCGCTGCCAGCAAAAATTGCTGGCTGTGAACAACGGGTATTAGTCAGCCCACCACCGATAAATGATGCCATTATTTATGCCGCTAAGGCCTGTGGGATCACTGAAATTTACCAAGTCGGCGGCGCGCAAGCAATTGCAGCACTGGCATTAGGGACCGAATCTGTCCCAAGCGTCGATAAAATATTTGGTCCAGGCAACCGCTATGTTACCGAAGCCAAACGATTAGTTTCTCAAGATAGCCGCTGCGTAGTCAGTATCGACATGCCTGCTGGCCCGTCTGAGGTATTAGTCATTGCAGATGAACAAGCCAACGCACAATTTGTGGCGGCAGATCTCCTGTCTCAAGCGGAACATGGCAGTGACTCACAAGTCATTTTGGTAACTAACAGCCAACGTTTAGCTGACGAAGTCGACGCAGAACTTAGCCGACAACTTAAAGCGCTACCGCGCCAAGATATCGCCACAGATGCACTTTCTGCGAGCCGCACCATCATCGTTGATTCTCTAAATCAAGCTGTTGCAGTATCCAACCTTTATGGACCGGAACACCTGATTGTACAAACAGAAAATCCACGAGCCCTACTCAGCCAAATTCGCGCTGCCGGTTCGGTATTTTTAGGCGCCTATACACCTGAATCTGTCGGTGATTATGCCAGTGGCACCAACCACGTCCTTCCCACTTATGGATATAGCCGAGCGGTATCGAGCTTGTCACTAGCAGACTTCTGTCGCCGCTTTACGGTACAAGAACTTAGTGAGCAAGGCCTCATCAGTCTTAGCCAAAGCGTGATGGTACTGGCACAAGCTGAGCAACTAGATGCACACAAAAATGCCATTGCGGTGCGAGTTAATGCCATAGCGGAGCAGGAGAAATAAGATGACAGCGACACGTTCACTTGCTGAAAAACTGGCAAGACCTGAACTAATCAACCTTACCCCCTACCAATCAGCTAGGCGTATTGGTGGCCAGGGTGAGATCTGGATTAATGCCAATGAGTCACCGTTTAATAACAGTGACATTGAACAATTAAACCGCTATCCAGAATGCCAGCCACCGGCATTAATCGATGCTTATAGTCGATATGCCGGTGTGAGCAGCGACTCGATTGTCACCAGCCGCGGAGCTGATGAAGCCATCGAATTGCTGATCCGTACATTCTGTATTGCCGGCAAAGACAGTATCGCCTGCTTCGGCCCCACTTATGGCATGTACGCCATTAGTGCACAAACCTGTAATGTGGCAGTCAATGCCCTTGCTTTGACTGACGACTATCAATTACCCACGGATCTGGTGCAGCAAGTGGCCGATGCCAAGCTGGTGTTTATTTGTAACCCCAACAATCCAACCGGCACAATTATTGACCTAGACAGTATTGAAACTGTGGTTAATCAACTGCCAAATGCATTGGTGGTCATCGATGAAGCTTATATTGAGTTTTGTCCTGAATATAGTGCCGCACAACTGGTTGAACAATATGACAATGTAGTGGTGTTACGCACCTTGTCAAAAGCCTTTGCTTTAGCGGGCGCACGATGCGGCTTTATGCTTGCCAACCCTGATATTGTCAACCTGGTAATGCGAGTTATAGCACCTTATCCGGTTCCTAAGCCTGTCGCCGATCTGGCTACTGCAGCACTCAGCGAGCAAGGCATAGCATTAATGCGTCAGCAAGTTGCAACCTTAATCGAGCAAGGCAAACTGCTGAGTCAAGCGTTAAGCAATGCTGGCGCACAAGTATTACCCGCAAACGGAAATTTTGTGCTAGCAAAATTCGATGATATCGCTGCAGTCAAACAACAACTGATAGATGCTGGGATTGTCGCTCGAAGCTATGGAGATGCGCGGTTAGCAGACTGGATTCGATTTAGCTTTGCCAACGACAAACAAACCCAAACTCTTATTAACGTATTTCAATAATGGCGTCGACGGCCAAATAATCATTAAAATTGAAGGTAGAACAGATGAAACAAAAAATCCTATTTATTGACCGCGACGGCACCATTATTGAAGAGCCTGCCATCGACAAACAAGTCGATAGCCTTGCGAAATTGGTGTTTGAGCCAAAGGTTGTTCCGGCATTGCTAAAGCTTCAAGCTGCAGGTTACCGATTGGTCATGGTCAGTAATCAAGACGGTTTAGGCACGCCCTCTTTCCCTAAAGATGATTTCGATGCACCACAAAACATGATGATGCAGATCCTCAATAGCCAAGGCATTGATTTCGATGAAGTGTTGATTTGCCCACACTTTGATGACGAAAACTGCAGTTGCCGTAAACCTAAACTTGGCTTAGTCAAGCGTTACCTCACCGAAGGTTTAGTTGATTTTACCCAATCGGCAGTGATTGGTGACCGAGAAACAGACTTAGGTCTCGCCGATGCCATGGGAATTCAAGGTTTGCAATACAATCGCGACAATCTTGATTGGATGCAAATTTGTGACACACTTTTAAGTAGCTCGCGCAAAGCCAGCGTGACCAGAACGACTAAAGAAACTGATATTCGCGTCAATGTCGATTTAGATAGCGATCAAAAAAGTGTTATCAATACCGGTATTGGCTTTTTTGACCACATGCTTGACCAAATCGCCACCCACGGTAATTTCAAAATGGATGTTAATGTCGACGGCGACCTTGAAATTGACGATCACCACAGTGTTGAGGACACAGCACTTGCCATTGGTGATGCACTGCGTCAAGCATTAGGCGACAAACGTGGTATTGCCCGATTTGGCTTTTCAATCCCAATGGATGAAGCAAGTGCAACTTGCCTACTCGACCTTTCTGGTCGTCCATTTATTAAATTTGAAGGCGACTTTGCTCGAGAAATGGTCGGTGAAATGGCTACTGAGATGGTGCCACATTTCTTTCGCTCATTCGCAGATGGCCTGCGTTGCACCCTGCACTTGTCCACCAGCGGGGATAATGACCACCACAAAGTAGAAAGTTTATTTAAGGTCTTTGGCCGAACGCTTCGTCAAGCGGTGAAAATTGAAGGCGACGCCCTGCCATCAAGTAAAGGTGTACTATGAGTGTAAAAATTTCCGACACCACCGTCATTGTAGACACAGGCTGTGCCAACCTAAACTCGGTGCGCTACGCCTTTGAGCGCCTTGGCGCAAGTGTGGTTGTTACCGATGATTTAGCACAGATAAAGGCCGCCACTCGCGTGGTGGTTCCTGGGGTGGGCACTGCCAAGGCGGCGATGGCGTCACTCAATAACAAAGGCCTAGTTGATACATTGGTGTCGCTAACTCAACCAGTATTGGGTGTTTGTTTAGGGATGCAAATGCTAACTAATCAATCTCAGGAGCGCGGTGATACTGAACAAGACTGCCAATGCCTTGGGTTAATAGACACCCAAATTGCGTTGCTCGACAGCCAAGGTTTACCGCTACCTCACATGGGCTGGAATCAAATCACTGCCACAGATCATCCACTCTTTGCGGGTATTGAGGCGGGTAGCTATGTGTACTTTGTTCACAGCTACCGAGCACCATTAAGCGACTACACCATTGCCAGCAGCACTTATGGTGAACGTTTTAGCGCGGCAATTGCAAAAGATAACTTTATGGGCGTGCAATTTCACCCAGAAAAAAGTGCCGAAGTCGGTGCAAAAATATTACAAAACTTCTTAAATATGGGCGAATCACAAGCCCCACTTATGGAGGCTTCACAATGATAATTCCGGCAATTGACCTCATTGATGGCCAAGTTGTACGCCTATATCAAGGTGACTACAATCAACAAACAACATTTGAATATAGCCCGCTTGCACAACTACAAAGTTATCAAAATCAAGGTGCGCAATGGCTGCACATCGTCGATTTAACCGGCGCAAAAGACCCCAATAAACGCCAAACCGAACTGATCGGTGAATTGGTCAATGGTCTAAACGCTAATATTCAAGTGGGAGGCGGCATTCGTAGTGAGCAGCAAGTCGCAGAACTACTAGAAATTGGTGTTAAACGGGTGGTCATCGGCTCGTTAGCAGTCAAAGAAACCGCTTTAGTACAGTCTTGGTTTAAGAAATATGGCAGCGATGCCATCTGTTTAGCTTTGGATGTCAATATTAACGACCAAGGCGAAAAAATCGTTGCCGTTTCTGGCTGGCAATCCGGAGGCGGTAAAAGCCTTGAGTCTTTGGTTGAAGCCTTCAAACCTTACGGTCTAAAACACGCGTTAGTGACAGACATTAGCCGAGACGGCACCCTGCAAGGTAGCAACACCCAGCTATATCAAGAGATCGTTAACAACTACCCCGACATTCAATGGCAAGCATCCGGCGGCATCGCCAACCTTGATGATGTTGCTGCAGTTCGTGATAGCGGCGCTGCAGGCATCATTGTTGGCAAAGCCCTGTTAATTGATAACTTTACTGTTGAGGAGGCTATCACATGTTGGCCAAACGCATAGTCCCTTGCCTTGATGTTCGCGATGGCAAAGTCGTCAAAGGCGTGCAATTTCGCAATCATGAAATTGTCGGTGATATTGTACCGCTAGCAGAACGTTATGCGATGGAAGGCGCTGATGAGCTCGTATTTTATGATATTACCGCCAGCGCCCATGACCGAGTGGTTGATAAAAGCTGGGTCAGCCGTGTGGCAGAAAAAATTGATATTCCTTTTTGTGTCGCCGGTGGGATTAAAACCATCGCACAAGCACGGGAAAAACTGGCCTTTGGTGCCGATAAGATCTCAGTGAACTCCCCTGCACTATCAGATCCGAGCTTAATTGACCGCTTACAAGACGAATTTGGCCGTCAATGTATCGTGATTGGTATCGACTCCTATTACGACGCCGACAGCGATAGTTATAAAGTCAAACAATTTACCGGTGATGAAGCCGCCACCAAAGACACCCAATGGTACACCCAAGACTGGGTAGAAGAAGTGCAAAAGCGTGGCTGTGGCGAAATCGTACTCAATGTCATGAACCAAGATGGCATTCGCCAGGGTTATGACATTAAGCAGCTATCCATCGTTCGAGCAATTGCTGATGTGCCGCTTATCGCCTCTGGTGGTGCTGGCACCATGGAGCATTTTGCTGAGGTATTTGTTGATGCCAACGTCGATGCCGCATTAGCAGCAAGTGTATTTCACAAAGGCATCATCGATATCAAGGCGCTGAAACGCTTCCTAAACACAGCTGGCGTAACGGTACGCATTTAATACAAGGAACAACAATGACAACCATGGCGCAATTTGAACAACTTGACTGGGAAAAGCAAGACGGGTTAATTCCTGCAGTCGTGCAAAATCACTTAACAGGCAAAGTCCTCATGCTGGGTTATATGGATAAAGCCGCGTTAGCAAAAACAATCGAAACCAAAACGGTCACTTTCTTCAGTCGCAGCAAGCAAAGGTTATGGACCAAAGGCGAAACCTCTGGCAATACGCTCGAGCTAATCGCTATTGATAGTGATTGTGACAATGACAGCCTATTAGTTCAGGTGATCCCAAATGGACCAACTTGCCATCTACAGAGGGAAAGTTGCTGGGCCGATGGTAAAGCCCACCCGTTTATCGACAATTTGGCGTCACTCATCGCTTCACGCAAAGGGCAAGATGCGAAGTCTAGCTACACCGCGCACTTATTTGAACGCGGCACTAAGCGTATTGCCCAAAAAGTGGGTGAAGAGGGTTTAGAAACTGCACTTGCAGCCGCCACCAACGATAAAGCGGAACTGATTGATGAAGCCTCAGATCTGATTTATCACCTATTGGTGCTGCTTGAAGATCAGCAGTTAGGGCTTGAGGATATCCACGCAAACCTACTTAAGCGTCATAGCGAAAAGTAAATGGCGGGTTAAACAGGTCAATACGATGATAAAAGCGCCAATTGGCGCTTTTTTTTATGCTTTTCATGTAAATCACGTTAAAATCGGCGCCACGATGACACAACAGGTAAAACATCATGGCAATTCAATGGTATCCCGGACACATGCACAAAGCACAAAAAGAGATCGCAGAGGTCATGCCTCAGGTCGATTTAGTGATAGAGGTGCTTGATGCGCGTATTCCATACAGTAGTGAAAATCCCATGGTGTCATCGCTACGCGGCGATAAACCCTGTATCAAATTGCTCAACAAATCCGATTTAGCGGATCCCGAAGTGACCCAGCAATGGATTGAGTACCTAGAGCAAGAGCAAGGAGTAAAGGCCATGGCCATTACTACTTTGCAGGCGGCTCAGGTGAAAAAAATCCCCGATCTTTGCCGTAAATTCGTGCCGAATCGCGATAAAATTGAAAAAGACATTCGCACCATGATCATGGGGATACCCAACGTCGGTAAATCCACCATCATCAACACCTTAGCTGGCCGAACTATTGCAAAAACAGGTAACGAGCCAGCTGTGACCAAAGCCCAGCAACGTATCAATTTGAAAAATGGCATTGTGCTGTCAGATACGCCTGGGATTTTATGGCCTAAAGTCGATAACGATAAAAGCAGCTACCGACTAGCCATCACGGGTGCGATTAAAGATACAGCCATGGATTATGAAGATGTGGCGATGTTTGCTGCTGAGTATTTTTTACAAGCTTATCCGCAAGCGATAGCAGCGCGTTATCAATTGGATGCGCTACCAGATACTGATATCGAATTACTTGAAGCCATTGGCCGTAAACGTGGTGCTATGCGCCCAGGTGGTCGAATCGATCTGCATAAAGCCTCTGAGCTGGTTCTGCATGAATTCCGATCTGGCAAAATGGGCCAACTTTCTTTAGAAACGCCAGCGATGGTTGACGTTGAAAAAGTAGAAGTGGCTAAAATCATCGCTGAGAAAGAAGCGAAAAAAGCAGCAAGAAAAGAAAAAGAAGCCTTAAAACGAGCCGGAAAGCGTCACAAATAGCGACATATGTCACTGTGGCTGACTATGTCACTATGGCTGGTTATGTAACTGGCGTTGACTGTGTCATTTGAGCTCGGCTGGCGATAACAAGCTAGTCAGCTCAGATAACTCAGTCATTCTCACTGTGGAGTGTGGCGCTTGACGTTTGCTATCCCCTTGGCATTGACTTTCGGTAGTTAACCAGTAGGTATTTAGCCCCGCTTCATCGGCGGGTATAATATCGTTATCGAGATTATCTCCGACCATAGCAACCTGATCGGCAGCCACATTCAGCTGCGCCAAAATCCTATCAAAAAACACGCGGCTACCTTTGCCAATGCCTAAGTTCTGATAACAGAAATACCCGGCTATATAACTATCTAAATTTACCCGCTTAAATGCAGCGGTAATATCATCCACCACGGAGTCTTGGGCATTGGTTGCCACATAAACCCGATGACTGCGCGACAAAATTTGCAAAGTCTGATGGGCACCTTTTACTGCCTCGACCTTAGGCCAATCACACATTTTGCCGCTCATATTGGGAGTATCAACCATTAGCGTGTTACCCCAATCAAATAATATCACCGGTTTCATCAAATCCCTGTTCCCATCAAGTCATATCATTTAGCTATTCTATCAAGCAACTTATCACAGCTCTCTTCAAGCAAATCTAGCACTAACTCAAAGCCATCACCCGCCCCATAATAGGGATCGGGCACCTCAGTGTAATCACTATCAGAGAACGACAAGATCAAGGCTAATTTATGCTGTAGTGCACTAGGGCAGCGGCGTTGTAGGTCTTGCAAGTTTTGTCTATCAGCAGCAAGAATCAAATCAAATCGCTCAAAATCATCGGGTATCACTTGACGTGCTTGCATACCGTCAAAACTCAAGCCGCGCTTTTTGCCAGCCTGCATAGAGCGTGGGTCCGGCGCTTCACCTTGGTGATGCGCGATGGTGCCTGCCGAATCAATCACAATATCCACACCCCGCTCGGCCGCCTTTGCTCGCATTACAGCTTCTGCCGTAGGCGAGCGACAAATATTGCCCATACAGACGAATAAAACTGATAAGACTTCCATGATATCAATATCCTAATTAAGGTTTAGTGAACGAAAAAGTGAATAGTAATCGCAACCTACATCGTCGATGTTCAGCATTCACAATGATGCTTATATTAACCACAAACGCCAAAAGATCATGTAGTAACTACAAGGCGTTACTCAAAGAAAGCTATCACAAGTTTAATTAAAGTTCACATTGTTAATCCGTCTCGTTATTACAGCACAAGCACTGCAAACTATAGTGCCTGCCTATAACCTATAACCTATGACCTACTACCTAATAGCTATGGCCGTCCCAAAACTGGGATTTTGATTGCGATAATCCGTCCCAGAATCGAGACGATCAAGCTAAGCCTACATTTAAAGAACAGGTAACATACTGAATAAGTGAAGTTTTAATTATTGGCACATAAACTGCTAACTACTTAACGATTAGGTATGTTAAAGCTAAGAGATAACTATGGACATTACTCGTGCAACAAAAAAGGGATCGACTACGCAGCGCACGCGCTGGCTTATAGGCGGTATCGCTACCACTGCGCTTATCTGCGGATTGCTGCTAACCCGTAGCGAAGCATCGCATATGGTAAGCAGAGACACACTACTGACAGACCAAGTCCAAAGGGGCGAAATGCTGGTTACTGTGCGAGGAACAGGCCTATTAGTCCCTAAAGATATTCGCTGGATTGCCACCCATGTTGAAGGGCGGGTTGAACAAATTCTAATTAAAGCTGGCGCACGGGTAAAAACAGGCGACCTTTTACTAGTACTTAGCAATCCCCTACTAGAGCAACAACTGGAAGAAACCAAATGGGAGCTGGAGGAGCTAGAAGCAGAAACTCAAGCGCTACAAGTCGCTATGGAATCTGAATTACTGGACCAACAAGCGGCGGTTGTGAATGAAAAACTCAATTATGAGCGGGCTTTACTCACCTTAAATGCCCACAACCAGTTGCTCGAGCAAGGCATTATTGCTGTTTCAAAAATTGCCCATGAAGAAATTAAGATTGATGTCGACCAATTCAAAAAACGTTGGCAACTTGAGACTCAAAGGCTCAACAAGAGAAAGGAAAATCTAGTCGCTCAACGTCTCGCCTATCAAGCGCGTATAAACAGAATGGAACGCATCTTACACCGAGTGAAAACCCAAGTGGATGCGCTAAATGTCACAGCCAGTATGGACAGTATTGTGCAAGAAATGCCAATGGAACTGGGACAGCAAGTGAATGCCGGCACCAATTTAGCCAAGCTTGCCCGTGATGATAAGTACCTTGCAGAGCTGCGAATACCTGAAAAAAAAGTCAAAGAGGTGGTGGTGGGCCAACGCGTCACCATAGATACACGCAACAGTTTAATCAGTGGCACAGTGCAAAGAATTGATCCTGCGGTGATCAACAGCTCTGTTCAAATTGATGTCGCCTTAGAAGGAGAACTTCCCATTGAGGTAAGGCCTGATCTCACCGTTGAGGGTGTCGTAGAAATTGACCGTATTAGTGACACACTATACGTGCAGCGTCCGATGTTTATTAAAGGCTACAGCCAGAGTGACATCTATTTAATCAATGAAGAAGGAGATTATGCCTACAAAAGAAGTATCAAGTTTGGGCGGATGTCGAGTCGCTATATAGAGGTTCAATCGGGGCTCAAATTGGGTGAAAGCATCATCGTTTCGGATGCTTCTTCGTGGAATCAACATAATCAAATCAAAATCAATTAGGAAGATATTATGAACAATCAACGGTTAGTAGAGCTGACAAACATTAATAAAACATTTGTCACTGATGAAATTGAAACTCAAGCGCTCAGCAACATCAACTTAAAAATCGATAAAGGCGAATACGTGTCAATCACCGGCCCGTCTGGCTGCGGTAAATCAACATTGTTGTCACTCTTAGGCCTACTTGATAACTCCTCAGCCGGCACTTACCTGCTGGCCAGTCACGACGCATCAGACTTAAGCAGAGATGAGCGGGCTCAGATACGCAATAAAGAAATAGGGTTTATTTTTCAGTCATTTAATCTAATCAGCGATTTAACCGTAGCAGAGAATGTCGAACTGCCGTTAACTTATCGCGGCGATATCAGTAAACAAGAAATAGCCAAGATGGTGCGCGAATCACTAGAGAAAGTCGATATGGCGCATAGAGCTAATCACTTCCCTTCCCAGCTATCGGGAGGACAACAACAGCGGGTTGCGGTGGCAAGAGCAATTGCCGGTAAACCCTCGATAATCTTAGCCGATGAGCCGACAGGAAACTTGGACTCCAAGAATGCCCATGCAGTGATGACAATGCTCGACCAGCTTCACGAAGAAGGTGCAACGATATGCATGGTCACCCATGATCCTCGTTCGGCGGATCGTGCTGAGCGCGTGATAGAAGTGTACGACGGCAAAATTGTTGCTGATCAGCTAACCAAAAAGCATCAACAAAACAGTAGCGATTTCTCTGCAATCGCAATTTAGTGATAATAAAAATAATTAAGGAAGATTTATGTCTTTAGGGATCGATATTAAGTACGCGATACGCTTGCTGATGAAAAAGCCAATATTTACCGTCAATTCCATACTGATTGTTGCTGTGGGCCTTAGCTTGACCCTTTATTGCTATTCGTTATTAACCAACTTGGTATTTAAGCCGCTATACCTTAATGGTGAGCAACAAATTATTTCGATAGAAGCGGCCTTCAATGAAAACCATGGCTACCGGACTGGTATAGACCCACTTGATCTCTATCAGCTCAGGAACGAGTCACAATACATAGACAATCTCGGCATTTACCAAGAAGGCACGACCTTAATTGGCGACATTGAGCAAACCAGTAGCACTAAGAAATACAATGCCACGTTAACCGAGTGGAACATTTTTGAATTTGCTGGCGTCCAACCAATATTAGGCCGTGGTTTTAGGCCTGAGGACCACTTTGAAGGTGCTGAGCCCGTTGTGGTATTAAGCCAAACAGTTTGGCAAGACTACTTTTCGGCGAATGAGGCGATAGTGGGCAGTATGATCAGAGTCGATTCGCTGCCCACCAGAGTAGTCGGTGTTATGCCGGCAGGGTTTGCTTTTCCTAGCAGCTCACAAGTCTGGCTTCCTCAGCCGCAGATGAATATTCAGCCGGCCGACAGAGTCCGCACACAAATGTTTGCTTATGCAAGATTAAAACCCAACGCGAGCCTCAAGCAGTTTAACAACGAACTCATTACGCTAAACCAGAGAATTGTCGCTAATCTGCCACAGAATATGGCCTGGCGCGCAACCAGCGACGGTCGCTATATGCGAGCACTGCCCTTTAAGCAAGCCAATACTGATGTCACCCAATATTATAATGTGTTTATGTCTATGTTGATGGTGGTGTTGCTAATCCTGATCCTCGCCTGTATCAATATCGGCAATTTGTTGCTCAGTCGAGTCAACGAACGCTTTAAAGAGATTGCCATACGCGTGGCGCTAGGCGTACCAAGAAAACGACTAGTGCTACAAATGTTGTGGGAGAGTGTATTCATTTGCACGCTTGGCTCATTACTCGCAGTGGTGTTTACCCATTGGGGATTAAGTATCAGTAATGATTACCTATCAACGATGTTTGCGGTCAACAATGCCAAACCTTTTTGGTGGCAACTGACACTCGGTAGCGACGGCCTATGGGTACTTATCCTCACTGTGGTCGTGATGATTTTAGTCACCGGACTCATTCCTGCGTGGCGGGCGCTAAGTGGTGATTTTAATGCCGTACTAAGAGATGGCACCCGCGGAGCGCTGGGAAGAAGTGCTGCCAGAGCCAGCAACGCATTGGTGGTTTCAGAAATATTGCTATCTTGTGTGGTACTCGTCATCGCCACGATTTTGCTATTTAGCAGCTACTCAGCGGGGATAGCCGATTATGGCGTGGAGACACAAGGTCGATTAACCGCTAGATTAGAGCTGCCCTTAGAGAGTTACCCTGAACGAAGCGAAACGGTTGTTGAAGACCGGAAAAAGCGTACAGATTTCTATTACCAACTGAAAGATCAACTCGAAGCACAACCTCATATCGAGGCCGTATCTTTTATGAGTAGTTTACCTGGTACGGGTGAAGGCAGCAGTTACTTCGAAATTCAAGGACGTGCTGCTGATGTCTACAATGAAAACCCCAAAGCCAACACTGAAAGTGTCACCCGAGATGCCTGGCGTGCAGTGGGCATGACTTTGATTGAAGGCCGCAATTTTGACCATAGAGACACGGAAACTGATATGGGCAATGTGATTATTAACGCCTCCATCGCCAAAGATTACTTTGCAGATGGCAATGCTATTGGCAGTCAGATCAGACGAGTATGGTCAACAGGTCATCGTGAATGGCAAACTATTATCGGTGTGGTATCGGACACCTTTCACGGCTCTACCATGCAGACTTCAAGTTCGCGCTATACGATGTACCGCCCAATCGACCGGGATGGTAGAACGCAGATGAACATCGCGGTGCACTACCTAGGCACTGAACACCAAGCTAGAAAAACTTTGCTCGACACCATCAATGCGGTAGACATTAACGTCGGTGCTTACCACATACAAAGCTATCAAAACCTAATTCAACAACCTATGTTGTTGGTATCTGCGGTAAGTAAGATATTTCTGTTTTGCGGTATCGTCGCCTTGGCGCTGGCAGCTAGCGGTATTTACGCCGTCGCTGCAAACTCCGTCACCCAGAGAACACAAGAGATTGGCGTGAGAAAAGCACTAGGTGCCACAGATTCAAAAGTGATTAATTTATTTATGGGCAAAGCATTAATTCAGCTTTTGGTTGGGCTCAGTATGGGGGTGGGTTTATCACTTTGGATAGTAAACTTAATGACAGATGCAATGATATTAGATAATGTAAGTGTAATCATAGGGTTAATTGGGGTGCCACTCTTGATTGCAATCATGGTACTGTTGGCGACTTTTATCCCAACTCAAAAAGCGGTAAGGCTTGAGCCCAGTGTTGCTTTACATCAAGACTAACGCCTCAGATCGATGCTGTATTTAACTCAATCGATAAGTTTCCCGGTGATTTTTACATACTCGTGGTAAAAATCACTGGAACTACATCGATTAAATTGGTTGCTATTCAAGGGAGCTGTATAGGACTAAATGAAACATTCAATCATTATCGCTGATGACGACATCAATATTCTGACTGCGTTAAATTTACTTTTAAAGTCTGAAAACTATGACATAACAACCGTCACTTCACCTGCCGATCTGCTTAGCGCATTAAAGCAAAAAGATTACTCTTTGGCTTTAATCGATCTAAATTACCACCAAGACACCACGTCCGGAGCCGAAGGGTTAGCCCTTATTCGTGCCATTCGCTCCATTGATGAACTTGTGCCCGTTGTGGTCATGACAGGCTTTAGCTGTGTCAATATCGCAGTGGAAGCCATGAAACTCGGTGCTGGAGATTTTATTCAAAAGCCATGGGATAATGACCGTTTACTCAGTGTGTTACAGTCGCAAATTCGGCTTGGCACTAGCGTAAAACAAACGCAGAAACTGACCCAACAAAACACGCTCTTAAGAAAACAATTGTCTGTTACCAGTGACGGGCTGATTGCAGAATCAGGCTCGATGCAAAAAGTACTGGCGCAAATTGAGCTTTTTGCCCGCAGTGAAATGAACATTCTATTTACCGGTGAAAATGGTACTGGTAAAAGTATGCTTGCTGACCACTTACATCAATGCTCTAACCGCAGCAAACACCCCTTTGTTGCCGTCAATATGGGGGCTATCCCTGAGAATCTATTTGAAAGCGAAATGTTTGGCCATGTAAAAGGAGCCTTTACTGACGCCCAAGATAGCCGCATTGGCCGTTTCGAGCTCGCCCAATCCGGCACCCTGTTTTTAGATGAAATTGGCAATGTACCGCTTTCACAACAAAGAAAATTACTTCGAGTTTTAGAAGACCAACAATTTGAAAAAGTGGGCAGTTCTAAAACCATCCAAGCAGACGTTCGCCTTATTTCGGCCACCAATGCTTCGTTAAGTGAACTGATCACTCAAGGACAATTTAGGCAAGACTTGTTGTACCGACTCAACACTGCAGAAATAGCCATACCACCTTTAAGAGCACGCATCGACGACATCATGCCGCTGGCGAGATACTTCCTGAAAAAGTCGTCAAAAAAATATGGTGTTGCCCTTAAAAGAATCGACGATTTAGCCTGTATCGCCATGAAGGCCTATAGCTGGCCAGGAAATATTCGAGAGCTTAGCCACATGATTGAAAGAGCCATATTCTTAAGCCCAAGCAATGTAATAAGGGTACAAGATTTAGGCATAGCAATGACTGAAAGCGCCGCCGCTGAGTTTGATTTTGACAGCCAATGCCTAGCATCTATTGAAAAGCACATTATCAACAGACGGCTTAGTCTCAACGATCATAATGCCATTGAGACCGCCGCGTCCTTAGGCTTAAGCCGCAGTGCCTATTATCGACGTCTTGAAAAATACAATTTGGGCTAATATGAAATCAATGCGTGAGCTTGGCTCTTTTGAAAATCGGCTTTTATTAATAACCCTTGCTGCTGGATTAGTCCCCATTTTACTTATCACATCCAGCGTACAGCTAGTGCACTTAGATGACAATTCAGTGCTTTATGCCGCTAGTATAAGTTTCATCTGGCTGTTTTATTTCGCATTTTATTTAAAGAAAATCGTTGTTAATAAAGTTAGAACCTTAACTAGCGTTGTAGAAGCCTTAACATGTGAAGACTACTCTATGCGCGCAAAAGAGTCTTCATCAAGTGGCGTAATCAATGAGTTAAGTCAGCTCATCAATACATTAGCCAACACCTTTGCCCAACAAAGCCTAATAACCAAAGAAAAGCACATCTTGCTCAATAAAGTGATCAATCAGATCGATGTGGCGATTATCGCCACAGACAGTCGCGACAATGTGACCTTAATGAATCCTGCCGCAGAAAAACTGTTTAATCGTCGTGTTGAACGAATGAAAGGCTGGCCGTTCAGAGAGTTGGGCATACCTGCCACGACACCGGAACACAATAAACAAGTCTTAGAGTTTGACCTCAAAGAGCATAAAAAGAAGATTTATTTGCACCGAGATGAGTACTTTGAAAACGGTATAAAACAGCAACTAATATTCATTACTGATATACAAAACCTATTACGCGAAGAGGAAAGGTTAGCTTGGCAGCGGCTGCTTAGAGTGCTCAGTCATGAAATTAATAACTCCTTGGCGCCTATTGCTTCTATTAGTGCAACTTTAACGCGCTTTACCGAAGCTAATTGTGCCAACTTACCCTCTGAGCTTAATAGCGATCTGCAAAATGGTCTCGGTGTCATACAAGAAAGGGCTAACTCTCTCAATGAGTTTATCCAAAGTTACCAACAACTCGCCAAGGTGCCGCCACCAGAAAAAACGCGGTTTAATTTAGAAAAGTTAGTGCAGTCAATCACGCCGTTGTTTGACAACATCCAGCTTAGAACCGCCAATAGCCCCATCGATATTTATGCCGATGAGGTGCAGATAAAACAAGTGTTGGTCAATTTAATAAAAAATGCGCGCGAGTCTATGAGC
This sequence comes from Shewanella waksmanii, assembly GCF_043643685.1. Lineage (GTDB taxonomy): Bacteria > Pseudomonadota > Gammaproteobacteria > Enterobacterales > Shewanellaceae > Shewanella > Shewanella waksmanii_A. The sequence continues at coordinate 260,696 of NZ_JBHZSN010000004.1, forward strand.
TCCCTCCCCGACGGCAAAGTGATCATTTGTCTGCATCGGCACAGCAGTGCTATTGAGATTCAAGTTATCGACAGCGGCTGCGGAATTAGCAATATGGACAATATTTTTGTGCCTTTTTATACCACCAAAGAAAAAGGCACCGGCATCGGATTGGTCTTAAGTAGGCAGTTGGTGGTCAACAATGGTGGCGATTTGGATATACGTAACAATGACAATGGTATCGGCGCTCAAGTCAACATCTATTTTCCAACTAACCAATCCTGACAAGCGTTTTAGTTAAGCCCTAAGTGCCCGCTACCGGACTGACTTTCACTTGACAGCGACCACTGCCATTCAAACTTATTCACACGGATAGGCAGCTGTTTACTATGCACAAAATTGTAAATCAATGTTCCACTATATTGAGGTTTTGATGGGGTATGCTAGCTTGGTAAGCCCTGTTGGTTATTGACGACTTGCGCGTTAGTTACCCTTCGCCACTAAAAACAAAACAATGTAAAGGAAACATGATGAATAAAGGCGTCTATCTGGCTCTGCTATTATCGCCGCTTCTTGCTGCCAATGCACTTGCTAAAGAACTGACTATTGATGCAATCATTGAAAAGCAGTCAGTATTGCAATTAGAAGATGTATTTAGTCTTGAGTATGCATCGGGACTTGAGATCAATGCCGATGGCGATGAAGTGTACTTCATGCGTAACTACATGGATATTATGACTGATAAGAAACTCAGTAATATCTGGAAGGTGAATAAACACAAACAGCTTACCCCTGTGACCAACGGTCAACATGTCGATTATGCACCGACTTTATCACCTGACAACAATATGTTGGCGTATATTTCCACCGCTAGCGGTAGTCCTCAGATCCACATGAAATGGCTTAATGCCGATGCACAAGCGCAGCTTACTCACTTTAGTCATGCACCAAGCAATTTAAGTTGGTCGCCAGACGGTAAGCAGTTGGCATTTACGCGTTTTGTTGAAGGTAAGCGTAAATCAGTGGTCAACCTACCCGGTAAACCTAGCCAAGCAAAGTGGGCCAAACCAGCTGTCTATATTGATGAAATGTATTATCGATTTGACGGTGCAGGCTTTACCAATCCCGGTTATAGCCAAATATTTGTGATGTCAGCACAAGGAGGGTCGGCAAGACAACTTACCCATGAGAACGTCAACCATGGCGGACCACTTGCTTGGAGCAAAGACGGAAAGCAGCTCATTTTTACGGCGAACAAACGCCCTGACAGCGATCTTGCACGTAACGATAGTAATCTATACAAACTCGATATCGCGACACTATCGCAACAGCAGTTAACCGACCGAAATGGTCCTGATAGCAAGCCTGTTGTCTCACCTTCAGGTAAATACATTGCCTATATCAGCTCAGAACAAAAATTCAAAAACTATGAAAATGCGGAAGTTTATATCATGGATTTTGATGGCAGCAATAAACGCTCGCTAACAGCAGATCTTGATCGGTCAGTGAATCAGGTCAAGTGGGCTGCTAATAGTAAAGGTGTGTATCTAAGTTACCATGACCATGGTAAAGCTTATGTGGCTTATCAACCTTTAAAAGGCAAGCGTAAAATCTTAGCCGATGATCTAGGTGGGTTGGCGTTCGGTCGCCCCTACACCGCTGAGCAATTTGATGTCGCTGAAAATGGCACGATTGCATACACCTACTCAGATCCACAACGTCCTGCAGACGTTCGCATAAATCGTAAAGGTAAAAGCCAACAACTTACCCAGCTTAACCAAGATGCACTTGCACACAAGCAATTAGCAAATATCAAAGAGATCACAGTTAACTCATCTGCTGATGGCCGTGATATTCAAGCCTGGGTTGCTTATCCACCAGGTTACGAAGCGGCGAAAAAAACAGGCAAACAGTTTCCTTTAATTCTAGAAATTCACGGCGGACCTGTTACCAATTACGGGCCACATTTTGCTGCTGAAATTCAGTTGATGGCGGCCGCTGGGTACGTTGTGGTCTATGCCAACCCGCGAGGCAGTGACAGTTATGGTAAGGAGTTTGCACAAACCATTCACAATAATTATCCCAGCCAAGATTATGACGACCTGATGTCAGTGGTTGATGGTGTTATTGCTCGCGATGCCATTGATGAAAATGCACTATTTGTCACGGGTGGCTCAGGTGGCGGCGTACTCACCGCCTGGATTATTGGCCATACAGATCGCTTTAAAGCAGCTGTTGTCGCAAAACCGGTTATCAATTGGTACAGCTTTGCTCTGACCACAGACATTTATCCGTTTGTGATAAAAAACTGGTTTGAAAAAATGCCGTGGGAAGACAGTGAGCATTATATGAAACTGTCGCCGATTAGTTACGTGGGTAACGTTACAACGCCAACCATGTTGCTCACCGGCGAAGCTGACTTACGCACGCCGATGGCAGAAACAGAGCAGTTTTACCAAGCCTTAAAGCTACGTAATATTGATACTGCGATGGTTAGGATCCCCGATGCACCCCATGGGATTTACAAGCGCCCAAGTAACTTAATGTCTAAAGTTGCCCATATCCTCTGGTGGTTTGAGCAGTACCAAGACTAACACTTTACACCCTGCACCTTGCACCTTGCACCTTAGTCAATGATTAAGGTGCAAGGCTCATCGATTAATGCTCGGCGCCGCTATGCTTGAGCTATTTTTAGCTACCTTTGCCGCAAAAAGCTGGCATGCCTTGGAATACCACTTGAAGTAACACCATAGTACTTAAACGTGACTAGGCTGCCTATTGGTGGCGGAGACTTTCGCTGAGCCAGAGTAAATCCGCTAGCCAGTTTAAATCGCTTTCCAGAATCTAACTCAACTAATAACGATTTTATTAAATCAGGGTTCCCCCCATAGCCCATCTGGTAGTCTATCACTATGGCTTCTGTATCAAAGTAAGGTTTGATTTTAATTAAATCGAGTTTGTTGTTTAGTCGATATTTTGCATCGGCGCGATGCATCATCAACCCCTCGCCACCCGCGTTAAGCACTCGATTAAACTCGTCGGTTAGCTGCTGCCAATCACTAAACCTTTGCTGCCTGATGACATATAAATGAGGGTGCTTACCGCTAAAATTCAATTTCGCCCATTCAATTCGCTCTGCAAAACTCCCAGGCATCGCCGAAGTATCAAATATCATCAGCTTAAGGTGTTGCCATTGATTTAAATCAACCACTTGGGTTCTTGCGATAGCAGATGCCGTATCAAACTTGCCATAATCAAGCCATAACTCAGCATCGAAGCTAAACGCTGGCAGAGTTTGCGCAATGCTTTCGGGAACGGCTATTGGATTGCCTTGACGGGTGATGAGTTGCATGCCATTCCAATGGGTACGAACACCATCATATTTTTCGCTCACTAGATACTCATCAAGGCGAATATCTTGTGCTTTGCGACCAGCAAACTGTTGTACTTGTATAGAGGTGTACTGGAATCGTTCGCTGGCGCCGTTGGATGTTGCAGTTACTGGCCAAAGTAACACTAAAAAGACGATAGGTAACCCAAGCCAATGATTCAATATGGCAACGGATTTTTGTACCAATACCAGCCAAGGCTTTACAAAGCACTGTGGCTTAGCGCTAATAAAGTTAGCATCAGCCGTTAAGCTGCTTTTATCAATCATACCTATACTCCTCCATGAGTAACTCTTACTAGCGCTTTACACCACAATCACTTAAAGTGCTTTACTGTTAGGCTATGCTTAGCCTGCAAATTGAAACCACATAGACAATATAGCAAAGATAAACGGAAGCTAATGAAACCAACCAATAATCATGGACTGAAACGAGTTATTAGAGCCACTGGGTTTTCAATACAAGGATTAACCAAGGCATGGCGCTATGAAGCAGCGTTTCGTCAAGAAGTTATGTTAGCTGCCATCATGTTACCTATCGCAGCGTTTATCGATGTCACTGTACCTGAGCGTATATTGCTGATTGCCACCGTTTTCTTGGTATTAATTGTTGAGCTCATTAATTCTGCCATCGAAGCAGTTGTCGACCGGATCAGTGATGAAATTCATCCATTAAGTGGCCAGGCAAAAGATGTTGCATCAGCGGCAGTTTTTTTAAGTTTAATGCTATGCGCTATAACCTGGATAATGATTATCTTTCCACTAATCTGGCAATGAAAGATAAAATCTCAAACTGATAACATCGGCTTTGACAGCACATCGCGCTGTGACATTTTGTGACAGCACTGACATTTATCAACATTTCAACGTAAATAACGTCACATTTTTTGATACAAATCATTCACATTTAGACACACTCTGCTATTATAAATCCTCGATAGATGGACCTATCTGATAACAATCAATAACTTACATTAAAATAATAATTATTATGGAGTAACATTGGTGTTCAAGACATGGTCTTTACTCGCAATGTGTTTACTTGCTGCCCCTTGTGTCGCTGACGAACAGGACGTTGCACCTGAGCCAACGCTTGCTGAAAAGCAAAATAAAACCGTCATTCGAATTGGCGGGTTTTATTCTAATTCCAACTCCAGCATGGATGTCACCGATCCACTTTTAGGCCGTGATTTTCAAATCGATTTCGAAGAAGACTTAAAACTAGAAGAATCACAATTTCTGCCTTTCTTTGAATTGTTTTACCACTTTAATGACCGCCATATTGTGTATATGGACTGGAAACAGCTTCACCGCAGTGCAGAAGTCACCCAATTAACTAAACCATTCCAGGTTGAATTAGACGGTACTCTGTATGATTTTAAAGCGGGGAGTAAAATCGATACCACACTGAATATTGATATTGCCCGCATTGGTTATGGGTATAATTTCTATCAGGGCAATAATTATAATATTGGCGTGTCCATCGGTTTACATGCCATGTTCATTAAAACAGGTTTCGAAGGGCAAATCGGGGCCTGTGAAGTGACCACGGCAACCGCGGATTGCCCTACTCTTCCCGTACCTAAAACCGTCGATACTAAAGTGACCGCCCCGTTACCAGACATTGGCCTGTATGGTGATTATGAATTTGCCGACCGATTTAGGTTTACCGCGCATGCACAGTATTTCTACGTCAAACTTGATGATCTAGAAGGTGGTCTAGTTGATGTACGTGCTGGAATTGAAGCTGAAATCACAGAAAACTGGCATATGACGGCCGCCTTTAACTACTATGAAGTCGATGTAGATTACGATCAAAAACTAAAAAATACTGATCTGAATGTTGCTAGCTATAACTTGTATTACAGCTTCATCGGTCCAATGCTGTCGGTGAGTTACCGCTTCTAACCTACTTTGAAGCTTATTATTACGGCCAGTTTAACGACCCAGTTTAGTTTCTCTATCCCTATGGATTTAAGTATAAGCCATCGAATTTCGATGGCTTTTTAATAGTTGATGATCCTTAACCGTAAAAATGATAACACACCATAATGGCGGCAATAATGCCTGCAAAATCTGCTGTTAAGCCACATACTAGTGCGTGACGGCCGTTTCTGATCCCGACCGCACCAAAATAGACCGCCAACACATAGAATGTCGTTTCTGTACTACCTTGGAAAATTGCGGCCAGTTTACCGGCAAAGGAATCAACACCATAATGATCCATTGTTTCTAGCATCATGGCTCTTGCACCTGAGCCACTAAATGGTTTCATCAGCGCTGTGGGCAATGCATCAACAAATCGTGTATCGCCGCCAAGAAGATGGACAATGCTGGCAACCACATATAAAAGGTAATCTAACGCACCAGATGCTCTTAATAGCGCAATGGCGATGAGCATAGCTAATAAATAGGGAATGAGTTTAATAGACTGACCAAAGCCCTCCTTCGCCCCCTCAATAAACTCATCATAAATCGCCACCTTTTTTAATCCTGCAACCAGCACAAAACTAAAAATCAACGCCAGCAGCACTCCGTTGCCAAGCAGTGTGGACACTTCACTAATTGCAGTAACACTTAGCGTACCAAGGTAAAACATCAATGCACTTAAACTGGCAAAGATCACTCCTGCATAACCAATGACGACCGCATTAAGCAGTGAAAGTCGCTGAAAAATAGCCACCACTAATACCCCTGCTAGGGTCGATGCTAAGGTCGCCAGCAAAATAGGTAAAAAGACCTCTGCTGGTGCTGCAGCGCCCTGCTGAGCTCGATATAAAAATACCGTCACAGGTACTAAGGTTACCGAGGAAGTGTTCAACACTAAAAACAAAATCTGTGCATTAGTGGCGACATGTTTTACCGGATTCAGTGATTGCAAATCCTGCATCGCCTTTAAGCCAAGCGGCGTAGCCGCGTTGTCTAAACCCAGCATATTTGCAGTCAAATTCATGGTGACACTGCCATAGGCTTTGTGGCCACGAGGAACTTCAGGCATTAACCGAGCTAACAGCGGTTCGAACAGCTTAGCAAATACCGCCACAACGCCGGCTTTCTCCCCCACTCGCATCAGTCCCATCCACAAAGATAAGACCCCAACTAAGCCTAGGGCGATTTCAGCGGCAAGCTTACTGCTACTAAACAGTGCATTAACTGATTCCGACAATACTTGACTGTTGCCCTGAAGCAGCGACACCGCAATTGCCAACAGTGAAGTGACAAAGAAAATAAACCAAACTCTATTTAACACCGACACTCCTTGTTAATCTCAGCGTCATTGAGGGCATAGATACGACACTGTCTATGATATACTTTCGTTAATATTTCTTGTAGTTAGTCAATATGGTTCAACTAAACAAAAATTTTATCAATAGTATCGCCAAAGATATCCCCGCCCATTTGTCGATGGATGATTTTATCGACTATTGCGCTAGACCATTACGCCCATCTATCAGGGTCAACACCCTTAAAATCAGCAGCGCGGAATTGATAGATCAATTAACTGCTAAGGGTTGGCATTTTGAACCAATTCCTTGGTGCGCCGATGGCTACTGGATAACCGTCGACCCAAGCATCCAAATTGGCAATACCATAGAGCATATTCAAGGCTTATTTTACATCCAAGAAGCCAGTTCAATGTTGCCACCTACTGCACTATTTCCACAAGGCATCGAGGCGCCACAGACTATTTTAGATATGGCGGCGGCCCCCGGATCCAAGACGACTCAACTAGCTGCCTTAATGAATAACCAAGGCCTACTTGTTGCCAATGAGTATTCAGCAAGCCGGGTTAAAGTGCTACATGCTAACCTATTACGGATGGGAGTGAGTAATACCGCTATCACTCACTTTGACGCTAGAGTTTTCGGTGAATACCAGTATGAAACTTTTGACTATATTTTGCTAGATGCCCCCTGCAGCGGCGAAGGCACCGTACGTAAAGATCCAGATGCATTAAAACATTGGGATGAAAGTGAGATAACAGCAATAGCAGATACACAACAAGATTTAATCGAATCTGCATTTCTTGCCCTAAAACCCGGCGGCAGTTTAGTGTACTCAACTTGCACATTAAACCGTACCGAAAATCAGATGATCATGCAGTCCATTATGCAGCGTTATCCTGATGCCGTTCGCTTTGACTCATTAGGTGATCTATTTGATGGCGCCGAGCAAGCATGTACCGAAGAAGGCTTTTTACATGTTTGGCCACAGATATTTGATTGTGAAGGCTTCTTTGTTGCTAAACTCACCAAGTTATGTAGTGTTGAGCAGATTAAACCTCAGCCCAAATTAGCCAAGGTTTTTCCATTTTCGCCAGCAAGTAACAAACAAAGCAGCGAACTTAATCAATATTTTCAGCACACATTTGGTATCTCATTGACCGATAAAGGTGAGCTAATGGTTCGCGATGGTGAGTTTTGGTTGTTCCCCAAAATGCTAAAGCCCCTAATTGGCAAAATGCGCTACCAGCGTATGGGAATAAAAGTGGCAGACCAGCTCAAAAAAGGCTTTAAATCGCGCCACGAAGCACTTGTGGCATTTGGTCAACAAGCGCCATTGTTCGCACTTAATGAAGCTCAAGCCATTGAGTACTTAAAAGGACGAGATATCCCCTTAGCGGAAAAAGTAAAACCTCAAGGTGAAAAGCTGGTTGGTTATTTGGGTGTGCCGCTTGGCATGGTTAAACACTTAGGGAACAAACTGAAAAATAGCCTCCCCCGTGAGCTGGTCAGAGATAATGTTGCTAGATCATCGTAACTGCAATTGCGCCCAAACACATTTTGTTACAATTAGCTTAAGCATGATTGAACAATAATTGAGCAAAAGCTAATTTGTCATCTACACTTTGTGCAGAGACGATACCTAATGAGGTACTCAACAGTAGCGCACGGCTCCGCAAGGAGCCATTCCCCTAGACCCAAAACAATTGGAATAGTTTTGGGTCTTTTTTTATCTCAATGATGACGTTAACGGTTATCGGCCTGCTAGTACTGCCGCCTCTTTAAACAGATTAAAGAAATTATCAGTAGTGTATTGAGCTAGTTCCGCATAGGGCTCCCCGCGCAACTCGGCTACAAACTCAGCGACATCACGAACAAAAGCGGGTTGATTCTCTTTGCCTCTATGAGGGACTGGCGCTAGGTAGGGCGAATCAGTTTCCACCAATAAACGATCCTTTGGCACTTTCCTTATCACGCTGCGCAATTCACCAGCATTTTTAAAGGTGACGATGCCTGACACAGAAATGTAAAAGCCCAAATCTATCGCTGCTTTAGCCATTTCCCAATTTTCAGTGAAACAGTGCAAAACACCACCCACTTTATCGGCATTACCTTGCTTTAAAAAAGCGATAGTATCTTCACGAGCGTCTCGAGTGTGGACAATAAGGGGTTTATTGACCTCAACAGCAAGCGCTATTTGTTGTTCAAAGCACTGCTGCTGCAAGGTTTTAGTTTCATTAGCATAAAAGTAATCCAAACCCGTTTCACCTATGGCGACAACCTTAGGATCTTTAATATATTCAGTCAGCTCCTCTGTGTTTAAACCTTCTTGCACATCCAATGGATGAACGCCTGCTGATAGGAAAATCTCATCAAATGCAGCCATTTTCTGCTGCATTTCGCGGAAACCTTTTTGTCGAACGTTAACACATAAAAAATGGCTAATGTCGCGAGCTTTTGCCTGGTTAATGATATCAACCAAACTATCGTGATCAGGTGCAGACTTGAGTCTATCTAAATGGCAATGGGAGTCGATTAGCACGGGTGGTACTCTAATTAATCTATATAAAATAAAGACCGCAAGAATACAGAGCTACATGGTACAGGTCAAATCACCTGAAGCGAGCTCGCGGGACAACAGGTTTTCAATATGGTGTTTGTGAGTGTCGGGATCGGTCAAAATTTTAACCCCTATGCCAGCGGGTCGTCCGCCAGACGCACCCAGCGGATTAATCCAAACCACCGCCCCTTTAAACTCTTGTTTAGTCGTGCTACCAGGCAGTTGGTAGGCAATAGTCAGTTCTTGACCTAAAAAATGGCTTTCGGTAGTAGCAACAAACAAACCCGCTGGTTGTATAAACGGCATATATGCGCGATACAACTGATGCAGAGTGTCAAAGTTTACTACCAAATCTACCATACTATAAGTTAACTTCCTGTTAGCTGATTATACCGAGCCAAGTAATTCTGAAATAAACCTAACGCATTGATATTAGGCATTAATGCAAGTTCATGACAGGTTTTCATCACCAAGGTAGATAACTCAACAATATTTGCTGCTAACAAAGCATCTATCTGTGGCGTTTTTAGCAGCTTTTGCCGCAGCACAAGGTATAAAACTTTATGCGCATCAGAAACTTGCTTTTCATCAATATTCATTAAATTAGCACACAGGTGACCAGACGACAAACTCTCAATCCAATCTTTGCGCAGCTGTATTAAGGTTTGATACCTGCCATCGGTAATCGCATCAGCTAAATCCTGCGGCCCGCCAACCACTGGCAAACACCAAGTTGTGTCTTGTCTAACCTGTACTTGCTGTTGTAACCAATGGTTGATATCTGCATGACTAGGTAATGGAATATGCAGTCGCTGACATCGGCTACTGATGGTCGCAAGTAGATGGGCGGGTTGAGAACTTTGCAGGATAAGTAACGTTCCCTCCCCTGGTTCTTCCAAGGTTTTTAACAGCGCATTAGCAGCGGCTTGATTCATCTTTTCACTTTGTTGAATCACCGCAACTCGGCGGCCACCTTGCTGCGCTGTCGCCATTAAGTCCTGACAAAGCGTTCTGATTTGATCAACTTTAATCTGGTTGCCATCAGCAGCAACTTGGTATAAATCCGGGTGATTTCCCGCCGCTATTAACAAGCAGGATTTACACTGACCACACGCGCCGTTTACGGTGGGAGCAGCACAAAGCGCAGCTTGGGCAAAGCTATCAATGAAGTCTTTGGCGCCGTAGCCTGAATGTAAGCCCAGCAAATAAGCATGACCTAGGGTTTGATTAACAATTTGTTCGAAGCAATGCCGACTTACATCGTTTAACCAAGGAAAACGACTCATCAATTACCAGCCTTGTGCCTGTAATACTGCAATAATGTCTTTATGTACTGCAGCCATGCTTTGACTGGCATCGATGACTTTGATGCTGTCATCTTGGTCAGCCAATGATAAATAAGTGCTTCGAGCTCGTTCGAAAAAGCTGACTTCTTGTTGTTCAATTCGATCAAGAGCGCCGCGGTCTGCCGCGCGACTTAATCCAAGTTTCGGCTCAATATCTAGGTATAAGGTCAAGTCCGGCTTAAAATCACCTAAGGTGATATCACTTAATGACTTAACCACGTCATACAAGCCACGTCCTCCACCTTGGTAGGCAAGAGATGATAAGTTATGACGGTCGCCCAATACCCATTGACCATTATCAAGTGCTGGTTGAATCACATTAGCAATAAGTTGTGCCCTTGCTGCATAAATCAGCAAACATTCCGCTTTATTACATAGTGGATCACTTTCATCGGCAATTTTCACTAAATCGCGCATTTTCTCAGCGAGCGGCGTGCCACCAGGCTCCCGGGTGCACACAGGCACTGCGCCGGTGTGCTTTTCAATAAAATCTTTAACTAAAGCGATAGCGCTGGATTTGCCGGCGCCTTCCAATCCTTCAATGACAATAAATTTGGCGGTCTGTGAGTTATTCATCTATTTCTCTGATACTTATTTACGGCGCGGTTATGTTCTGCCAAGGTTCTAGAAAATACGTGACTACCATCATTACGCGACACAAAATAAAAATAATCGACATCTGCAGGGTGAGCTGCAGCCTCTAATGACGCGCCGCTGGGAGCTGCAATCGGTGTTGGCGTTAAGCCATTGATACGATACGTATTAAACGGTGTATGTTCACGTAAATCTTTACGAGTAATATTGCCCTGATATCGCTCGCCCATGCCATATATAACTGTAGGGTCGGTCTGTAAGCGCATGCCCTTACGCAAACGATTAGTGAACACCGCCGATATCCACGGACGCTCACTTGCTTTGCCCGTTTCTTTTTCAATGATAGACGCCATAATTAGCAACTCATAAGGCGACTTCAGCGGGATGCTGGTATCACGGTTTTGCCAAATCTGTTCAAGTTGTTGCTGCATCTTTAAATAACTTTGTTCCACGATACTTTGCACACTAGCACCCGCGTGATAATGATAAGTATCAGGATAAAATTTACCTTCTGGCAATCCGGACTCGTCACCATGCTTAACTAATACTGCGTTAAATACGTCCTCGACCTCATTACTGGTATAGTCAGTTTGTGCTAATACTTGGCGCCATTCATTAATATTTTGTCCCTCTATTAAGGTGACACTAAATACCTTCTCTTTGCCTTGATTCAAGCGCTTGACAAGATCAACAAAGCTGTCTCCGGGTAAAATATCGTAGTAACCAGAGCGAATATCAGCCAATTGTGGTTGCAATTTTATCAACACTTTTGCAGGCCATGTTTCATCAATGAGTTGTCGCTGCTGTAACTCGTTAAGAAACTGATTAAACGAAGTGCCGCGGGTTAACTCTAGCGTTTGTGCTTCGGTTAACGACAAAGGCGATGAACTAAAACTTTGTACATGTTGATGAACATAGAACATTCCCGCCAGCGCAATGGTTGCAAGCGTGAACAATAAACCAGCTAGGGTAATAAAGGTTTTTTTCATAATTGAAGGTTTAAGGCACTACGTAAGGTTTCGGTAAATGATGCACGTTGGTAAAGCTTATCATCAATGCGATTGATATCGATGATGCCAAATAAACTATTACTAATAAAGACACTTTCAGCTTGTAAAAGTCGCGCTCTATCAATTTGAGTCGCCTCAACACTGTAACCTTGCTGCGCCAATGTGCAGATTATCTGCTGACGCATCACCCCTGCGACCCCTGCATGAGCTAAACAGGGGGTATAAACACGGTCATTGGTGACGATAAATAAATTAGCAATTGCAGTTTCAGTTACCCAACCTTGTGTGTCACACACCACCACATCATCACAGTCTTGGGGTAAAGGTTGCTGACGAATCAACACTTGCTCTAAACGGTTTAAGTGTTTCATACCAGCTAAACGAGGTTGCCTGGCCAGTGAAAAATCACTCACACTAAGATTAATGCCCTGTTGTTGCCACTGGGCATAATGGGCAGGAATGGGGTGAATGGATACGACTTCAGTAAGCGACGCTACTTGTGGCGCCTGATAACCGCGCCCGCCACTACCTCGGCTAAGTAGAACTTTAAGGCAACCATCTTGACCGAAATCTTGATAAGCTTGCTGACAAATCTTCACTAAAAAATCAGTCAATTCAGCACTCGCTTGCCAATCTATCGACAAGCGTTGGCAACTTTGAGCCAATCGTGCAAGATGCGTATCAACAAATAATGGGCCATGTTGATTAAAGCGCATGGTCGCAAACACGCCGTCACCGTAGGCGAGCCCGCGATCGGTCGCAGCAATATGATGACTTAACTGTCGATTAACCCATAACACCTGAATTAATCACCCTGCTCGCTGGCATGACTGTCATCATAACGTGCAACACCCAAATCTCGACGAGTACCAGCACAATGACCTTCATTGGTCGCGCTGTGTGGTTCTATCAGTGAACTTTGCCTGATTTGGGCTATGCGCATCTATGTCTCACTCCAATTTAATCCGTTATTTAGCAAGAAGATGTTGAATACGCGTTTTCAAAATATCTGTCGCAATGCGGTTTTTACCACCTCTTGGCACGATAATATCAGCATACTGCTTTGACGGCTCAATAAACTGCAAAAACATCGGTCTTACGGTGTCGGTGTATTGTTGCATTACAGACTCCATGGTGCGGCCGCGCTCTGCTACATCACGACTTAGTCTGCGCATAAAACAGATATCCAAGGGAGTATCCATAAACACGCTGGCATCCATCAAATCTCGTAATTGAGGATCGGTTAATAACAAAATCCCCTCAAGAATAATTACCTTTTTTGGCGTCATGGGCACGCATTCATCCATACGATTATGTACCGAATAATCATATTTTGGAATATCAACAGCTTGCCCTTGTTTCAAGGCACTTAAGTGCTGCGCTAGCAACTCATGGTCAAGCGCCTTAGGGTGGTCATAATTGGTTTGTACCCTACCTTCCATTGATAAATGAGTCTGATCTTTATAATAAGCATCTTCGGCAATCACACCGATTTGGTCGGTGCCTAAATCACGACATAGCTCTTCATAAATCGTTTTAGCGATTAGACTCTTACCAGAAGCTGATGCCCCAGCGATACCAATAATGACACATTGAGAACTCATCAAAACTTACCTTTACTCATCATCTGAAATAGAAATAGACACAGCAGGTTGTGCCTGAACTAACGCTAATTGTGCACCGACTTTACGGGCGATATCACGGTAAATATTAGCAACATGGCTATCACTGTCAGACACAACAGTTGGCGCGCCTTTGTCAACATCTTCACGGATATTCAATTGCAATGGCAACTCGCCAAGTAACGGTACATTGTATCGCTCGGCCATTTTTGCACCGCCTTGCTGACCAAATGGGTGCTCTTTATGGCCACACTCGCTGCACTGATGAAAGCTCATGTTTTCAACAATACCAAGCACAGGAATATGTACCTTTTGGAACATGTTGACACCTTTTTTAGCATCGGCCAATGCAATATCTTGTGGCGTGGTCACCACCACTGCGCCGCTTACCGGTACTTTTTGAGATAAGGTCAACTGAATGTCACCGGTTCCTGGCGGCATATCAATCACTAAATAATCGAGTTCTGGCCAGCTAGTTTCATTGATAAGCTGGGCCAATGCGCCCGCTGCCATAGGGCCACGCCAAACAGCAGCTTCTTCATCATTAAGCATAAAACCAATAGATTGCGCTGTGATGCCGTGCGCGGTTGCTGCAGTCATCATTTTGCCGTCTGGAGACACAGGTTTAAAGTCAGTTACTCCAAGCATGATCGGAATCGATGGGCCATAAATATCCGCATCTAATATACCGACGCGAGCCCCTTCACTTGCCAAAGCTAATGCTAAATTTACCGACGTAGTTGACTTACCAACGCCACCTTTACCTGAAGCCACCGCAATCACTTGCTTAATGTTAGGTAATGGGTCGACATTAGCGATAGCTGAAACCGCGGCCACCTGAAAATCGATTTCACACTCAACTTCTTCAATCGCATCTAGCGTCGCTAAGCGCTTAGTTACCGCCATCACGGTATCACGGTATTGGCTTTGACAAGGATATGGGTAACACAAACCGAGTTGTAAACGCGTACCTTCTATATCTAGTTTAGTCACTAAACCGGCGCTAACTAGACCTTTGGCCAAATATGGATCTTGGAAATCATCTAAAATGGCCAAAACTGGGCCTAGAAGATCATCATTTAAACGATAATGTTGAGACGCTGAAGACAAAACGGCTACCCCCTAAAAATAATTTGACTAAGTGTATCAGAAAAACTCACAAGTATTCGCGTAGAATTAGCGCAAATGCATCAGCTTTTAATGAAAGTTAGCCTTTGATCGGTTAGTATCTATGCCATTAATATTGGGCACCAACTGATTTAGAGAAAAGATGGCAACTTCACAACGTAAAATCCTTGTTACCAGCGCACTTCCATATGCCAATGGCCCCATTCATCTGGGTCACATGCTGGAGTATATCCAAACCGATATTTGGGCACGTTTTCAAAAATTACGCGGCCACGAATGTCATTATATTTGTGCTGACGATGCACACGGCACGCCGATCATGCTTAAAGCTCAGCAGCTCGGTATTGCGCCTGAAGAGATGATTGCTCAAGTTCAAAAGGAACATGAACAGGATTTTGCAGACTTCAACATTCAGTTTGATAACTTTCATAGCACCCATAGTGATGAAAACCGTGAGTTAGCAAGCGATGTGTATATCAAATTGAGAGATAATGGTTACATCAAAACTAAAACCATTTCACAGCTATTTGATCCAGAAAAATCAATGTTCTTACCGGATCGCTTCGTTAAAGGCACCTGCCCGAAATGTAAGTCTGAAGACCAATACGGTGACAACTGCGATAACTGTGGCGCCACGTACAGTCCAACTGATCTCATTAACCCAAAATCTGCTGTGTCTGGTGCTACTCCAGTAATGAAAGACACCGAGCATTTCTTTTTTGATTTGCCCGCATTTGAAGGCATGTTAAAAGAGTGGACCACTTCAGGTTCGCTACAAACTGAAATGGCTAACAAACTCGGTGAGTGGTTTGAGCAAGGCCTGCAACAATGGGATATCACCCGTGACGCGCCCTACTTCGGCTTTGAAATTCCTGATGCACCGGGTAAGTTTTTCTACGTTTGGCTAGATGCGCCTATCGGATACATGGGGTCATTTAAAAACCTATGTGACAAGAGAGATGATCTGAACTTTGATGAGTTTTGGGCAAAAGACTCAACCGCAGAAGTGTACCACTTCATTGGTAAAGACATTGTCTATTTCCATAGCCTATTCTGGCCAGCCATGTTAGAAGGCGCAGGTTACCGCAAGCCTAACAGTGTTTATGCCCACGGTTATGTCACAGTTAACGGCGCGAAAATGTCAAAGTCAAAAGGGACTTTCATTAAAGCTCGTACCTATTTAGACAACTTAGATCCTGAGTACTTGCGTTATTATTATGCCGCAAAACTCAGCAGCAGAATTGATGATCTTGATCTGAACCTAGAAGACTTTGCTCAACGCGTTAACTCTGATTTGGTCGGCAAATTGGTTAACCTAGCTTCACGTACTGCAGGCTTCATCAGTAAGCGTTTTGATGGCAAACTAGCAGCTATCGAAGATATGACCCTCACTGACAGCTTCCTTGCTAAACAAGATGAGATTGCTAACTTCTACGAAACTCGCGAATATGGCAAAGCAATGCGCGAAATCATGGCGCTGGCCGATATCGCCAATGCGTATGTCGCTGATGCTGCACCATGGCAGTTAATCAAGCAAGAAGATCAACAAGCTCAAGCCCATCAAGTTTGTAGTAATGCGTTAAACTTGTTCCGTATTTTGGTTACTTACCTCAAGCCAGTGTTGCCAAAACTCGCCAGCGACGTTGAAGCGTTTTTACAGCTGACGCTGACTTGGGATAACTTGAATATCGACCTTGCGGGTCATGAGATCGCAAAATTCAAAGCGCTGATGCAACGTGTGGACATGAAAAACATCGAAGCGATTATCGCGGCATCGACCGAAAACCTACAGGTGGAAGAAACGCCTAAAAGCCAGCTCGACTTAGATCCAATTAGCGACGAAATCAGTTTTGACGATTTTGCCAAACTGGATTTACGTATTGCACGCATCGCTAAAGCAGAACATGTACCTGAAGCGAATAAGCTGCTTAAACTACAACTCGATTTAGGTGGCGAAACCAAACAGGTATTTGCAGGTATTAAATCTGCTTATAATCCTGAGGATCTTGAAGGCAAGTTAACTGTAATGGTTGCTAACCTTGCACCAAGAAAAATGCGTTTTGGTATGTCTGAAGGCATGGTTTTAGCTGCAGGCCCTGGTAAGAAAGACTTGTGGATCCTCGAGCCCCATGAAGGCGCTCAGCCAGGCATGCGTGTTAAGTAACACTCAAGCTTAAAACAAAAGGCCGCATAATTGCGGCCTTTTTTGTTTTATAGCATAAGGGTTAAACCGGATTATCGATGTCGATAAACTGGTGATTAACACCGAACTTCTCGGCCAAATGTTCACCTAATGCTTTAATCCCATAGCGCTCTGTAGCATGATGGCCAGCACTAAAATAGTGGATCCCTTGCTCAACAGCGCTATGGAAGGTGCGTTCTGACATTTCGCCGCTAATAAACGCATCGACCCCAGCTTGCACTGCGATATCAATATAGTCTTGCGCCCCACCGGTACACCAAGCAACCCGTTTTATTTGCTCAACTTCTGCGCCAAAATAAACAGGATCACGACCTAACGCATGATGAATTCTACCTGCAAATGCCTGTGGCGATTCAGCCTCAGCGAGCTCACCTTGCCAAACTAATCCTTGAGCAACACCTTCAATCGCCTCGGCGTTAGTTAATCCAAGCTTACGTCCCAACTGAGCGTTATTACCGATTTCGGGATGACCATCAACGGGCAAATGATAGCCAAGTAAATTGATATTATTGTCAATCAATGCCTTTATACGGCGATATTTCATGCCTGTCAGTACCTCAGGCTCGCCTTTCCAAAAAAAGCCATGATGTACAAGTAATGCGTCGGCATTAAGTTCAGCCGCTTTTTCAATCAACGCCTGACAAGCGGTAACGCCAGTAACGATGGTTTTTATTTCGCAAGCTCCCTCAACTTGCAACCCATTAGGTGCATAATCTTTGTATAACCCGACCTGTAAATAATCATTTAGGTATGAGGTTAACTCTGCTCGTTTCATTAACTTCCCTCTTGCATCTACACGCATCTAATGGCTTAGCTAAGCCGCTCTACTGCGCTAGTATATATCACTCAGTGGCCGATGAAAGTGATTCGAAAAACATGGTGAAATTTGCGCTTATAAAATCTACTTGAATGGCTTCTCATAATTGTAAAAATCACCGCTTCATGTCACTGAAATGCATCGAATGTTAGCGAAAATTGGACATTTTAGTGCTTTGCGCTATAAAATTAGGCCAAACCTTCAAGTAAACATTATAAATAAACAGGTTATTACTATGTCAAAACTGACCAAAGAAGAAGTCATCAGCGCACTGGAGTCAGCTCTTTCAAAGCAAGAAGGAAAGACTGTTGCGATTGAGCAAAAAGGCAGCTGGTACAAAATCGATGGCGGTAAATCGCTACGTTTTAGCGAACTAGAAACTATGTTGGCAGAATTGGGCGGTGAAGCACCGGTTGAACAGGCCAAAGCAGAACCCGCTAAAGCACCTGCAGCTAAGAAACCTGCCGCTAAAAAGCCAGCAGCGAACAAATCAGGTGGCAAAACACCTAAAGAGCTATGGCGTGAGAAGCTAGCAGGTAAAGGTCAATTACCTCGCGGTTTTTAAAGCATCGCTATAAAATAGATTAAGGAGCCTATTGGCTCCTTTTTTTATTGAATAACCCAATAATACCAATCGGCATTACATAAACACACCAACAGCGAATCTCAGCCAGTGCTCTGATCCATTAAAGTTATCCATTTCATTATAAAAGATGTTAATGACCAAGCTTTAACCAGTTCATGGTGTGATACCAACCTGTATCAGAAGTTGGTGTTAAGCACACTTATTCAATCGCACTATTGGCGTTACTTTTGCTAAAGCCCATACTATGATTTATCTATTCACAGCCCTGTTAATTGGGCTTGTGACCTCAACGGTGTAACAAGTAAAAATAAGGCAATAAATGAAAGGCATCATCTCAATCCAATCTCATGTGGTATTTGGTCATGCGGGCAATAGCTCAGCGGTGTTTCCATTACAGCGCATGGGAATAGAAGTATGGCCGATACATACCGTACAATTTTCCAACCACACACAATATCAGCAAGGTTGGACTGGCCGCGCATTTAATGCTGAAGATATTGCAGAGCTCATCAATGGCCTGAGCAACATTGAGCAATTAGCGCAATGCCAAGCGGTTATCACTGGTTATCAAGGCAGTGCTGAGCAGTGTCGTGCTATTATCGGGGCAGTTTCAAAGGTAAAACAGCACAACCCAAATGCCATTTATGTGTGCGATCCAGTCATGGGCGATCCCGACAAAGGCTGTATATTGGCTGAGGGAATTACTGAAGTACTCATCAATGAGGTTATGCCAATTGCCGACGTCATTGTGCCGAACCAATTTGAACTCACACAGTTTACTGGTATAGAAATTAACAGCTTAGCCGATGCTAAACTCGCCTGTGATAAGGCGCTAGCGCTTGGCCCTTCGGTTGTGCTAGTAAAACACTTACATAGCGTTTCAGACGACAAATTTACCATGATGTTGGCAACAGCACAGGGGCATTATGTCATCCAGCGCCCTCACCTTGCCTTCAGCAAACAGCCTGTTGGTGTCGGCGATTTAATCACTGCGCTATTTACCGGGGCTATGATTCAAGGAAACGATGCGGTCAGTGCCTTTGAGCATGCAACTAATGCCAGTTATGGCATTTTGTCGATGACACAACAGCTAGCACAATGGGAATTGCAAACCATTGCAGCTCAAAATGAAATCGTCTCACCAAGCAGTGTTTATCAAGCTGTCATACTATAGAGAAGGCTACTTAGCCTGATTAATATAATAATCAGGCCAGGTCGTTGGTAGGGGGTGACAACCAACTAAGCCAGTTGGTTGTTAATCGAATTTCACATTGCCATATCAACACGGACGCCACTGGCAAGATAAACCACCCTAACTTCGTCACCAGCATTAAAAATCATCCCCGGGTCTTTATCCTGAATGACCATCACCCGCTCATCGTCTTCATAGCGGATCATTAATTCTACCAATTCCATCTGCTGATAATAGCTTTGTCCGGAGCGGTGACCAATTCCAGCTCCAAGTAAAGCCCCTAATACAGTAGCGACATCTTGGCCGCTGCCGCCGCCAAATTGGTGGCCTATCACTCCACCAATAAGCGCACCGCCGAAGGTTTTCCAACCTTGATTTCTATCTTCAACAAGCTGACTTTCGGTGATATTCCGGACAGATTCGATGGTGCCGTATTCCACTTTTTGTACCGGTTGAGCCGTATTACGATCATAATTTGCTGAGACGGCAAACACACAGCCAAAAATTAACCAAACATATGCAAACACACGTACTTGAGGTTTCAACATCGCTATTTTTCCGCTAACTTATTAAGAGGCTCTTTAAGGAATTTTACTCAAAAGTGAACTCTCTGTCCTATTTAAATGATGATCTCGCGCCATTTCCATCCCCTGAGCAGGCACTTAGGGATCCAAATGGATTACTTGCCATTGGCGGAGATTTACATCCAGATAGGCTTTTAAGCGCTTATTATAACGGTATTTTTCCTTGGTTTAATGCAGACGACCCTATCCTATGGTGGTCTCCTGATCCACGAGCAGTGTTTGTTCCTAGCAGCCTGCATGTTAGTAAGAGCTTGCGAAAGTTTCTGCGTAAACAAGCATGGCGATTTACTATCAACCATGCTTTTGATGAAGTTGTTCAAGGCTGCGCAGCACCGCGGCCAGATCAAGATGGCACCTGGATCACCGCAGATATTGCCACCGCCTACGGATTACTTCATCAACAGCAGCAAGCGCACTCCCTGGAAGTTTGGCACCAAGATGAACTCATTGGTGGCTTGTATGGTATTGCAGTGGGCCAAGTATTTTGCGGTGAATCTATGTTTCATCGACAAACCAATGCCTCAAAAGCTGCCATGATGATGCTGCATCAATACCTACTGGCAAACAATTTTAAGTTGATTGATGCGCAAGTCGTCAATCCACACCTTGAGTCCTTAGGCGCAAAAGCACTAAAGCGCAGTGATTTTATCAGTCTATTGAAACGTTTTAGAGATAACCGTGTCCCAGATGATGTTTGGTATCCCAAGGAGGTTTATCTTGACCTCTGAATCACAAACTATTCAGTTAGGGATGACTGGCACATTTGCCTGTAGCTATCTACCCAATCAACAAGAGCAGTTGTTGGTACTTCAAGAAGATTACCTGAACGATAATCTATTTGAACACCTGCTCGCCATGGGTTTTCGACGCAGTGGCGGCACCATTTATAAACCACAATGCCCCCAGTGCAGCGCTTGTTTACCAATACGTATTCCAGTGGCGACGTTTAAACCCTCTAGACGGCAAAAACGTACCATGAGCAACAACCGAGATTTACATTGGCGAATAGCCAACGAACATACACCCGAGCACTATGCGCTTTATGAGCGCTATATCAATGAGCGCCACTTTGACGGCCCCATGTACCCCGCAAGCCCAGAGCAGTACCAACAGTTTGTTCAAGCTAAATGGATAGCTCCAGTACTAATAGAACTGCTAGATAGCGACGATCAATTAATCGCGGTTGCGGTGACCGATGTGTTACCTAACTCACTGTCTGCTATTTATAGTTTTTTCTCGCCCGACCATCATAAACGCTCATTAGGTAATATGATGATTTTAATCCAGCTGCAGCTTGCTAAACTAATGAATAAATCGTTTGTTTATCTGGGTTATCAAATCGATGAATCGAGAAAAATGAACTACAAGCGCAGCTTCCATTCCTACCAAGTACTGACACAACAAGGCTGGCTTGAGAGCGAATAGATAAGCAATATGGGTAAGAAATCGCCGTGAAACTTAACCTGAGCTTTACAGCGGCTTGATTTTACGGCATGATACGCCCGTTTTTAATATTTGAAGGCTAACAGGATATCTGATTAATGGCGAAAGAAGACAACATTGAGATGCAAGGCACCATCCTTGAAACCTTGCCAAATACAATGTTTCGAGTTGAGCTTGAGAATGGACACGTAGTAATTGCCCATATCTCTGGTAAAATGCGTAAAAACTACATCCGTATTTTAACGGGTGACAAGGTCACAGTTCAGCTGACCCCTTATGATCTGAGCAAAGGGCGCATCGTCTTCCGTTCACGCTAAGTTAGCTAACGACGAATTTTTAAAAAACCAGCATATTGCTGGTTTTTTTATGCCTATGATTTTAATACCAATCGGCATAAGAAAGTGATCTACTCAGAGCTAATTTTGGCAAACTAGTTCGAGACGAATAACCGAAGTAATAGTGGTTCTATTGGGAAGTTATTCAACGAAGAAGTAGGCAGCCAAAAAAGCTCACAATGGGCGAGTTTTAGCACTTCTGATACTGTGTAAACGAACTTGAACGTAGAGCCACTATGCCCTTTCATTCGTTGCATGCCACATGGATGTGGTGAATGTCATTAATGCACGACTATAGGGATATAGGAGGTAGAGTAACGCAGGAGCAGTTACCAAGGAGCATTTCATGACCTTGTCTCAGAAGCGCTAAACTCTCGCTGAGCAATCACATCTTTATGCCGATTAGTATCATGCTTAAACCCCATAAAAAAACCGCTTATTAAAGCGGTTTTTTCAGTGATAAGCAGCTGTAGATTAACTCGTGACTTTTTCACGACTATGGGTCTGGATAACAATGTCCTCGCCCTTCGCGTCAACTTGAGCAACGCCACCTTTTTCAAGGTCACCAAATAGAATCTCATCGGCTAATGGACGTTTAATCAACTCAGTGACCACCCTTGCCATTGGGCGGGCGCCCATTGACTTGTCATAGCCTTTTTCAGCCAACAAGGTTCGCGCTTCATCACTCACCTCTAGCGTAACGGATTTATCATCCAGTTGCGCTTGCAGCTCAACTAAGAACTTATCGACCACTTTGGCAATCACAGTCATATCCAAGTGATTAAACCAAATAATCTCATCGAGTCGGTTTCTAAACTCTGGTGAGAACACCTTATTAATCTCTGACATCGCATCTTGACTATGGTCTTGCTGCTTAAAGCCAATTGATTTACGTACCGTTTCTTGCACACCGGCGTTAGTGGTCATCACCAAAGTGACATTTCTAAAATCTGCTTTACGGCCGTTGTTATCAGTCAAAGTACCGTGATCCATGACCTGTAATAGCAAGTTATAAACATCAGGATGTGCTTTTTCAATTTCATCGAGCAACACCACACAATGGGGATGTTTGATCACAGCATCGGTTAACAAGCCACCTTGATCATAACCAACGTACCCTGGGGGCGCACCAATCAAACGTGATACAGTGTGGCTTTCCATGTACTCAGACATATCAAACCGCACTAGCTTTAAACCTAGGCAAGATGACAACTGATTAGTCACCTCAGTTTTACCCACGCCAGTCGGCCCTGCAAACAAGAAACTCCCCACTGGCTTCTTATCTACTCCTAAACCACTGCGAGATAAGCGTATCGCTGAACTCAATGCTTCAATCGCTTGGTCCTGGCCAAACACTACCATTTTCAGGTTACGCTCAAGGTTTTTAAGCATATCTTTGTCAGTCGCCGAAACGGACTTCTCTGGAATGCGAGCAATCTTGGCGATAATCGCTTCAATTTCTAACTGACCAATGGTTTTTTTGCGTCTACTTTGTGGCTGCATCGCCATACGAGCGCCAGCTTCATCAATCACATCTATCGCTTTGTCAGGCAAGTGACGGTCATTAATATGCTTGTCAGACAGTCTTGCTGCGGTACTCAACGCAGCTTGAGTATATCTCACGCTATGGTGCTCTTCGTACTTCGACTTCAGCCCTTGCAGGATCTTAGTCGTTTCAGCAACCGAGGGTTCATTAATATCAATTTTTTGGAAACGGCGTGCTAAGGCACGATCTTTTTCAAAAATACTTTGATACTCTTGGAAAGTCGTAGAACCCATGCAGCGTAAATTGCCGCTAGATAGCAACGGCTTTAACAAGTTAGATGCATCCATCACCCCGCCTGACGCAGCACCAGCGCCAATGATGGTATGAATTTCGTCAATAAACAAAATGGCATGCTCATCATTTTTAAGCTCTTTTAATAGCGCCTTAAATCGCTTCTCAAAATCACCACGATATTTGGTGCCCGCTAACAGTGCGCCTAAATCCAATGAGTATACCGTGGCCTCAAGCATCACTTCAGGTACTTCTTGATTAACAATACGGTACGCTAGCCCTTCAGCAATCGCGGTTTTACCAACACCCGCCTCGCCAACAAGCAACGGGTTGTTTTTACGGCGGCGACACAAAATTTGAATTGAGCGTTCAATCTCCTCACTACGACCAATCAGCGGATCGATATTTCCGGCTTTCGCTTCTTCATTAAGATTGCTAGTGAACTGCGCAAGCTTACTCTTTTCTTCAGCAGCTTCACTTTGATCTTCTATTTGCTCCTGCTCAGATGGAGTATCAATTTCATCTTTACCCACGCCATGAGAAATATAGTTAACCACATCTAAACGGGTTATCTCGCCATTGCGCAACAAATAAACCGCCTGTGACTCCTGCTCACTGAAAATAGCCACTAAGACATTGGCACCGGTCACTTCATTGCGGCCTGAAGATTGAACATGAAACACCGCCCGTTGCAGTACCCGTTGGAAACCTAATGTTGGCTGGGTTTCTCTGTCATCATCGGGATCTGAAATAATTGGGGTAGTTTGTTGAATGAAGCTAGAAACTTCTTCACGTAATTTGTCTAAATTTGCGCCACAGGCTACCAAAGCCTCCTGCGCGGCTGGGTTATCAATTAACGCCAACAATAGATGCTCTACTGTCATATATTCATGACGCGCGTCTCTGGCTTGTTGAAATGCCAGATTCAAGGTGACCTCAAGATCTTTGTTTAGCATAAGCACCCCCTAAATGAACTACAAAACTCACAAATTTAGGATTTCTCTAATGAACACAGTAACGGATGTTGGTTTTGCCTTGCAAATTGATTTACCTGCGCAACCTTAGTTTCTGCGATTCCAAAAGGAAAAACACCACAAATCCCTTTGCCTTGATGATGAATGGCAAGCATGATGTTGGTCGCTTCTTGCTCATTCTTTTTGAAAAACATTTGTAAAACCTCAATGACAAAATCCATTGGGGTGTAATCGTCATTATTTAAAATGACTTTGTACATGGAAGGCGGAGTAACTTCTGACTCAACTCGTTCTTCAACATGTTCAATATTTCCTGCTTTACCCATTGTTAAATATTAGCCTCTAGTTTTGGCTTATTCCAACTGTTAGCCATTACAACTAACAATTACCCTTTATGTCTACATCTAAAACCGTAATTGATACAACTTTTTTGTTTAATTGTTGATTTTTTGTTAACTAACTCTTGACTTATTCTTGTACTGCTTTCATTCTGTTCAATAGACGGTGAATATTTCCCGTCATTATAAGTTTTACTATCTTACTGGTAAGTAAACAACAGAAGGAAGTGGAAGTATGGCAAACGGAACTGTTAAATGGTTCAACAACGCCAAAGGTTTTGGGTTTATCTGCCCTGATGCTGGTGGTGAAGATGTTTTTGCACACTATTCTACCATTGAAATGGAAGGCTATCGAACTCTAAAAGCAGGCCAACCAGTTCAATTTGAAGTAGAACAAGGTCCAAAAGGAATGCACGCTTCAGCAATATCGCCCACAAAATAGTCGGTGCGAACATAAAAAGGCAGGGAGTTACCCTGCCTTTTTTATGTCTATCGTCGACAAATAAAGATCATTTAAGCCACCTATACAAGCGTAACTTTGCCGCAAACTAATATCTGCTTTGGCAATTGAACCTTGTGAAATTGTTATTTTAGCGAACTAAACAGATCTTAACGAAATACCATACAAGCCGTTTCAAGTTAGCTAATAATAAAAAAGGGAGCCTAAGCTCCCTTTTAAATCAAATGCGCTGTTTAGTTAAACAAACTGTTTAATGTCTGGCTTGGACGCATCGCTGTAGAGGCTTTAGCCGCATCTAAGCGGAAATAACCGCCTAAATCGACAGCTGGGCCTTGAGCGCCATTTAACTCAGCAACAATCACTGCTTCATTCTCGATCAATGCTGAGGCAAGACCACTAAACTCCGCTTTTAGCTCTGCATCAGCATCTTGTGCAGCAAGCGCTTGTGCCCAGAACTGCGCCAAATAGAAGTGGCTACCACGGTTGTCTAGTTCACCCACACGACGTGAAGGAGAACGGTTTTCATCGAGGAACTTACCAATAGCGCTATCTAACGAATCAGCCAGTACTTGTGCACGAGCATTGCCATTGGTTTGACTTAAATGCTCTAAAGATGCGGCTAAGGCTAAAAACTCACCCAGTGAATCCCAGCGTAAATGCCCTTCTTTCTCGACTTGCTGCACATGCTTAGGCGCACTACCACCGGCACCGGTTTCAAATAAACCACCACCGTTCATTAGCGGTACAATTGACAGCATTTTAGCACTGGTACCAAGCTCAA
The DNA here is from genome assembly GCF_043643685.1 of Shewanella waksmanii. GTDB lineage: Bacteria > Pseudomonadota > Gammaproteobacteria > Enterobacterales > Shewanellaceae > Shewanella > Shewanella waksmanii_A. The sequence goes on from NZ_JBHZSN010000004.1 coordinate 287,037, forward strand.
GAATCGGGAACAAATCAGTCAAATAGTCACGTAATACGTTACCGGTAACCGAAATAGTATCTTTGCCTTCTTTGATACGCGCTAACGAGAACTTAGTCGCTTCAACTGGAGACTTGATATAAAGCTCAAGGCCACTCGTTTCGTGGTCTTGAAGATATGTCTTCACCTTAGCAATTAACTGTGCATCATGAGCACGGTTTTCATCTAGCCAAAATACCGCTGGCGTATTTGATAAGCGTGAACGGTTTACAGCAAGTTTAACCCAATCACGAATTGGTGCATCTTTAACCTGACACATTCTCCAGATATCGCCTTGCTCTACGCTATGAGAAAGCAGTACGTTACCCGCAGCATCAATCACTTCGATGGTACCATTGGCAGCCACTTCAAATGTTTTATCATGGCTACCATACTCTTCAGCTTTTTGTGCCATTAGACCAACATTTGGCACGCTACCCATTGTGGTTGGGTCAAATGCGCCATTGGCTTTACAGAAGCTGATAGTTTCTTGGTAAACACCCGCATAGCTGCGATCTGGAATTAGCGCTTTGGTATCTTTCAGCTTGCCGTCAGGGCCCCACATCTGGCCTGAAGAGCGAATTGCTGCTGGCATAGATGCATCAATAATCACATCGCTCGGTACGTGTAGGTTAGTAATACCTTTATCTGAATCAACCATGGCTAATTCTGGACGCTCTGCATAAATTGCCGCTATATCCGCTTCAATTTCAGCACGTTTAGCATCGTCAACATTGGCTAGTTTTGCATAAACATCACCAAAACCATTATTGGCATCAACACCTAGTTGCTCAAATAGCTCGCCATGTTTGGCGAACAGTTCCTTGAAGTAAACTTTGACAGCATGACCAAACAAAATTGGGTCAGAAACTTTCATCATGGTCGCTTTAAGGTGTAGAGACAACAATACGTCTTCATCTTTCGCTGCAGCGATCTCACGCTCTAAGTATGTCACTAACGCTTTGTTACTCATTACCGCGGCATCAACCACTTCACCAGCTTGTAAAGCAAGGCCAGACTTCAAGGTTGTTTGTTGACCATCAGCTTGCTTAAGCACGATATCGACACTGGTGTCACTCGCCACGGTAAGCGACTGTTCGCTACCATAAAAGTCACCGCCATCCATATGAGCAACATGTGACTTAGAATCACTGCTCCACGCCCCCATTGAATGTGGATTTTTCTTAGCGTAGTTTTTAACAGAACCTGGTGCACGACGGTCTGAGTTACCTTCACGCAATACTGGGTTTACGGCACTGCCTTTAATCTTGTCATAGCGCGCTTTAATATCAGACTCTTGCTCATTAGCTGGCTCATCTGGGTAGTTTGGCAACGCGTAACCTTTATCTTGAAGCTCGCTGATACACGCTTTCAACTGAGGGATCGACGCACTGATGTTAGGCAGTTTAATGATGTTCGCTTGAGGCTGTTTAGCCAGTTCGCCTAATTCAGCTAACGCATCAGAAATACGTTGCTCTTCAGTTAAAAATTCTGGGAAATTAGCAATTACACGACCAGAAAGAGAAATATCGCGAGTTTCAACACTCACACCAGCGGCTTTAGTAAACTTTTGAATAATTGGTAGAAAAGAAAGTGTTGCTAGTGCCGGAGCTTCATCTGTTTCCGTATAGATAATCGTTGGGTTATCGTTCATTTTGTGTCCTACGTGTTTTATAAAATAAAGCGTTAGTAATTATTGAAATCTTTTAATATTTATATGGTTTATATTGGGATCTACGCCCCTTTATATCTAATGCAGTAATTGAGAGTGCTGGTTGTTAGGTAGGCCAGAAAACGCATTACTACAGGCGTTGTACATATCAAAATGGGTAAATAACTTGCTTTAGATCACATTTTTATGGCGAACATCATAAATGATCCACAGTAATATTCAAATTCCACTAATGGCGAATGCAACGTACAATAGTGGAATGACTTCTCACTATGCCAGAACTTAACCACTTTGACTGCATCAAATTGTTCCAAACGCAAACCAAAAACCAGCCATACTTCATGGCGCAAGCTCGCTAAACCTCACGCGACAGCTAATAAGCCACAGCGACGTGGAAAACCGAGCAAAGTGAATAGTAAACCTCGCAGTGACAACCCCGTTATTGTGTTGTTTAACAAACCATTTGACGTATTGTGTCAGTTTACCGATGAACAAGGTCGACGCACATTAAAAGATTACATCCCCATTGCGGATGTTTATGCCGCAGGAAGACTTGATCGAGACAGTGAAGGTTTATTGTTGCTCACTAACGACGGTCCTTTACAGGCAAAAATCACCCAGCCGAATAAAAAAACCTATAAAACCTACTGGGTTCAAGTTGAAGGTCAGCCCAGTGATGCAGTGCTTGAGCAATTACGCCAAGGCGTTACCTTAAAAGATGGCCCTACCCTACCGGCAAAGGTTAAGGTGATTGAATCACCTGATGTGTGGCCTAGAACACCGCCGATAAGAGAAAGAAAGAATATCGCCACCACTTGGTTATCGATTGAAATTTGTGAAGGTAGAAACCGGCAAGTCAGACGTATGACTGCCCATGTGGGCTACCCGACACTCAGATTGATTCGTTATAAAATAGGTCAATGGAGCCTAGATGATCTTAAAAATGGTGAATATCGGGTTTTGCCACAACAGTAAGGAAAGTTGATGTCACAGCGCTATAAACCAAATACCACCGTAGCCTGCGTGGTTCATTGCCAAGATAAGTACTTATTAGTCGAAGAATATATTGATGGTGAGCTTCGCTATAACCAACCTGCAGGTCACCTAGAAGCCAACGAAAGCCTAATATCTGCTTGCCAGCGTGAGCTACATGAAGAAACAGGCCTAGACATTGCACCAAGCTATTTACTCGGCATCTACCAATTTAGTGCAAATAAAGATTTAGCGTTCGTGCGCTATACCTTTGCTATCGATCTTGAAAATCAGCCAACGACTCAACCCCTAGATCAAGCAATAAACCGAGCCTTATGGCTAAGCATTGAGCAAATTGAGCAAATACGTGACCAGCTTCGTAGCCCATTGGTCATGCAATCCATCTTAGATCACCAACAAGGAAAACACTTTCCGCTTACAGTGCTAAATTCTCGCTTTCTGTAGTTAGCCCCAACTGATAATGCATGATAGAATATGCCCCCGCTAAAAGCGGCAAACTGAAATCGGCGGCACATAGCGCTTTAAATTAAAGGGCGCGTCGCAATTTCGCTGTTAAGAATTAAACGGTTTTTAGGATCTATGGCATTAATCAAACCCAATCCAAACGGTAAAAAAGTCATCGTTGGCATGTCTGGCGGTGTTGACTCTTCTGTATCTGCATATTTATTGATGAAACAAGGCTATCAAGTTGAAGGCTTGTTCATGAAAAACTGGGAAGAAGATGATACCGATGAGTATTGTGCGGCTGCCGAAGATTTAAAAGATGCCCAAGCGGTTTGTGACAAATTAGGGATTAAACTCCACACCGTTAATTTTGCGGCTGAATATTGGGACAATGTGTTTGAATACTTCCTTGCTGAATACAAGGCTGGCAGAACACCTAACCCCGATATCATGTGTAATAAAGAGATCAAATTCAAAGCGTTTTTAGATTTCGCTGATGATATTTTAGATGCTGACTATATCGCTATGGGTCACTATGTCCGCCGCAGCGATGAAACCGGCCAAAGTCAGATGCTTCGTGGCGTCGACAATAATAAAGACCAAAGCTACTTCTTGTATACCTTAAGCCATGAACAGATTGCTCGCTCGCTGTTTCCAGTGGGCGAATTGCAAAAAAGTGAAGTACGAGAAATTGCCAAAGAAATGGGCTTAGTTACCCATGACAAAAAAGACAGTACAGGTATTTGCTTTATTGGCGAGCGTAAGTTCACTGATTTCCTCAGTACCTTTTTACCCGCTCAACCCGGTAAAATTGAAACCGCTGAAGGCGAAGTCATCGGCGAGCACCAAGGTTTGATGTACCATACTCTTGGCCAGCGTAAAGGCTTAGGTATTGGCGGCATGAAAAATAGCAATGATGATCCTTGGTATGTGGTCGATAAAGACCTAGAACGCAACGTACTTGTTGTCGGCCAAGGTGGTCAGCACCCTCGATTGATGTCGATAGGCTTTTATGCTGATCAACTACATTGGGTTGACCGCATCGGTCCTAAAGATGGCGCTAAAATTACCGTTAAAACACGTTATCGCCAACGTGATGTCGCCTGTACACTGAGCATTGAAGACGAAGATCGAATTAAAGTGATATTCGATGAGCCTGTTGCGGCAGTGACACCGGGCCAATCTGCGGTGTTTTACCATGAAGATGTCTGCCTAGGTGGCGGCATTATTGATAGCTTAATAAGAGAATAGCCCGTGAGCGATCCGATTTTTGACCGCACCATGGCGTTTGCCGGTATTTTACAGGCCATCGCCCAAGTTCAGTATGTAGCCCGTCACGGTAGTACAGATAGTGAACAGCTGGCAGCTGCATTGAACAGTATTCTTGTTACAAACCCAGATAATACTGCTGATGTTTATGCTGATAAAGTCGCCCTAAACAAAGGCTATCAGCTAATCATTAACCAGCTTGGTGATGATAAATCCAAAGATGTTGAAGTCACTCGTTACTTGGTCGGTATCCTTGCGCTAGAGCGTAAACTCGCGCGGTCATCCAACGCCCTAGGTATGCTGTCTGAGCGTATAAATCAAGTAGATCGCCAGCTACACCATTTTGAAATTACCGATGAGCAGGTAGTTGCTAACTTTGCTGGTATCTATAGCGATATCATCAGTAATCTTGGGCCTAAAATCCAAATCTCAGGTAATCCTGAGTTTTTAAAACAACCTCAAGTTCAGCAGAAAATCCGTGCGTTACTACTGTCTGCTATGCGCAGTGCCGTATTGTGGCGCCAACTCGGAGGCAAACGTAGACACCTTGTCTTCGCGAGAAAATCAATAGTCGATATAGCTAAAAAAAGTCTTACCCTATAATAAGCCAAGTTCATTAAGGAGCTTCTAATGGAACTTTCCGCACTAACTGCTATCTCTCCCGTAGACGGTCGTTATGGTAGTAAAACCGCCTCTCTTAGAGAGATTTTCAGCGAGTACGGCCTGACAAAATACCGTGTTCAAGTCGAAATTAACTGGTTAAAGCTGTTATCTAGCTGCCCAGAAATTGAAGAAGTTCCACCGTTTAGCGAGACTGCACTGGCGTTGCTTGATCAAATCAAAGACAACTTTAGTGAAGCAGACGCACAACGTGTAAAAACCATTGAAGCCACCACCAACCACGATGTTAAAGCGGTTGAGTATTTCATTAAAGAAAAGATTGCTGACAATGCAGAGCTTGTTGCTATTGACGAGTTCGTTCACTTTGCTTGTACATCAGAAGATATCAATAACCTATCACATGGCTTGATGTTACATGAAGCGCGCGAGCAGGTATTGGTACCTTATTGCCAAAAGATTGTTGATGCGATTAAGTCACTTGCCACTGAGTATCGCAGCGTGCCGCTGATGTCTCGTACTCACGGTCAACCCGCCTCTCCTTCAACACTAGGTAAAGAGATGGCAAACGTTGCTGTCCGTCTTGAGCGTCAGCTTAAGCAAATTAGTGATGTTGAAATTATGGGTAAGATTAACGGCGCAGTAGGTAACTATAATGCTCACCTTTCTGCCTACCCAGAGGTTGATTGGCACACCCTATCACAACGTTTTGTGACCAGCTTAGGTCTTAACTGGAACCCTTACACCACTCAAATTGAACCCCATGACTATATTGCGGAACTGTTTGATGCGGTAGCCCGTTTTAACACTGTACTGATTGACTTTGATCGTGACGTTTGGGGTTATATTGCACTGGGTCACTTCAAGCAAAAAACCGTTGCCGGTGAAATCGGTTCATCGACTATGCCGCACAAAGTTAACCCGATTGACTTTGAAAACTCTGAAGGTAATTTAGGTATCGCCAACGCCATAATGCAACACTTGGCGGCTAAATTGCCAGTGTCAAGATGGCAACGTGACCTGACCGATTCAACCGTATTACGTAATCTTGGTGTTGGTATGGCGCATTCATTGATTGCCTACCAGGCGACACTAAAAGGTATTGGCAAGCTTGAAGTCAATGAAGCGCACCTACGTGAAGAGTTAGACCAAAACTGGGAAGTATTGGCTGAGCCTGTACAAACGGTTATGCGTCGCTATGGTATCGAGAAGCCTTATGAGAAACTCAAAGAGCTGACTCGTGGTAAGCGTATTGATGGCGAGCAATTAGCTATCTTTATTGACAACCTAGCGTTGCCAGCCGAAGTTAAAGTTGAGCTGAAGAAGATGACCCCAGCTAACTACATTGGCCGTGCTGAAGCATCGGTTGATGAGTTGAAGTAATAACCTAGCTGGTTGACTTACTTTTAAAAGCGGTAGATTTCTACCGCTTTTTTATTTGCGTTTTGGAACCCAAGTCCATGTATCAATTAAATTTTAACGTCGGTGAATTTTTACAACACTACTGGCAAAAAAAGCCAGTCGTTATCAAGCAAGCCTTTAAAGACTTTAGCGACCCTATTACCGCCGAAGAACTTGCTGGTTTAGCCTGTGAAGAAGAGATAGCTTCAAGAGTCATTGTCACCGAGGACAACCAATGGCAAATCATTTCTGGACCAATAGAGGACTACAGTCCTTATGGTGAGCAGAATTGGCAACTGCTCGTTCAAGCAGTCAACCACTGGTTCCCTGATTCTATCCCACTGGTCGAAGCCTTTCGATTCATACCAGACTGGCGCTTTGATGATCTGATGGTGTCCTACGCTACCCCTGGTGGCGGTGTCGGACCACACATAGATAACTATGATGTATTTTTACTGCAAGGCAGTGGTTCTAGACACTGGAAAGTGGGAGATATTGGTGAGTACCGCGCGCGAAATGGAGATTCACATACAGCGTTAATTGACGATTTCGAGCCTATGCTTGAAGTGGTTTTAGAGCAAGGCGACATGCTTTATATTCCCCCTGGCTACCCCCATTGTGCCAAAACGCTCACGACAGCATTAAGTTATTCCATTGGATTTAGAGCCCCAAGTCAGCAGGAATTATTTAGTAGCCTTGCCGACCATCTCATTGACCAAAATAGCGGTCTAACTCGCTTCACTTCAACATCTGAGCCTGAGACGCCGAGCCTCATCAGTGACGAGCATCAGTCAGATCTTAAAGCCATGTTGTGCCAGCTGCTTGAATCGCAAGACACGATGCAACCAATACTGGGACAACTGTTGAGCCAAAATCGTTTTGAACTAGATGTATGTCCGCCAGAGCAGTCTTACACCATAGCAGAACTGCGCGAGGCTCTGGAACAAGGGGCCAGATTATGCCGCTGTGGTGGACTAAAAATTATCGAACTTGAAAATGATCCACTCAATCGGTTATTTATTGACGGCCAAACCTTTCAACTACCGCCTCATCTTTCGCAGCAACGCCGCGTGTTAAGTGAAAATATTAATCTTAGCCGCCAGCAAACAAATCTATTACTTGAAGAACCTGAAATAGCCACACTCATTATTGAACTGATTAATACAGGTTACCTTTACCTGTCAGAGTAATAGAAGTTGCTTTAGTGACAAATCTAAAAACTAAAAAGGCACCCTAAGGTGCCTTTTTCACATCTTTACTGATTAGCCCCAAAGCTTATCATCGCTTTGAATTTGATAAAGACTCTCTGCACGTGACACTAACAAGTTTGCAAATTGAGCTTGAGTTGGGTCTTTGGTCGCGCCAGATTGAACCAAGTTTTCAGCTTTCATTTGCCACATCATCGAGAAATGACGTAATGCTTCGCGCGCGGTAGCTGCCACTTTCACGTCAACATAATCTGAAGGGAGATCGCCTGACATAACCCAATAGGTTTTCTTGGTTGGTTGCTTAGATTCAATTTTCCAAACCGCCACATAAGGCGCTAAATAACGGCATTCATCAACTAAAACATTACTAGGGATCACGCCTTTTTCTGCCAAAAAACGATTGGCTTTTTGGTAATGTTCCTTGATCCACTGCTGGCGCAGTTCCTCTTGTTTTTGTGCTTCTTCTGGGGTGAGTTCGACTGCTTGCTCCGCCATACTTCTTCCTAATCTTATTGTTATAAACTGTTTAGATCTGTGTCGTGCTAGCGCAAGATGATGAATAAAACAACGATCAAATTGACGTTAACGTAAAGTGGAAACCAAAATTGCCACACCGATCACATTTAATCCAAATCTTTACTTTGTTGAGAGTATCGCTAAATGCTATCGTTCTGCAATAAATATAACAAGCCGTCATACATGGCTAAATAAGCCAATTGACGATTAAATTCCCACAGTGGAGAAAAAGTACGTGGCAGTATTCAATCATATTTCATTTGACGACCATGAACAGATCGTCTTTTGCCAAGATAAAGCAAGCGGTTTAAAAGCAATCGTCGCAATCCATAATACCAACCTAGGCCCTGCGGTCGGTGGTTGCAGAATGTGGAATTACGATTCTGACGATGAAGCGCTCAATGATGTGCTGAGACTATCTCGCGGTATGACATACAAAAACGCACTCGCTGGCTTGGCCATGGGCGGCGGAAAGTCAGTCATTATTGCCGATCCAAAGACCACAGACAGAGAAGCGCTTTTCCGCGCATTTGGCCGCTGCATTCATACATTAGGCGGCAAATACTATTCTGCAGAAGACGTAGGCGTTTCAACCAGTGATATTATGATTGCCCACCAAGAAACGCCATACATGGCGGGCTTGGAAGGTAAAAGTGGTGATCCATCACCATTTACTGCCCTTGGCACCTACTTAGGCATTAAAGCAGCGGTTAAACACCAACGCGGTCTAGACAGCCTTAAAGGCCTTAAAATTTCTGTACAGGGCGTAGGCCATGTAGGTTACTATTTATGCCGTCACCTTCATGAGGAAGGCGCTGAGTTGATTGTAACCGACATTCATCAATCGTCACTGGACAGAGTGGCAACTGAGTTTGGTGCAACGATTGTCGCGCCACAAGATATCTATCATCAAGACGTCGATGTATATGCGCCGTGCGCATTGGGCGCTACCATCAATGACAGTACGCTTCCGGTTATCAAAGCAACCATAGTTGCCGGCTGTGCAAACAATCAGTTAGCTGAGCCGCGCCATGGTGAAAAACTTAAAGAGCTGGGCATACTCTACGCACCTGACTATGTGATTAATGCCGGTGGTATTATCAATGTCTCTTTTGAAAACGACTATGATGCCGCAGCTTCAACCAAGAAAGTTGAAGAGATTTATAACACCCTATTAAAAATCTTCACTCTTTCGGACGAGCAAAATCGCACTACCGCAGAGGTAGCCGATGAACTCGCTAAACAGATAATAGAATCTGCAAAATAAGCTTATTAAGCCGTCAAAAAATTAAAGCCAAAACATTTTTGTTTTGGCTTTTTTATACAAAAATTTATTTTTCCTTTGCCAGCAACCAGATAGTATTTAGACACAGTTTTTTCATTAAACCGTACTGGAAAATGTCATATTCCTCTGCTTGAATTACACTCTCCAAGCACCAACAGGGAGTCAGTATGGTCAGCTTCAAGTACGATCTTAATCAAGACTTTATCGAATTACAGGCAAGTAATTGGAGTGGTTTAGAGCGTGTGTTTGTTAACGGTAAAATGGTGTCCAAGAAGCTCAATTTCAGCAAAAACAGCGAACACCACTTTCAGTTAGAGAATGGAACTTCTTGTAAGTTTCAACTACTTATCGATCCAAATACTGAACAACTCATTTGTCGAGTATTTAAGAAAAACAACCTAGTGACAAGTTTAAAGCAAGGTAAAGACAACCTACTGGCCAGTCAGCATGCAATGCAAGGGATGATATTGGTTAGCAGTTTGGCGGTATTTGGACTACTCGTTATCAGCTAAAAGCACATCACAAACTTCAACAAGCTAACAAAGGGTTAGCTTGTTGGCTTCAATGCATACCATTTGACTTTGTTGATAATTGCCGCTGCCCGCGGTAACCGTGGTAATCGCCAGTTTTTGTCGATACTCACCATTTTCTATTAGTACAGCATTCAAAATCGTGCCATCTCTAGACAGGCTAATCGCTTCGACGAAATCCCCGACATTCAGGTCTCGATAAAGCTTAACGCTCATACTCCCAATAGAGCGAGGCTCTAATCGTCCTTCTGAAAGCACGATTGACTGGCCATTAGCCAAATTAAATGATTTTGCATATACCCCTTGCTCAACCACTGAGGCCTGAGATACTGGTTTAGGCGTACTGCGATTAACATTAACGGAACAGGCGCAGAGCGCACCACTAACTAACATCATCAACCAAGACTTATAATTCATGTTCTCGACCTGCTTATCTTCCCTATCGACCTTCTGATACTTTACGGTTTGTCTGGCTGCTGAATTCTATTTAACACCGCAATGAAGCTCTGGCGCTCATCATCACTCAAAGCTGATAAAAATCGCTCATTGATTCGCTCTGCTTCACGCACCAGATCTTGCTCAAGTGCTTTACCGTTATCGGTAAGGAATATTTTAAATGCGCGACGATTATCCGCTTCTTGATGACGAGTAATAAGCTTTTGTTGCTGTAGCTGGTCAAGCAGTCTTGTCATTGTGTAGTTGGCAACATCACAACGTTTTGACAACTCAGTCTGAGTCACGCCCTCTTCTTGCCATAGACTAAACAAGACAGGCCATAACTTGATATCTAATTGGTAGCGTTTAAGGCGTTGGTCCAACGCATCTTGAAGTTCATTATTCAAATGCGAAACCAGATAGCCTAAGCTTTCATGTTGTTTCAATGCTAACCTCCAAATGAACTCGCACCTTAAGTTAATACTACCACTTGAACAGTAAGAAACTAGACGTTGACGTAACAAATTGTATTCATGTTTAGCTAAATTAGCCTGGGTACTTCGGCAGGCTATTGGCCAACTAGCAGAAATTGTTCAATAAAACGGTAATAACAACTACGAGCAAGCTTAGCAGGTAGATCATTTGGAAGGATTAATTTTATTTCACTATCGGTGACAATAAATTCGGAAACACTCGGCACTTGCCACTGTCGCTTTACAGAGCTCGTTACAGTGAAGACTCCTTGTTCATCGACATCATAGTCAACGATTAAAAATGGATACTGCTCAACATCAACTAAACAACGCTCAACTGGCGTCTGCAAACAATAACCAACATCATCAGCACGGTTGACTAAAATCGTTGCAAATAAACAAGCAAATTTATTCGGCAAAGGCGATGATTGATAAAACCACTGCCCTCGCCTATCGATATGAAACAGCACTTGATCATCACACAACCCCACGGAGTGAGAAAACTGTGTCAGTGCTGATTGCACATCTTGATCATTAGCCATTCACCAGCCCTAGTAATGCTTCAACCGGATGCTTGGGTTTGAAGCCACCAAAACGCTTAACTTGGCTGCGGCAAGAGTAACCGGAAACCAAAATCTTATCTTGCGGCAGAGAGCTAATCGTTTCATCCCATGACATCTCATACAACGTTTGTGACCGTGCCAGGTTATCTGATTCATGACCATAAGTACCGGCCATCCCACAGCAGCCTAGACTAACTGTATTAAGCTTAGCACCAAAGTGAGCAAAGATTTGTTGCCATTCACTTGCAGTCTTTGGTTTTGCCGTTGACTCAGTGCAATGACTAATCCAAGTGTAGGCTTCACCTGCTTGATCTACATCGACAGGTTTGGGCAAATTTTCAATGGCTGACAATAGCCATTCATTGGCTAACTGTACATGAAACTCACCACGCTGCTTGCCTAATGCATGCTGATACTCATCTCGATAACAAAGCACCATCGCTGGATCAATACCGACCATCGGCATGTTTAATGCAAAGACCTGATTGAGAAAATCAGCACTTGATTGTGCAGTCTTCGCAAACTTGTCTAAGAAACCTTTAATATGTATTGGTTTGCCATTAGGTTTAAAGGGCAATAACACTGGCTTATAGCCAAGCTTTTCAATCAGCTTAATAAAATGATAAACGGTACCCGACTCATAAAAACTATTAAATGGATCTTGTACCACCAACACATACTGGCTGCGTTCATCTGTAGGAATAGCTTTTAAAGCCTCGAGATCATAACCACGACAAGCATGTCCATCTAACCTTTGCTTTAAGGTAGGCACAGACAAGGCTGGCGAGTCGACATAACCTAAGGATTTTTTGATCACCCACTGACTGAGCTTGTTTTGTGATACTAAATTCGTCGCCTTAGGCATCATCGCCATGTATGGCAGCGCATCTTCAATACCCGCAACCAAATAATCTTTTGCTGGACGTAGGTAACGTTGATAATAAATATTAAAGAACTCCGCTCTAAATTTAGGCACATCCACTTTAACAGGGCATTGGGCACTACACGCTTTACAAGCCAAACATCCCTTTAATGACGCCATAACTTCATGGGAATAATCGTATTCGCGCTCTTTTTTGAGCGTATTTTGTGTCCGCTGCAACCAACCTAATGGTTTGGATTTTGCCAGTGCTTCCACATCGACATTTTCAGCTTCAAGTAACCTTAACCATTCGCGCATCAAGCCTGCTCGCCCTTTTGGCGAGTGAATACGATCGCCAGTGACTTTAAACGACGGACACATGGGCGAATAGGCACTGTAATTAAAACACAAGCCATTGCCGTTACAGTTCATCACATCGGGAAACGCTTCGCGGGTGGTAATGGGGATTTGCCGATCAAAAGCACCGCGCTTGGTACTATCGACATTGTATTGCAACTCACCTGCGTCTAGAGGCGCAACTAACTTGCCGGGGTTAAGTTTATTATGTGGGTCAAACAAGGTCTTAATCTGACGCAGGCTTTGATATAAGGTTTCGCCAAACACAGCTGGACCGTACTCCCCGCGCACCCCTTTACCATGCTCACCCCACATCAAACCGCCATACTTTAGTGTCAGTGCAGCAACTTGATCAGAGATAGTCTTTAGCAAACGTTCATCTTGTGGATCACACATGTCCAAAGCCGGACGAACATGTAATACCCCTGCATCTACATGGCCAAACATACCGTATTGCAGTTGATGACTGTCGAGCAGCGCACGGAACTCCATGATAAAGTCAGCCAACTTCTCTGGCGGTACCGCAGTATCTTCAGCAAAAGCAATTGGTTTACGATGCCCTTTCGTTGCCCCAAGCAAACCCACGGCCTTTTTTCGCATCGCATAAATGGTATTGATACTCGCTTTATCCGCAGTGACTTGATAGCCCAGCAGCCCAGCATCTTCTTCGCCAAGTTGCTTATCCAACATCGCAGTTAAATTTGCCACACGCTGTTCAACATCTTGGCTGTCACCGGCAAATTCGACCATATTTAGGCCGTCAATGACCTTACCAGGTACATCTTTAATGAGTGCCGATACCGAATGCCAAATAATGTCCTGTTGCGCTAAGTTAAGTACCTTAGAGTCGATGGTTTCGACCACTGTGGCATTGGCTTTAACTAAATCGGGTGCATGACGCAGTGCCGACTCAAACGAGTCGTACTTAATATTCACCATCATTCTGCTGCTTGGCAGCGGGGTGATATCTAACTTGGCCTCTGTGATAACCGCTAATGTGCCTTCAGAGCCCGCAAGAATACGCGATAGATTAAAATGACTCAGCGTTTCATCCCAAACATTCTTTAAATCGTAACCGGTAAGAAAACGGTTGAGTTTGGGAAAGCGCGACTCAATCTCTTCACGCTGTGCTAGCGTCAGGGCACTAACAGCTTGCTGCAGTTTTGCCGCGCTGCCGCTAGTTTTCTCATCAAGTTCTGCAGCCAATGTGTCACGGCTGATACTATCAGTTTCCAAAACAGTACCATCGTGCATAACACTCGTCAGCGCTAAAACATGATCCGATGTTTTTCCGTAAACCAATGACCCTGCGCCCGAGGCGTCAGTATTAATCATGCCGCCTAATGTGGCACGATTTGAGGTTGACAAGTCGGGACTAAAAAAGAACCCATGTGGACGCAATGCGTCATTTAATGCATCTTTAACGACCCCAGCTTCCACCTTAACCCAGCGTTCCTCGGCATTAATCTCTATCACACGATTCATGTAGCGCGACATATCCAAAATGATGCCGTGGGTAAGTGACTGACCATTAGTGCCTGTTCCACCGCCACGGGCGCTAAACACCACTGATTTAAAATCTGGGTGGGAAGCCATTTTCATCACTAATCTAACATCAGCTTGGGTTTTCGGGTAAACCACCGCTTGAGGCAAAAATTGATAAACTGAATTATCGGTTGCTTGCGCTAACCTTGCGCTGTAGCGCTTATCAATGTCACCGGTAAACTGACTGCTAGCCAAAGAGTCTAAAAACTGCAGATAAATTGGCTCTAACGTTTGTTGATGCGATAGCTTAGGGAGCATGTTGGTGTCTAATGTCGTCATTTTTGGATTTATGCAGCCATTATAAACAAAAAAAAGCCGCTAAAAAGCGGCTTTTTTGAGATTAGCTTATTCTTTTTAAAGAATAATTAACCGTGTTCTTTACCTAGGTATAACCAAGTGTCAATCACAGTGTCAGGGTTTAGTGACACAGTATCAATACCTTGCTCTACTAACCAAGCTGCAAAGTCCGCATGATCTGAAGGACCTTGACCACAGATACCCACATAAGCACCTTTGTCTTTAGCCGCTTTAATTGCCATCGCTAGTAGCGCTTTAACCGCTTCATTACGCTCATCGAACAAGTGGCTAATGATGCCTGAATCACGGTCGAGACCAAGTGTCAGCTGAGTTAAGTCATTAGAACCGATTGAGAAGCCATCAAAGTGCTCAAGGAACTGGTCAGCTAGCAGTGCATTTGATGGTAGTTCACACATCATAATCACGCGTAGACCATCTTTACCACGCTCTAAGCCTTGCTCTTTTAGCAGTTCAATCACTTGCTCTGCTTCACCTAAGGTACGAACGAAAGGAATCATGATCTCAACATTGGTCAAGCCCATCTCATTGCGTACACGCTTAATGGCTTCACATTCAAGTGCAAAACAATCACGGAACGATTCAGAGATGTAACGACTCGCACCACGGAAACCAAGCATTGGGTTCTCTTCTTCTGGCTCGTAGTGCTCACCACCAACAAGGTTGGCATATTCGTTAGACTTAAAGTCAGACATACGCACAATCACTTTCTTCGGATGGAAAGCTGATGCGATGGTAGCAATACCTTCAACTAGGCGCGATACATAGTACTCAACAGGTGAGTCGTATCCAGCAATCATCTCATGGATTTCTTGCTGTAGCGCGGCATCTTGTTGGTTGAACTCAAGCAGTGCTTTAGGGTGAATACCGATCATACGGTTAATGATGAACTCAAGACGCGCTAGGCCAACCCCTTCATTTGGAAGACGAGCAAAATCGAATGCACGATCTGGGTTACCCACGTTCATCATGATCTTCATTGGCAATTCAGGCATTGAATCAACACGAGAAGACATCACTTCGAACTCTTGAACACCATCATAAATAAAGCCAGTGTCACCTTCAGCACAAGATACAGTCACTTGCTGGCCATTCTGGATTCGGTCTGTCACATCGCCACAGCCTACAACCGCTGGAACACCAAGTTCACGAGCGATAATCGCAGCGTGACAAGTACGGCCACCACGATTGGTCACAATCGCGCTAGCACGCTTCATGATTGGCTCCCAATCAGGGTCAGTCATGTCTGTGACTAGAACATCACCTTCTTTGATTTGGTCCATATCATCAATTGATGCCAAAACCTTAGCAACACCGCTACCAATCTTATGACCAATAGCACGGCCTTCACTGACAACCTCGCCTTTAGTCTTAAGGTTGTAACGCTCAATCAATTGCACATCTTCACGAGAGCGAACTGTCTCTGGACGCGCTTGAACAATATACAACTTGCCGTCGTTACCATCTTTAGCCCATTCGATGTCCATTGGACGACCGTAATGTTTTTCGATGATCATCGCTTGCTTAGCAAGTTCTTGTACTTCAGCATCATTGATTGAGAATTGACGACGGTTATCAGCCGGCACATCTTCAATCTTAACTTGTTTACCGTGGCTAGTATCATCCGAGTAAACCATCTGGATAAGCTTGCTACCGATATTACGGCGGACAACCGCTTTATGACCGGCGGTTAAGCTAGGCTTATGCACATAGAACTCATCTGGGTTAACGGCGCCTTGTACAACCATTTCACCTAGACCGAATGATGAAGTAATAAATACCACGTCATTGTTACCTGATTCTGTGTCCATGGTGAACATAACACCAGAAGCAGCAGTATCAGAACGCACCATGCGCTGCACACCAGCAGAAAGCGCTACGCCTTTATGGTCGTAACCTTGGTGTACACGGTAAGAGATAGCACGGTCGTTAAATAGCGAAGCAAAAACGTGCTTGATAGCAACAAGGACTGAGTCATAACCTTTCACATTCAAGAATGTTTCTTGTTGACCAGCAAATGAAGCATCAGGCATATCTTCTGCAGTTGCTGAAGAGCGAACAGCAAAAGAAGCGTCATTTGTTTCAGAGGAAAGCTTGTCATACGACTCACGTACAACCTGCTCAAATTCAGGGTGGAACGGGGTGTCAATCACCCACTGTCTAATCTGTGCACCGGCTGTAGCGAGTGCGTTCACGTCATCTACATCTAGAGATTCTAGAATATCGTATATCTTCTGGTTCAGTCCGCTTTGTTCAAGAAATTCGTTGAACGCAAAAGAGGTGGTCGCAAAGCCACCAGGTACTTGAACACCTGCATTAGCTAGATTGCTGATCATCTCCCCAAGAGAGGCATTCTTACCGCCCACCTTGTTGACGTCTCCCATGCCTAATTCTTGATACCAGAGTACATATTGCTGCACAGTTCTATCTCCGCAAGTTTATTTCAGTGTGGCCCCTTCACATGAGGGCAGCGGCATTTTACACTCCATCGCATCGAGCGTAAATCTATAATTTTATTTGTAATTTTATTACTACAAGAGGTCAAAATGTTACGTAAAGTCTTTTATATCTCAGATGGGACCGCGATCACAGCGGAAGTGTTTGGCCATGCAGTTCTCTCACAGTTTCCAGTTGAATTTGAATCACTTACAATTCCGTTCGTTGAAACAACCCAACGAGCTGAGCAAGTAAAGGCGCAAATAAATGATAGTTTTATTACAACAGGCGAACGCCCATTAGTTTTCCATTCCATCGTAAAACCAGAGATCCGAGACATTATTTATAGTAGTGAAGGCTTAGATCACGATTTTTTGAACACTTTTGTCGCGCCACTAGAAAAACAGCTGGGTGTAAAAGCTGCTCCAGTGCTTCATCGGACCCACGGCAAAGCCAATGACAGTTATGAAGCGCGAATCGATGCGATTAACTTTGCGATGGATAACGACGATGGCCAAACATTAAAGCACATAGATAAAGCAGATTTAGTCTTGCTTGGTGTTTCTCGTTGTGGCAAAACCCCAAGCAGCCTCTACCTTTCAATGCAGTTTGGTATAAAAGCAGCCAACTATCCTTTCATCGAAGATGACATGGATAACCTAAAATTACCGGAAGCACTGAAAAGGAATAAGAGCAAACTATTTGGTCTAACAATTGATCCTGTTCGTCTGCATGAAATCCGTCAAAGCCGAATGGAGAACAGCCGATACTCCTCATTGCGTCAATGCCGTATCGAAGTCAAAGAAGTCGAAATGATGTACAAACGTGAGCGTATTCCTTATGTGAACACCACCAATCATTCAGTAGAAGAGATAGCAACTAAGATACTTGACGTCACCGGTTTAGAACGTCATATGTTCTAACTTGGGCGGAAAACTGAGTAATTTTTGACGATTTTGTACAATTTACTGCACAGTTGCTTAAATTTTACAGCAAATTAGCTGGTTTAAGCACTGTGCTCACGCGTGCTATTGGTTATAATCCGAGGTAAGACGGCGAAATGCCTACACGATTGCTCGGTAGAATGAATGACCATTAAAACAGACGAACTCCGTACCACCCTGCTTTGCAAAGCAATTTCACCTGCAAAGTTGGCTGCTGAATATCCACTCACCCAAGAAGCTGCTGATTATCTAGTCCAGCAACGTCGTGAAGTAGAAGCAATTTTAACCGGTGAAGACAAGCGCTTACTGGTTATTATCGGCCCATGCTCGATCCATGACACTGTGGGTGCCATCGATTACGCTAAACGCTTAGCTAAGCTACATACTGAACTTAAAGATGACCTATGCATCTTAATGCGGGTCTATTTTGAAAAACCGCGCACCACAGTAGGTTGGAAAGGCCTTATCTCTGATCCCGATCTCGATGGCAGCTTTAACGCGAATAAAGGCTTACGTTTAGCGCGTGAATTACTGCAACAAATCACAGAGCTAAAACTACCTATTGCGACAGAGTTCCTCGATATGGTTAACGGCCAATACATCGCTGATCTTATTACTTGGGGCGCCGTGGGTGCGCGTACCACTGAAAGCCAAATTCACCGCGAAATGGCATCGGCACTGTCATGCCCAGTTGGATTTAAAAACGGTACCGACGGCAATATCAATATTGCTGTGGATGCAGTTCGCGCAGCCAAAGAGCCACATATTTTCTACTCCCCTGATAAAGACGGTGCCATGGCGGTATATCGTACAAGCGGTAACCCTTATGGCCACATTATTTTACGTGGGGGCAAACAGCCTAATTACCATGAAGCTGATGTGCAGGCTGCTGCCGACAAACTTAAGCAAGTAGGTGTATCACACCGCATGGTGGTTGACTTCAGCCATGGCAATAGCCAAAAACAACACAAGCAACAACTCAATGTTGCCAAAGATGTGATGCAGCAAATCGAATCTGGCTCCACAGCTATTGCCGGGATCATGGCAGAAAGTTTCATTGAAGAAGGTAATCAAAAAGTTGTCGCTGGTGAGCCTCTTTGTTACGGCAAGAGTATTACCGACGCTTGCCTGCACTGGCAAGACTCTGAGCAGCTTATCCGTGACTTAGCAAAATCATCACGCATCCGCATGGATAAACTCAGTAAATAAACTCAATGTTTAACTAAAAGGCCAGTATCAAAATACTGGCCTTTTTTATAGTTTCATATATTGCATAGCTTGATATGCTGATCAGCTTTAAGCTTTAGGGATCGCTTTCATCATTTTATCGAGCAAGATATCAAATCGCGATTGACGTTGCTTTGCGCTTTGTTCAAAGTCTGTAAAACCTTGCGCTAATACTCGCCAAACTGGTTGAATTTGATTGGGATTAAATACCGCTATCAATACCGAACCTTTCTCATACTTGTCATGATCGACATTTTTGGTCGACAACCCTGGCACTAAGCCCGCCCTTTTCATGATCTCGGCATCACTCATCTCTGCTTCCAATGCAAGACCATAACCAATTAACATCGCAGGCGAAGAAGACAAGCCTACTCGCTGGTAGCCTTTTTCAGTCATGACTTGATCAATCGCTTGCTGCACATGGGCTTTTACGGCGGCTTGATCAATGCGGTCATCGGCAACAACATTATCAACCGATGGATGCCACGCATAAGTATTTTTCTGATGTGATACCATACTGAGATCACCACTGGTCACCATGGTGGTGCGAGACAATGGATTATCTACTGTGTCTTGGCTAGCACAGCCCACTGTCATCATCAGCGCAGCCGCTGCTAAATATCTCTTCATCATAAACTCATCGTTTCCTTTATTTGATGATATCCCTAACTGGATGAACTTAATCTAACAATAGCTAGGTTAACCTAAGCTGACTCATTTGTAATCAAAACAAAAAAGCACCGACCAAAGGCCGATGCTTTTACTTAACAATCGCGCTTAAAAATTACATTTATTGCGCTGTCATGTTGACCACTAAGCTTGCTCCTTGGCTATTTGGTGCACCATCGGCACTGACATAGTACCAGCCTTCTGCAGGCGAATTGACCGTAATTGATTCGCGATTACCACTGTTCTCAGATTTAGCATCAAAGGCCGACGCACTTGCCCATGTTGAACCATTGGCATAAACATTGACATTACCACTACCATGATCGGTATCGATTTGAATGCTCGCTGTCGCTGCAGGCACATAGAAGTAGTAGGCTGAATGGTCATCGGCGATACAAACAGCTTCACCAAAGGTCAGCCCACCATAACTATAAGGCGCTGATGTAGCACACGCATCTGCCACTACAGTCCCCCCGGTATCTCCACCGTTATCACCACCATTGTTACCACCATCACTCGGTGCTGATTGGCTAATGGTTAAACTCACCCCATCAAAAGCAGCACTAGCCACCGTTGACACATATACCCAACCACGGTTAGCCACAACGCTGATCAACTCATCATTTCCACTCGATGCTGACTGCGCGGTGTAGTTACTAGCACTTGCCCATGTATCTTGGTTAAAGTAAATATCAACATCGCCATTACCACCGGCTGTTGAGATGTATAGCTGAGTATTATCGCTATCTACATAGGTATAGAAATAATTCGTCCCCGTACCTGCGACACAAGCGGCTTCATCTTGATTAATGTTACCGTCGGTGGTTGTGGTCGCCCCGCAGTGCCCTATGGGTGCGCCACCGCCATTATCAGCATCAGCGTTGTCACCAATTCCGTTACCATTTTCATCAGCCCACTCGTTAGGATCGCTTGGGAAGGCATCGGAATTATCACCATAACCATCACCGTCGCTATCCGCGGTCTCTGTGGCATCATTTGGGAACGCATCGGCGTTATCACCTACCCCATCACCGTCAGAATCTTTCGTTTCAGTAGGATCTAGTGGGAAAGCATCTTCACTATCAATCACACCATCGCCATCACTGTCGACCGGGGTCGAGCCACCACCACTTAACGGTGTGTCATTACTACTTACGGTCAATAGCCAGTTGTTCCACTGCGTATCATATTGAGTACCAATATTGTTGTTGATATACGCTAACCAACCTGCTGCATCACCTGCTCTTGCCAGCACAAGTAGCTCTTCCACATCGCCGCGCTGCTCTTCAAACATAAAGCGAACGGCCAGATAACCCCAACGGTAAACTCGGTCAGTACCACTGTTATAAGTATTGGACAGAATTTCACTTAAGCTAAACTCCTGGGTGCGTGCAAGTGCGATCGCATCATCATTTCGGTTTTGTTGCGAAATATATTCAGCCAAACCTTCTGACCACCAAACCGATTTGCCCGTATCGATGTCAAAATAGTTAAACGCGCCATACAGGTTAAAACGACCGTCAAGATAATGGACATATTCGTGGCGCAGATTCCAAACGAGTATTTCGTCTGTCCATGTCGCTTCGTGGGCAATAAAGCGCGCTTGGTTACCCACTTGAGAAGGAGTACCTTCTAAGTACATGCCACCATTGTCAGTACTGATGCCAAAGATAGTGCCAGCATACTGATCATAGTCGTCATAACTATCGAAAATATTCACTTCAAGGTTAGTGTTATTGTCATCGGCGACGGGCTGATAACCTGTTGCCAACACATCATGGAACAAGATCTCTTCTTCACCCATTAAATCGCAAGACTGTTGTAGCTCGGCATTCGTCATCTGCTGAGCACGAATATTGATGGTACTGCTACAACTATAGTGAATTGAAAGCACTGTATCTTCTAACTCTTGCTCCCAGTTACAGATACCAAATTGCTCACATTGGCCAGGGTTATAGTAATCAAGATAACCGGCAGCATCAGCCCATTCTTTAGATAGTCGCTCAAACTTATTCATATAAGTTTCAGTACCAGTATTAAGCTCAGTTTTTAAGCTCAAAGGTAGGTTCCAATCAGCTTGATAGACATAGAAGCGACCAAACTCATGGAAAGCGTCAGAAGATTCCCAGCTATAGGCAGAGTTAATAATGTAATCAGACGTTGCAACTTTAAGCAGTGCAGCACGTAAATCGCCAAACTCCATGGCAGCTTGGGTATATTGGTTATCCCACTTGCCATAATACAATGTTGTTAACGCCTTGGTCATTGCGGTTCGGTGAGCAGGTACTGCAAGGTGCTCGGGAGTAAAACCATCAAGGTATTTAGTGATAGACGCTACGGATTCGTAAATGCTGTCGGCGCTATCCCATGCAATGAAAAACTCTTGTAAAGTGTTACCTTGCATATCTGTAGTGGCGTTAAAAACTGGATTAGCCGTATAAGCTATCAGCAAGTCTCGCAAGGCATTTGCAGGCTGATTATGACTGTAAGTTAACCCATTGTTGTAGTACTCAATATAAAAAGCACCACGCAAGAAATAGATAAGGTTTAACATTTCACTGCCAGTGCTACTGTCATAAGTCGCAGCCTGCGCTTTGGCAAAGTTGGCAACGTCAATGACATTTTGCGCTTGATAAGCGGCAACAGCCGTAGCGTCATTTTTTGAATAAAGCTCCGATATACACGCAAAATCTGCACTGCGGACAAAGTCATACAGCGCAGCGCCACTAAGGTTATTAAACTGCTCATAGCCATTACATGGATCCGCTTCCGCCTGCGGTCCCATATTTCCTTGTAGCCCTTGTGGCCCTTTTATTTGATTATTTTTATCCTGCTTAATACTAGAAAGGTGGCGCTGGGCGGTAGCCATTGATGCAGACTGACCAGGCTTACGGTCTACAATCGATGGATTGTTTTTTTGTGTTTGTGTTTGTGTAACTGGAGTCACCGCATCCTTGCCGTGTTGTAAACTGTTTGCAGATAGATTTGACGCTGGCACCAGTGCTGCTGAGCAGGCTAGCGCTAGCAGCGAGGCGCGAAATTTCCCGCGCGCACTAAACTGCTGTTGAGGTGATTTTTTCATGCTGATTCTCCAATCAAAAAGTCAGCAGGGCAAACGCCCTGCGGCAATGTTACTCAGTTCAGATACTTGGCGATTTCTCTACGGAAATATCTCAAGCTGCATTTGTTATTTTTTGAGAACAAAAAGTTAAATTTTTGTTACAAAATTATTTATAACAAATATTGTATGCAATATGCAACATTGGTAAGTCGAGATTTTTTTGCTTTAGTAGCAAAGGAATGAATAAATGCGATTGATAGCTGACTAAGATCAGTGGCTTAACTAACAAAAATCAGTGATTGAAAAACTTGTCAACGATGGCAATAAGGAAAAATCACTGGCTTAACACGTTGAACTTCGCCAAGATAAGCCGTTGTTTTACTATTTTCGAGTCATGAGTATGGAGTTTATTGTCGCTGTTGCCCTGTTTGCATTTTCATCGGGCATCACCCCGGGTCCCAACAACATTATGTTAATGACCTCTGGGGTTAATTTTGGCATCCAACGCTCACTGCCTCATTTAACTGGGATCTGCATTGGGTTTCCACTTATGGTTTTGGCCATTGGACTAGGACTATCTGGGCTGTTTAGCCAATATCCTGTGCTACATACCGTGATTAAATATATTGGTATCTGCTACTTGCTGTACCTTGCTTGGCTCATTGCTAACAGCAGTAGCAAAATGGATGGTGTAGTGAAAGCTAAACCATTAACCTTTATACAAGCTGCTGCATTTCAGTGGGTGAACCCGAAAGGTTGGATCATGGCCATTGGCGCAGTGGCAACATTTACTTCTATTGAGCAACCTTTAGTGCCACAAGTGATCAGCATTGCCAGTATTTTTCTCGCTGTTGCCCTGCCCTGCGCATTGGTTTGGCTTGGGTTTGGGATTGGCTTAAAGAAGTTACTTAAAAATCAACGCCAGCAACGGATATTCAATATCTCAATGGCACTCTTGCTTGTTGCCTCCATCATACCTATGATGGCTCCCCAATAATCCCAATTAAAAATAACACTATGAGTGCTGAGACGTTAACGCCCGCGCAGCAAACCAAAAACTGGGTTGAGCGCGTGATCATGAAATACAATATTTGCCCGTTTGCACGCCAAGAAGTACTCAACAATACCATTCACTACCAAACTGTTGAGGACACTGAACTATCTACCGTGTTGATGTCACTCATCAAAGCCTGCGAGACCCTTGATGAAAGTCCACAAATAGAAACGACACTATTTATTTTACCTCGTGGGTTTGAAGGTTTTTACAGCTATCTTGATTTAGTGGATATCGCTAATGATTTATTGATTGAACAAGGTTACGAAGGCATATATCAACTGGCCAGTTTCCATCCCGACTACTGTTTTGATGGCGAGCCCCAAGATAGTCCGGCCAATTTTACCAACCGCTCACCTTTTCCAACCCTTCACATCATTCGTGAAGCGAGCATGGAAAAAGCCCTTGCAGATTATGATGACCCAGAGTCTATTCCTGAGCGCAATATCGCCTTTGCCAACAAAAAAGGCAGTGACTTTTTTGTCAAATTATTATCAAGTTGCAGCAATAGCAAATAGCGACTCGCTTCATCTTTGGCGGCTTAATTTTATCTTTTTACGGAATCAATATGGCTAAAAAATACTACGTTATCTGGGCAGGAAGAAAAACTGGCATTTTCACTGACTGGCCAACGGCAAAAGCACAAGTAGACGGATTTGCAGGCGCTAAATACAAGTCATTTAAAACATTAGCGGAAGCCGAAGCTGCATTTGCGCAACAGCCGACACCAACCAGTAGTAAAGCCAAACAAACTACAACAGCAACCACGCAAAACCCCAGTAAGTCCGCCGCGCCAAACGCTGATATCGATATCTATACTGATGGCGGCTGTGAGCCTAATCCTGGCGAAGCTGGCTCTGGACTCGCCCTGTACCAACAAGGCCAGCTTGAGCAACTCTGGTTTGGCCTTTATCATCCAGATGGCACGAATAATAGCGCCGAATTAAATGCACTTTATCAGGCATTACTGCTGGCAGAAAAGTACATTCAATTGGGTAAACAAGTGCATATTCACAGTGATTCTCAATATGCATTAAATTGCGTCACCAACTGGGCATATGGTTGGAAAGCAAAAGGCTGGAAACGCAAAACAGCCGGAGATATAAAAAATTTACCGATTATCCAATCTGCCCATCAGCTATATGATCAACTTAAAACGCCATTAAAAATCAGTCATGTTGCCGCTCACATAGGTATTGAAGGTAATGAACTGGCCGATCGCATGTCTATTTACGCCATTGATCAAAAAAATAGTGACTTTAGCCAGTTTCCTGCACCCTATGATATTGACGATATTCTTAGCTTACGCACTGGCTAAGGGTTTTCTACTTGTAGTGTTGTCTGATATTGATGCATCAATTGTTGCCAGTTTTTCATAGCCACCAACTGAGAAATCAAGGTTTCCACCACTTGATGTAAGTGCGGCGCCTCTATAGGCGCCAGAAAATGGCGGGTATATATGTCATGTGGTTTAGAAGAGAAATACAACTCCTGATTGGTTTTCAATAAGGTTTGATAATAAATAGTGGTGGCTCGAGACACGATGGCGCAATCAAAGCGCTTTTTAAGCAACATTTTTAATAGCCGTGATTCATTAGAGGTATCAATTCGTGTTGCTAGCCCCTGCGCAACCAAGTTATCTACCGTGTGATATCGAAAACCACTGATCCCGCCGATTTGTTTATCGACTAACGACGCTTTACCTTGGTATTCAAATGGCTTACTTCGGTGGGAAAGAAACTCATCTTGGTCTAGCATAAACGCAGCAGTCCACAAATATTTCTTTTTTTCACGGTCTTGAAACCACACTGGATTCACGCCAATCACCAAACCATCAAACTCATGTTGTTCCAATTGGTAATTTAACCGTTTACGTGGAATATAAGAGACTTGAAAATCATACTCTTGCTGTTGTTGATTAAAGAAGCGCGCCACTTCATAGAATAAGCCAATTTGCTTTTGCGAGTCGACCACATAAGGCGGCATATAATGGTAGGTATAAAGTGGCACAACTTGTCTTTGAGCATCAGACGCCTGTCCCTGCCCAGCTATGCACCACATTAACAACACTATTAGCCAATACCTCAAAAGCAACTCCAAATCTGCCACTATTTAAAGTTAACGCTGATTCTCAACTAAGCAAGTTCGGCAGCTTAATTGAACAAGATAATCTTGACCCGTTTAGATGAACTGATGAAAGACAATTGATAGGCTTACCTAACGAATACCTGATAATATTAGACCGTTGATTTATCATTAAAAACATCGTTTCCCAAGCACATAAAAAAGCGCCTACTATCTAGGATAATAGGCGCTTGACATAATAACTATAAGCTAATGCCTGTATGGCACTCTGACCCAACCTTCCATGAGTATTCGAGCACTGCGGCTCATCGATGCTTGAGTCACCACCCACCCTTGTGCAGACAACTGTGCCTTTGCGCCCACTTTTAAGGTGCCAGAAGGATGGCCAAAATTAACACTGTCTAGCGGCAATGGCGACTGACTCAAGGCAAAATTAGCACTGGCTGCTAAATTGACCAAGGTTCCCGGTATCGCGGCTGCGGTACCAATGGCTACCGCCGCGGTTCCCATCATGGCATGGTGTAACTTACCCATTGACAATGCCCGGACATTAAAATCAATATCATCGGCAGCCACCTGTTTACCGCTTGATGCAAGATAAGTCGACGACGGCGAGACAAAGGCGATTTTGGGCGTATGTTGGCGACCTGCTGCCTCACTAACATCATTAATCAGCCCCATACGCACTGCGCCAATAGCTCGAAGTGCCTCAAACATGGCTAATGCATCGACATCATTGTTGATTTCATCTTGCAGCTCGTCACCGCGATAACCAATATCATCAGCATTAACAAAAATAGTCGGGATACCCGCATCAATCATAGTGGCCCTGATCTCAGCGCCATTAAACACATCATCGGGCAAGCGAAGCGTATCAACCACCTTTCCTGTCGGGAACAACTGACTCATCTCTCCAGCTTTAGGCATAGCAGCGGGTTCATTAAAATCAACACCGATTTCTGCCGCCGCAAAGGTCACACCATCAAGTTCAAAATCGCCAGTTTCTTGCACTTGGCCAGCAGTGATTGGCACATGGGCGATGATGGTTTTATTGATATTGGCCTGCCAAATGCGCACAGACAATACACCGTTCTCAATCATTTTGTCGGCACTGATTAAACCAGCATGCACCGCAAACGCGCCAACGGCGGCAGATAAATTACCACAATTGCCACTCCAATCGACAAACGCTTTATCAATCGCCACTTGGCCAAATAGATAATCCACGTCATGATCATCGCGGCTACTTGCAGAGACAATCACCGTTTTACTGGTACTTGAGGTCGCCCCGCCCATGCCATCGGTATGTTTGCCATAGGGATCTGGACTACCAATGACCCGAAGTAATAGCTCATCTCTTGCGGCTCCTGCAACCTGTGCTGCTGGTGGTAAATCAGATAAAGAGAAAAATACCCCTTTACTGGTACCGCCACGCATGTAAGTTGCTGGCACACGAATTTGCGGCGCGAAACTGGTTATGCTCATTCACTGTCCCCTTTTTCGAGAAAGTCTTTAGCAAATCGCTGCAGTACACCGCCCGCTTCATAAATCGATAACTCTTCTTGGGTATCAAGTCGACACTTAACCGCAATGTTGACTTGCTCACCGTTACGCCTTGTCATGATTAAAGTGAGCTCTGCACCCGGAGTTCGCTCACCAACAACATCATAAGTCTCGCTACCATCAATTTGATAGGTATGGCGATTGTCACCGTTGGTAAATTCAAGTGGCAATACCCCCATTCCCACTAGGTTGGTTCGATGAATACGCTCAAACCCTTCTGCGACAATGACCTCAACCCCCGCTAAACGCACGCCTTTTGCTGCCCAGTCTCGACTCGAGCCTTGACCATAATCAGCACCAGCAATGATGATTAGCGGTTGTTTACGTTCCATGTAGGTTTCAATCGCCTCCCACATGCGTGACACTTGGCCTTCAGGTTCTATTCTCGCTAAAGACCCTTGCTTCACTTGGCCGTTTTCTTTCACCATTTCATTGAACAGTTTCGGATTAGCAAATGTCGCTCGTTGTGCTGTGAGGTGATCGCCGCGGTGGGTGGCATAGGAGTTAAAGTCAGCTTCTGGCAGCCCCATTTTGTGCAGGTATGCACCCGCGGCGCTGTCTAACATAATCGCATTAGACGGTGATAAATGGTCAGTGGTAA
The DNA here is from genome assembly GCF_043643685.1 of Shewanella waksmanii. GTDB lineage: Bacteria > Pseudomonadota > Gammaproteobacteria > Enterobacterales > Shewanellaceae > Shewanella > Shewanella waksmanii_A. The sequence goes on from NZ_JBHZSN010000004.1 coordinate 315,181, forward strand.
TGTTGTCACCCAATACCGCTAAAGGACGCATACCTTTCATGGTTCTTTCGCCTGCTAGGGCACCTTCCCAATATGGAGGTCGACGAATATAGGTACTCTGTGGGCGCCAGTCATACAAAGGTTTAGTTTGGTGTTCAGCATTGCCATAGTCGACTTTTATGTCAAACATAGGTTGATAAACTTGGCGGAAATGCTCAGGTTTAACACTGGCTGCAATCACCGCGTCAATTTCTTCATCCGATGGCCAGATATCTTTTAAGGTTACCGCTTGTCCCTCATTGTCATAACCTAACACGTCTTTTTCGATATCAAATCGGACTGTTCCGGCAATCGCATAGGCAACCACTAACGGCGGCGAAGCCAAAAATGCTTGCTTGGCGTATGGATGAATACGGCCGTCAAAGTTTCGGTTTCCAGATAGTACAGCAGTAGCGTATAGATCCCGATCGATCACTTCTTGCTGAATCACCGGGTCGAGCGCGCCACTCATGCCGTTACAGGTGGTGCAAGCAAAGGCGACAATACCAAAACCAAGCTGTTCCAGTTCAGGAAGCAGCTTCGCTTCTTCTAAATAAAGTTGTACTGCTTTAGAGCCCGGCGCAAGTGATGTTTTTACCCAAGGTTTACGACTCAGACCTTTGGCATTGGCATTACGCGCTAATAAGCCTGCAGCAATCACGTTGCGCGGATTACTGGTGTTAGTACAGCTGGTTATCGCGGCGATAATACACGCGCCATCAGGCATTAACCCAGGTTCGTTTTCAACTTCGCCACTAATGCCTTGTGCTGCAAGATCCGTTGTTGCAACCCGTTTATGAGGATTAGATGGACCCGCAATATTACGCCCGACACTGGACAAATCAAACTGCAGTACCCGCTCATATTGCGCAGTATCTAATGCATCCGCCCACAAACCGGTTTGTTTGGCATAGGTTTCAACTAGTTTAACTTGCTCATCATCACGGCCAGTTAAGGTTAAGTAATCTATGGTTTTTTCATCGATATAGAACATCGCAGCAGTGGCGCCAAATTCCGGCGTCATATTCGAGATAGTGGCTCTGTCTCCTAGGGTCAATGCTCTTGCACCATCGCCAAAAAACTCCAGGTAGGAGGAAACAACACGCTGCTCTCGTAAAAACTCGGTAATGGCCAATACGATGTCCGTTGCCGTGATACCACTTTGGCGCTCACCCACTAACTCAACACCAATAATGTCTGGCAAACGCATATAAGAGGCGCGACCTAGCATCACACTTTCTGCTTCAAGACCGCCAACCCCAATGGCAATAACACCAAGGGCATCTACATGGGGGGTATGGCTATCGGTACCCACTAGCGTATCAGGGAAAGCAACACCATCACGGGCATGAACCACAGGGGACATCTTCTCGAGATTAATTTGATGCATAATGCCATTACCAGGCGGGATCACATCAATATTCTCAAATGCAGTTTTGGTCCAATTAATAAAATGAAAACGGTCTTCATTACGACGGTCTTCAATAGCACGATTCTTTTCAAATGCATCGGGTTCAAACCCCGCATGCTCAACGGCTAAAGAGTGATCCACAATTAACTGGGTCGGCACAACCGGGTTGACCTTTGAAGGATCACCACCTTTTGCGGCAATGGCATCACGTAAGCCCGCCAAGTCCACCAGCGCGGTTTGCCCTAAAATATCGTGACATACGACACGAGCGGGAAACCATGGGAAGTCGAGGTCGCGTTTGCGTTCAATGATTTGTTGTAGCGACGCAGTGAGTTTCTCAGGCTCACAACGTCGCACTAAGTTCTCAGCGAGCACACGAGATGTATAAGGCAAGGACGCGTAAGCGCCTGGTTTAATCGCATCTACCGCAGCTTGGGTGTCAAAGTAATCTAACCCGGTATCCGCTAACGGCTTTCTATATTGGCTGTTCATATGCAGTTCCCCAAAAAAATGAATACCGATGCCACAGCAATTAAGTCTGTGGCACCGCAAAGGTTTGTTAGCGTTCAGCTATGGGGGTGACTTTACGTGGCTCACTGCCGATGTAGTCAGCACTTGGACGAATAATACGGTTGTTGCTGCGTTGCTCCATCACATGAGCAGCCCAACCAGTTAATCGAGAACAAACAAAAATAGGGGTAAACAACTTAGTGGGTATGCCCATAAAATGATAGGCCGACGCATGGAAGAAATCAGCATTACAGAACAGTTTCTTGGTGTCCCACATGTACTCTTCACAGGCGACGGAAATGTCATACAAGCTGGTATCACCAAACTCATGGGCCAGTTTTTCCGACCAAGCTTTAATGATCACGTTACGTGGATCAGAAGTACGATAAATTGCATGACCAAAGCCCATGATCTTCTCTTTACGCTCAAGCATACCGGCCATTTGCGTTTTGGCATCTTCAGGTGATGTGAACTTTTGGATCATATCCATTGCCGCTTCATTTGCACCGCCATGAAGTGGACCACGCAGCGTACCAATTGCGCCAGTAATACAAGAGAACATATCTGACAATGTCGATGCACAAACACGGGCGGTAAAGGTCGAGGCGTTAAACTCATGCTCTGCATACAGAATAAGCGACACGTCCATGACGCGGCGATGTTGTTCAGACGGTGTCGTGCCATTTAGCAAACGTAAAAAGTGGCCGCCAATCGAGTCTTCTTCACTGTTACAGTCTATCTCTACACCATCGTGCGAATAGCGATACCAGTAACACATAATAGCCGGAAACGCGGCTAGTAAGCGGTTGGCTGCACGGCTTTGTTCGCTAAAGTCATTTTCGGGCTCTAGATTACCTAAAAATGAGCAACCGGTACGCATGACATCCATAGGGTGAGCATCTTGCGGAATACGCTGCAACACTTCTTTTAATGCCTGAGGCAAGTCGCGCATGGTTTTCAGCTCTGCCTTGTATGTCGCCAGCTGATCGACGGTGGGTAGTTCACCGTTAAATAGCAGATAAGCAACCTCTTCAAAGGTCGCATTGTCTGCAAGATCTGATACATCATACCCGCAGTAAGTTAATCCACTACCTGATTTACCCACAGTACATAATGCGGTTTCACCTGCACTTTGACCACGTAGACCTGCTCCACCTAACTTCTTATCAACCATGACGCTCTCCTCAATCGATTTGTAACCGCTAAACCACGCTGTCTTCCTGACGAACGTTTGATTTGGGTTATCTTATTGTGTTGCTTTTTGCATTTATTAACGGTGGTATGCAGTTGACACACCACCGTAGGGCTTGTTCTATAACGCTAAAAACTTATTTGTTTTTACCTTCGCTAAATAGCGCATCAAGCTTTTGCTCGTAAGCGTGATAACCTAGGTAATCGTATAACTCCATGCGAGTTTGCATGGTGTCAACCACCGCCTTTTGATCGCCATCATTTAATATGCTGCTGTATACCAACTCAGCAGCTTTATTCATCGCTCTAAAGGCACTCAGTGGATACAACACCATGGCGCATCCCCACTCACCAAGTTGTTGCTTATTCCACAACTCCGTTTGACCGAACTCGGTGATATTGGCCAAGATAGGTACATCTAAGGCTTCGCTAAACGCGCGATAGTGTTCTTCTGTTTTCACTGCTTCTGCAAATATACCGTCGGCACCAGCGGCCACATAGGCTTTAGCTCTTTCAATGGCCGCTTCTAACCCTTCTTGAGCAAATGCATCGGTACGGGCCATGATGAAAAAGTCAGGATCTGTTCGCGCATCTACCGCAGCTTTAATGCGATCAACCATCTCTTCACAGGAGACAATCTCTTTATTTGGTCGATGACCACAACGTTTCTGCGCAACCTGATCTTCCATGTGCACTGCCGCAGCGCCGGCCTTTTCCATATCACGAATGGTTTTGGCAATATTAAAAGCGCCGCCCCAGCCAGTATCAATGTCAACCATCAGCGGCAAGTCACATGCTGCGGTAATACGCTGCACATCAACAATGACGTCATTGAGTGAAGTCATGCCTAAATCCGGTAAACCATAAGAGGCATTGGCAACGCCACCACCTGACAAATAAATGGCTTGATGGCCGATCTGCTTAGCCATCATCGCTGAATAAGCGTTAATGGTACCGACTATCTGTAATGGTTGGTTGTCCGCTAATGCTTGACGAAACTTTTTTCCTGCGCTCATGGTGTTGCTCTCTTATAATTGGCTAACAATTTAGGTTAATTTTGCTTCTATATTATTTTTGGAATACATGATGTGGCGTCGCATTAGCATTTCAGCTAATTCTTCATCACGATTGCTGATGGCATTGACAATATTTCGGTGCTCATCAAAGGCTGTTGTCACTCGCGGACCAGCCATGCCTAGTTGCACCCGATACATCCGCACCAAGTGATAGATACCATTAGTCAACATATTGATTAGGTGGTGATTCTTGCTGCCAATGATGATCCGGTAGTGAAAGTCGACATCACCAGCCTCTTGATAATAGGATTCCCCGGTTTTGACTTTATCGAAGTGGTTATTCAATAACCCATTAAGATCGGCAATCTCTTCATCAGACATGTTTTTGGCCGCCAGCCGCGCCGCCATACCTTCTAGCGCTTCGCGCACTTGATAAAGCTCAACCAGTCCTGCTGCAGTTAAAGATGCAACACGAGCCCCGACATTCGCCTTACGCTCAACAATTCGACAAGACTCTAGGCGGTTTATTGCTTCACGAATGATGGCACGACTCACTTGATACTTTGTCGACAATTCAGCTTCACTAAGCTTAGTCCCGGCAACAATCACCCCCTCAACAATGTCTTGACGCAATTGTATGAAGGTTTTATCCGCCGCAGTTACCGGTTGCTCAGAAAAGAAACTCATTTGACCTAGCTCACAAAAATAACGAATTGTCGACAATGTAGGCAAATATATGCGTAAGGTCAAGCTAAAACCCAACAGATTGTCGACAAAATCAACATCTCACTGAATTAGTCGCCACTCAACTAGCTGCAAAACCGGATGTGCGCGGGTTCTTGCAAAAAAATTGCGCACAATTTATACGCTTATAGACATTAGTCGCATAACAAGGGCAAATAGTAGAACTAAAGGTAGGAGTTACCCCTAAAGCTGTGCGACAATCCGCGCCATGAAAATCTATCGTCATATCCACAGAGCCCCTGTGCGGGTGTTACGGATTGGCCATCGTCGATTTTGGTTGCGACTCAAGCGAGATATGTTGGTACTAAAAGATGCCCTGTCGCAAGAGACTCAAGAAACCAAAGACATGTTGGTGATCTACAAGCGCTATACCCGTAATAGTGCAAGCAAAGAAGAGTTGGCAGAAGCTAATAAACAATTAGCCGATCTGATCAAGGGCTTAGGACTCGGTGTGTTTGCCGTACTGCCATTTGCTCCCATCACTATTCCTGTGGTGGTCAAGCTAGGTAAACTGGTTAAAGTCGATATTTTACCCAGCTCATTTAATAATTTAGCCCAGCGCAAAGCAGAACTTAATCGTCATAAACAGAAACTAAAACAAGCTGGTGAAAAAGGCATCAGTAAATAGTCGCTGGCTTTACCCCCTACCAAATACCCTGCTAATCTAGCCGTTAACTTTTGTATGACCTATAAGTGAAGCGCGCAATGACAAGCTCTAAAACAACTCAGCTAATTGTACATAGCAAAGATGGTACTCCTCTACATATTATTAGCAGCGACCAATATCCAACTTGGCTAGACAAGCAGCCACAACAAGTCAAAAACTGGCTAACTACCACTAATTTTAATGGCAAGGGCCACAGTATCATTCCCAATACTGAAGGTGCATTAGATCAGGTCATTTTAGTCAGCAATGATATCGAGTCATACTGGTTGTGTGGTGATTTAGTCAATCAATTACCGGCTGGGCATTACCACTTAGCCGCCGATACGACACTGTCAAAAGTGGCAGCATTTAGCTGGGGATTAGGCGCATACAAATTTGATCGATATAAACAAAATGACAAACAGTACCCAGTGTTAACCATCGACAATGCCCAACTGGTTGATGAATGCCAGAAACTGGTACGTTCAGTTAGCTTAGTGCGCGATTTAGTCAATACCCCTGCTGCCGATATGATGCCGCAACACTTAGGTGAAACCATGACTGCGTTAGCTGAAGAGTTTGGCGCAAATATCAATCAAATTATTGGTGATGAGTTACTTGAGCAAAATTATCCAACCATTCATATGGTTGGCCGTGCAAGCGCCAACCAACCAAGATTAATTGACTTAACTTGGGGTGATGAAAATGCCCCTAAAGTAACCCTAGTGGGTAAAGGCGTTTGTTTTGATTCTGGCGGTCTTGATCTTAAACCTGGTGCGGGTATGCGATTGATGAAGAAAGATATGGGTGGCGCAGCCCATGTTATCGGTCTTGCTCATCAAATCATGGCATCAAACCTACCCATTCGCTTACGCGTGTTGGTACCGGCGGTGGAAAATGCGGTATCGGACAATGCGTTTCGCCCAGGAGATGTGATTAAAACCCGTAAAGGCCTGACGGTTGAAATTGATAATACCGACGCCGAAGGTCGCCTGGTGTTATGTGACGCCTTGGCAGAAGCCAACAATGATAAACCAGAGCTGATGATTGACTTTGCAACCTTAACCGGCGCAATGCGTATTGCACTGGGTACTGAGTTACCGGGCTTTTTCAGCAATGATGACGCTGTTGCCGCGGCGATGACAGAATCAGGTCTAGCGGTACAAGATCCGATTTGGCGTATGCCGTTACATAAGCCCTATCTAGAACTCACCGGCAGTGATATTGCTGATATCGCCAACTGTGCCAAGACACCTTTTGGCGGCGCGATCACTGCAGCGCTATATTTAGAAGCCTTTGTTGATGATGACATTAGCTGGAGTCACTTTGACGTAATGGCTTGGAATAACCGTCAACTACCTGGACGCCCAATCGGTGGTGAAGCATTTGGTATTCGGGCGGTATTTGATTACTTACAAAATCGTTTCGGCCAATAGGTGAATCTCACCCACAAAAAACGCAGGTAATGACCTGCGTTTTTATATGCTTTATTTAAACAATATCGCTGTTTTCAGTGGAGAATCATCACTGTTTTTTCAACACGCTAGCCATATCGGGCACCACAGTGACCGGATCGAGTCGCATTTGATACCAATTGATGCGCCAATCTAAATGAGGACCGGTGGCTCGCCCTGTTGCACCAACCTCGGCAATTGGTTCACCTTGCTTTATCACTTGTCCTGGTTCGACATAAAGCTTGCTTAAGTGCAAAAAGCTCGAACTGACCCCATAGCCATGATCCAAAATAATCGTGCCGCCGGAATAGAACATGTCGGCAACGGCCAATGTGATCACCCCATCTTGCGGCGCAACCACCACAGTGCCCGTTTTAGCAGCCACATCCACACCATAATGCGGATTGCCAGGTTTACCGTTATATACACGTTGGCTGCCATAAACACCTGAAATGCGGCCGGTTAGGGGCCAGATAAAGTCTTGGCTAAACGCTTGTTGCGCTGAAAAGGTATTGCGCGCTGCTTTAACTTGTTTGCTGTCTTTGGCTGCGCGCGCCTGGGCTTTAGGATCTGGCTTCATGATTTTCTTGGCAATGCCATTAACGCGATCGATTTTGTATTGCTTCTCGCTGATGGTTAACGGCTTAATCTGAGTCAATCCATCAGGGTAAACTAAACTCAGTTGTTGCGATAACTTTGCCTGACGTTCAAAACCGAAAACAAATTTGCCATCTGGCGTCACGTCAATATCAACATCGTTAAGTCTTACTTGGGTGCCAGGAAGGGTTTCACCGCGAATCAACGCGCCCTGCTCCATCTTGCCATGCAACTGCACTTGAGCCTGAGTGGGTAAACTCAATCCAAGCAGCATTAACCCACTGACCAACATCGCTTGTACTGCACTACGCTGACGATAAACTCTCGATTGATTCAAAACCATTCCTTATGATGAAAACTCACTTCAATTAAGCCAAATCAAACCTGTAAACCCACTGGTACTGAGCCAAACTGCACTGTGTTAACCTTGTTGCCCTTTTACCGCAATAGCACCTTTACCAATCCCTTCATAGGCAATCACTTTAAATTCACTTTGCGGCGTTTGGGCTGCCAAGGTGCTAGCAATAAAGTCAGCAAGCAACTCAACGGTGGTGTCATGGGGGATGATTTCACAGCGTTTCTTAGGCATCGCTAGCTGAAACTCACCTTGTGGCGCAATATAACTGAAGCCATAATGGGTATCATCGGTAGCCACACTTTGTGCCGATAAACTCATTTCGCTCACAGCAACCACATCTTCATCGGTACCTAAATAAATATCCTGCCAACGCTTGGCCCATTGCTCATCAAGCTTGGGCGCAGGAATACCATTTTCAAAAATATTAATTGGGCTGCGATGGCCATGCGCGATGCGCTGACAATTACCATTGTGTTTCTTCAACCCATGGGAATAGTGGTAAAACGGCGCATCATGAATCTCATTGCGCAAAGTTAATGCGATGCCGTCAACATTATCAGGTAACACTTCTTTTAATGCTTTTTGCAAAAACGCATTGACGCTATCAAAATCGATGATCTCGGTGGGGATCAAAGCGAACGCTTGAGACGGGCATGCCAAATGGATACTGCCTTTAAGGCTATTGAAATCCATCCATACTCTATCCCCTTGCTGCTGCCATCTAACTTCAGCACACGCAGTGGGGATTAGCAGACGATGGTCTGCAACATCGTCAATGGTGTCTTTAATGGTGCGTTTTACTTTCGAAAAGTCTAACACCATATTTTGATCGTCTAGGCCACCATCCAGTAACACATCGACAATCCAACTTTCTCCCACCATACCTCTAATTGGGCAAAGGTAAGAAAAATCAATGACAGTTAAATCTCTAACAAACAGTTGCATCTTTTCTCCTAGGCAGAAAAACAGTCCACCTTAAATACCGCCCATAAGCAACATGCCAAGGGCTCTACGCTAATGCAATGCCATCATTCATGCTGTGATGCTGACATGATGAACAATGAATGCAAAGCAGAGGCGAATTATACCTATGAAAATGCCAAAGATTAACTACTGACGCAAGATAATCCCCATCATGATGTTAATCCCAGCAAATTACTGCTTACCAAACGGCGAGTGGCTTATACCAACCAAATAAAAAAGGCGCTCTTTTGAGCGCCTTTTTAATGGGTATATCTGTCATGCAGTCACTGTCAAGCAAGCCTTTCACTCAGCCTAATGACCGCCCTTTAGACGACGATCTAGCTGATCTTTCAAGTTAGCGGGTACACCCTTAATCAAGATAGAATCTGAAATCGGATCGTAAATAACCCGCTCACCCAAATGAGCACCATCAAAGCTCAAGGTCACGCCACCACCAGTACCCGAAAACTTCTTCAACTGTCTCAAGGTGGGCTTATCACCAGGAAATTCATCCTCTAATTCATAATCGCCGCCTTGGGCGAAATCGTAAAAGGAGTCCATACCTGAGTCTGCAAGTTCATCGGCTAAATCTTTAAGCTCAATGTCTGCTCCCACCTCAACACGCTCGGTGCAATACTCGAACACCTTTTCGCGCGCCTGCTGACGCTCATCCTTAGTCAACTCACTGCTGGCTACAAAGTCTTCAACCGCGTTCATCAACTGCTTGTTTTGAACTTTGGTGTTCACACCCTCAACACACCCCATAAAATCAAGGAAGAAATCCGCCACTTTGCGACCCGCTCTGCCACGAACAAAGGAGATATACTTTTTCGAGTCAGGCTCAGCCTGCCACTCTGTTAGATCAATCCGGGCAGCTAATTGCACATTGTTTAGATCTAAATGGGTGTTTTGCGACAGCTCCATATCATCCAATACGGTCATCGATGATTTAGCGTTAAGCAGCGAGACAAACAGATAATCACTGGTCATGTAGGTATAACAGGACAACAACAGAAAGCCGCCTTGACTAAAATCATACTTGGCGAGCTCTTCTTGCAGCAACTTACCAGCAATACTAGAAAACTCAACAAAGCCTAATTCACCATTACGATACTCGGTAAGTGCGTCTTTAAACTTCGGGTTCGCCTCACCGTCATCACCATGAGTACCAAAATGACCAAAACCTTTACCTGCTTTAGTCGTATAAGTTTGATGCAGCTCGTCTAGCATGGTTTCGACTGCTTGACTGTTTAGCAAAGGTTGTGGGCGCAATCGGCAACTTAGCTGGCCTTCACCATCTTGAGAGATAGCATGAATAATTGCTTGTTCAACGTTAATACTCATAAGCCTCGACTTAAATAATTGTGGCTATTTTCCGCAGAAAATAATCACCATAATGGTTACATTTGCCTAAACAAAAACCAACGGCTGGCAAATTTATCTAAGCTCGACATCATACCAGACCTAAGTGATAAATCTATCTTGGTATTACTCGCTGAATTTGCGCGAGTTGCAGATAAAAACATACGGCACCGCGGCCTAAAATACGCTATCATAGCCAGTTATTTCGTATTACCAGTGAACACTGTTTAAAATTATGGCAATTCAATCAAAATATTCTAATACCCAAGTTGAAACTATCATCGCAGAACTGCTTGCTGTTTTAGCAAAACATGACGCACCAACAGATTTAAGCCTGATGGTGTTGGGTAATTGTGTCACCGATCTTCTAGAACGCAAAGTCCCTGCTGAAGCACGACAAGCTGTAGCAGAGCAATTTGCCAAAGCATTAGCGCAATCAGTAAAAGGCTAATTACCCAACTCGGTAAAGACAAACACGGTAAAGACAACTTGCAAACTTTGCCAGTCATCTATTACTCGCGTACAGTAGACAATAATACGCATAAGAACTATCAAGATTAGCGGAACCCTATGATTGAGCGGAAAAAAGAGTTAGGACGTGATCGCGTATCACGCTTAGTGAGTTGGGGGCACTGGTTCGCCCTGTTCAATGGTTTTTTAGCGATGATCGTCGGGGTGCGTTTTCTTGATAGCGTAGGCACACCGGACTCTTGGATTGGTTGGGGCTATTTAACCCTCAGCACCATAGGTCACTTTAGTTTCTTAGCCTTCATTGTTTATTTGGTCATGGTGTTCCCAGTGACCTTGTTGCTACCCTATTCTAAAATTCTGCGCGGCTACGCGGCGGTGGTGGCAACTTTAAGCTTGTGCATCTTGCTGTATGACACCGTGATATACGATGATTATGGTCTGCACTTAAGTCCATTTGTTTTCGATATCGCCTGGGAAGATCTTAACGCCCTGTTGCAAGGCACCTCCTATATCGTTACCCCTATTGGTATTTTAATACTGGAGCTCACTGCGGCAAACTTCCTTTGGAAACGCATCGATAAGATCCAGAAAATTAACTGTGGCAATAAAGTGGTCGCCTTTGTCGGCATCTGCTTTGTGAGCAGTCATTTAATTCACATCTGGGCTGATGCCGCCGAAGTCTATGAAATCACGCGATTTGACGACACCTATCCGCTGTCATACCCAGCAACGGCAAAAACCTTTATGGAAAGCCAAGGTGTTGAGCGTATCGCCAGCAATAACTCAGTATTGCCGCAACCGACATTGAGCTACCCAAAAAGCCCACTGCAATGCCGCATAACTGAGCAGCCTAATATGTTGTTCATTACTGTTGAGAGCTTTAGGGCGGATATGCTCGATGAGCACACCATGCCGTTTTTATATCAGTATGGTCAACAAAACCAACGATTCAATGAACACTTAAGTGGTGGCAACACCTTCGACAGCGGCATGTTCTCGCTGTTATATGCCCTGCAAGGCAGTTACATTAATGCTGAAGATTTAAATTACACCTCACCATTATTTACTCAACAGCTTAAACAACAAGGCTATCAGCTTGGGCTATTTGGTCCTGAGGCCGATCCTCGTCCTGCTGCAATATTTAATGATTTTGATGCCATTATCAGCCCAGATAACGAAAGCATGGCTGAAACCGACATCATCTCAACTAAGCGCTTTATCAAGTGGCAACAACAGCAAAATCAACCGTGGTTTGCACTGGTTAATCTAAAGTCACCAGAGAACTTTGATACCCCGGTTGGATTTCTTGGAATCGAAACTGTACGGCCTAACAAGCCATTGCGCCCGGCTGAGAAAGTCCTGTTTAATCAGTATCGTCAATCACTCAATTTTATCGACGGGCAAATAAAATCGATTCTTGCCAAGGTACCCGCTGACACCTTAGTGATTATTACCGGTGTCAACGGCAAGCTGTTTAGCAGTAATCATGCAGAATCAAGCTCTAACTACTCGCCACAGAATGTGCAAGTGCCACTGATTATTAGCTGGCCAGGCTATGAGAAAGCCAAAGATGTCGACTACCGTACCAGCCACTATGGCATTGTACCTGCGGTGATGACCCAGTTAATGAACTGCACCAACCCCGCTAAAGAGTACAGTGCAGGACGCAGTATCTTGAGCCCTAATAGCGAAACGTGGACCTACGTTGGCAACAACCGCATGTTTGCCATCTACCAGCAAAATGAAATCACGGTGATCGACAGACATGGTAAATACCGTATCTATAACCGTGATTATGACAAACGGCTTAAGAAGAAAATCGGCGCACCTGAGTTGATACAGGTCATGCGTGAAGGCCGACGCCTGTACAATAACTAGGTCGGTATCGCAGCTTGACGATTACAAACTAGCCAGTCAGTTAACTGTGGTAGCCCAAGCACTTGCGCAACAGAGCAGGTCTTGCTAAAGTGCTGCCTCATCTGTTTGGACCCCAATGTAAAACCAAATGGATGCGATAAAAATTCGGTATGTAGCGCAGCCCGGTAGCGCACTGTCATGGGGTGTCAGGGGTCGGAGGTTCGAATCCTCTCATACCGACCACATTCTTCAAAAAAGCCAGCTTATTAGCTGGCTTTTTTGTTGTTAAATCGACTTTATTATCCGACAACTATCCGTAACTCACAGCGAATTCAACATTATCTGATTGAATAAAATTAGCTCAGTATGAGTCACCATCCAGCCAATGCATTTAGCCCACTAGGCCACGTACGACTTCCTGCCTTATGGCATATATTAACGAAATAGATTAAGTTATGGTTAACTATTCAATAACCTAAGCCCTAACTTTAAACAATTAAGTTATTAATAGCTTTGGGCATGTACCTACAACAGTTAATGGAATACATAATGGATAAACTCTTTCTAGGGATTAGTAGTCACGTTGTCAGTTTAAGCAAAACAACCGGTGAGGAGCTTTGGAAAACTAAGCTCAAAACCTCTACGGTTACCAACGTCTATTGTGAAAATGAACACGTTTTCGCCTATGCCGGCGGCCACCTATTTAGCTTAAATGCAACTGATGGCTCCATCATTTGGGAAAACACATTAAAAGGACTTGGGTACGGCACCTGTATCATCGCCAGCCAGCATCAAAACTCTGCGCTTATTGCAGAACAAGTTGCCACTCAGCAAGCACTGGCAGCCACAACCGTCGCCACATCAGCGGCCACAACATCAAACAGCTAGCCTGATTACCGCTTGGGTATACGCAAGATTAAACCTGAGCGGTTGCCCACTTTAAGCCGCAGCGTCGCAATCTTATGTCAGTTCCACCGCAACATGGTAAAATGCAAACCTTCAAATGAAGGTGATGATGAGAGGGTGAAAATAGCACTATGATGCGTCTATCACTGCTAGCTTTATGGGTTGCCAGTTTCGCGCCTATGGCTATAGAAGCACCAAAGCTACTAGAGTTTCGAATATCAGCAAGTTGTATCAAACAAATCAGCGTGAACGAATCCCACGTTAGTGGTCAATGGACACTTGATATTGAACTGACCGACAAAGAGTCCAACCACTTTTATCACGTCACCGAGCAACATATCGGCCATCAATTAGCAATTGTGGATACCACTGGCGCATCTATCGGCTTTCCTGCGGCGACCATACGCGCGCCGTTATCTGGCCGTTTTCGTTTAGCCAGCTTTAAGTCAAAGGCTTTGGCTAACGCCGCAAAAAAACAAATACTCACTCAGCAAGCTAATTGCCAATTTCATCCTTGAAGTTGACTTATATACAGTTAATCAACTTCAAGAATGCAATGCAAACAAGCTGTTTCACTCAGTTCTATAGCGATTGTTAGCTAAGTTGATAGGTAGCTAAGTTAATACTGCTAATTTAATACTGCTAATTTAATACTGCTAAGTTAATACCGCGCAGTTATGAGGGGTAGATTTTATCTGCTTCGCGTTTGCTCAAGGCTGTTTTCGCTTGCCCTGCACCGCTTTAAACCTAGGGTTGGACTTACAAATAACATAGGTTCTACCCCGCCGCTTGACGATCTGGCAATCGGGATGACGAGACTTAGCGCTTTTTAGTGAACTTAATACTTTCACGACGATTTACTCCCAATATGACCAAAGCGATCTTTGAATTTCGACACTCGGCCATCTTTTTGGGCAACGCGTTGCTCTCCGGTGTAAAAAGGATGCGAAACACTCGATACATCAATTGTGACATAGGGATAAGTTTTCCCCTGGTACTCAATTGTGCGATCCGTTTTGATGGTTGAACCCACCACAAAATAACTGTCGGCAGCGGTATCGTGAAATACCACCTGTTGATAATCCGGATGAATATTTGCTTTCATAGCCTTCCCGTGTTGTTACGATACAACATAACAATACATCTTTAGTCTCTTACAGTAAATAGAAATAGTTCTCATTTATAATAGATGGAGATACTGAAGTTGTTTACCGCTTTTCTATGCAGTAGTGACAAGCTAAAGGTATAAGCTATGAAGACTAGCGTCTTTTTTACTAGAGTTTGTTCCCGCTCGGCCTACTAAGGTAGTTTACAGCGACTAACCTGTTTGGTTGCGTTATTACCTTGGTAAAGCAATTGGCGCGATCAATCTCATGTAAACCTATTTTTAAGCGCTCAATTTACGCGCTTAATCAAAAGCTTTTTAAAAACTCAGTTTAAAAACAAGAGATAAACACTGCCACGATTGAAAAATGATAAAATAATGTTAAATTATCGCTTTGGAAACTCTGAACAGGTTTGTGAAACAGATTAATGGTTGAAGAGAAAAAGGATTTTCTGCAATACGAGCTCGGGATTCTTACCTTAAATGCCTCATTGGCAACAAGAACAAGCCTGCATCCGGTTTACGCCCAAGGCATAACCACAAAGCAAAGCTCTATGGTTAGGCGAGCCATTCGCCAGCAACTTGTAGAACTACAGGCTTTATATGTTAAAGGTGGCCAATCTGAGGCCGATCATATTGCTGTTATTTCACATTTAGCGAATCAAATATCCCAATCACATCAAGCATGGTTACACCAAGGCCGATTTAGATTTGGCGTAGCCCAAAAGCTTATCAATTTATACTTAAAATATCTTTGGTGTGCAGAGCTGATTGCTGAGCCGCCACACTGCCCAATAGACGGTATTATTCGAGATCTAGCAAACCTAGATTACTATTGGATTAGCAACGATTCTGCGCAAGATTACATTAATGCCATTTCACAATTGAAAATTATTGCAGCCCCTAACAGTTTGGCACTTTGGGAATTACAGGAATTTCGTCGCCCTGAACAAAATCCCCCTATTTCCTAGCTATTAGCGACAAACAACGACGAAGCATCAACACATGGAAGCATTAAAGGGAGTTAACCATGAAAACTAAACTCGGTGTTGCAGTCACTGTTATCGTATTACTATTAACAACGCTGTATTTGACTTTGCCTAATGCGTTTTTAGCTAAGTACTTAATCGCAATCGATCGTCATATTGCCGGGATGAGCAAACACAAACTCAAGCTTGATGAATTAGACATCGCCTACTTGCGAGGGGGTTCCGGCGAGCCGTTAATTTTGCTCCACGGCTTTGGTGCAGATAAGGATAATTGGAATAAGGTCTCCTACTACCTCACTGATTATTATGATGTTATTGCGGTAGACATACCAGGGTTTGGTGACAGCACTCGCTCACCAACACTGAATTATGATGTCACATCACAAATCGAAAGAGTCAAAGGAATACTAGTCGCACTAAATATTGATAATGCCCATTTTGCGGGCAGCTCAATGGGCGGCTACATCGCTGGTAATTTTGCAGCGCAATATCCTCAACAGGTCAAATCGCTCTGGCTCATTAGCCCTTTTGGCGTCACCGGTACACAAAAAAGTGACATGGAGCTTGCTATAGAACAAGGTCAACAGCCAACCATATTGCCAAGAACCCAACAGGAGTTTAACCAGCTGTTCGAGTCACTGTTTGTTACTCCCCCGTTTATTCCCCAGCCAATTATCGATCATCTAGCGACAAAAGCGATTGCAGCAATTCCGCTTAACAACAAAATATATCAGCAAATTCATCGCATTAAACACCATCAAATACATCCAGATCTGCCTCTAAACCAAACCCTCCTAGGTTATCAAAGTTCAGTACTGATCTCCTGGGGCACTGAAGATAAAATACTACACGTTTCAGGCGCGAAAGCACTGCATCAAGCCATGCCTCAAGCTCAAATACAGATCATCAAGGATGCGGGTCACCTACCTATGATGGAAATGCCAGCTCAATCTGCCAGAGCCTATTTGTCATTTACTGCAGCACAATAAATCTTGATAGGGAATATCATGTCATATACCACTAAACATTGGCGAAAACGCTATTCACAACGTACTGATTTAACGACAGGACTAGTCCACTTAACCCGAGCAGAAGATGACAACGCCATGGTTAAGTTAATATACAAAATTCTGTCTGAGAAAAAGCTCATCGGCAGTACCACAACCGGAGGGTTTATCGTAGGTAATGATTCTGCCGTATGCTTTCAAGACACGCCACTTAACGCCATCTGCCAGAATGTGTGGTTTGAGCAAAAATACCGCGAAGTAAACCCTAAGGCAAAAAGGCGGTACAGTTCATGTGGTTTTATGTTTGCTAAAACCGATATTTACTGCCAAGGCGGCAGACCAGTTATTTATGATAAGACCGTGGATGCTAAAGCCTATCTGGCTGAATCAGAATGGTGGCGCATTGTTAACTTAGATCTATCCAACCCAAATAATATTATTGACTGGACTCATGAGCGAGAATGGCGACTAAAAGGTGATCATCATTTTGAGCTAGAACAAATCACCTTAATCTTATCTAATAGCCGAATGTATCATGCATTTATTGAAGAGTGCGACAAACAGGGCCAACCACTTTATAAACAGGTTGCTGGTATAGTGAATATGCAAAACCTACTTTTTTAATATTTATCGTCTACTTATGGTTTAGCATTAAAGATGTACTTTTTTCAGACAAAACTAACACCAAAAACGCATAATATAGCTAATAACCGCTATAAACACTGAGAATATTTTATTGTTACTCAACTCTATATAACTGGTGAAAAATGAAACCAAAATTATTTATCTTATCGATGCCATTTGAAGATGGACCCGACACAACATGGATATGCTCCCATTGTGCCATGATAGAAGGGGCCTTGTTATTCAACCCACATTGGCAGCAACATGTTGATATTCAGAGGATCAGCTTTGAAAAACCTAGGCAAGATGTTGTCGATATTTTAGGAGAACAAAACCAATGGTTGCCGGTATTAATTCTAACTAAGCAGGAATTTATCACCGACCCTGTTGCCATTATCAACTATCTTGCGAGTGAATATGGTGGCGCAGCTGCACATCCTTAACATAACAACATAATAAAATATGCCCTTTAGTATTAATTCATGTATTAAGGGGCGTAATCCCCTCAAAAGCAATCATCTATTTTAAAAATATAATTGTTTTAATTTTAAATAGCCGCTTTAATTTACAACGCAAAATAAAAATATTTGTGAGAAAATCATGAGCAAAAAGGATTATTCACAGCCACATGAGAAAACGTCATCGCTAGCTGATAGAGTGTTAACACTCGAAGTCGAAAAACAAAATAAACCACAGTTTTTCTTTCAATACTTACTCGCACCCATACTCGTTGTATTACTTGATGCGCTATTTAACCTACAATTATAAAATAAAAAGAACCATATAAAGCAACTCGAATTAGCCCACACCATGTTGCCGAAAATATTTTCCGATGATGCTTATATCTCACTGGCAACACAGCAAATATTGGCCAGTGTTCTTCAAGATGAATCACTAAAATTGGCAATAGAGCAAATAGTCAATCAACATCTAAAACAAAAACTTCAATCTGCGGCAGATAATCAGTTACCCAATGAAACCAAAACCATCATTGCTGCCGCCAATCAATATAACAACAATATCGGCAAAGAACTTAACCAATATCAAACCGCAATAAAATTTGAACAAGCCGGCTTTCAAGCCCTAGTAAAAAAGGATTTTGAATCAGCATTGGTAGCGTTCAACAACTCAACAATATATCATCGCGGTAACTGGTATTTGCTTCGCGCTGCATCTACCTTTATTTATGTACTCAATAGGTTAATGGCGCTAGCGATAGTGCTGCCGACACAGCGTTAACGCGCAAAAGGTGACAAACATGAAGGGTAAACTACTGCTCTCATTATTGCTACTCAGTGCTAGCCCGGCACATAGCGAAACGATCTCTATTGCTGCAATAGATTGGTGTCCGCAAATCTGTCCCGAAAAGCAGAATCAAGGCTTTGTTATCGACATTGTAAAACGTGTATTTGAGCAAAGCCCCTATGAGCTTGACATAAACTATTACCCGTGGAGTCGGGCCATATTCTTAACTGAGTCCGGCAAAGTGGATGCCCTGCTCTCGCCAGCCAAAGCCGAAGCACCCGCTTTGAATTACCCAGTTGAAGAAGTGGGCGAGCAACGCATGTGTTTTTTTACCCGCCACACCTCTCGCTGGCACTATAATGGCACCGCGTCTTTAAAGGGCCTGCAAATCGGTATTGCTACTAATACCTCCATTGAAGAACTTAACGAATATGTCACCAATAACCCCGAACAGTTTCAGTATCGGCCCTATTTTGATAAGTACGTGATACAAAGCGCTGCCAAGCTAGATAAACAGCGAATGGACACATTTTTATTCACCTACAATACCACCATGTTCGAATTGCGCGAGCAAAATGTAGCCGATAATTACCGCGTCGCTGGCTGTGTCAGCAGTGCTAAAATCTATATGGCTTTTACCAATAAAGCACGCTTGTCAAAAAACGCCAAAGTGATGAGCTATTTTGATCAACAAATGGCGAGATTTCATCTTGATGGCACCATTGATGAAATCATGGCCCAATATCAATTATCCAGTTGGCGCGATGCTGAGCTTGAGGTGATGAACGTCCACCCCTAAAGCGTGTGGCCAATTGACGATAATCATTTTGTCGAGCAAAAAAACAATTTCGTCATGGCAAATCAGCTAACACTTGATACCAACTCATTACCCTACAAAGCTAAGCTAGCCAAAATCCATTCAAAATACGTATAATATATCGCTGAATTAAAAGATATTTTATTATGGTTTTAAAGTGCAATTGTTGTTTAAGATAGCCTAAGTTAAGAACAACTATTGTAAGGGAAGCTTTTGTTAACAGCGACAGTGTTAACGAAGACTGTTAAGGAAAACTGAGTTAATGACGACTTTGTTAAGTAAAACAAGCCAAAGTGATAAGCACCAAGATAGTACGGTTCAAAATAATCACCACGCCACCGCACGCTTAAGCAACCTCGATGCTATTCGCGGGTTTGCACTACTAGGTATATTGTTTATCAATATCTACTTTATGGGCAACGTATTTTACGGCTATGCGCCCCATAAGCCACAAATAGCATCTGACATAATCATTGAAGTACTGAGTAATATTTTCGTCGAAGGTCGATTTATTACGCTATTTAGTATGCTCTTTGGCGTTGGCCTTTATCTACAGTGTCAAAAAGTCTCTACTGGCCAACTCAACATCGCCACCGTAAAAAGCCGGCTGAAATGGCTCATGGTTTTTGGCCTTGTTCATGGTGTACTGCTGTTTTCAGGCGATATTTTGTTTACTTACGGCCTATGCGGCTTTTTGGCTTTATGCTACGTCGACTATCCATACAAAAAACTACTCACTAAAGCAGCGCTATTTATTACCATTGCCTTGACGGTCATCGCCCTTGTATCACTGACGTTAGAATCGGATCCTTACTATCGCGGCTCAGCATTATTTGAGCAAGAACTGAAAATTTGGACCGGCCCATATCTTGGCCAACTCCAGTCCCAAGCTATCATGATTGCTTATATGGCATTGGTTATTCCGCTGACTTTATTGTGGTACAACAGCGCCCTCATGCTTATCGGCATCGCCCTATTTAAACAGCAATATTTTAGCCAAGGTTTCACTCGCCGACAGTTATTGTTGATGTTGGCAATGGCGCTACTTATGAGCGGCGCCGATACATTGCTCGGCTTTAGCTCATCGGTGGTGCTACAAGAGTTATCGACCATTTTCATGATGCTTGGCGCCATTCCTATGGCAATGATCTATCTACATATCATCGTTAAGTTAGGCCAATATCGCCAACAAGGGCTCGTTTGGTTACAACAGGTCGGCAGGTTATCGCTGAGTCTATACATATTGCAATCTGTCGTCGGTGTGATTTTGCTACGCCACCTTTTCCCGCAGTGGCAATTGAATTTTGACCGTTGGCAATACCTATTGGTGGCCATGATGTTCACTGTAGTGCAAATAGCCATAGCACATTTTTACCTGAAACACGTTAACCAAGGGCCACTTGAAGCCATTTGGCGAAAACTAAGTGCCAAGAATCAAGCTATTTTAAAATCGAAACCATCGAATCAAACTATCTAGCTAGCTGGTAAAAATGATTAAAAATCAGCTCGAAACTCGCTATGCTGGTAGCAATAACAACATGAGATCACTAAAGGCCTTTTCATGCAGATATCAAAACTTACAGCCCTAGCAATACTGTTATTACTCAGTGGCTGTATGAGTTGGTTAACGCCTTCGGTTCAGCCAAGTCTGACAAAGTTAGCAACGGGTCAATATCAACTTGACCCTAACCATGGTCGGCTGATGTTTAAAATTCAACATCTCGGACTATCAACCTACGTCGGTCGCTTCAACCAATTTGATGCTAGCCTCGATTTCTCACCGCAAAACATGCAGCAGGCTAAACTATCAGCGGTGGTCGATATGAGCTCCATTGACATTAATAATGCGCAGCTTGAGCAGACGTTAGCAGGGAGTAATTGGTTTGATGTTGCGCAATATCCTCAAGCGGTGTTTGTCAGTGACACCGTAACGCCCATTAATGACAGCCAATTTGCTTTCAATGGGTTATTAACCTTTCGTGGGATCAGTCAACCAGTGAGTTTTATGGCGACATTTCATGGTGGCGCTGACAATTGGATGACCGGTAAATACACCTTAGGTTTCAGTGCGGTCGGTACCATTAAACGTTCAGATTTTGCTATGGGGAGCTACGTCCCCATGGTGGGTGATGAAGTGACTATTGAGATCTACGCAGAGTTTCTAAAACAAGCCCAATAGCACTTATTCACCCGTCGCTATCATTTTCTGAGTTCTTTGCTGCCAACGTAATAACTCTTTTTGATCTCGGGTTACGCTAAGACCCTGCTGCTCAGCTTGCTGAACGTGACTGGCTAACATTGATTCGGCATTTAACTCTAACTTTTCTAATAAGCTCAACAGTTGTGCTTGCTCTTGTTCTGAAATGCCCTGCATTAGCTGTGCTTGTCGTTGCTGCATATGACGGGCGACTTTGTGGTAAATCACTAAACCCTCAGCAGTAATTTGCACCGGTTTACTGCGCTGTTTATCTGCACTGGGTAAGGTTTCTAGGTAGCCAGTTTTCAACAAACTATTAATCGCTCGGTTGACTGAGTAAGGATCAAGGCGCGATTGATAGGCGATGTCTGCCGCATTCACAGGGCCATAACTTCCTACATTTAGTAGCACTCGAATTTCTCGAGTATGCAGCTCGGTAAGCTGAGCGATTTTGGCATCACGGTCAATGGCTAACAGGTTACTGGTTACGGCCACGCGATAGGGAATATGTTGATAAAGATCGAGTGCACCGTCTTGCTGCTCTGCTAAATTAAATGCCTCTAGACGCTGGTTACTGGTCATACCTATTCCTTTTGCCGCGGTTTTTTCGTTGATTAAATAGACAAGCATACAAACATTGGTTAAGTTATGTTGCATATGCAACATAACTTAACCAAACATCGAGGAATATTATGGCGCTAGTTAAACCCCTAACTCAAGATGCAAATGCAGAAGTCGCTGAACTGGCGAAATTTTTCAATGAAACTTTAGGTTTCTGCCCCAACAGTGTACTGACAATGCAAATACGCCCTGCCATTGCGCGCTCGTTTATTAATTTAAATAAAGCGGTGATGGAAAATCATGGCAGGGTCACATCAGAGCTAAAACGCTTAATTGGCTACATCACCAGTGCAAATACTGGTTGCCGTTACTGCGAAGCCCATACGATTTTGGCAGCACAGCGCTATGGCGGCAGTGATGGACGTTTAAAAAATATTTGGCAATTTAGACAAAGCGATCTTTACACCCAAGCTGAAAAAGCCGCGTTTGAGTTTGCTTTAGCGGCATCAAGCGTACCAAATGCCGTCGACGATTCGATTAGCCAAGCAATGAATGAATATTGGGATGATGGTGAAATTGTAGAAATACTTGGAGTGATTTCACTGTTTGGCTATCTCAACCGCTGGAATGATTCCATGGCAACTACGCTTGAGGGCGGCGCCATTGATGCGGGTGAGCAGTACCTCGGTCATAACGGCTGGCAGGTCAGCAAACACCAGTAATACAAAGCTATAGACATAAAAAAACCGAACACTAAATCAATATTTAGGTTCGGTTTTTTATTAATGCATTTACACTTAAAACGGCTTAGTTTCCAAGCAACTTATTTTCGAAATAGCTTAGTTTCGAAATAGCTTGGCTTCAAAACAACTTAACTTCGGGGTTATTCTTCAACACCTTTACTCTTAAGGAACTCTTCATAAGTTCCCTTAAAGTCGTTAACACCCTTATCTGAAATTTCGATAATGCGGTTAGCCAGTGATGATACAAATGCACGGTCGTGGCTGACAAAAATCAAGGTGCCTTCATACATCTCAAGCGCATTGTTTAACGACTCAATCGACTCCATATCTAAGTGGTTAGTCGGTTCATCCATCACCAAAATGTTTGGCTTTTGCATAATCAACTTACCAAACAGCATGCGGCCCTTTTCACCACCAGACAAGACTTTTACTGACTTTTTAATATCATCTGAGCTAAACAGCATGCGACCTAAATAACCACGAACAGATTGATCATCATCTTCAGGTTTACGCCATTGACTCATCCACTCAAATAACGTCATGTCATTGGCAAAATCAGCTTCATGATCTTGTGCGTAATAACCTATGGTTGAGTTTTCAGACCACTGAATGGTGCCGCTGTCTTGGGCTAAATCGTGAATTAGCGTACGCAGCATGGTGGTTTTACCCACACCATTTTCACCTAATACGGCAATGCGCTCACCCACTTCAGCAATCATGCTGAAATCTTTAAACAAAGGCCCTTCATCAAAACCTTTCGCTAGCTCTTCAACGACTAAGGCGTTACGGAATAGCTTTTTCTCTTGCTCGAAACGAATAAACGGATTAACACGGCTAGAAGCTTTCACTTCATCTAGCTTAATCTTTTCAATTTGCTTAGCACGCGAGGTCGCTTGCTTCGCTTTAGATGCGTTAGCAGAGAAACGAGCAACGAAGCCTTGTAGCTCAGCAATCTGCGCTTTTTTCTTAGCATTATCCGATAATAAACGCTCGCGTGCCTGACTTGCAGCGGTCATATACTCATCGTAATTACCTGGATAAACACGCAGCTCACCGTAATCGAGGTCGGCCATATGAGTACACACAGAGTTTAAGAAGTATCTGTCGTGCGAAATGATGATCATGGTACTGCTACGTTGATTCAACATCTCTTGTAACCAACGGATGGTATCAATATCCAAGTTGTTGGTAGGCTCATCAAGTAACAATACGTCTGGATCGCTAAATAGGGCTTGCGCCAACAACACACGTAGTTTGAAACCCGGTGCAATTTCGCTCATTAAGCCAAAGTGCTGCTCAAGTGGGATCCCTACCCCTAATAACAGCTCACCGGCGCGAGATTCAGCGGTATAACCGTCCATCTCGGCAAATTCCATCTCAAGTTCAGCAACCTTAATGCCGTCTTCTTCACTCATCTCAGGAAGCGAATAAATACGATCACGTTCTTGCTTAACCTTCCAAAGCTCGGTGTGGCCCATGATGACAGTATCAACCACATTGAACTCTTCATAACCAAACTGGTTCTGACTCAACTTACCTAAGCGCTCATTGACATCTAAAGATACATTGCCTGATGTGGGCTCTAACTCGCCGCCCAATATCTTCATAAACGTTGACTTACCGCAGCCATTTGCGCCAATTAAACCATAACGGTTACCGCCACCAAATTTAACTGATATGTTTTCGAACAGCGGCTTTGAGCCGAACTGCATGGTAATGTTAGCTGTAGTAATCAATGTGACAATTTCGCTCTTAGTTATATGATTAAGTTAATCATTAATAAAACAAAAACTAGCGTATGGTCGTTAAATATCGCCTTAACACCCTACGACTAGCCGGTGGCTGTTGCCCTAAGGCAACAATCCCGCAAAAATAAGCGCGCCACTATAGCATTTTAGGTTATTTTATCAACTAACAATCGCCGCTTTAACCGACAATTAATCCAGCATGTACCGCGCAATTTCACCATTATGGTCGCAAGGCGAACGACAATCGAAACCGCTCGCCCTTTTGCAAACTAACTCAATTTTACGCTTCTTAAGCGATTGGCATTAGTCACCACGGTTAGCGAAGACAGCGCCATCGCAGCACCTGCAACAACCGGGCTTAATAGCATGCCTGTAAACGGAAACAATAATCCTGCCGCAACAGGGATCCCTAAGGTATTGTAGACAAAGGCACCAAACAAGTTCTGCTTAATATTACGCATACTGGCTTTAGCTAATAGCAGTGTATCGGCTATCACCATTAATCGGCTTGAGAGCAAGGTAAAGTCGGCGCTTTCTATCGCAACGTCCGTGCCACTGCCCATCGCCATTCCCACATCAGCACTCATCAACGCAGGCGCGTCATTAATGCCATCACCGACCATGGCGACAATCTCACCTTGCTGTTGTAGCAGTTTCACTTTATTTTGCTTGTCTTCTGGCAACACTTCAGCAAACACGCTATCAATACCTAACTGTTTTGCCACCGCATCAGCAGTTTGCTGATTATCACCACTGAGCAATATCACCTTGAGCCCAGCTTGATGCATCTTCTGCACTGCAAGTTGAGCATCAGGCTTTACTGGGTCGGCAATGGCAATAATCGCGGTTAACTGCTGCTCGATTGCAACAAAAACCGGCGTTTGACCTAGGGTGGCAAATTGCTCAGCTTGCTGGTGCACTCTGGTCAAATCTTTAATGCCGATATCCTGCATTAACGCGACATTACCGACACTATATTGCTTACCATTCACCCTACCTGTAATGCCTTTTCCAAGGATGTTGACAACATTTTTCGGCTCACTTAATGGCAGATTTTGCGAAGTTGCATGTTCAATTATCGCATCAGCCAACGGATGCTGTGAATGTTGCTCTAAGCTTGCGATATCACTTATCAGGCTCGGTTTATCGAGTTCTTGTAGCAATAGCATTTCAACAACTTTAGGCTGACCTAATGTCAACGTGCCGGTTTTATCTAATACTACAGTGGTGACTTTACTCGCCGTTTGCAGTGCTTCACCATTACGCACTAGCACTCCCATTTGCGCCGCTCGTCCCACTGACACCATAATCGATAAAGGCGTTGCGAGACCCAGCGCACAGGGGCAAGCAATAATCAACACACTGGTTAACACCACCAACGCATGGGATAAAGCTGGTGCAGGCCCGGTTAAATACCAAAGCACTGACGCAACTATGGCTATCACCACCACTGCCGGTACAAAATAAGCTGAAATTTTGTCCGTTAAGCGGCCAATCGGCATTTTTGACGTTTGTGCCTGCTGCACTAACTGGATGATTTTTGCTAACTTAGTGTCTTGTGCCCGTGCGCTAACGCGGTAAGTCAGCACGCCATTACCATTAACTGTGCCAGCATTGACGCTATCCCCCTCTACCTTAGGGACCGCGTTGGGCTCACCGGTTAACATTGACTCGTTAATCAAGCTATCTCCCGATAGCACCACACCATCTAAAGCGACGCGCTCGCCAGGCTTTAAGCGTAAAACATCGCCCACTTGTAGCTGCGCAATGGGAACCTGCTCATCACCATTTGAGGTCACTCTATTGGCTGTTGTCACCTGTAGCCCTAACAAACCTTGTACCGCCTGACTCGTCTTACCGCGAGCCCGCAACTCTAACGCATGCCCAAGGTTAATTAACCCAACAATCATGACGCTAGCTTCAAAATAAACATGGCGAGTATCAATAGGAAACCAAGTCGGTGCGGCCACAACCATTATCGAATAAAGCCATGCGGCACTGGTGCCCAGTACGATGAGCGTATCCATATTGGCGGTTTTAGCTTGAATTGCTCGCCACATCCCTTGATAAAAATGGCGTCCGGTTAACATCATCACCATCAAAGTCACAACCCCAACTATTCCCCACGCAATTTGCTGTTGTTGGTTGGTAACGGTCATCGCCCCCCCTAACAAACCCCACAGCATCATAGGTATACCTAAGCTTAATCCAGCAACCGCCTGTTTTAGCCTGAGCCTATACTCTTTATCTTCATCACGATTTTTTTGCGCCATAGCAACGCTTGCATCAATCACTTGTTCACTGTCATAGCCGACATTACGGATCAATGCTATCGCTTCAGATGCTGAAATATCACCTGAGACAACAACCTGTTTGTCAGCTAAGTTAACCGTGGCTTGTATGGCTCGCCGCTCGGTACTTGCCTGAGTAAACGCGGTTTCAATTTTGGCTACGCAACTAGCGCAACTCATTTTAGGTACATATAAAATTAGATTTGACATTAGCCTACATCCTAATTTGTGTCTCGATACAACTAAGAGTAATGTCTCCCATAAGGGGAGAGTCAAAGCCAAATTTGCAAAAATATTTAATCAGCTTAACGGGAGTTGCGATGAAGATTGGAGAAGTGGCAAAACAGGTGGGGCTGTCAGTCAAAACCATACGCTATTACCATGACATTGGCCTTGTGGTGGGCCAACGTGGTGACAATGGTTATCGTGAGTATAATCAGCAAGCCATTAACGCACTCAAGTTTATTCAACAAAGCCGCGCACTGGGTTTTGCATTGGAAGATTGCAAAGCTTTGCTCGAGTTACAAAACAATGACCACCGCAAAGCCGCTGATGTCAAAGCGCTGGCTATTCATCATCTCGACGATATCAACCAACGTATTAGCCAACTTAAAGATTTACGCAGCCAACTAACACAATTGATCGATGACTGCGAAGGCGGTGAACAGCCCAACTGCGCAATACTTGATGGCCTAAAGCTTGATCGTGCCAAGTCTTAAAGAGCGTGCCCTATACTAGCGACAATCGGTATCTTCAGTGAGTCATTGGCGTAGTGCGCTTAGCTATTTTGTTATCTAGGTGGTGTTAGTTATCCAAATTATCAATTTTCAATTCAATGCCAGGTTCGGCAACCGGAAAATCGAATATTTGCCCATAAAACGACAGCTCTGCACGCAGCGCTTCTATTTTATGTTTGGTTAACTTAATCCCGTGACCTTCATTTTGATAGGTCACTAAAGCTGTTGGCACGCCGCGGGCTTTTAATGATTGAAAAATGGCATCCCCGCGCACAGCAGGTGCAAGTGGATCATTGCTACCTTGTATCTGCAGTAACGCCTCTTCCATTTGCATGATATGTGACCAAGGTGAGCGTTCACGATAGTTTGCCCCGTCTTCTTCACCAATCAACTGGGTCAAATACCCTTTGCCAAACTTGGAGCTGTATTGCTTAAGTGCTTCCAAATCACTGATAGCCGAATAGGTTACCCCAGCTTTGAAGGTATTGTAAAAAGCCAATGCTGATAACACCGTATAGCCACCTGCCCCGGTACCACGAATCGCCAATTGAGTGCCATCAACCCAACCCTTGTTGACCAAATGACCCGCGGCTCGCACCGTATCTTCCACATCAGCAATGCCCCAATGCCCATACAAACTATGACGATAGCTACGCCCGAAACCAGAGCTGCCGCGATAATTCAAATCCATCACCGCAAACCCACGACTCGTCCAAAACTGAATATCTCGACGAAAGCGCAAACTCGCACGCTTGGTTGGACCATCATGTAACAGCACCAACAGCGGCGGCCTGCTGTCATTTGGGGCGGTTAAAGTTAGGGTTCAATGGTGGATAAAAATAGCCAAACGCGGTTTTGCCGTTACCTGTTTTAAAATCAACGTGTTGAGCTCGCGATACAAACCTAGGGTCAACAACAGGTAACTGTGGGGTATAAACCAGTTCTATGCCACGACCATTTACCCTATAAATACCCTGCTCTGGCGTCATCTTGTGGCCAACAAAGACCACTTGATTCGCCACCCTTACGACTTGAGATATCTCGCCAAAATCAACGGCTATCGCTTCGGTAAGCCCAGTATCGAGAAAAATTCTGATAAGTTCCGCTCGGCCCTGGGCCACATAACTGGCAATGATGGTATTTTCAGTTTCAAAGGCATAGTTATGGTTACCAAATTTCCAATCTGGCACAGCAAACTCAGCATCCATATCGATGACTTGTTTGAGTTCACCCTCTTGGCTTAAATGATAGATATTCCACCAATTGTCAAAGTCCGCCACAAAGTAGAGTTCATTTTGTGGACTGAACATCGGTTGGGATATTGCGCCTTTATGTTGTTTCAGCAACTGGCGGATATTGCCTAAACCGCCTTTAGAGTCAATATCTGCCATCCATAAACTGGTGTTATCCCAAGGCATGTTCGGCTGCTGCCAGCTCAACCACACCAGCTTAGTGCCGTCGGGGGAAATTCTTAACGATGAGTAAAAATCGCTACCACTGACTAACGTGTTGCCTTCATCAGCAAAATTGAGATTTATCGCTTCAATGCTAGCGATGACCTCACCGGCTTTGCGGTGATCTTCACGAATACAGATAAGTTGTGTGCCTTTATCGACACCCACACAATCTGCGTGGCGAGTTCCTAGCGGGGTTAAGGGAAAAGGTGGTTGATTAGGGGCTATTCGGTAAAGACGCTGATCATCGGACTTAGCAGCAAATAGGGTACGACCAATGCCGATAAATGGCGAGCCACCATACTCATGCACGGTCGAGCGCACGTTAAACTCTGCTGCTACTACATTGGTTATGCCATCTTCACCGAGTCGGTAAATACCATAACCACCACCGGCACGCGCATCAGACTGGATAAAGTACACGGCATCATCAATCCCTTGTAATTCACCAAATTCATCAGCTAAGTCGAAAACGTCACTGGCTTTTATGGGCGATTGCCAACTGCCATAGGGCGCAATTTTAAGACCGCTTTGGGCATCAATATCGTACTGGACTGATTTAGGCTCGCAGGCAGTAAATAGCGACAACGCCAGCACAACCAAGCTTAGCCGAAAGATGATGTTCATCGAGTTAACCTAGACCATTTACGTGCGAACCAAGCTCGGACCCCAAGCTGTTGCTGCGCGGTTAAGCCAAAATAGATGCATATCCATGGGCTGAGCAAAAACAGCCAATGAATAACTGCCACATTGCGGCCGCTAAATAACAAGAAAAAAAAGCCGCCGTAAATCACCACTAATCCCATAACCCCCACAACCAACATCATTGTTTTGGTTATGCGATCAAACCACGCCATTGATATCCTCACCCAAATAAAATTAACTTATTGTGATAATTATCACTTATTTATTGGCATTTGTTAAATAGTGCTACGCCAATGGTTATTTTGACAAATAAAAAAGCGGGCTAATGCCCGCTTTCATCATCAAGTGAAATAAAATTAAATACGGATACCGCCGTCAATTTCAAACACTCGACCATTAACATAATCATTCTCAACAATAAAACGCACTGTTGAGGCAATTTCTTCCGCTTGACCTAAACGTCCAACTGGCACCATCTTTTCTAATCGCTCAAGTGCTTCTGGTTTCATCGCTGCAGTCATTTCAGTTTCAATCACACCAGGCGCAACAGCAGCACTACGAATGTTGTAACGTGCCAGCTCTTTTGCCCAACCCACTGACATAGCAGCAACACCCGCTTTAGAAGCTGAGTAGTTGGTTTGGCCAATATTACCGGCCTTCGCTAAGCTTGAAATATTAACAATTACACCGGCTTGCTGAGATTCGATCATCGCCGCTGCAGCTTCACGACCACACAGGAACGATCCCGTTAAATTAACATTAATCACCGCTTGGAACTGCTCAAACGACATGCGGTCGGTGACCTTACCTTCTTTGGCTTTTACCAACATACCATCATATAAAATGCCGGCATTGTTGACTAAAACGTTGACTTGACCAAAATCTTCTAAAATGAATTTAAAGCCTGCAACAACATCTTCTTCATCAGTAATATCAAAGGCATAACCCTGAACTTCGGTCGAGTCGCCAATATCAGCACAAGCACGTTCTAATTTTTCTTGGTCAACATCAATTAACGCAAGCTTAGCACCTTGTGCAGCAAACTCTCTTGCCATTGCAAATCCAAGACCACCAGCACCGCCCGTGATGACTACGACTTTATCTTTTACATCCATCTGCTTAGCCTTTTTTATTAAACTGTTCAAAAATACTCGAAAAATCCCGCTTGCCATTACCTTGGCGAGCGTGATTGACATAGAGACTCCGCGCCAACGCGCCCATTGGCGTACTGGAGTGCGATTGTAATGCCGCCTCTTGAGATAATCCTAAATCTTTAACCATCAGATCCACCATAAATCCGCCCTGATAGTCATTTGAAGATGGCACATTATCCATTACATTCGGACAAGGATTATATTTATTTAGCGTCCAATTGCCACCACTACTCACTTGCATAATTTCAGATAACACTTTGGGGTCTAACCCATGGTCAATCCCCATCTGCAGTGATTCACTGGTCGCTACCATCAATACCGATAACAACATGTTATTACAGATTTTTGCAACCTGTCCGGCACCTGGGCCACCAGCGTGGAATATATTTGCGCCCATGTCGGCCAAAATCGGTTGCGCTTTAGCATAAGCGCTATCTGTGCCGCCACAAATAAAGGTTAACGTCCCCGCCGCTGCTCCTGCAGTGCCGCCAGAAACCGGCGCATCAATAAATTCGATATTGCGAGTGGCCGCTGCTGCGG
The DNA here is from genome assembly GCF_043643685.1 of Shewanella waksmanii. Classification (GTDB taxonomy): domain Bacteria; phylum Pseudomonadota; class Gammaproteobacteria; order Enterobacterales; family Shewanellaceae; genus Shewanella; species Shewanella waksmanii_A. Next base: position 346,542 of record NZ_JBHZSN010000004.1, read on the forward strand.
CAACCGTTTTTGCACTATCAGCATCAATGGTTGAGCAATCAATCAACAAGGTATCATCGGCCACCACATCAATCAGGCCTTTGTTACCACTATCACCAATGTACAAACTACGTACATGCTGACCGGCTGGTAACATGGTCACCACCACATCGGCCCCGGCTGCAGCCCCACAAGCGCTGCTAGCCGTTAGTGCCCCTTGCTCTGCAAGCTGGTTCATCGCTTCAGGAACCAGGTCAAACACCTTAACGGTTTTGCCTGCTTTAAGCAGATTGACCGCCATTGGCCCACCCATGTTACCTAATCCAATAAAAGCAACAGTTGTCATTTTAGTTTCTCCTATCTTGGCTCGACTGATCGCGTTAAGCGAGATCAGCTAATGGGTGGCTTTGTTCATCCCAGGGTGAAGCCAAAAGCTGGCTCAATACGTTTGGCGCAATACGCTCAACATGCGGGAATAACCATTGTGGATTTCGATCTTTATCAATCAATAAGGCTCTAACACCTTCCGCAAAGTCACCAATGGCACAACATTGCACACTAAGACCTAATTCAAATTGAAACGCTTGAGCTAGGCTCAAATCTTCAAAATTAGCTTGAGCAAAAATTAATGCATGGCTGATTGGGCTGCCTGCTTGAAAAGTTGCTACCGCTCGGGACAACCATTTCTCTTCGGTGGTCAAGTCATTCAAACGCGATGCAATATCCGCAATCGAGCCTGCCATTAACGCATCAATTTCTTGTTGATGTAGAGCAAGTACACTTTCCGCCATAGGGGTTTGGCAGCGCTCACTCATCGCAGCAAGTAACTTATCAAGTTTACCATGGTTTTCACTGTCATCGCTTGACCAATCAATACTGCTTAATGCTTCAAGTAACGCATGCTTATCTTCACGGTTTAAATAATGATTACCTAAGCCAACATAATGGGCATCACTGCCGGTCATGTTGTAGGCGGTTAAGCCTAAAAACAGCCCAACCTTGCCTGGCATAGTGTTAAGGAAATAGCTGCCACCCACATCAGGATACAAGCCAATGGTCACTTCCGGCATGGCCACCCGTGAATGCTCTGTCACCACCCGGTGACTTGCGCCGGCCATTAAGCCAACACCACCGCCCATCACAATACCATCAGCCCAGACTAATACCGGCTTGTTATAAGTGTGCAGTAGGTAGTCTAAGCGGTATTCTTGCTCGAAAAAGGTTAATGCTGCTTGGCTAATTTCGCCCGGATAATCTATCGCCGCTTGATGCAGTGCTCGCACATCACCACCGGCACAAAATGCTTTATCGCCCGCACCTTCCATCACCACCATGGCGATAGTATCGTCATCTTGCCAACGTCGCAGCTGTGCCAGCATGGCTTGCACCATATCTAGATTAAGCGCATTCAGTGCTTTTTCGACGTTTAGCGTCACCACCCCAATCTGTTTACCGGAAATGGTTCCTAAGGTTTGAAACACGACATCATTGGTTATAGGTTTCATTAGCAGTTCTTCCATTTGGCTTGGCGCTTCTCTAAGAAGGCGTTAACGCCTTCTTTTTGGTCTTGGGTATCAAATAGACCGACAAACAACTCACGCTCCAATGGTAACGCTTGCTGCCGCGGCATTTGACGACCAGCTTGAATAAGCTGTTTACATACCCTAACACTAGAAGGACTTTGATTGGCGACTTTTTCTGCTAACGCAATAGCACTGTCAAGCACAGTGCCAGTGGCAACAACTTCTTCAACCAAGCCTATTTGTGCTGCACGTTCAGACTTGATGCGTTCACCACATAAAATCATCCGCTTTGCCCAACCTTCGCCAACCAACGCGGTCAGGTTTTGGGTTCCGCCTGCACACGGCAGCAGTCCGACAGTGGCCTCAGGTAGCGCCATCACGGCCTGTTGTTCACATAAACGAATGTCACAGGCTAACGCGACTTCTAATCCGCCGCCCATGGCATATCCATTAATTGCCGCGATTGACACACCGCCAAAAGCAGATAGGGTTTCAAATGCTTCACCAAAGTGCTTAGCCATTGAAGCGGCATTACCTTTATCGCCATCAGCAAATAGCTTTAAATCCGCGCCAGCTGAAAAGAACTTGTCACCTTCACCCGTAATCACTAGCGCATAAACCTCAGCATCATCGTTCAACTCAGCAACACGTTGCTTTAGTGCTTGCAGTGAATCAGCCGTCCAGGTGTTGGCCGGAGGGTTACTCATGGTCAGTACCACAGTGTGACCATGACGTTGCTCTTGTAATCCATTCATTGTGACAGCTCCCTGTTAAAGAATTTGGCTCGCGGTTTCATCAAGTAGTCGACGGGCAATAATCAAGCGCATGATTTCATTGGTGCCCTCGAGGATTTGGTGTACTCGGACATCTCTAAAGTGGCGCTCTAATGGATACTCACGGATATAACCATAGCCGCCATGTAATTGCAGCGCGTTATCACAGACGCTAAAACCAACATCGGTCGCAAATCGTTTTGCCATGGCGCAGTAGGCGGTTGCTTCTGGATCTTGGGTATCTAATTTAAATGCCGCCAAACGTACCATTTGCCTTGCCGCAACCAGCTCGGTAGCCATATCGGCTAACTTGAATTGCAATGCCTGAAATGCGGCAATGGGCTTGCCAAACTGTTTACGCTCATTCATGTATTGAGTTGCGCGTTCTAGTGCAGCTTGCGCCGTACCAATCGAGCAGGTTGCGATATTAATCCGACCACCGTCGAGGCCTTTCATGGCAAAGGTAAAACCTTGACCTTCTTTACCCAGTAAATAGCTTGCTGGCACACGAACATTGTCAAAAGTGATCTCTCTTGTAGGTTGTGCATTCCAGCCCATCTTATCTTCTGCTTTACCGTAGCTGATCCCAGCGCTATCGGCAGGAACAGCGATCGCAGAAATCCCTTTTGGTCCGGCTTCACCTGTACGGCACATCACCACTAATAATTCGGTATCTCCGGCGCCGGAAATAAACATTTTTGCACCGGAAATAAGGTAATCATCACCGTCACGTACCGCTTTAGTCTTTAGCGACGCTGCATCACTGCCGGCTCCAGCTTCGGTTAGACAATATGAGGCTAACTTGGCGCCGCTGGTTAAATCTTCCGACCATTGACCACGCAATGTGTCGCTACCAAAACTGGTGACCATCCAAGTTGCCATGTTATGAATGGTTAACATCGCAGTTGTCGCCGTGCACCCTTTTGACAACTGCTCGAAAATAATCGACGCATCTAGGCGCGATAAGCCCATGCCACCTTCTGATTCTGGCGAATACAGGGAGCAGAACCCCAATTCACCGGCTTTTTGAATCACATCTTTAGGAAAGTGATGTTGCTCATCCCACTGCGCAGCAAATGGCGCTAACTCTTCTGCAGCAAATTGGGCTGCTAGCTCAGCAAACTGACGCTGATCTTCATTTAGATTGAAATCCATATTGCGAACTCCTCATGCACCTTTATTAACCTTGTTAGGTTTTGATTTATTTAGTGGTGCTTGTCGTTGAACTTAATATAACGGGCAGAGTTGCTCTGCCCTCATTGTGGCGATAACTCGTTACTTTAGGGCAATGGTCATATTAGGCGCCGCCTGCTCAGCGTCACCGATTTGGGACTCAAACCAGCGAGAAGTAATCGTCTTAGTTTCAGTGTAAAAACGTACAGCCTGCTTACCGTAAGCATGCTGATCGCCATAAAAACTGCCTTTCCAGCCAGTGAATGAGAAAAACGGCAATGGCACTGGAATTGGAACGTTAATCCCCACTTGGCCAACTTCGATTTCATGTTGATATTTGCGCGCTGCAGCGCCGCTGGCGGTGAAGATAGAGGTACCATTACCATAAGGACTGGCATTAACAATCTCGATAGCTTGCTCTAAGGTGTCAGTTTCCATCGCGCACAACACTGGGCCAAAAATTTCTTCTTGGTAGATGCTCATATCGGTGGTGACACCGCTAAACATGGTTGGGCCAACCCAATTACCCGCTTCGTGACCTGGCACGGTAAAATCAGAACCATCAAGCAGGCAGCTTGCGCCTTGTTGTTTACCTTCTTCAATTAAGGCCAATACTCGCGCTTTTGCCGCTGGACTAATAAGTGGACCATATCCCGCTTGCGGATCATCCCACAAACCCGGTTTTACTTTCGCCAAGGCCTCTTTTAACTCTGGGATCCACGCTTTGGCTTCACCGACAAATACCGCGACAGACAATGCCATACAACGCTGACCTGCAGCTCCCACTGACGCACCCACTAAATTGTTGATCACTTGCTGTTTATCAGCATCTGGCATAATAACGCAGTGATTCTTAGCCCCAGCAAATGCTTGGCAGCGCTTAAGGTTATCGGTCGCGGTTTTATAGATGTATTGACCCACACCCACAGAGCCCACGAATGAGATAGCTTTAATGTCTTGATGAGACAATAAGGTGTTTACCGCTTCTTTATCACCATGAACCAGCTGCAGCACACCTTTGGGCGCACCCGCTTCTTCAAACAGCTCTACTAGACGCTGTGGCGTCATGGGATCTTGCTCAGAAGGTTTAAGAACAAAAGTATTACCGCAAGCGATAGCCAACGGGAACATCCATAATGGGATCATCGCTGGGAAGTTAAATGGCGTAATACCTGCGCAAACTCCTAATGGTTGAGTGTAGCTGTAGGTGTCAATGCCACGCGCCACGTTCTCGACAGTCTCTCCCATTAACAAGGTCGCAATATTACAAGCATGTTCAGCAACTTCGATACCACGCCACACATCACCTTTTGCATCTTCAAAGGTTTTACCGGTTTCCTTAGCTAAAATGGTTGCTAATTCATCATGGTGCGCTTTAAGTAAATGTTGATAACGAAACATCACACGAGCACGTTCAGAAACAGCCACTTCCTTCCAAGAGGCAAATGCTGTTTTGGCACTGGCAATCGCTTGCTCAACCTCGGTAACCGTTGCAGCATTGATTTGTGCTATCGCTTGATTGTTTGCTGGATTGGTCACAGTGATCAGATTACTGCCGTTACCTGTGACAAATTCGCCATCAATGTAATGTTTAACTTGAGTCGTCATGTTGCGTCCTTCTACCTAAAGCTACGCTTTTGAGCTTCAGTGCTTGTTGATGCCGCTTTATTGATTTTATTAAAGTAGTGCGGCAAGTTGCTGTTGTGTCTTAGATTAAATACACAATAAAAAAGCCCGCAGCTAACTGCAGGCTTATCATTTTTTAGACTTCAATCGCCATCGCAGTTGCTTCACCGCCACCAATACACAGTGAAGCGACACCACGGGTTAATCCTTTGGCTTTGAGCGCATGGATCAGTGTTACTAATACGCGCGCACCTGAACAACCGATGGGGTGACCCAATGCACAAGCGCCACCATAAATATTGACTTTAGCCTCATCAAGTTGCAGCTCAGAGATAGCTAACATCGTCACCATGGCAAACGCTTCGTTAATTTCAAATAGGTCGACATCTTGCTTTTGCCAGCCTACCTTATCTAATAACTTACTCATTGCACCCACAGGTGCTGTGGTAAACATCGATGGCTCTTGCGCATGGGTAGCGTGGCCTTTAATCGTTGCTAATACTGTTAAACCGCGCTTTTGAGCTTCATCACGACGCATTAGCATCAACACTGCTGCACCATCTGAAATCGAGCTAGAGTTAGCCGCTGTAATCGTGCCATCTTTGGCAAAAGCTGGGCGCAAACTTGGGATCTTATCAGGGCGAGCATTACCTGGTTGCTCGTCGGTATCAACGACAGTATCACCACGACGAGAACTGACGGTCACCGGGGCGATTTCAGCATTAAATGCGCCCGTTTCTATAGCCGCATTGGCTTTTTGCAGTGAGTTTAAGGCAAATTGGTCCATTTGCTCGCGTGTCAGCTTATAATCGTCAGCCGTTTTTTGCGCAAACGTCCCCATCGCGCCGCCTGTATAGGCATCTTCTAAGCCATCAAGGAACATATGGTCGAGCACTTTTCCATGCCCCATGCGCATCCCGCCACGGGCCTTATCAAGTAAATACGGTGCCTGACTCATATTTTCCATACCACCTGCTAAGACGATTTTGGCGCTATCGGCTTTAATTAAATCGTGGGCTAACATGACAGTTTTCATGCCCGAGCCACAGACCTTGTTAACTGTGGTCGCGCCAACAGATAAAGGCATATCTGCACCCAATGCAGCTTGACGAGCAGGTGCTTGGCCTAAACCCGCTGGCAATACGCAACCCATTAAGAGTTCATCAACTTCTGCACCGTTAATGCCAGTCTCGCTCATCACCGCTTTAACCGCAGTTGAGGCGAGTACGGGGGAGGCAACAGTTGACAATGCGCCTTGAAACCCACCCATAGGTGTACGTTTCGCCGCTACTATTACAATATCTTGTTGTTGATTTTCGCTTGTCATGATCCACTCCAAAGTGACAGAAATATGTTCATTACGCAGCACACCTAAGATGTGATCTGCATCAAATAATAGCACTCTGACGTTTACGCGAACGTAAAGCAAGTATTGATTTATAATTATTGCTAGATAATCAACAATGGATTGTCATTTTGGATTTACACCTTGAAGAAACCGCAGACCTCGGAAGTCGTCACCCAACAAAATTTACTCAGCACCAAAGCTAAACTATCCCTTGTCCGCCGGCGGTAAGCGGCATTTAATGCAATAAAATCATTGCATTTTTGATTGTAAATAACAGCATTAACTTAATTAGTCGCCGACCAAAATAACGGTTGGCCATAGATTTGTTGTTGTCCGTGACTGTAAACAATCACATCATTGTCACTAGCAAGCACCACCGTCATATCTGCTATTACAGGATGCTGCTGATTAACCCACTGGGTTAACACAGGGACTAAAGCCGATGGCTCTGTAACGTGAGGAACATAGAGGTTAGGATATAACTCCAGCGCGGTTAAGTCAGTGACGCCCACGGTATTGTTATCGCCACACAATGGCGCAGTGGCAATCGAGTCAGTCAGTAGCATCGCTCCTGCACTTAATCCGATTAAACAGCCACCTTGCAAATAATACTCAACTAACTTGGGTGCAACGTTACGATCGATAATCCCTTGCAGGAAAGCAAACGTATCCCCGCCGGCCAAATGAATCGCATCACATTCAAGTAACTGGTCAAATGCTTGGTCGCTATAGTCTTGGGTCAACTCGCAATAGTGCTGCATTTGTGCGCCAAATGACTGGTATATTCCCCTGGTGGCTTTGAAATATTGCCGCTCGGCATCATGGCCAGATGCAAGATAGCCAACTTTGGGCGCGGTAGTTGAAAAACGCAGGTGTTGTTGTAATGCGATAGCAACATTGGGGCTGTCTAATGCACTCAACAAAATGATTTGGCCTAATTTGTGGTTTGCTTGCATACCATTGCTTCCATTTGGTTTCCATTTGCTTGCTTTATGACTTTGGTGATATGCACTGATTATAAGTGCTAGTTACATACATTGATTGCATCGAATCAGTGAGATGCATACGTGACCAAAATCCCTTCCTCTTAAGCCAATGCTAATTACATCCAATAAATCAGTAAACCAAGTTTGGCTATTAAGGGCGTCTTGACCTTTCGCGGTTAAATTTTGTTCGAGATACAAGCGTTTTTATCGCGGCGAGAGGTATTTTGCCTAGCATGCTAAGCAAAATACCTCTCAACAAAGAGTAAAACGCTTGTAGCCGAACCCTTCGGGCAGCGTTTGTGGTTCCTTTCTACTGCGTTATTGGCTTATCAAGTAGTGCAACTACATATCAAAGCCTCTGCCTTGTATAAAGATCCCACAAACTGCTGCAAAAATCAGCTCGAAAGGTCAACACGCCCTAGTCATTTTAAAATCGTTTTTAGTCGTCTTCGAAATGTTGCGCCATTTTTTTAATCTGATTGAGGGGCACTTGATGTTGATTGCGTTTTGCACAGCACTGTTGATGCTGCAGCGACATTGGTTGACCAATAAGCACGATACGAACCTGATAACCTAACGCCTTTGCAGCAGCCTCATAGGCCATATATTCCCACTTAGCGAGGTTAGTGTTGTCACAGATCACCACAGGTTGTTCAGCAGTTAGGGCTTGAATAAAACCTGTGAGGTTACGCTGATGATATTCAGCTAATTTATGCGCCTGGAATCGATACTGGCCTTGGTGATAGAAAAAACGGTCAGTTGAAAAGTAACCATGTTGACGAATGGTCATCGCCAACTCAAGTGACTGGCGATTAATAAACGATTCTACCCAATGACTTTTTCCGCTACCAGGTAGACCACGCATGATTATCGCTAACCGTGGTGGTAACGCTTCCTCATCCATTTAGGCCGTCATCTCAGTGTCATACTGATCGCTAATCACTTCATCATTTAAAATTCGATCCACCAAATAAGGGACTAGGCTACTGGCTTTACCTTGCAGGTGATATTGAAATTGGCTGTCATTGTCAGGTGGCACAATATTCACCTCAACAGTTTGTGCGCCATGATGATTAGCAGTATCAACAAAGCCCGCAGCAGGATAAACACTGCCTGAAGTGCCAATGGCAATAAACAGATCACAGGTATCAAGGGCATGTTGTACTCTGTCTAAGCCAATTGGCATCTCACCAAACCAAACTACATGGGGCCGTAGTCGCTGCGCGGGTATACAACAGGTACAAGTATGATGTTCGCCTAGGGGATCCCGTAGTAGGAAAGTCTGCCGTGAGCGCGGGCAGCGACCTTTTGATAGCTCTCCGTGCATATGTAACAATCTGCGCGAACCTGCTCGCTCATGCAAATCATCAATATTTTGCGTTACAATCAGCAGTTCACCTTCAAATTCTTGCTCAAGTTTCGCTAGAGCAACGTGAGCAAGATTAGGCTCAACATCACCATTGTGTAGCTGACGCCAACGTTCATTATAAAAGCGTTCGACCAATTGTGGATCGCGCGCATAACCTTCAGGGGTCGCAACGTCTTCAATTAAATGCTCTTCCCACAACCCATCTTGGTCGCGAAAAGTTCGTAAACCAGACTCTGCCGAAATGCCGGCCCCGGTAAGCACTACGATTTGTCGATACATCAGCTTTCCTTTGTTGGTTATTGTTATATTTACTCACAATGTAGAGCATGCCCTATCACATTTTTTACTGCTATTGGGCGTTAGTATAAATAACACTACAAAATGTATGCTTAAATTGCAGCTTTTATCGCATATTTATCCCACTAATTGACTAAATTATTTGCGAAGCATCTATAAAGGCAGATCAAAGGTTTAAGTTTTTAATTTGTGCCCCTATAATGGGTTACAATATTCACACCATGAACCTTAATTGGCTGTGCTAATGGTTCTGCAATCAAGAGATTCGCAATGACAGATGGAAATCAAGCGCTAAAAAAAGCGGGACTAAAAGTTACCCTACCACGAGTCAAGATCCTAGAACTGATGCAAGGACCTGAAAACCAACACATCAGCGCTGAAGATCTTTATAAGAAATTATTGGATATTGGCGAAGAGATTGGTTTAGCTACGGTTTATCGCGTGCTTAACCAATTTGATGATGCCGGCATTGTGACCCGCCACCACTTTGAAAGCGGTAAAGCGGTATTTGAATTAGCAACAAACCATCATCACGATCACCTTGTCTGCTTGTCATGCGGTAAAGTGATTGAGTTTTCAGATGACGTCATTGAATCTCGTCAAGATGAAATCGCGATGAAGCACAATATCAAACTAACTAACCACAGCCTCTATTTATACGGCGTTTGCACCAATGATGAGTGCGACCATGGTGATGCATAAGCAATAACACATTAAAAAAACCAGCACTTAGCTGGTTTTTTTATGTGTTAATGTTTTTACGTTAGCTGCTGACGATAACCGCTGAACCCAACAACTCAAGTTAACTGCTTAAAATACACTTTGACATCGTGGCCCATAAACGTCGACATTTCTCTAAAACCCATACCGACCTTTTGTGCCACCTTCTCAGAAGCATCATTGCCCTTAATGATTAACGCGATGGTTTCGCCAATACCGAAGCGATGAAACTGATCTAACGCCGCATTAGCAGCCTCAACGCCAATTCCTTGTCCCCAATATTTAGGAAAATAGCGATACCCTAGCTCAACTTCATTAAACTCCTCAATGAATCTAGGACCACAAAACCCAATCACGCGTTTATCCGCCTTATGCTCGACCGCCCATCGTGCATAGCCTCTTGATGCATACTCCGGCAAAATCACTTCATTAAACAACACCCGAGCTTGACGTATGTCGGTCATCGCTGGCGTCGGTATATAAGTGAGTATTTTAGGGTCGCGGTTCATATCATAAAGAGCGGGAATATCATCCTCAGTAAACTGACGAATAATCAATCTCTGTGTTTCTGCGATTTGCATTGTCCCCTCCCCTTTTCATCACATCCGCAACTACTGTGAGTGAATTACATATAGTTTGCAATTATTTTCAAACAACTAACGACAAAGTAAACAATCACCATATAATCAACAAGCCCTTACGTTCTTTGCACGGCACACACGGAGGTTTTATGACGATCATGCAAAAGGTATTTTGGCTCATTGCGACGCTCGGCAACGCAATAGCCCTGTTTTGGTACACTTCGATAGGAGGCACACTCAGCGCCATCATATTGTGCTTTACCGTGGCCTATTCTGTTGTGGGTTACTATGATATCAAACATAGCCCTCACACTCTCAATCGACTCTATCCCGTGGTCGCCTACATTCGCTATTTTTTAGAATCCTATCGAGTAGAAATCCAGCAATACTTTATTGCCAATGATACCGAAGAGCGGCCATTTAACCGTGAACAGCGCTCGTTGGTTTACCAACGCGCTAAAAATGTCCGTGATACTATCGCCTTTGGTACCCAGCGCGATTTATTAGAAGAAAATTACTTAAGTCTTTGGCATTCCTTAGCGCCAAAAGAGATCAGCCCCGAGGCAAAACGTGTCACCATAGGCGGCGCGAAATGTCAGCAGCCTTATTCCGCTTCTTATTTAAACATCTCAGCAATGAGTTACGGCTCGCTAAGCGCTAATGCCATTGAAGCACTCAATTTAGGCGCTAAGCTTGCAGGTTGTTATCACAACACAGGTGAAGGTAGTGCGAGTCCATACCATTTAAAACATGGTGGAGATATTGTTTGGCAGATAGGCTCCGGCCTCTTTGGCTGTCGTGATGATGATGGTAACTTCCATCGTGAACGATTTAGTGCAATGGCTAACCGCCCAGAAATCAAAATGATAGAAATAAAATTAAGCCAAGGCGCCAAGCCAGGTCACGGAGGGGTATTACCTAAAGCAAAGATTACCGAAGAAATTGCCGCTATTCGCCATATTTCAACAGAACGAGACTGTGTATCACCAGCAGTCAATCCACAATGTACTTCTCCTAAAGACCTGCTTAACTTTGTCGCCACCTTACGTCAACTCAGTCAAGGCAAACCCATTGGCTTTAAACTCTGCGTAGGTAACCCTGCTGAGTTTATGGCAATCTGCAAAGCCATGCTCGAAACCGATATCTATCCAGACTTCATCACCGTAGATGGTGCTGAAGGTGGAACTGGTGCGGCACCCGTTGAGTTTAGTAATCGCTTGGGGATGGTCTGCTTAGAGGGGGTATATTTTGTGCATAACGTGCTAGTTGGAACCGGGCTTAGGGATAAGATTCGTATTATTGCTTCAGGTAAAACCGCATCTAGCTTTGATATTTTAACCAAAATTGCCGCTGGCGCTGACATTGTCAATGCAGCAAGAACCATGATGCTAGCGTTAGGCTGCATTCAGTCGCGCCACTGCAACACCAATTTATGCCCCACTGGCATTGCTACTCAAGATCCCGCCCGCTCCAAAGCTGTGAATGTTGAGGATAAGGGCATGAGAGTTAAAAACTTCCATAGTAATACCCTCAAAAGCTTTTATGAGCTTGTCGGTAGTATGGGGCTAGATGATCCCGCCAAACTAACCGCACAAATGATCAAACGTCGCTCGCCTTACGGACTGCTTATTTCTTCAACAAGCTTAATAGAACCGCTTAAACCTAATGCTTTACTAGAAGGTAATATCCCAGATCAGGCCTGGTCAACATGGTGGAACAGTTGCAGTGCAGAGCAATATTACTGTGAAGACACCTATGTGTTATCGCCAGCTGAATTCAAACAACATTAGATAACCGCCCATAAAAAAGGCGCCATAAGAGCGCCTTTTTTAATTAACTCGCTAATTACCAGCCAGTTTTAGTACGCAGTGCTTTGCCGATATCAGCAAGTGAGCGAACAGTGCTCACGCCTGCCGCTTCTAGTGCTGCAAACTTATCTTCAGCAGTACCTTTACCGCCTGCGATAATTGCACCAGCGTGACCCATACGCTTACCAGCAGGTGCAGTAACACCTGCAATGTATGACACAACAGGTTTAGTCACGTTTGCTTTGATGTACTCAGCCGCTTCTTCTTCAGCAGTACCACCAATTTCACCGATCATGACGATCGCTTCTGTTTGTGGATCGTTTTGGAACATTTCCAATACGTCGATGAAGTTAGTGCCTGGGATTGGGTCACCACCAATACCAACACAAGTAGACTGACCGAAGCCTTCATCAGTGGTTTGCTTAACCGCTTCGTACGTTAACGTACCAGAGCGTGAAACAATACCAACTTTACCTGGCTTGTGAATGTGACCTGGCATAATACCAATCTTACATTCACCCGGAGTGATAACACCTGGGCAGTTTGGACCAATCATGCGTACGCCAGTTTCTTCAAGCTTAACTTTAACCTGAAGCATATCTAGAGTAGGAATACCTTCGGTAATACATACGATTAGCTCGATGCCACCGTCAATAGCTTCCAAGATAGCGTCTTTACAGAAAGGTGCAGGTACATAGATAACAGAGGCAGTTGCACCTGTTTCAGCGACTGCGTCTTTTACTGTGTTAAACACAGGAAGACCTAAGTGCGTTTGACCGCCTTTACCTGGTGATACACCACCAACCATTTGCGTACCATAGGCAATGGCTTGCTCTGAGTGGAATGTACCTTGACCGCCAGTGAAACCTTGGCAGATAACTTTGGTGTCTTTGTTAATTAATACAGACATTATTTGCCCTCCGCAGCTTTAACTACTTGCTCGGCCGCGTCAGTTAGACTTGTAGCAGCGATAATATCTAAGTCAGAGTTAGCTAGCACTTCACGACCTAAATCAGCGTTAGTACCTTCTAGACGCACAACAACTGGGACTTCAACACCCACTTCTTTAACTGCGCCAATGATACCTTCTGCGATCATGTCACAACGAACAATACCACCAAAGATGTTCACTAGAACCGCTTTAACGTTATCGTCAGATAGAATGATCTTAAATGCTTCAGCTACACGCTCTTTGGTCGCACCGCCACCAACGTCTAGGAAGTTAGCAGGCTTACCACCGTGTAGGTTAACGATATCCATGGTGCCCATTGCTAGGCCTGCACCGTTTACCATGCAACCCACGTTGCCATCTAGTGCAACATAGTTAAGCTCAAATTTTGCAGCGTGCGCTTCACGTGCATCATCTTGTGATGGATCGTGCATGTCGCGGATTTTTGGTTGACGGAACAACGCGTTGCCATCGATACCAATTTTACCGTCAAGACAGTGAATGTTACCTTCATCAGTGATCACTAATGGGTTGATTTCAAGCAAAGCGAAATCATGGTCGTTAAACATGGTAGCTAAGCCCATGAATACTTTAGTGAACTGCTTCATTTGAGTTGCGTTCAGACCCAACTTAAAGCCTAGGTCACGCGCTTGGTAAGGCTGTGGACCCGCTAATGGATCGATGATAGCTTTGTGGATCAACTCTGGTGTTTCTTCAGCCACAGTTTCAATTTCAACACCACCTTCAGTCGATGCCATAAACACAACACGACGAGTAGCACGGTCAACAACCGCACCAAGATAGAGTTCATTGGCGATGTCGGTGCAGCTTTCTACTAAAATTTTAGCTACTGGCTGACCTTTTTCGTCTGTTTGATAGGTTACAAGATTTTTGCCTAACCAGTTTTCTGCAAAGGCTCTGATCTCTTCTTTATCACCGGTAACTTTAACGCCACCAGCTTTACCACGGCCGCCAGCGTGTACTTGACACTTAACAACCCACATATCTCCGCCAATACGGCCTGCCGCTTCAACAGCTTCTTGTGCTGTATCACATGCAAAACCTTCTGACACTGGTAAACCATATTCGGCAAATAGGGCTTTTGCCTGATACTCATGCAAATTCATGATGATCTATCCGTATACTTCTTATCAAATCCAACCAACTCTATTGAGTTAGTAGCGAGGGGTGATGCTCACCTAATGATGAGCATCGAAACAACATCGTCTTACAGGTCAAGTAGTAGACGAGTTGGGTCTTCGAGGAAGTCTTTAATAGCAACCAAGAAGCCAACAGACTCACGACCATCGATAATACGGTGGTCATAAGAGAGTGCTAGGTACATCATCGGTAGGATTTCAACCTGACCGTTCACTGCCATTGGGCGATCTTTAATCGCGTGCATGCCTAAAATGGCACTTTGTGGCAGATTCAAAATAGGTGTTGACATCAATGAGCCAAATACACCGCCGTTTGTCACGGTGAAGTTACCGCCAGTCATGTCATCTACAGTTAACTTGCCGTCACGGCCTTTTAGGGCCAACTCACGTACATTACGCTCGATATCGGCAAGGCTCATGGTGTCAGTATCACGTAATACTGGCGTGACAAGACCACGAGGAGTAGAAACCGCGATGCTGACATCAAAGTAGTTGTGATAAACGATATCATCGCCATCGATTGAAGCATTCACTTCTGGGTAGCGCTTAAGTGCTTCGGTCACGGCTTTGACGTAAAAAGACATAAAGCCAAGACGAATACCATGACGCTTTTCAAATACTTCTTGGTACTGCTTACGAATGTCCATGATCGGCTTCATGTTCACTTCGTTAAACGTCGTCAACATTGCTGTCGAGTTTTTCGCTTCTAGCAAACGGTTAGCAATCGTTTTACGAAGACGCGTCATCGGTACACGCTTCTGACTACGCTCTGCTAATGGCTCAACGGCAGCTGGCGCAGCGGCAGGTGCCGCAGCAGGTGCTGCTTTTACGAAGGCTTCAACGTCTTCTTTAGTAATACGGCCGCCAACACCTGTGCCTTTAATTTGGCTAGCATCAACGTTATGCTCAGCGATTAAACGACGTACAGATGGGCTTAGTGCGTCATTTGACTCATCCGCAGATTCTGCTGCTGGTGTCGCAGCTTCAGCTTCAGCTTTTGTCACTTCTTGGCCGGCAACTGCACCAGCAACAAATTTAGCGATAACAGCTTCAGCCAATACGGTGTCACCTTCTTCCGCTAGGAATTCAGTAATTGAACCATCTTCTGGTGCAACAACTTCTAAAACCACTTTATCTGTTTCGATATCAACTAGGTTTTGATCACGAGAAACTTGTTCGCCAGCTTGAACGTGCCATGTGGCAATAGTTGCATCTGCAACTGATTCTGGCAGTACGGGTACCTTAATTTCGATACTCATGGATCACTATCCTTTTTATAAATTGTCTATTACTACAGTTTTAATGCGCTATTAATCAATGCTTCTTGCTGCTTGGCGTGCAACGCTGGGTATCCACACGCAGGCGCAGCTGATGCTTCACGTCCGGCATAGGTCAGGGTTGCGCCATTTGGAATCGCAGTCCAGAAGTGGTGTTGGCTACAGTACCAAGCACCTTGGTTCTGCGGCTCTTCTTGACACCAAACGAAATCTTTAACATGTTGATAGTCAGCTAAGACTTTTTCCATATCCTCATGTGGGAATGGATAAAGTTGCTCAACACGAACCAATGCAATGTTGTCAGCTTTCTCTTTGCGACGTTTCTCAAGCAGTTCAAAGTAAACTTTACCGCTACAGAACACCACACGATCCACTTTGCTAGCATCGATATCATCAGTTTCGGCAATCACATTTTGGAAGGTGCCTTCAGCTAGTTCTTCCATGCTAGATACCGCAAGTGGATGACGTAGCAGTGATTTTGGCGACATAACCACTAATGGACGACGCATTGGACGCACAACCTGACGACGCAACATGTGATAAACCTGTGCTGGCGTTGATGGCACACAAACTTGCATGTTGTGGTTAGCACATAGTTGTAGGAAACGTTCCAATCGCGCACTTGAATGCTCAGGACCTTGACCTTCATAGCCATGGGGTAACAGCATGGTTAGGCCACATAAACGGCCCCACTTTTGCTCACCACTAGAAAGGAATTGGTCAATAACCACTTGGGCACAGTTAGCGAAATCACCAAATTGTGCTTCCCAAATCGTTAGGCCGCTAGGCTCTGCTGTTGCATAGCCATATTCAAAGGCTAACACTGATGCTTCAGACAAGACTGAGTCAGAAATATCAATTGGACCTTGCTCATCGGCAATATGACGTAATGGCAAATAAGCCGTAGCATCATTTTGATTATGCAATACCGCATGGCGGTGGAAGAAGGTACCACGGCCAGAATCTTGACCTGTAATACGCACGCGGCGTTTATCTTCCAAGATAGAAGCATACGCTAAGGTTTCTGCAAAGCCCCAATCGAGTAGCTTCTCACCGTTAGCCATTAACACGCGATCTTTATAAATCTTTGCAACACGAGACTGTAGCTTGTGCCCTTCCGGCACATCACTAATTTTATGAGCCAGATCTTTTAACTTAGCCATTGGCAAAGTTGCATCAAAAGCATCATCCCAGTCTTTGTTGATATACGGTGACCAGTCAACCGAGTGCAGCGTCATTGGGCGCCACTCTTTAACCACACAATCACCATGATCAAGCGCGTCACGATAATCGTTAATCATCGAAGTGACTTCATCTGCCGCTAACGTTGACTCTTCAATCAAGCGATCAGCGTAGATCTTACGCGGCGTCGGGTGCTTTTTAATCTTGGCATACATTAATGGCTGAGTTGCACTAGGCTCATCGGCTTCGTTATGACCATGGCGGCGATAACAAACAAGATCAATGACCACATCACGTTTAAACTCATTTCGATAATCAACAGCTAATTGCGCGACAAAAGCAACCGCTTCTGGGTCGTCGGCATTCACATGGAAAATCGGTGCCTGTACCATTTTGGCAATATCAGTACAGTACTCAGTTGAGCGCACATCTTCGGTTAGGTTAGTGGTAAAACCAACTTGGTTATTCACCACAATGCGGATGCTACCACCGACTTTAAATGCACGGGTTTGAGACATGTTAAACGTCTCTTGCACAATACCTTGACCAGTAATAGCGCTATCACCATGAATGGTAATCGGCATCACTTGCAACCCAGTATCACAACCGCGGCGATCTAGGCGAGCACGTACAGAGCCCATCACAACTGGGTTAACAATTTCAAGATGCGACGGGTTAAACGCCAAGGCTAAATGAACATTGCCACCTGGTGTTTCAAAATCTGAAGAAAAACCTTGGTGATACTTCACATCACCTGAGCCAAGTGCGTCATTGTGCTTACCAGCAAATTCATCAAACAGCTCTTGAGGTTTCTTACCTAAGATATTAATCAATAGGTTTAGACGACCACGGTGCGCCATACCAACAACCATTTCTTTGGTACCGGCTTGACCACCGCGATAGATAATTTCACGCATCATCGGCACTAACGCATCACCACCTTCAAGTGAGAAACGTTTAGCACCAGGGAACTTAGCACCTAGGTATTTTTCCATACCTTCGGCAGCATTAAGTCCTTCCAAAATCCGCGTTTTAACTGATTTATCGTAATTAGCTCTACCTAAGGACGGCTCCAAACGTTGTTGAATCCAACGTTTCTCTTCGGTATCGGTGATATGCATGTATTCTGCACCGATGGCACCACAATAGGTGGCCTTCAATGCTTTAACCAGATCACGTAGCTGCATAGTGTCACCACCATGAGCAAACGAACCTGTATTGAATTCACGCTCCATATCTTCGTCAGTTAACCCGTGGAAGGCTGGGTCCAATTCAGATACTGGCTCACGGTTCCACAAACCTAGTGGGTCCAGATTAGCATTCTGGTGACCACGGAAACGGTGGGCGTTAATCATCTGTAGGACTTTAACTTGTTTAGCATCAACCTCAGGATCCGTCACGCGGGCAGAACCCTTTTGACGGCCTTCGAGTGCTAGACTACGAAAATAGTCTCGTACTTTGGAGTGGGCAGCTTCTGGTACTTCTTTAGATGCACCGTTAGCATAAGGGAGGTTATCAAATACCGTCTGCCAGTCTTGTGAAACTGACTGAGGGTCCTCTTGATAGGCTTCATACATCTCTTCTACATAGGTCGAGTTCGCGCCACTTAAGTGAGACGATTCGAGCCAGGCTTTCATGATGCCTTGGTGCATTTCTATTCCTTTCAAACTTTATACACGTGTTTAGCCAAAGTCTTCAAAATGCAATAGTTGGGCTGAGCCCTAATATTGCAAAATATTTGCCGCCCGATAGAGGCCAATTGTGGTCAATATGGCACTCTTCAATCCAGAGTTACGGCATTATTGTAGTTCCATTACACAAAAGAGCCACTTCCCTATTTATAGAGAAGTGACTCAGCACGAGCTATATGATTATTAAAATTAGCCCGGGTTGCTGCATTTATACTGCTCTCTTAAGCAACATAGACTTAATGTGTCCAATTGCTTTAGTTGGATTAAGACCCTTAGGACATACATCCACACAGTTCATAATGCCGTGACAACGGAATACGCTGTAGGCATCGTCTAGCTCAGATAAACGCTCTTCAGTCGCGGTATCACGGCTATCGATTAAGAATCGATACGCATGTAACAGGCCACTTGGTCCGATGAACTTATCTGGGTTCCACCAGAATGAAGGACAAGCTGTTGAACAACATGCACACATAATACACTCATACAAACCGTCTAAGTGGGCACGCTCTTCAGGTGATTGCAGATGCTCACGCGCTGGCGCTTTGTCATCATTAATCAAATACGGCTTAATTTTTTCATACTGTTTGTAGAACTGGGTCAAGTCGACAATCAAATCACGCACAACTGGCATGCCAGGTAGCGGGCGAATTTCAAGCTTCTTACCCTTGAAGGTAGAAATAGGCGTGATACATGCCAAGCCATTCTTACCATTCATGTTAACGCCATCACTACCACACACACCTTCACGGCATGAACGACGAAACGCTAACGTTGGATCTTGTTCTTTCAACATCATCAGTACATCCAGCACCATCATATCGGTACCTTCTGCAACTTCCAATGTATAATCCTTCATGTAAGGCTTTGTGTCTACATCAGGATTATAGCGATAAACAGCTATCTTCAAATTCATCTCAAATTCCTTAGTAGGTACGCTTCTTCGGCGGGAATGCTTCACGAAGCTTAGGCTCCATGTTCACCGCGCGACGTGACATTTGCTCGGTTTCAGGGTCAAACAAGCTATGACATAGCCAGTTATCATCATCACGCTCGAGATAGTCTTCACGAGAATGCGCGCCACGACTTTCTGTACGGAAATTAGCTGCGTAAGCGGTTGCAATTGCCGTCGCCATCAAGTTATCAAGCTCAAGACACTCAATACGTTGGGTGTTGAACTCACTTGAGTTATCAGACAACTTCGCTTTATGCAGACGTTCACGAATCGCTTTTAGCTCTTTCAAGCCTTCAGCCATCGCATCACCACTACGGAATACAGAGAAGTTTAGTTGCATACATAATTGTAAATCTTTACGAATTTGAGCTGGGTCTTCACCCTCTTTATTGCCTTCCCAACGGTTTAGGCGCTCAAGAGATTTTGCAATGTCTGCGTCAGTAGCATCTTTTGGCGTTGCAGTTTCATCAAGCGCTTTGCCTAAATGCTGACCTGCTGCACGACCAAATACCACCAAATCTAGTAACGAGTTTCCGCCTAAGCGGTTAGCGCCGTGTACTGATACACAAGCAATCTCACCAACCGCGAATAAACCAACAACATCTTCATCTTCGCCGTTGCTGTTTTGACGTACAACCTGTCCGCTCACTTTAGCAGGTAGACCACCCATCATGTAATGACACGTTGGTAGTACAGGGATCGGGCCATCAGCTGGGTCGATATGTGCGAAAGTACGTGATAACTCACAAACACCAGGAAGACGCGCTTCCAATGTTTCTTTACCTAGATGGTCAAGCTTAAGTAGACAATGAGGACCAAGTGGACCATCTAAACCGCGACCTTCACGGATTTCGGTCATCATAGAACGTGCAACAACGTCACGAGATGCTAAGTCTTTAGCATTAGGTGCATAACGCTCCATGAAGCGCTCGCCGTCTTTATTAAGAAGGTATCCACCCTCACCACGACAACCTTCAGTCACCAGAACACCTGCACCGGCAATACCAGTTGGGTGGAACTGCCACATTTCCATATCTTGCATTTGCACGCCTGCGCGCATCGCCATACCAACACCATCACCGGTGTTAATATGCGCATTGGTCGTAGAGGCATAGATACGCCCTGCACCACCAGTCGCAAGAATGGTTGCTTTGGCTTTAAAATAAACAATTTCGCCGGTCTCAATTTCGATTGCTGTACAACCGACAATGGCACCGTCTTCGTTTTTAACCAAATCTAACGCATACCACTCAGAGAAAACCTCAGTTTTGTGCTTAACGTTTTGTTGGTATAGGCAGTGTAACAATGCGTGACCGGTACGGTCCGCTGCCGCAGCGGTACGCGCTGCTTGCTCACCACCAAAATTCTTTGATTGGCCACCGAAAGGACGTTGATAAATCTTACCATTTTCAAAACGTGAAAAAGGCAGTCCCATCTGCTCAAGCTCAATAATCGCTTCTGGACCCGTTTTACACATGAACTCAATCGCTTCTTGGTCACCGATAAAATCAGAACCTTTTACGGTATCGTACATGTGTTGTTCCCAATGATCTTCGTGCGCATTACCTAGCGCAACGGTAATACCGCCCTGCGCAGATACTGTGTGCGAACGTGTTGGGAAAACTTTTGATAAAAGCGCACAGCTTTTACCTTCTTTTGAAATCTGTAATGCGGCACGCATACCAGCGCCACCAGCACCAATAACTACAGCATCAAACTCGCGTACTGGAATACTCACTTAGACACCCCACACAATTGTAATGCCCGCTGCTAGATAGGCAAAAGCGGTAACGACGAAAACAAACTGGAGTACACCACGTAAGGCTAGCGGCTTAACGTAATCAGTTAGCACTTGCCATATACCAATCCAAGCGTGAACTAGAATTGAAACTAGTGCGAGTAGTGTAAACACTTTCATAGGCAGCGTACTGAATAGACCGTGCCATACGTCATAGGTGAGAGGAGAACTAGTTGCGATAAAACCCACTAAGAAAATAGTGTATAGGGTTAAGATTACAGCACTAGCGCGTATAAGAATAAAATCATGAACACCACTGCGTCCAAGACTGGCTGCATTTGTTACCATACCCAAACCCCCGCAATGATAGATAGTGCTGCCGCAATAACAAAGGCGACCTTCGCTGACGCATTTCCTGACTCAAGTTCTTCCCAGTAGCCAGCATCCATCACAAGATGGCGTAGGCCAACCACAAGGTGGTAACCAAGTGCGGTAAGAATTGCCCAGACAATGAACTTAACGATGACATTATCAAATAGGGATTGAATGCCTGCGAAACTCTCGGCGGATGCTAGTGACTCACTGAGCAACCAGATAAGAATGCCGACGGCAAACAGCATGATGACACCGGAGATACGGTGAAGAATTGACGCAATCGCAGTCGCTGGAAAGCGAATGGTCTGCAGATCTAAATGGACAGGTCTTTGCTTTTTCACGTTCTGCTCACTCTGCTCCATTGAGCATTATTTTTGTTATTTGAACCTCTATTGCTCAAAATTTGCACATCAGTTTGGCTAATATACAAACTCGCCACAAAAGAAAAGTTTAAACAAACAGTTAATCAATTAAGAAAGCACTAATTCAGCATGTAAAAAAGTGGTAACTGAATTGAAATGTTTGTAGCTCCTAAGAGCCGATGCAAGTATACGCCCGGCAAATGTCAAATACAAACGTCACATTATGCAAATTTTGTTTTTTTGGTAAAAAAATCTGCCAACACGCTGTTCTGACAAGGGGTTTGCTCAATTTAAGACCATGGTCTAAGGAATTTAAACGGTTATTTAAATTGAAATGTGATCTAGATTCACTGTAAAGTATGGGCGATTGATAAGCCGCACTCACATAAGAATGAAGTAAGGAGAACGGGGTATGGCTGATAATATAGCCAAATTGGAACTGCCAGGGAACGACTCGATTGAACTGCCTATCAAAAAGGGAACGGCAGGATTTGATGTCATTGACATCAGCAAACTCGGTAGCAAAGGTCACTTTACCTTTGACCCAGGATTTTTAGCGACAGCTTCTTGCGAATCTGCAATCACATACATTGATGGCGCTCAAGGTATTCTTACCCACCGCGGTTACCCTATCGGTGAACTTGCTGTTGAATCAGATTATTTAGATCTATGTTATCTATTACTTTATGGAGAGTTACCAAACAAAGCTCAGTACGATGAATTTGTTCACACCGTAAAAACCCACACTATGGTGAACGAGCAGTTGGCAACCTTCTTCAAAGGTTTCCGTCGTGATGCTCACCCAATGGCAATGCTTTGTGGTGTAACTGGTGCACTTTCTGCGTTTTATCAGGACTCACTAGACGTCAATGATGAACGCCACCGCGAAATTGCTGCTTTCCGCTTAGTGTCTAAAATGCCGACTATCGCGGCAATGTGCTACAAGTACTCAATCGGTCAGCCATTTATCTACCCACGTAACGACCTAAGCTACGCGGGCAACTTCCTAAGCATGATGTTTGCTGTGCCATGTGAAGAATATAAGGTTAACCCAATCGTTGAACGCGCCATGGATCGCATCTTTATTCTACATGCTGATCATGAACAAAATGCATCAACGTCAACGGTTCGTCTATCAGGCTCTTCTGGCGCAAATCCGTTTGCGTGTATTGCTGCTGGTATTGCTTCTCTATGGGGCCCTGCTCACGGCGGTGCTAACGAAGCTTGCTTAAACATGCTAGAAGAAATCGGTAGCGTAGACCGTATTCCTGAGTTTATTGCTCGTGCTAAAGACAAAGAAGATCCATTCCGTCTGATGGGCTTCGGTCACCGTGTTTACAAGAACTTCGACCCTCGCGCTAAAGTGATGCGTGAAACATGTCATGAAGTACTTGGTGAACTTAAAGTGAACGATCCACTATTAGATGTCGCTATGGAACTTGAGCGTATCGCGCTTGAAGATGAGTACTTTGTGTCTAAGAAGTTGTATCCAAACGTAGACTTCTACTCAGGTATCATCATGAAAGCGATTGGCATTCCAACAAGCATGTTCACCGTACTGTTTGCACTAGCACGTACAGTTGGTTGGATTGCTCACTGGAAAGAGATGCTTGACCAACCTGGTCACAAGATCAGCCGTCCACGTCAGCTTTATACCGGTTCAGATGACCGCTCTTTCGTACCGTTAGATAAGCGATAAGCAACTGCGTTATCTCACTAAAAGGCACCTTAGGGTGCCTTTTTTATTTGCCTCTACCCTCTTTTTAACTGAGACCCTCTCTCGCCATCAAATTGTTAACCATGCCTGATACTAGCTGTTTACGCCTTATACAAGCGCTTTCATCCTGCAAATAACAAGTTAGCTGATGCTCGCTTTAACCATACTCACCCCTTCCATGTAAACGGCTGTTACTACTGTAGCGTTTATAGCGGATATAGCGGATATAGCGGATATAGCGGATATAGCGGATATAGCGGATATAGCGGATATAGCGGTTTATGAAATAGCAGTTTCAGCTTAACGCCAATAAACCTTAAAAACCGATTAAACAGCTAATTTCCAGTACTGTATTTCAACGCTTTTTCCTACCAATAAATGTACAAATTCAAACAAGCTTATCGAGCTTTCAACTGAAAACGACACTGACGATGCAGAGGTAAAACATCTTTACCATTAGCAAAATCTTAACTGAAATTTTGACCTTTTTGGTCACCAAACCGGATGAATAATAATATCGATAACCTATATTCAATCATCCGCTCGTTAAGGTATTTGACCGAATCGAATTTTGTAGTACGCCCAGCAGATGCTTTGTTTGCTGTCATTTCACTCAGTTTTCGCTGTTTTACCAAACATTATGCTGGACAAAAAAGTAGAAATATTTATTGCAAATTTATGCAGCCAAGCTTTTACAAACCCATTCGTTAAAATCCACACTATGTGATCATTTTCACTACATTTAGTTAAACCCACCACCAGCACAAATGCCAAAAACACTCATAAGCTATTGTTAAAAATAAAAATTAATAATTGGCACACATCATGCTTATTAAGGGCACAGGACTAAATATTAAAAGGTATGATCACATGGATACTGCTGCAAAATTTAAAATCGCCCTTCCCCTACTTCTTGTTTCTGTACTTTCAGCTTGTGGTAATGAGGAACAAGTAAAAGAAGAAGAAAAATACGCTATACCAGTTGAAACCACTACCGTCATTCAAGGTGATGTTTCTTCATTTTACAGCACCACCGCAACGTTAGAAGCACCGCAAGAAGCCCATGTGGTTACCCGTATCGCCGGCCTAATAGAAACATTAAATGTAGAAGAAGGTGATCGTGTTCAAAAAGGCCAATTATTGGCTGTCATTGATGCTAAACGTCAGCGCTATGATCTGGCTCGTTCACAAGCGGAAGTCGAGATTATCGAACAAGAATTAAATCGCTTGAAAAAAATGAGCAACAAGGAGTTCATCAGCGCCGATAGCATGGCAAAGCTAGAGTATAACTTGCAAGCCGCTATCGCTAAACGCGATCTTGCCGCACTGCATGTTGAAGAAAGCATGGTCCGATCGCCTATCGATGGCGTAGTCGCAACTCGTTTTGTTAAAGCCGGTAACATGGCGAAAGAGTTTGAACAACTATTTTATGTAGTCAATCAAGATGAGTTATACGGTATCGTTCACCTTCCTGAAGCGCAGCTATCCAGTTTACGCCTGGGACAAGATGCGCAACTGTTTGCCAATAAGCATACTGATCAGGTCGTTAACGCCAAAGTGTTGCGAGTCAGTCCAGTAGTTGATGCCCAAAGCGGCACATTTAAAGTGACGCTATCGGTCCCTAACGAAAATGCCAAGCTCAAGGCTGGTATGTTCACTCGTGTCGAGCTACGTTACGACACCCACAATGATGTGATCACTGTTCCTTACAATGCCGTCATTAACCAAGACAATCAATATGCCTTGTATGTCATAGAAGGTGAAAATGCCTCACGCCGTGAAGTGACTTTAGGATATCGCGAAGCCGATACGGTGGAGGTTGTTTCAGGCATCGATGCTGGAGAGCAAATTGTCATTAGAGGCCAGCAAAACCTTAAGGATCAATCGTTAGTTGAGGTGATTGGCGCAAGCCAAATCGCTACAGCTAAACAGTAGCAGGGAGTTGCCGATGTCAATTATTAACACTTCAGTCAAGCGTCCAATCTCGGTTTGGATGTTTATGTTGGCCATCATTTTATTCGGTATGGTGGGCTTTAGTCGCTTAGCCGTTAAACTGCTACCAGACCTTAGCTACCCGACGATTACTATCCGAACTCAATACATCGGCGCGGCGCCGGTAGAAGTTGAGCAGCTTGTGTCGAAACCCATTGAAGAAGCTGTAGGTATTGTCAAAGGCTTACGAAAAATCAGTTCTATTTCACGTTCAGGTATGTCCGATGTGGTCCTTGAGTTTGAATGGGGCACAGAAATGGATATGGCAAGTCTTGATGTACGCGAAAAGCTTGACACCATTGAGCTTCCCCTTGATGTGAAAAAACCATTGCTGCTTAGGTTCAACCCAAATCTTGATCCTATTGTCAGGTTAGCCCTGTCAGTACCCGACGCTTCAAGTGCAGAACTTAAGCAGATGCGTACTTATGCTGAAGAAGAGTTAAAGCGTAATCTTGAGTCTCTCTCTGGCGTCGCCGCCGTGCGATTGTCAGGCGGACTTGAACAAGAAGTACATATCCAACTGAACCAGAACAAGCTCAGCCAGCTTAACTTAAATGCAGATAACATTCGCAACCGTATTGCAGAAGAAAACATCAACTTATCCGCGGGTAAAGTGGTTCAAGGTGATAGAGAATATCTAGTGCGCACCCTTAACCAGTTCAACTCTTTAGAAGAACTTGGACAAATTATTATCTATCGCGACGAGCAAACCTTAGTGCGCCTATTTGAAGTTGCCAGTATCACTGACGCCCATAAAGAGCGTAATGATATTACTCGGATTGGTTCTCAAGAGTCTATTGAACTCGCCATCTATAAAGAAGGTGATGCCAATACTGTCGCAGTTGCGAGAAAAGTCACTGCTGAGCTCAACGCGTTAAACGCAAAAAATGAAAAAGCGCAATTAGAAGTCATTTATGACCAGTCAGAATTTATTGAAAGCGCGGTAAAAGAAGTCACCACCGCGGCATTAATCGGTAGTTTACTGGCCATGTTGGTTATCTACCTATTTTTACGAGACATCATTCCAACCCTGATTATCTCTATCTCGATTCCATTTTCGGTTATTGCCACCTTCAATATGATGTATTTTGCTGGCATCAGCCTCAATATCATGTCGCTTGGGGGAATCGCCCTCGCCGTTGGCTTGTTGGTCGATAACGCCATTGTGGTATTAGAAAACATCGATCGCTGTAAAAAAGCCGGGATGAATAAGCTTGAAGCTGCGGTAACTGGCACTAAGGAAGTCGCTGGCGCTATTTTCGCATCAACCCTCACCACCTTAGCGGTATTCGTACCACTGGTATTTGTTGATGGTGTCGCTGGCGCGCTATTTTCCGATCAAGCACTGACGGTCACTTTTGCCCTGCTCGCTTCTTTATTTGTTGCATTAACAACGATTCCGATGCTGGCATCCAGAGAAGGATTTAAAGCACTGCCACAATTGATAAAAGCTGAGGCAAAAGCCAAGCCAGTGGGTAAAATGGCCAAACTTAAACACTACAGTGCCACTGTGTTTTCGTTTCCATTTGTGCTGCTATTTAGCTACCTTCCATCACTTTTGTTAACTGCAGGGTTGATGCTTACCCGAGCAACATCTTGGGCTGTGGGTTTGATCATGCGCCCAATATCTTCAGGTTTTAACTGGAGTTACCGCTTATTGGAGCGTCTATATCACCGACTATTGTCCTATGCGTTAAAGCACAAAATAGTCACTGTTACCGTTGCATTGATGATCACTGCCGGTGCTGGCAGTTTGATCCCACGTCTTGGCATGGAGCTTATTCCGCCAATGAACCAAGGTGAGTTTTACATGGAAGTGTTATTGCCACCTGGAACCCAAGTCACCCAAACCGACCGTGTTTTGCAGCGTTTAGCATTATCGATTAAAGACCGCGAAGATGTTAAACATGCATATAGCCAAGCTGGTAGCGGTGGGTTGATGACTTCAGACACCTCCCGCGGCGGCGAAAACTGGGGACGTTTGCAAGTTGTACTAGCCGACCATCAAGCGTTTGATGCGGTCACTGAAGTGTTACGTAACACAGCAATGCGAATTCCCGAACTCGAAGCGAAAATTCAGCACCCTGAATTATTTAGCTTTAAAACACCGCTTGAAATTGAAGTGGCAGGTTATGATTTACCGCTTCTGAAGCAAACCGCTGATGATTTAGTTAATGCGTTATCAGACTCCGACCGTTTTGCCGATATTAACACCAGTTTGCGTGATGGCCAGCCAGAACTCAGTATCAAGTTTGATCACGCCAGATTAGCAGCACTAGGTATGGACGCGCCAACCGTTGCAAACCGTATTGCACAGCGTGTCGGTGGTACCATAGCCAGTCAATATACAGTACGAGATCGCAAAGTCGATATTTTGGTACGCAGTGAAGTTCAAGAGCGCGATCAAATTAGCGATATCGACTCAATGATCATCAACCCGAATAGCCAACAACCTATTCCGTTGAGCGCTGTTGCCGATGTAAGCTTAGATCTTGGGCCTTCTGCCATTAACCGTATTAGCCAGCAACGAGTCGCAATTGTCTCTGCAAATCTTGCATATGGTGATTTAAACGAAGCCGTTAAAGAAGCCCGCAATATCCTCAATGGCCAAGCGATTCCGAGCTCAATCCAGGTGCGTTTCGGTGGTCAAAATGAAGAGATGGAGCACTCTTTCCAATCACTACAGATTGCGCTGGTACTTGCTGTCTTCTTAGTCTACCTAGTCATGGCAAGTCAATTTGAGTCACTACTTCACCCTCTGCTAATTCTTATTGCTGTCCCTATGGCGGTTGGTGGCAGTATGATTGGCCTTTACATCACCCAAACACACCTTAGCGTCGTGGTGTTTATCGGCTTGATTATGCTAGCCGGTATTGTGGTCAACAACGCCATTGTGTTGGTAGATCGCATTAATCAGCTGCGCCAACAAGGCCTCGACAAACTCGAAGCGGTGGAAACCGCGGCAAAATCTCGCTTACGCCCCATTATCATGACTACCATGACAACGGCGTTAGGTCTTGCACCTATGGCACTGGGTCTTGGAGACGGTAGTGAAGTACGTGCTCCAATGGCAATTACAGTGATCTTCGGCTTGTCATTAGCCACCTTACTGACATTAGTGGTCATTCCCGTGCTGTACGCGCTATTCGATCGTAAGCAATTTGATGTCACAACGGATGCCAAAACTGACAAGGAGGCCCTAGCATGAATATTACTCAGCTAGCTTTAAAGCGTCCGGTCACCACAAGTATGTTTTTTGTCGCCATACTGCTGTTTGGTATGGCCTCAAGTCGACTGCTGCCGCTAGAAATGTTCCCGGGCATTGATATCCCGCAAGTCTTTATTGAAGTGCCCTATTCAGGTTCGACACCAGCTGAGGTTGAGCGCGATATCACCAATATATTGGAAGAATCTTTGGCGACCATGGGCGGTATTGATGAACTTCGCAGCCGCTCTTCGCAAAATGGCGCTGAAATAGAGCTGCGGATGAAATGGGGGGAAAACGTTGCGACCAAAAGTTTAGAGGCGCGGGAGAAAATTGATGCCGTTCGTCATCTTTTACCTAAAGATGTTGAGCGTGTATTCATTCGTCAATTCTCAACCGCTGATATGCCAGTACTCACCATTCGTATCTCCAGCGAGCGCGAATTGTCTGGTGCCTTTGACTTACTCGATAAGCAGCTTAAACAACCGTTAGAGCGCGTAGAAGGGGTTTCTCAAGTCGCGCTTTATGGCGTTGAACAAAAGCAGATTGAGATCCGAATAAATGCCGATAAACTCAGTGCAAGCGGCATTAGCGTGCAAACACTACAACAACGTCTTGGCCAGGAAAACTTTGTCATCAGCGCAGGCTCGTTGCGCTCTGCGAATCAAGTATTGCAAGTTTCGCCTAAAGGTGAATTTCTCGATTTAGATCATATTCGCCAAGTGGTGTTAGCACCGGGTATTCGCCTGGGCGATATTGCCGAGATTAATTTCGCCCTACCCGAGCGGTTCGAAGGACGTCATCTTGATCAAAACTATGCGGTTGGTTTGGACGTATTTAAAGAGTCTGGTGCTAACCTTGTTGATGTATCAGCGCGAGTGCTAAAAGTCATTGAGGCTGCAAAGGAAGATAAACAGTTTAATGGCATTAAATTGTATGTCATGGAAGATCAAGCTTACGGCGTTAAATCATCACTGAGCGACCTGTTAACTGCTGGGCTCATTGGTGCATTACTCTCTGTGGCGGTGCTATACCTGTTTATTCGCAATTTGAAGATGACCTTAGTGGTAGTTTCTTCAGTGCCGATTGCCATTGGGATGACATTAGCTGCGATGTACTTGCTGGGTTATAGCTTAAACATCCTATCAATGATGGGACTGCTATTGGCGGTAGGTATGCTCATTGATAATGCGGTAGTGGTCTGCGAAAGTGTATTACAGCAAAAGCAGCAACAAGGCTCTGGCAAACTCAGCGTTAATGATAACCAAAGCGCCGTATTAAAGGGCGTCAACAAGGTCGCATTAGCTGTATTAGCCGGTACCTTAACCACCGCGATTGTCTTTTTACCCAACATTTTTGGCGTCAAAGTTGAGATGACCATCTTCCTAGAGCATGTGGCGATTTCAATTTGTATTTCACTGGCAGCGTCATTGCTTGTTGCCAAAACATTGATCCCACTGCTGCTCAGCCGTATGGACTTTCAACTCGATGATAAAAACCACACAGGTAAACTGCAAAGCTATTACCATCGCTCACTCAATTGGGTATTAACCCACCCGAAAGTATCAGGTGTTATTGCCATTCTTATGCTAGTTTCTACCGCATTACCGTTAAGCTTGGTGCAACAAGACCAACAAGATGGGGCGAGCAATAACCGGTTATTTATCAATTATCAAGTTGAAGGACGTCATAGCTTAGACGTTACCGAAGCAATGATTAATCGAATGGAAGATTACTTGTATGCCAATAAAGAGGCATTTCATATCGAGTCGGTATACAGCTTCTACTCCCCCGACAGAGGCCAGTCAACTTTGATTTTGAAAGAAGACATCGATGTTGATATCAATGAGCTCAAAAGGACGATAAGAGAAGGTTTCCCCAAATTTGCCATCGCCAAACCGCAATTTGGCTGGGGTAGTGAAAATAGTGGTATTCGCATCACCTTAACTGGTCGCTCAACGGCAGAATTGATCACACTAAGCGAACAAGTATTACCGCTACTAAGCAGTATTGAGGGCCTAGCTGATGTTCGCTCTGAACTCAATGGCGCGCAACAAGAAGTGGTGATCCAAATTGATCGTCAAATGGCTGCACGACTTGATTTAAAACTCAACGAAGTTGCTTCAGCCATCTCAATGGCGCTTCGAGGCTCGCAACTGCGCTCATTTAGGCACGACCCAAGTGGCGAGTTACGCATAGAGCTGGCTTACGATCGTCAATGGCGTGATTCTCTTGAGCGTCTAAAACAACTGCCAATAGTGAGGATCGATAATCGTGTATACACCCTAGAGAGTTTGGCCAGTGTGACTATTCAGCCTCGGTTTGACACCATACGTCACTATGACCGTCAAACCGCGCTGTCTATCGGTGCAAACCTTGACGATATCACCACCGAAGAAGCGCAGAAACAGATAAACTTAGTGATGGATGCAATCGATTTCCCACCAGGATATGCGTATTCATTGCGTGGGGGCTTCCAACGTCAAGACGAAGATCAAGCCATCATGGTCACCAATATGTTATTGGCTATCGCCATGATATATATTGTCATGGCCGCGCTTTTCGAGTCACTACTACTGCCAACCGCCATCATTACTTCAATTCTGTTCTCTATCACAGGGGTATTTTGGGCGCTGTTATTTACCGGTACCCCGATGTCTGTGATGGCGATGATAGGGATTTTGATTCTAATGGGTATTGTGGTGAACAACGGTATTGTGTTGGTTGACCAAATAAACCAAAAAACGCCGGCTTTGGCCGATTTGACCGAAGCGATTCATCAGGTATGTATCACCCGACTACGTCCGGTATTGATGACCGTTGGCACTACAGTACTTGGCTTGGTACCTTTAGCTATGGGCGATACCCAAATCGGCGGCGGAGGACCACCGTACTCGCCAATGGCCATCGCAATTATTGGCGGGCTAACGTTTTCTACCTTAACCAGCTTATATTTGGTGCCATTATGTTACCAAGGTTTATATCGCATGCGTCACCGTGCGGGTATGGCGTTATCACAGGCAGACGCAACATCAAGACGACTACTACCTTGGGTACATCATTAATGTACTATTAAGCGCAATAGAAAAAGGCGACAACATGTCGCCTTTTTTATAACCATTTGCAGCCAAATCAAAATCCAGTTAACTTAGCCGTTAGGAAATTGTTAACGGAAAATATCCAATGATGAGCATAAAAACAAAGATTTGCTTAGCAGCAACATTTAGTTTTGCGACCCTGTGTTTTAATGGTTACGCCAATGATGACAAATACGCTAACGTGGAAATCAAGCCAACTAAGCTCTCTGATAGTGCCTATATGTTTGCAGGAGCCGGTGGCAATATTGGTGTATCTGTAGGCGCTGATGGCATCATCATTATTGATAATCAATTTGCGCCACTTGCCGGAAAAATCTCTCAAGCATTAGCCAATATCCAACCAGGATTACCTCGATACATTATTAATACTCATTATCATGGCGATCATACTGGCGGCAATAATGTGTTTGGTCAAACCGGGACCATTTTTGCCCATCATAATGTATTAAAACGTTTAAGCGATGATGATTCATATAAGGCTGCTGGCTTACCAACGATTACCTACTCCACTGACACCTCAATACACGCTAATGGTGACGTACTAACACTATTGCACACTGGTGCCGCGCACACCGATGGCGACAGCATCGTGTTGTGGCAAGATAAAAGCATTGTTCATATGGGCGATCTGTTCTTTAAAGACCGTTTTCCCTACATAGATTTAGATGCCGGAGGGTCGGTAAAGGGCTACCGTGATGCGGTAGCTAAAGTCATTCGTAAAATCAATGCTGATACCATTGTCATTCCGGGCCATGGCAGCTTAGCCACCCGAGACGATCTTATCCGGTTTAAGCATATGTTGGATGCATCAATTAACTGGATGGAAAGCAATTTGGCTAATGGCGCCTCACTTGAAGCATTGCAGCAACAAGGTATGCCCGAAAAGTGGCAAGATTGGGGGTGGCGATTCATTTCTGAAGAACGTTGGATTGCGACCCTGCATAAAGGCTTGGCGACAAAATCCTAATTCTGGGGCATGTTGACTATTCACGGTTTATTTTGTTCGGATGGTGGCCCATAGCCAACATCATTTAATCAGTAACAAGTAATTTACCGCCTGTCACTGCTGGCTATTTGAAATGTTTCAATAGCCAGTAGATGGGGCGTAAATCTTTGCCACCGATCTTTCTAAGTGGTGCCACAATTAAGTTGGCCCATTGCCAGCTTTTCATCTTAGCTTTTGCAGCCTGCCAAACAGCTTCACCATGAGTTTGTCGGTAAGTGCGAATCGCTTCGTCAACAATATCTTGATGTTCATAAAGGTAGCGGTAAAGGCTGTGAATATAAACGAGCAAATCACGGACTTGCTGGTCGTGCATATGTTGCTGGCTTTGATTAGCTTCAAAATCAATAAATGCAACCACACCATCTTGCCAGCTAATATCCCTTAAGGCTGGGCGGCCATGGGCTAATCCCAGCTGATGTAAATCAGCCAAAGCACGGGCAGAATCGACAACGACTTGACGAAGCTTTTCTTTGGGAGTGGTGGCATCATAAGCCCATTGTGTGACCGTTCGACCGACATCAGCAACCACCAAGTAATCACTTCCATAACTGACTAGTTCAGGCACCGCGGCCCCTTTTGCAGCGAGGGACTGCAAAGTCGCTATTTCAGTTTGTATGGCAATATCCGCCGGCTGTTTCAATAGTCGCATTGCACCGGTGAGTTTTTCAGCTTGTTTCAGCCAATATCGTCTACCTTCATGCTCAAAACTGACGATGCGTTCTGATGCGTGGTCGACTAATTGTTGCTTAATCACATCGGCTAAAGCTTGATTACTCACTCATATACTCCCTGATAAAATCGCGCTGAATTATGCGCATTTACCCAAGCAAATGCAATCATATACCCAAGAGAATTGGAGCTGCAGTGCGGCAATAAGCCAGTTTAGCCCTATGAGCATAGGTGTTCTATGTGATTTGGGTAAATTGGCGCAGTTAACAAAACTGCAGCTTCAAGTCTGAAGCCAACGACCTTAACCGCTTTGTCCTATATCGGACCATAAAAAACGCCGGTAAAACTGACATTTACCGGCGTTCTAATCAAGTAAAACTAAAGCTGATTATGGCAAGTAATGCGATTAAGATTCTTGCTCTAATGGCTCAGCTTTATTTTCTAATAGTACAGGGATCCCATCATTAATGGCATAAACCAAACGATCAACCTTACAAATAAGCTGTTGTTTATCTTTATTATATTCTAGCTTACCCTTACATACTGGGCAGGCAATAATATCCAGCAATTTTTTATCGAACGCCATTCGGGTTTCCTTTTTTCTGCTCTATTTGACGGTGAACTTTCGCCATCAAGTTTATTTCAAATTCAGTGGATAGCTTGGCATTTACCGGCAAATACCACCAGTTATCTTTTGCAAATTCGCGACATTTAACCGCATCTTTTTCAGTCATCACCACCGCGCCATCTGCGGAAATAGCTTCGATATCCTCAGCGCTCAACATCATATGATCATCAAAACCATGACAAGCCACAAGATTAAAGCCGTTGTTTTTTAGTGTATTAAAAAATCGCTGCGGGTTTCCGATAGCGGCTATCGCGCACCAGTTTGCATCTTTGGCAGGTGCTGCGCCAGTATTTTTAGCAGCAACAGGTTTGAGCGAGTCGATGACTAACTCCATGGTTTCGCCCAAACCATTAACACCGCCATTGTTTATCACAAAATCAACCTGATGCAAGCGCCAAGCCCCTTCCCTTAACGGGCCTGCGGGCAACAAACAGCGGTTACCTAACTGGCGTTGACCATCAATAAGGATAAGCTCAATATCTCTTGCTAAGTGATAATGCTGTAAGCCGTCATCACTGATAATAATATCAACATCATGATTGGCCACTAAGGCTTGTGCAGCATCAACTCGACTAGCACCAATGACCATAGGTACCTCGGTACGACTCACAATCATTAACGGCTCATCACCTACCTGCTTGGCTGTAGATTCGCGGCTTACATGACGTACGCCATCAAACTTAACCCCGTAGCCTCGGCTAACAACACCGGGACGCAGGCCGTGCTGCCTTAGCAATTCAATCAGATAAATCACGGTTGGCGATTTACCACTGCCGCCGACGGTAATATTACCCACAATAATCACTGGCACATCAATCTGTGTTGCTTTTTTTATCCCCAATGAGAATAAACTTCGACGAACTGTCGTTACCAACGCAAATACAGCAGACAAAGGTAAAAGCAGTGACCACAATAGCCACATTAGCGGTGTTCGCTTGCCATACCATAATTGGTTAACGAAGGCCTGCATTAGCTACCAAACTGCATTTGATAAAGATTATAGTAAACGCCCTGTTTAGCCAGCAAACTGTCATGGGTGCCACGCTCAATGATTTTACCTTGGTCAACCACCAAAATTTGATCGGCATTTTCAATAGTCGATAATCGATGTGCGATGACAATCGAGGTACGATTTTGACGTAGATTATCTAACCCACCTTGAATCGCTTTTTCTGATTCAGTATCCAACGCAGATGTTGCCTCATCAAGGATCAGCAGCGGTGCATCACGTAATATGGCACGCGCTATCGCAATTCGTTGACGCTGACCACCTGAAAGCATTACGCCATTTTCTCCCACTTGGGTCTGTAGCCCTTCAGGTAACTGTTCAATAAACTCCATGGCGTTGGCCAACTGAGCCGCTTCAACAATTTGTGCTTCACTGACTTCACCTGGATATGCATAAGCGATATTGGCGGCGATGGTGTCGTTAATTAAGGTCACTTGTTGTGATACCAAAGCAACCTGACTGCGTAACGAGGCAAGTTTATAGTCTCGTAAACTGACGTCATCAAGGGTAATATCACCGGATTCAAGATTAGAGTAAAAACGCGTCACTAGGCTTGCGATGGTTGACTTTCCTGAGCCTGAACGCCCTACCAAAGCTAAGGTTTCGCCTGGCTTGACACTAAAATCAACCCCATCTAAAGCTAACCCTTCTTGGTTGTCATAACGAAAATCAACTTGCTTAAACTGTAAGTTGCCTTTGACGCGATCTGTCTCATAGCTACCGTTATCGGTTTCAGCAGGTGTATCTAACAACTCAAAAATCGTGGTACATGCTGCAATGCCTCGCTGAAACTCTGCATTAACGCGGGTCAGACTTTTAATTGGCTGTAACATCGCCAGCATTGCCGCTAGTATCGTAGCAAAAGTCCCCGCGGTTAAATCTGCTTTCATACTATCAAGGCTAGAAGCATAGAGAACAAAGGCTAACGCAAACGAACCAATCACCATCACCAACGGCTGACTGATTGATTGTGCTAAGGCCAATTTCATTGTCCGCGAGCGGTTATCATCATTGACCTTAAGAAATCGCTTAGATTCGGTTTCTTGACCACCAAAAACCAAGACATTTTTATGGCCTTTGATCATCTGCTCTGTCACTGACGTCACACCGCCCATCGCCGCTTGGATTTGCTTGGATACTTTACGAAACTTTCTACTAACAACCGCTATCACTAGGCCGATTAATGGGCCCACAATCAGAATACACAGTGATAATTTCCACGAGTTATAGAACATCACCCCAAGCATACCGATAACCGTAATGCCATCTCGTACTATGGTAATAAGCGCACTACCAGATGCTCGAGCGATTTGCTCAGTATCATAGGTGACCCGAGAGATTAAATTACCGCTGCTCTCTGAATCAATGTAGCTCACAGGTAAACGTAAATAGTGTTCAAACACTTGTTGACGCATATCCATGATCATTCTGGCACTGATATAGGATATCCCGTAGGTCGATAAGAAATTGGCAAGACCACGTAAAGTGAATAAGCCAACGACAACAAATGGCGCCATGCGCAGCACGTCATTGTCAGAATTAAAACCGGCGCCCATGCCAAGGTCTACCCCCGCTACAACACCCGTTGCGGAATCGGGGATATTGCTAGCAAAACCCTGATCAATAAATGGTTTTATCGAGTAAATAAATGTTGCATCGACCAGTCCGTACAAGACTAATCCAAATACCGACAGAAATAGCACCCCTTTTAAAGGGACTAAATAAGTTAACAGTCGCAGAAATACGACGCGAACTTCACTTTTTGAGGATGTCGTCATTTAATAATCTATGATTAAGAACAAAGCAGACATTCTACTCGCTATTGTCCATCTCACCAAACCCTAACAAGTTGTTATACCAAAATGGTGCAAAATCTGACCGATATGTCTTCACATCAATCCCTGAGTGATTAAAATTCACGCTCACTTGGCCTTCTATTCCCGCGACGAGCACTTCAGCCTCGGTGTCAATGTATCTTTGTATCACGTCAAACTTTGGCAGTTTATAGCGATTTTGATAGCCTGCTGGCACTAAGGCCAATTTAGGCGAAACACTTTGTACAAACTCAGTGCTGGACGAGGTTAAGCTACCATGGTGAGGAACCACCATAACATCGGCTGTTAATTCGGGATAAAGCGCAACAAAGCGCTTCTCACTGCTAGCTTCAATATCACCGGTTAACAAAATCGACTGCTGAGCATCACTGATTAACACCACACAAGAGCCGTTATTACCCGATTTCATTTGCTGCGGTAACAGAAATTCAATAGACAATTGCTGCCACTGTATTTTACCCGGCCGGCAATCAAGTACTGATGAATCATGTTGTGAATGGCTATCGCTTATTAATTGTAAATGGGGAAATGCTTGAGTTAACTCGGCCAAGCCGCCAGCATGATCGTTATCATCATGGCTGATAATCAAGTAATCAACCTTGGTAATGCCTCGAGCAGATAAAAATGGCAGCAGCGCTCGCTTGGCATAGCTAAACGTGCCAAATGCCGCGCCTGTATCATAAACAATCGCTCGCTTATCAACTTGCAC
This sequence comes from Shewanella waksmanii, assembly GCF_043643685.1. Taxonomy (GTDB): domain Bacteria; phylum Pseudomonadota; class Gammaproteobacteria; order Enterobacterales; family Shewanellaceae; genus Shewanella; species Shewanella waksmanii_A. Next base: position 384,282 of record NZ_JBHZSN010000004.1, read on the forward strand.
CACGATACTTAAACCTTGACCAACATCGACCATATGAACTTGCCAATGCACCTTTGGGATAGCAATAACATTATTTACGCTTGCTAACATTAATGGAAGTTGCAATGCTAGCGCAGTCAATCGCCATTGCCAGGCTCTTGCCACCACGAAAATGATGATACCTATCAAGGTAAATATCAGTGCCGCACTGATTTGCTGAGATAGGCTCCACCAAACTTGCGGAAAGCCAGACACTAAATCGTAATAGGCAGCGACCGGCGATAGTGAAAGATCCACCAGCCTAGCAAACCCATTAACCAGTGACTGTATCGCACTAACGCCGGCTAACGACATTAACGTATAAGCCAATAATGTTAGCAATAACAATAGGAAACAAGCTGGGATAATAATCAAACTAAAATAGGGAACAAGCACAAAATTACTTAATAAACTGTAAGGCGCTATCCCAGCAAACAGCACGCCTTGCAACGCAGTCATCATCAAAGTTAAGCGCCACTGAATCGCCCACAGATTCTTTGCAGCTTGGCCTATTTTTCCCAAACGTGATATTCCAGATACTTTGCCTTGGCCACGGTTTGCAGCTGAAATTGGCGAGTCTGTGGTTTGGGTTGGCAGTAAATACCCTGATGAGAAAATAATGGTTATGGCCGCAAAAGAAAGCCAGAACCCGGCTCCTAAGACACTGGCCGGATCAAATAGCAGCACTAAAAATAGCGCCCACAACAATCGCTCAAAGGGTTGGCTGTGCCGCTTTGCAATCATCAATACCACAATACAGACCAGCATAATTAGCGCGCGCACCGTTGGCAACGCAAAACCGGACAACGCAGCATAGCCTGCGGTACAACACAACATCAGTACCGTAGCGATGTACCAGTTTCTCAGACCTTGGCTAGGTTTAGCGCTTTTTAACAATGCAAAACATAGGGTAAAACTCCAAAACGCAACAACGGTAAGGTGCAAACCTGAAATGGACACCAAATGGCCGGTACCTGTATTGCGCAGCGCCTGCCAGCGCTCGTCATTGACGAGCGATTTGTCACCAAATTGCAATGCCATCATTAAATCGCCTTGCGCCAAGGGCGAAACTACGGTTTGCGCGTAAGCTAACACTTGCTGCCGTAATCCACTTGCAGGTTGATGCTTCTTCGCGGATATCACCCTGCCTTTGGCTACAATATGACGATTTAAGAAGTACCGTTGCCCATTAAACCCACCTTGATTCATGACTGACGTAATCGATTTAGGTTTAAGCGCAAACCACCACTGCTCACCCACATTAACCTCAGGTGGACGCTGCCAGCTTACACGCATGTTTTGTGAAGGATGTTGCAAATATTTTGCATCCAACAGGCGAATATCCATACTAATCCAGTCGCTGTTTTGATTAACTAGTGATATGATTTCCGCCCTCACGCCTATCTCATGAGCAGATGTTGGCGTAGGAATAGTCATTAGTTGATTAAAAAAAATACTTATCCAAGCTAAAGAAAAGAGGCAACCTGAAAGTAACGGCGCTAACCTGACACAAGCGGCAGCAAGTAGCAGAGTTATCAATGCCCAAGAATTAGATAATAAATTTGGCCATAAAAGTGAAGAAAGGCTGGCTATTACATAGCCGAACATAAATCGATTCATAACAGATAAGTTAAGACTGTAATCCGACGCTATGCCAAAAAAGTTCATCGAAAAATACATGCCAAAGCCTGAGAGCTTACAAAACCATAAACATCTCAAAATGTTTGGCAAGTTGCTGCATAACCCTAACCTGTGGTCGCTAAATCGCCGTTCTGCCCCTAAAGCGTTTGCTATTGGCTTATTTGTCGCTTGGATCCCAATGCCATTTCAAATGGTGCTGTCAGCCGCTTTGGCGATCATATTTAACTGTAATTTACCCGTCGCAGTCGCCCTAGTTTGGATAACAAACCCCATTACCATGCCATTCATGTTCTATGCAGCCTATATGCTTGGGGCAAAGTTACTTAATCACCCGCCACAAGAATTTGCCTTTGAAGCCAGTTGGCGTTGGATTGAAGCCTCTATATCGACAATTGGTCCCCCTTTTCTGCTCGGCTGTATGGTCCTAGGTATCGTATTTGCCATCATCGGCTATTTCACTATCCATAATATGTGGAAGTACTCGATTTTATTTAAATGGCGAGCAAGAAAATAAGTGCAATTCAACCTGGTATTTGGCTACACCTACTTAATATCAGGATAAAACGCTATTTTTACTAAACTAATAAAATAATTTCACTACCAGCCCTGTTCTAATACAACTTTATTGCATCAAGGATGTGATACCGACGCTGCACAACTACGCTATCGTTAACAACAATATGGTTACAGAAGTATCAATAACACTTAACCACTAATCCTCGGACAATCGGTTAAGCAATTGAAGTAAGGAATCATTTTGTTGAAGAAGATTTTTATTTCCATACTATTTTTAGTGCCACAGGTCAGTTTCATGACCATGGCTTCTCAACAAAATCTTGCAAACCTTGAGCAGCAACTAAGCATTTTAGACAGCAAAGACAAAATAGCGCTGTTATACCAAACACAATCCACCGTTCAATCTTGGCCAGCCCTTGAGCAAGGGCATTACTACTATTTACTTGCTTATGAACTTGATCAAAGTAACCAAATGCAAGCTGCAATTGAGTACTATGACCAAGCCATTGCTTTACTTGCAGCATTTCCTGTTTCAGAAAGGTTGGTCAAGAGCCACTCTGGACGTTCATACGCAACTTACCAGCTCACCAACGACCCCAAGCAATACTGCCCTGACAGAGAACAAGCACTTGATTATGCAGAGCTGTTAGATAACGCTGACTTACTTGCTCAAACCCTGACTCAAACCGCCTTTTGTTTTGACCGTTTCGGTGACTTTTCATTGGGCATCGCCCGCTTAGAGCGCGCCATGAAATTAGCCAAAGCCAGTCAGTTAACCCCAAATAGACAGGCGATGATTTTTAATGCTACAGGGCTGTTATATCGTCGAAATGGTCTGCATAGCCGCGCCTATGATAATTTGCACAAAGCCTTCGATTTATGGCAAGAAGTTGATGATAAGCAAGACATGTTTAACATGTTGCATTCCTTGGTAGGTGAAGCCATCGAATTAAGTCATTGGCAGAATGCAGATCGCCACGTTGAGCAGCTTTTTCAAATGGCCGAGCAGTCGCCGCAATTTGCCGATTTTGAGTTTTTCGCGCTGTTTAACGCGGGGAGAAACGCCCTCGCCCAACACGATTTTCAGCTTGCAATCGGCTATCTTGAACAAGCGATTGCTAAACAAGATGCTACCCAAGAGCGCTTTTTTATTGCAGCAAGCTACATTACACTCGCCATTGCCTATGTTCGCAATGGCGATAGCGTCAATGGGGCCAAAATGGCGCAAATCTATTTATCTGATCCCAGCTTTAGTGGCCGAGTCGAGCAACATAAACTCATTGCCAGCAGCATCGTAGCCTTAAATGATGGGCAGGCTCAACAAGCCATTGAACAGCTCTTCCAACTGCGCGATCAAGAGCAGAAAAAGTTTGCATCACGTATCGACAACAAAGTGATTTATAGCGCGTTAGATCATGCCGCACAGTTGGCAGAATTTGAGAATTTGCTGTTAGAAAATAAACTGTCTATCAACCAGCTAAAGCTCAATACAGAAAAAGATAAACAACATATCTCACAACTAACAAGCGCGTTATTTGGCTTAATCACCTTAGTGCTCATCGCACTTACAGTTTTTCTTTTTCAATCTCGACGCGTCTTTAAACGCAGTGCACAAACAGATTATCTGACCGGGATTGCTAACCGACGCTTTACCATGGAAATGGGTGAAAAAGCACTGTTGCGGGCGCAAAAAAAGCAACGTGCACTGTCATTGCTTATTTTCGATATTGACCATTTTAAACGAATCAATGATACCTACGGCCATGATGTTGGCGATAAAGTCATTAAATCAGTGGCACGCCGAGCCAAACAGGTATTTTCGGAGAGTAAATATCATCTCGTAGGCAGAATTGGCGGCGAAGAGTTTCTAATCATTGCACCGAACACTGAACTTCAGCAGGCAAAACAGCTTGCCGACAAGCTACGACTCGACATCGCTAACCATCCTGTGCAACTTAAACAGCACAGTATTGAGGTAACCGTGAGCATAGGTATTGCGGACTTAACCGAAGCAAACAACAGCTTACCTCTAATGATTAATCAGGCTGACAACGCGTTATACCAGGCCAAACACAAAGGCCGTAACTGTGTTGTTGTCAGCCAGTAACTGGCATTAGCGGCCGGCAAGCGCCCGTGCAGGCGGTGTTTGACTGGCCTTCCACGCTGGATAGAGCGTGGCGATTAAGCTCATCATAAAGGCAAGGCTTATCACTAATACAACATCTTGCACCATGAGTTTTGATGGCAAGAAATCAATAAAATACACATCTGTAGACAGTAGCTTTATCGAAAATAATTGTTCAATAAACAGTGCTATCGCACTCAAATTACTGGCAATTAACACACCAAACCCACTGCCGAGTACACAGCCTAACAGGCCATTTAATGCACCTTGGACAATAAAGATCCCCATAACAGAAATTCGCCCCATTCCCATGGTCAGCAATATGGCAATTTCAGACTGCTTATCCCTAACGGCCATCACAAGGGTAGAAACAATATTAAAACAGGCAACTGCGATCACTAATGCCAACACTAAATACATGATGGTGCGGACAAGTTGAATATCTTGATATAAATGCCCCTGGGTGCGGGTCCAATCACTCAAATAAACATACTGATGTTGGCTATAGCCTAAATCTCGAATTAATTGCGGCGCTTGAAATAAATCAGCCACCTTAATGCGCAGCCCTGATACACCATCGCCTAACCCCAAAATACTGGCACCATATTGCATCGGAATATAGGCTGTGGCCATATCAAGCTCACCACCAATTTGAAACAAACCTGAGACAATAAAGCGATGGCTTTTAGCCGACCCTAAACGGCTAGTATTTGCGCCCATTTCAGGCATATACAGACTTAATGTATCACCCACTTTTAACGATAACGACTCTGCAAGCCCTTTACCTAACACAATATTGTTACTGTCTTGGGATAGGCTTTGCCAAGCTGAGGCAGACATAAAGTCAGCAATATTTGATACTTGCGATTCGAATTCTGGCAATACACCAACAACAGACAAGCCCTGAAAGCCCCCCGGTTTTTGAATTAAACCTTGAATGCGCACAAACGGCGCACTGGCATCAATGCCTGCAATCAGGTTGGCATCATTTGCAACCTGTTGCCAATTTTGCAATGGGTCATTGACTCCGGTTAGCTCTCCATGGGACACCACACCTAATAATCGATGCTCAAGCTCATCTTCAAAGCCATTCATCGCCGAAAGTACAACGATAAGCACCGCTACCCCTAATGCAATGCCTGCTGTGGAGGCAAAAGAGATAAAACTAATAAAACGATTTGACTGCCTTGCTCGGTAGAAACGCCAGCCTACCCATAGCGATAACAGCGACTTCATGCTTCACCCTCTTGCAGAACACCATCTTTCATGGTTAATTGGCGATCCATCCTTTGAGCAAGTTGAGGATCATGGGTGACAATAATGAATGCGGTTCCCAGTTGCTCACCTAATTCACGAATTAAGTCATAAACCGCATCACCACTGGCGGCATCTAAGTTTCCTGTAGGCTCATCGGCCAACACTAATTTAGGCTGATTTATTAATGCACGAGCGATGGCAGTACGCTGACGTTCCCCCCCTGACATTTCCGCAGGAGTATGGGATAAACGGTGTGCTAAGCCCACTCGAGTGAGTAACTCTTTCGCTTGTTGCTCCACTTCTGAGCGTGGTCGGCCTTCAATCAAACCCGGCATTGCCACATTTTCTAGCGCGGTAAACTCTGGCAGCAAGTGATGAAACTGATAAATAAAACCTAAATCTTGATTGCGCACTCGCGCTTGCTTGGCAGCAGAAAGCTGATAGAGATCCTGCCCAAGCATGGTCACACTGCCACGGCTTGGCTTATCGAGAGTCCCCATAATATGCAGTAAGGTACTTTTACCAGAGCCAGATGAGCCAATAATAGCAACAAGCTCTCCGGCTTTGACCTGCAGATTCACATCGTGCAACACTTGGGTATCTATACTGCCTTCTTTAAAGTGTTTACTGACGTTTTGGACTTGTAAGAGCGGCTGTGGTGTCATTTGATTATTCACTATTCGTATCTCAAGGCAGTTGCAGGCTGAACATTGGCTGCGCGTAACGCAGGATATACCGTGGCTAAAAAAGTAATCACTAAGGTTCCCACGACAATGCCACTTAGTTGATTCATGCTAATTTCCACCGGCAAACTGGTACCAGCACCTAATACTGACACTCCTAAAATAGCCAATATGCTATTTAAATTTAAGGTAACAAAAACGCCGATAATCAGCCCTGTCAATAAACCAATGACCGCATTAAGTGAGCCCTGAATCATAAAGATACCCATCACAGTGCCCGTTGTTAACCCTTGAGTTTTGAACACCGCGACATCGGTAGTCTTGTCAGTGACCATCATCACTAAAGCGGATACAATGTTAAATGCTGCCACTGCGATAATCAGACTTAACATTAATGACATCATGTTCTTTTCCATCTTCACTGCAGCAAACAAATGCCCATAGCTGTCACGCCAGTCACTGACGCTAACACTAATGTCTTGGCTTAGGAAACTTGCTTCAATGGCCGGTTTTAACGCTGCGGCTTTAAATGGATCCGTTAGGTAATAACGTAAATGCTGGATTTCACCACGTTGCTGACGCATCAGGCGCTGGGCATCTTCGAAATGTACATAGGCCAAACCAGCGTCAACTTGTGAGCCAGTTTCAAAAATCCCACTAACGGTAAACTTGCGCTGGCTAGGAACGGGCCCTAAGGGAGTATAAACAACGCCATCGCCACTCAACACCCGCACTTTATCACCCGGGGATAAATCCAATCGACGTGCGAGTTCATACCCCAATATGATGTTGTATTGACCTGAGATCAGGCTGGAAAAATCGTTACGTGATTGACTATCAGTTGGCTCATATTCGGGATAAATGCCATATATTTGCGCAGCGCTAATACTTTTAGGGGCTTGTAACATTGCCTGGGTGCCAATACTCGGCGTAACATAAGTGACATCATTGAGCTTTAGTGACGTAGCACTTTGTTGTTGCCAATCTATTAATGGCTGCTCTGTGCTCACCGTCAACTGGGGCACCGCACCTAAAATACGCTTTTTAAGTTGACCTTCTAAACCATTCATCACTGAACTGACAATGATCAATGCCGCGACACCAAGCAAAATACCAGACACAGAAAAAAACGTAATAAACGAAGCAAACGCATTCGCTTTACGCGCCCGCCAATAGCGAAAACCTATATAAGCAGAAAGGGATAAATTCATGTATTGCCATCGGCTCGTTAAATCGAGCCTTGATAAATCATTAAGATGCGCACGATAATAGGGGTAATAGCTATAAGAATACAAGAGGCAATCCCTTTTGAGCGACACTAACGCCTATTTTAATGTTGATCATACTTTTAATGCGTACTTAGAAGCTTGGCCGGAAGACCAACCGCTGGCAACAGAAAGCGAGCTAATGGCCATGCTGCCTGTTGGGCTGCAGCTAATCAGCCAAGTTAAATCCCTTGAAGCAAGCTGTATGGTGCAGCTTCGGAATCTAGATGACGAAGCCAAATCTGTTGTGGATTACATGAAACTGCAGTCAAAGAAAATTGACTTAGTTTTGCAGTATGTCATTGAGCAACAACAGCAACAAGGCACTCGTTATCAAGGTGTCAGCTTTGGTGGCAGTGGTTTTAGGCTCATTTGCGATCAGCCGCTTAATAAGCAGCACTACAAAGTAAGCTTACATATTCGTAACGAGCTGATTTCTATTTTGTGCTTCGCCCAAGTCGATACTGTCATCTCCCTTGAAGATGGTCGCTACCAAATTGACCTGTCCTATAGCCAGATCATCGACAGTGATGTCGAGCAGCTTGTCAAAGCCAGTTTAAGTGTGCAGCAAAAACAGTTACGGCAACGCAAGCAGCGCAATCAATAACATTATGAGCTGTTAACTAAGCATGAAATTTGTAGTTCATTTATAGTGCGTTAACAGCTTTCATATACGCTCTCGACAACTCAGCGCCGCTAGCGTGTACGAATTTCCCCCATAAAGCGTTAAAATTCAACCCGAAACATCATCATACCCTTATAACGACTAGCACTAGCTTTCACAAGTCACTACAATATCGGGCACATTATTCATTCTCAGGCAGTGTGTCCGTCTCCATGAAACCGTTCTCAGTACTGACTCCTCCAGCAGTGAAAAGCGCCAAAACTGCGCTGACTCTCAGTCAGCTTCAAGGGGCTAGCCAAGCAATCACCTTGGCCAATGTGGCTAAAAACCACCTCGGTGTGACCTTAGTTGTCACCCACGACACGCCCAGTGCATTACAACTTGAAACCGAGCTGAGTTACTTGCTAAAAGGCAGCGAAATTGCAGTACTGCTGTTTCCGGACAGAGAAACCCTGCCCTATGACAGTTTCTCTCCGCACCAAGATTTGGTGTCGCAGCGATTAGAAACCTTGTCGCAAATCCCGTTGCAAAGCCATTGTGTGCTGATTGTACCGGTAGCCACGTTAATGGTGCGTTTGCCACCACAGTCTTTTCTAACCGCTAATGTCCTGCTGCTAAAGCAAGGAGATACCTACCAGCTAGAGCAAGTCAGGCAGCAGCTGGTTGACACTGGTTACCATAAAGTCGAGCAAGTCTACGAACATGGTGAGTTTGCTGTACGCGGCTCAATTATCGACATCTTTCCGATGGGCTCTGATCAACCTTATCGTATCGAACTATTTGATGATGAAGTCGAATCTATTAGGCTGTTCGATCCTGAAACGCAGCGCTCACAAGGAACAATTAGCAGTATCAGGCTATTACCAGCCAAAGAGTTTCCGACTGATGATCCGGCAATTGAAGGATTTAGACAGCGATATCGACGTCAATTTGAAATCGTTGCCAAAGAGCCTGAATCTGTCTATCAAATGGTCAGCAGGCATATTCTTCCTGCAGGGATCGAAAACTACTTGCCGCTATTTTTTGATGAAACCGCGACCTTATTTGACTATTTACCTGAGTCAACACAACTGGTTACCATCGGCGATATTGAACAAGCAAGTAAACAACATTTGAAAGAGGTGCATCAACGCTACGAAAATCGTCGCGTTGACCCATTACGACCCTTGCTCGCCCCACAATCGTTGTATTTACTCACTGAACAAATATTTGAGCAATTTAAAAGCTTGCCAAGAACCTTGTTCAAAGGACATGACTTTCAAGGCACCTCGCGCTTAGCTAATGTCTCAGCGTTACCGGATATAGGTTCAAATCACAAATTAAAGCAGCCTTTAGTGGCGCTGCAAGACTATGCTGCCGATGCGACACATATCCTCTTTAGTGCCGAGTCTGAAGGTCGCCGAGAAGCGCTATTAGATTTGCTTGCCAATATTGGCATAAAACCGACCTTGTATGAGCATTTTGACGATTACATTGCTGCAAAATCTCAGTTTGGCTTAATCGTATCCCCTCTTTCACAGGGGGCGATTATCGCGGTTAATGCGAAAAAGCATATCTCTTTAATTTGTGAAACAGAGCTGTTTGGCCAACGTATCTCTCAAACCCGGCGACGAGAGAAGCAGCGCCAAATCAGCAGTGACGCACTGGTTAAAGATCTCGCTGAGCTGAAAGTGGGTCAACCTATCGTCCACCTTGACCACGGTGTTGGCTGTTATCAAGGTTTAGAGACATTAGATACAGGGGGAGTCGTTGCTGAATATCTCAAGCTGGAGTATTCAGGCGGCGACAAACTGTATGTACCGGTTGCATCGCTTCATTTAATCAGTCGCTACAGTGTCGGCCCTGATGAAGAAGCGAAACTCAATAAACTGGGTAATGAAAGCTGGGCAAAAGCCAAACGTAAAGCCGTTGAAAAGATTCGTGACGTTGCCGCCGAGCTGTTGGATGTGTACGCCAGACGACAAGCACGTCCAGGCGAAGCTTGTCGATTAGAGCAAACTGAATATGCCCAGTTTGCTAATAGCTTTCCGTTTGAAGAAACTGTGGACCAAGAAACGGCCATTGATGCCGTCCTTACCGACATGTGCTCCCCAATCGCCATGGATAGATTAGTTTGTGGTGATGTTGGCTTTGGTAAAACGGAAGTCGCAATGCGTGCAGCTTTTGTGGCTGTCAACGACGGCAAACAAGTCGCGATTTTGGTGCCAACTACCCTGCTTGCCCAGCAACATTATGAGAATTTCAGTGACCGATTTGCAGACTGGCCAATCAAAATCGAGGTCATGTCGCGCTTTAAAACCGCAAAAGAGCAATCGGCGGTAATGCAACAATTGGAACAGGGAAAAGTTGATATCGTTGTCGGTACCCATAAATTACTGCAATCGGATGCCAAATTTGAAAACCTAGGCTTGTTAATCATTGATGAAGAACATCGCTTCGGTGTTAGACAAAAAGAAAAGATTAAATCACTACGTGCCAATGTCGATATTCTTACGCTAACAGCCACGCCAATCCCACGTACATTAAATATGGCCATGTCAGGTATGCGCGACTTATCTATCATCGCCACCCCGCCGGCTAAACGCTTAGCGGTGAAAACCTTTGTACGAGAATATGACGATGCGACGGTAAGAGAGGCACTGCTGAGGGAGATCCTCCGTGGCGGCCAAGTTTATTTTTTACACAACAATGTAGAGTCGATTGAACGTCGAGCCAGAGAGATAGAAGCCCTACTGCCAGAAGCGCGGGTGGTTACTGCTCATGGGCAAATGCGAGAACGTGATCTTGAAAAGGTCATGTCAGATTTTTACCATCAAAAGTACAATGTCTTAGTCTGTACCACGATTATCGAAACTGGTATTGACGTGCCCACTGCCAATACAATTGTCATAGAACGGGCTGATCACTTTGGCCTAGCACAGCTGCACCAATTGCGCGGCCGTGTCGGACGTTCTCACCACCAAGCCTATGCTTATTTGATGACTCCTCATCCCAAACGGATGACCAAAGATGCCAGAAAGCGTCTGGAAGCCATTGGCGCTTTAGAAGATTTAGGTGCGGGCTTTATGTTGGCTACCCAAGATCTCGAGATTCGCGGCGCTGGTGAGCTACTTGGTGATGAACAAAGTGGTCACATTTCAAAAGTCGGCTTTAGCTTGTACATGGAAATGCTCGAGGACGCGGTAAAATCACTCAAAGAAGGTAAAGAGCCTTCACTTGAACATATGCTCAGAGGCCAATGTGAAATTGAGCTGCGCATTCCCGCCTTGCTGCCAGAGGACTATGTCAGTGATGTCAACATGCGCTTATCTTTGTATAAACGTATCGCAAATTGCGACACAGAAAACGCCTTAGATGAACTCAAAGTCGAATTAATCGATCGCTTTGGTTTATTGCCTGACGCCACTAAGAACCTGCTTGAATTGTCACTTTTTAAACATCAGGCTACGGCATTGGGCGTAAGCAAAATCGAAATGCATGCAAAAGGTGGTAGCATTGAATTCAATGACAATCATAAAGTCGATCCAGTATTTATCATTAACTTATTGCAGAGCCAACCACAAAACTATCGTATGGATGGACCAAGTAAGTTAAGATTTATTATGCCTGCAGAAACAGCTAAAGATAGATTAGAATTAATCAAACTCTTATTATCGCAACTGTCACAGAACCGCATTGGAGAGTAATGTGTTAAAACCTTATTTTTTCGCCAAATTATGTGCAACGCTTACGTTACTGATGAGCTTACATGTCAGTGCGCAGCAAGAGCGCTGGTTTGAGGTTGAGATCTACCTGTTTGAGCGGCAAAGTCACAGTAATGAACAAGCACCTGAAGAGGTGTCTTTGGTTTCAACCCGCGGTGCTATCGATATGATCACACCTGAAGTGTATACCGATATCTCCGCTGCAAGTGCCGGGCTATCAGGTTGCACGGCACAAGATTGGCTAAATAAGCCCGATGAGTGTAACAGCCAGCTAACCACCACAACCTTGACTCATCCAACTCATGTGGGTCCAACGGTTGCTAGTCATGGTTTACAATATGCGACCGCAGGTGAAACCAGTATTCTATTGTCAGAGCAACAAAGTCAATTTGCAGATATTGTCACTAAATTGTCCCGCGAACCCGGTAACCAAAGCTTACTGCATATGACGTGGCAACAATCAATGTTACCTCGTCATCAAACCAAGCCTATTCGCCTCTATGCCGGCAAAGACTTTTCAGATTCATTTGAAGCCAATGGTTACCCAGTCGTTAGCAGCAGTGCGTTAGGGATCCCAAGCTTTGATTTTTTAATCTCACAATTTGATGAGCCAAAAACTGAACCCGTTTGGCAATTAGATGGCTTGATGAATATCTATCTTGACCATTACCTGTTTGTTGAAATGCAACTAGGCTTACGTCAAGAAGGCTTGAAAGCGGCTAATCCAACCATAGATACTTCAGATGCAACAGTGGCAACAGTGGCAACAGAGACAGTAGCCACCGAGGAACTGGCTCCTACGCCTTACCTTTATGCCTTGCCAATGAAACAAAATCGACGACTACGTAGTGAGCAGATCCACTATTTCGATCACCCAAACATGGGTCTTGTTTTACAAATTCGTAAAATGGTGCAGCCTGATGAACTTGAAGTTGTTGATGGTGAGCGCGTTATTCCGCAGATTTAAATAATATTGAAGTCGAGGTAGATATCTTCTGCCTCATCTTCTTCAATATACACCGCATCAACCCGTGACATAGGCGAGCCTTGATATAGCCAATCAACCATCGCTTGCGTTGGCCCTTCTCCACCTTGCACTAACACTTCAACATCTCCGCTATCTAGGTTACTCACATATCCTGTCAAACCTAGACCAACGGCTTTATCAAATGTGTAACGCCGGAAAAACACTCCTTGCACTTTACCAGCTACCGTCACTCGTAATCTTTGCATGCCCGTGTTCCTTAAAATGGGTCAATAATGCCCGCTAACCTGTTCAAAATAGCAGCAATCAGTAACAACCAGCAACTTATAAACTAAATAAAAGCGACTAGGGTGTAAATGCGGCTTTGTTAGAGCAAAAAAAAACAGCTAACCAAAACGTGCTAGCTGCATCGGGCGACATACGCAAACTGGAAAAATCGATAATCTGGATTAATTGTATCATGTTGTATCAATGATAAATTAACGGCGCTACTTTACACTGGAAATCGCAACAATTAAATAGCATTTAGATATAAATCCTAAATTTATCTTCTTACGTGATCCTGATCACTACCAAATAAGAGTTATATAGCAGATAAATCTAGTTGAAGAGGGGCAGAAACTTAAAGATAGAGCATTTAATACAATGACTTAAATGCTCCAACCTAATGACGAGCTTACGCGTTTTTGAAAGATTTGATTTGAGGGAGATGCTGCGCTAGGGACGCAAACTTATGATCTTGGTCTTCATCCCAAACAACCTCGTAATAAGGCGCTAACAATTCAGCGACTTGATGATTATCATGAACCTCATCATTTCTCGCCAAAATACATAACACCTTATGCTGGTTCTTTTGTCTAAACTGACTCACACATTTATTGGCGATATCAGCATACTCTTCAGGCCGATCAATCTTACCCTGCATATTATCCTGTGGATTTAAGTTAGGGTTGACGATAACCGTCTTTAACTGATGCAAAAAGCCAATACGCTCAGCCCAATATCCTCCTAAGCCAACACCGACAATGATCGGGTTGTCATCATCAGTCAACTTTAACTGCTTACTGACTTCATTGAGCAAGTACTGCATATCATGGCGTGGATGCAAGGTGCTGTAACTCACTAACCTAACGTCATCATCAACAAATTGCAGTTGACGCATTTTGTCATGATTACCTGGACTGGTGGCATCGAAGCCATGTAAATAAAGAATCATCGGAGTCCTTTGATAATGAAACTAAATTAACTGTAGCTAAGCTTTCGCTAAAGTTATACCCACTGAGATCACAATTTAACGGCTTGTATCGATTCTGCAAGTGCTTTTGCAGATAACCAACGTTGTTCATCCGCTAAAGCGATAGCCACCTGCTGTTTATCTGCACATAATTTAGCAGCAACATTGTCTGATTTAACTGGCCAAGATAACTGCGACAATACCTCGGCAACTCCTTTGCTATCGTTACACAACAAAATCATGTCACAACCTGCGGTTAATGCAGCTTTAGCGCGCGCTAAGTAACCACCTACCACGCCAGCGCCTTTCATGCCGAGATCATCTGAAAAAATGACCCCGTTAAAGTCAAGTTGTTGCCTTAACACCTGCTGTAACCAGTATTGCGAAAATCCTGCAGGATTCGGGTCGACTTGCTCATAAATCACATGTGCAGGCATGACTCCCTGTAGCTTATCCTTCGCCATAAGCTTAATAAATGGCTGCATATCTAAACGTTCAATTTGCTCCTGAGTTCGCGTATCGACAGGCTTAGCAATATGAGAATCGGCTTGCACGCTGCCGTGTCCTGGAAAATGTTTGCCAACTGCTGACATACCCGCTTGATTCATACCTTCAATGAATGACTCAGCCAATTGAGCAACAAGGTTAGGATCATCACTAAAAGCACGAGAACCGATCACCTCACTGATACCGTTGACATCCAAAACCGGTGCAAAACTAAGATCGATATCGCAGCTAAGCAGTTCCACTGCCATTAAATAGCCCAGCTCAACACACCAGGCCTTGGCTTTGCTGATATCGCCATTTGCGGCGGGTAAAATCGCCGCCATAGCGGGAATATGGGTAAATTCATCACGAAATCGCTGCACGCGGCCACCTTCATGATCAATCGCTATAAGAATATTGGGTGCAACTTGTCGTACCGAAGCGATCAGCTGACAAAGTTGGCGTCTATTCTCATAGTTACGGCTAAATAAAATCAGCCCACCAACCATAGGATGTTGTAATTGCTCAAGCTCTTGTTCTGAGGCTGAAGTCCCCAGTAAATCCATCATTAAAAAACTCACACAACCCCCAAATAAAGCTAACCTATTTAATGATGCTAAAATTGTGGCACCATCTTAAAACTCATCAATATCTCTTTTAAACAGACACTTAAATAAAAACCACTTGCAGCACACCCTAATTAAGCATAAATAAAACTTATGATTAACACTTAGCTGAAAAAATCTAATGCCATCTATCAGCATAAACTATGGGATACTGAACAATAGCTGCGGTTCAATGACAACAAGACTAACATAACGGCACGATAATACAGCGATCAGTAAACATTAATTCGCGTGTTGGCCTAAAATTGAAGCAGCTCGACAAATATAACAAAAGAACAAGCAGGGTTTTATCATGATTAGTGTATTTGACATGTTCAAAATTGGTATTGGGCCATCAAGCTCCCATACCGTTGGCCCCATGAAAGCTGGCAATATTTTCATTAATGACCTCTCAGAACATGGCCACTTTGACGCAACCGATGAGCTACGTTCAGAACTATTTGGTTCGTTAGGCCAAACAGGTAAAGGCCATGGGACCGGTAAAGCCGTTATTCTTGGGCTTATGGGCGAAGCGCCAGAAACGGTTAACACAGATAATATCGACCAAATACTTCAACACGTCGAACAACAACAAACACTCACCATGCCCGGTGATAAAACGGTCATATTTAGTCGAGAAAACGGTATTACCTATCATAGGCGCAAAAGTCTACCCGCACACGCAAATGCCATGACACTGTATGCCTATAGTAAGGGAGAGTGCATCTATCAGCGTACCTATTACTCTGTTGGCGGTGGCTTTATTTTGGATGAAGATGAAATTACCCAGCAAGATGCATCACCCGCAGCGCCAATAAAATCCGCTCCCCACGACTTCAATAGCGCTAAAGAGCTATTAGATTGCTGTACCGAAAACGGTTTTAGTATTTCAGCATTGATGATGGAAAATGAGCTTAGCATTGCTAATGAAGATCAAGTTAAACAGCAGCTATGGCACATCTGGCAAACGATGAAAAATTGTGTTGAACGAGGATACCAAAAAGAAGGTATTTTACCTGGTGGATTGAAATTACGTCGCCGTGCCCCAGCGATGTACCGTAGACTTAAAGCCGAAGGTAAACACAGTGTCGATCCGCTAACAGCGATGGATTGGGTCGATCTATTTGCCCTTTCTGTTAATGAGCAAAATGCCGCTGGTGATCGGGTTGTCACCGCACCGACAAATGGTGCTGCAGGTATTATACCTGCTGTGCTTTGTTACTATGACATGTTTGTACAAGAAGTTGATATCGACATCTGTTGTCGCTACTTATTAACCGCTGCTGCCATTGGTATTTTATACAAGAAGAACGCCTCTATTTCCGGTGCTGAAGTTGGCTGCCAAGGTGAAGTCGGCGTAGCCTGCTCTATGGCTGCTGCGGCACTAACAGAGATTATGGGCGGCACCGTTGAACATGTTGAGAATGCAGCAGAAATCGGCATGGAACATAATTTAGGCCTCACCTGCGACCCTGTGGGTGGTTTAGTACAAGTTCCCTGTATTGAACGAAATGCAATGGGCGCAGTTAAAGCAATCAATGCATCACGCATGGCACTCAGAGGTGACGGCAATCATAAGGTATCACTAGATAAAGTCATTAAAACTATGATGGATACCGGTAAAGATATGCGTAGCAAGTATAAAGAAACCGCTAAAGGTGGCCTCGCCGTTAACATTGTAGAGTGTTAATCGGCCTAAATGCGTGAGTTCTATTTCGCAAATACAAAAAACCAATAAGGATTAACTTATTGGTTTTTTTATTTTTAGGTGTATTAGCGAATTGGAAGTTTAATGTCTTTGAACATATTCTCAATAAGCTGCGCATCCCTTAATGCCACCGCTTTTTCTACCACATCTCTCGTTAAGTGAGGTGCGAAATGTTCAATAAAGTCATACATATAGGTGCGTAAAAAATTACCTTTTCTGAAACCGATCTTGGTTGTGCTATACCCAAACAAATGACTTGCATCTATCGCAACTAAATCTCTATCTATCACAGGATCGATGGCCATTGATGCAATAACACCGACACCTAAGCCCAAACGTACGTAAGTTTTCAGCACATCGGCGCTCGTTGCAGTGAACACAACTCTCGGGTCTATTCCTGCTGCTTTAAAAGACTTTTCAATCTCAGACTCACGGTCAAAGCCAAACACATAAGTCACTAAGGGGAAGCGACCCAAATCTTCGATGCTGATATTACTGCGTCCAGCTAACGGATGGTCTTTCGTGACGACAATTGATCGATTCCAGTGATAGCAAGGCAGCATGATCAAATCAGAATATAAATGCATGCCTTCCGTAGCGATAGCAAAATCGGCGTCTCCCCTGGCCGCTAGCTCACTGATCTGAGACGGTGTACCTTGGTGCATATGCAAATTAACTTTGGGATAGCGATCAATGAAGCTACGGATAATATTAGGCAGAGCATAGCGAGCCTGAGTATCAGTAGTGGCAATGTTCAACTCGCCTTGATCAGGCTTAGTATATTCCTCAGCAACTTTCTTGATGCTCTCAACTTTTCCTAAAATATCATTAGCAATGCTAATCACTTGTTGCCCAGCTGGAGTAACATGGGTGAGATGCTTACCGCTACGACCGAATATCTGAATCCCCAACTCATCTTCAAGCATTCTGACCTGCTTACTGATACCTGGCTGAGATGTGTATAGATTCTCTGCTGTGGCAGAAACATTCAAGTTATGGTTCACCACTTCGGCAATATATCTAAGTTGCTGCAGTTTCATTTTTGATCCTTTCGCCTCACCTAAATACTCCTCGTGTGGTACTACTCACCATCACCAGAAGCCTCAATTAAGTATAATTATTAGTTATAGTATAACCAGAAAATTAAATCAATCTGGAATATAGCATAGACGAATGAGATTTCACACGACACAAGCCACAAAGCTAGGCTATGATAACTATGCTAGTGTGTTGATTTATAGTAGCATTAACAGAATTGCATAAAAAACGGTAGACCTATGATATTCACCTTAGTTCTTATTCTAATCGGTGCGTTACTTTTACTTGTGATTGGTATCAATGTCATCCAACAACAAAAAGAGCGTGCAGAGGCTGAGCGCAGAACAGAGTTGGCAAGACAGCGCGCAATTATTGATGAAACAGAAAATGTGCTCTCTAACACGGGCATGTTTCCTTGCTCGCCGCAGACCATCATGGTCCTTTACCGCCGTGTTAAAGATGCACTCAAAATTGCTGCCTCGTTGTCACCCAATCAAACTGCAGACTATGAGCGCCGCCTAATAGATCTTCAGGGGCAAATAGACAATCTACAACAAACCCCCAAAGCTGCTCCACCGATTGAAAGCTTTAGGTTGCCAGATAACGACAAACAAATTCTAGTCTTAGTACAAGTGCTGAAAAAGCTAAAAGCGATATTACGAGCAGAGCACAACAAAGGCAAAGTAGAACCTGCCGTGTTTGCTCAAGAAGAAAATCGAATTGATAGTTTACAGCTACGCATCAATGTTGATTCAATGCTATCTCGTGCCCGTACAGCCTGCTTTATGAAACAATATGGCTCGTCAAAACAGATGGTCACCAAAGCCTTAGCCACTTTACACGCCATTAAAGCACAAACTCCTAACGATCCCTTTATTGCTAAGAAAGTAGAAGAAGCAAAAAACATGCTAGATGAGATTATGGGAGCACAAAAACAGAATGCACCTCACGCCCCTCAGCCGAAGCAGGGTGACGAGGATGATATTGACGTGTTGTTCCAACCGAAAAAGAAATGGTGATTACGGCTCTGCTGCCACACTAAGTTTTGCACCTTGCATTTACTTAGGCGAAGTACAGCATTCACCAATTAGATCAACATAAACCGCCCTTAATCCTTGCGCATTAAGGGCTCTCTTTTATCGAGCACGGCAATAACTCGCTCTCTAGCCTGTCACCTTTAATAAAGTCTATTGGCTGCATGTTGTAGATGATGTACAAGGCGTACTCTCCCCCCGAAAACAAGCCAGCTATAACGACATTAACATTGACTTTATAAAGCATTGTTTAAATGATTTATCATCACGCTGCTGACGTTCAAAAACCTAAACTTACAGTAGCCCAAGCTTTCAATAACATACTCTTCCAACAACATAAGCTATCAATAACTTAGGCAATTGAGCGCAGTATGTCGCCAACAATAAGTGATTACAATAAGCCAATAAAAAAGCCCTGATCAACAATCAGGGCTTTATTTGATGACTTAACGACTATTTCTTGGCTTTGGTTTTAGCTTTGGCTTTCGGTTTTGCTTTTGCCTTAGCTTCGGCAACCCATTTGCCATCGATAAACTTGGCGGTCCAGCCAGTCGCTTTACCGTCGATATCCGTCGCTACGTATTGCTCTTTAGTTTTACGGCTAAAGCGCACTGATGCCTTATTGCCTTGATCATCAGTAACAGGTGCATCAGCTAAATACTGATATTTAGGCCATAAAAGATCGCGGTATTTAACCAACTCTTCCACTAAAGGTGCCCGGGTTTCACGGGATTTAGGGAAAGTACTCGCGGCCATAAAGATACCCGCAGCGCCATCTCTTAACACAAAATAACCATCAGATTTCGTGCACTTTAGATCTGGCAAATGAATTGGGTCTTCTTTTGGTGGCGCAGCTTCACCATTTTTAAGCAACTTACGGGTGTTTTTACACTCGCTGTTAGTACAACCAAAATACTTGCCAAAACGGCCATTTTTAAGTTCCATGTCATTACCGCAGCGATCACACTCGATAATGGGACCTTCATAACCTTTAATTTTGAACTGACCCGCTTCTACTTCATAACCTGGGCATACTGGATTATTACCACAAACATGCAGTTTACGGGCTTCATCAATCAGGTAGCTGTCCATCGCTGTGCCACAGATACCACAACGGTGTTTCGCACGTAGTGCATCGGTTTCAGCATCTTCACTGTTTTCGCTGATCGCTTCTTCACCGGGTGTCAGGTTCATTGTGGTCTTACAGCGCTCTTTGGGTGGCAGCGCATAACCTGAACAACCAAGGAACACCCCTGTCGTACCGGTACGTATCCCCATTGGGCGACCACAGGTTGGACATTTAATATCCGTTAGCACCATTTCATTGGGACGCATTCCGCCCTCTTCTGGTGGTAACTCAGCTTTTTCAAGCTGCTGAGTCAGATCGCCATAGAAGCCATCAAGCACCTTCTTCCACTGCAATTTACCCTGAGCAACATCATCTAGCGTTTGCTCCATCTCGGCAGTAAAATCGTAGCTCATCAAGTCTTCAAAGCTACCGACCAAACTTTCGCTGACAATTTCACCCATTTTTTCAGCATAGAAACGGCGATTTTCAACTTTTACATAACCACGATCTTGAATGGTCGAAATAATCGTGGCATAGGTAGACGGACGCCCGATACCACGCTTTTCAAGCTCTTTCACTAACGACGCTTCACTAAATCTTGCAGGTGGCTTAGTAAAATGTTGTTTTGGCATCAATTTATCAAGCTGTAAGCTATCACCTTGCGCAACATAAGGCAGAGTGCTTTCTTCGTCTGTTTTCTTTTTGATTGCCGTTTGTACACGAGTCCAACCATCAAACTTAAGCGTACGTCCGGTGGCTTTTAGCTCATAATCACCAGCATGCACGGTTAAACGAGTCGCATCATACTTAGCTGGTGTCATTTGACACGCAACGAACTGACGCCAAATAAGCTCATATAAACGCTGTGCATCACGTTCCATGTCTTTTAAGGTTGCCGCTTGCACTTTTACATCAGAAGGACGAATCGCTTCGTGAGCCTCTTGCGCGCCTTCTTTGCTACCATAGCGATTTGGGCTCTCTGGCAGATATTTATCACCAAATTCTTTACCAATCATGTCACGCACACTGTCGAGTGCTTCTTGGCTAAGATTGGTCGAATCAGTACGCATATAGGTGATGTGACCAGCTTCATAAAGACGCTGCGCCATCATCATGGTCTTTTTAACACCAAAACCTAAGCGAGTACTCGCCGCCTGTTGCAAGGTAGACGTGATATAAGGCGCTGAAGGTTTACTTGATGTTGCGCGATCTTCACGAGCAGCTACCACGTAGCTTGCTTGTTGTAACTGTGCGACTGCGGCCTGGGCTTGTGACTCATTAATCGGTTTAAAGGCTTCACCTTTAAACTTGGTCACTTCCATGTTAATACCGTCATTGCTAAGGGTATTTAAATCCGCATGGATATCCCAAAACTCTTCAGGAACAAACGCCTTGATTTCACCTTCACGTTCTACAACTAGGCGAGTTGCCACAGACTGCACGCGACCAGCTGATAATCCCCTTGCGACTTTTTTCCAAAGTAAAGGTGACACCATAAAACCAACGACTCTATCTAAGAATCGTCGTGCTTGCTGAGCATTTACCATATTGGTATCTAGTGCAGCGGGATGACTAAACGCGTCTTGAATGGCACTTTTAGTGATCTCGTTAAACACCACACGCTGATAGCGAGACGCATCACCGCCAATCACTTCCTGAAGGTGCCACGCAATAGCCTCTCCCTCTCTATCCAAATCGGTTGCGAGAAAGATATGGTCTGCAGATGCGGCGAGCGTTTGTAATTCTTTAACGACTTTTTCTTTGCCGGGTAAAGTTTGGTATTTCGCTTTCCACCCTTTTTCGGGGTCGACACCCATTCGCGCAACTAACGCTTGTTTGGCTTTTGCACTTTTATATGCCGCTTTTTCTTCAGGCGACATCTTGCGCACCTCAGCAGGCGTTTTACTCGCCACTTTCGCTTCGCTGCTCGATGATGTGGGTAGGTCACGAATATGCCCTACACTTGATTTAACGATATAATCTTTGCCGAGATATTTATTAATAGTCTTGGCTTTGGCCGGTGATTCGACAATAACTAGCGATTTACCCATATAGTGTTCTGCGCCAAAAAGTCTCAAAAATCTGTAAATTGGCTCCATATATAGAGGGTTGTCTCGAGACTTTCAAGCTAATCCCTACTTTATTTGCTTTAGTGAGCCACTTTTTAACCATTTTTGAAAAAAATGTGAAAAATAATATTGCGTAATTAAAAACTAATATTTCATTATTCGCCATCTAGCAAGTAATAGTTATGCATTTCGATGCAAAAATCACAAAAACATGCTTTTTTCCCTACCTTGTTAACCGTGCGCGCTCAAGTATACTGAGCGCAAATATCGCAAACAGAAACACACAAAGCATTAAAAAACTCGTTTGCGCCTTCCCCTACTTAAAGGAATAGTCATGAAGCATTTTGAAGCGAATTTTGACGGACTTGTTGGTCCAACCCACAATTATGCCGGCTTGTCATTTGGTAATGTTGCCTCGTTAAATAATGCTGCTGCCACCTCAAGTCCAAAATCTGCAGCTAAGCAAGGACTGAAAAAAGCCAAAGCACTCGCTGATCTTGGTCTAGTTCAAGGGATGCTGGCACCACAAGAGCGCCCAGACCTACACACACTGCGTAGAATAGGCTTTTCTGGCACAGATGCACAAGTCTTACAAAAAGCGGCTGAGCAGGCCCCTGCGTTGCTTAGAGCATGCTGCAGTGCATCGAGTATGTGGACAGCTAATGCAGCCACTGTGTCACCTAGCTCTGATACTCAAGATGGCAAGATTCATTTCACACCGGCTAACTTAGTCGATAAATTGCACCGCAGTATCGAGCCGGTGACTACAGGAAATATTTTAGCGGCGACATTTGCCAACACCCGCTACTTTAATCACCATACTCATCTGCCTGAGCATCCAAGCTTTGGTGATGAAGGTGCTGCTAACCATACGCGTCTTTGCCCACAATACGGCCAATCTGGTGTAGAGCTATTCGTTTATGGCCAAAGTGTTACTAACCCTAGTGCGCCAAAGCCGGCCAAGTTCCCGGCAAGACAAACCTTAGAAGCCTCGCAAGCGGTTGCTCGTCTGCACCAACTTGATGACGATAGTTGTGTATTTATGCAGCAAAATCCCGATGTGATTGATCAAGGTGTTTTCCATAACGATGTCATTGCTGTAGGTAACCAAAACGTCTTGTTCTACCACGAACAAGCCTTTCTTAACACACAACAAAAGCTTGATGAAATTCGTCAAAAGTTTAATGGCGACGACCTACACTTTATCGAAGTGCCTACAGCTAAAGTATCAATCGATGATGCTGTGCGTAGCTATCTATTCAATACCCAAGTTGTCACCTTGCCCAATGGCGAAATGGCGATTATTGCCCCGACAGACTGTCAAGAAAATCCAGCGGTATATGCTTATTTGCAAGAAGTGGTCACATTAGGCACACCAATCAAACATGTTCACTATTTTGATGTCAAACAGAGCATGCAAAATGGGGGGGGTCCAGCTTGTCTGCGTTTACGAGTGGCAATGAATGAAGTAGAGGTTGCAGCGGTTAATCAACATACACTTATGAATGATGATTTATTTGCCAAGTTAAATGCGTGGGTAGATAAACACTACCGTGACGAGCTATCGGTTGCAGACTTGGCCGATCCCCAATTAGTATTTGAATCACGTACCGCATTAGATGAACTAACCCAAATCATGAAACTAGGCAGCGTTTACCAGTTCCAAAAATAGCTGCTCGCTATTAAGTAGTCATAAAAGCGTCACAATCTTGGTGACGCTTTTATTCACCCTGAGTATAGCCAGCCAATATATCGAACTGTAACATATGATAATTTTATCGTTTACATTTAGTCAAATGAACCAGAGCAAAACTCACCTCTAGCGAACATCACTTAACTGCAACCAGTCGTCTCGAATTGTTACATAGTGAAACTTGCCAGCCTTTATAGGCTATCGATCATAGTATGAAATTTCAGCAACAACTAACGATAAGGCAAACTTATAACTAAGCTCATTAGCAAATACATATCATCTTAAAAGCTTCTTTAATTAGTAACTTCAAAATGCTCCCTCTTGTGCTCAATATCAATGTTCCATATCGTCAATAATATTGCTTTTAAATTAAGCAATAAAAAAGCCCCAAACTAGGAGCTTTTTGATTTAACCGACAAGCTTAATTGATATTAATGGGAATAGCTAAAACTTGTGTAATCGTACCACCAGGAGTTTCAACATTCACAAGAAGTACCCCACTATTAGGCTCATCCTCACCTTTGACGGTTACACTAAACTGCCTACCACTATTACGGTTGCTGCTTGGCCAGATATACTCAGAAGTACTGACAACGGATCCCGCAGTAGCCACAAAAGTCACCTTTGTACCTGCAGGCATCTGCTGGTTGTGCAGATCTGATATTGCAAAAGATAACTGGCCCGCACCTTTACCTAAGATATCGATACTGCCATCTTGGTTTCCAGCGGGACCGCTATAGCTATCTACAATAGTAATATCATAACGTTCAGTGGCAAAAGCGGTACTGCCCGACATTACCAATACTAAACTACCTCTAACATACAGTGACTTAGAATCACTCACGCCATCAGCACAGGCACTATGAGCTGGCTCAGAACAAAGTACACCATTGTAAAGGCCGTCTTTGGTGTCAAACACCTGATTAGAATTAAAGTCAACCAACTCCTCTAGTTCACCACCGATTTGCCCACCCTCCTGCTGCGGATTAAACAGGCCGTCCTCATTATAATCATTGTAGGCATCATCAAGGTCAAATGGCTTACCGCTAACATTCAACTCGGTGAGGAAAGCATTAACCTCATCAACATCAAAACGGCCATTACCATTATGATCTGGAAATGACTCTTCCCCGATAGCTGTTGCTGTAATCGTTGCACGGCCACCGTATTTTTGCCCATAAACATTACCATATATACCTAAGGTGGCATCATAGGCAAGTTCAGCGCTAGGGTTACTAGCCATCGTGCCGTCACCATTGAGTATGGTTTCGCCGTCTGGACGAGTGTTTTGACTTGTCCAGACCACACTACAAGCACCATTCACCGTTTGACAGGCATCTCCTATGGAACCACCTTCGGTAGTAAAGGCGACTGAAGTGCCATCGGGCACTGGGTTGTTAAAGGCATCGGCTAAACGTGCAGTGACTTTGACTTCAGTACCATCAATGTCCCAACCCTCGGCATTTAACACCTCTGCTGATAGGGAAAAACTATCTTGATCAGGGATACCGGTTGAAATTACAAGCTGTTTAGACTGACTAGAGATCACCGGATCAGAACCATCGACGGTAGCAGTAACCCGCACAGAGGTTGCCACCGTACCGGTGCGAATAACCGTTTGTGCGATGCCTTCACTATTTGTTGTCGCACTCATTGGATCTAATGAAATGCCGCCTACAACAGTATTAAGAGCAAAACTAACTGACTGATTACTTACTGGATTACTGTTTGTATCAAGCACCCTAAATTTAACAACAGAAGACTCATCACCACCTGTACCTAAAATACTGATATTTTCCGGCTCTGCTGAAACGTAAACAATCGAACCTACATCAGCAGGTAGCACCCTTAAGGTAGCCGTTGCAGACAGATTGAGTCCACCTGCGTTAGCGGTCACATTAATGGCGTCATCACCAACGCAACCTTTTGCTAGGTAGGTCGTAGTTGCGACCCCATTCACTGATGGCACTGGAGAGCTAATCTCAGCTTCTGGCGTACTCTTTGATGAACAGGTTGAGGTAAAGTTAACATCAACTGGCTGAGTAAACAGGTTATTTTGGTCATCTTGAATGATAACAGAAATTGAAGCCGTACCACCAGCTGGTAGTTGGCTGACGCTCACTGAAGCTTGACCCACTACAAAAGGGTCACCGCTGCCCATGACGACATTAGTGGCGCCAATCACTACTACAGTTTTATCTTCTTCACCGGTACCTAACGCTGCGGTAATCTCACCAGCTCCTAAAGTACTTCCCGCATAAATATCAACACTGGCTACCCCTTCACTATTCGTAACCGCAGTTTTAATCGGAAGATCTCCTATGGTACTGGAGAAAGTGACAATAACAGGCTTATTAACGCCGGTGACTGTTGCTGATATCTTACCGGGCGATAGCGAGGTAATCGCGTCTATCGGTTGGCCATTGCCATCGGTTAAAGTAACCACAACCACGGCACCATCTGTGACTTCGCCCCCATCACCTGCCATGTTAAAGCCTACCTTACCACTAGCACCATCATCGATACTAGCCTCAACCGTACCGGCTCCAGCAACATTAGAGGTAGCAAGGAGGATGGTAGCTATGCCATTCGCATCTGTCAGCGCAGTACCTATTCCTGGACTAAATGAGCCTAGACTTTGATCATTTAAAGTAAAAGTTACTAGCTCGCCTGCAACCGCACCGGTTTGTGAGTTTGTCACCGTCGCCGAAACCGTCGCAGCTTGGCTTGCATCAATAAACTGACTAGAAATTGAGACACTTAAAGCATTAACTCCCGGATCTGGCGCGGGGTCGGTTCCCCCTCCGCCAGAATCTGATATATCTCCCCCTCCACTACATGCAACAATAAAAAATAATAAAAAATATGAGACAAAAACTTTAAACGCTGACTGCATTGTCAGACTCCCTGTTACTCAGATTATAAATTAATAACATCTGCTTATTACTTATAGGTCAACATTACACAATTTTCCTATAACTTTTCCATAACTCATTGCATTTAATTCGGCAAAATCACCAAAAACTTTAACTATTTGCCCGTTTCTTCTGCTAACTTTTCTTGCTAGGCTTTAAAGTGCAAATTGAAAGCATAATAATTAAACAGGAAGCGAAATGGCTTTAACTCAATCAAAAAAACTCGGCCTCACGGGTAAAATACTTATCGGTATGGCAGCCGGTATTATTTTTGGCCTACTGCTGAGAAACCTCTTTCCAGGTAGTACGTTCGTTGAAGAGTATATTACCGAAGGGTTATTCAATGTTATTGGCTCGATATTTATCTCGAGCTTACAAATGTTGGTCGTCCCCTTGGTATTTATCTCGCTAGTATGCGGAACGTGCTCATTAAGCGATCCATCTAAACTTGGGCGCCTTGGTGGTAAAACCATTCTTTTTTACTTATTCACTACCGCCATCGCGCTATCCATGGCCATTTTGGTGGCTCTGCTCATCCATCCTGGTAACGCCTCTCTCGCATCAGAGCAAATCGAATTTAGCGCCAAAGAAGCCCCCGGCCTAGCTGAAGTACTGATTAACTTAGTTCCTCGCAACCCAATTCAGGCGATGACCGAAGGCAACATGCTGCAAATCATCATCTTTGCCGTGATATTTGGTTTTGCAATTTCACATATTGGTGAACGTGGTAAGCGCGTTGCAGCACTGTTTAGCGACTTGAACGAAGTGATTATGCGAGTCGTAACACTGGTCATGTCTTTAGCACCGTATGGTATTTTCGCACTGATGGCAAAACTTGCCCTGACCTTAGGTGTTGAAACCTTTGGTAGCGTATTAAAGTACTTCCTAGTGGTTCTTGGCGTACTACTCATTCATGCCTTTGTGGTTTATCCATCGCTGCTGAAAGTATTCTCAGGTTTGAACCCATTCACTTTTGTTCGCAAAATGCGTGATGTACAACTTTTTGCATTCAGTACAGCAAGTTCTAACGCGACTTTACCAGTTACCATTGAAACAGCTGAGCATCGTTTAGGTGTCGACAATAAAGTGGCTTCATTTACCCTGCCTCTTGGTGCAACCATCAATATGGATGGTACAGCTATTATGCAAGGTGTTGCGACGGTATTTATCGCTCAAGTGTTCGGCATCGACTTAACCATCACTGATTACGCTATGGTTGTTGTCACTGCCACACTTGCCTCTATCGGAACCGCAGGTGTGCCAGGTGTTGGTCTTATCATGCTAGCAATGGTATTGAACCAAGTGGGTCTGCCGGTCGAAGGTATTGCGCTTATTATGGGTGTTGATAGATTGCTTGATATGGTTCGCACTGCCGTTAACGTCACCGGCGACTCAGTTGCGACTGTCGTTATCGCTAAGTCAGAAGGTGCATTTGATGAAACGACCTTCAATGATACTCAAGCGGGTAAAACAGCAGGTAGCTTCACCGAGCAAGTTAACGCTGAGCTAAAAAGCTAGTTTTCCCTATGACTAGTCCTGAAATAGGTTGACACTTTTTTCAGTTTAAAACGCTCGATGAACTTCATCGGGCGTTTTGTATTTTA
>NZ_JBHZSN010000005.1:0-217649 GCF_043643685.1 Shewanella waksmanii
CCGCTCGACTTGCATGTGTTAGGCCTGCCGCCAGCGTTCAATCTGAGCCATGATCAAACTCTTCAATTAAAGTTTTGTTTGTTCGACTACGTCGAACGACTCAATGAATTCTACTGTTTCTCATTCACTGCGTTCATAAAGAAGCAGTAAACTCGATACTTACATTCTTGTGGAAACAAAAACGTAAGACATATTGCTATGAACACTCACTATTCTCTAGTGAAAGAGCCATTGATTTAATCTTTTTTCGATTAACTCAATACCTGTGAGTGTCCACACAGATTACTTGATAAATTGTTAAAGAGCGTTAGCACATCTCGGTAAGCCCGAGTGGCTAGGGCTGCGTATTCTACGCTTTCCCTTGTTGGCGTCAAGTAGTTTTTTAAACTTTTTTCCGCCGTACTTTTCAGTACCTAACTTTCACTTAACGAAGATAAACTTACTTTAAGTTATCGGCTTAGCGTTGACTGCTTTGCCGTGTCAGTGGGTGCG
Source organism: Shewanella waksmanii (assembly GCF_043643685.1). Classification (GTDB taxonomy): domain Bacteria; phylum Pseudomonadota; class Gammaproteobacteria; order Enterobacterales; family Shewanellaceae; genus Shewanella; species Shewanella waksmanii_A. Next base: position 493 of record NZ_JBHZSN010000005.1, read on the forward strand.
CATTATAGGGCGTAATTACTTTGGCGCAAGCCCTTTTTTAATAAAATTTGATCTTTTTTAGCTGACTTAATATAGCCACATATTACTCACTAATTACCCCCAAACTTATCCACAATTTTCATTTATCTTGGTTAATTAGCACTCAAAGTCAGGCGTGAGGCAAGATTTCGAAATAGTAAAACAAAAAAGCCACCTGAATTAGGTGGCTTTATATGATGCTGTAATAATACGAATGCTTATGTCAGCTTACCGTGGCATTGCTTGTACTTTTTACCCGAACCACATGGGCACGGATCATTACGTCCGACTTTTTCACCTTCGCGAACCATTGGCTTTTTACTCGCTAATGCTTCTGCTTCTTCAGCACCAACTAATGCTTCTGCTTGAGCATGTTGATAATCGCGACGAATCTTAGCCTCTTCTTGGCGACGACGCTCTTCCATCTCTTCAACATCAGACTGAGCTTGCACTTGAACTTTTGACAATACGCTAATGACATCATGCTTCAATGTTTCTAGCATTTGTTGGAATAGCTCAAAAGACTCACGCTTATATTCCTGCTTAGGATTCTTCTGAGCATAACCGCGCAAGTGGATGCCTTGACGTAAATGATCCATAGCCGCAAGATGCTCCTTCCACAGACCATCTAAAGTTTGTAACATAACGGCTTTCTCAAACTGGCGTAGCACGCCTTCACCGACCATCTCTTCTTTGGCTTTATATGCTTTAACCCACGTATCGATGATACGCTCACGAAGTGTTTCTTCATGAAGATCATCTTCTTTGTCTAGCCATTCTTGAACTGGCATTTTTAAGCCATACTCTTGCTCAAGACGCGTTTCAAGCCCTGCAACATCCCATAGCTCTTCAACAGATTGAGGTGGAATGTATTGACTAACTAGACCATCGACAACATCGGCTTGGATGTTTTCAATGGTATCTTTAATGTCTTCAGCATCCATTAGCTCATTACGCTGGGCATAAACAACCTGGCGCTGATCGTTTGCTACATCATCAAATTCTAGTAACTGCTTACGAATATCAAAGTTACGCGCTTCAACTTTACGCTGTGCATTTTCAATAGCACGTGATACCCACGGATGCTCAATCGCCTCACCTTTTTCCATTCCTAGCTTCTTCATCATTGAAGAAACACGGTCTGAAGCAAAGATACGCATTAAGCTATCTTCCATCGATAGATAGAAACGAGAAGAACCCGCATCACCTTGACGACCTGAACGACCACGTAGCTGGTTATCGATACGGCGAGATTCATGACGCTCTGTGCCAAGAATATGTAGACCACCAGAAGCAACAACTTCATCATGACGCACTTGCCAATCAGCTTTGATCTTGGCTTTTTGTTCGTCAGTTGGGTTGGCGATAGCCGCTATTTCCATCTGCCAGTTACCACCTAGCACAATATCAGTACCACGCCCCGCCATATTGGTTGCAATAGTAACTGCACCACTGCGACCTGCTTGAGCAACGATATCAGCTTCACGCTCATGGAACTTAGCGTTGAGTACTTCATGAGGAATTTTGGCTTTCTTTAGCAAGCTATGCAGTAACTCAGATTGCTCAATCGATACCGTACCGACTAACACTGGTTGACCGCGGTCACGACATTCCAAAATGTCTTTGATAATTGCGTCGTATTTCTCTTCTGCTGTCAAATAAACTAAATCAGCATTGTCCTTACGCACCATTGGGCGGTTTGTAGGAATCACAACCGTATCTAAGCCATAGATATGTTGGAACTCGAATGCTTCTGTATCTGCGGTACCGGTCATACCGGCTAGCTTTTCATACTGACGGAAGAAGTTTTGGAAAGTGATTGACGCTAAAGTTTGGTTCTCATTTTGAATATGAACCCCTTCTTTAGCTTCTACTGCTTGGTGCAAACCTTCAGACCAACGGCGCCCAGGCATAGTACGACCCGTATGTTCATCAACAATGATCACTTCATTGTCTTGAACAATATAGTCAACATCTTTCTCAAATAAAGTGTGTGCACGCAGTGCAGCGTTGACATGATGCAGCAATGAGATATTAGCTGCTGAGTATAGCGAGTCACCTTCAGCAAGCATACCGCGCTCGGTAAGTAAGACTTCAACTTTCTCTTGACCACGTTCGGTCATATGAACTTGCTTACCCTTCTCGTCGATAGAGTAATCGCCGTCACCGATCTCTTCTTCAGTGTCTTCTTTGTCTTGACGAACAAGGTGTGGAATTAAGGTGTTAATCTTAGTGTATAGTTCAGAACTGTCTTCGGCTGCACCCGAAATAATCAGCGGTGTACGAGCTTCATCAATTAAGATCGAGTCAACTTCATCGATTAGAGCATAATGTAATGGGCGCTGCACACGCTCTTGCGGCGAGAAAGCCATGTTATCGCGAAGATAATCGAATCCAAACTCGTTGTTGGTACCGTAGGTAATGTCGGCATTGTAGGCTGCTTTTTTATCACCATGAGCTAGACCGGCGACGTTAATACCTACCGATAACCCAAGAAATTCAAATAATGGTCGATTGTTTTCAGCATCACGGCCAGCAAGATAGTCATTCACCGTGATGACGTGAACACCTTTCCCTGTCAAACCGTTTAGATAAGCTGGCAAAGTTGCAGTTAACGTTTTACCTTCACCGGTTCTCATCTCCGCGATTCGGTTACTATCGAGAACCATACCGCCGATCAACTGCACATCAAAATGACGCATATCAAATACACGCTTTGATGCTTCACGTACGGTGGCAAAAGCTTCAGCCATAATTGAATCGAGTGTTTCACCCTTCTCAAGGCGTTCTCTAAACTCTGCGGTCTTCGCTTTTAACTCATCATCTGATAACTTTTCGTACTCAGCTTCAAGTGCATTAATCTTTTTAACAACCTTACCCAAAGATTTAAGAGTACGGTCGTTTCGACTACCAAATATTTTTGTCAGTAATTTACCAAACATCTGAACCACTTTTTTATGTTGTTGGCCAAGTCCCTGCTAGAGTCTGAAAGCCTAATTTTCAATTAACCTGCCTTGCGGTAGACATATTTTTTCGGGTCAATCTGTTGCCCACCTCGTAACACTTCATAATGCACATGAGGCCCTGTCGAACGACCTGTACTGCCCATTTTAGCGATAGTGTCACCTTTTCCTACAACATCACCCACAGCCACTGACAATGATTTATTATGACCATAACGAGTTCTAAGACCATTACCATGGTCAATTTCAATTAACTCGCCATATCCAAACATCTTTCCAGACCAGGTAACGACGCCACCTGCTGTAGCAATAACATTTGTCCCTTCTTTACCAGCAAAGTCGATACCTTTATGCATCGTTCTTTGCCCTGTGAAAGGATCATTACGTAATCCGTAGTGCGATGATAACCAACCTTTCTCTATGGGTCGTCCAGAGATATAACGCTCGTTATCTATATGGAGATTAGTTGTCACAGTTTCAAGTAGTGAAAGTTGAGCATTGCCATTTTCTATACGAGAAACGAGCTTATCCATATCTTGAATAAGCTGATCGAGTTCAATATTGCTACCCAGTTCACTGAGTCCGCCAACACCAACCTCTGAGGAAAAATCGAATTGATCGTCTAACTTTGCTTTTTTAGCGACTTGTTCACCCAATGCCTCTAAGCGAGTCAATTTCGCTTGCATTTTGGCGACATGAGTAACCAGCATGGCTAATTGCGACTCTGTCGCATCTTTAAGCTCGATAAGCTCATGCTTCTGAGCTTCATTAGCAACTCGCTGACTATCCATACTCTGCTGCTGTTCTCGGAACTGCTTAGCATTGTATTGGTATAAACCTGTACTAGCGGCGATGATTAACGCTGGTAATAGCAACCAACGTTTTCCCGGCTGCCAACGCGTGGCACCATTTCGACCTTGAATAAAAACTGTTACACTCATAGCCTCATTAAGCCATTTTATTATCTTATGAAAAAGCCCCCGCAAGACCTGAGTCAACTGCTGCATCAGCAAGGTACTTTACCTTCTATCGCTGAAAAAGCTGAGTTGTTACTGCATCTAGACAACTATGTAAAACAAACAGTAACAGGTCCTGTAACTGAACAACTTAAAGTTGCCAATCTTCGCCAGGGTATATTAGTAATTGAAACCACTACTGCTGCTTGGGCTGCTCGGATTAACTTCCAAAAAGCCAAAATATTGCAGCAACTACAAGCCGAAACGCTACCCATGCTCTCTGCAATCGAGGTTAAAGTCAACCCAGGTTTGAAAATGTATGAAACAAATGTGAAACCGACACATAACCAGATTACTGAAACTGCTGCCAGTCATATAGAGGCGTTGGCCGAACATGCAGAAGGTTCTTTAGCTATAAAACTAAAACGGCTGGCTGCATTAGCCAGCCGTTCAAGGCAAACAAAAGAGTAACGCTACGCGAACACAGCGCCAGCAGGAACCGAGAAACTGACAGGAACTTCGTCTTCTTTTTCAAAGCTAACTAATTCCCAAGCCTCTTGATTCGCCAACAAAGCACGTACTAATTGGTTATTCAGAGCGTGACCCGTTTTAAATGCAGCAAACTCACCAACTATGGCGTGACCGGCAACATATAAATCACCAAATGCATCAAGTATTTTATGCTTAACAAATTCATCCTCATAACGCAGGCCATCGGGGTTGAGGACGCGATATTCGTCAAGTACAACAGCATTTTCCATGCTGCCACCTAATGCGAGATTATTCGCTCTAAGATATTCGATGTCACGCATAAAACCGAAAGTACGAGCACGGCTGATGTCGCGCACAAACGCTGAAGTAGAGAAATCCATCACCATATGTTGCTGGCTTCTCGCTATCTCAGGATGGTTAAACTCAATGGCAAAATCGACTTTAAAACCTTGGAAAGGTCTCAACTCTGCCCACTTGTCACCATCTTCTACACGAATCGTTTGTTTAATCTTTAAGTACTTTTTAGCGGCTGCTTGATCTTGGATGCCAACAGATTGTAATAAAAACACCCATGGACTAGCACTGCCATCCATAATGGGGATTTCTGCGGCATCAACTTCGATAATGGCATTATCGATACCCAAACCTGCAAGCGCGGCAAATAAGTGCTCAATCGTTGAGATACGCACACCTTCATCATTTACAAGTGCCGTACACATTGTGGTTTCACGAACTAACTCTGCTTTCGCTTCTATTTCGACAGCAGGCGTTAAATCGGTGCGCACAAGTACGATCCCTGTATTAACTGGCGCGGGTTTGATACTCAAAGTCACCTTATCGCCGGAGTGCAATCCGACACCGGTGGTTTTTACCATTTCTTTAACAGTTCTTTGAAAAATCATTAAGTTACCCGTTATATCTAAACAAAAAAGCGCATTCTTTATATCCAATTAATTGGACACAAAGGCGTGGCTGGTCGGATATGCTACCATATCTTTGCAAATTCACCAAAGTTTAGCTACCTAATCACTACGCGAGTCAGTATTTAGCGATCACTCGCTATTAACACCACTAACAATCGATTAGTCAGCTTGCTTACGTAAAAATGCTGGAATATCCAAATAATCTAATTCATTTTTTGCCGCTGGCGTTGCCGATGGTGTTGGTGTCGCAGCTGCAGCAGCTTGCTGAGCAACTGGTACCACATTCCCGTTAGCTAGAGGTTGCGGCACAATCTCTTCACTCGCAGGCTCAACACGCACCTCAGTTGCCACTGTTGGTTCAGGACGTGCAACTGGCTTAGACACTAACTGAATATCTGGTTTCTTTTCAGCGCCAATACCGGTTGCCACAACAGTAACACGTAACTCATCTGACATTTCTGGGTCGATAACCGCACCCACAACAACGGTTGCATTATCTGAAGCGTAAGCTTTAACGTGGTTACCCACAGTTTCAAACTCTTCGATACTCATGTCCATGCCAGCGGTAATATTAACCAATACGCCACGCGCACCAGCAAGATCAATATCTTCTAGTAATGGGCTAGCTACAGCAGCTTCAGCGGCTTCTTCAGCACGATCTTCACCACTAGCAACCCCCGTACCCATCATGGCATTACCCATTTCTGACATCACAGTTTTAACGTCTGCAAAGTCAACGTTAATAAGGCCAGGGCGAGTGATCAGCTCTGCAATACCTTGCACAGCACCTAACAATACATTATTGGCAGCAGCAAAAGCATCAAGTAACGAGGTACCACGGCCGAGTACTTTAAGTAGCTTTTCATTTGGAATGGTGATCAGTGAATCAACATGCTTAGCTAGCATCTCAATTCCTTGATCGGCAAATGTCATGCGCTTTTTGCCTTCAAAAGGGAATGGCTTAGTCACAACAGCAACTGTCAAAATCCCTTCTTCACGGGCAATCTCTGCAACAACAGGTGCAGCACCAGTACCAGTACCACCGCCCATACCAGCAGCGATAAAGATCATATCAGAACCTTTAATCGCGCTACGGATGTTTTCTTTATCTTCTTCGGCAGCTAATCGACCAATCTCTGGATTGGCACCAGCACCTAACCCCTTAGTCACATCGCGACCAAGCTGGATTGTCGTACCTGCTGCTGACTTACGTAATGCCTGTGCATCCGTATTGGTTGCAACAAACTCCACACCTTCAATATTGTGCTTGACCATATGCTCTACAGCATTGCCACCACCGCCACCGACACCGATGACTTTAATCACCGCCTCATCAGTATGACTGTCCATGATCTCAAACATGGTAATTTCTCCGTTTTTGCCTGCGTTATATTTTAAAACTCACCTTTAAACCAGCTTTGAACCCGATTCCAAAGACTGGTAACCCCTTGGCGCTCTGGGCGTTCAAACTGGCGTTCAATCACCCGGCGTGCACCATAATGCAGTAACCCAACTCCGGTAGAGTAGATGGGTTGCTGTACATATTCGTATAATCCTTTCACCGGCAGCGGCTCTGCGACTCGCACAGGCATACCAAATGTCGCCTCTGCGATATCAACAGCACCTTCAATAGACGCCGTGCCACCGGTTAATACTATTCCTGCTGCAACTTGGTCATCCAAGCCACATTCTTGCAATTCTTTTAAAACCAGCTCAAACAACTCTTGGTAGCGCGGCTCAACCACTTCTGCCAATGTGTGCCTAGACATGGTTCGTGACGGACGACCGCCAACTGAAGGCACTTCAATACTGTCTTCACGGCTCACCATCGCGCTGCGAGCACTGGCATATTGCACTTTGATTTGCTCTGCATGAGATAACGGTGTGCGGAAAATCTTGGCAATATCGCTGGTAACCTGATTACCCGCCACCGGCACGACAGCACAATGACGTAGCGCACCATTGGTATAGATGGTGATGTCTGTGGTACCACCGCCCATATCAACTAAACACACACCAAGGTCTTTCTCATCATCAGTTAATACTGAGTCTGCTGATGCAATGGCTGAAAACACTAGGTCATCCACTTTCAGACCACAGCGCTCCACACTTTTGGTGATATTTTTCGCCATATCGTTGGCGCAAGTCACAATATGTACTTTGGCTTCCATACGCATACCGGACATGCCAATTGGGCTGCGAATCCCATCTTGTACATCAATGGCATATTCTTGCGGTAATACGTGCAAGATACGGCGCTCTGTAGGAATCTTTACCGAACGTGCCGTATGAATGACATTATCGACATCCTCTTGGGTCACTTCTTCGTCATTAATAGAGACCATGCCATTTTCATTCTGGCATTCAATATGCTTGCCTGAGATACCCAAATAGACTGATGAAACTTGGCAGTCAGCCATGAGCTCAGCCTGATCAAGCGCCCGTTGAACACTGCGCACAATCGAATCAAGATCGTTAACACCGCCTTTATCCATCCCTCTTGAGGGGTGATTTCCGAGACCTACAATACTGATCTCACCATCGGGCAGCACTTCACCAATGATCACTGCCACTTTAGATGTTCCAATGTCTAATCCAACGATCAGATTTCTATCTTGATTCTTGGTCATTAATTAACGGCTCTCTTTTTGTGCTTCATCCCAGCCTACGGCCAAGCCAGTGTCATAGCGAAGGTCCACTCTCGCTATCGGTTTATTTTGCTGCGCAAGTGTCGGATACACGTTAATAAACCGCTGTATCCTCGCCATCTTATCCTCGCGCCCCAATTCCAGTTTTACGCCGGAATCTAAGGTTGCATGCCACGCGTGCCTTGGGCTTAAACCCAGACTTACTAACTGAAAACCATTAATGCTCAATAACTCACTGACCTGCTGGTAAGCGGTCAAAACAGCATGAGACTGATCTTCAGGTCCTGCCAAATTCGGTAATGCTTCCACCATCTCTTGAGGCGGTGCATCAAATACTTGTCCTTGTACATTCAACCAAGCATCCCCATTCCAATGGGCCGCGGCTTGCTGCTCAACTAAATACACTTTCAATTTAGCGGGCCACTCTCGTCTTACCGATGCTTGATAAACCCAAGGCAACGCTTCTAATGCGTCTTGAACTTGGTTCACATCTGCAGAGAAAAAGCTTCGCTGCATAAGACTTTGCAACGCATCTTGTATCTCTTTGTCAGTGGTAAACTGCCGCTCGCCTTGTATCGCAACCGTTTCAATGGGCAGTGCATCTGCATCATTGAGTAAGATGTTGAGTTTCCATGCGCTCATGGCTAACCCTATCAACACAAGAAAAAGAAAAATAAGCCCAAAACACAGGTACCAATCGACCTGTGCCAGCTTACCGTGCCATCTTTCTCTAACGTCACTCCAGGACACCTTAGTACGCCTTACCTTTTTGTATATTTTTCAACCACTAATTTCTAAATCAATCTTCAGAAAATCGCTCATTATAGCGAGCATTACCTAAGGGTCAAAACCTAGCCAATCACCCGCTGGTCAATGGTTTAAAAAACAACCTAACTGACCATTAAAATCCCAATTTACACTGGGCTAATCGCTTACTAATACTACCAATATTGCCAGCCCCTTGAGTGATAAGCAGATCACCATCTTGCAGTACATCAGCCAATACCATATCCAGTTGTTGAGCATCTGAAACAAAAATGGGTTCCAGTTGCCCTCTTTGCCTAATTGAACGGCACAGTGCACGACTATCGGCGCCTGGCACTGGCGCTTCACCAGCGGCATAAACGTCAAGCAAAAGCAGACAATCAACTTGGCTTAACACCTCAACAAAATCTTCGTATAAATCACGGGTACGACTATAACGGTGTGGCTGATAAATCATAACCAAACGATTATCTGGCCAGCCGGCTCTTGCTGCTTTAATCGTGGCTGCAACCTCACTTGGGTGATGACCATAATCATCAACCAGCATCACCTCACCATTGGCCGTTTGGTATTTACCTAATTGCTCAAATCGACGTCCAATACCTTGGAACTCAGCCAGTGCGGTTACAATCGCTTCATCCTCAATATCATCTTCAGTGGCAACGGCAATCGCGGCTAGCGCATTGAGCACATTGTGCTGTCCAGGTAAATTCACCTCTAAATGTAGGTCTGGCAAGTTTTCACGGCGAACAGTAAAGCGCGAAGCATAACCTTGCTGCACAAAATTCAAGGCCTGCACATCGGCATCGTCACTAAAGCCATAGGTGACAATCTTACGGCCTATTTGTGGCAATATTTCACGCACAACAGGATCATCGATGCAGGCAACTGCCACACCGTAAAACGGTAGGTTGTGCAAAAAGTCGATAAAGGTAGACTTCAACTTTTCAAAGTCACCTTCATAGGTGTCCATATGATCGGCTTCAATATTGGTGATCACACTCACCATAGGTTGCAAGTGCAAAAAGCTCGCATCACTTTCATCAGCTTCTGCAATCAAATAACGACTATTGCCTAAACGCGCATTGGTACCAGCACTATTTAACAGGCCACCAATAACAAAAGTCGGGTCTCGCTCAGCTTGACCATACACGCTAGCAATCAAACTGGTTGTCGTGGTTTTACCGTGGGTACCGGCAACCGCTACCCCATGTCGATAGCGCATCAACTCAGCTAACATTTCTGCGCGACGTACAATCGGAATACGCGCTTCTTTAGCGGCAATAATTTCAGGGTTGTCGGCATCAATGGCTGTTGACACCACCACCACATCTACACCTGCTACTTGTTCAGCCTTATGACCAATGTGTACCGATACACCAATTGCTGCTAGACGCTGGGTCACCGCGTTTTCTGCTATATCAGATCCGCTGAGTTTATAACCTTCATTCACCAATACTTCGGCAATACCGCCCATACCCGCTCCACCGATGCCGATGAAGTAGATATGTTTCACCCGACGCATTTCGGGAATAATTGTGCGTAGCTGAGCATACTTTTCAGCGTTCTGACTCATGTTAACCTTTCTCACTTAATTCGATGCATACATCTGCAACCTGTTTGGTTGCATCGACAATCGCAACACTCTTTGAGCGCTCGCCCATCGACAACATAGCTTGGCGGTCCGATGCCAAAATCTGTAATTTACTCACTAATTTATCTCTGTCGACCACGGGCTGTGGCAGCAAAAATGCGCCCCCCGCCTCGACCAAAACTTGGGCATTTTGGGTTTGATGATCATCTACCGCATGGGGGTAGGGTACCAATAAGCTCGGCAGGCCAACTGCGGCAAGCTCAGATACAGTTAACGCCCCTGCTCGACATAAAACCACATCCGCCCATTGATAAGCGGCCTGCATATCATCAATAAATTCTGCGACTTTCACGCTACCACTTTGTCCCAGCTGTTGATATTCGGCCTCAACGGCAGCCAAATTGCCTTTACCCACCTGATGCCACACAGTCATTGAGTTTGACTTACTCACTTCGGCCAACACTGACGGCATTAAGTCATTAAATACCTTGGCACCTAAGCTACCACCCACAACCAATACTTTTAATGCATCTTCCTCTTCTGTTTGGCGCGGCTTTTGCCCTAGGGCGATAAGCTCTTGTCTAATGGGGTTACCAACAACGTCGGCCGCCACTTTGTCAAAGGTATTTTCAAATGCACATAACACCTTAGATGCGATTTTCGACAACAGTTTGTTGGTCATTCCTGGTATAGCGTTTTGTTCATGCAATACCAAAGGAATGCCACTCAACCTTGCTGCAACGCCACCAGGGCCACTGGCAAAGCCCCCCATGCCTAAAACTACGTCAGGCTTAAACTCGTTAATCACTTCTTTTGCCTGCACAATAGAACGCAGGATTTTAAATGGCGCCGCTAACTTTCTTATTAATCCGTTGCCTCTTACGCCTTTAATATCGATAAAATCGATATCAAAGCCATGTTGAGGAACCAAACGCGCTTCCATCCGCTCAGCTGTGCCTAACCAACGCACCTGCCAACCTTGTTGGCTGAGGTATTTAGCCACTGCAAGCGCCGGGAACACATGTCCTCCCGTACCACCCGCCATGACTAAAATCCGCTTGCTTGTGCTCATTAACTTTTTTTCCTTTGCACCGCCTGAGTGAGACTCAAGCGACGCTCATAATCAATTCGTATTAACAGCATCGCCGCTGCAGTCATGACCCATAAACTACTGCCGCCATAACTGATAAAAGGCAGAGTTAGTCCTTTGGTGGGCAACACCCCAATACTGGCACCCACATTAACTACGGTCTGGAAACAGATCCAAATACCAATGCCATAGGCTAAGTAGCCTTCAAAGGGTTTATCGATGCTCAAGCAGGCATTACCTAATTTAATCGCGCGTAACACGATAAACATCAACACAGCTAAAACGGCCACAATTCCGACAAAACCGAGCTCTTCACCAATAACTGCAAAAATGAAATCGGTATGAGCTTCAGGCAAATACTCAAGTTTCTGGATACTGTTGCCCAACCCTTGGCCAAACCAATCACCTCGTCCATAGGCCATCAAGGATTGGGTCAGCTGATATCCGGTGCCAAATGGGTCGCGCCAAGGATCCAAAAACGAAGTTACCCTTGCCATACGGTATTCAGCGGTCATCACCAGTGCGACAAATGCCCCAATACCAGTCAATATAAGCGCGAAAAAGTCCAACAATCTCGCCCCAGCTAAAAACAACAAACCCACTGTTCCAACAAACAGTACGACAACGGTACCCAGATCTGGTTGCATCAAGATTAAAAATGCATACACCGCAAATACCGCAATGGGTTTATAAAACCCTTTCGCATTTTCCCTAATTTCCTGATGGCGACGAACGAGATAGCCTGCCATATAAATTGCAAACGCGAACTTCGCTAATTCAGCCACTTGGATACGAATAGGCCCAACGCTTAACCAACGCGTAGAGCCGTTAACCGAGGTACCCACCAGCAATACCAACACCAACATGATGCCCACGATTAACAACAAAATCGGGCTAAACTGTTGCCAGCGTTCCATCTCGATGCGCAACACCACTGCGGCAATCATCACGCAACCCACTAAATAAGCCACATGACGCCACACAAAATGATATGGGTTACCAGTTAGGCTTTGAGCTTCAGGCATCGACGCCGACATCACCATCACAAAACCAAAACAGATCAACCCCATTACAGCAAACAACAAGGCTCTGTCATACAACTGAATGCCCGGCGCTTCTCTATCGCTAAATATATTTAGCGATGACCAGTTGAAGCCACTGCTAAACAGATTGAGCTGCTTTTCAGCGCTACTCATGGTCCACCACTAGCTCAGCAACTAACTGTTTAAAGTCATCACCTCTTGCCATAAAGTTGCTGTACATATCTAAACTGGCACATGCTGGAGATAACAACACTAAATCACCCGGCTCAGCCAACTGTGCAGCTTGTGCTACCGCTTGTTGCATGGTTTCAACCGTGATACTACCTTCAACAAGCTCGGCTATCGCTGGGCCATCTTTACCCAAAGTAATCAGCTGACTGATCCGCTGCAGTGGCCGAGCTAAAGGTGAAAAGTCCGCCCCTTTACCATCACCACCAGCAATTAAAATAATGCCACCTTGATGAGCTGATAAGCCTTCAATTGCCGCAACGGTTGCACCAACATTGGTAGCCTTTGAGTCATTCACATACGCCACGTCATTAACAACAGACACTAGCTCACAACGATGCTGCAGCCCTTTAAATTGTTTAGCAACACTGACCATGGCTTGTTTTTCAACCCCTGCCGCAAAAGCCAACGCCATTGCGGCAAGTAAATTGGCATGGTTATGACGACCAACAAGGCTAACTTCATTCACCTCAACAATTTGCTGCTCGCCATGAACCAACGCTCCTTCGCTCATGCCCCAATCATCACCTGCCGGGACACCTAAACCAAAGCTGGTTTGATTCATCGGTTCGTTTGGCAAGGTCAGTTGGTCATCGCGATTAAATACAGCCAATTTACTTTGCTCATATAGTGAGAGCTTAGCTTGACGATATGCCGCTAAGTCTGCATAGCGGTCCATATGATCTTCGCTAATATTCAAACAGGTTGCCGCGATACAATTTAAGCTATGGGTCGTTTCTAACTGAAAACTTGAAAGCTCTAACACATACAAATCTGCATCCGCAGCCAACAAATCTAAAACTGGCACACCGATATTACCGCCCATGGCATAATTGATGCCTTGAGCTGCAGCCATTTCAGCCACTAAAGTCGTTACCGTCGACTTACCATTTGAGCCAGTAATAGCAATCACTTTGGCACTGCTTTGCTGTAACGCTCGCGCAAATAATTCCACGTCGCCAATGACATCAATTTCCATATCAATGGCAGCTTTGATTTCGGGCGTATCTATCGCGATGCCAGGACTAACAATAATCTGCTGAGCTTGCACCAAATAACGGCAATCAAATCCACCGGTGATCAAAGCAACGGTAGGAAAGTCGCGTTCAAGTTCAGCTTGACCTGGCGGCTCAGAGCGACTGTCCATAACCAAAGGCGTGACCCCTTGGGCAGACAAATAACGCACAACGGAAAGCCCTGTGGCTCCCAATCCTAATACAATGTGCGAATGTCTTGCTTCCATGAATAATTACCTTAACTTCAGCGTGGCTAGGCCAAGCAATACAAGGAACAAAGAGATAATCCAGAATCGCACAATTACCCGCGGCTCTGGCCAGCCTTTTAACTCATAGTGGTGATGAATTGGCGCCATTCTAAAGATGCGTTGGCCGCGTAATTTGTATGAGCCGACTTGCAAAATAACGGACACTGTTTCCATTACAAACACACCGCCCATGATGACCAACAAAATCTCTTGGCGGACGAGCACCGCCATCGCACCAAGTGCAGCCCCTAATGACAACGAGCCGACATCGCCCATAAACACTTGTGCGGGATAGGTGTTAAACCACAAAAAGCCTAAGCCTGCACCAACAATGGCAGTGCACACAATCACTAGCTCACCGGCACCAGGCAGATAAGGGATATGCAAATAATTCGAGAACTGCGCATGCCCTGACAAGTAAGCAATAAGCGCAAATGCTGCCGCAACCATAACTGTTGGCATCACCGCCAGACCATCAAGTCCATCGGTTAGGTTCACCGCATTACTCGAACCAACAATAGTGAAATAGGCCAATACAATATAAAAGGCACCAAGCTGAGGCATGACATCCTTTAAAAACGGCACAACTAACTGGGTTTCACCGGCATGCTGAGCTGAAGCATATAAGTAAAATGCAATTGCCAGTGCTGCCAATGATTGCAAGATGTACTTCCAACGAGCGATCAAACCTTTAGTGTCTTTACGTACCACTTTGCGATAATCGTCGATAAAGCCAATCAAACCAAAAGCGGCTAACACAAACAGCATTACCCAAACATAGCGGCTGCCAAGATCGCCCCAAAGCAGCACGCTAATAAAGATCCCAGCTAAAATAAGTAACCCACCCATCGTCGGCGTGCCACGTTTACTAAAGTGTGACTCTGGGCCATCGTTACGAACAACTTGACCAATTTGCAGTAGTTGCAATCGCTCAATCATTTTAGGCCCCCACCACAAACTAAACATAAGTGCGGTTAATAGCCCTAAAATGGCTCGAAATGTTAAATAGGAAAAGACGTTAAACCCAGAATAAAATTGGGTTAGGTATTCCGCCAGGTAAACCAGCATTACAACAACTCCCTGCGCTCAAAAGCGTTTACTAAAGCTTCAACTACTCGCTCCATTTTGGCGCTTCGTGAACCTTTGACTAATATGGTTACCTTGCCCGATAACCCATTTATGTATTCGACTAGCTCGGCAATTAACTGGTTAAAATCACTATGGTGAACACCACCAAAAGCCTCTGCGCTATGACGACTTAGCTCACCGAGGCAAAACAGCATATCAATGCCTTTGGCTTTTGCCATTTCACCCAGTTGACCGTGCAAAAGGGCCGCATTGTCGCCTAATTCACCGAGATCGCCCAGCACTAAACACCGATTTGCCTCAATTTCTTGAAGCCAGTCAATCGCTGCGCCAACTGAAGCAGGGTTGGCATTGTAGCTATCATCAATAATTGTCAGTCTTCCCAACACCTTAGGCGTCATTCGCCCTTTGACGGGTTGTAAAGAACTCAAACCGCTTACAATTTGTTCGACTGAAATACCGAGCGCTAAACAGATAGCGCTGGCTGCAAGCGCATTGTGCACTTGATGTTTACCGGATAATGGCAGCACCACGGGATAACTTTGCCCTAAATAGATCAGCTGAAACTGATAACGCCCCTGACTATCATGTTGTAATTGCTTAGCGACAAGGTCTGCACTTCCCACTATGGAATAACTCAATTGTTTATAGTTAGCGGCGGCTTGTCGCATAAATTCGGCATAGTCATCATCGGCATTAATAATCGCAGTACCATCTGGTTGCAGATGATTGAAAATCTCCGATTTTGCTTGTGCCACACCATCTAATGAACCAAAGCCTTCAAGGTGGGCAGAAGCGACATTATTCACCAGCGCGACATTTGGGCGAACCAGCGAGGACGTATAATCAATCTCACCAATATGATTGGCACCTAATTCGAATACGCCAAATTCATGTTGCGGCTGTAACCTTAACAGGGTTAGCGGCACACCAATTTCGTTATTGAAGTTGCCAGCGGTATAAAGCACCTTGTGCTGCTGCGACAAAATAGTCGCCACCATCTCTTTCACGCTGGTTTTGCCATTTGACCCCGTCAAAGCAACGCTAATAGGTGCCACTCTAGCTTTAACAACAGAGCCTATCTCACCCATGGCTTTTTGGGTGTCGGTAACTAGCAATTGCGGAACGTCCACAGGCAATGCTTTGCTAACCAACAAAGCCACTGCGCCATTTTCAACGGCAACATTTGCAAAATCATGGCCATCGAAACGCTCACCGATAAGCGCCACAAATAATGTGCGATGCTCCATCACTCGGCTATCGCTGGACAAACTATCTATAGTGGTATCTTCACCAATTAATTGCGCACCCAATCTGGCCGTTAATTCAGACAATGTCATCGGAATCATACTGCAGTCCCCGCTAATTCAGCGGCTAACGCACGCTCATCATAATGGCGTTTCACACCAGCGATCTCTTGATACGTTTCATGGCCCTTACCCGCCAACAAAATAATGTCACCTGGTTGTGCTTGCTTCACTGTTTGCCTTATTGCTTGCTCACGTTCGATTTCAGTAATGGCGTTTGCAGGTTGAGATAGCCCGGCGAGAATGTCATCAATAATTAAACGAGGGTTTTCACTGCGTGCGTTATCGCTAGTTACCACTAGCTTGTCTGCAAACTGCTCAGCAGCTTGTGCCATTAAGGGCCGCTTGCCTTTATCTCT
Organism: Shewanella waksmanii; assembly: GCF_043643685.1. Taxonomy (GTDB): domain Bacteria; phylum Pseudomonadota; class Gammaproteobacteria; order Enterobacterales; family Shewanellaceae; genus Shewanella; species Shewanella waksmanii_A. The sequence continues at coordinate 17,229 of NZ_JBHZSN010000005.1, forward strand.
ATCGCCACCACAGCCAAATACGCACCAAAGCTTGCCATGGCAATGGCCGCGAAGGGCCTGCAATGCATGGGCAATCGCATCGGGAGTATGGGCATAATCCACCACCAAAGTGACATCCTCAGAAGTGGTAAAACGCTCCATTCTGCCTGCAACAGGTTTCAGCGTTGAGGCTGCCTCAATGAGGTTTTGCATAGGGTAACCACAAAAATAAAGTGCACTAATCGCCGCCAACAAATTACTTAAATTAAAATCACCAAGTAGCGGTGATGCTAATGTCGCTCGCCCCTGTGGCCAAACAATCTCAGCAGTGACTCCTCGGGCATGAGCATGAACATCACAGGCATAAATGGTCGCACGAGGGTCGGCCTTAATCGAAAAGCCATGAAGTTTATCTAATGCTGCATCAAACCAGTTTGAACCGGTTGCATCGTCTAAGTTAACAACGCCATATTGCAACGAATTAAACTGAAAAAGGCTTTGCTTGGCATCAGCATAACTTTGCATGGTGCCGTGAAAGTCGAGATGATCTCGACTTAAATTGGTAAAAACAGCGACATCAAACGGTACTGCGGCGATTCGCCCTTGAACAAGACCATGGCTAGACACTTCCATGGCGCATATATCAGCGCCCTGATGTTGAAATGACTGCAACTGCTGCATCACAGTAATGGCATCAGCAGTCGTGTTGCCGCTGTCAATTAACTGTCCCCATAAGCCGTTGCCTAATGTGCCCATCACTGCGGGGTTAGCTTGCAGTGCTAAAGACAACTGAGCAATGATTTGTGTCACTGAGGTCTTGCCATTGGTGCCCGTCACCCCAACAAGATGTAAACGAGCTTGAGGTAATGGGTATGCTTGAGATGCCAGTGCAGAAAGCTGACGATTAAGCTGGAAAAAATAAATTTGTAACCCATTGTCTCGGCTAACTTTGCCATGCTCTTCTGGCTGATCAGTGTGGCGTAATATTGCAATCGCGCCATTGTCCATTGCTGACTGAATATAGTCTCTACCATCAACTTGATAACCTGGTACTGCAATAAACAGGTCGCCTGCGGTTATAGCGCGACTATCAATAGTAATATTGCTAAAAGTCTCAGCCCCGGCATAATGAAACCAAGGGGCTAGCAAATCGCTCACTAACATCATTCGCTGCTCCTTGTTGTGGCCGCTAAGCGGACTTTTTCAGTGGTAGAAATGGGCTCCACATTCAGCATCTGCAACGCACCAGACATCACCTTGGCAAAAACCGGCGCAGCGACATCGCCGCCGTAGTAGCGATCACCTTTAGGCTCATTCACTACCACTGCAATGGCTAATTGCGGATTATGTACTGGCGCAACACCAGCAAATAACGCCACGTAATCTTCACCGTATCCACCAGCGACAGCTTTTCTTGACGTACCGGTTTTACCCGCAACTGGATAGCCTGGAATATGCGCTTTACGCGCGGTTCCGCCTTTTTCTGTCACTCCCACCAGCATCTTCATGACATTTCGTGCCACTTCTGGAGAAATAACTTGTTCACCTTGTGGTTGCTGTTTTAGCTTTAAAATAGAGACCGGATACAACACACCCTCACTGCCCAAGGTGGCGTACATTCTGGCTAACTGTAGGGTCGTCGCCGTCAAACCATAGCCGAAAGATAATGTCGCCCGTTCAAACTCAGACCAGCGATTACGACCTGAGACGATACCGGCGCTTTCGCCCGTCAATTCAATGCCCGAATAATTACCAAGCCCCATAGAAGCATAAGTACCTAAAAGCTGCTGCACTGGCATCGACAAGGCCAATTTACTGATGCCGACGTTACTTGATTTGACCAGAATTTTACCCAGCGACATATCGCCATAGTTTCTTGAGTCGCGCACCTGACGACCACCGATGCGCATCCAGCCCGGTGAAGTTGGAATATATTCATCAGCTTCAACGGTGCCAGCTTCCAATGCCGCAGCGACCACAAATGGCTTAATCGTAGAACCAGGCTCAAAAGTATCGGTAATAGCGCGGTTACGCATACGATAGCTTTGTAGATTTTCACGGGAATTAGGGTTATATGAAGGCGTATTGGCCATCGCCAACACTTCACCGGTATGAACATCAATTACCACAATCGATGCAGAAGTGGCCTGATTGATTTGAGTAGTTTTCAATAACTCTCGATATGCCAACTGTTGAATACGCTGATCAATACTTAATACCAAATCATTGGGGCTTTCCCCCTCTTGAACTATGTCTAAACGTTCAACAACATGGCCGTCGCGAGATTTTCTGACTTTCTGCTTACTGGCTGTACCCGTTAACCAACTATTGTAGGTATTTTCGATCCCTTCAATACCCATATCATCAATGTTAGTGATACCAACTAATTGGGCAGAAATTTCACTCGTTGGGTAGTACCGGCGCGACTCATCCTTTAAATAAATACCAGGCAAGCGTAATTGCTTAATATAATCTGCAACCGCAGGGGTGACTTGACGTTTCAAATAGGTAAAGCGTCGCTCAGGATTAGATTGCACCCGATTAAGGATCTTATCTTTAGGCTCATGCAGTACATCTGCCAATGCTTGCCAGCGGCGCATATCCTTAAAGCCATCATCGCGATATACCACCATGGGGTCTGCATACACCGCTTTAACAGGCACACTCACTGCCAGCATTTCACCGTTACGATCAGTAATAAGGCCGCGCTGCACCTCACGGCTAGTGGTACGCAACGTACGCATATCACTTTCATGGCGGAGCTTTTCTGGTTCAACAATTTGAATATAAGCCGCACGGCACACTAAGCCTGTAAACAAAGCGCACACGAACGCAACCACGACGTATAGCCGCCATTGGATCAGTTGTGGTTTCTGCTTGCGCTTCGCCTGCTTCGTCATTGTATTCTTACCACCACTTCTTCGTTTGGAAGTGGTCGACTCATTTGTAATTCTTTGGTTGCAATCCGAGTAATTCGACTATGCTCGGATTGTGATTGTTCTTCGAGTAGCAAATTGCGCCACTCAATATCTAACTTATCGCGCTCTTGTAATAGCTGGTCCCATTGACTGGTATAGTTTCGAGCAACATGGCTGGTATAAACCACACCAACACCATTAATCATCACCACAGCAGCTAATAACAAAATCCATTTGTGATGCCACAAGTCGAGCAGCACTATGCGAGTGAGATTTAGCTTTGGTGTACTCATGCAGCCCTCCTTTATGCTTGTCCATACCCACTTGTATTAACGAAAAGCGCTAGTTCGCTAATCGCTCCGCTACCCGTAATACCGAACTACGGGAACGAGGATTTTGCTCAATTTCTTCAGCCGATGGCTTAATCGCTTTACCAATCCCTTTCAACAACCGCGTTTTGTTTAACTCCGCCTCGGTGATTGGCAACCCATGGGGGACACTTTCACCTTGACTGTGGCGGCGAATAAAACGCTTCACCATGCGATCTTCTAATGAATGGAAGCTAATCACCGACAAACGACCGTGTGGTGCCAATGCCGTTAGTGCCCCTTCTAGCGCAGAATCAATCTGCTCAAGCTCACTGTTGATATAAATACGTATTGCCTGAAAGACGCGAGTGGCTGGGTGCTTATTACGCTCTTTACTTTTACTGATACGGGCGATTAAATCGGCTAACTCTTTCGTCCTTAAAAACGGGGTTTTATCGCGATCTGCTGCAATACATCTTGCGATATGACGGGCGTTTTTCTCTTCACCATAGGTCTTAAAAACCCATGCCATATCTTCAATTTCTGCGCGTGCTAACCACTGCGCCGCCGTTTCACCTTGTGAATTGTCCATGCGCATGTCCAATGGACCATCACGCAAAAAACTAAAACCGCGTTCGGCATCATCTAATTGCGGCGACGACACGCCAAAATCAAATAAAATGCCATCAATTTTGCCACTTAACTGTAAATCAGCCACGTATTCAGCTAATTGACCAAAGCCACCGTGGACGATAGAAAATCTGCCATCATCGCTAAACTGTTCTGCCGCTTTGATCGCTTGTGGATCGCGGTCAATGGCGATTAGTCGCCCTTTATCACCTAGGCGCTGTAAAATTTGACGCGAATGGCCACCACGTCCAAAGGTGCCATCAATGTAGATGCCATCTGGACGGATATTAAGTCCATCAACTGTTTCGGTTAACAATACCGATAAGTGTTCAAATGATTGCGTCATTACTCTCTTCTATTCATCTAATATGCTGAATCAGCATTTACAGCGAAAAATCAGCTAAACGTTCACTTTCGGTAAACGCGTCACTTTGAATTGTTTCACGGCTAGCAGCTATCTGTTGCTGCCAAGCAGCCTCATCCCACAATTCAAACTTATTTAATTGGCCCACCAGCATGGCGTGTTTGTCCAAATTGGCATATTGCCGTAATGGCGGTGGTAACAATAAGCGGCCATTTTTGTCCAACTCACATTCATGGGCATACCCTAGAAGCAATCGTTTCATTGCTCGTTCAGAAGGCTGGGTATCGGATAGTCGCAACAATTTGGCTTCAACTTCACGCCACGAAGCTAAGGGATACAGCAGTAAACAGTCTGCTTGGAAATCTACCGTGATGACTAACTGGCTGTTAAAATCGGCGTGCAGCGGCTCTCGGTATCGCTTCGGAATAGCGATCCGTCCTTTAGTATCAAGGTTTAAAGCACTTGCCCCACGAAACACGTTAGCCCATCCAATTTTTTGTCGTTAGATCCACAAATATCCACAATTTCCCACTATTGCTAAGTTTAGAGATACAAGACAACCCTTGTCAAGGAATCAAATTAATCAAAAACCAGTATCCAAGCGGGTTGGAAGGCGATTTATTAAAGTGGATAAAAATCCCTAAAAGTGGGATCAAAGTGGATCTTTTCCCCTAAAAAGTTGAAAAAACAGACAATAGAAGGGCTTGAAGTGGATTGAACATATGAAAAGGTGGCGTTAACAACATCTAAAAGCAGTGATAAAACACCGTTATTACGCAAGATTAAAATACGTTAACCCTTGAGTAAATTACTCGCATCTGTACCCTTAAACCAATAAAACATTTTATTAACAACATTTTTTCTCGCGGTGACTCAATGACCTTTAGCGTAAAAGCCCGACGATTACATCGTCTATTGGCCCTATTTATTGGGTTACAAATGATGATTTGGCTGCTGTCTGGCTGCTATATGGTATTAATGAATATTGATTACATCAGGGGCAATCAATTGACCCAACCTTTAACCAGCACTTTGCCGATAAGTGATATCACCATCAACCCGGCTGAGCTTGCTGTACTTTACCCTGACCATAGTGAGTTGCAGTTGTATATGACCGCATTAGGCCCGCGCTATAAACTGACATTCGATAACGAGCAGCTAATCGTATCGGCGAGCGATGCCAAGATTCTACCCAAATTAACCCAAGCGGAGGCGGAGGTTATTGCTAAATCCTCCTATGCTGGGCAGAAAGCGTGGCTCAGTAGCCATTACATTGAAGATAAGCCACCGAGCGAATTGTCGCCGCGCTGGCTACCTGTATGGCAGATCAACTTTGGCACTGACAGCCTCTATGTCAGCGCCACCACCGCAGAGGTTGTGACTAAGCGACATGACTATTGGCGTCTGTTTGACGTGATGTGGATGCTGCATATTATGGACTACCAGCACAGAGAAAATATTCATAATTGGCTACTCACCTTGGCAGCCTCACTGGCAAGCTTAATGGCGTTCACAGGTATTTTGCTTACCTATAACCGTTTTCGCCCCGTCAGGGAGTCAAAACGATGAAGCTATTTCAATGGAAAAAGCTGCATAGCTACTTAGCGTTATTCATTGGTCTGCAATTGCTGCTGTGGATCCTATCTGGGTTGGCACTCAACCTCATCGATAGTGACTACTTTGATGCCAACATCATGCGAGAAAAATCGACATTAGTGCGCGATAATACCATCGCCATCGCATCACTTGAGCGTATCGAACAGCTGGGACTCGGGCAGATATCGCAACTTTCACTATCACATATTTTAACTCGACCAAGCTATCAACTGACCACTCCCACGCAAACCATAACCTTATGGGCTGATACCTTAACGCCAGTTACATTGTCCAGCCAACAACTCTATGCCATTGCCAACAACAGTTATTCTGGCGCACCTATTACTAGCGGGCTATCACAGGCCAACCATCTAGCAAACAAGTACAGCACCAGTGCGCCTGTTTACCAAGTGCAAACTGCTGATGCCCATGACACCCGTATCATTATTGATGGTCATAATGGCCAAGTATTAGCCCACGTCAATCGACGCGCGACCATCAAGCAATGGTTATTAATGGTGCATTTCATGGATTACTTGCCTGACAATGGCCTCAGTTTTAATCACATCGTGATAAAAGTTTTCGCACTCGCCGCTTGTTTACTCGGTATTAGCGGCAGTTTTACATTAATAAGCCAACTGCGGCAGCGCCACCAACCTAAGCCAGGTGCCAGTCACTTTAGGCTACTCGATTTACAAGACAAGCCATTGGACAATATTCACCTTGGCAAAGGGAGTATTCTTGATAACCTCAATACGCCGAAGCCAAGACTTATTACCCAGTGTGGTGGCGGAGGTAGCTGCGGTATGTGCCGAGTGAAAATCCATCACAATCCACCGGCTGCGACTGAATTTGACCTCAATAAGCTTTCTGCTGAACAAATTGCAGCGGGAATCAGACTGGCTTGCCAACACGCAAGTATCTCAGGCGATATTTCACTAACCACCAAAAGCCAACTGCGTGCTTATGTAAAATCAGCATAAAGTCTGACTAAATATTAACCATTTAGTGCCGATATAATAAGTAACAAGGTATCAAAAGGGTAAACAGGAAATCGTCATGGTCGGCTTAGATGCGTTATATTCCATGCTGGCAAAGCCAGTAAAAACGCAATTACGTAAAAAACGCGTGGTTGAACAAACAGATGAAACTGTCAATATTTCACCTGATAGCCACGAGGCGCCTCAATCACAATTGCCGCCGCATTTAGAAAGACGTAAAAACGATCAAGATAGACGCAGCGAATCGCGTGGCGATCGTCGCGGTCAAGCCTCACGCGATGCAGAAATGAAACAAATACAACAAGAGGCGGCTAAAAAGCCCCTTCCCAGTATTGATATCGATGTATAAACGCATACAGAGCGTTATTTTTTATCGGGCTGCCTGTTACTCAGAAGCTATCAGGCCCGTTCATCACGACTCAATAACGTTATTTACCGCTCGCTGCCAGCCGGCATATAAATCATCTCTTGTTGGTGCATCCATCTTCGGGGTAAATGATTTATCAATACCCGCTTTACGCTTAAGTTCAGCGGTTGATTGCCAAAAACCGACCGCTAAACCAGCCAAGAAAGCGGCACCCACTGCTGTGGTTTCTGTCACCGTTGGGCGAAGCACTTCCACATCGGTAATATCAGCTTGAAACTGCATCAAGAAGTCATTGGCCACTGCGCCACCATCGACTTTAATCTGCTTAAGCTCAACGCCACTGTCCTTGCTCATGGCATCCAATAGATCTCGGCTCTGATAGGCAATGGCTTCTAAAGCGGCACGAATAATATGATTACGGTTGGCACCACGGGTTAAACCAACTAAGGCTCCTCGGGCATTGGGATCCCAATAAGGCGCGCCTAGCCCCACAAAAGCTGGCACTAGGTAGACACCGTTAGTATCTGCGACTTTCTCGGCAAAATACTCAGTATCTTGTGCATCACGAATAAGTCCGAGTTCATCACGTAACCACTGAATAGTTGCCCCACCCATAAACACGGCGCCCTCAAGCGCATAATTGATACCACCGTCGGCACCAATCGCCACCGTGGTCAATAAGCCCTGCTTCGATCTCACCGCTTGTTCACCGGTATTCATCAGCAGAAAACAACCCGTCCCGTAGGTATTTTTAGCCATGCCTTCATCAATACACAACTGGCCAAATAAAGAAGCTTGTTGATCGCCAGCAATACCAGCAATAGGGATCTCACCGCCCTCACCTGCAATTCGCGTTCGGCCATAAATACCACAAGATGGCGCGACTTTAGGTAACATCGACGCAGGGATATCCAAAGCATCCAGCAACTTTTGATCCCATTGGTGAGTATGAATGTTATACAACATGGTGCGAGACGCGTTAGTCGGATCGGTTACGTGTACTTGACCTTCGGTCAACTTCCACACTAACCAAGTATCAACCGTGCCGAACAACAGCTCACCAGCTTGCGCTTTTTCTCGCGCCCCTTCGACGTTTTCCAAAATCCAGCGTAATTTAGTCCCCGAAAAATAGGGGTCCAATACTAAGCCGGTATTTTCACTAACATAATCAGCCCAACCTTGCTGTTTTAGTGTTTCACAAATGGGTTGACTGCGACGACACTGCCAAACGATAGCATTACAAATCGGCTTACCGGTGCGTTTATCCCACACAACGGTCGTTTCACGCTGGTTGGTAATACCGATAGCAGCCACTTCATCGCTGCGAATACCCGCTCGAGCTAACGCTTCGATCATGGTCGAGCTTTGGGATGACCAAATCTCCATTGGATCATGTTCAACCCAACCTGCTTTGGGATAGATTTGGCTAAACTCGCGCTGGGAAACCGCGACAATATTGGCATCATGATCGAACACGATGGCACGAGAACTGGTGGTACCTTGATCTAATGCGATGACATATCGCTTACTCACAATCTCTTTCTCCGACTATTGTTGGGTATGTTGCGGCATACCGATTTCCGGCTCAACTGGGGTGACAACTTCATCACAAGCATGGGCGGGAAGGTACCACAAATCAACTATTTTGCCGTTTCTGACCCGGAAATTGCCAATCGCACATTGGCTATGCTGCTCGCCTTCATGTTGCCAAGTTACTTGTTCAACCGTACTCACATAGGGTCCCGAGACTAATAGGTCTACAATAACGGCATGGGCATCTTGCAGTGTTTCAAAATAGTCCGCCATGGCAGCGGCAAATTCAGCCTGATTACCCGTTTCAGTCACGACTTTGGTACCAGTAATGTTCATCCAGCGCACATCCTCAGTTGTATACTGAAGCATCTGTTCAACACTGTGCTGATTATAGCTGTTGATAAAAGCGCGTACCGTTTGTTCAGCCGACTCATTGGCCGATACACTCGCTGCCAGTAGACTCAAGCTGGCAATCATCCAAGAAAGCTTCATTTCTCACCCCGTTGTGTGGTGTACAGTTGACGCCATCAATTCTTTCGCCAGTAAAAATGTAGAAAAAAATGATGGGATGTTACTCAATTATGATGAATATAAGCCCTCTAAGTTCCGCACGCCACTAGATTATTTGTTAAACATAAAAAAACACCTCGTGACTAACGAGGTGTTTTTTCAAACTCAAAAGCCGCAGTGGGTTACAATTTATAGCTCAACTGTGCACCCACTAGCCAAACATCACCACTAGCTTGACCATCAAACTGAACACTGGCCAAATCTAGTAATGTCATCGATTCATTAATGGGCGCATCACCGTGAGCTTTGATGTAAGTCACCGCAAAATCTAAGGTCATCTTATCAGATGCTTGATAAGCAGTACCTAAGCTAAACCATAGACGGTCAGAGTCAGGGATAGTGATAGTACGGTATTCATCTTCTACCGCTGTTTTATCTAACGCCACACCACCACGGACTAACCAATCTTGATTGATTTGATAAGTGGTCCCCACGGCAAAGCGCCAGTTATCTTTAAAGTTCTCTTCTTTCACCAGATCTTTATCGATATCGCCAACAGGTTTTTGATCGCCAGGGAAATAAGCCACTAGCTCATCAAACACACTCCACTGAGTCCAGTTAATGCTACCGTGAACCGCCCAGTTGTCAGTCAACTGATGATGCGATGCCAATTCAGCAAACGCCGGCAACTCTAGTGGCATATAACCTTCAATACTGACATCTTGACCACCGTCATATAATAGTCCTGATGCATGGCCATCAAGCTCTAACTTAACGCCGCTATGGTAGGCAAAACCTAAACGGTGATCAGCGTTGATTTGCCAAGCAGCACCGACTTTCCAACCTATTGCTAAATCATCACCTTCCATACTCTTAAGGCTAGTGCCACTAGGTGGTAATGCAGCAACGATTTCAGGCGGTAACCCCGGCAGCGCAGCAATACCGTCTATCCAACCTGGTGCAGTGGCGCCGATTTTACCGTCGCCATAAACAATGCGAAGACCAGCACCGACAGAGAAAGCGTCATTGACTTTATAGGCAATATTGGGATTAAACTCGACTGTGGTAATACCGGTTTCATTACCAAAAATGGCTGTTGGATGGGTATCTGGTACCTCGGTTGCTAACCCGTAGTTAGAGTTAACCCCTAAACCCCAAGTCCATTGCTCATTTAGCTGTTGTGAAAAATAGAAATTTGGCACGATAGCGCTATCTGCAACATTTAAAGCATCGGCATTCATGACCATTGGCTCAGGGCCTAAAATGGGCGACGCTAGCGCAAGATCGCCATGAACGTCGACATTAGGTGCAACGTAGATAGCACCTGCCGAGAATTGTGTGCCTTCCAAGTAAGTCAACATCGCTGGGTTGCGCGCTTGAGTCGAGGCATTATCTGCCATTGCCGCCTCACCAGCAAAAGAACGACCTTGGCCCGATGCAGAATATTCCGCTAATTGAAAACCGGCCGCATTGACATAAGAAGACTGACCTAACAATGCTGTAGTAACAGCTAAAAATACTATCCGCTTGTTCATTTAAATTCTCTTATATTTATATAACAATAGAGTAACAACTCTATTTTCAGGATCGAGAGTCTACTCATGCAGAAGATCTTTACAAGCAAAACCAAAAAAATAGTTTTTTATGCTGGGAAAATCATATTTATATAGTGAGGATTTTTAGGTTTATCCACTTTAAAACACCGAAAACCAATAGATATGAACATGCAGATTCGCTGAAAGGATAGCAAAAAACTGAGGAACAACAGTTAAAACAATTATAAAACAAAAACTTAAACCATAAACAATGATGCACAACTGTCAGCTATAACCATAGTAAAAACACAGCATTTATCACTATTAGGATAAAAAGTGTGATCTTAAATAAGAAGGGGGTATAAAAATTATAGAAAAATCAAAAGCTAGTGATATTAGCCATTTTGCTTTAAAACAAAGCCAGTTAAGGCGTACCTTAACTGGCTACATAATTTACATTTTTAGGTACATATGTACGCTAAGCCCGCCAAGCCGGGATATTTTGCTCATAGTGCGCAATTTTATCTTGATGACTCAAACTCAAGCCAATCGCATCTAGACCATTTAACAGATTATGTCTCGCTGAATCTGCAATGGTAAAACTAAACACGGCACCACTTGGTGAGGTGACAGTTAATGCTTCTAGATCAACGGTTACAGTCGCCCCCTCTTGCGCTTCAACTTCCTTCATGAGTTGCTGCACTTGCTCGTCGCTTAGGCGGACTGGTAACAAGCCATTGTTAATCGAGTTACCATAAAAAATATCAGCAAAGCTTGGCGCAATAATCACTCGTAAGCCAAAATCAGCTAATGCCCATGGTGCATGCTCACGGCTTGAACCACAGCCAAAATTTTCTTGCGACAAAAGAATTGAAGCACCTTTGTAGCGTGGCTGGTTAAGCGTGAACTCAGGGTTAGGTTGATCGCCAGCATCATCTAAATAGCGCCAATCATGAAATAGATGCACACCAAAGCCATCTCGGGTAACTTTGGATAAAAACTGCTTTGGGATAATTTGATCGGTATCGACATTGGCGCTATCGATCATCACTGCTAATCCAGTGTGGGTAGTGAATGCTTCCATGATGCGCTCCTAGTAATCTTTACGAATATCAACAAAATGACCTGCTACTGCAGCCGCTGCAGCCATCGCAGGACTCACCAAGTGAGTGCGACTTCCACGCCCTTGGCGACCTTCGAAGTTACGATTACTGGTTGATGCACAACGATCGCCCGCTTCTAGACGATCATCATTCATAGCCAAACACATTGAGCAGCCAGGTAGGCGCCACTCAAACCCTGCATCGATAAAAATCTTATCTAACCCTTCTGCTTCGGCTTGCTCTTTTACTAAGCCAGAACCTGGCACGACAATCGCCGTCACGCCCTCGGCCACTTTACGGCCTTTGGCTTGATTAGCAGCACTGCGTAAATCTTCAATACGAGAGTTGGTACAAGAGCCAATAAACACCTTATTGATCGACACATCAGTCATCATGGTGCCAGCATCAAGTGCGATATATTGCAAAGCTTTTTCAATACTAGCACGTACCGTCGCGTTCGCCTCTGATGCAGGATTAGGCACAGCTTCATCAATGGCAACCACCTGCCCTGGGTTAGTCCCCCAAGTCAATTGTGGTGCGATATCTTTCGCCTCGAGTACCACAGTTGCATCGAATACCGCATCATCGTCGCTGCGTAGTTCATGCCATGCTGCAACGGCCTGCTCCCAAGCATCGCCTTTAGGTGCAAATTCACGCCCTTGTAGGTAATCGATAGTGGTTTGATCAGGTGCGATCATACCGGCTTTGGCGCCCATTTCGATAGCCATATTACATACGGTCATGCGCCCTTCCATACTCAGTGCTTCAATGGCTTCACCACAAAACTCGACCACATAGCCAGTGCCGCCATCCATACCGATTTTACCGATAATCGCCAACACAATATCTTTTGCAGTAATGCCATCAGCCACGTGACCACGTACTTCAATTTTCATGGTTTTGGCTTTTAACTGACGCAATGTTTGCGTCGCCATCACATGCTCAACTTCTGAGGTACCAATACCAAATGCCAGTGCACCAAATGCACCGTGTGTCGCCGTATGCGAGTCACCACACACAATCACAGTACCCGGTAAGGTAATGCCGAGCTCTGGGCCCATCACATGCACAATACCTTGGTTTTTATGATGGATATCGTAAAGACGAATACCGAATTTCTTACAGTTACTCGCTAGGGTTTCAACCTGAGTACGCGCCATAGGGCTAAGTGCATCTAAACTGGCACTTTTGGTGGAAGTGTTGTGATCCATAGTGGCAAAGGTTTTTTCTGGCGCGCGCAATTGGCGACCTGCAACCTCCAAACCACTAAACGCTTGCGGCGATGTTACTTCATGCACCAAGTGACGATCGACATAAATTAGCGGTGCTTCGCCTTCAACTTGGGCAACAATATGGCTATCCCACACTTTTTCATATAATGTCTTGGCCATTATTTTGCCTCCCTAACAGCGTGTGCAATATAGTCGCCCATCTCGCTAGTGGATTTGGCATTCGCACGCTCAGATGCGGGTAAAAGCTCACCGGTTAGATAGCCATCAGACAAAGCTTTAGCCACAGCAGCTTCGATTGCCGCAGCTGCATCTTCAAGTTTTAAGCTATGACGTAATAATAAAGCGGCTGATAAAATCTGCGCAACTGGGTTAGCAATACCTTGACCGGCAATATCCGGTGCACTGCCACCAGCAGGTTCATACAAACCAAAACCTTCGCTATTAAGGCTCACTGACGAAAGCAGTCCCATCGAGCCGGTTAGCATGGCAATCTCATCAGAGATAATGTCACCAAACAAGTTTGAACACAGCATGATGTCGAACTCATCAGGACGACGCAGCAACTGCATCGTCGCATTATCGATATAGATGTGTTCAAGCTCAACATCTGGGTAGTCTTTAGCCACTTCTTCTACTACTTCGCGCCACAGTACCGAGCAAGCCAGTACATTAGCTTTATCTACCGAGGTGACTTTTTTCCGGCGCCCTTGGGCGGCTTCGAAAGCAATTTTGGCAATACGGCGGATCTCTTTACGGCTATAACGCATGGTGTCGAACGCTTCTTCAGCTTCACCTTCACCTTGACGCCCTTTAGGCTTACCAAAGTAAATACCGCCAGTTAGCTCACGGACGCACAATACGTCAAAACCACGGCTAGAAATATCGCTACGCAGTGGCGACATATGCTCTAAACCCGTATGTAACTTGGCAGGGCGCATGTTACAAAACAACTCAAAATGACCACGTAATGGCAGCAAAGCGCCGCGCTCTGGCTGATCATTGGGTGGCAGGTGTTCCCATTTCGGGCCACCAACAGAGCCGAATAAGATCGCATCGGCGTTCTCACAACCTTTTAAGGTTACTTCCGGTAACGGGCAGCCATGATTATCAATCGCTGCGCCGCCTACATCGTATTCGCTATATTCTATATCTAACCCAAAACGCTCTTCTACCGCGGTTAATACCTTGCGGGCCTCTGCCATGACTTCTGGGCCTATGCCGTCACCAGCCAATACCGCTATTTGATAACTCATACGACTCTAAACTCCTGCTCATCTCAATCGTTAATTTCTTAAATCTGTTGATTAAATCACTAGGGCGTGTTGACCTTTCGCGGTTAGATTTTGTTCGAGATAAAACTGTTTTAGGTGCGGCGAGAAGTATGTCGCCTAGTTATTCTAAGCAAATGCTTCTCAACAAAGCATAAAACGATTTTAGCCGAACCCTTCGGGCAGCACTTGTTGATTATGTATACTGCGTTATCAGCTTTTCAAATAGAATAACTACATATCCAAGCTTCTATTTCGTCTAAATAACCAACAAGTAGCTGCAAAAATCAACTCGAAAGGTCTACACTCCCTACTTACACGCCACCAAGCTCAGCGCGCTTTTGTTGTATTTTTTGTTTGCTTTCAGCAACTTTATCTGCACGCCAAGTCAAATTCATCACATGAATAAGCGCTTGAACTGACGCCTCGACAACATCGGTCGCTAAGCCCACACCATGAAAACTCTGGTCACGGTAATCGGCCTGAATATCAACCTGACCCAATGCATTTTGTCCTTCGCCTTTCGCGCTTAGCTGGTAGCCGGTAATGTCAATTTTGCAATCACTCGCTCTGGCAATCGCATTGTAGGCTGCATCAACTGGACCATTGCCGGTCGCCGCTTCTGTCACCACCTCGCCATTGGCCGCAATGGTAACCGTCGCCGTGGCACTGCCTTGGGTAGAGTCCGCATGGACCACCAATTGCTGCAAAGTGAAATGGTCATCTTCCTCGGCTTGCGCTTCCATAAACGCAAGTGCCTCTAGATCGTAATCAAACACTTGGCCTTTCTTATCAGCAAGGGCTAAAAACGCCTCATACAAAGCATCCATATCATAATCTTGCTCACCGTAACCCATCTCTTCCATGCGGTGCTTAATCACATGTCTACCAGAGCGAGAGGTCATATTCAGGTTATTACGATTCAGGCCAATACTTTCTGGCGTCATGATTTCATAGGTATTTTGCGACTTTAGAACACCGTCTTGGTGAATACCCGATGAATGGGTGAAAGCATTAGCGCCAACAATGGCTTTGTTCGCTTGAATTGGCATATTACAAAGCTGACTTACTAAGGTAGAAGTGCGGTGGATCTCTTTGGCATTAATACCTGTTTCCAGACCTAACGCTGCCTTGCGGGTCGATAAGATCATGGCAATCTCTTCTAGTGAACAGTTACCAGCGCGCTCGCCAATGCCGTTTACGGTACATTCAATTTGACGGGCACCATGTTGTACCGCGGTAATCGAGTTAGCCACAGACAGACCCAAGTCATCGTGGCAATGCACTGATATCACCGCTTGGTCAATGTTCGGTACACGGTTAAACAGCGTTTCAATGATACTGCCAAACTCGCTAGGTACTGTGTATCCGACTGTGTCAGGAATATTAATGGTTTTAGCCCCTGCGCTAATGGCGGCTTCTACCATACGACATAAATTATCTATCGGTGTACGGCCTGCATCTTCACAAGAAAACTCAACATCATCGGTAAAACGACGCGCGTATTTCACCGCCCCAACCGCCATATCCAACACTTGATCAAATGAGCGCTTCAACTTACTTTCAACATGAATAGTCGACGTTGAAATAAAGGTATGAATTCGGAACTGCTCAGCAACCGATAACGACTGTGCAGCGGCATCAATGTCTTTTTCAAGCGCGCGAGCTAACGCACAAACTCGGCTGTTTTTAACTGTTCGAGCAATTGTCTGTACTGACTCAAAATCTCCTGGTGAAGAAACAGGGAAGCCAACTTCCATCACATCAACACCAAGTCGCTCCAGTGACAGTGCGATCTGAAGCTTTTCCTTAACCGTTAAACTCGCTGCCAGCGCTTGCTCGCCGTCACGTAGGGTCGTATCAAAAATTATCACTCGGTTAGACATCTGGTTTCTCCGTGGAACGTCAGGTTCTATCTTTTGTCAGTTTTCATATCCATAAACAAAAAAACCCCGCGTGTTTGTGCGCGGGGTTTTTGAATGCTGTGGTGTTAGTTAAGCGTGCAACACTACATTCTCCGCGCAGAGTCTGCGAGAATGAGAATAAGGAGGCTGAGTAGTGCACGAATATTAGTCATCTTTGTATTCAGTAAATTTATATAATTATGCGTTCAGTTTTTATCTTAGCGGTTATTTTTTAACGTGTGCGGCACTGAGTGTCAACCCCATTTTTTTCATCTAAAACAGATTAGACCAGCAAAAGCCCCTGATAAACTGGCGATATCATATGGCCATTGACTTTGTAAGCCTATGGGAATAGGGGTTTAGACCTAGTCGATACTCAAAAAGCCAAGGTAGACTAATTACGCAAAATAATGCCAATTTAATGCGCGACTCTATATAAAAATTCGGTATAATAAATATTCAGGACCAATTAAAACTGCGATGCATACGGAGCGGCAACAAATGGATTTTCGTGTCATAGTGCTAAGCCTATTGTTATGGCTGCCTTCGCTATGGGCCAACGCCACGCCGTCACTCAATCAACTCGCACAGCAAGTTTACCCCTATCCAGCGCAAACCTTATCGCAAATTAACAGCCTAGAACGGCAACATCTCGCTATCTATGATGAAGGTATTCCACAGCTGCAATTAGCGCTATTAAAATGCGAAGCCTTTATTCAACAAAATGAACATGAAGCCGCATTAAATATCGCCAGAATGCATGAAGCACGGGCCAAAGCTAACCAAATTCCCCAAGCGGTCCCCTACTTTTTAAACTGCATGGCAGCGGCATTCATGCAATCAGGCGACGTTCGCCAGGCGCTGCCGATTTTAGATAAAGCGGTATTATTGTCTCGAGAACAACAGCAACCGCAATCATTGGTTAATGCGCTGTTATTACGAGCCAACATTGATATCGGCACCGAAAGTTATAGCAGTGCTCTAGAAGATTTACGTCTTGCCACTGATATTTATCCCGACACGACCAAACAAGCAGTGAATTGGCTCACACCACCCAAAGCCTATGTGGACATTGCCATGGCAAACTTACTGGCACAGCGTAACCAGACTAATCAAGCCTATCAAATCGTGCTACGCTCACTTGACCAACCGCAGGTAGTGGGAAAAGTAAAACTGGCGGTGACACTATCATTGGCCAATATCGCGCAGCAAAACAATCAAATTGCCAACCGTGATGCATTTATTCTTGAGGCTAAAAACCTTCTTCCAGAACTTGGCACGGCCGTTGAGTTAGCCAGCAGCTATCAACAACTGGCGCAGCTTGAGTTTCAGCGCGGCAACAACAAAAGTGCCAAGCAATTTTTGGAACTAGCGCTGAACTCATTTAACAAACATAAGCGCACTTTAGGCGAACTCACAACCAGACGCAGCTTGGCACAATTGGCGCTGGCCACCGGAGATGAGGCCGAAGGGTTGGCATTGATGCAACAAGTCATCACCCAAGCGATACGTACAGCCAAATATGAGCAGCTTAACCTTGCCTACCAAATACTCAGTGATTACTACGCACAACAAGGCAACTATCAACAAGCCTACGAATACCAATTGCTGCGCTACGATGCTGCCAGCAATGCTTATAACTTCCTAAAAGACACACGATTATTACAACTTAAAGCCAGACTTAGTCGCCAACAACAGCTGGTTCGAGCCCAGCAAGTGACTAGCATGCCATTATTAGGCAACCGGCTTGGTAGCGGCTATATCATTGGCGCCATCTTTTTATTGGTGAGTATTGCCAGCTTAGTGATTTTTATCAGAAGTCGCAGTAAGCCGCTCAGTTCGTTAACAGCCCCTCCTGCTAATACGCCGCTGGATGAGCAACAACAGATGGAGCAGTTATTACAAAGTGCCAAACAGTCAGGGTTTGCCATCAGCTTGTTGTTAATTGATCTAACCAAAGCCTACCCTGGCGATAGAGCCGTCATCAAAGATATTTTGGTCAGTAAGCTGCGGGATCAAGATAGGTATCATATTAATGAACAAGAGCAGTTGGTCATCATGCTGCCATTTACTTTAAATAAAGGCGCTATGAACGTGGCAGCACAACTTTCTCGTGCCTTGTCGCCGTTAATGCCCGATGAGCATTTAACAATAGGCTTGGCGGTCATGCAGCAGCAAGATGGATTAACATCATTAATTAAACGAGCAGAAATCAACCAAGTCAGTAATATGAAGCGCCATAATCAACATAAAATCCCTCATTAACAGCGGCTAGCGATGATGGCCAAACAAGCTAACGCCTATCGACCTTCCGTTAAATAGTCACTGATTTCATCAAGAAACTCATCACCAAAGCGATTCAATTTGGTTTCGCCCACACCATTTACCGCGAGCATCTCACCCGGGCTTGTAGGCATCATTGCCGCCATTTCAGCCAAGGTAGCGTCGTTGAAAACCAAATAGGGCGGCACATCCAACTCTTCAGCGAGACTGCGGCGCAGCAGTTTTAGGCGTGCAAACAATTTACGATCGTAATTAAGCGGGGCTCTGCTACTGCTGCGACGTTTGGTGATAGTGGCGATCTCAAGACGAGGCTCTGCCAATTGCAGCTCAACATTCCCTTTAAGCACATCTCGAGCAAGCGGGTTTAAGGTGACAGAAGAGCCACGGGATATATCTTGGCTAGCATAGCCCAAATGGATAATTTGCCTAACGACACTGAGCCAAAATTCATGGCTTTTATCTTTACCTATGCCCCAAGTTGACAGCTTATCGTGGCCACGGTCAACCACATTCGCCGCTTTGGAGCCACGCAGAACATCAATTAAGTGGTTGATACCAAACCGTTGCTGTAAACGATAAATACACGACAACACCTTTTGCGCATCTTCAACCCCATTATATCGCTTGGGTGGATCGAGGCAGATATCACAGTTGCCACATGCCTGGGTGGCACTTTCATCAAAGTAATGCAGTAGTACCTGCCGACGACAGGTTTGCGCTTCGGCAAAGGCAGCCATGGTATTGAGCTTATGAAACTCAACCTGTTGTTGCGGTCCCGGCTCCGATTGCTCAATAAGGTGTTTGACCCGGCCAATATCGCTGGGGTCAAACAACATCAGTGCCTCGGCATCAAGGCCATCCCTGCCAGCACGGCCCGTTTCTTGGTAATAGGCTTCAACACTTTTCGGGATGTCATAATGCACCACAAAGCGTACATTGGATTTATTGATCCCCATTCCAAAGGCCACCGTCGCCACCACAATATCGAGCTGGTCACGCAAAAAGCGCTCTTGTACATCAGCCCGCTCTTGTTGGGTCTTACCGGCATGGTATGCTTCAGCTTTATAGCCCTGCATTGTTAACCGCTCAGCCACTTCATCGACACGACGTCGACTGCTGCAATAAATAATACCGCTATTGCCCTGCTGCGATTGCACAAACTGCCTTAACTGATTAGCAGCATTGAGCTTTTCAGCTACGGTATAGCGAATATTGGGCCTATCGAAACTGGTGAGCAATACATGGGGGTTAATGCCAAGTCGATTACAAATATCTTGACGAGTCACCTGATCCGCTGTGGCCGTTAATGCCATCACAGGTACGTGGGGGAATAACTGTTTTAGCTGACCTAGCAGCGCATATTCGGGACGAAAATCGTGACCCCACTGCGAAATACAGTGGGCCTCATCGACCGCAAACAAAGCAATATTTAACGACTGCATGCGCTCGATAAAGCTCGGCATCAACAAGCGCTCCGGCGACACATAAAGCAGCTTTAACTCTCCGCGGTGCAGCCCTTGATAGATAACTTGCGTCTCTTCACGGGACAAAGAAGAGTTAAGGTAAGCGGCCGCCACCCCCATTTGCGTTAAACTGTCGACCTGATCTTTCATCAAAGAGATCAACGGTGACACTACAATCGTCAATCCAGGTAGCATAGTAGCGGGTAATTGATAGCATAAACTCTTACCACCGCCAGTTGGCATGATCACTAAACTATCTTGACCGTTTAGCGCCTGCTCAATCACCTCTTGCTGGCCAGAACGAAACGTACGATAACCAAACACTGCCTGCAATTTTGCAGCCAGCGGATCATCTTGTATCGGTTCAACAGCAACAGCAGTGGTCATCAATCTCTTCAATCAACGCAAATAAAGTGGCCTATTCTAATCAAGCTAGCTTGGCTTGTCTCTGCTCAATCGGTTTTTTATTTAGGCAAAATTTGTCACTCAGCCAGCACTGAATAAAGTTTAATCAAATCCTTGCTTCACACTGTCAATTAGAGATAGATTAAATACTCTAACCATAACAACATGATCGAGACTATGACCAACAACGTACAAGCAACCATGCTAGCCAATGTGGCAGAAATCTTCGATAAACATGTGCCGTTCCACAATCTACTGGGCATGGATATCAAGCGTTACGATATCGAAGGTGTCGAAGTGGTGGTTAACATGAAACCTGAGTTAATCGGCAATATTCATCAGCAAATTTTACACGGCGGTGTAACCGCAACCGTGCTTGATGTTGTCGGCGGGCTTACCGCATTTTCCGGTTTAGTTGCGAGCCGAGATGATTGGACGCTAGCGGATTTGGAAAAGCGCATTCAAACCTTAGGCACCATTGATTTACGCATTGATTACCTCAGACCCGGGCGCGGCGAAGTCTTTAGCGGCACAGGAACAGTGATCCGCGCTGGCAATCGCGTCTCGGTTTGCCGAATGGAGCTTCACAATGAACAAGGCGACCATATTGCCTTTGGCACAGGTACTTATATGGTGGGATAAGCTGACACTGTCAGCATATCTTGCCTAAGTGGCAGCCATAAAGAACAAGGCAGTAGATCGTTAGATTGCTGTAGAAACTTGAGAGATCAGTCATCCCACCCTACAATGCGGTTCCGATACCGAATAAAACTGTAGAACCATGGCTGATCTCGAATACCGCAAAGGCATTGCCTTAGCGCTTTGTGCCTATTTCCTTTGGGGCATCGCTCCTATCTATTTCAAGCTGCTTCACCACGTATCTGCGGCAGAAATACTAGCCCACCGTGTAGTGTGGTCGTTTGTGTTCATGATTGTGCTGATGCAATTCATTGGCGGCTTCAGTAAGTTACGCGCACTGTTTAAACAACCTAAGCAGTTAGGGGTCTTGACCGTCACCTCGATTCTTATCGCCGGCAACTGGCTGCTATTTATCTGGGCAGTCAATAACGATCACATGCTTGATGCAAGCTTGGGCTACTTTATTAACCCGCTATTTAACGTGTTACTCGGTATGCTATTTCTCGGCGAGCGGCTGCGTAAATTGCAATGGTTCGCGGTGTCTTTAGCTGGCATTGGCGTGGTGATTCAGCTTATCTCCTTTGGCTCTATTCCACTGGTTTCCTTAGCCTTAGCGGGCTCATTTGGCTTTTATGGCTTACTACGTAAAAAGGTTAACGTTGATGCAAAAACCGGCTTATTAGTCGAAACCGCTCTGCTACTTCCTATTGCCGCTATTTATCTAATCATGACGCTCGATAGCGCCAGTGCGAGCATGTTGACCAATAGCCTAAATATGAACTTAATGTTGATTGCCGCGGGTGTGGTGACTTCAGTGCCTCTGCTGTGCTTTGCCGGAGCTGCGACACGTATCCCACTGTCAATGCTCGGGTTCTTCCAATACATAGGCCCCAGTATCATGTTCATCTTGGCCGTTAGCCTTTATCAAGAACCGTTTGATTTGGAAAAAGGCATTACCTTTGGTTTCATCTGGTGTGCACTGGTGATTTTCAGTATCGACATGCTGTATAAGCGTAAAAAAGCCAACCAAGGTTAAATTAAATAGCCAACCTAAAAAAAGCGCCACGATTATCAGTGGCGCTTTTTTTGTTTACAGCTCTAAAGCCAATATCTTTGACTTACGCTGGTAGTTGTAAAGTTGCTTTTTCTTATCTGGTAACGCATCCACATCGACAATCTCAAAGCCATGCTCTAAGAACCAATGAATACTGCGAGTGGTTAACGCAAACAAGCGGGAATAGCCACGCACTCGCGCCTGACCAATGATGTTTTGCAGTAGCAAACTGCCACGATCAGCATCACGATAGTCTGGATGCACCACTAAGCAAGCAAACTCACCGGCATTGTCTTCTTCAAATGGATAAAACGCCGCACAGCCAATCACCAGGCTATCACGCTCAATCAGCATGAACTGCTCAATTTCCATCTCAAGCTGCTCACGGGAACGACGCACCAAAATACCTTTTTCTTCCAGTGGTCTAATTAAGTCTAAAATTCCGCCAATATCGCCAATATTCGCCCGGCGCAAACGCTCGGCACTTTCGGTCACAATCTGGGTACCAATACCATCGCGAGAGAACAACTCTTGAATCAAGGCACCATCATCTAAGTAACTCACAAAGTGGCAGCGAGAAACCCCATTACGGCAAGCATCAATACTGGCCTTTAAAAATGCCTTAGTGCCGACACACACGTTTTCATTGTCACTGATGCCAGATAGAATTTGCTGAGCATCGGTTGGCATTAACTCAGCCAGCACTTCGCCGGTTTCATCGAGTATGCCTTTTTGCGAGCTAAAGCCAATCATCTTATCAGCATTGATTTTAACTGCTATTTGCGTGGCAACCTCTTCTGCGGTCAGGTTAAAGCTCTCACCGGTCACTGAGGCGGCCACAGGCCCTAATAAAACAATACCACCGCTATCTAACTGCGCTCGCAAACCAGTCACATCAATACGACGAACCTTGCCACTCAGACAATAGTCGACACCGTTATCAATCCCCAAAGGCTGAGCAATCACAAAATTGCCGCTAACCACATTGATTTGGGTACCTTGCATCGGCGTGTTGCTTAAACTCATCGATAGCCGAGCGGTGATGTCCAGCTGTAATCCACCGACCACCTGCTTAATGACCTTAAAAGCATCTTCTTCGGTGATACGAATGCCATTGTAATATTCAGGAATGAGTTGATGCTGCGCGAGCGCTTCATCAATTTGCGGCCTGGCACCGTGCACCAGCACCATTTTGATGCCAAGACTGTGTAACAGCGCAATGTCGTTAATAATAGAGCGGAACTGCCCTTGGGCCAGCGCCTCCCCACCTAACATCACCACAAATGTTTTACCCCTATGTGCATTAACATAGGAAGCTGAATGACGAAATCCATCGACAAGTTCAGTAGTACGCACAGGTGTTAACCTCAAGTGAGCTCGTCCACATGGCGAGCGGGAATAAGAAGTCAATATTATTGCATTTTAATTCACTTTAAAAGCATTAAGTTGCACGTGTGCGATATTTATCAAGCAAATGGAGAGTTTTTATGCATTATTATGCCAATCGGCATAAGAAAGTGATCTACTCAGAGCAATTTTGGGCAAACGAGTTCGAGACGAATAACTTAAGTAATAGTGTTCTATTGGAAAGTTATTCAACGAAGAAATAGGCAGTCAAAAAAGCGCCCAACAGGCGAACACATCTTTATGCTGATTGGTATTGTTTATTTGCGGACAAAAAAAAGCCCCTAATCGAAATTAGAGGCTTTTTAGAAAGTTAATAATCAAGGATTACTTGATTTTAGCTTCCTTGTACATAACGTGCTGACGAATAACTGGATCAAATTTCTTGATTTCCATTTTTTCAGGCATGTTACGCTTGTTCTTTTCAGTCGTGTAGAAATGACCAGTTTTAGCGCTAGAAACTAGCTTGATCTTCTCACGGTTACCTTTAGCTTTAGCCATGGTTTATTACACCTTCTCGCCGCGGGCACGAAGTTCTGCAACAACAACTTCGATACCTTTCTTATCGATAATACGCATACCTTTAGTAGATACACGTAATTGTACGAAACGCTTTTCGTCTTCTAACCAGAAACGGTGGTTCTGTAGGTTAGGTAAAAAACGACGACGAGTCGCGTTTTTCGCGTGCGAACGGTTGTTACCAACCATTGGTCGCTTGCCAGTTACTTGGCATACTCTTGACATGTCAATCTTCTCCAAAAACAATTTAACGCTCGAGCATTAATGTACCTCGAATATGGCCGTCGCCCGAGGCACACAAAGAGGGCGCATTTTATACAGGATCTAAAATCAAAGATCAAGGGATAGTTGAATCTATCCATCCCCTCTCTGCAAACGAAACTATGTCGCGATCGCCTACAACCATATGGTCTAGCAAGGAAACATCTATCGTTGCTAGTGCTTGTTTCAATCGCTCAGTAATTCGCCGATCAGCACGACTAGGCTCTGCCACTCCCGAAGGATGGTTATGGCAAACAATCACTGCTGCGGCTTTTTTATCTAGCACCAGTCTAACCACTTCACGGGGGTAAACCGATGCTGAATCTATGGTGCCACGAAACAATTCCACGAATTGAATCACCCGATGTTGGCTATCTAGTAATAAAATGCCAAACACCTCATAAGCACGATCCGCCAATTGTCTCATTAAATAGTCCCGAGTTAAATCAGGATCTGTTAAAAACTTGCCTCTTTGCAGCTTTTCTTCAAAAATTCTGCGACTAATTTCCTGCGCAGCCTGTAATTGGGCATATTTTACTGGCCCCATTCCTGCCATTTCACATACTTGCTGCTTAGAAGCGCTAAACAAATTTCGCAGCCCACCAAAATGAGAAATCAACTCCCTCGCTAACGCCACTGCGCTTTGCCCATGCAGACCGTTACGCAATAACACCGCTAACAACTCCGCTTCCGATAGCTGCTGCGCACCCAATTTAAGTAATTTATCCCGTGGTCCCTCACCTTCGGGCCAATGTTTTATCGCCAAAGCAACCTCCTTGTTGCGTGGTAAAGTCGTTGCAGTATGTTGTTAGCCACCACCAAGGGTGATGAAAATTCAACATGCGCTAACAAGTATGGTCGATTTTTTTCAATCTGTGTCATCAACTTGAACGGGTTTATGCTATCGTTAGCCCCACGCCAAAATGGCAAGCTTGTAGAAAAAAGAGAACGCAATGGCTTTAACTGGTAAAAAAATCTTATTGGGTATTGGCGGTGGTATTGCCGCCTATAAATCTGCGGATTTAGTGCGCCGCTTAAAAGAACGTGGTGCCGATGTTCGCGTGGTGATGAGCCAAAGCGCAACCACCTTCATCACCCCATTAACATTACAAGCCTTAAGTGGTCACCCGGTGGCATTAGACTTATTAGACCCTGCGGCAGAAGCAGCCATGGGGCATATTGAGCTGGCACGTTGGGCTGACCTGATGATAGTCGCACCAGCAACCGCCAACTTGATTGCCCGCATTAACGCCGGCATGGCCGATGAGTTAATCACCACGACCTGTTTAGCCACTGAGGCGCCAATCGCGGTTTGCCCCGCCATGAACCAACAAATGTATGCCAATGCTGCCACACAGGCCAATATTGCCGCCATCAAACAGCGAGGCATTCATATTTGGGGCCCAGCTAGCGGCGAACAAGCCTGTGGCGAAGTCGGTATGGGACGTATGGAAGAGCCATTAGCAATTGTCGACCGCGCTATTGCCTTTTTTGGCCCCAAGCCACTGGCAGGTAAACATTTACTGCTCACAGCTGGCCCAACCCGGGAAGCAATTGATCCGGTGCGTTATATCTCCAACCATAGCTCAGGTAAAATGGGATTTGCCCTAGCACAGGCCGCCACTGCACTTGGCGCCGAAGTCACCTTAGTCGCAGGCCCAGTTAATCTAACCACCCCAGTGGGGGTGAATCGTGTCGATGTACAATCAACAGAGCAGATGCTGACCGCTGTGCTCGAACACGTACAGCAAGCTGACATCTTTATCGGTTGTGCGGCAGTGTGTGATTACCGTGTCGACAAGGTTGCAGATGAAAAAATTAAAAAGTCTGCTGAACAAATGGCGCTGCCTCTTGTGCGTAACCCTGATATTCTCGCTACGGTTGCGGCTCATCAACATCGCCCGTTTACCGTCGGCTTTGCGGCTGAAACCCAAGATGTCGCCCACTATGCAAAAGATAAGTTAAGCCGTAAAAAACTTGATATGATAGCGGCCAATGATGTCTCAAACCCAGCGCTAGGCTTTAATAGTGATGACAACGCATTAACCGTGTTTTGGCCCCAAGGCGAACAGGCATTGGCACAAGCCGATAAACACACCCTAGCAACCCAGCTTCTTTCCCTAATTGCTGAGCAGATGAAAACCCTATGAAAACCCCGATTGAACTTAAAATCTTAGACTCACGTATTGGCTCAGAATACCCAACACCTGCCTATGCAACCCCTGGTAGTGCTGGCATGGATTTACGCGCCATGGTGGATACAACATTGGTGGTTCAACCCGGTGAAACGGTACTTATTCCAACGGGGATTGCAGTACACGTTGCCGACCCAAGTTTAGCGGCAGTGATTTTGCCGCGCTCAGGTCTTGGTCATAAGCACGGTATAGTTTTAGGTAACTTGGTTGGCTTAATCGATTCTGATTACCAAGGCCCGTTAATGGTGTCTTGCTGGAATCGCAGTAATGAAGCATTCACATTAGAAATTGGCGACCGCCTTGCACAGTTGGTATTTGTGCCAGTTGTTCAAGCTGAATTTAAGTTGGTCGATGAGTTTGCCAGCTCTGACAGAGGCGAAGGTGGCTTTGGCCATTCTGGTACGCGTTAGTCACAGATAATTTAATAAGCAATAACGCGCAATCGTTAGCGCATATAATAAGAGAGCAAATAAGGTCGCTACGGCACCTTAGGCTCCAGTTGTAATAAAGGAACCATCATGGCCGCGAGCCCGAAAAAAAATCGTCGTGAACATATTCTGCAGTGCTTAGCCACTATGTTAGAAACCAGCCCAGGCCAACGTATCACTACAGCAAAATTAGCTGCTGAAGTGGGCGTTTCAGAAGCGGCACTTTACCGCCACTTCCCCAGTAAAGCACGGATGTTTGAAGGGCTAATCGATTTTATTGAAGAGTCGCTACTTACTCGTATCAACCTCATCATGGATGAGGAAAAAGATACCATGAGACGCTGCCAACTCCTGCTACAACTGCTATTAATTTTTGCCGAGCGCAACCCTGGCATCTCAAGAGTGCTCAACGGTGATGCATTGCTAGGCGAACACGAACGTCTACGCAACCGAACTGGCCAAATCTTTGCCAAGGTAGAGACTCATCTAAAGCAAATTCTGCGTGAGAAAACTCTGCGTGAAGGCAAAGGCTTTGCCATTGATGAAGGCATCTTAGCGAATCTGTTACTCGCTGTTGCTGAAGGCCGTATCGCACAGTTTGTTCGTAGCGACTTTAAACAAAAGCCCACTACTCACTTCCAAGAGCAGTGGGGCTTTATTCAACAGCAATTGTTGCAAAGCTAACTCTTCAGCCATCACTTAATCGCGACAATAAACAGCCTTTAAAATGAAAAAACCTATCAATACGATAGGTTTTTTCGTCATACCCTTACTGTTTACGGGTATAAATTAGCGCCAAATCACGGTATCCTCCATGCCCCGCGCTATGGTGTTTCAGCCTAGGCGCGAACTATAATGAATTATTAAGCCGCCAAATCTGTCCCAAGAACAGGTTTGGCCTACTGTAAGTTAACCACTGGCAGTATAGTGGAGGATCTCATGGCACTTAGTGAAGCAGCACAATTAGTACAACAAGCACTTTTAGATCGTGGTTTAGAAACCCCGATGTTGCCTTGTGAACTTGATGCAGAGCAACGCAAAGACAAGATTGAACACCACATGCGTGAAATCCTCAGCTTAATGTCATTGGATTTGCGCGATGACAGCTTAGTGGAAACCCCAAAGCGTATTGCCAAAATGTACGTGGATGAGATTTTCTCCGGCTTGGATTATCAAAACTTTCCCAAAATCACCGTCATTGAAAATAAAATGGGCTTTGATGAGATGGTTAAGGTCAATGACATCAGCATGACCAGCACCTGCGAACATCACTTAGTCACCATAGATGGCGTGGCTACGGTCGCCTATTTGCCACGTAAGAACATTATTGGCCTGTCTAAAATCAACCGCATCGTGCGCTTTTTTGCCCAGCGCCCACAGGTACAAGAACGCTTAACTCAGCAAGTACTGGTCGCCCTGCAAACCTTGCTAGAAACCAAAGATGTGGCAGTGAAAATGGATGCCGTACACTACTGCGTGAAATCCCGCGGCGTGATGGACTCAACCAGCTCAACCACCACTACGGCCCTGGGCGGCATATTTAAGTCGAACCCTGCTACCCGCGCTGAATTCCTCAGCCAATAGCCGCAAGTCATAAACAAAAACGCCACCGTTAAGGTGGCGTTTTGCTATTCAATTGGGCGATTAGATGCCGTATTGGTCACGATAAGCGCTTACCGCAGCAAGTTGTGCTTCCATACCTGGCTTTTCAGACAAGTAGCTGATCAAATCTTCAAGCTTCACAATCGATACGATTTCACAGCCAAAGTCGCGCTCAACTTCTTGAATCGCTGACAGCTCACCTTTACCTTTTTCTTGACGATCAAGCGCAATCAATACACCCGCCAGCTTAGCTTGTGCCGCTTCGATAATCTCCATTGACTCACGGATTGCCGTGCCAGCGGTGATCACATCATCAACCAACATCACTCGGCCTTTAAGCTCGCTACCCACTAGGCTGCCACCTTCACCGTGATCTTTTTTCTCTTTACGGTTAAAGCAGTAAGGCATATCTATATCGTGGTGTTCACACAAAGCTACAGCGGTGGTAGTCGCAATTGGAATACCTTTGTAAGCTGGACCAAATAGCAAATCATGCTCAATGCCAGAATCCACTAATGCAGCCGCATAGAAACGTCCTAGACGGGCTAAGTCACGGCCAGTGTTAAACAGGCCAGCGTTAAAGAAATAAGGGCTAGTGCGGCCCGACTTAAGCGTAAATTCGCCAAATCTCAATACTTGGCGCTCTAATGCAAACTCAATAAACTCACGCTGATAGGCTTTCACAACCACTCCTCACTTATCATTTTTAGGGTAAATAGGGTTTAAAAAAGGATCCCGTAGGATCCTTAATTATTGCTCAATTAATTTAACGATGCCTTCTGCACATCAACAATTTCGCGAATACCGTGCTTAGCCAATTCAAGTAGGCTCATTAGCTCTTCATGGCTAAATGGCTCACCTTCTGCGGTACCTTGAATTTCAATAATCTTACCGGTTTCGGTCATCACCACGTTCATGTCAGTTTCAGCAGCGCTGTCTTCCACATATTCTAAATCGCAAATTGGCTCACCTTTGTAGATACCAACGCTAACAGCAGCAATTAAGAACTTAAGTGGATTGGTTTTCAAAATGCCTTTACCACGCGCCCAGTTAAGTGCATCAACCAAGGCCACACACGCACCGGTAATAGCCGCTGTACGGGTACCACCGTCTGCTTGAATTACGTCACAATCGATTACGATGGTGTTTTCACCTAGCGCCTTCATGTCTACTGCAGCGCGCAGTGAGCGACCAATAAGACGTTGGATCTCTTGGGTACGACCAGACTGCTTACCACGTGCCGCTTCGCGGTTCATGCGGCTGTGGGTAGAGCGCGGTAACATGCCGTACTCAGCAGTTACCCAACCTTGGCCTTGGCCTTTAAGGAAACGCGGTACACCTTCTTCAAAACTTGCGGTACACAACACCTTAGTGTCACCAAACTCAACTAATACAGAGCCTTCGGCATGGGCCGTAAACTGGCGAGTAATGGTTACTGGACGAGCTTGGGCGGGCGTTCTGTCACTTGGGCGCATAGAAGGTTCCTGTCTTAAAAATAAACAAAGCAAATTTGGCTGCATATTATAGGGGCTAGCGCGTCCAGATGCTATGACATTCAGTCAACAAGCCGAATCTGTCAGGCAAATAACGCCATATAATACCCTTAAATAGCCAAACTCGGCCAACGTAAACAACCCAGCTTAGCTAAACTAATTAGCGCTTAAACAAACAGTTTTCTGCAATTATTTTGACCATTACCTCGATAGGTCTATAATCGGCATTCACTCAGACGATTAAATAACACCGGACCCACTTCATGATCCAAAGCATGACAGCCTACGCGCGTATTGAGCACAAAGCACAATGGGGTAACGCCTCATGGGAAATTCGCTCTGTTAACCAGCGCTACTTAGAAACTTACCTGCGCCTACCTGAGCATTTTCGTAACCTTGAGCCAATGCTACGCGACCGCCTGCGCAAACGCCTAAACCGCGGTAAGGTTGAAGTGAACCTACGTTACGATATCAAAGATGACGACAACAAAGAATTACAGCTCAATGAAGAGCTCGCCAAACAAGTGATTCATGCCGCCAACTGGGTACGTGACAACGCCAGCCAAGGCGAACTAAACGTGGTTGACGTTCTACGCTGGCCCGGTGTGATGTCTAGCGCTGAGCAAGACATGGACGCCCTAGGCAAAGAGCTACTTGCTGCCTTTGACAGCGCCATCGACCAGTTTATTGAAGCCCGCGGCCGCGAAGGCGAAGCCATTAAAACCATGCTAGAAACCCGCCTTGATGCCATTGTTGAACAAGTCGCCGTGGTACGTGAGCACATGCCAGCTGTTATGCAGTGGCAACGCGAAAAGCTCACTAATCGTCTAGCTGAAATCAAAGAAGATTTGGACCCAGCACGTCTAGAGCAAGAGATGGTGATTCTGGCACAAAAGATGGATGTTGCCGAAGAGATGGACCGCCTCGACGCCCACGTAGAAGAAACTCGCCGCATCCTAAAAAAAGGGGGCGCCCAAGGTCGCCGTTTAGACTTTATGATGCAAGAGTTCAACCGCGAATCTAACACCTTAGCGTCTAAATCCATCAGCGCCGAAGTCACTGCTGCTGCTGTAGAGCTAAAAGTGCTGATTGAACAAATGCGCGAGCAGATCCAGAACGTTGAATAAGCGTTTTTTGGTTTTCTGATTGCTAAAGATATAAAGCCCAGCAAATGCTGGGCTTTTTGTTACGACTCAAGATAAGGAAAAAGTCTAACTTCACCCTGAGCGAAAATTTACTCTGACCCAATTATCCCGCGTTCTAAGAACATCATGCCGAAGATGTAGTCTTTGTACTCTGAGGCATCCATATTGCCGCGCAAAATATCAGCGACTTCCCACAGAAAAGATTCAAGCTGTTGGGGAGTGAGTTTTTAGCTCATTGAGCAATGCAACTTTAAAGTGATTCTGGGCGTATCTTAACACCTGCGAATCAACTTGGGCTATGTGGAATGTATCAATTTCAGCCTGTTAAGCACTAAGCTCTACTGCCTAGTGCTGACGCGGTTCCTACGCCATTGGGAATAATGGGGTTATCAAAAAACGATTGTAGCGAGAGATCTCGACGCCCACTTAGAGTGTTCACTATTACAGAGACCAAGTAACGCCTGTTGATATCGGCACAATCCCCACCTTAAGGCCAAAGGGCTTAAACAAACGATTGAGAATGTCTGTCTTATAGCTACCACGGTCATTCTCAACGTCAGAAAGGGTCTTACGAGACACTTTAACCAAATTTGCATACTCGTCTTGCGTGAGCCCTAACACCTCGACTCGCAGCATTCTAAGGGCTTGCCCTTGGGTTAGCTCACCGCGTAAAAGCCGTTGTGTGATGGCATGAATCGCGTTCTTTCGTTCGACCGTGCTTACACCGCTTGACTGCTTAGAGGCTCGTTTGGCAGTTTGTTTTGTTTGAGCCTCTGGAACGTTTTGAGATTGAGAACGCGGTGGCACTTCAGTTGTAACCTCACTCCGTTGCTGGCGATTGGCTCTAAGACGGGCAATGGTTTCTTTAGCCGTTTCTGCAGTAGATGATTTATCACTCATACCAGCCCCCAACGAGTTAGCTTGTCTTCAATATAAGTAAAGCCAATTGCAGGCATATCGATGATCCGCTCAGGCACACCACGCGCAATTAAGCGTTGCTTCAAGTCGAGACATTGCTGGGCCGTGAGCTTTAACTCTGCCATTAGCTCCTGAGCTGGCACCAGATCAGCGAGTGCGTCAGCAATACCCTGAAAGTCATACTCCCCTCCGACTTCGATCGGCGCTTCCCATTTTGTGGTTCTTGCAACCCCTTCAGGATCAGCTTTCATAGGTGCAAAATCATAGATAGGCGCCAGCTTTATCCAACCATCGCCTTTAAGAAACGCTGTATTACGGCCATGATTATCACTATTACCAAATAAGATATTGAGTAAGTCTCGCCGCACCCACTCAAGCACAAACCCGCGTGCGTCAAACTGATAGCCTTGCTCTAAAACCATATGGCTGTAATTAATTTTATCGATCAGCGTTCTTAAGACTTGCTCATGATCTAGGGTAACGCCCGCACCTTTGCCAAGTATCGAATAAACCGACTCCATTGCGTAGCGTTGTTGGCCCAACTCATTGTAGTAGACATCAAAACGCGGCAACCACAGTGAAGGATAGGAATGACCTTCTTCGAGCCGCATGTTTGCAGTCGAGATCGTCTCAAAGCCCATGTCTGCCAACTCATGATAATAGTGGTATTCAGCGCGCAAAATATCGCAATCAACAGGCGATCGAGAGCCTCTCGGATATTTG
The DNA here is from genome assembly GCF_043643685.1 of Shewanella waksmanii. Lineage (GTDB taxonomy): Bacteria > Pseudomonadota > Gammaproteobacteria > Enterobacterales > Shewanellaceae > Shewanella > Shewanella waksmanii_A. Next base: position 50,009 of record NZ_JBHZSN010000005.1, read on the forward strand.
ACCAAATAATGAAGGTCTCGGTTTTGTAACTCATCTTGATAGCTATCAATCCAGATATTTTGTGCATCGTCGCAACGTAATAACAGCTTGGGCGCTTCGCCACCAGCTCCCGTTGCACCACCAGCTGCCGCACCTCGATGTTGCGCATAATCCAAGAAGTCAGAGGCCCTATTTTTCACGTCGTCAACGGTGAACATCAGCTCATCAGCTATAGCCGATCGCACTGGCAACGACTCCTTGACTCGCAAATTACCAACTGGCGCAATCGTGCCATATTTCAGCAATACAAAATTTTGTTCATCTACACTCAGATCAGCGATATCAAGATACTTAAGCCAATAGCGTCGGCTGGCACCGCTAGGCATAATGTCGTCAAGAAAGTGCAACCATACCGGTTCATCAAAAAATAAGCTGACGGGGTGGTTTATAGAGACGGCGTGAATGTCGTCTTTATCTAGCTTAGCCAAGGCATAATCCTGCTCGTAATCTAACGAAGTAAGTCGATAATTACCTTGTTCGCTCTCAGGAAAAGAGAGCCGTGCAATGTCTCTCCATTGGCCATTGATGAAAGCCTGAATGGTCAAATGTTCCATAAGAGCTCCTAAATAATTAATGAGTAACTTAATACTCATTAAGCCACAAAAAAGCAACTAATGAGTATATATTTACTCAAATACTACTATCAGTATAGAAAACATACAAAGCTTTTATGGGCAATAAACAGCATTCACTAAGTCATTAGGCTAAAAGCTCATAGGGAGTCACACTCACCGCACCCCGCTATCACCTCACGGCGTATTAACATCGGGTAAGTTCATCAGATACCAGCCAGAGGCTGTTAACGCTCAAACGTTGTGAAGACCACAAACTAAGTCAGGACGACTTGAGATCTCGCCACAATCATCACTCCTCTTTCTGTCTTGATCATTTGATGAGGTGTTACCCAAGCGAGAACGAACATCGCATTGTAGAGATTGAACAAAGTGGGACTAATGGGGTGACTAAAATAGATAATCAGACCTCACCAACACCATCAACACCATAAGCACATGTTTAAATTAATGTTATTAAACATGTACGACAGTCAGATCCAGAACGTTGAATAAGCGTTTTTCGGTCTTCTGATTGGTAAAGATATGAAGCCCAGCAAGTGCTGGGCTTTTTATTAGATAAATAAGAGAAAGATAACTTTACGCTGATGCAGCCTAATCTAAACAGTTGCTAGAAAGTGGCAGACTTGGTCAACTCGCCGACAAGATAGCCGTTCATATAAACATCAAGAACAGCCATTACCACTCCTCTTTCCATTCATCGTCAGTGGGGATGTGTTTATCTTCAACCAGCGTCTGCAGCTGTTCAGGATTTCTAACCTTAATATCTAGCTCAAGGTTTAAAGCAGATAAAATCTTAAACAATGTTTCCAATTTAGTGGAATCTGGGTTCTGTTCAAAATTTGAAACCGTATCCTGACGAATACCAACCTTCTTACCTACCTTGCTTTGCGACAACTGCATATTGAGTCGTGCATCTTTAAGGTACACAGCAAGCTGTTTTGAATTAGTCACCTTCATTATTTCCCACCTATAAACCCTATCGCTATTACCAAAATTACACGCTATAACCGTTAAAACAAGATTCACACGCTATAGGCGTTAAAGCAACAATCACACGCTGTAAGCGTTAAACAATAAGCTACACGCTACGAGCATTAAAATGATAGTTAAAACTCAATGCCACGTTGAAGAAACCCGCTGCATGCTTAAAAAAGGTGGCGCAGAAGTTACTGCCGCAGCAGTCGAACTTAGAGTACTGATTAAGCAAATGCGCGAGCAGATTTAGAAAGTTGAATAAGTGTTTTTCGGTTTTCTGATTGGTAAAGATATGAAGCCCAGCAAATGCTGGGCTTTTTGGTTATCTGTAAATCAGTGCTTGCAAGTTAGGCCATTGCCAACTTAGCTGCCTGTGTCCACATAAATGCCGGCATGGTATTCCGCAATTTCCATGTAATGTTCATAGGTTGTTTTCCAATGTGTGAAACATATTCAACTTCGCCAAAGTTAACGAACCCCATTGTTTTACCAAATTCATCTTTAGATTGCTCTCGAACAAAGAGAAACAAGCGTTTTCCTTTTTCTTTGTGGGTTACATACTCTAACCCTTTGCCACGTTCTGGTCTTGCTGTATTCTGGCTCTGCCAATGGAATAGGTCTTCATTTATTGCATAGTCATGATACATGGTAGTTGGCGAAAATAGCTTTTCGTTTTTGTTAAGTGTAACGAATAACAATTCAATGTTTTGCTCTTTAATATTAAAAACACCTTCTCTTGAATTTGGCTGCTTCGCAAATGTGGTAGCTCCAAAACCAACAAGTATCTGCTCTCTGGCATATCGAGCATGAAGTTTGATAAGGTGATTCCCCATCATAGGCATGGTTTCTTGCTTATGATGAATACGATTAACGAGCAATTTCGTTAGATTGCTCAATTCAGCTCGAATTTGAGCTTGATTCAATTTGTCTAAACTTTGCTCTATTGAACTAAAACCAAGATCTTTTCCGGACTTTTGCCACAGGTCATAATGTAACATCAATTGATATTTTGCTGAGTTACCATCATGTACATCAAAACCGTTTCTCACGACTGATTCGATATATTGCAAATATTGATGATCATCACACACTAATAGCCTAGTTCTAACCATACGGGCTAAATTACGCATCAAATCCTCATCCAACGAAGACATAATGCCGGCTTCTACGCACAACTCACACCAACTAAACTTTCTATAAATGTCTTCTAATTCAACTTGAGGATTAACTCTAATAAAGTTAGCCAGCGTCATTTCTAAAGTTGAATGCTCTGGGAAGTTACGAATTAAACCAATAAGCCTTTGTTTATTAAGGGTTGCTTGCCTAATGTTACGAAGCACTACTTCTTGTGTTTGTTTTGAAAGCTCAATTCGGCAACCTAAAGGCGCATGAGGAAACCCGTTTTTTATCTCATCACTTATAGCACTATCTGTTTTGCCTACCAATGCTCTAAATTTATGGGCAAAATCATATTCAGCATTAGCGTTACCAACAAAGTCCAAAACCGTACACACTTCTTTATCATCAGCTAGACGCAACCCACGTCCGAGTTGCTGTAAGAAGATAGTTAAACTCTCTGTTGGGCGCAGGAACAGTAAGGTGTCTACTTCTGGAATATCGACACCTTCGTTAAAAATATCAACCACAAATAAAACGTTAATACTACCGGCTCGAAGTGCTTGCTGTTTTTGAGTTCTATCTTGGCTGTTATCACTAGTTAAGAAATCGCAAGGAATACCTTTTAACACAAACTGTTTGCACATATATTCTGCGTGATCTTTACTAACGCAAAATGCCAACGCCTTCATACTAGAAATTGACGTTATTAGTTCGTTTATTGCCTGATAGATTTTATCTACTCGTAGCTGGTTGTGTGTGTATAAACTAGTTAAGGCTGCAATATCATAGCGACCTCGGTTCCAGCTAACTCCGCTTAAGTCCGTATCATCATCTATACCGAAATATTGAAATGGACATAAGTGACGACGATTAATCGCTTCTGGTAAGCGAATTTCTGCTGCTATAACACCACAGAAATCATCAAGTATATTGGTACCATCATGCCTTTCTGGCGTAGCTGTTAGCCCAAGTAATATAGTCGGTGAAAACTTACTTAAGATGCTACGATAAGAACTAGCAGCTACGTGATGAACTTCATCAATTACAATGAAATCAAAGTATTCACTGGAGAGCGATAGGTTATCTATTTGGTTATTCAATGTCTGCACTGATGCAAACAGTTGCTCATAACTTTCTGGCTTGTAGTTACCCACCCAGAGCTCACCAAAGTTTGAATTCTTAAGCACGCCCCTATAAGCTAACCGAGCTTGTATAAGAATTTCTTCTCTATGTGCAACAAACAGAAACTTAGCATTAGGCTTGTCTTTAATAAATCTTGCAAAATCAAAAGCAGAGATTAACGTTTTACCAGTTCCTGTTGCTGCTACGACTAAATTTCTAAATCGCTTGTGTAAAGAACGTTCAACTTCTAGCTGCTCTAAAATTTCTTGCTGATGGGTAAAAGGTTTAATTTCAAAGTAGTGGGAGTGCTCCTGTCCGCCCCCTAATCTAGCTTCTTCCAAAGCTGATTTCAGCTTTTCTTTGGCTTCAATTTTACCATCAAAAACTTCAAACTCTTTTGAATTCCAATAGGTTTCAAATGTATTTATGGATCGCTCAATAATATGAGGAATCTCTTGAGATGTGATCTTTAGATTCCACTCGAGGCCACTCGTCAAGGCTGAGTGAGATAGATTGGAAGAGCCAATATAACCAGTATTAAAACCTGAATTTCGCAAAAACAAATAACTTTTAGCGTGCAGTCGCTCGCGCTTTGTATTGTAGCTTAGCTTAACTTCCGTATTCGGTAATGATGCCAAGAACTCAACCGCTTTAGCATCAGTAGCCCCCATATATGATGTAGTGATGATTTTTAGCTGTTTGCCACTACGAGTGAACTCTTCAAGCTCATTACGAAAGATACGAATACCGGCCCACTTGATAAATGATACCAGCCAATAAATCGTATCTGATGATCTTATTTCTCGCTTTAGCTCGCTTTCCAAAGATAAACCAGCATTACTGCCGCAAAACAATTCACTTTGAGTAAGTCCTGTTAATGGGAAAATATCTTCGACATATTTCTTTAAATCAGCGGCAACAGGATTCTCAATTTCATACAAAGCAGTAAGTATTCTTCCTTGACCTTCAAGCAAGTTTTCATCGAAAAAATCATCATCCTGGAGCTTAGTTTTAAGCCATAGTATAAGCTCATTTGATAACTCTATTTGGCGACTTAGCTTATCACCCTCGGAAGGTAAACAATTAATCGCATATTCAATTAGACGGCATAAAAAACGAGACAACCAAACTGCTGCTTCGGGTTGCTCCAATACACGTTGGCCAACATAAAACCTTTTGCAATCTAGGTTGTCATGTATCAAAGTTGTTATAAGCTGCTCATATATACCAGTTGGCTTCATTTGTTTTTAAGATTAGTCCTCTAGATAACTAAAACAATACACTGAATGACAAATAAAAAGAATTACTTAGACTTATACCTTTTAGGTCCAGTGATAAGCAATTGCTATTTTTCAAATAGGCGAATACCCAACCTCCCCCCAACCGCCTGCAAAGGCTTATGGTTTTGCACTATCCACGCAACCCAAACGAGCTTTTCTGCTTTGCCTGTGTGCTTATTGTCGATGACCACTTCACCGCTAAATTGGCTGGGGTTGGTGGTATTTGGTCTGAACACTTGATGCTGCAACACAGTAAAGTCATGCTTTAGGACCTTGTAGCGATTTTCGCCGCGGGTGACGTTAGTGGTAAAGCCGGTGCCGACCAAGGCAAGATGCAGTTCTATGGGGCTTTCGTCGTTGATTACAGTACTTTCTTGTTTGCTATCGCTTTCGTCACCACTGTAGCGCTCAAAACTGGCCTGTAGATGCAAGGCTGTGTCTTTTGCTATTGATTCAGTCGAATCTTTAGCATTTTTTTGTGTTGGTTCAGGTTTAATAGTAACTGACAGTACGCCGACTTTTTCTGGTGGCTGATTAAATACATCACCCAGTTCTCGGTCGAACCAGCCGCGCCATTCTTTGCCGTTAATCACAAACTGTGGGGTGTAGACTTGGCCGGTGTTTTTGGCATTAAGATGATCATATTGTCGCTGACTAAACGCGCGTTTGCTGTAAGGGCCTTTCCAGCCGATGTAGTTCCAGTAGCTTACGTGAAACGCCAGCGGGAATAAGGTTTTCCACAACTGATTATGGTCACGAAAGCTTGATAGCCATAGCTCTGCAGGTGGGCAACTGCTGCAACCTTGTGAGGTATAATACCAATCAGCATAAGAAATTGATCTACTCAGAGCTATTTTGGGCAAACTAGTTCGAGACGAATAACTTAAGTAATAGTGGTTCTATTGGGAAGTTATTCAACGAAGAAATAGGCAGCCCAAAAAGCTCCCAAAGGGCGAGTTTTAGCACTTCTGATACTGTGTAAACGAACTTGAACGTAGAGTAACTATGCCCTTCATTCGTTGCCTTGTCTCAGAAGCGCTAAACTTTCGCTGAGCGATCACATCTTTATGCCGATTGGTATAAAACTCAACAAAATAAGGTCGATAAACGCTGCTTTGTTTATTAAATTCAGATAGCGGGTGGGCAATCGCCAAGCTGGGGAACAGTAGCAGTAAACCGAGTAACCAAGCTGCAAAGCTGCGTATGCGGCGCGGTAGGTTGCGGTGTAAGTTATGGTATAAGTTGCGGTATAAAAACACGCCAAAATTGAGCGATAATCGCGCTAATGTTGCTATGGTCGTCATCGATGTTTGTGTTAGTCGGCTTTGTTATAGTGACCGACTCACAAACACTCATCTTACACTGTTTTCAGCTACAGTACTCATCATACAGTGCGCTGCTACTGATTGAGTTATGCAGAGGCTAACTCAATTTTAGCTGGCGATTGGCTAGCTGGGTTACACACTTAATAGGCCGTAGGCTTAACTTAAATGCTTTTTGAGCTTAGCTTCATTGGCCAACAAACTTTTGTACAGGGTAAACTGGTTAGCGGCACGCTCTAGGTTGTGGTTCTCATGATGAATATTAAAATATACGTCACCATTAAGATGGTCAGTTAAAAAACGTACCCCAATCATCAAGCAGATGATTTTGGCACCAAGCCATAAGCTTTTACGCTCGGCTTCGGTGAGCACGCTACTGAGCTCACTTAAATAACCTTGGCAAATCGCAGCAAAGATGTTTTCTCTTACTTGTACGTTGCTAAGGTTGGTCGAGTCCTCTTCTTCAGGCGAGCAAAAAGTACGAACCATGTCGCCAAAGTCATACATTAGATGGCCTTTCATGCAGGTATCTAAATCGATTATCGCCATACTCGACATATCACGCTTATCAAATAGCATGTTATTGATCTTGGTGTCGTTATGGCAAATACGCTTAGGGAGTTGAGACTCAATGTCGCTTAACTCTTTTAACAAGCCTTGCTGCGTCAATGCAAAATCAACCCACTGTTGACAGTCTGCTAAACGCTGCTTGCTGTTATGAGCAACCGCTTGTTCGAGCTGGGTAATTCGGCCAGGAAGATGGTGAAACTGCGGGATAACATCGTCAATCTGCTCAGCATCAAAATCACTTAAGGCTTGAGAGAAGTGGCCAAATGCTTTGGCTGCCGCTTGGGCTTGTTGCTCATCACCCACCACATCGATGCTGTGGCTGTTAGGTAAATAGTTAATTGCTCGCCAAAAACCGTTATCAGCAAGGTCGACTGCAAGTTGATGATCTTGAGTCATTAGCGGAGACACTACCTTTAGATGGTATTCAGCACATTGGCGCTTCTGTCGTAGATGTTGGGCAATTTTTTGCGCATTATTCACCAATGCATTAGGAGTTTTAAACACCTCAGTGTTGATACGCTGCAGCACCATTTCTGCATGTTCGCCACGGACTAGGTAAGTATCATTAATATGTCCATTCCCTAGCGGTGACACTTTGGCGTCAATTTCAATGCCAAAATGCGGCAAAACCTGCTGCTTTATAAAATCACTCACCCAACAACTCCATTAATTTTTGTTTTACCTCAGTCACATCCTGAGGATAGGTCACACCCAACCATTTCTCGGTTGCAGTGCGCACCTTTATCGGTAACACGCTTGGTGTTTGTTTTGACACATCCAAAGCTGTCTGTACCACTGAAGGCAAATAGCATTCAGCGGTTGCATGGCTTGGATTATCAGACAAAAATGCCAGTAAAGACTGCTCTAGCACGCTAAAAATATTGTCACTAAAGCCCCAGCATGTCATTGATACTAAGGCATCTGTTGCTAATTGTCGCTGCCGACCTTGATATTCACCGCTACAAGTCTCTGACGCCAAATCAGCCCGAATGTTCAACCATTCTTGCACGCTAACTAGCTGGCCGTCATCAACCTGACAAATACCACGATTCACTCCGCCGTGTTCAGACAAGGTATGACTTAATTGATAAGCCACCATCTGCCATTGCTCAGGCGATGCAGCAAAACCCTGTGCGAGTAGCTCAAATGCCTGTTGACCATAATAATCATCAGCATTAATTACCGCCATCGCTCCAGTAACGTGTTTACGGGCACACCAGAGTGCGTGAGCGGTGCCCCAAGGCTTAGTGCGATGATCAACATGATTAATAATCGTTTGCCAACCATTGGGTAAGTCGTCCATCACTTGGTAGCAAAAGCTCAGCTCAATGTTTTCGCCAACAAAGGGCGCCAAACTTTTTGCCAGCGTCGACTCTAATTCTGGGCGGATAATTAGCACCACTTTATTAAAGCCAGCTTCAATGGCGTCGCGAATTGACAAAGCCATTAAGGTTTCGCCATTCGGGCCAAGCTCTGCGAGCTGTTTATCGCCACCAAAGCGGCTGCCCATGCCCGCAGCCATAATGACCAAAGTTAACGGATTTTGTTTTTGCATATACTCTTGCGCCATGTCGCAAACAGCTATTGGCAAACAGCTATTAGCATACAACTATTCGTATACAACTATTCGCATACAACTAAGGGGGATTGCCTCAGTCTTTTATACTGGGACCTGCGGCCTATCATCGGGTAGCAGTGCTATACTGCTACACCATTACAGCCTCAACAAACAAGCCCCGAAGTCTAATTACTTAACCGCGCAAATGCTAGGGGCTATTAACCTTTCGAAGCTAAATTTTGTTCGTAATAAGCGCTTTCATCGCCGCAAGAGTTTTGCCACGGCCTCGATAACATCTCTCAACAAACAGAAAAGCGCTTTTTCCGTCCCCACAGGACAGCGTTTGTAATTACTTACAAGTAATCGATAAATCCTGCGCTTTTTGCTAATGCAGCTTGGCTACCTTTAAGGCTAAATTGATAGCCACACAATTTTAAATTACCACGCATAGCGATATCGGTAATAATCGCCTCCGTATCAAGTGGCGAGAAACGGGCTCGGGTGGCACTACTCGGTAGCAACTCAACACGTATTGGGCGATAACTTGCACCATTATTAAACTCCATCACCTGACAGGTCTTATCACCAATGGCAGTTTCAAGCGACCATAATTGCTGTGGCTCTCCGCGCTCACCAAGCCATTCAAGTATTACCGCGTCATCAGATAATATGACGCTAAATCCATCTGGCATTTCTGCTTTAGCATCGGCTTTAAAAGCGATGGGTTGGATCGGTTCTGGCATGAGTTGCTCTGCAACAGGCTCAACAGGTTGTTTCGCCGGATTTAGCCAGCTTAATATCACCGCTAATACGATAGTAGCTGCAACACTGACCATGAGCATTTTTTGCTTAACGGCAGACAACGTGGTCCACTTATGACTAATCGCCTGCCAATTAATTTGCTCACCAACCGGCTCAGCTGAGTTCTCCTGCGCCCGATGAGTTGCCAAGTCATCAATTTCTTCGTCACTCACTTCGCTAGGTTGACCATCCAAGGTCGGCTCAACACGGCGACGTTCCGCAGACTGTTTACTAGCAGTCTGGTTACCATGAGGTCCTGCGTAACCAAATTGATCAAATGGGAGAGATTTCGCGCTGGGCAATACCAGCTGCGTCAATACCAAAACCGCAGCGCCAATGAGTGCACTAACCAGCAATAAGGTCACGCCGGCATCCAACGCCAATGCAAACCAAAATAGGGTTAACGGCAGTGCGGGTAATAGCGCAAACCACACTGGGGTTTGCACATGTTTGACGCGACGTTTGGCGCTCAAAGTCACCATGGCGATAACCGGCAAAGCAACGATTGCGGTGGCAAAGCTTGCGCCAACTAAACTGGTGATAATCAGTAACACCACATAAGCCAGTACATTGATCGCCATAAAACGATACTGGCTATCGGCACCTGTTAAACAAAATAGCGATTTAATGTGCATAAAAGACGTCACCTAAAACATGCATGGAAAAGTCGATTAAAACCGATGGAGCTGAGCCGAAGATTAATGAACTGGCAAATATTATCCTCCATCTTGGCTGTTTTTATACCATAGACTACTGAATCACCCTAGGGGCTTGCGGGCATTGACCCTGTGTTTCGTCATCAACTGAGGACGAAATAAGCAGGTTAACCAGCATATTGCTGTGATGCTCCAGTCATATTTCTTTGTGACTCCTAGTCGTACTTTCCTGTGACTCTAAATTCAACGGCGATATTTTTTTTGCAGCCACTAGCTCAATAGATCGGCTAAGAGGTATAATAAGCGGCTATTATTAATTTCTAGCTTTGGACTTCGCACCATGACCTCTCGTGGCAACCTATTTATCATTTCTGCGCCAAGTGGCGCCGGAAAATCGTCGCTTCTCTCTGCTATCTTAAAAGATAAGCCCGCTGATATGCAGGTTTCAGTGTCGCACACGACACGCCAACCCCGTCAAGGTGAAAGCAATGGCGAGCACTATCACTTTGTGTCGGTCGATGAGTTTAAGTCACTTATCGAGCAAGGGGCATTTTTCGAGTGGGCCGAAGTGTTCGGTAACTACTACGGCACGTCACGCCAAACCATCGAAGCCAAGCTCGATGAAGGGGTGGATATCTTCCTCGATATCGACTGGCAAGGTGCACAGCAAGTTAAACAAATGATGCCTGAAGCCATTGGGGTATTTATTTTACCGCCATCGAAAGCAGAATTAGAGCGTCGTTTAACAGGTCGTGGACAAGATTCTGCGGAAGTGATTGCAGGCCGTATGGCGCAAGCAACCTCAGAAATTTCCCACTACAACGAGTATGATTTCATTATCGTCAATGATGATTTTGAACAAGCACAGGTAGATTTAAAGGCGATTATTCGCAGCCAACGGCTTACTGGTGCTAGCCAAATTCAGGCTCAAAATGATATGCTTAAAGATCTGTTGGCAGACTAACTGTCATAGTGTACAATTTTGCGTCATTTTTTCACCCATAAAGACTGGAGTTCCATCAGATGGCTCGCGTAACTGTAGAAGACGCCGTAGAACAAATCGGCAACCGTTTTGATATGATCTTGGTTGCAGCTCGTCGTGCTCGCCAAATCGCTGTACAGGGTAAAGACCCTATGGTTGAAGAAGAGAACGATAAGCCAACGGTTATCGCACTTCGCGAAATCGAACTAGGTTTAGTAACTGCTGACACCCTTGATGCTGATGAGCGTCAAACTGTCCGCGAACGTGAAGCAGCTGAAATTGCTGCTGTTGCTGCCATCGCTGAAGGCCGCAACACTATATAAGGAGTGCCGCCACTTTGTATCTGTTTGAAGGTCTCAGGGAGTCTGCATCAGCTTATTTAGATGCTGAGCAGGTAGAATTACTCAAGCAGGCCTATCAGGTGGCGCGTGATGCCCATGAAGGTCAGATGCGCACCAGTGGCGAGCCTTATATTACCCATCCGGTTGCGGTAGCCCGCATCCTGGCAGAGATGCGTCTCGATCACGAGACGCTGATGGCTGCCCTGCTACATGACACCATTGAAGACACCCCGGTCACCAAAGAAGACTTAGCCGAGCGCTTTAGCGAATCGATTGCTGAGCTGGTTGAAGGTGTGTCTAAACTGGACAAACTCAAGTTCAGAGACAAAAAAGAAGCCCAAGCGGAAAACTTCCGTAAAATGATGATGGCAATGACTCAAGATATTCGAGTTATTCTCATCAAGTTGGCTGACCGCACCCACAATATGCGCACCCTTGGTGCTTTGCGTCCTGATAAGCGTCGTCGTATTGCCCGTGAAACCTTAGAGATTTACGCACCGATTGCTAATCGTCTTGGTATTCACAACATCAAAACTGAACTTGAGGACTTAGGTTTTCAGGCCTATTACCCCATGCGTTATCGCGTGTTAAAAGAAGTGGTAAAAGCCGCTCGTGGTAACAGAAAAGAACTGATCCAAGGTATCGAAGCGGCGATTCATACTCGACTTGAAGATACAGGGTTAGTTGGCACGGTCAAAGGCCGTGAGAAAAACCTGTACTCGATCTACAACAAGATGTGCAGCAAAGAACTGCAATTCCAAGAAGTCATGGACATCTACGCGTTCCGCGTCATTGTTGATACCGTGGACACCTGTTATCGAGTCATGGGGGCTATGCACGGTTTATACAAACCGCGTCCTGGCCGATTCAAAGATTATATTGCTATCCCTAAAGCCAATGGCTATCAGTCATTGCATACTTCACTATTTGGTCCCCACGGTGTGCCGGTTGAGATTCAGATCCGCACCGAAGACATGGATCAAATGGCGGATAAAGGGGTAGCTGCACATTGGTTATACAAAGGTGCTGGTAGCCAAGATCAAGGCACCACCACCCAAGTTCGTGCCCGTAAATGGATGCAAAGCCTGCTCGAGCTGCAGCAAAGCGCTAGCACCTCGTTTGAGTTTGTTGAAAACTTCAAAACAGAACTGTTCCCTGAAGAAATCTACGTGTTTACGCCAGAAGGGCGCATTCTTGAATTACCCGTCGGCGCAACGCCCGTTGATTTTGCCTACGAAGTACATACCGACGTGGGTAATACCTGTGTAGGCGCGAGAGTAAACCGTCAAGCCTACCCCCTCAGCCAGCCTTTGATTTCAGGGCAAACCATTGAAATCATTACCGCCAAAGGTGCTAGACCAAATGCGGCCTGGCTTAACTTTGTGGTGACAGGTAAGGCACGTTCTAAGATTCGTCATCTACTTAAGAGCCTCAAAGAGGACGATGCAGTTGTGCTCGGTAAGCGCCTACTTAATCACGCGCTGGGTGAGAACAACATTGAAGATATCGATCCTAAACAGATTGAAAAAGTCGTCAGTGATACTAAACACAACACCTTAGATGAATTACTTGCCGACATTGGTCTAGGCAACGCCATGAGTATTGTCATCGCCCAGCGTTTACGCGGCGATCAAATTGAGCAACACGAGCACAAAGAATCCAATATGATGCCGATTCGGGGCGCCGAAGGCATGTTGGTCTCTTTCGCCAACTGCTGTCGCCCTATCCCAGGTGACGCCGTGATTGCCCACGTAAGTCCAGGTAAAGGCTTAGTGGTGCACATGGAAAGCTGCGCCAATATCCGTGGCTACCAAGGTGAACCCGATAAATATATTCCGGTGCAGTGGGATAATGCGGAAGGTGTTGAGTTCCAGGCTAACCTGCGTGTTGAGATCGTTAATCACCAAGGTGCGTTAGCAAAAATTACCTCTATTGTCGCCGCTGAAGGTTCAAACATTCATAACCTCAGTACTGAAGAGCGAGATGGGCGAGTATTCTTAATCAATTTACGAATTTCGGTCACCGACCGAATTCACTTAGCGAACGTGATGCGTCGCATTCGCGTATTACCTGAAGTTTTGCGTACATCCCGTAACCGATAAGCATTAGCAAAAGATTATAACGGAGAGTTTCATGGCTGAAAAAACCATCATCGCAACCGATAAAGCCCCACAAGCAATCGGCACTTATTCTCAAGCTGTCCGCGTTGGCGATACTGTGTATTTGTCAGGTCAAATCCCACTAAATCCACAAACAATGGAGATGGTGAGCGATGAGTTTGAAGCACAAGTTGTGCAAGTTTTTGACAACCTAACTGCGGTATGTGAAGCAGCAGGTGGGTCACTGAACGATATCGTTAAACTCAATATCTTCATGACTGATCTAAGTAACTTTGCGACAGTGAATGAAATCATGGGGCGTTACTTTAGCCAGCCATATCCTGCACGTGCCGCGATCGGCGTGAAGCAACTACCAAAAGATTCGTTAGTTGAAATGGACGGTGTATTAGAGCTGTAAGCCCTGCACTGTTAAGTATGTAAGGGCGCTTTGGCGCCCTTCGTTATTTTTACTGGTCAATATGCGTGTTGTTAACACCATTGCAAGTACTGAATTGAAATCCCTATGAGTCCCGAACGTTTACAGCGCATCAATCAGATGCTCGACAATCGCCAAACTGATCTCACCATCTGTTTAGATAAAGTCCACAAAACCAACAACATTGCTGCAGTAGTTCGCACCGCTGACGCTGTTGGTATCCATCAAATTCATGCAGTTTGGCCAGACAGTGATATGCGAGTTTCTGGCAATACCGCTTCGGGCAGCCAACAATGGGTCGGTACCAAAAAGCACTACCACATGAGTGAAGCTAAAGCCTGTTTTGATGCACAAAACATGCAAGTGTTAGTGACCAACTTCTCTGACACCGCGGTAGATTTCCGTGAAATTGATTACACGAAACCCACCGCCATTATCATGGGCAATGAGCGCGATGGTGTCAGTGATGAAGCCATTGCGATTGCCGACCAACACATCATCATCCCAATGATTGGCATGGTGCAATCCCTCAATGTCTCTGTGGCCTCGGCATTGATTATGTTTGAAGCACAACGTCAACGGGAACTGGCCGGCATGTATGGCAAACGCACCTTAGATGATGCCTACTGCCAGAAAATGTTATTTGAGCAAGGCCATCCGATCTACGCCAAAGCCTGTCGTCGCAAAGATATCCCCTACCCACGTATTGACGAACATGGGCAAATTGCCGCCGACGAAGATTGGTGGCAACGTATGCGTGCGCCCGATCCTAATGCTGAGCCAGAATAACTTACAACTGCCCTACACTCGCCCGCCATTTATAACACTATGATGACAATTAAGGATTTTGTCCTGTAAATCAATTGTCATCATTTCTTTTATTCGCCATACTCATATCTCAACACCTGTAAAAAATTACAACAAGACGATCCGCTCAGCTGAGTGAATAAAAAAAATTACAACTATGGAAGATCCGATGGAATCAGCAATCAAAACCCCTGTAGAGATGCTTGCCCAATGGGTTGATACGCAAGGCGACAGCATCTACCTTAGACAGCCAATTAATGGCCAGTACGTTGATTTTACTTGGCAAGATGTGCAGCAAAAAATGCAGCAACTTGCTGGTGCGCTTAGACACTTAGGCTTACAACCCGGCGACAAAGTCGCTGTGCTTTCGAAAAACTGTGCCGAGTGGTTTATTACTGATTTAGCATTGATGCATGGGGGCTACATCAGCGTACCCATTTATCCTACCGCCAATGCCGACACCATTAAATATGTGTTAGAGCACAGTGAGTCAAAAGCGATTATCATCGGTAAATTAGATTATTGGGCCGACCAAGAACCGGGCGTTGGCGGCGATATTCTGCGTTTAGCTATGCCCTATGACACCATGCCAGCACAATACCAATGGGATAGTCTGTTAAAGCTGGGCGCTCCCCTTGTTGATGTTGACTACCCGCAAGCTGACGACACCATGACGCTAATTTATACCTCAGGCTCTACCGGTAAGCCTAAGGGCGCGATTCAAACCTATGGTAGTTATGCATGGACCTGCCAAGCTGTCGTGCGTGACTTACAAACCAATGTTAAAGATAGACTGATCTCCTACTTGCCACTGGCTCACATTACCGAGCGAGTGGCGATTGAAGGCTCTTCGTATTATTCAGGCAGCTGCGTCGCTTTCGTTGAAAGCCTAGATAGTTTTGTTGCCGATGTGCAACGCGCAAGGCCCACGGTATTTTTCTCTGTACCTCGCCTCTGGAGCTTGTTCCAAAAGAATATTATCGACAAGATTGGTTATGCCAAACTTAACTTCTTACTTAAGGTGCCCATTGTTAGCGGCATCGTGAAAAAGAAAATTCATCAGGGTCTAGGTTTAGAGCATTGCCATCTACTCGGATCAGGCTCAGCGCCTATCCCACCATCGCTCATTGCTTGGTACAACAAGATTGGCCTGAATATCAGTGAAGCTTGGGGCATGACAGAAAACAGCGCCTACTCCATTATCAATTTCCCATTTGATGCTAACAAAATCGGCTCTGTTGGCCGCGCCGTTAAAGGTTGCGATATTAAACGCGCCGAAAACGGTGAGTTATTGGTTAAAAGCCCTGGCTTGATGAGCGGTTACTATAAGCAACCGGAAATCACCGCTGCCAGCTTTGATGAAGATGGCTTTTTCAAAACCGGCGATCTGTGTGAAATCGACCAAGATGGTTGCGTTAGCATTACTGGCCGAGTGAAAGACAACTTTAAGACGGCCAAAGGCAAATATGTGGCTCCTGTGCCTATTGAGCGTAAGTTGGCGCAAGATCCACATGTAGAACTATTGTGTGTTATTGGCTCTGGTTTACCTCACCCTATAGCACTAGTGCAACTGTCTGAAGGTGCACAGCTGCAACCTAGAGAAGAGGTGCGTGCGTCGTTAAAAGCCACATTAGATAGCATAAACCCTAATCTGGAATCCCATGAAACCATTGATGCTATTGTGGTCGTGGCCGAAACCTGGGATGTTGAAAACGATGTACTCACGCCGACATTGAAGATCAAACGCCATGTCCTAGAAAGCCGTTACAGCGAAAAAGTCGATGGTATTCGTGGCGCTAAAGTTCGCTGGGAAGAAGAACTCTAACTCCTAAATCAAAAACTTAGTGAGTTATCGACAAAAGCACGCTATTAGCGTGCTTTTTTGTGGCTAAAGGTTAAACAAAAATTAATCATTATGGCGTGAAAATTCTATTGCCTTTTTGTCATTTCGGCCTATTCTTGCGCTCCCTTAAATGAATCTTAAAACTTGGCATTATGTGGATTGCTCTATCTATTATTGGTGGCTTTATCATCCTCACTTTGGGAGCTGAAGCTTTAGTTAAAGGTGCTAGCCAAATCGCACTAAGATTAGGTATTGCACCACTTATTATTGGCCTAACGATTGTGGCTTTCGGTACTAGTGCACCAGAATTTGCTGTAAGCATTAAGGCAGCATTGGCTGGCAATGCCGATATTGCGATTGGCAACGTGTTGGGCTCTAACATTGCTAATATCGGCCTGATTTTGGCGATCACCGCGTTAATTAAGCCCATTCGAGTGAAGTCGCAAATGGTCAAGCGTGATATTCCGCTAATGATCATAGCATCTCTACTACTCACCGCACTACTGTGGGACGGAGGTTTGGGACTCATCGACGGTATTATCTTAGCGACACTATTGGTGGCTTATCTGGTGATGAGTTACCTAAAAGCGGATCCGCAAGATAGTGATGAGGTTGACGCCGAAGATAACAACTTAGCACCTTGGCAATCACTATTAATGATTGTTGTGGGTATCAGTATGCTCGTTGGTGGCGGCATTGTATTTGTGGACGGTGCGGTTGAGTTAGCAACGGTCTTGGGGATCAGCCAAGTTGTTATCGGTCTCACCGTCGTTGCCGTCGGCACCAGTATGCCAGAGTTAGCCACTTCAGTTGTGGCAGCAAGGCGCGGTAAAAGTGATATAGCCATTGGTAATGTGGTTGGCTCAAACTTATTTAATATTTTAGGTATTTTAGGTATTACCGCGATAATCGCGCCAATATCGAGCCAGTCCCTCGCCACATTGGATTTAATGGTCATGCTGATGTTAGCCGCCATCTTATTGCCATTTGCATGGACAGGTTATCGTATTGGTCGCCGTGAAGGCAGCCTATTGTTAATTTGTTATTTGGCCTATATCAGTCATTTAGTACTGAATGCTTAGGGCGTGTTGAACTTTCGCGGTTAAATTTTTTTCGAAGCAAAAGCGTTTTAATCGCTACGAGTGGCGGACGACTAGCTGTTTTCCGCCTGGCATGCTAAGCAAAATAGCGCTCAACAAAGAGTAAAACGCTTGTAGCCGACCCCTTCGGGCAGCGTTTGTGGCTCCTTTCTACTTCGTTATCGGCTTATCAAGTAGTGCACTACATATCAAAACCTCTGCCTTGTATAAAGCTCCCACAAACTACCGCAAAAATCAGCTCGAAAGCACAATACGCCCTAGAATTTAAAAATACAAATCAATCAGGGGTGACAATGCTCACCCCGATTCAGTGACAAATGTCATCGGCAATTGATGACATTTGTGCCTGCCGCTTTTTGCTCACAACTTAGATACTAGTATTGAAATCAAGGACAATATCTATCTAGGAGAGCAACATGAAAACAATCACTTTATTCGCCACATTAGCATTAAGCAGTTCACTGTATGCCGCCGACATCAGCGACATCGATAACGCCGTCAACCATATGGCCATTGATCAGCTGCAAACTATGGCAGAGCAATCCCAAGGTTATGAGCAGGCATATGCCAACTATCGCTTAGCCATTAGCGCCAATGTCATGGGTAACAATGCCACAGCACAAAAGGCTATCGATGCCGCTCAGCAAACCCTTGAAGCCTTAAGTGCTGCAAATGATGATAGTGAAGCACTGGTGTTGCTTGCAGCAACCTATGGCATGCAAATTGGGTTAAACCCCCAACAAGGCTCGAGCTATGGTGGCAAAATTTATACGGCTCTGAAAACTGCAGAAACCTTAGACCCCAATAACCCCAGACTGATACTAGTCAAAGCCATCAATGCATACACCACCCCCGCAGCCTATGGTGGTAGCAAGCAAAATAGTATCGCATTGACAAGCAAAGCTATTGAATTGTTTGCCCAACCCTGCGATAACATCTGTTGGGGTCATGCTGAAGCCTTTACTTGGCGTGGGCTAGCTAAACAGGATTTAGGCGATAATACGGGTGCGGCGGCAGATTGGAATAAGGCCATAGAAGTAGAATCAGGTTATGGGTGGGCAAACTTTTTGCTACAGCAAAACCAGTCTCTAAGCGTTAAAAACTAACCGCTCAATCTCAGCATAGTTAGGCCCGCTTGCGGGCCATATATCCCGTCAAATGGAATAGACATATGAAGCGCACAACCACACATAACGAAGATAAACTGGCATGGGTGTATTTAATCAACCTGACTTTTTATCTCATCCCACTTTTTATTACCGATAAACCTCTGTGGAAAATCGGCTTGGCATTATCGGCGCTTGTTCCCTTTGTTTTCGCCTACTTTTGGGCATATCGCAGCACTAAACAACAAGCCTATAAGCCCATTCTAGCCATGATTGCTATCGGGGTGATTGTCACGCCTATTAATACTGGCTCCTTATCACTATTTACCTTTGCTGGCTTTTTTATCGGCTTTTTTTACCCACTATCCCGAGCACTTATGTGTTTTCTCGCCATGGCAGCCATGTTGCTCACCATGAGCTACAGTCTCGAAATTAGCTACTATTTTGCCATTTATGGTACCGGACTTATTGCCGGTGTAGGGCTGTTTGGTGTGGCAGAGCGCAAGCGACTTGAAGCCAAATGCAAAGAGCAGCAAAGCCAAGATGAAATCAGCCAATTAGCCGCCATGCTTGAAAGAGAGCGAATTGCTCGTGATCTGCATGACATTATGGGCCACAGCCTTTCATCGATTTCATTAAAAGCAGAGCTGGCCGAAAAGCTACTAGCCAAGGGCAATATTGCCCAAGCACAAACCCAGCTACAAGAGCTCAATAGCATTGCAAGAGACAGCCTGTCGCAGGTGCGTGAAACTGTTTCTGGATATAAACATCAAGGGCTACAAGCTTGCGTAGCCAACTTGTGCCAAAAGCTGCGTGATAAAGGCATGTCAGTCAGTTTAGTGGGTGAGATCCCCGCACTTAGCGATGACGTTGAAACCCAGGTCATACTGTCCATTACTGAGTTATGCAACAATCTAGTTCGCCATAGCCAAGCGAGCCATTGCCAGCTTAAATTTAGCGCCAATGACAACCACTACCACATCAGTGTTGAAGACGATGGTGTTGGCGCAGACATTAGCGAAGGTAATGGTCTCAAAGGGATTCGAGAACGCCTCAATAAACTCGGCGGCTCTTTGCATTACCACAGCCAACCCAATTATCAATTTACCCTATGTTTCCCCGTACAAGGAGCCCAGTAACCATGCGGATTTTATTAGCCGAAGACCAAGCCATGGTAAGGGGCGCACTGGCAGCACTGTTAAGTCTAGAAACCGATTATCAAATAGACCAAGCCTGTGACGGTGACCAAGCGGTCGCACAGCTACAGCAGCAACAATATGATTTACTGCTTACCGACATCGAAATGCCCGGACTCACGGGGATTGAGCTGGCCCAGTGGTGCCAACAGCACGCACCAGCCACTAAAGTTGTGGTATTAACCACATTTGGTCGCGCCGGCTATATTAAGCGAGCCATTGATTTAGGCGTGGGCGGATTTTTGCTTAAAGATGCCCCTTCCGATTCCTTGATTCAGGCGATTAATCAGGTTATGCAAGGCAAACGAGTCATCGACCCTGAGCTAGCAATCAGTGCCATGGGTGAGCAAGATCCACTTAACGACAAAGAGCGCAAAGCCCTGCGCTTAGCTAGCGACGGGAAGACCACTGCAGAAATCGCGCAAACATTATTTATTGCAGAAGGCACGGTGCGTAATTACCTCTCTGAAGCCATTGCCAAACTACATGCCACCAATCGTATCGACGCCGCTCGTATCGCCAAACAAAAAGGTTGGCTATAAGGTCAGGGGGACTCGACGCAAATTTATTTGACGATTGCGTTAACTGATATCTTTGATAATATATGTATATATTTACAGTATTTTGTCATTTTGAATAACAAAATACGCCAAGTTTCAAGTGGGTATCGTTAGTGAGAAGACTCGATCTGATTGCTGTGACAGAGCTAAAAGGCGTCGCCAAAAGAATGGCTGAACGTTTGCACAAGCTCGGCATAAAAACAGTGCAAGATGTGCTTTTTCATTTACCACTTCGCTATGAAGACCGTACCCAAATATACCCGATAGCTCATCTGCATCCTGGCCAACATGGCACCATAGAAGCAGTTATTCAATCTAGCCAAATCATTCAAGGCCGCAAACGCATGCTCACCTGTACTGTCCGCGATGACACTGGGGTGATCACCTTACGCTTTTTTAATTTTTCATTAGCTCAGCGCAATGGCTTAGAAAACGGCGCCACGATTCGTGCCTATGGTGAAATTCGCCGCGGAAAACACCATGCCGAAATCATTCATCCTGAGTACAAAGTTATTTCGCAAGATACTGACCTTAATCTCAGTGAAACCTTAACGCCCATTTATCCCACCACCGAAGGGTTAAAGCAGGCCAGTTGGATTAAACTAACAGATCAAGCGCTAGCCATGCTTGACGACGGTGGATTGCTAGAGTTGCTGCCCAATAGCCTACAACCGGGTAATTTAACTTTGCAGCAATCATTGCAAATATTGCATCGTCCCCCAGCCGATGTTGCCCAGTTTGAATTGGAACAAGGCCATCACCCTGCGCAGCAACGATTGATACAAGAAGAGTTATTGGCCCATAACCTGAGTATGTTGAAACTGCGGCAAAAAGTGAATCATGATGCCGCGGTAACCATGCTAGCAAGCGGTCAATTACTTAACCCATTTTTAGCATCATTGCCGTTTAAGCCCACCAATGCTCAGCAACGCGTGGTCGCAGAAATTGGTGAAGATCTGGCTAAGTCCCATCCAATGATGCGTTTGGTCCAAGGTGATGTTGGCTCAGGAAAAACCTTAGTCGCTGCACTTGCAGCACTGCAGGCCATAGAAAGTGGCTATCAAGTGGCATTGATGGCGCCGACCGAACTGTTAGCAGAACAGCATGCCAATAACTTCAGCGCCTGGTTTGAACCATTAGGGCTAAAAGTGGGTTGGCTGGCAGGTAAACTAAAAGGCAAAGCGAGAACGCAGTCACTGGCCGACATCAAATCAGGTGATGCCCATATCGTGGTTGGCACTCATGCAATATTTCAACAGCAGGTCGAGTTTAGCAAGCTTGCGCTAATCATCATCGACGAGCAGCATCGTTTTGGTGTGCATCAACGTCTCGGATTACGAGAAAAAGGCATCAATCAAGGTTTTCATCCCCACCAATTAATTATGACGGCAACGCCAATACCTCGAACTTTAGCGATGACCGCCTATGCTGATTTAGATACCTCCATTATTGATGAGCTACCACCAGGAAGAACACCGGTGACGACAGTGGCCGTCTCCGATCTACGTCGTCAAGAAGTGATTGCACGGGTACGCGCAGCAGCACTAGAGCACGGACGCCAAGCCTATTGGGTCTGCACTTTAATTGAAGAGTCTGAAGTGCTTGAATGCCAAGCGGCCGAAGATACCGCAGAAGAACTAAAACTCAGTTTACCTGAACTCAAAATCGGCCTAGTTCACGGCCGCATGAAACCTGCCGAAAAGCAGCAGATCATGGCCGACTTTAAAGCCGGTGAGCTAGATTTATTGGTTGCAACCACAGTAATTGAAGTAGGTGTTGATGTCCCCAATGCCAGTTTAATGATCATCGAAAACCCCGAGCGTTTGGGGCTAGCTCAACTGCATCAATTACGCGGTCGAGTTGGCCGTGGCAGTGTCGATAGCCACTGCGTGCTGATGTATAAAGCGCCGCTCTCTAATATGGCCACGCAACGACTTGGGGTATTACGTCAAAGCAATGATGGCTTCGTTATTGCCCAAAAAGATTTAGAAATTCGCGGTCCAGGTGAAGTCTTAGGCACCAAGCAAACCGGTATTGCCGATATGAAAATAGCCGACTTGGTGCGCGATCAAGCCCTGATCCCCCATGTGCAGAAGTTAGCGCAGCATGTGATGGAGCAGTCACCACAAAGTGTCGATGGTTTAATCGAGCGCTGGCTAGGGCAGCGCGAACAATTTGTGCAGGCTTAATCGCTGATATTCAAACTCTATTCAGCTACGCGCCGTATAATCATTTGCAGTCATTTTACGGTACACATAAATGATAACCCGCTGGCAATGACACTATTTTTGTCATCAATGTTGATTAATTATTCTTTAATTGCGTCAGCGGCTATAGACAAGCTCTGCTAATTTTGCAGAATAACAACAGTACACTCAATGTTCAGGCACAGCCTTTCAAGGATATTCAATGCAGGTAAGTCAAGAAGATAGGATCACAGCACCAGAGCAACGTCGCGGTACCAACTCGTTGGTGATTGCCGCCGTAGTGATTTTGCTTATTATCGTTGGCGGTATCTATTTCCTGTTCAGTAGCGATGAGAAAAGCACCGAGCCGACTACGCCTACACCTGTGCAATTACCTGAAATCGTACCGGAAGAACCGCTACCTACCGTGGCACCACTCCCAGAACCTGAAGTGGTTGAGCCTGTGGTTGAAGATCCAGTACCTGTCACCTTACCAGAAGTGGTGGAGCCAGAAGTCGAGCCACTACCAGCGCTTAATGACAGTGACCCATTTGTACACCAAAAGACCGCAGAAGTGGCTGACGGTATGAAGATTGAGCCACTGCTAGTTGAAAAAGACTTGGTGAGACACTTCGTGGTATTTGTCGATAACTTAGCCCAAGGTGAGTTAGCACGTAAAGTGAGCCCGCTACAGGCCCCTAACCGCATTTTTACGGTTTCAGAAATCACCAATAAAACCTATTTGAACCCAGATAGTTATCACAGATACGACTTGTATGCTGATTTCCTTGCTGGGTTAGATCAACAGCAACTTGCTGTGGCTTACCAACAGATGACGCCATTATTAGGCGAGGCCTTTGGCGAGTTAGGCTATGGCGATATGGGCTTCGATGAGCGCATGATTGAAGCGATTGATGTGATGTTAGCTGCACCGATCATCGAGCAACCCATCGAATTAGATGGTGTTAGTGTGAACTATCAATTTATGGATCCTAAATTGGAAGCCTTGCCCAATGCGCAAAAGTTAATGATTCGTATGGGGCCTGACAACAGCCGAAAAGTGAAAACGGCACTGAGAAAGATTAAGCAGCAACTGCAGCAATAAGCCTTAAGCTACGTCTTCGAAAAAGCCCGCATCAGATGCGGGCTTTTTTATAAGCAATGAAAATATACATCTCTATACATAAAAGCTATTCAGCATAACCCCTACTTTGGTATAGAATAGCCGTCAAGGCGAAACATTTCGGTCAACTCAGCCACAATTACGCCACATACGTATCTATAGCCAGTGCTATGTTAAGGACAACCCCAGCAATATCGCTAACGCAGAGGCAAAGCAGTGCAGTTATCATTAGGCATCCAGTCTATCGGAGCTTGGTCTCCAGAGTTTCAAACTCTGCCGCAATGGCTAGATTGGCCCCACTCTCCCATTACTGACATCGATCCAGAGGCCAAACCTAAGCTGTCTCAGGTTCCTGCTATGCAACGTCGCCGCTTTAGCCGTCTCAGTAAAATGATGTTGGAAGTGGCATTTCAATGCCAGGCCCCAGCACAATGTCGCTCTGTTTTTGCTTCTCGCCATGGTGAACTGCATCGCACACTCGGGTTATTAAAGGACATCATTAAAGATGAGCCGATCTCTCCCATTGGCTTTAGCCAATCAGTGCATAATACCGCTAGCGGTTTATATACGATTTTGACTGAAAACCAAGCGCCGTCTACATCAATTGCCGCCTGCGAGCAAAGCCTACTGCAAGCACTGATTGAAGCTTACTGCCAGTTAAAACAACAGCCTGACCCCTTGTTGCTGGCCTTTGGTGATGAGCCGGTACCGGAGATTTATGCCAACTTCGTCAATGAGTCTGAATTACCGATTGCCTTAGCCATGGTACTGGTGCCTGACGGGCAAGGTGACTTAGGCCGCCTAACGCTCGACACTGAGCCGCAGTCAGAGCAAACGTTAAGCTATGGCGCAATCATTCATGCCATTGCAACAGGTCAGCGGTTAACAGGGCAGTTTCAAGGCTCTCAGTGGTGCATTAATTCATGACCGAAATGCCTGTAGCACCGACCTTACGAGGAATACGTTACATTCCTCGTTGGTTAGGTGGCGTAAGCTGTTACATCGTTTTTGGTCTTGGTGGCTTACTCAGTTCGCTAACCATTTTGCCAGTACTCAGGTTTTGGCCCGGTAGCCGCCAGCAACGAATTCGTCGCGTTAGAGCCGCTGTTAGTGCCATGTTCCGGTTTTTCGTTGCCATGCTGACATGGGCCGGTGTACTAAAACTGTATGCCAATAATGCCGCTAAGCTCAATGAGACTGACGGTCAGGTCATTATCGCTAACCACCCAACGCTCATTGATGTGGTGGTGCTCATTAGTTTAATGCCCAATGTGGGCTGTATCGTTAAGCAAGGTTTATGGCGCAATCCGTTTTTACGGGGTGTCGTTGCCAGTGCAGGTTATATCCCAAATCGCGGCGCTGAACTGTTATTACAAGATTGCCAACAGGTGCTCGATACTGGCACCAATTTAATTATCTTTCCCGAGGGAACACGCACCCTAAAAGATAATGTGATCAACCCTTTTGCCCGAGGTGCAGCAAACATTGCCCTTAGGACAAAAACCGATATTACCCCTGTGGTGCTCAGAACCAATGCCATAGGGCTAACTAAGCAACAGGCTTGGTATCAAATCCCTCGACAAACCATAGGTATGCGGGTAGAGGTAGGAACAAGATTTGCGCATCACGGTTATGATGCGGATAATCAAGGGCAAGCTAAAGCGGCGCGGACACTGACCCGTGACCTTGAACACTATTATAGACAACAACTAGATAAGAACTTATGAGCTTACATAACGAAATTAAACAGCTGATCATCGACTGCCTAGATCTAGAAGATATTAGTATTGATGATATTGCCACCGACGACGCTTTGTTCGGTGAAGGCTTAGGTCTGGACTCCATTGACGCACTAGAATTAGGACTGGCTATCAAAAAGCAATTCGATGTCAAAATTGAAGCAAACTCTGAAGCAACCAAAGCACACTTTTACAGTGTCGCAAGCTTAGCCAGCTTTATTGAGTCTCAGCGCGCTTAGGAGGGAAGTATGCAAAATCGTGAAGAAATTCTCGCTAAACTCACAGACATCCTAGTCGACGACTTTGAAATTGACGCTGACGATATCAGTTTACAAGCTTCGTTATATCAAGAACTTGATTTAGACAGTATCGATGCCGTTGATTTAGTGATTAAGTTGCAGCAGATGACAGGCAAAAAAATTCAACCAGAAGAATTTAAGGCTGTGCGTACCGTCGAAGATGTCGTCAATGCCATTGAAGGGCTAATCAACAGCTAATGCGCCTGCTACTGCAGATAATCACCGGCGCATTGATTATCGGCTACCCACTGGCGGTGTTTTTTGGTCTACACCTACTGCCACCTGGGGTAGTCGCACTGGTGTTATGTGTGGCATTGATATTACGTCTGGCGCTGCAAAAACAGCAAGTAAAAGCCATGATGGCACCGATACTAGTAGGTATTGGGTTAACCGCAGCAAGCTTTATTGCTAAAGAGCAGCAATGGTTACTGTATTACCCTGTGGTGATCAACCTGAGTATGTTGGCCTTGTTTGCATATTCACTCAAACAAGGGCCAACCATGATTGAGCGCTTAGCAAGATTAAAGGAACCCGACCTACCACAAGCGGCCATTCCTTACCTGCGCAAAGTCACTAAGCTTTGGTGCGGCTTGTTTATATTTAATGGATTAATGGCTTGGTATACGGCCAGTTTTACAACGCTAGCGGTATGGACTTGGTATAACGGTCTGATTGCTTACTTACTTATCGGAGCCATGTTTGCAGGTGAATGGCTATATCGAACATTTTGGTTGAAAAAACATGACTGAGTTACTTACATCTTGGCTGATAAAAGGGCCAGCAAACCAACAGCTCATCAGCTTTAACCACCATGATATTGTCACTGGTGCGATGTTTACCAACCAAGTGGCGCATATCCACTCACAGCTCAGTGAGTCCGATGCAAAACGTTGGCTGTTGGCGAGCGATGACAGTGCGCTATTTGCAGCCGGGTTGTGTGCAGCTTTACTCGCTGGCAAACAAATCATTTTACCTAATAACACCCAAAGCGGCACCCTCAGTGCCATGACGCACCAGTTTGATGGCTTACTCGCCGATCAGGTGTTGTGTGAAGGCAAGCGCCTAGTCTTACTAAAAAAAGATTACCCTAATAACCAGCAAACCTGGCCAACATTGAGCCAATGGGGTGAGCTACAACTGTTTACATCCGGCAGCAGTGGTGAGCCTAAAGCCATTATCAAAAAGGTTAGTCAACTCGATGCAGAAGTGAGTGTGTTAGCGCAAACATTCTCCAAACAAATCGCCCAAAGCAGCGTAATAGCCACCGTATCTCACCAGCACATCTACGGGTTATTATTCAAAATTTTATGGCCGCTTGCAGCTGGTTACCCTTTTTTAAGTGAGCTGGTCGAGTACCCAGAGACCCTCACCTATTACACCAGTCTGTTTCCTAACCTGTGTTTAGTAAGTAGCCCAGCACAGTTATCTCGCTTGCCAGATGCACTCGACAATGAAGTACAAATGCGCAGCCCAGCAGTCATTTTTAGTTCTGGTGGACCACTAAGCTATGATGCCGCAACCAAAGTAAAACATTGCTATGGCAAGGCCCCCATAGAGATATTTGGCAGTACCGAAACTGGCGGCATTGGTTATCGCCAACAAAATCAGCCCGGGCAAACCTGGCGCTGCTTTAGTAGCCATCAAATTAAACAAGATGAGCAAGATGGTGCTTTGTGGCTGCAATCACCTTATCTCGAAAACAACCAATGGCGTAAATGTGATGACAAGGTAGCACTGGTATCAGCGCAGGAGTTTACCTTGCAAGGGCGACTCGATCGCGTGGTTAAAATCGAAGAGAAACGAGTTTCACTGGTACAAATGGAAGCGCTGTTAATCAGCCACCCCTTGGTGAATGACGCTGCATTGGTGATGTTGTCACAGCCACGTCAAGGCCTTGGCGGCATAGTAACACTGAGCCCACAAGGGCAGAGCCAACTTGTAGAGCAAGGTAAATTGGCAATTAATAACATTTTAAAAGCGCACTTATTAACCCAATTCGAACGCGTCACCTTACCAAAGCGTTGGCGCTATCCCGCGGCAATACCATTAAGCAGCCAAGGGAAGCGTATTCATGCGCAGTTAGTAGAGTTGTTTGACCATGATTAATGCTGTTTTACCGCCTATCATTAGCCAAAGCCTAGGCATCGACACTGCCGAGTGGCGCTTATCCGTGGCCGCTGATCTGCCGTTTTTTCAAGGTCACTTTCCCCAGCAACCCGTGCTTCCGGGCGTCACCCAATTGGACTGGGCCATTCAACTCGGTGCAAAACATTTTGGCTACCCTGTGGAGGTTGCAAGCTTAGAAGTGTTGAAGTTCCAGCAGCTTATGCTACCTGGCACAGAGGTGACATTAACCATTAAACACAAAACGGACAAAGGTAAGTTAGTATTTACTTACTCCGATGGTGACAAACGTTATGGCTCAGGACGGATAGCATTTACTTCACAGCCAAATGCCCAAGGAGCGGCACAATGAAACTGGCGTTAGTGATTCCTAACTACAATCATCATTATGCTATTGAGCAGACGCTAGTGACATTAGCGCGCTATGAGCTGCCCTGTTACTTAGTCGATGACGGCAGTAACGAGCAAACCCGCTATATTCTTGAGAAACTGGCACAGCGATTTAGTTGGGTCAAGCTGCTCCACCATCCGTACAATCGCGGTAAAGGTGCGGCAGTGACAACTGGATTACGTGCCGCCTATCGCGATGGATTTAGTCATGCATTGCAAGTTGATGCCGATGGGCAACATAATCTCGATGATATTGAGCAGATGATTGCCGCAGCGTCCGCATCACCCGACGCGGTGATTTCAGGCCTACCTCAATATGATGAATCAATTCCCAAAGGTCGTTACTATGGCCGATTTATCACCCACTTTTGGGTGTGGGTAGAAACCTTAAGCCTGCAAATTAAAGATTCCATGTGCGGTTTTCGAGTTTATCCATTAGCCGCGACCGAAGCCCTGTTTTTGCAAGACAGTCTAGGTGAGCGTATGGACTTTGACATCGAAATCCTCGTCAAACTGTTTTGGCGTAATGTCCAGGTTGTCCATGTCCCCACTAAAGTCATTTACCCGGAAGGCGGGATTAGCCACTTCCAAGGGTTCAAAGACAATATGCGAATCTCTTGGATGCACACGCGACTATTCTTCGGCATGTTAAAGCGGCTACCGCAATTACTCAGACGCAATAAGCAGCCTCAACATTGGTCGAGTTTGAAAGAGCGCGGCAGTTATTGGGGCATCAAGTTACTCGCCAACAGTTACCGCATCGGCGGCCACTGGCTTTGTCGTCTTATCATGTATCCAGTGATCTGCTATTTCTTTTTAACTGGCCACACAGCCCGTGAAGCGTCGCTGAAATACCTACGCTATGCTCAAGCCTGTCATCCTAATAGTCCCGATCTGCAAGGCGAGATTGGCTGGCGACATAGCCTCAAGCACTTTATTAGCTTCGGTAATGCAGCCATTGATCGCATCGATGCATGGTGCGATAGAATAAAACTCTCAGAGGTTGATTTTCCCGACCGTGAACAATTAGCCAACCAGTTGGCCAGTGGTCAAGGTGCAGTACTTTTAGTCTCCCATTTGGGCAATCTTGAGTTATGCCGGGCTATCTCTATTAACCAGCGCAAGGTAAAAGTGAATGTGCTGGTGATGACTGAGCATGCAGAGAACTTTAACCGAGTGCTCAAACAACTGAACCCTGACAGCGCACTTAACTTAATTCAAGTGACCGAATTAGGCCCCAGTACCTCAATGTTACTACAACAAAAAGTGGAACAAGGTGAATTGGTGGTGATTGCTGGTGACCGCACCTCATCAAGTAGCATGGGTAGGGTGGTTTATAGCCAATTTATGGGCCACAGCGCCCCCTTCCCGCAAGGGCCGTTTATTTTATCCGGGCTGCTAGATTGCCCAGTTTATATGATGTTTTGTTTGCGACATAAGCAGCACTATCGCGTTTATGTTGAACCCTTTACTGCATCACTTAAAGGCCCACGCAAAGAGCGTGCTGCCCGTCTAGATGCCGCTGTCGCTAAGTACAGTGAACGTCTAGAACATCATATTGGTCTAGCGCCAATGCAATGGTTTAACTTTTTTGATTTCTGGCAAAAGGATGATCAAACCCAGCGTGATAGTCAGCGCAATTCGCCACAAACTCAAAATGAAAGTCAGTACAATAGGACCGAAAATTAATGTCACACCACCAAGCTTCTAACCCTGCAGAGCAAACCGTCGCATTTGGTCAGGTTTCGCTCACGCTTGAAGATGTCGTCGCTGTCGCCAAAGGCGCTAAAGCGCAATTGCATACCAGCCAAGCTTACCAAGATTATATTGAGCAAGGTGCCAAGTTTATCGACAGCTTGCTAGACGAAGAAGGCGTGGTTTATGGGGTGACAACCGGGTACGGTGACTCATGTACCGTCACTGTGGGATTAGATTTGGTGCACGAACTACCATTGCACCTGAGTCGTTTCCACGGTTGTGGTATGGGCGACGTGCTCAGTATTGAGCAAGCGCGTGCCGTTATGGCATGTCGCCTCAATTCGTTAGCGTTGGGTAAATCTGGGGTCAGCTATGCGCTACTCAAGCGGATCGAGACATTATTGAACCTCAATATTACCCCTGTGATCCCTGAAGAAGGATCTGTGGGTGCCAGCGGAGATTTAACCCCTCTGTCTTACCTTGCGGGTGTGTTGGTTGGTGAACGCGAAGTGTTTTATCAAGGTCAACGTCAATCAACCGAGTCAGTCTATCAACAGTTGGGCATTACCCCGCTGACACTGCGCCCTAAAGAGGGCCTCGCCTTAATGAATGGCACTGCGGTAATGACAGCCTTAGCCTGTCTCGCCTATGACCGAGCTCAGTACCTTGCAAGGCTCAGTGCACGCATCACCGCCATGGCATCGTTAACCTTAAAAGGTAACTCTAATCATTTTGATGATATTTTATTTGCTGCCAAACCCCATCCAGGTCAGAACCAAATTGCGGCGTGGATTCAGCAAGATCTAAATCATCATGAGCATCCTCGTAACTCCGACCGATTACAGGACCGTTACTCCATTCGCTGTGCACCGCACATTATTGGCGTGTTGCAAGATGCACTGCCTTTTATGCGTCAGTTTATTGAAACTGAACTCAACAGCGCCAACGACAACCCGATTGTTGATGGTGAAGGTGAACATATTCTCCATGGCGGGCACTTCTATGGCGGTCATATTGCCTTTGTGATGGATTCGATGAAAAATGCCATCGCCAATATTGCCGATCTCATCGATCGACAAATGGCGCTGGTAATGGACACCAAATTTAATAATGGGTTACCAGCGAATCTATCAGGTGCCAAAGGGCGCCGACAAGCCATTAATCATGGCTTTAAAGCGGTACAAATTGGTGTATCAGCGTGGACAGCCGAAGCACTGAAAAATACCATGCCGGCCAGTGTCTTTTCCCGCTCAACTGAATGTCACAACCAAGATAAAGTCAGCATGGGCACCATTGCCGCCCGCGACTGTTTGCGGGTTTTACAATTAACCGAACAAACCGCAGCGGCAGCACTACTCGCGATGACTCAGGGTATTAACCTGCGCATCGAACAACAAGAGTTATGTCAATCTTCACTAACGACGTCATTGCTAAAAACCCTATCGCAAGTTAGAGCTGACTTTAGTCCGCTTGAAGAAGATCGACCTCTAGAGCCTTTATTGCGCCAAACAGTCGATAAAATTCAGCAAGGCCTTTGGGAGGTGTGCCACTAGTGGGCACAGTTGCATAAGGATAACGCCATGAAAGCAATTTTAGCCACTGAAATGACCTTAACCATCCCATTTCATGATGTCGATTCCATGGGCATTACTTGGCATGGGAACTATTTGCGTTATTTTGAAATTGTACGTTGCCAACTGTTAGATGAAATTGATTATGGCTACCGAGCCATGCAGGACTCAGGTTTCGGTTGGCCGATTGTTGACGTGCAAATCAAATATGTTCAGTCCAGCACCTTCGACCAACAAGTCCGTATTCGGGCTGAGCTGGTCGAATGGGAAAACCGTATTCGTATCAATTATCAAGTACGCGATGCCCAAACTAATCAACGACTGACCAAAGGCTACACCATCCAAGCAGCAGTCGACATGGCAACCCAAGAATTGTGTTTTGTCACCCCGCAAGTGTTTAGAGATAAAATTGCTCACCTTGTTGATGTGGAGCAATAACCATGTTTGCCCGCCACTTACACAAACTCTTCAGGCTATTGCTATTACCTTTGTGGTGTATCAGTATCCAAAGCTTCGCTGACAATGCCGAATATCAAGCCCTGTTTACTCAGCAAGCTGACGAAAAGGCCCTGCAACAACTGGCACAACAGTTAAATCAGGGACCGCAAGCCATCGGCGAATTTAGCCAATCACGCCAGTTAGCGGTGCTAAATAAAGCGCTTATCAGTCACGGCAAGTTCACTTTCGACAGCCAGCATGGCTTGGCATGGGAGCAACTCAAACCGTTTTATAGCGCATTGGTATTATCAGGCCAGCAGATCACCCAAATAGATGCGCTAGGCCAACAGCAAACCATGCAGGCACAAGGCAGCGCAGCGGCAATCGCTAACCTTATGCCACAACTACTACAAGCTATGCTAAGTGGCAATGTGAGCCAGCTTCAGCAACAGTTTAAAATCGGCTTTATTCAAAATGGTGACCATTGGCAGCTTGGGCTAATTGCAGATACGCCTGAACTCGCCAAGTTATTACCCAATATCGTCATCAAAGGCGAACAGCAAGTCAGACAGCTGCTGTTGTTAAGCGACAATGGCGATCGCAGCACCATTGATTTTACCCAGTTAGATTATCGTCAGCTCAGCCCGTCCGAACTTGATATTTTTAATGGTGTTGACGCAGATGCCAATGAGATAAATCAGCCCTAATGACTAAGCGCAATGGACTGGGCTCAACATTCGCGACAACGCATTGTCATCACTGGCAACGCTTGGGACTTTTTGCCGCGTTGCTTATCATGTTACTGGCAACAGGGATCTGGCAATGGCAGCAAGGGGCAAGAGTCCAAAGTAATATTTTGGCAATGCTGCCCAAGGTTGATGAGCAACCGCTAACGCAAGCAGCTATAAAAAGAGTCGAATCTCAGCTTGAAGATCGCGTCTATTTCGCCTTAATCGCCGCTAATGAAACCCAAGCTGTTGCCGCCGGCAAACAATTTATCACTGATTTGACAAAGCTAGGTGGATTTATTGATATCAAAAGTGCTGCCATGGATGATGCTAGCGCCTTAAATAAATTCTATTTCCCACACCGATTTAAGCTACTCACCGATGAGCAATTAGCGCAATTTGAGCAGCATGGCATGGCGGCCTGGCTCAACCACGCCCAGCAA
Source organism: Shewanella waksmanii (assembly GCF_043643685.1). Taxonomy (GTDB): domain Bacteria; phylum Pseudomonadota; class Gammaproteobacteria; order Enterobacterales; family Shewanellaceae; genus Shewanella; species Shewanella waksmanii_A. The sequence continues at coordinate 83,235 of NZ_JBHZSN010000005.1, forward strand.
CAAATCTATAGTGCCTTTGGCTACGCCAATAGTGCGTTGTTGGCAAACGATCCGTTACTGCTATATCCAGATAACCTCAAGCAATTAGCCCCTCAAAGTCAGCTACAAATCAATAATGGTATTTTGCTAAGTCCCACAGACGATAAACAGATAGCCGCAATAGTGAGTGCTAAGGGCAGCCAAAGCGCCTTCAACCCGCAAGCGCAAACCAAACAATTAACCAGCATTGAAGCCGCAAAAAGTCGCTTACCTGCCGACATCAAGGTCATTGCTGCGGGGGCTCTATTTCACGCCTCTCATGCCACCAGCCAAGCAAAAGCCGAGGTCTCAACCCTTGGGCTCGCCTCATTAATTGGGGTGATAGCTTTGGCTTATTTAGCGTTTCGCTCCATCATGCCATTGCTGATCGCAGCAACCACATTAACCGTGAGTTTTGTATCCGCTTTTGTGGTCACTTTGACACTTTTCGGTGAAATTCATCTGTTAACCTTGGTATTTGGTACCAGCTTAATTGGCGTTGCTATCGACTACTGTTTCCATTTTTATTGCGAACGGCTCAATCAAAACAGCGCACTGCCACAGCAAGCCATAAAAGCCATTTTACCTGCAATCTCTTTGGCATTAGTCACTACATTGCTGGCCTATATCGCAATTGGATTGACGCCCTTTCCGGGAATGCAACAAGTAGCAAGCTTTTGCGGTGCAGGCCTACTCAGCGCCTACCTCACTTTAGTTTTAGCTTACCCAACGCTTGCAGCAAGCCGCCTACCCAACCGTGATAAGCCATTAAAACAGGCTCAACAATATTTAAGCTGGATCAAGCACACCGCAGCACGTTTATCGATTGCGCAGCGACAAGGGCTAGCCCTGCTGGCGGTTATTGCTATCGCTCTCCCCCTTAGCCAATTGACCAGTAATGATGATATTCGCGCACTACAAACGGTCAACCCGCAAGTGATGGCACAAGAGCAGCAAGTCCGTCATCTACTTAGTGGTGGGACAGATAATCAGTTCATTCTCGTTTCTGGCGCTAATGAGCAGCAGTTATTACGTCATCTTGACCAACTTGAGCCAGTGTTATCTCAAGCACAAACTCAGGGTTGGCTTGGTAACTATGTTAACCTCGGACGCTTTATTCCCAGTCATCAACGCCAAGATAACAACTACCTAAACCAACAAGTTGTCTATCAGCAATTAGCTGATATTCTTGACACCTTGGGGCTCAACCAAGCGCTCGCTTCTGAACTACAGCAGCAGTATCGCAACGCAAAGTCGCAATATATTGAACCAGATGCTTTCTTTGCCAGCTCCGCCGGCCAGATGCTAGCACCGCTATGGATTACACCGTCTGCTGAGCACCCTCAAGAGTATGGTGCTATCGTGCTACTAGGCGGGATCCGTGATTTGCCGGCGCTAAGCCAAAGCCTGACACAAGTAAATGCTGCGATTCTGGTCGACAAAGTCGCTGATATTTCGACGGTAATGGGACACTACCGGCAGCTCACCCTATTGCTGCTCGCGATTGCCCTCACTATTGCAGCAGCGCTGTTTTGCATTCGATTTGGCATCAAAAATGGCTTACTGGTTGTCGCAGTGCCGTTATTGGCCATATTGACCACCTTAAGTGTGTTGGCCTTGGTCAATGCCCCTTTGACACTGTTTCACGCCTTAGCGTTAATTTTAGTATTTGGTATCGGTGTCGATTACGGGTTATTTTTCGCTGCCTCTAGTCATAAAAACAGCGTTATGATGGCGGTGACGTTATCGGCATGCTCGACCATGCTGGCGTTTGGCTTACTCGCTTTTAGCCAAACCCCTGCGATACATGCGTTTGGATTTACCCTATTATTGGGGATTGCATTTGCCTTTGTGCTCTCTCCCCTTCCCTATATTTTTGCAAGGAATATGAAGTAATGCAGTCTGCACAGCAAGTTAGCGCTCCAACCCCGCAGCAATTTGATGTTGCTATTATTGGTGCAGGTCCATCGGGAAGCGTCGCAGCCAGCTTGCTACATCAGCAAGGAAAGCGCGTCATTGTCATTGAAAAACAACACTTTCCACGATTCTCTATTGGTGAAAGTTTACTGCCTTGCTGTATGAACGTATTAGAGAAAGCCAAACTAATCGACGCGGTCAACCAAGCGGGTTTTCAGTTTAAAAACGGCGCCGCATTTAACTCTCAAGGGCGCTACACTGAGTTTGACTTTACCGATAAGTTCTCCGTCGGCCACGGCACCACGTTCCAAGTTGAGCGTGGCCAGTTTGATAAACTTCTGGCAGACACTGCAGCTAAGCAAGGCGTCAAAATTCGCTACGGACATAGCGTAGAAAGCATCGATTTAACTGAAACTCCCCGCCTTGCAATCACAGATGAGCATGGTTTGGCTTATGACATTGAAGCAGAATTTATTCTCGATGCCAGCGGTTTTGGTCGAGTATTGCCGCGGTTACTCGACTTAGAAATCCCGTCAAGCTTGCCAACCCGAAGCGCTGTCTTTACTCATATAGAGGACAATATCGATCAAGTTGACCTAGAAGGCTTTAACTTCGACCGCGATAAGATTCTCATCAGTGTGCATCCAGAAAATAAGGATATTTGGTACTGGTTGATTCCCTTTAGTCACGGTCGCTGCTCTGTTGGCGTTGTTGGCGAACCTCATTTATTGGGGGACTTGGATGGCGATTTACAAGCGATACTGCAACGTTTCATCAATGAAGAGCCTCGGCTTAACCAGTTACTCAGTAAAGCAAAATTTGTCCGCGAATGCGGGCTATTGCAAGGTTATTCAGCCAATGTCAAAACCTTAGCAACCGATAAGTTTGCCCTGCTGGGTAATGCGGGTGAGTTTTTAGACCCCGTGTTTTCTTCAGGAGTCACCATTGCCATGCAGTCGGCTGATTTAGCCAGTCAGTGCCTATTAAAGCAACTTGATGGCCAACCAGTTGATTGGCAAACCGACTATGCTCAGCCGCTGATGATTGGCGTAGATACCTTCCGAACCTATGTTGAAGCTTGGTACGATGGCCGCTTTCAAGATGTGATTTTCTTTCCTGATGCAGACCCCAAAATTAAGCAAATGATCTGCTCAATTTTAGCTGGCTACGCTTGGGATGAAACTAACCCCTTCGTCGCCGAATCGGAGCGCCGCCTTAAAATGATTGTCGAATTATGTCGCGCATAGCTTATCGATTAACTACCTGCTTACTGGCTGCCATTGTATTGGCCGGTTGTAGTACGTTAGTGCAGCGTCAAACCTGTATGGCACTTGCCAGCGAAGTGGACTTCTGTTTGGCGCCGCTTACGCCAACCACGGCGATTGACAGTCAAACCTTGCAGGTGCACATCCAGTTGGGTGAGCAATCACACCAATTGCTCACCCAATTAGAAGTCAGCGAGGCACAAGCGACTATGGTCGGCTTAGCGCCGCTGGGTAACGCACTGTTTACCGTCACCTATGACGGGCAACAGATCATCAGTGAGCAAAGCCCATTGCTGGGCGATAATTTCAAAGCAGAATACCTGCTCGCCATGCTGCAACTAATTTATTGGCCTATCGATGATGTCAATCAACATTTACAACAGGGACGACTTGTTTCAGAGCGAGAGACTGCAGTCATGGGGAGAAGATTATATGCTAACAATAACCCTGTTGCGGCAATCGATATTCAGTACAATAGTCAGCAGATAAACCAAGCTCAGGTAAGGTTAACCATACCGGATGCCAATTTTACCATGACGGTCACCCCGTTATAAAACACCGAAAAGAAACGAATTAAGATTTAACACCATGACCGATATAGCAATAACCAGCTTGGGCTTATGTACCCCACTTGGGCAAACAGCCCAAGCTGTTGTCGATAATCTCATTAAGGGCAACACCCAAGGCATGGTGTGGCGTGATGATTTGATCCCCAATAAATCGGTGTTAGTCGGTGCGGTCACTGACCCCCTACCTGCCTTACCCAGTGATTTTTCGCAATACGAATGCCGCAACAACCAGTTACTGCTCAGTGCAATGCTGCAAATAAAACCGCAAGTGGACCAAGCGATTGAACGCTATGGCGCAAAGCGGGTTGCGGTAGTCATTGGTACTAGCACCTCAGGCATTAACCGCGGTGAACAAGCGCTATCTTACTTAAATGAAAATGCCACTCTCCCCGGTGATTATCGCTATCAAAAGCAAGAACTGGGCAACAGCAGTGAGTTTGTGAGCCAGTACTTCGGTGTCACCGGCCCATGTTATACGGTGTCAACTGCCTGCTCCTCCAGTGCTAAGGTTTTTGCCAGCGCACGTGGATTATTGCTCGCAGACCTATGCGATATGGTGATTGTCGGCGGCGCTGACAGCCTATGTAAACTCACCCTCAACGGCTTTGACTCGCTTGAGTCCATTGCTAGCGGTCACTGCTTACCTTTCAATGAACAGCGAGACGGTATCAATATTGGTGAAGGTGCCGCGCTGTTCACTGTCACTACGGGTAAAGCCGAGGTACAACTGCTCGCCGTAGGCGAGTCGAGTGACGCCCACCATATTTCTGCGCCTCACCCTGATGGCCGCGGCGCAATTGCGGCAATGAACGCCGCATTACAGCAAGCTAATTTGCAGGCTGAAGATATCGATTATGTCAATTTACATGGTACAGCTACGCCAAAAAACGATGCCATGGAAAGTCGTGCCATTAGCGCAGTTTTTACTGGCAACTTGCCACCATGTAGCTCGACAAAACCGCTAACTGGGCACACACTAGGCGCCGCGGGCGCTATTGAAGCGGCATTTTGCTATCTGCTACTTAGCGATTGCAATGACCAGCAACAATTACCGCCGCAAATTGGTGATGGTAGCCAAGATGAGCGCAATCCACATTTACCGCTAGTATCAGCGCAGCAAGTAAAGCCTCTGCGCTATATTATGAGTAACTCTTTTGCATTTGGTGGTAGTAACGCCAGCGTTATTTTTGCTAGAGGTGATAAATGAATCTCCCATTAACACCCGCGCACACCGATCCGGTGCTAGCCAAGCAAAATGTGGCCAATTACTTACCCCATCGTGAGCCAATGATTTTGATCGACCGCATACTTGCTTATTGTGATGACAACTTATTGTCTGAAACGGTGATATCGCCAAGCAGCGCTTATTTTGATGCAGCTACACAACAAGTGCCAAACTATGTGGGCATCGAGTATATGGCGCAAACCATTGCCGCGTTGGCTGGCGTTGAAGCCAAAGCCAACAATCTGCCTATTTGTATTGGTTTCCTGCTTGGTAGCCGTAAACTTGAAATGCACATTAACGGATTTGAGCTGGGAGCGAGCTATTTCACCCGAGTCACTCGCTTGTATCAAGAAGATACCGGGTTGGCCGTGTTTGACTGCCAAATACTTCATCAAGACCAGGTAGTCGCCAGTGCCAACGTCAACGTATTTCAACCGCAAGATGCCCAAGCTTATATTTCTCAAAGCATCCAATAATTTGGATATTTGTGTAACAGGGAAAAGTAATTAGACCATGAAAAAACGAGTATTAGTCACCGGCTCTAGCCGTGGAATCGGTAAAGCTATCGCCCAAAAGCTAGCCGAAACAGGCTTTGATATTGCACTGCATTTCCATAGCAATCAACAAGCTGCTACTGACACCCAAGCACAGTTAAGCGCACTAGGTGCACAAGTCAGTTTGTTGCAATTTGATATCGCCGATCGCGCGGCAGTTAAACAAGCTATTGAACAAGACATCGCTGATCATGGGGCCTACTATGGCGTCATTCTTAATGCGGGTATCAATGCCGATACTGCGTTTCCAGCCATGAGTGAAACACAATGGGATAATGTGGTTCACACCAATTTAGATGGCTTCTACAATGTCATTCACCCCACTGTTATGCCTATGGTACAAGGCCGTCAGGGTGGACGTATCATCACTATGGCCTCGGTATCAGGTATTGCGGGTAACCGCGGTCAAGTCAATTACAGTGCATCTAAAGCAGGTATCATCGGCGCAACTAAAGCCCTGAGTTTAGAGCTAGCCAAACGTAAAATCACCGTTAACTGCATTGCACCAGGGCTGATTGAAACGGATATGGTCAATGATATTCCTAAAGACATGGTTAAGGATTTAGTACCGATGCGCCGTATGGGGCAGCCTTCAGAAATTGCGGCTTTAGCAAACTTCTTAATGTCAGATGATGCTGCCTATATTACTCGCCAAGTTATCTCAGTTAACGGCGGAATGATCTAATGGCTAGCTCAACAAAACGTGTTGTGATCACTGGCTTTGGCGGCGTATCGAGCCTCGGCCATGATTGGCCAAGTATTGCCGCTGCATTGAAAAATCAACAAAATGCCGTGGTGCATATGACCGATTGGCACAAATACGCTGGCCTTAATACCCGCCTTGCCGCGCCGGTCACCGACTTTGAAAAACCTGCCCATTATTCACGCAAAAAAGTTCGCTCTATGGGACGAGTGTCACTGATGGCAACCTATGCATCTGAACAAGCACTCATCAGTGCCGGTTTACTGGATGATCCTGTTGTCACATCAGGAGACATGGGCATCGCTTATGGCTCATCGACTGGCAGCACAGACCCTATAATCGCATTTGGCGATATGCTTAAACATGGCGATATGTCTGGGGTGACAGCCACCAGCTATATCCGCATGATGGCCCATACCACCGCGGTAAATGTCGGGGTGTATTTTGGCCTTAAAGGGCGAGTTCATACCACCAGCAGCGCCTGCACTTCAGGTAGCCAAGGTATCGGCTATGCCTATGAAGCCATCAAGTATGGCCAACAAAAACTGATGTTAGCCGGTGGCGGCGAAGAGCTATGCGCTACTGAAGCTGTGGTATTTGATACCCTATTTGCCACCAGCACGCGCAATGATGATCCCCATGGTACACCACGCCCGTTCGACAAAGATCGTGATGGTTTGGTCATTGGAGAAGGTGCTTGTACATTGGTATTAGAAGAGCTCAGTCATGCTCAAGCTCGCGGCGCCCACATCTATGCAGAAATTGTTGGCTTTGGCACTAACTCAGATGGCTTGCATGTCACTCAGCCTCACGCCGAAACCATGGAAGTGGCCATTCGCCACGCAATTGCCGATGCTGACATTGAGCCACAGCAAATCGGCTATGTGAATGCACACGGTACCGCAACTGACCGCGGAGATATTGCAGAAAGCCATGCAACCCATGCGGTGTTTGGTAGCAAGGTGCCAATCTCTTCTTTAAAAAGCTATACCGGCCACACGTTAGGTGCTTGCGGTGCATTGGAAGCTTGGGTCAGCGTCGAGATGATGAATGAAGGCTGGTTTGCCCCCACCTTGAACTTACAACAACTCGATCCCGAATGTGCCACCTTAGATTACATTCGCGAAGACATTCGTCGTATTGATACCGATTATGTAATGAGTAATAATTTTGCATTCGGTGGCATCAATACGTCGCTGATATTTAAAAAATGGAAATAATCATAGATAGGATATCTAATGAAAAAGCTCTCTTTAGCACTATGCTTAAGCATGGCTATAGTGAGCGGGGGTGCGTATAGCAAACCGCTTACTGAAGCTCAATATATCGAAATCTTCCAAGGCGATAACGTTGAAAAGCAAAAAGATGCGATCGCCTCTTTAGTGCTTGCTGGACTCAATGATCCCAAAGTATACGACACCTTAAACAGTAAGCTACTCGCTTCACTGCCACTGGCCGTTGATCGCCACAGCATAGATTACAGTGCCTGGTTAATTAAGGGGCTCGCCTATTCAGGTGATGAGAAATATATCGCCACTTACAATGAGATCATCAATGGTGATTACCATAGTAAGCTGCAAAAATACGCCAAAAAGTCCCTTAAAAACCTAGAGAAATATCAAGTTTGGGCACCAATTCTTGCGGACAGAAGCCAATACGATGACAATTTTAATCAACGCAGTAACGTATTAAGTAATGCCATTAGAAGTGATGACCTGCAATTAAAGCTAAATGCCGCCAAGCGTATCATCAATCGCGGTGTTTATACTGAGCAAGTGCTTGAGACCCTTAACAATGAGTTGTTAGATACCCGACTGCTAAAACACGACAAACTGGCTATTCAGGCCTATGCGTTTATGGCAAAAGCACTCGCTAGCAGCAGTGAAGAGAAATACCGCCCGACGATCGAACAGCTTGCAAGCTCTGCCAGTGAGAAAAAGCTCCAGCGCTACGCTGCCAAATATTTACGCGCCTATTATTAGGCCGATAAAGCTTTAATAACAAGTTAACAAGCCACCAAAGCACTTGGTGGCTTGTTCATATTGGTATTATACCAACCTGTATAAGAAGTTGATCTACTCAGCGCGCTTTTGGCAATCTAATTCAAGGCGAATAACTGAAACAATGGTTGTTCCCTTGTGAAGTTATTCAACACAGAAGTAGGCAGCCAAAAACGCGCCACAATGGCGAGTTTTGGTGCTCCTGATGCTGTGTTAACGAGCTTAACCGTAGAACAACTATGCTCTTCACTCGTCGCCTTACCTCAGAAGCACCCAATTCTCGCTGAGCGATCAAATCTTTATACAGATTGGTATTATTTGTGGATGGTACCTATGGCCGCCGCACGTTGATCGTAATCATCAGCGTGGCATGTCTGGCAGCTATCTGATGCCCTTAGCCAAGGCTTGTTGTATTGGCCGTCGGCAGAGAAATGACTTGGGTGATCAGACGGTTGGTCTAAATTAATGCTAAACATATGCGACTCACTTGGCATATGACAATCAACACACTTGGCCATCATCTCATGGACTATACCGCCACCATTGCCGGGGTTAAATTCCATAGTGTGGCAATCAGTACATTGCGCCACCATAGCATCTTCATGACCTGGCTGATTTTGATTGTGCTCCGAACGATGCGGGTTATGGCATGTCGAGCAAGCGAAATCTTTTTTCTTACCCATGGCTTCGCCAGTGTCAGGATCGATACCAATCATGGTTGTCGCCGCATGACGTCCACCGCGGCCACCTAATCCGCCACCGTTTTTATCTATACGGCCACCTTGGCTATCGCCACCGAAGACACTATTAAGTGGTGAGACATAATCCGGATAACGTTTAATGGCATCGTCAACGGTATGACATTCACTACACGCAACTGCTTGGCCGTAAGCCATATCTTCGGCTAAGAAGTCTGCAGTTTGGCGGGCGGTCGCTAACTTAATAATGTTTTGTTTGGACGGCCCTTTCACGTGGTCGGCACCAGCACCGTGGCAGCTTTCACACTGTACGCCGGTCATCGCAAATGTCCCGCCCATGCCAGGCATGTCGTCCTGACGGTTGAGATTACGATAATCGCCCGCGGCCTCGGTATAATCCTTCCACCCTGTCGTGTGGCAGCGACCACAATAGTCGTATGCATGGGAGTCTGGTGCATCATTTTGATGATATGGCCACATCATCTCGGGAGTCACTTGATGACCTTTAGGCACCACTGCCGTGCCCACTTTATCACCAATCATGATGTAACCATTTTGGTCAAGGAACATGGCACTGGTTTTATAGCCACCAATGACATAACTGATATCACTCCAACCATTTGGATTGCCTAGGGTGTTTTTCACGCCATCAATCAAATCCACGGCACCGTCAATAGAGGTAAATGGATAGCTCGGTGCTAAGCCATTCTCAATTTTAGTAAACTTGAAATTGTGGCCTGTTTCAAAGAAGGTCTGCTTATCTGTATGACACGCAACACATTGGTTAGATCCAACATAAATTTCACCACTTTCTGTCACCACCACGGTCACAATCGATTGCGCCTCGCCGCCATTGCCATCACTGATGTGATATTCAATCACGCTGGTTCCCGCTGCTTCTGCAACAAATAAAATTTGATTATCTTGTATGGACGCTTGGCCGCTGCCTGATTGCAATTGCACTTGAGTTAGGGTTAAAGGATCGCCGTCAGCATCTTCATCGTTGGCAAGTGCATCAATTAATACAGACTCGCCCACTTGTGCCTTAGCATCAACCGGATTAGCCACCGGAGGCGTATTGGGTAATGGCGCTACATCATCATTATCGCTACCACACGCGGCCAGTACACTGAGCATACTCGCCAGCAATAACGATCTGCGCCACTGACGCTTGTTTACAACATTCATCATCACATATCCTTGGAATATTCACGCTTTGCTATTGTTATTTTGCGTCCGCAGATACTCATTGTGTGCTTTAACAAAGCTAACTACAGAGCATCCCGCCGCATGACTGGCGCCATATTGATAGCGCCAGCACGCACAAGTTACTCCTAACGCAAGTGGTGATAACATGGCGTAAATGGTCCAAAAATGGTGATTTTCGAACCGAGCCAAAGATTTGTGAGCTCAGCAGCAAAAGTAAGACATGCTGCTTAAATAGATGACTTAATCAGTTTAGGTGGCGCATTTCATGATCAAACTGAGCACGGAACTGCGAAGGTGTCAGCTGAGTATGGCGTTTAAAAAACTTCACAAAGTAAGTCACATCATCAAACCCCAACTGATAGGCTATTTCCTGAACTTGCGCACTTTCAATCGCTAAACACCGCTTAGCCTCCAATATGGTGTAGTTGTCGATTAACTGTTTTGCCGTCAATCCACACGCATGGCGACATAGCTGATTAAGCGACTTATAGCTCATGTGCAGTCGCTCAGCATAATCTGCGGCACAACGCTGAGTTTGTGTGGTTTGATGGATCAACTGTTTAAACTGATTAAAGCGCTGCTGCTGAACATCACTTAAATGTTCACCGTGATGTTGCTGCTGATTCTCAATAGTCATGATCAGCGAGCTGAAAAGCAGCTGTGCCAATAGTGGATCATCCAATTCATTTTGTTGAGTTTTATTAATTTCTTCCAGCAACACATTACAGGTATCAATCGACGCATCGGGTAAATTAATTAGCGGCGTGTACGTACTAAATAAGTTAGACAGTGAAAAAAACGGCAGACGCACTTTGGCAAGAATCGAATCAAAAAATGCCGCCGTCACATTAATCATTTTGCCTTGGGCACGGCTGGCAATATCAAAGGCATGTACTTGATCTTGATTGATTAAAATAAAGCTTCCCGGTTGAAATTGATAATATTCAAAATCAACAAAATGCCCACCTGAGCCATGGGTAATATAGATAAAACAGTAGTAACTGATTCGATGAGGCTTGGCAGGATCAAAACGACACCGGTGTAGCTTTTGATAAAAGTCGCCTAAATCGAGTATTTCTAGACCGGATTTCTGCTTACATGGCGCCCGAAAGTTAACCTGTGGAACCACCTCTTTTATCTGCTCGTTATTGGTCGTCATTGAAAGTTTTTTAACTGGGTTTACTTAAAAAGCACTTTACATCGCAATAGTCACACTGTCTGTTAACTGCATCATAACCTGCTAGCAGACACGGCTTTTTCAGACCAGAGATATCAGCACAACCTAAACAATAAACCACTAATTAAATTAAAGTTATTACTTTTAACCACCAAAATAAAAACTGCATAAACATAGGGTTAGCTTGCAATGCTACATCCGCACCAATTAACGGCACTGCACAAAAAGTCGTTAAAAATTTGTGATCGTTATTTTTTAAGCAGGCGTATAGCGAGTGTAACCTACACTCAATGAAGGAATATGCTATGCAACGTCTTTATCTTGGTATTGTGCTCAGCGCAGCACTCGCTCTCACTGCTTGCAGTGATGATGATGACAACAGCTCAACAACACCGCCTCCTACTCCAGCTCCTGCACCTGCTCCCGCTGAAATGTCGATGGTCAGGGTGATTCATGCCAGCGCCGATGCGCCCATGGTTAACGTAATGGCCAATGATGCTGAGCTGCTTACAGATGTTGATTACGCCATGTCGTCAGGCTTATTAAGTGTTGAATCTGCCACCTATGCAATTTCTGTAGATGCTAAGCTGCCAGGCGATGAGACTGCAACCGTATTATCAACCGAACTCATGGCTGAAGCCGATATGGAATACACAGCGGTTGCCGTTGGCAGCGTAGCTGGTGAATCGCTACAGTTAGCACTTATCGCCAATGCCACTAGTGAAATCGCTGCGGGATATGCTCGCGTGCAAGTACTTCACGGTACAGTGGGTGTTGGCTTGGTCGACGTGTATGTGACAGCTGTTGATGCTGACATCACAGATATGGCCCCCACGTTATCAGTAGATTTCATGGATAACACTGACCAGCTAGAAATTATGGCGGGTGATTATCAAGTACGCATTACAGGTTCTGGTCAGAAAGATGCGGTATATGATTCAGGTGCGATTAACCTAGCTGCAGAAACCGATTATTTACTGACTGCCGTCACCAACGTATGGAGTGGTGATTCGCCTGTGGCATTGTTAGCTGCGCTACCTGAAGGCCAAGCGCTAATACAAGACAAGAATGCAGGTGCTGATTTACGTGTGGTTCATGCGGTTGCAGATGCACCAGCTGTCGATGTATTTTTAGATGGTTCAATGACTGCCGCAGTCGATATGTTGTCTTTTGGCGAAGTGACTGGCTATTTAAATGTGCCTGAAGGTGAACACACAGTGACTGTGGCAGCCGATGCTGACAACAGTGTGGTAGTGATTGATGAAGCACCAGTATCACTTGATCAAGGCATGAGTTACTCAGCACTAGCTATCGGTTCACTCGGTGATGAAATCATGCCATGGGTGTTGATGGATAGCCCTCGTCGTGTTGCAACAGCAGCAAAACTAAACATTGCCCATGCGTCGTTCTCTGCTGGAAATGTTGATATTTATCTGACTGCCACTGATGACATTAGCGATGCAGCTCCTGCACTAAGCGATGTACCGTTCATGGTAGCATCAGGTGCCCTTGAAGTTGCTGCCGGCGACTATGTCGTCAGCGTCACGCCTCATGACAGCAAAGATGTCGCCATTGGTCCACTTAGCATCAGTCTAATGGCCGGTGGAATCTACTCAGTTGCAGCCGTCGATGCTGCGGGCGGTGGTACGCCTCTTGGTGTAATTCTGATGGATGATTTTGTGGCAAATTAATCGCCAAACACTTCAGTACAAATTTTACCAACTAATGAAAAGGCGATCCCATGGGATCGCCTTTTCTTATAATGAGTCCAATAACCTATTTGGCTATTAAACGTCTAAATTTTAACGCCTAGTATTTAACATCTAGTGTCTACGATTTAAGTCGCCACCTTAAGAGGTAAACTGACATACTTAGCCACAAACGTTGCACATAAAGTCTCACCACAATAAAGCTCAACCGTAAGCGGGATTTTAACTCTGCGACCTCGCTCCAATGAAGATAGGTCAGTGTCGCCCCAACTGACACAAGCTGTTGGTTGCTCCTCAACCGGTGCTAAATAGCGCACCTGTGCGTCAGCAAGCACAATATCACCTTGCACACCTTGCTTGTGCTGCTGTAACCAAACCATGCCCCAGCCCGTTAACGTCATTAAGGTATAAATGCTGCCTGCAAACATAGTTTGATGCAGATTAATATTGGGTGCTAGCGGCGCCGTCACCAAAAACTGCTCTCCATCAAAACTCAGCGGCTCTACCGCCATAAATTGGCTAAGCGGGATGGTTTGATACCAGGTTTGCTGCAATTGTGACAATAGCGGATCGGTTAATTCCATGGTCATCAAACCTGTAAATTAAACGTCACTGGACCGTCATTGGTCAGACTCACTTGCATATCGGCAGCAAACTCACCGGTTTGCACATTCACCCCTTGATCACGGCAGAATTCAATAAATTCTAAGTACAACTGCTTGGCTTGCTCAGGTGTCCCCGCACCAGAAAAGCTTGGACGTAATCCTCTACCTGTGTCGGCCGCCAAAGTGAACTGAGACACCACGAGCAAACTTCCACCAGCCTGAGTCAGATTCAGGTTCATCTTGCCGTTTTCATCGCTAAACACGCGATATTTCATCACCTTGGTCGCCAGTTTTTGCATTTTCTCAGTGTCATCTTCACGCTCAACACCAAGCAACACTAATAATCCCTTATCAATGGCACCTATCGTTTCACCGGCTACTTGTACTTGTACTTGCGCTTGCGTTACGCGCTGGATCAGGGCTATCACTTACTCTTATACCTCGTTTCAATAAAAGGCTTTGTTAGCCAACAAAGCCGGATACCTAGCGACTAGGCTGATTCTGGGTTTTTCATAATCGGAATCGGTTTAATCAACTCCTCTGAGCCTTCTGGCAAAGACTTGCCTACTTGATGTAAACCGTCATCAGTCCACAACATGAAACGGCGGATCTCTTCTAAATCAATGGTGTTAACAAAAGTCGCTGCGCCTTGTACCTGAATCACATTGCCTTTTTCACGCAATGTAAATTTGGCAAAGTTAAGTTTATGGTTCAGTGTTCCAATCAAGACTAACAGCTCTTTGCTGCCAACCATTTGCGGGTGAACCGCATAAAAGCGATTCATCAATATCCGGTCGATTCCATCGGGATTAATACTGGGTTGTAGGACAAATTGACTCTTATCGAACTGCACACCAACTCGCGTGGGTGACACTTTGGTTGCCGGATAGTTTTTCTTCAGCAGTGCTGCTAATAACGCATCGGCAGCAGCTTCATTGGTCATTCCACCAAGCGTGACAGACTCGGGTGCAACAGTTGCTACATCACTGGTTTTTGCCTCATCGGTTGATGCGCACCCAACTAATGCAGCACAAAGTGCAGATATCATGATGGTTTTTTTCATTCTGGCATATCCTTTCTGTTATTCATCATTTTCCGTAAGGCGGAAATTACCGCTAACCGCATCTTATCATCGCCTAGGGCATGATACCCGTGATTAATGATCTGTAAGCGTAAATGGCTTAAGTCGCACTGTTCAATGAAATGATTCACTGCCTGTGGCGGACAGACCCAATCGAGCTCACCTTGTAAGATGACCGTCTGTGCCACAATCAAGTTGGCACGCTGCTGTAAAATTTTCTCTGCCTCAAAATATTCGGCCTGCGCATAATGCGCTTCAATTTTTGCCAGTGACTCCCCTTGATAATTAAAGGCTGAAAAGTCCACCATTGGCATTGCCAAAACTTGTTCCCACTGTTGCCAACGCTGGTGAAACTGCCGCCGCACAAGCTCATCTTTATGCTGCAAACCCGCAACGAAATAATCTATCAATGCCGCGGTATCACCACCATTAAAATCACCTTTAAAATTTTGATAGTGATGAGAAAATATTTGTGCAGCCCCATCACGACCATACAGCCATTCAATACTTGTTGCGGACGGAATAAACGCGCCCCACAACAGCTGCTTGCTCACACGCTTAGGAAAGCAGCTGCTATATAACAAGGCTAACGTCGCCCCAAAAGAGCCGCCACACAGCCACCACTGTTCCACATTTGCCCATTGCCTTAATTTTTCTATATCACTGAGTAGGGCGATCAAATGGTTGTGTTCAACACTGGCATAGGGGCGAGAACGTCCCGCACCACGCTGGTCGACAAGATATAAGCGCACAGGTAAGCCAGCAAACAGGGCAGCATCATCAGGGCGGCAGCCCGCACCGGGCCCGCCATGTAAATACAACACTGGAGTGCCCTCTGGGTCACCGTATTGCGCGACAAAGACCTGATGTCCATTGCCCACATCTAGCCAATCTTGGCTAAGAAGAGCGAGGTGTTCCGTCAAGGATTACTGACCTTTGGTGACATTCGCGTCACCGTTTTTTGCATCGATTGTATCTGACTGCGAGGCCGTAGAAGTCTCTAAGGTTGAATCCACTTCAGCAACCGTTCGCTGCTGACTAAAATGCCGACGTAGCGCCACCAAACGGGTATCTAAATACTCGGGCATCCCCGCTGTGATCACCGCCCCTATCAGCACAATCATCCAACTCAAATACACCCAAACAAACAAAATAGGAATGGTGGCTAAGGCACCATAAATCGCCTCATAACTCGGAAATTGAGTGAGGTAATATGCGAAGCCTTTTTTACCAAACTCAAACAGTAACGCCGCCACAATGGCCCCAAGTAAGGCATGGAAAAACTTCACTTTGGTATTAGGCACCACCATATAAATCAATAAGAATGTCGCCACTGAAAACAGCATAGGTAGGCGTTCAACTACCAAAGGCACAACACCCGAAAAATCGTTGTCGGTAAAGACTTTTAGCGACACCACATAAGAGGTTGCCACTAAGCTCGCCCCCATCAACACTGGGCCCAATGTCAGCACCATCCAGTACATGGAAAAAGACACCACCATCGAGCGTTTTTCCGTGGTTCGCCAAATGGCGTTTAAGGCTTTATCAATATTAGAGATGAGCATAATGGCTACCACCACTAGAGCGCCTATACCTACCGCGGTCCCCTTTGATGCATTAGCGACAAATTCATTGATATACATCTGCACGCTATCCCCTGCGGAGGGAATAAAGTTTTCATAAATAAATGACTCTATTTGACCGCGTATCCCCTTAAATACGGGGAATGCCGACAACATCGACATGGTCACTGCAACCATAGGGACTAGCGATAGTAAGGTCACATAGGCTAAATGCCCGGCACGAATATTAACCTGGTCTTCAGCCAATCGCTGACGCAGGTGGAGTGCAAAATGCCAAATGCTCAGAACAATGGTATAAATTACTGAGCTTTTTATTTTATCAATCACAGCTATCTCGTTATTCATTGGCGTTAAGAGGCGAAAATCTGTATCTTCGTACAATAAAGCTTATAACCTAAGATTTACAAGTGTAAGGAAAAAATTGATGTCTCAACAAGGATCTGCAGGCAATGTAATTGCCGCAATTGCTAGCTTTTTTATCGTTGGATTAGGCCAACTTGTGCAGGGCCGAATCATGTCAGCAATTCTGTTTTGCGTATTCACCTACGCGGCATACGGTATTGCCAGCTTTACCCTAGGGTTATTCCTAATCGTAGCAGTCCCCTTGCACATTTGGTGCATTATTGATGCTGCTAGATACAAAAGTTAACTAACCAAGGTAATAGAACGTAAATCTCAGCAATATGCGTTTTGAAAAGGTGGTTTCAGGATGAAAAAAGGATTATCAATCGCGCTAGTGAGCGCAGCGTTATTACTTGGCGGCTGCCAAAGCGCTTATTACGGCGCAATGGAAAAAGTGGGCTACCATAAACGCGATATTATGGTTGACCGCGTCACTGATGCAAAAGAGTCTCAAGAAGAAGCACAAGAGCAGTTTAGCTCGGCGCTTGAAGAGATGCAGGCATTGTTAAATCATGACGGCGGCGATTTAGAAAAAGCCTACAACAAAGCTAAAGATGAATATGAATCATCACGCGAAGCGGCCGATGATGTCAGTAATCGTATCAGTAAAGTCGAAGATGTCGCCGAAGCACTATTTGATGAATGGCAAACTGAGATTAGCGAGATAAGCAAAGCCAGCCTTCGCCGTAATAGTGAAACTAAACTCAGAGAAACCCAGCGCTCCTATGATCAGTTAGTGCGCACTATGAAGCGTGCCGAAAGTAAGATGGAGCCAGTACTGGTGGCGATGAAGGACAACATGCTGTACCTAAAGCATAACCTCAATGCGCAAGCGATTGGTGCTATTAAAGGTGAGTTTGCCAGCTTACAAACCGACATCTCTGGTCTTATCAAAGAGATGAACAAATCTATCGAAGAGTCTAACAAGTTTATTGCTTCAATCGAAGGCCAATAAATAGCAAATGCGGTTTGCTGGATTAACAGCAAACCGCATCGTCACCTAACAAACCAACCGGTTTTTTAGCAATCTTGTTTTTTACCCTCTGTGACCCAAACCACTGATTTAAATTGTCCAGCAACACATTTTAGACAATAGTCACAAATCAAATACTCATTTACGAACCAAATTGATAAATCTGGCTCACAAGCGTTACTGACTGTATCGATTGATGGATTATTATGAGTTTCGTTGAATCACTCACACTGACTTTTGCTCTGCTCTATGCAGCAAGCTTACTGTACTTTAGTGGCCAGAAATGGGGAGGAGCTATTGCCTTTGGCCTGTTCAGTTCAGCCTTAATTGCCACACTTTATTGGCCCATGTTGTTAGCTGCGGTTATCGCGGCGTGTCTGCTAGGCATCATTAAGCGCTACTTCCCAAACAGCATCAATGGTGAACTCAAAATCAATACCCTGCGCGAGCTTATTCATCATGGGCTGGCGATCTCTATGTTACTGGTCGCTATTCAATTTAGCGCCAACACTATCATGTTGAAAATGGGAATCGAGCCTTGGTTAATGCGTCCCGATGTTGGGGATGCCTTCTTACCCATTGCTGGCGGCATTGAATTAAAAGCCATAATCACCTTGGGACTATGGGATCAAACACACCCTGCTGCAGCAGTTATGCTCACTGTGGTACTGCTCACTGGCTTATTATGCAAGCGCGCATTTTGTGGCTGGGCATGTCCATTAGGCTTGGCTGGCGAATACCTATATAAACTGAGAAAACGCTTTGTTAAGCGCGAGTTGCTACCACCTGCTTGGATAGACTGGCCGTTAAGAGGGCTTAAGTACCTACTATTGCTGGCACTAATCTATATCATTGCTGGCATGCCAAGCCAGGCCATCCCCAACTATCTAAATGGCAATTATCACAAAATTGCCGACTTAAAAATGGCGCTATTTTTTATCACCCCAGGGCTGATCACACTCGCTTGCTTTGCCGTTATTCTGGCGTTAGCGGCATGGCGGCGCCAAGGGTTTTGTCGTTATATTTGCCCATATGGTGCGCTACTTGGGGTGATGAGCTTTTTAAGCCCGCTAAAAATACGTCGCAACACTCAGCACTGCCTCATCGATAGCAAGGGCATGAAGTGCGACAAATGCACTCGGGCCTGTCCTGCCAACATCAAGGTTCATCAACAGATCACCGTTCGCTCTGATGAATGCCAAGCGTGCATGCGCTGTGTTGCCGTCTGTCCGAAAAAAGCATCGCTAACTTTCAGTACCCGTAACGGTTGGCAGCTATCATCCACCGGCCTCGCAGTCATGCTACTGACATTACTATTTGCCATTCCATTGTTCGCCTATTTAAACGGCTTTTGGGTAAGCCAAACACCTGATGGCATCCGTATGTATCTTATCCAACATATCAATGCTATCGGCCACTAATTCATAAGGTAATTAGCTAAAAATGATCTTGGCATTATTATTTGTTAATAATGCCAAAATTCCTGTAATTACCGCAGTTGATTAAGACTAAATTAACGCCTCATTGCTAGCGTATAACGGTCAAAAACATCTATAGAAGGACTGCCGTTGTGGGGATGGTTATCGCATTTAGCTTAGCCAGCGTTGCTATGCTAGCGCTACTTATCAGTAGCGCTATTCTGATTCGCCTGTTTCATAAAATTGACAATCAACAGCAAGCTAATCGGCTAAAGCTAAAATTGCTACTGCTAACCCCGCTGAGCTGGTTGATGGTGTACGCTTTTCCGACACAATATGATGCTGCTCGCAATAACTATGATCAGCTCATTATGGTGTGGTGTACGAAAACGGCATTGTTTATTCTAATGCCAGCATTCATTGCGACGGTATGTCGATACATAGACAGCAAGTCCAAATAAACTCAAATACGTCATAGAAGTATATCGCCACAATCATACTCACAATATGACGCCGTAAAAACAGTCGTAGCAAAAGTATCACTTAAGTAATAGCTAAAAAAATCAACCGTGATCCTGATCACGGCTTAATTACATCAAAAACCTACCTCCCTCTATTTTCACAAAAGCAGAAAATAGAATAATTACAATCGTTTAAATTACATTCATTAGATTTTTTTCAACAATATTTTTATCAATTAGATTTTTGCGATATTAGTGATCAACATCAAATTCACATCTACCTACATTTGGTAAATTTATTTACAAGATGAGTACCTTCTCATCAATACAAAACACACCATCAACTAAGATGGATAAGGACCAAAAGATGAAAATGATGATGAACATGATCGGTTGCTTGGTTGTCGGCTTAGCCTTAGCAACCTCGGCGTATGCCGTGGATGGCGGTAACCCCAAAAAGGGCAAACACCTGTATAAGAAAACTTGCAAAGTTTGCCATGGCCAAGGTGATGTAGGCGGTGAAATGACACCCATGACAAAAACAATGTCGCAGTGGGATCGTTATTTCAAACGCAACAAACACAAAGGAAATCCCGAAGTGTTTCAGCAGCTCTCTGACAAAGACAAGCTCGATATCCAGCAGTTCCTGTATGACCATGCAGCCGATTCTGATCAACCGCAAACCTGCGGCTAACGCTCAAACCGACTAGCAAACACTTAACCTAATTTGAGCAATTTATAGGGATACCCCTAGGGCAACGGCTTGCCAAAAATTGCCTCAAATCATGAAAAATGGACAGCTTGGTAACACGAAAAACGGACTCGATTCGTGCTGCCATAAGGAGATTCCTTATGCGTACTATACTATCAATCTTGATTGCTAATGCGCTAGTAATGTCAGGCTCTGCATGGGCAAATGACAGCGACACACAGAAAATAAACGAACTTAAACAGCAGCTTGCGGATATTACCGAAGAGCTAGATGATCTGAACGATCGCGTCGATAACAATGAGCGTCACACGGCGCTTGATCGTATTAGCCTCACTGGTGACTTTCGCGTCAAAGCCCACTCGCTACACTACCAAAATGTCACTTGGAACCCAGCTATCAAGGTGAACTTCAATGACTTTGGTAGCAAAGCCATGGGCGGAGTATTCGGTTCACCCACCGACAGTGATTCACCTTTAGGAAAAATGCTCGCAGCCAATCCATCACTCGCAGCCGCATTTCAGCAGGGACAACTGCAAGGAGTGATGCCCTATGTACTCGCTCCTAAAAGTACCCAAGATATAGATAACGACATTTTCTATACCACTCGACTCAGACTCAATATTAAGGCAAAGGTGTGGGACAACGTGAATTTTGCCGGTCGACTCTCTATGTATAAAAACTGGGGGGACTCCACCGGCGTCCAGGTATTTGACTCTTGGCGCTCTTTTACCATGGATGGCACCAGCAGTGGTAACACCAGCGGCGACTGGCTGCGGGTTGAGCGCGCTTACTTTGATTGGAAAAACATTGGCGGTTCCAACACCTATTTGTCTATTGGTCGTCGCCCATCAACCTATGGTCCACCGACCCATTATCGCGAAAACGAGAAACGGGGTGGCACCCCTTCAGGTCATCTAGTGAACTTTAATTTTGATGGTGCAACCTTAGGCTATAACCTCGGTGAAATCACCGGTATTGATGGTCAAGTGGTGCGTTTCTGCTATGGCCAAGGGTTTGAATCGCAATGGGGCAATGGCGAAATGTTCGGTGATATTGTCACTAAAGATACCCACCTAGGCGGCTTCAACATTGACGCTATCAATGATGGCACCAACTTCCTGCAATTCACCTTATTTGGCGCTAAAGATATCAATGATGGTTTCAAAGGCACCATGGCATTTCCCACTCAACTAGCGGGTATTTTTGCGCCCACCATGTATCAAGACATGCAAAAGTTCAGCAACTTCAACTTTGAAACTCGGGTGCAACCCAGCGGAGTGATCGGCGATATGTACTTAGGGGGTATCGGCTTTGCCCGTGAAGAAGCCAATGATATCAAGTGGTTTATCTCTGGTGGCTGGACTCGCAGTGAAAGTAATGGCAACGCCGGCATGTTTGGCGGCATGCTCAGTGATGCGGTATTTGAAGCACAGCTGAATGCCGATGGTTCAGAAATTATCATGATGCCAGCCCATAGCGATGACAATGACACCAAAGATGGTTATGGCGTCTATGTCGGGATACAAATGCCGGCGCCACTGGGTAAATTTGGTATCGAGTACAACTACGGCTCTAAATATTGGACCCCCTTTACCCAAGCCCAAGACGACCCCATTGGTAGCAAGCTTGCGACTCGCGGACATGTGGGTGAAGCCTACTACATATTCGATGTTAACCCACACATGTTCATTAAGCTGGCAGGGCTTTATTACGACTACGAATACACCGGCAGTGGCACTCCCGTTGGTGCACCACAGAATATTGATGACATCTTAGCTGGCAGTGCCTACTCGATGTTACCGGTAGTCGACACCGCCTTTGATATCAACGCCTCGTTAACCGTTAACTTCTAGTCTTGATAGCCCCCTTGTAAACCGCAAGGGGGCAAGGAGCAATCAGATGAAAACCCCAATATGGACCCTACTGTTGAGCCTGCTAATAAGTGGCTCAGGTTGGGCAAGCCAAGATCATAGCGAAATGCTCAGCGGCCCGTTTACCAATGGCAGTGAAGTCACTAGCCAATGTATCGAATGCCACGAAGAGCATGCCAGTGCTTTTATGAAATCCTCCCATTGGACATGGGAACTGGAACAACAACTCCCCAACCGAACGGTGAAAAGAGGCAAGAAGAACAGCATCAATAACTTTTGTGTGGCAATATCAAGTAACGAACCGCGCTGTACCAGTTGCCATGCTGGGTATGGCTGGAAAGATAACGGTTTCGACTTTAGCGACATGACCAAAGTCGACTGCCTGATATGCCACGATACCACGGGCACCTATGTTAAAGATCCAGCTGGCGCGGGCGAAGTGGCCGCTAAGGTCAACCTGACTCGCGTAGCACAGAATGTCGGCCGCCCAGTTAGAGACAACTGCGGCAGTTGCCACTTCTTTGGTGGTGGCGGAGATGGGGTCAAACATGGTGATTTAGACTCCTCCATGTCATATCCTGACAAAGCCACTGACGTTCACATGGATACTGATGGTAATGACTTCCAATGCCAAGATTGTCACGTCACTCAAGACCATCAAATCACAGGCAACGCCATGGGCGTCTCACCCGGTGGGGATAACCCTATCGGCTGTAGTAACTGCCATCAAGCTGAGCCTCATAAAAAAGCGAAGCTTAACCAGCACAGCCAAGCCATTGCTTGCCAAACCTGTCACATCCCAGTGTTTGCCAAAAATGAACCCACGAAAATGAGCTGGGATTGGTCAACAGCAGGCAGTGATAGAGCACAAACTATCGATCAGTATGGCAAGCATAGCTATATGAAGAAAAAAGGCGACTTTGTTTGGGCTAAATCAGTCACGCCTGAATATGCATGGTACAACGGCAAAGCTGATGCCTATATGCCTGGGGATAAAATGGATCCTAATGTCACCACTAAGCTCACCTATCCTCTCGGCAGCATTAGCGATCCGCAAGCCAAAATTGCGCCGTTTAAAGTTCATACGGGTAAGCAGATTTTCGACAAGAAGCACAACATTTTTATCACCCCTAAAACTTTTGGCGAAGGCGGCTACTGGAAAACATTCGACTGGGCTAAAGCCGCTGAGTTAGGCATGCAGCAAAATGCCACTATGGTGGAAAAAGGCATTCGCTTTAGCGGCGAGTATGGCTTTGCGGCCACCGAAATGTGGTGGCCAATTAACCATATGGTATCGCCCAAGTCAGCCGCATTGCAGTGTAAAGAGTGTCATAACGCCAAAGGGGGCCGCCTTGACTGGCAAGCACTGGGCTACGACGGTGACCCAATGAAAAACAACACGGGTGTTCGTCACGCCCGCTAACCCTGCTTAAGCGCATAGCACTCATCGAAATGAGCTCCCACTCCATGCGCTTGCTTTGCCAGCCGTTTACCTCACCTATAACGGCTGGCTTTTTTGTAAAAACTACCTGCACTAAACTCTGATACACTCAAGTTGAATCCACTGATTTTAGTCACAAGGCCGCAGCATGCACAAATTTAACGTTTTTGGCACCTTAATGTCAGTACACCGACACCAAAATGAATGGCTACTCTTTGTCGAGTCGGGCACGGGAATGCGCCGCCGTGTCTATGATGTAGTGATACCAGCAGAGCTGCATAGTGAACAACTATGCAGCTATTTGGATGATATATTTCATGAACAAGCTAGCCAGCACAACCCGACAGTCACACGCATTTAATCAGACAGATTATGTCTCCCTATGACCAATACGGTAGCAACACTACATGCAATAAGCACTAATGCTAAATTTTGCGCAACACCTGCCAGTGCTAATCCTGCTGCAATCGTTAGGTAATACATCAAACCAAATATCGCACCAGCACTACCAGCATGTTGTTGGTATTCCACCAACGCAATACTGAGTAAATTGGGAATAGCTATTGCAAAGGCCATCACCACGAAAACCATTGGCCCGATGAACCAGATAGAATTTTGTAGCAGATAAACCCCAGCAGCCCCGAGAGTTAACAACAGCACAGCAAAGCGCAATAATATCGTCAATGACACCAGTTTCTTAATCATTAACTTATTAACGTAACTACCTAATAACGTCGCCACGCCCAATAATGCACCGCTATAGCCAAATTGCTCGGCTCCCAATCCCAACTGAGAAAAGCTCATTGCCCCCAGCTGATAATAAGAAAACAGTGCAATATTAAATAACCCGACCAATAGCCCTATGCGCCACAACAGCCAGTCATTAAGCATACGCCATATCAAACCATTTAATGGCATGGAACGTTTTTCGGTTTGAGTTTCAGGTAACTTTAAACAGTTATATACAAACAATACAAAAGCCATAATGAATAAAGTACAGAACACCCACTGATGGCCACCAGCCTGAGCCAATTGGCCGCCTAAAAACATCCCTAGTACTGGACTCAAGGCAATGCCCATTCCCATCAAACTAAATACTTTAGCAAGCTCAGAACCACTAAAGGCATCACGCAACATCGTTTGAGTCACCACAGAGCCCACAGCAATACCAAATGCACTCACAGCACGAGCAACCATCACCCCCGTAAAACTGTCAGTCAGCATGGCAAACAAACTGGCAGCTGCGTAGGTGAGCAACCCGATTAGCATAGTGAGACGTCTACCCAATCTATCAGCTAACATGCCCCACACAATGACACCCATGGCGAAAGCAAAGAAATACACCGACAAAGTTTGCGCCGCTTGCCCATTCGTCACTCCAAAAGACAGCGCAATAGATGCAAGGGCTGGGCTATATATGGTTTCAACAATTTGCGGCACCATTAACATGATCACCATTAACCACAAATTTGGTTTCGTTTTCATCACACACTCTCAATAACAGATAACTTGGCGTGCAGTTTAAAAGCGATTAACCTATAGCCAATATCAATATTAAAACCAAAAACATCAAAAATAAGACAAATGGCAGTCATACAGGTAAATACACGTTTCAATCCCGATAGCATTAGCAATTGTGTGGTTGGCATTGCCGCGGATGTCGGTCAACATGATTCAGGGGTTCATCAACACAAAAAAGGGCAATTGCTGTTTGCTTCTCATGGCTGCATCAGTTTTGCTTTAAGCAGCGAAATGTATGTACTACCGCCTACCAAAGCCGTATGGATCCCACCTAATACTGCTCATCAAGCTAAAATGACCAATGTTGTCGGCTACCGCTCGGTGTACTTCGACTGCAATAAATTCACTACCCCAAAAAATATCACCATGATTGAAGTTGATGGGCTATTGAAAGCACTGATTGATAAAATGGCATTGTGGCCATGGGATACACCAGAGCCTTTAATGCACAATACAACTGCGTTATTTTGGGAAGAATTCAATGGCGCTAAACAACACTCGTTTCAGTTGCCGATACCCGATAATCGCCGCTTAACTAAGTTTCGCCAACAACTACTGCAAGCTGATTTTAAAGTGCCGTCAATCACAACATTAGCTAAGACAGTTGGCGCAAGCCCTAAGACCATCACACGGATATTTAAAGCGCAAACAGGCATGAGCTACCAAGATTGGAAACTGCAGTGGCGTTTGTTAAAAGCCATTGAATTGTTATCGCAAGCAATGCCGGTTGGCGAGGTTGCCCATAGACTCGACTTTTGCTCAGACAGCGCTTTTATTGCCTTTTTTAAGAAGCAAACCGGCCAAACACCACTGTATTTTATCAAGCAACAACACAGCTAACGGAGTCATTTACACCCAAACTACTAGCCCGGTCATAAATATCGCCAACAAACCACTCGCACTAACAGCAAAAGATACGCTGCGCAGCACTTTTATATTTGCATAGTAGAACAGCATATGCGCGACACGGCCTAGTAAATACATCACCGCGAAACCATTTACCCAACTGGGACTCGCAGCAGAAAATATCGCGAACAGGGTAAACAGCACAAAAATGCCCACGGTTTCATTGCTATTGGCAAATGCACGACCACTACGAAACAACAAACTATCATGTCCTTCATTGATTTGGGTGCCGGGTGTGTGTTTACGGCGAATCCCAATGATATCTGCGACGATTAACTGAATAAAAAACAACAATCCTGTTGCCCCAATAACTATCACTGTCATATTATACGGTGCTAACCAATCCATATTTGCACTGTCCTTTTCATTAATCTACAACTCAACATCTGTCCTTATACAGCCCTTTAGCTTGACGCCGTAATTTGAGTGTCGCTGTGACGTTTTCTCAAGAAAAATGCACCAAAGCCAAACACTAATTCGGCAATCAAATAGACATACATCAAGGCGTTGGCTTGACCATCAGTCATGATCCCCACTAAACGACCCAATGCCATCAGCAGTAAACATAGACCGACCATGACTAATGCCAAATCAATATCTTGTTTATGCTGAACAATAATCAGCATTATCACCCCAATGGCCAGTTGTGCTCCACCATAAGTCGCCCTTAAATCTATTTTTGCGGATGGCACACTGGGTGCCCCGTCTGTCACCCAATTGGCGATTTCCATCGGCCAAATTATGAAACCCACCCCATAGCCAATAAAGAAAACCGCCGTTGCATAAACAAGAAGTTTCGACATATCACCCCCAACAAAACGAGTCTAAATCAACATCACATCCATGCAAAGGTATCGTGGCAGTGACCACTGCCAGTAAAGCTGCCTTGTAAACTCGTTTTTTATCAATCATATTAAAAGCTTATAATATCGAGAAACTAACAAAGTCTGCACCACTCAGCAATCACCCATTAGTGGGCTATGTACCGCACCAGATACAAATCGCGGCAAACATCACTCTTTGCAGCCTTGCTTATTCAACGATATTGCTATTGGCTCCACACTAAAGCAAAGTGAATTTGATTCGATATCTGAGTGGAGTAAAGCTATGGAGCCAGAACAAATTGTTCAAAGATGGGTTGATGCATTTAACCAAGGCGATGCTGAAACCATTGCTAATTTCTATAGCGAGCATGCAGTTAACCATCAGGTTGCAAATGAACCTGTTGTTGGAAAAAGCGCCATTAAGCAGATGTTTACCGATGAGTTTGCTACCGCCGACATGGTCTGTATCGTTGAAAATATCTTCCAAGATGGTCAATGGGCTATTTTGGAATGGAAAGACCCTATCGGCCTACGAGGTTGTGGTTTCTTCCAATTTGAAAATGATTTAATTGTTTTGCAACGAGGTTACTGGGACAAACTTAGTTTTCTAAAAGCCCACAACTTACCAATCCCCAATTAACATCCATCCTCGTCAGCGGTTGGGGTACCTGCAACCGCTGTTAAAGTACCCTCAGGGTTTTATTGGGTACTAGCAATATACACCAGCGCTAACTTAATCGACGTAATTAACCCCAAATAACAGCAATGCCCAATTGACTTGCGCCGCCGCTCTGGAAGCAACTCATCAATGACTAAACACCCTTTTTCATCGATAAGCTTGGCACCCCATAGAATGAACCAAAAAATGCGAACTGAAAAACGCTCGCCAGCCAACACGATACTTGTTGTCATGTAGGGGAGAAAAATATATTTAGACAACAACTTATCACCATTACAGCTAATGGATAACCGCGTCGTTAAGCGGTCATATTCTACTGCGATGATATTCTTGCCATGGTGGTGTTGTTTTCGTTGAAATCGCTCAAACCGCATTGGGTAATTAATTGACCTTTTACTTAGCTCGTACTTCACTGCACCAATATTGATAAAGCTGATGGATATCTCCCGAGCACAAATAAGGCATCGCCGCTTTAATCTGTGCAGGTTTCCAATTCCACCAAGTCATTTCCAGTAGCTTGGTTATATCAGCCTCAGTAAACCTAAATTTAATGTGCTTAGCCGGGTTAGCACCAACAACTTCATAGGGCGCAACATCTTTAGTCACCACAGCTCGACTCGCTATGACAGCACCATCGCCAACGTTAACCCCCGCCATGATCATCGCTTCAGAACCGATCCAGACATCATTACCTATCACGGTATCCCCTGCTGGGACAAAGGCATCGACAGCGCCAGTAAAATTGTCATCATCCTGATAGAAAAAGGGGAAAGTGCTTGCCCAATCATTTCTATGCCCCTGGTTTCCAGCCATCATAAACACTGCTCCTGAGCCTATCGAACAAAAGCGGCCGATGATGAGCTTATCCACATCATTTCTATTTGGATCTAGATACCTAGCACAATCATCAAAGCTATGGCGATGGTAATAATACCAATCGGCATAAGAAAGTGCTCTACTCAGAGCTTTTTTTGGCAAACTAGTTCGAGACGAATAACTTAAGTAATAGTGGTTCTATTGGGAAGTTATTCAACGAAGAAGTAGGCAGCCAAAAAAGCTCCCAAAGGGCGAGTTTTAGCACTTCTGATACTGTGTAAACGAACTTGAACGTAGAGTAACTATGCCCTTCATTCGTTGCCTTGTCTCACAAGCGCTAAACTCTCGCTGAGCGATCACATCTTTATGCCGATTGGTATAAATAGCTGTATTCACCAACAATAATATTGGGGTTAGTGACCTGTTGGTTTAGTGGTATTCCCGTAAACGGCGAAGCAAAATAGTTCATCTATTTATGTCACTCAAAGTTGATCATAATAACGTCGTGCTGTGCACTCACAAGGTTGGATTGCCCACATTATGCCCCATCAATAAGGTTGAAAACTACCGCTATACCGATATCGACTTTCAGTTTGTTGTTAGCAAATTTGTCTTTGCTTACTATGCGTTAGCCCAATCACCTCCTGATAGACATTTTGATCGAACACGTCAAGACAGGGCGTAAGCATGTTGGTGCGGCCTCTACGGCAACGTGAAGAAGGCGCCTCGCTGAAGCATCAGCACAATAGCCTGCTTCAAGCAAAAACCACTAGCGGGGATAAGCATATCTGCACCCTGCTTATATCCCCCAAGGTCGTTACCGCGTTTAATAAATAATCAACTTTTTACTTCAAACCAAGCTTAATCGAAGAATTAATCTATCCGGTGCCGATGCGGCTGCGAGTATCGGTTTCAGGGATGAAACCGCTAAGCGGCCATGGATGGCTTCACAGCGCCTCGCTGAAGCATCGGTGCAATAGCCTGCTGCAAGCAAAAACCACTAACGGGGATAAGCACATCCCAAAACATGCAAACCCCCTCTCTGGGCTTCCTGCCCATCGGGGATAAGCACATCCCAAAACATGCAAACCCCTCTCTGGGCTTCCTGCCCATCGGGGATAAGCACATCCCAAAACATGCAAACCCCCTCTTTGGGCTTCCTGCCCATCGGGGATAAGCACATCCCAAAACATGCAACCCCCCTCTTTGGGCTTCCTGCCCATCGGGGATAAGCACATCCCTGTGCAAAAAAAAGCCCCGAATACTTTATGTATTCAGGGCTTTAGGATTTACAAAGCTGCTGCACCATTTAGGTGCAAGACAGATTAAGCGTCTTTAGCAGCGCGACTTGCACGCTTACGATCGTTCTCAGTCAGGTGACGCTTACGAACACGAATGTTCTCTGGCGTCACTTCTACTAGCTCGTCATCATCAATGAACTCAAGTGCTTGCTCAAGGGTCATTTGAATGTGCGGAGTTAATACTTGTGCTTCATCAGTACCTGATGCACGCATGTTAGTTAGCTGCTTACCTTTCAAGCAGTTAACTGTTAGATCGTTTGCACGTGAATGAATACCAATCACTTGGCCTTCATAAACTTCTGCAGCATGGCCAATCATCAGGCGACCACGATCTTGTAGACCAAACAATGCAAACGTCAGTGCTTTACCTGTTGCGTTAGAGATCAACACACCGTTTTGGCGTTGACCGATATCACCACCTTTCACTGGACCATAGTGGTCAAATGAATGATAAATCAGACCAGTACCAGAAGTCGCTGTCATAAATTCGGTTTGGAAACCAATCAAACCACGGCTTGGAATGATAAAGTCGATACGGATACGTCCTTTACCATCAGGCTGCATGTCACGCATATCAGCTTTACGCATGCCTAACTTTTCAATCACTGTACCTTGGTGCTCTTCTTCTACATCCACAGTCAGTGTTTCATAAGGCTCACACTTCTCACCATCAATCTCTTTGATGATAACTTCTGGACGTGATACCGCTAGCTCGTATCCTTCACGACGCATATTTTCAATCAAGATAGATAGGTGAAGCTCACCACGACCCGATACACGGAAACGATCTGGACTGTCAGTTTCTTCAACGCGTAGTGCAACGTTGTGTACTAATTCCTGCTCTAGACGCTCAAGGATGTTACGTGAAGTCACGTACTTACCTTCTTTACCAGCAAACGGGGACGTATTCACTTGGAAAGTCATTGTCAATGTAGGCTCATCAACTGACAGGGCTGGTAATGCTTCTACTGTAGTAGTTGCACAAACGGTATCTGAAATTTGCAGATTACCTAAACCAGTAATCGCCACAATATCACCTGCATTGGCTTCGCTCACTTCGTGACGATCTAGACCCATGTAACCTAAAACTTGGCCCATCTTACCGTTGCGTGTATTGCCTTCAGCATCAACGATAGTCACTTGCTGGTTAGTTTTCACGCTGCCACGTTTAATACGACCAACACCGATCACACCCACGTATGAGTTGTAATCTAGCTGTGAGATCTGCATCTGGAAATCACCTTCTGCATCCGCATCAGGAGAAGATACTTTCTCAACAATGGTTTCAAACAGTGGTGTCATGTCTTCGCCAGCTTCATCAGGATCAAGCGTTGCGAAACCATTAAGTGCCGAAGCATAAACAATTGGGAAGTCTAATTGCTCGTCGGTAGCACCTAAGTTATCGAACAGATCGAAAACTTGGTCAATAACCCAATCTGGACGTGCACCTGGACGGTCAATTTTGTTAATAACAACAATCGGCTTCAGGCCTTGAGCGAACGCTTTCTTAGTGACAAAGCGAGTTTGTGGCATTGGGCCGTCAACCGCGTCAACCAATAGCAATACGCTATCAACCATAGACAGAACACGCTCTACTTCACCACCGAAATCGGCGTGACCAGGGGTGTCTACGATATTAATGCGATAGTCGTTCCACTTGATGGCGGTGTTCTTCGCAAGAATCGTGATTCCACGTTCCTTCTCTAGATCGTTGGAATCCATCACCCGCTCAGCGGCCTCACCTCGAGTTTCAAGGGTTCCAGACTGTGCCAGCAACTTATCAACCAAGGTAGTTTTACCATGGTCAACGTGTGCAATAATGGCGATGTTACGTAAATTCTCTAACACGGATAGACCTCTTACCATCAAATATAGGGGGATTTGTAACAGCCTTAAGCATAGCTGTTGCAATAAAAAACGTGCCATTCTACTCTAGCTGAGCCCTCTCGCACAGGATTATTTTTTAGTCAGCTATGAATCACGCCATTCTGTCATCTCTGCACCAGCTTGGGGAAAGCACCAACAAAGTGCACACCCTGCACCACAATAGTGCAAAACGGTTATCCCTCGCGAGCTTAAAAAACACATATACCTTTAAAAACATAGGCTTAGAAAATTGGCACAACTCTAGCTATATAAATTCCAGATTCGCGGTGAGCGCAAAAGATATTTAATTATAGATAAAGATAGAAGGCTTAGCCTTTACCCTACTCGGAGACTTAAGAATGTCAGTAGCATCAGTTTTACAGCAACTAAAAGACTTAGAAGTAAAGTTTGTTGATTTACGTTTTACCGATACTCGCGGTAAAGAGCAGCACGTATCTATCCCGACTCACCAAGTTGACGAAGATTTCTTTGAAGATGGCAAAATGTTCGATGGTTCTTCTATCTCTGGATGGAAAGGCATCAACGAATCAGACATGGTACTAATGCCAGATCCAGAAAGTTTCGTACTGGATCCATTTACTGCTGAAACCACGGCTAACATTCGCTGTGACATTCTTGAACCAGGCACTATGACTGGTTACAACCGTGACCCACGCTCTATCGCTAAAAAAGCCGAAGAGTACATGCGTTCAACAGGTATTGCTGACACTGTATTGATTGGTCCTGAGCCAGAGTTCTTCCTATTTGACGATGTTAAATACGGTGCAGATATGTCTGGTTGTTTCTACAAAGTCGATGCTGAAGAAGCTGCATGGAACTCAGGCACTAGCTATGAAGATGGCAACATGGGTCACCGTCCAGGCGTTAAAGGCGGTTACTTCCCAGTTGCACCAGTTGATTCTTCACAAGACATCCGTAGTGCAATGTGTCTTGTACTTGAAGAGATGGGTCAAGTTGTTGAAGCTCATCACCATGAAGTGGCGACTGCTGGTCAAAACGAAATCGCAACTCGTTTCAACACTCTAACACTTAAAGCTGATGAAGTTCAGGTGCTTAAGTATGTTATCCATAACGTTGCTCACGCTTATGGCAAGACAGCAACCTTCATGCCTAAGCCAGTTGTTGGCGATAACGGTAGCGGTATGCACGTTCACCAATCACTTGCTAAAGATGGTGTTAACTTGTTTGCTGGTGACAAATACGGCGGACTATCTGAAACTGCACTTTATTACATCGGTGGTGTGATTAAGCATGCTCGCGCAATTAACGCTTTCTCTAACCCAGCGACTAACTCATACAAGCGTCTGATTCCACACTTTGAAGCGCCTGTAATGCTTGCATACTCTGCACGTAACCGTAGTGCTTCAATCCGTATTCCAGTAGTACCAAGCGCTAAAGCACGTCGTATCGAGCTACGTTTTGGTGACCCAATGGCAAACCCATACTTAGCATTCTCAGCGATGCTAATGGCAGGCCTTGACGGTATCCAAAACAAGATCCACCCAGGTGAAGCAATGGATAAAGATCTTTATGATCTTCCAGCTGAAGAAGCAGCTGAAATTCCAACAGTTGCAACTTCACTTGAAAATGCACTTGAGTCACTAGATGCTGACCGTGAGTTCTTGACCAAAGGTGGCGTATTTAACGATGACTTCATCGACTCTTACATCAAGCTGAAGTCTGAAGACGTTGAGCGTGTTAATAACACCACTCACCCAGTTGAGTTTGACCTTTACTACAGCTTGTAATCGGTCACTTATCACTGCATTAAAGCCGCCTTTATGGCGGCTTTTTTGTTGTTAAATTTCAACAAAATAAACACTGGTGTCATATCAAATGTCATATGACATTTGCCTGTCTGTCATAAACTTGTCGGCGCTTACTTCTCCCCAAAGTGGTTAACTTGCATTCTATACCAACCTGCATAAGAAGTTGGTCTACTCAGCGCGCTTTTGGCAAGCTAATTCAAGGCGAATAACTGAAATAATGGTTGTTCCCTTGTGAAGTTATTCAACGCAGAAGTAGGCAGCCAAAAACGCGCCAGAATGGCGAGTTTTAGTGCTCCTGATGCTGTGTTAACGAGCTTAACCGTAGAACAACTATGTTCTTCACTCGTCGCAAGCCACATGGATGTGGTGAATGTCATTAATGCAGGAGCATTTAATGACCTTGCCTCAGAAGCACCCAATTCTCGCTGAGCGTCCAAATCTTTATGCAGGTTGGTATAATCCAATCAACTGGCAACATCAGGAGCAACTCATGGACAATTTAGTATCCACTCACCCTATGGACACGCAAACGGACAAAGTCACCTTATCTAACGGTTACTGGTTTTATTTTAATGATGAAGATCGCCGCTTCGCCATACACGGCTCTGGCTATTCGGGTAAAGAGACTATCTATCTAAATGATGAGTTAGTGTCATCAACTCGCAACTACCGAACAGTAAGCCGTCATGAATTTGAAATTGGCAGCGATCGCTATCGTGTCGAGTTCAATGTCACTAGCATTTTACGTGGCGAGATCAACTGCTCACTATATAAGAATGGCCGCTGCTTGCACCGCGAAACCAAAGCTTATTCTCCCGGCAGCACCAAAGATGCGCTAAAAAAATTAGGTTTATTTTTCATTGGCGGCATGGCATTTGGTGCTATCGCTGGTGTCATTGCAGCAGTAGTATTTGGGTAGTAGCGAGGCCAATATGGATATTAACGCCGCTAGCGTCAAACAATTACGCCAACAACGGGGCTGGACACAACAGCACCTTGCTGATGCCTGTAACATTAGTATTCGCACCATTCAGCGTATCGAAAAAGGCGGTTCTGCCTCCAATGATACTTTGCAGGGATTATGTGCCGTATTTGAGGTAGAGCAACAAGTATTGCGCCGAGTTCCGCACCCGGAGCAGCACCAATTAACCACGGTTTCAGTGTATCAACAGCCAGGGTTGCTCATTCTAGCCGCCGGTATTGGCGCCTTTATTGGTGCCGCCATAATGTATCTATTTCTTCGATAATCACCCCATATCGAATGGGACGTTTAAGGAGCACAGCAATATGCCTAAAACACAGTGGGTTTTAATCGTCATTATTTCGTATTTGCTCAGTGCATGTAGCAGCTTGCCACCTGACGAAACAACTCAGCCTCAGGTAACAGAAGCTGCGCAGCGTACCGCTGCAACGCAGGTGGCAGGACGCTACTACTGGGGTCACGAGGTCAGTGCTTTTAGTCCTTGCAACAGCCAGCAATCTTGGTGGGTACGCGCCACACCTGTGAGTGACACACTCAACCAACAAAGCCTGCAACTGGCTGAGCAGCGCGGTGCACCTTACCAACCTTTATATGTTGAGGTCAGCATTAATCACATCGATCGCCAAAGTCATCCGGCATACCAAGATGGATTTGCCGCCGATTATGACGGTGTGATTGAAATTATCACCGTGCACCGCAGTGATACTCACATTCCATCAACCTGTCGCGACGAATCTTGACCTGATACCACCAAGATTGACTATTTAACGCTGGTGATCACCTCGACTAAATGCGCCATATCATCGGCGGTATTGTATATGTGCGGTGAAATGCGCAAGCCTGCTTCACGCACATCAACACTGATATCTGCTTGCGTTAATGCTGTCAGTGCAGTTTGATTGTCTTGACCAAGATCGACAATTAAGGTGCCATTGCGCTGCGACTCTTTCATTGGCGACACACATAATTCACCTAATTGCTGCATCGCCAAGCTAATCAAAGCCTGATTATGCTCTCGAACCACATGGGCGCCTAAATCAGAAAAATAGCCAATACTGTGAGATGCAAATGCATAGGGGGCCACCGATGGCGTACCGCCCCAGAATCTCAAAGCGGTAGGATGATAACGAAACTGATGGATATCGAATTCGAAAGGATTGTCATGGCTAAACCATCCCACATCCATCGGCTGACACTGCTCAAGTTGTGCCTCACTCACCCATAAATAGGCAGCGCCTGGCCCACCACAGAGCCACTTAACCGATGAGCCAATGACAAAGTCAGCCTGTAAACGGGCCAAATCAATGGGAATCACGCCAACCGATTGTGCAATATCAACAACAGACAGCACCTGATGTTGACGTGCCATCGCCGCTATCGCTTCAATAGGCGCTTGCTGTCCGGTATTAGAATAGGCATGACTGATAAACACTAGATCCATGTCTGCAGTAAGGTATTGTTGCCACACTTGAATATCGGTCACATCTGCGGCCTTTGGCACAAAACAAATTTCAGCATCCGGTAAGGCTTTTTGCAGTACAAACCCCATGCTTGGAAAGTCGATTTCACTCATCAACAACTTCACACCTTTACGCTGAAGTTGTGGTAATGACATCAATAACTTGGTTAAACCACTCGACAGGTTCACTTGGGGACAAAACTGACTCGCTTGGCTGTTTAACAAACGCGCCAGATTAGCACTAAATTGCTCGATCACACCCAGCCATGCTTGCCAAGGCTCACGGCCCAAATCTTGCCACGGCGCAAGAAAACTCTGTTCAAATGCTGCTTGGCTGCTGGCTAACGGTCGTCCCACCGAGTGATTCAACAAATAGGTGGTTTTGGGTAATACAAAATCTTGTCGATGCATCAGGCACTCGCGTCAGTTAAAGTGGCAGTTAAACGGCTTATATCATCAAATCGCGTACGAATATCATCGCGCTGCTTCGCCGCACGGCGGTCGCGTAACTTTTCCAACGCATCAAGTAACACAGGTAATGGCGGGCCACTCGCTGTGACCTTTTCCATATGTTGCTGCGCCAACGCTTTTGATGGCTGGGCAATATACTTCTCAACAAGTTGATCATGGTGGGCGATCGCGGTTTCACCATGACGCTCGCAGACCGCCAGAAAGCGTCGCAAGTTTTGCTGATACCAAGCACTACTTTGCTCGCCTGTTGCTTTTAAAAATTCATCCATAATACTGGTGCGGCGCATGCAATCACGCAAAATACGTTGATCTTCCGGCATCATATACAAGAATTTATCCACCAACATTTGTGAGTAAGCAGGCTCATTGGCAAAGCATAAACCCAATTGCAGATCGATAACATTTATCCCAGCAAAGTCGCCAGCATTGGCACCACGGTAGACTTGGCTGCCGACACGATACGGTTTGTAATAAGGTCGTACGCAATAGAAGAACATATCGGTATCGAGCTGTTCAAACAAGGTTTGATTTGATGCAAGCACATCATCTAAAGCCGTTTCTGCCACTTGCAATAGATCAGCGGTAATAGGATGCGATACCCCGAGGGATTGAATTTTCAGTAACGCATCTGCGGCTCTTTTATAAGCTAAAATCCCTTTGGTATTGTAATCGACAAACAGCTTCTCATCTGCCAAATCGGTGAAACGTTTATAGACCCCGTTTACTGCACGGTTATGGGTCGTTAAGTGCGCTGTGGCAAATCGTGGGGTGACACCAATAGAGGCGCCAATATGCATTGCCAGCGCAGAAGCTTCAATCAAGGGCGATGTTCGCTCACGACAGGGCTCAGTTATCTCATGGCGACGACAAGCCGCCATATACAAACCCACATTACCAAGCAAATCAAAAGCACTGTCGAAGCCTTCATCGGTATTGCCTTCAGCTAACAGGCATTTTATTAATTCTCGCCCTTGCAGCTCTAATTGCTGCTTTTCGGTGTCACCAATACCAACCACATTAGCAGGATCATCTTGTTGTAAGTAAAGCTGCTCTAAATGCGAATTAATTTCGACAAAATCCTCTCGAATCCACTTATCGAATGCTTGTAAATCTGGGCTCACGACTTGCTCCATAGTTATGATTATTATTTGGACATACCAGCCTAACAGCATTACCGAATTGCATTTCACCAATATTCAATGAATATCATTTTATTTATGGTGGATTTCGATATAAATTAGTTAAAATTTAGTGAATATAGATAAAATCATGTCACATCGATGCGATGCAAAAGATCTCAGCATTTTAGCGATATTGCAGCAACATGGCAGAATCGCCATTGCCGAAATAGCCAATAAACTCAATATGTCTGACACCCCTTGTTTGAGACGTATTAGAAAAATGGAACAAAATGGTGTCATCAAAGGTTATGGTGCCGATGTTGACCCAAGCGCGTTAGATCTGAATGTCACCGTGTATGCATTTGTGCGTCTCAAAGAGAACTCGGCACATTTTGCTAATCAGTTTGAACAGGCGGCAACAGATCTAGAACAAATTTTAGAATGTTCGGTCATCAGTGGCGCCCACGATTACCTCATTAAAATCATCGCCAAAGATTTAGCCGACTATGAGAGCTTTGTGAAACAGCGCCTAGGTGAGCTCAAATGCATAGCCAGTATCGAATCGAGTGTAGTATTGAAACAGACCTTTAGTAAGAAGCAACTGCCAATTCGCAATTAAAAAAGCCCAAGCTAGCGACGTTAGCTTGGGCTGGCTTCAACGCTTATGAAGCGAAGTATTTACTGTGGAATAACAACTTTGTTAGCGCTTAATTACAGCTACCATTGTTGGTCCACACAGCCCACTGACCAGAGTTTTCAGCAGGATTTTCATTCTGCGTCCACCAGTTTGCCGTGTATTTAACGCCATTGTACGCAACCTGATCGCCAGTGTTATAAATGGCGCCAGCAGACCACGTTGTTAGGCCACTACACCCTTGCACACCATCAGTCACTGAAACCGTTTGCACTTGGGTATGACTCAAGCCTTGAGCATCTTCAACCGTTAAGCTCACTTGATAATCACCACTTGCACCAAAAGTGTGCACCGGATTAGTTTGGCTTGAAGCACTGCCATCACCAAACTGCCAAGCATGTTTCACCACTGCGTTGTCATCAGTAGCCTGGCTTGTGAAGCTAACAGTTAAACCAGAAGCTGCAGCACCAAAGTTAGCCACTGGAGGCTGATTAGGTGTGCCGCTACCACTACATTCACCGCGGTTTGCCCATACGTTAGAGTAAACGTCAGGGCGGGCACCTGTAGACCACCAGATTGATTCATACTTGTTGTTTTGGTATGCAACCGTATCGCCAATAGCGTAGTTTGTTGTTGCACTCCATGCCGCTAGGCCATCACAACCACCACCGCCAGTACCAATCGTCACGCTAGCCACTTTGCTATTGGTCTGATTGCCAGTATCAGTCACAGTTAATGTCACTTGATAAGTACCATTACTTGCATAAGTATGAGTTGGGTTTTGCTCATTCGAAGAGTTGCTATCACCAAAGTCCCAAGCATAAGCTGTGATTCCTTTATCATCACTTGATGCATCAGCAAAGGTCACAGTGCTACCACTGACCGTACTATTAAAGTTAGCCACTGGCTTTTGATCGACCGGATTACCACCACCACAGCTGCTCGCTGCGAGATAGTCATAGGCTGCTTTAGCTTTGACGATACCATAACCATAAGAGGTATCACGCCCACTTGCACCGCGATCCTCGGCAGTCATATTTAATGCATTACGTACCTCAGCCGGACTACAGCTCGGGAAGTGACTCCAAACCAAGGCCGCAACACCTGCAACATGGGGAGTCGCCATTGACGTACCACTGATGGACTTATAGCCGCCGTCATTCCAAGTTGAGTTAACATTCACGCCCGGTCCAGCAATCTCAACTTGAGAGTTATATTGCGAAAAAGACGCTTTGGTGCCAGAACTATCAACCGCGGCCACTGACATGACCTCATCATAAGATGCCGGATAAGACATGGTGCTGTTACCATCGTTACCCGCAGCAGCAATACTTAATACACCTTGGCTTGCGGCATTAGCAAACGCTTGGCGCTCGGCTGAAGATGACCCGCCCCCACCTAAGCTCATACTGATAACATCAGCGCCTGCATTAACACATTGGTTAATCGCAGCAACTAAGTCTGAACCATAGGCCCAATTACCACTGTCATTAAATACTTTGACAATATGTAAGCCAATCAACCCCGATGGATTAACCCCAACAACACCTTGATTATTACCGCCAATCGCCGCAATGGTACCAGCTACATGGGTACCATGGCCGTTACCATCGTTGTACCAATTACCGGTATTGTTGCTGCCATAACCATCATCACCCGTCACACCAGCGTTAGGCAGATCAACATGACCTAAGTCATAGCCGGTATCGGTAATACACACTTTGCGGTTGGCTGTTTGGCTATCAGACACGAGGTTAGCTTGCACCATGCCGATACCATAGGGTGAGCTTTCAGCCATTAAGTAACGCTTAGGATCGACCTCAATAAGCGCCACATTTGGATCATTGGCTAGGGCTTGATACTGCTCAGAATCCAGCATGACCGCCATTGAATTAATTTGAGGTAATGACAACACCACATCAGCATCGACCGAAGCTGCGGTGGTTTGCATCAAATTAACTTTGGCTTGTTTCACCGCGGCGGGTGACGATTTTGACTGCTGTAAATTTAATATACTGCGATCGGTCATCTGCACGATAAATCGTTGTGCTTCACTGCTATTGATCACAGGTTCTGACATGCTCTGGGTTTGAGCATTAACTGCGGCGGCAACCAGACTCAGGGTAAAAGCTGCTGCCAAGGGTAGTTTTTGTTTATTTATTGTTTTCATTGTGTACCTTCACATTGTGTGAAGCTCGCTGTGAAAACGCGACAACTTAACACGTCAACAGGAGCCGTGTATTTACATGTCTAACAAGCAAAGAAGTAATTAATTATTCACTTTGCCCGCATTTAATTAAGCGTGACTTACCAAGCCAGTCAAACGAATTATCAAGCTGTTAAGGTGACTTTACAGGTTTACAGCACAAGTAAAAAAGTGCGTAAATATTTAGGTACAGTTAGAGTAAAAATTCAGCAATTCACAATAACATTCAAGGAAACACTGACTTAGAATCAAGTACAGCGACAGGATACAACAGCGGATTTTTGCTGTGTAAATTTTAAACAACAAAAACCCTATAACCTAGAGCTATGACATATAGAGCAAGGATATATAGCGATTCTCTCAGTGTCATATTCATAGGGTATAAGTCGTCGCAGTATTTTAACGCCCAATAACAGTGATGACTGCACCATGATTTTTGAGTAAAAAACAGCTAATCTAGATAATATGCACCACCGCGCAACAAAGGACAGCTTATGCGTACCGCAGTGATACTGGCATTATTTATACTGACAACGTTTGCCCAAGCAACCGTTTATAAATGGGTTGATAAAGACGGTAAGGTGCATTACTCCGATGAGCCAGTGGAAAACGCCACTGCGGTCGAGTTTAAAGGTAACACGCAAAACAATGTCGCCCTACCTGCCAAACCTGTTATCGAGGGAAATGCGCAGCCCGAGCCTCAAGCGCAACCTAGCTACCGCATAAACATTAGTAGCCCAAGCGAAGAAGAAACGATTCGTGATAACAATGGCGATGTCACCATTATGGCGACGATTAGTCCCAAACTGGCGGCCGGCCACGTGTTGGTACTCGTCATGGACGACAAGGTCAAAGGTCCGCCGCAAACCAGTCCAATTTTTGCCCTAAATAATGTCGATAGAGGCGAGCATAGCTTTGAAATAAAAGTTGTCGCACAAAACGGCAAACAACTTGCATCCTCAGAGAAAAGAACCATTTATCTTCACCGGGCAACCATAAAAGCAACCCCAAGAGTTATGCCTCTTGGAGGATAATTAGAACAATTGCTTAAAATTCGGTAACTTAAGAACTTCTTAACCTTACCACGTCCCGGTGAGCATCGCTTGCAGCGTGCACCAAATTGGTGCACCATAATGGTGCAATCGCTTTCTGGGAGTGACAAATGAAATTTGATGAGCTGCTAAATCACCTAGTTACCGCGGTGATCGTCATCAATGACGAGTTAAAGCTTCGCTATGCCAATGGTGCCGCCGAACAGCTATTAGGCTTGGGCACCCATAGGCTAACCGATCATAACTTTGTCGATAGCTACCAAGTACTAGGTGTCGATGCTGAGCTATTGGCCAGTGCACTCGCCGATCATCAAGGACTCACCGTCAATACTGCACCATTAGTTACCTTAGATGGTCAGCAACACACCGTAGACATCACCTTAACGCCACTAGAGCAAGCATTGGATTTAAGCGATGAAAACTTGGCACTATTGGAGATCCGCCAGGTTGACCAGCAGCGTCGTATCCACCAGCAACTTTCCTTGGACGCGCAACAACAGGCAGCGCAATATTTAGTGCGCAACTTAGCCCACGAAATTAAAAACCCGTTAGGAGGCTTACGCGGCGCGGCGCAATTACTATCACGGGAGCTGCAAGATCCTGAGTTAAGCGAGTTTACCGACCTGATTATTGAACAAGCCGATAGGCTACGTAATTTAGTCGATAGGCTACTTGGTCCGCAAAAGCCCACTAAGCACAGCCAGCACAACATCCATGAAGTGATTCAAAAAGTGCTTAAGCTAGTCAGTCTAGCACTGCCTAGCAATATTAAGCTGATACAAGACTATGATCCGTCAATTCCTGATATGGCGATGGATCAAGATCAATTGCAGCAAGCCATACTCAACATTGTACAAAATGCAGTGCAAGCACTGGAAAACAGCGGTGGCAATATCCGCATTAAAACGCGCACTCAACACCAGGTCACCATTGGCACAGTGAGACACAAACTGGTGCTGTTATTGTCGATTATTGACGATGGTCCGGGCATTAAACCGGAGTTAATGGATACCCTGTTTTACCCAATGGTAACAGGCAGAGAGCAAGGCTCAGGCCTAGGTCTATCGATTGCCCACAACTTTGCACGACTACACGGCGGTCGTATCGACTGTCGTTCCGTGCCGGGGGCAACCACTTTCACAATTTTATTACCACTAAACGGTTAGCCCTATGACGAATAGCTTTTCACAAGGCGGGAGTGAGCAGTATGACTGAAAAAGTATGGGTACTTGATGACGATAACTCAATACGTTGGGTGGTAGAGCGCGCCTTAAAAGGTGCCAAAATCAGTTGTGCCAGTTTCGCCGCAGCCGAATCATTATGGGAAGCACTAGAGCTCACCCAGCCTAAGGTGATCATTTCCGATATTCGCATGCCCGGAACCGATGGCCTCACCTTACTGGAACGGATTCAGCTGCACTATCCTCACATCCCGGTCATTATTATGACAGCGCACTCCGATCTCGATAGTGCCGTCAGCGCCTACCAAGCAGGCGCCTTTGAATATCTGCCTAAACCCTTCGATATTGATGAAGCCATCGGATTAGTGGAGCGAGCCCTAACCCACGCCAACGAACAAGCGCCATCGAGTCAAGCTGAAGATGCGGTTAAAACACCGGAGATTATCGGTGAAGCCCCTGCAATGCAGGAAGTCTTTCGCGCTATTGGCCGGCTATCGCGCTCATCAATTAGCGTGTTGATCAACGGGCAATCTGGTACCGGTAAGGAGCTAGTCGCTGGCGCGCTACACAAACATAGCCCCCGCAAAGACAAACCGTTTATCGCCATCAATATGGCTGCTATTCCAAAAGATCTGATTGAGTCAGAGTTATTTGGTCACGAAAAAGGCGCATTTACCGGTGCTGCGGGTATTCGCCAAGGGCGGTTTGAACAAGCCAACCATGGCACGCTATTTTTAGATGAAATTGGTGACATGCCCCTAGATGTACAAACGCGTTTACTGCGAGTGTTAGCCGATGGACAGTTTTATCGCGTCGGCGGCCACTCTCCAGTGCAAGTGGATGTGCGTATTATTGCCGCTACCCACCAAAATCTAGAATCATTAGTGGCAAAAGGCGAGTTTCGCGAAGACCTATTCCACCGCCTAAACGTCATACGAGTTCATCTGCCACCGCTATCCCAGCGTCGTGAAGACATTGCCCAATTAGCGCGCCACTTTTTGGCTATTGCCGCCAAAGAGATCAGTGTTGAGCCAAAGATACTGACTCCCGAAGCCGCACAAACACTGTCGAATCTGCCTTGGCCGGGTAATGTGCGTCAATTAGAAAACACCTGCCGCTGGCTAATGGTGATGGCATCGGGGCAAGAAATTTTACCCCAAGATCTGCCTCCCGAGCTGCTTGATCAACCGAGCGAAAGCCTACATGCGACGGATGAGCATCAGGGGTCTTGGCAACAAGCGCTAACCGCGTTTATTGACCAAAGGTTAAGTCAGGGAGACAGTGATCTGCTCACCGATGTCCAACCCGCCATTGAGCGTATTTTATTAGAAACCGCGCTCAAACATACCAATGGCCATAAACAAGAAGCCGCCAAAAGGCTCGGTTGGGGACGCAATACGTTAACCCGTAAACTAAAAGAGTTAGAAATGGATGTATAATCAGCGTTTAACCTAACGACTATCAAGGACGATGACCATTAATGACCGACAAACTCACGATTGCTTTAGTTGGCTTGGGAGATATTGCCCAAAAAGCGTATCTGCCCGTGCTCGCCAACCATCCTCTGGTCGAGCCGATTTTGTGTACTCGAAATCCCCAAGTACTTGCTCAGCTACAGCGGCAATACCGTATCACTCAAGGCCATAGCAATTTAGATAGCCTACTTGCCATCAAACCCGATGCGGTAATGATTCATTCAGCCACCGCGAGTCACTTTGCCTTGGCCCAGGCATGTCTTGAAGCCAACATTGCTACGTTTGTTGATAAACCTTTGTGTGACAATGCCGAACAATGCCAGCGACTCGTGGATACCGCAAAGCAGCACAATACCTTGTTGTATGTCGGCTTTAACCGCCGCTTTGCACCGTTAATCGCCCCATTAGGCACAGCAGAGAACCAGCATGTTATCTGGCAGAAAAATCGCGTCGCCTTAGCAGCTGAACCCAGACAGTTTATCTTTGATGACTTCATTCATTTGGTAGATGGTTTACGATTTTTAGCTCAACTGTCACCACAGCAGATACCAACATCGCTGCAGGTAAATAGCCAAATGAGTCAAGGTAAATTACAGCGCATTCATGTGCAATTTACCCATCAAAATCGCCTATTTGAAGCATCGATGAATCGTCAAAGTGGCGTGACTGAGGAGCAGTTATTGGTTTATCGAAATCATGAGAAGATTCAGATTGATAACCTGATGTCTGGGCAACACTACCAGGCAGAACAATGCCGAAAACTTGGCTTTAACGACTGGACGAGTTATCTGCATAGCCGAGGTTTCGAACATATGATTGCCCATTGGCTCGACCATGCTCGCCGTCCTCAGATAGACTGGCAACAGCTGGAAGACCAACTAGCCAGCCACCTGA
The DNA here is from genome assembly GCF_043643685.1 of Shewanella waksmanii. GTDB lineage: Bacteria > Pseudomonadota > Gammaproteobacteria > Enterobacterales > Shewanellaceae > Shewanella > Shewanella waksmanii_A. The sequence continues at coordinate 128,004 of NZ_JBHZSN010000005.1, forward strand.
TGTGCGAGCAGATCCTGCAACAAATCAACTGATGCTAACCAAGCCGTTAGCATCAATGGCAACTTGTTTATATTGCATGGTGTTGTTTGACCTTACCAAAATCGCCCAAAATGGCGTAAGCACAAGGAATAATGAACAACACCAGTAATGTTGAAGCAAAGATACCGAACACAATAGATACGACCAGAGGCTGGACCACCTGTGCTTGCAGGCTAGTCTCCATCAACAAAGGTAACAAACCTGCAGCGGTCGTTAGCGAGGTTAGAAATACCGCTCTAAACCTTTCACGACTGGCACTGACCACAGCCTGATGAACACTGTCTCCTTGGTCGATATGATGGCGAATATACTGCACCAGCAAGATTGAATCATTCACCACAATCCCCGCTAATGAGATAAAGCCCATAATCGATGGCATAGATAAATTATGTCCGAGCAGGAAGTGACCCCACAATACGCCAATTAAAGCTAACGGAATGGCCAGCATCACCACGGTAGGTTCTAAGTAGCTGCGGAATTGGAAACTCAAAATCGCGAACAGGCCAAATAAACCAATCATAAAACCCTTAGCCATGGAGCTACCGGTTTTCGCGGTTTCTTTCGCCGAGCCTTCAAAATCGACCCGCACATCGGGATATTGCTGCTGAATTTGTACTAGCCATTCATTGCGCACTTTGGCTAATGTCTCAGCACTGTTGGCCTTGCGATTATTCACATCAGCCATCACGGTGACGGTTCGCAAGCCATCAATACGTTGAATGCGCACATAAGAGCGTTGATTCTCCAGCAGGGCAATAGAAGACAGAGGTAACTGGTTGCCATCAGCCAGCATAATGGGGAAATTAGCCAGCGCTTGTAGATCACCAGCTTGCAGCTTGTTTAGTCGCACTTCAATTTCAATATTCTCCGGCCCCACTTGGATTTCATCAGCTATTTGACCGAAAAAAGCACTACGAAGTTGGTTAGCAATCAATTGCCCATCAACCCCATAGGATTCTGCTCCCGGTCTGAGGCTAACTTTAATCTCCTCTTTCCCCGGACGCATATCATCGAGGATGCCGTTGACGCCATCAAACTGAGCCAAATACGACTGCAGCGACACCGACACATGCTTAAGATGGTCTAGATCATCCCCTTGAAGTCGCACTTCAATATCTCGCCCTGCCGGCCCCATACTCGGCTGCTTAAATACCATCGACAGCGGTAATGCTTGTTCGCCCACCTCTTGGCGCCAAGATTCAATAAACTCCTCAATCAAGGTATTACGTGTTTCAGCTGACAGCATATCTAAGCGCACAGTGGCGACATGGGGGCCTTGCTCACCCGCATCAGCATTGAAGTTATATTGAGCTGTAATGTCTTGAATTAACACCTCATCGTCTTCAACATTGTGGCTGTAATACTCGCCAACCTTTTCCGCACTAGCAATAATATGTTCAACCACGGCTTCGGTGCGTCCCAGCGAGGTGCCCGGCGGCAAAATAATCCGTGCTTCAGCGATATCACCATCCAGCTCTGGGAACGGCACAAACTTCACCGCACCACCAGCAACTAGCGAGATAGACACCAGTAAAAAGCCCAATGTCGCCCCCACACTGACATAACGCCAGCGCACCACAAACTCAACCATCTCAACAAGTTTGCCGTTACGGAACTGCTCAAACTTAGTCAAAAACTGCTGTTTGAATTTCAATGGTTTAAAGCGTGGCGGCTTATCATTGCCATGACTAAGGGAGTGATTTAAATGGTTCGGAAGAATCAAAAATGCTTCTATCAAACTGATGGTTAATACCATAATCAGTACGATTGGAATCGCTGATAATACCGCTCCCATCTGGCCATCTAACCCCAACAGGGCGCTGAAAATTAATACCGTGGTTAAAAACGATGACACCACCCCAGGTGCAACTTTACTGACCCCTTTCACCACGGCGTCATGGGGCTCGAAACCTCTATCAATATGCGCAGCGATAGACTCTGCAATCACAATCGCATCATCCATCATAATACCGATGGCCATCAGCAAACCGACTAAGCTCATCAGGTTTATCGATACCCCAAACAAGCTCATTAGATAGAGTCCGCCTAAGAAGGCGACCGGTAACCCCGCAGAGACCCAGAAAGAGTAACGCAATGAGAAAAACAGCCACATGCTAAAGAACACCAAAATAATCCCTTGCCACCCATTGGTTAGCATCATATCGAGGCGGTCTTGCAACACCGAAGACAGATCATTGGTCATGGTCAAGCTAACACCTTCAGGTGCATGCAGGCGTTCTTGTTCAATAAACTCAGTAACTTTCTGCTTAATCCTGAGTGCATCGTCGGCTTTGTTTTTCTGGATCTTGATCATCGCCGCATTCTTACCATTGAACTGGATATGCTCTTCATCCAGCTCAAAGCGGTCAGTAATGGTGGCAATATCGCCCAAGCGCACAACGCTGCCATCATTGGCTGAAGATACGATGATTTGCGCTAACGCATCAGGCGTGACTTTACGTTCATCAAAGCGCAGTAAAATGTTTTTATCAGCAAGCTCAATATTACCCGCTGGCATCTTGACGTTCTGCCGGCCAACTTTATCGGCAACGTCAGCAACGCTTAGCCCTAAACGGCGCATATCAACTTCGTTAAGCTCAATGCGCAGCTGATGATCAGAAAAGCCTGCAATCGACACTAAGCTCACACCTGCATCAATATTCAAACGACGTTTCACATCTTCAGCATAGGCTTTTAGATGCGGCCAACTGGTATCGGCCACAATAGCCACATCCACCACAGGCTCAGCCCAATCAAGCTCTTTAACAATGGGCGGCTCAATTTGGGTCGGGAAATTCTTAATGGCGTTGATCTGGGTTTGCACATCCACCAGCATGCGCCCCATATCGGCGCCAGTGTCGAGTTTAATTCGCATCGAAGCGATGCCCTCTTGCGCATCACAGTTGACCTCTTCGATATTGGCAAGACCGTCAACGGCATCTTCCATTCGCAAACAGATACTCTCTTCTACCTCAACAGGCGAAGCGCCGGGATACACCACCGATGCCACCACATAAAGTGGCGCAAACTCAGGAAATGTTTCCCGTTTTATCGAACCCACATTTAATAGTCCCAGCAGTAGCAAAGCTAACATCAACAAATTAGCTAAGGTGGGATGGCGAGTGACATAGGCAATCACTGACCCGCCTCCTTAGTCTCTATTGATGCTGCATCAGCAACCTTAAGACCCATGCCAGCAATAGCCGGGATTAAATCATTTAGCACCAAGCGTTGACCAGCAGCGATATCGCCATCAATGGCCACCTGATCTTCATGGCGAAACAACACCTCAACTGGAATTATCTGTAGTTGATCTTGGCTATCCATCACGTAAATACTGTTGCCATGCAGCGCTTTTTCCGGCACCACATAATGTTGTTTGGCACCGCCATAGATTTTGGCAGAAACAAACATCCCCTTAGTTAATGGCGGTTTAGATAACAGGTCCAGCTGATGAAAATCTTGCGCCACTTCCAGATACACCCCAATGGTGCCTTGGGTGGGATTCACTGTTTCAGCCACTCGGGTCACTTTGGCAGGCCAGATAAACTCATGTTCGCCTGCGCCGAATTGCACTTGGGCTTGTAAATTAAATCGCTCAATAGAAGGCATATTTTGCGTTGATGAGGCGGGTAAAATACTGCTGACCAAAGTGCGCATATCGCTCAATGACAACTCGGCTTTCACTTCAGCCGTCCCCAACTGGTGTGCCACTATCATGACCGCACCATTGGCCACCACTTGATCTTGTTCAATATTGATATCTGATACGCGAGCATCAAACGGTAAACTGATTTTAGTTTGCGCCAAACGACGCTGTGCATCTTGTAATGCCGCTTCATCCACGCTGGCTTGAGCTTGAGTGACTTTCCTGTCGTCCGGCAGTAATTTCAATGAGCTTTGCAGATCTTCAACCAATTTTGTTTGCGCAAGTAAGCTCTGCTTTTGGCTCTCAAGTTCAGAGCTAGATATCAGGTTTTGTTTTTTCAACGCTTGCTTACGTTGATACTCTTGTTCAACTAACAGTGTTTTCTTCTGCTCAATCTCTAAGCTAGTTTCAAGATTCTTTTGTTGCTGATCTAGCTGGGTGAGTTTCGCTTGAGTGGCATTAAGATTGGCCTCGGCTTGGGCTAATTTAAGCTGATATTCAAGTGGGTCGATCTCTAACACTAGCGTGTCTGCAGGTAACATTCGCCCGGTTTCTAATTGCGGGTGGCGATAGATGACTTTACCAGTTACTTCAGCCACCGCCTGCCATATATGTTTCGGCTCCACTCGACCAAAACCTTGAATAATTGGCGCAACTTGCTTTTGAGTCAAGGGACTGACCTCCACTAACCTAGCCTTGTCATAACCTTGCACTAACGACGGCGAAGGCTTTAACAGATTAGCCAGTATCAGTATGAATACACCGGCTGCAATACCGGGGATCAACATACGCTTCTTGTCATTCATTCGACTCTTCCTTAATCGGCATCAAGCCTCGGTGTATTAAGTTGGTATTTTGCTGTGCGAGCTTACGTAAAAATGCCGGCGTTAGCTCGATCCCAAAACTATTGAGAATGTTATCGGGAATCAAAAATGGAAATACCATCATGGCAAAAAAGCTCAATTGAGCGCACTGGGCATCCACATCTTCACGTAGGACACCTTGGCGCTGTAATTGTTCAAACATCATCATGTTACCGAGCTGCACAATACGATTGAACGCACCGAGCACAGCTTGGTTTTCTGGATTGTTTTGATCTAACCCAGCTAAACGAAACATTAATCGTGGAAAGTGAGGGTGGTTTTCCATCACCCCATAATAGGTTTGTAAAAGTTGTGCTGGGCTATCGGGCTGCATCGCTTGTTGCGACTGGTGTAATTGTTCAATCACAGGCGTGGCTGTTTCTTGCAGCATGGCAGAAAACAGTTGCTCTTTGTTACCGAAATAGTAGCGAATCATACCCGGATCGGTATTGGCGAGCTTAGCCACATCGCGCACCGTCACTTGGGCGTAATCACGTTCGATAAACAAATTACGGGCGGCATTAATCAACTTATCACGTACGTGATTGTCGCCCCGTGGCCGTCCCACTTTGGCTTTATTCGTTGTCACTATGCCACCCAACAATAAATTCCCCACTTGAAGAATAAATTTTAGGAGAACTTGATACAAATTGGCAGGAAAATAATTCCTCGAATTTGCCAGCTATGTAGAATTTAACAGTAATGTGCCAGTTTACTCACTCGATAATTGGGTCTTGATGCACGATGACTTCTGCATCATCAAATAAACTGGCAACTCGCTGCTCCGCTGCCTCTGCAATGGCGTGGGCTTGATGCAAACTCAAACGACCATCTAACTCTAAATGAAACTGCACAAAAGTCGTTTTGCCCGACTCCCGAGTTCGCAGATCATGAAAGCCATGAATTTGTGGATCTTGCTTAATTAATTCAGCAATTTGCTGACGAACTTCACTATCGAGTTCACGATCTAACAAGCTTTGAATAGAGCGATAACCTAAATCGATTGCTTGCTGACCAATAAATAGCGCAATCAGTACCGCAAACAAACCATCGGCCCACCACCAACCATAGTAGGCAAGCACTAACGCCAACAATACCGCCGCATTGAGCAGTAAATCTGATTTGTAATGCAATGCATCGGCTTCAATAACGGTACTGGAAGTAGCTGCAACGGCTTTCTTTTGTAACATCACCAACGCCAATGTCAGCATAATAGCCACAATTGACACCACCACCCCCAACATTGGACTGTTAACCGGGGTCGGATTAATGAGGCGATCACCACCGTGAAACAACAATAGGAACGCGGTCCCCAAAATGAACGCTGATTGCGCTAACGCGGCTAATGGTTCGGCTTTACCGTGACCATAACGATGATCTTTATCAGCAGGGACAATGGCATATCGGATAGCAATGAAATTAACAATGGATGCCAGCGCATCAGCAAAAGAATCGGTTAAGGACGCCAACATACTGGCTGAACCGGAATACATCCAGGCAGCAAGTTTAATAAAGATAAGGGTGAAAGCCGTCGCAACCGCAGCGCGACTGGCGAGTTTCACCCATTTATCATATTGGGAAGCTTGAGTCATAACGTCATATCACTACATAGAAGCAGAGGGGAAGCATATCACGTTAGTTTACATCAAAATCATGACATAGGGCTGACTTTACCTATGCTTGCGCTTACCTTTTTTATCAAAGTTTTCTTTAAACTTTTCTTGCTGCTCTGGGGTCAATAGTTGGTAAACCTGATTTTGCGCTTTAAGCATAATCACACCAGCTTGTTGACGCTTAGCTTGCTTAGTCGCGATTAAGTTAGCCGCTTGGCTTTCGTCAAATCCATCAGCGGTAATTAACGCTAGCATCTCATCTTTATGGGTTTGACGCTCTTCTTTACTTGCACCAAGGGCTTTCATCTCTTCGCGAGTTTGCTTAACAATGGTTTTTACCTGTTCGCGCTGCTCATCAGTCAAATCTAAACCTCTGAACATCTTTTTCAGACCAGCGTGATGACCACCGCGCTCCATTTGATGATAACCACCTTTATGGTAACCACCATCATTGGCGTATGTTGCTGGCGCCATCATCACGGCGGAACTGGCTAATAAGGCGATTACACCTGCTTTAAGTTGACGAGTATTCATAATGTCTCTCTCTTGTCGATGAAGTTGCTACCAGTTTAGCCCGCGCAATGTAATTGTGGGTTTAGCTTTGGTAAATGACTGTAAATATGTTGCAAACATCTATGTCAGTAGCGAAACTTACGCTTATTTCTTAAGATGTTAACGCCTTTATACCGATAACATGTTAATTAACGCTAGATAACGGCTTTACACAGACTTACAAAGCTAGACTGCAATTGACGTCCAACTCGGTATACTAATCGTGATAGTTAATTTGTTAGAGGTATGGCATGAGCCACATATTATTGATTGATGATGATCTTGGTTTAGCAGAGCTATTAGCTCAGCTTTTGGAGTTAGAAGGATTTGAACTCACTTTAGCCCATGATGGTCAGCGCGGTTTAGAGCTCGCGCTAAGTCAGTCATTCGATCTGATCTTACTCGATGTCATGTTACCGCAAATGAACGGCTTTGAAGTCCTCAAGGCATTACGGGCGCAAAAACAAACGCCGGTATTGATGCTCACTGCTCGTGGTGATGAGATCGATCGGGTTGTCGGCTTGGAAATTGGCGCCGATGACTACTTACCTAAACCTTTTAATGACCGTGAATTAATCGCCAGAATGAAGGCCATCATTCGACGCACCCACAATACCCAAGAAGAAAGTGCAACATCGGTGATTGAATTTGGCGATATAAAACTGGATGCCAGCCGCCAAGAGGTCTACTGCCAAGAGCAATCGCTGATATTAACGGGTACCGAATTTGGATTATTGCTGGAAATGGTGCAACACGCCGGAGAGTTAATCAGCAAAGACCTATTGAGTGAAAAAGTCTTAGGTAAGAAGTTAATGCCATTTGACCGCAGCCTAGATATGCACCTCTCTAACTTACGAAAAAAGCTGCCCGAACGCAGCGACGGTCGTCCAAGAGTTAAAACCATTCGTGGTAAAGGCTATATTTGGTTAACCTAAGATGATCATCAGCCCGTCCCCCAATCGGATTTTTATCAAGCTACTGCTCGGTTTTTGGATCTGCAGTAGCGTAATTATTGCCGCCGTTGGCTTGTTGCCTTTATTACAGCAAAATCATGATCAAGCGCCGCTGCCACCACATTTAGAAACCCTGTTATCACGCATTGCCAACCGGATTATCGAACAGCCTGAGCTGCTTGAGCGCCCGCACTTTAAGCACTTTCGCAACATCAAAAACTTTCGCGGAAAACCGCTGCGTATTTACCTCGTCAATGAGCAAGGCCAAGTGGTTAACCGAGATCGTATGTCACGGGGAATGCGCCGCTTTATGCTGATGGCAGAAGAAGCTAATCACCCCATTAGCCATCAATTTAAAAATGAGCTCATTTTTGGCCCCTATGAGTTTCAAGTCCATGACGAGCAGTACAGTTTGTATGGCCGCATTGATGATCATCACCCAAGGCCTTGGTTCTTTTTCTTCTCTGAAAACAAGCTACTGACCCTGAGCTTAGCCATTCTTCTTTCAGGCTTGCTGTGTGGATTGCTCGCTTGGCACTTAGGTAAGCCGCTACGCTCACTAAAACAAAGCGCCGAAACATTAGCTAAGGGAGACTTACAGCACCGTGTTGACCCTAGCACCAGCAAGCGCAGCGACGAATTTGGCCAATTGGCGCAAGCCTTTAATGCCATGGCCGATGCTGTTGAAAACATGGTCAACAGTCAACAACGACTGATTAGTGATATCTCCCACGAGCTACGTACACCACTAACTCGCCTGCAATTGGCGCTGGCACTAGCCCGCAAAAAAGATCAAGGATCCACAGAAATTGAACGCATCGGTTACGAAGCTGAGCAGCTGGACCAAATGATTGGTGAACTGCTGGAATTATCTCGAGTAAAACTCAACTTCAATGACGTTAAACACCCATTAGCACTTAACGAAACCTTGACCCAAGTGCTTGATGATGCAGATTTTGAAGCCGAGCAGCAGCAAAAACAATTAGTGATTAACATTGATGATGAAATCCGCCTACCCACCTACCCAAGACCATTGGCACGCGCGGTAGAAAACTTACTGCGTAATGCCATTCGTTATGCCGACAAGCGCATCACGATTGAAGCAAAATATCTGGACGAACAGGTTGAGCTAGTGATCCTTGACGACGGTCCAGGTATTGAAAACCCGCAAGATTTACAGGCGATATTTGAACCATTTTATCGACCGCAATCTGCCCGAGAAAGAGAATCTGGTGGTTGGGGATTAGGACTGGCGATCACCAAAGCGGCGATAGATGCGCACCAAGGCAGTATCTATGCCACTAATGCCCAGCCCAACGGTTTAAAAGTGACAATCACGCTACCAGCCCACTAATAGGGCTGGTTATTCGCTGGCGATGTTGATTAAATGACGACTACTCGCTAACACCTCAACGGCTGTTTTACCTAAGGTGTAACGTCCCGCTAAAGCTTGTTCAGTATTGTATTGGTGCTGCCAGTTGGCAAAGTGAAGGTTTAGCTCTCGCAAAGACTTGATTTTATTAACCTTTAAAAAAGGTTCAAAAAACGCGTTATGGGCAAAAGTCTGGAAACGAGCAGCCAAACCATTCACCACTGGGCCGTTATAAGCACGCATCTGAATATGCTTGATATTACGCTCTGCCAGCGCCGCATTAAAAGCGGCGCCCTTCTTACCAGAAAACTCAGTACCCCTATCGGTCAAAATACTGTTAATAGGTAATTGCTGCGACTGATACCAAGGCTCGACAACGTTAGTCAGAAATTGCGCCGCAGATGCCGAGCTATTGTCATCCATCACCACCGCTATAGCGTATTGGCTATAGCCATCAACAAAAGTGTGTTGATATAGCTGGCCTAAAGGGGAAATTTCCCCTAAGTCAAAGGTATCTTGCACACAGATATCGCCCGGAAATAAACACTCAAATACAGGATCATCGGGCGTCAGTTTATGTAACTGCTCTAAATGCTGTTGCTCTAACGGTGACCAAGATTGCTCATGTTTAAGCTTAGCGTTCAATGCTAACAAACGATTCTTGCGGGTTTCTAAATTGTGTCGCACCCAGATAGTTCGCACCCCAGATGCCGACACATTGCAGCCTCTAGCAGTTAACAACTCTGCGACTTTAGCTTGACCATAGTTGGGGTAATCAAGAGCAATCTCGATCACTTGCTCTTCCACTTCCGCAGACACACGATTTTTTAATGCCGGCTTTTTACGAGATAAATTCTTTAAACCGCGTTCACCCGCAGTCGCGTATTGCTTTTTGAAGCGATAATAACTGTCACGGCTATAACCCATGATTTCGCAAGCTTTGCTAATACTGCCAAGCTCTTCAGCAAGTTGTAATAAGGCTAGTTTACTGCGGATCTCATTACTTTTAGCGCTCATAGGTTATCTCGCCCAACATTATTCAATAAAGGCTTGTTCATGGGTTACCAAAAAACTCCATTAGGGGCATAGCCCAACCACTTAAACCAAGTCTCTCCCATTAAAATACTGCTTGCCCATCCAATCATCAACATTGTGAATCCAAATTTGAAGGTATCACTCAAACTGTAATGGTCTGTGGAGTAAAGTAATAGCGCTGGCTTACTATTAAACGGTAAAACGTAAACATGTTCAATGAGTAAGGCGACAGGTAATGCCAAACTCATAATGGGAAAATCAAAACGTTGTGCAATACCAATAGCAATGGGAACAAACAGCATAGTACGCATGGTTTTTGACTGGAAAACTAATGAGCTCAACAGCATCGCCCCAGTCAAACCGATATAGAACACGCTAAATGGTGTACTTTCATCTAAGCCAAAATACTCCAAACTAAAGTTCACAGCTAAATTGGGCAAATCAGTCTGTTTAAATCCAGCACCTAACGTGTATGCGCCGGCTGAGAACAACAACAGATGCCAAGGCACATCCACTTCGTTCCAATTCACGACCCCGATACGAGGACATAACGCGACAATCGCACCAATAAAGGCAATCGCTGTGGCACTAACACCATGATATTTATCCGTCGCCCAGAAAAATAAAATGGTGACAAAAATGACCAGCGACTTAATTTCACGCCAAGACACTTTGCCCATTTTATCTAACTCTGATTGCAGGCGTTCCATGCCGCCTTCAATTTGCGGCAAGCGCTCTTCTGGTGCCAGAGGGAAAAAGATCTTGGTGGCAATGAGCCAGCCAATCACTATCATGCATAGCACAATCGGCAACGCGACTATCATCCAGTCGGCAAAAAAGAAACTACCGCCAATTGCCCCAGCAATTAAGCTGGCTGCAAGCAAGTTAGCCCCTGAGCCTGTAACAAATGCCCCGGCACACAGGTTAATTTGCAGCAAGTTTTGCAGCACTAAATTACGGCCAAAATTATTCTTGTTATCGCCACCACGTGCGCCATAAACAGCCGCAATAACCATAAATATCGGCATTAAAATCGCCGCTTTAGCGGTGGTAGCAGAAATAAACGCCGACAAGACTAAGTTGATAACCATGAAGCTATAGAAAATGGGCGTGGCACTGGTACCAAAGCGGCAAATAAACCACAGCGCAAATCGCTTGGCCGCTCCGGATGTAACCAACATTGATGCCAAAATAAACGACAGAATATTGAGCCACATAATCGGATGACCTAACTGCGCATAAGCCACTTTTTCAGGTAAGACCCCGGTTAAAACCATGGCAATGATCACCATCAGTGAGGTCAAATAGTTCGGGATAGGCTCAGTGATCCATAAGATGACCGCGGCGCAGAATATGGCCAACATTGCGGTACCTCTGGCACTAAAGATGGCAAGACCATCTTGCTCAAAGCGCTCCAATGCAGTTTTACTTAATGTCTGCGGATCAAAATTCACCAAAAAGCTGGCTGGCTCAGACAACAAAATACCCACAAACACCGCCAGCGCTATCCAAATACCCGCTTGAGCAAGCCATTGTTCAAATCGACTTTTGCTTCTAACAGGTAAGGACTCCATCCGATATTGACTCATATCAAGCGGGTCGGTTTGGGGCACATCAGTCTTAGACATTATTCTTATTCCCTGAGCGAATTAACTGTAGTTTCACTGTACCCATATCCGCCTCAAAAAAAGGCGATCAAGATCAATAAAAATCACCATAAGTTTTAAATAAAAAATATTTAAAAACACAACAAAACAAAGATAGAATAAATAAGTAATTGTTTTTATTTGAAATTTATACACACAAAAACAGAGATGGCAAATTTAATGTACGATTAGGTCCAAACTAATTTTACAAAAACTTGATCCGGATCGGTTTTTATTGCGTCATTTATCAGTACTGTAAATGGGCAATCTAAATCCACACTATGATTTGTAAGGAAACCTCAATGTCAGCATTAAAAATTGGCGAAATATCCAAACCTCGATTTGAATTCCGCACTTTTGGACAAGACTTCAGTGAATCAGCAGAGCGCATGGCGCGCTTATCCAACCCAGTTCCCGAGAAAGTTTGGCACCGTGAAAGCGATGAAATCTACATCATGTCGCGCACTAATGACCTCAACAATACAAAAATTCGTGACGGCAAAATGGATGTCAAAGCTTATGTGCAAACCGTTGACGGTTTAGAGCAATGGGATCCCAAACTAAAAGCAGAATTTCCCATAAGCCGCGCACAACTCACCGAAGAGATCTTTCCAGCCTTCATGGTTGAATTACCGGAGCTGACACAAACGGAATATAGCTTTGACGAGTTCATTGCACTGATTGATGCCCACGCCGACTTACAGGCAGTGAACATTCACAAAGAGCGCTTTGGTTACATGGTTAATGACACGATTTGCGAAGTCGCCAACGTACTCGTCAATGGCGCCAAAATTGTCAGCATTAACAGCGAATCAACTGAACTCGAAGACATCCAAAAGACCATCAAAGACGTGAAATTAGAAGGTGTTGAGAATATCAATTACCTGCAGGCAATTAAGCGTGTGATCGGCATGAAAAACTTGCCACTGGCTAACTAATAACAAGGAGCCACATTCATGGCACAAGAAATAGAACGCAAGTATTTAGTAAAGAATGACGACTTTAAGCATCAAGCAGCAAGAGCTGTGCGCATTGTTCAAGGCTACCTCAGCAGTGTGCCTGAGCGTACAGTGCGAGTGCGTATCAAAGGCGAAAAAGGTTTCTTAACGATCAAAGGTATCGGTAATGAATCAGGTGCTTCTCGTTATGAATGGGAGCAAGAAATTGCAGTAGAAGAAGCACAAGCGCTGCTGAAGATTTGTGAACCTGGCGTCATTGATAAAACCCGTTACTTGGTGGAACACCTCAATCATATCTTCGAGGTTGATGAGTTTTATCAAAGCAATCAAGGGTTAGTTGTAGCGGAAGTTGAACTCAATAGCGAAGACCAAGTCGTCAATAAGCCTTCATGGTTGGCCGAAGAGGTGACCGGTGATGCTAAATACTACAACTCAATGTTGATGAAGCAACCGTTCACCACTTGGAAATAGAACATGGCCGTGTCGCTATTTAAAGCTGACCAATACCACCTTAGCGTGCGCAGCGAGTTCGCTGCCCACGTTAAACGGGCTCAGCTAAAGGTCCATTTTATTCTTCCCGCCCACTTGGCCGAAAATAGCGACATCATCAATCCGACCCATTTCTACCAAAACTTAGCGCAAAGACAGTTGATCTGTCGCGCAACGCCGCCAAGCATTGATTCCGTCAAACACGCGTTGTTCACACTCAGGCATACAGCCCATGCTCAAGCTGCGCGAAATCAGCGTCGCTACCGATTAGCACTATCTCATTTTGTCAGTGATATGCGTCAGTTATTAAGCCTTGCCGATACGGAGCAACTGCTGATACTCCACGACGCTATCGAGCAGTGTTGGAATATTCATAATAACGATAGCCACATAACCCAATTACGCTTATATAAACTAGCTCGTCATCAACTAGTTTACGACGCCTATCAAGCACTGCTGGCACAGTTACGTCAATCACAACCAACGACCCAATGCGTGCTCGAGCCTTTGCTACAACGCACCCTAGCCGTCGCTGAGCAACATCAACTCAAACTGCATGATGACAGTGAAGAAGGCCAAGAGCGGCTACTCAACAAATTACATATCGCCCGAAAGGTCATCAACACACCTTATAAAGTCAAACGTAAAAAGTTGAAAAATGGTCAATATGCCCAGCAAATAATTTTTGGTTTTGCAGCGGCATTAGCAATGGCGTTCGCCACCGCTGTGGCATTTGCTACCCAGCAAGCGTTTGGCAATTTCTCGACACCGTTCTTTTTCTCACTGGTGCTCTCCTACATCCTCAAAGATCGTATTAAAGAGCTGGGGCGCCAGTACCTAATGCAGGTATTCTCGTCGCGCTACTTTCAACATCAATCGCGATATTACCAGGGCAACCGACAACGGGAAGTGGCCGCCGCGACAGAAAGCTTTTTCAGTCAACAACAGCAGCGGCTTCCAAAACAAATTCAAGCGCTACTCAGGCGCAGACCTGGTCAAGATTCAAACAGTAACTCGAGTCACTGGGTCTACCTAAGACGTTACAGTTTCACAACAGAAAAGCAGCAAAGAACCAATGAAAAGTTTATAGATGAACTGACAGTTAACTTAAGTAAAACTTTGCGTTCTCTGCCCAAAATCCTCAGTAATCATTACTTTCAAAACGCACAACATATTCGGCTTACCACCGTCCACAAAACCCATACAATTTACCTGCTAGTCAGCCTAGATACCGGCAGCGGCCCGCGCTACAGCCACTATCGTGTAGTGGCTAGCAGAAAAGGCATACACGGAGTTTACAGTGTAAAAATCAATAACATAGAATAAGTCCGCTTTTATAACTCAACCCAATAAACACTGATAAAAAGAAGATTTTTTTCAGTGGGGCACTTTGCTGCCCAATGATTGATAAGATGCCTATCTGCCATCATACATTCGGTAAAACTTAAGCATTTAGAACATTTCCAAAAACAAAATAAATTGTACGATTAAGTTGAAATTAATAGACATGGATCAAGTTTTTAATGCGGCGATCTGCTTACTATTAGCTCATCAGGAAACAGCAGATTTCTTACACCGCGTTAACATCTAAAATAAGATATTAAGGATAGACATTATGGTGAACAAAAATGGTTTTTCTCGGTCTCGCATTGCAGTAGCAATTTCAACATCTCTACTGTGTTTTTCATCTGCGGCCATGGCAGGTGATGCAGATAAAATTACTGAACTTGAAGAGCGTCTAAACGCTTTGGAAATTGAGCTTATTGAAGCTAAGGATGCTGCCAACGCCAATGACCGAGTCAAGTTTGAATCAGGGGATCCCTCTCCTGAACTAATGTCTAAAGATGGCCAATCAACTATGCAGTTCACTGGTCGTTTTCAACTCGATTATGTCAATGCCGACCCTTTCTATACAGGCAGCAAACTTGAGTACCAAGACGGCATTAACGAAGTGAGTTTTCGTCGCGTTCGCTTTGGTGTAGAAGGCTACTTCTCCAATGTCTGGAAATACTCACTAGAATTTGATTTTGACGGCGTTTCAGAAGTTGAAGTTAAAGATGCCAACGTCAATTACCGTGGCTTTGATAATAGTGAAATCAAAGTAGGTTTCCAAAAATTCGGTTTCGGTCTTGAAGCGACGGGCAGTTCTGCTCATTTGGCTTTCTTAGAGCGAGCCAGCACCGATACTTTCTCGCCTGACCGCGCTGTAGGGGCGTCCTGGTTATATTACGGTGACGGATATAATTTTAGCGCTGGCTATGGTGTTACCGCTCTGGTCAATGATGACGATCTCAATGAAAAACAAGATGTGTTTAATGCCCGCTTTACCATGGCGCCTATCAATAATAGCGACCACTTACTGCATTTAGGTGCCAGCGCGCTTTACACCAAAAACAACAGCAACATGGAAGAAACCCGTTATCGTGCTCGACCAAACACAAAGGCTACAGGCCGCATCATTGATACTGGTAAATTCAATACTAAATCCACCCAACATTATGGACTTGAAGCCGCTTATCAGCATCGCAACTTGTTAATTCAAGCCGAATACATGCTAGCTAAAACCGATGATTTATACATCAAAGGCGACAACATGGGCAGTGCCACAATCAACAGTGGTTATGCGCAAGCAGTTTATACCTTAACCGGCGAAAGCTGGCGCTATGGCAGTAAAAAAGGCACCTTCAAAACCGTTAAGCCCGAGAATGCACTGTCTAAAGGTGGCTGGGGTGCTTGGGAGATCGCGGCACGTGTCGACTACGCTGACTTTAACGATACCGACGCCAATATCTATGGCGGCAAGAAGACTGATTACGTAGTCGGTGTCAATTGGTATATCGAAAACAACTTAAAAGCCCAGTTTAACTATGTACACACTCAAGCTGATTACGAACAAGGGTTTGAACACCACAGTAATCCTGACCTGATCCTGTATGAACAAGACGGTAATATCTTCCAAGCCCGCTTACAGTACGCATTCTAAAGGAGCCACGCAGATGAGAAACAACCTACTTTTAATTGGACTGGTTAACCTATGCTTAGGCGCTAATGCTTATGCCCTGTCGCCAGAACAGTTCACCTCTTTGGAGTATCATGTCAATACGGGGGTGGGTAAAACCTTGCCCTATGGGGCAAACAAGCTGACTCCAGACTTTAAAGAGGCATTTGATTTTATTAAATTTGATGATGATATCTCCATCAAATTGGTCACCTATATTGATACGCCGAACCGTGCTTTTAAAGCCAAAGATATTAATATCCGTGTTCGTGAACATGTGACCAAACCCCGTAAAAGTAAAATCACCATCAAACTACGTGCTGATCACCCTGAAGGCTTTGGTGATATCAGCCGCTATCGTAAAGCCGAGATCGACTACACCAATGGTAAAGCAGCCTACAGTGTCAGCTATGATGTGCCTTACTCTCCTGCCGACATCAATGTCAAAGATGTCGACTATGAACAAGTATTTAAAATCTTGAAAAAGAACAAGGCGATTTGGTCGATTATTGGTGACACTTATGAAGCCAACAAAAACGATTTAGCGCAAACCATCGTGATGCGAACCCATGGCTGGGAAGGCAGCATGAATGACCGCCGCTATGATGATATCGAAGTTGATTTTCAACTTTGGACGCCATACTACCGTCAACCGCGTATCACATTCACCGAATTTTCTTTCAAAGGCAGCGCTGGCAGTCAGGAACGACTCGAGCAAGCCTATGAATACCTATTCGAACAAGTGAATGCCGTCAATTTGGGACAGGGCCACCAAGGTTCAAAAACCAATGCGACCTTTGAAATGAGTAACGCATTTAAGTAGTACTGCGCGACCATCGCAGGCTCGCTATTCCCTGCTCCCGATAGCGAGCCTGCCACCAGCACACCTCCCTCTCAACATCACCACAAGGAGATGCCAATGTTTGGCTTTTCTCGGCTCACTACGCTTCTTTCTCAGTCTCAATCAACGGAAACCAAGGTTTACCTGTTTTTCGATCAAGTCACCTTAGCGCACCATAAGTCCGTTGAAATGTGGCAAAGCTACCTAAATTATGGGCCGCAAAGCGAAGCATTTATCACTGCACTAACCGAGTTACAAGATATCGAGCATCAGGCTGATCTTTTAAAACGTGAAATCGAACAAACCCTGTATCGTAAAACCCTTATTCCTGATTTACGCTCGGATGTAGCTTCACTGATCGATCTCACTGACAGGTTGATTAATCGTCAAGAAACCATTGGCCTGCACCTTAAAATTGAGCAACCAGCCATCCCAAAGTCCGTCGGCGAAGAGCTGTTAATCCTACTCAATACCGTTGGTGAAACCATAGATCATACCCTGCTATGCGCTAAGAGCTTTTTTACCGATCTACAGCGGGTACAGGAATACCACACTAAAGTCATCGCCTTTGAGAGCCAAGCAGATAAGCAATGCACTCGCACCAAAGTGATGCTGTTTGATACCGATATCCCCTTAGTCAATAAAATTCAGCTACGCTATTTCTGCGACCGCATAGATCAGGTCGCCAACCTTGCCGAAGATATCAGCGACCGCATCGCCATCTTTACCCTCAAACGCGTGCAATAAGAGGGCGGTAATATGGATATTGCTATCTGGATCTTTCTCTCAAGTGGCTTATTTCTAGGCTGGTCGCTGGGCGCCAATGATGCGGCGAATGTCTTTGGTACCGCAGTGGGATCGAAAATGGTCAAGTTCTCCACCGCCGCCCTTATCTGTTCGGTGATGGTGATTCTTGGCGCGGTCATTAGTGGTGCAGGCGCATCTCACACCTTAGGGGCACTGGGCAAAGTTTCTGCCATCGGTGGTGCTTTTACTGTCGCACTATCAGCTGCTACCACCGTATATTTCATGACTAAATCTGGGCTGCCGGTGTCAACAGGGCAAGCCATTGTCGGGGCGATCATCGGCTGGAATCTGTTTAGCGGCATGCCAACAGATTCAGAAGTTCTCACCAAAATCCTCAGCACTTGGGTACTGTGTCCAATACTGGCAGCGATAACAGCGGTACTGCTTTTCAAACTCGTCAGCGCCACCATCGCCCGCTTAAGGCCAGGCCTATTCCAACTGGATAAATGGACACGTATCGGACTAATTATTGCGGGTGCTTTTGGATCATACAGCCTAGGTGCCAACAATATCGCCAACGTCATGGGAGTATTTGTCTTATCAACTCCCATTGATCCCATGGATCTATTTGGCTTAACCCTGACTCCCGCCATGCAGCTATTTTTCATCGGCGCGGTGGCGATCAGTATTGGGGTATTCACTTACTCTAAAAAAGTGATGATGACCGTTGGTGACAATCTCATTGCCATGACCCCGGTTACCGCGTGGGTAGTGGTCATGGCTCACTCCATTGTGTTGTTTATCTTCTCATCACAATCATTATCCAATGCATTTGTCAGCATTGGATTACCGGCTATTCCTTTAGTGCCAGTCTCCAGCTCTCAAGCTGTGATTGGTGCGGTGGTGGGCATTGCTCTGTTGAAAAAGCTGCCGGTGCAATGGCGAGTGCTAGGACGTATTTTAATTGGCTGGGTCATTACCCCAATCATGTCAGCTATTGCCTGTTTTATTGGCCTTTTCATTATTCAGAACCTGTTTAAACAAGTGGTGATTTAACTGCTAACTTCTGCTCGACTCAAGATGAGAGGTGGACAATGAAATTACGTTATCGATTTAATGCACTGTTGATTCCATTAGTCACGTTAGCGCTGGTTTGTATCGCTTATGTGTGCATCCACCTCAGTCTGAATATGATGCAGCGTTCCAGCACCATTGCCATGCAAACAACCGCAAATTTAGTGCGCAATAATATTGGTCAATGGGTCAGTAACCATCAACACACTTTAACGGCATTAACCGCGAGCCCCCTCACCCGTTTAGCCATCGACAATCCGCAGTGGCAGCCGACACTATCAGAACACTTGCAAGCTATCGCAACACAAGTTGGTGCCAGAAACATCGCATTACTCAATCAGCAGCAAATCGCCATTGCAGCCAGTAACCCAAATAGGATCGGTAAAAACTATCAACAAATGCCCTATGTCATCGCGGCAAAAGAGAGTAATAAACTGATTATATCCGAGCCTGTACATAGCCGTGTCGACGGTAAGTTGTTAGTGACGTTTGCCCAGCAGGTGACCAACAACAATGTGTTGTTCATGAGTCTGCCGCTGGATAATTTTTACCAGGATTATGTTGATATCACTCAAGTGCAGCCCCACAGTAGCGCCTTTGTTATCTCAGCTAACTGTCAACTGTTGGCCCATAAACAGCCAAGCACGGCAAGCAAAACCTTAGCCCTCAGCTCGCTTTGTCATCAGCAAAATCAGCCTGTACATTTCCAGCAAGCTGGCGCTGATTACCAAGGTTGGCAGGTTAAAGATGCGCTCAGTGGCTGGTCAATTGTCACCGGTGTTGATACCCAAGTATTGGCTGAAAATGAACGTAAGCTGATTATGGTGAGCTCATTGGTCGCCCTTGCCGCTATTGTGGTCGTTGCGCTACTTATCATCAAACTGGTGAATATCATCACCCGCGGTTTAAGTACCGTAGCAAGTGCAGTTGCGCACTTAGCTGAAGGCGATATCCACTTAAGCCAAGTCAATCAACAGGCTTGGCAACAGCAGCAACAACGACAAGATGAATTGGGGCATATTGCCCATGCTGTCGCCCACCTTGTCACTGTGCAACAACAGCAAATTGCCACCGCAGAAAAGATTGCCCATGGCGATCTATCCTGCCAGGTGCACCTTGCTGGGCAGCGTGATGCTTTAGGCTTAGCCCTGCAAAAAATGCTGAATAACTTGGCCCATTTAGTCCGCTCAGTGAAGCATTGTACTCAAGCCATTTCTGCCAACAGCGAAGAGCTTAATCAAGGCAGTGTTCATCTTGCCGCTGGCGCTAATGAACAGTTGAGTTTTGTCACCACCATGAGCTCAGCATTACATGAAATCGACAGCCAGACTCAAATCACCGCTAGCTCAGCAAGCGACATCAGTAATCAAGGCCAAACAACCTTAAATCAAGCAACTGAAAGCCATCAGCAGATGCAACAACTCGCCCAAGCATTAGTACAGATACAAACTTCGGGCAGCGAAATTGCGCATATCATGGGTGAAATAACCAATATTGCCGATCAAACCAATCTCATCGCCCTTAATGCCGCCATTGAAGCCGCGCGCGCGGGCGAGCATGGTCGCGGTTTTGCGGTTGTGGCCGATGAGGTCAGGCAACTGGCTAACCGCACCGCCAGCGCAGCATCAAAAACCACAGCGCTGGTCAACACTTCCATTGAGCTAATGACTCAAGCTAATACCAATCGGCATAAAGATGTGATCGTTCAGCGAGAGTTTAGCGCTTTTGAGACAAGGCAACGAATGAAGGACATAGTTACTCTACGTTCAAGTTCGTTTACACAGTATCAGAAGTGCTAAAACTCGCCCTTTGGGCGCTTTTTTGGCTGCCTACTTCTTCGTTGAATAACTTCCCAATAGAACCACTATTACTTAAGTTATTCGTCTCGAACTAGTTTGCCAAAAATAGCTCTGAGTAGATCACTTTCTTATGCCGATTGATATAACCAAATTGCCACCCAAACAGAGGCCGCATTTGATGGCATAGTGACGCAAATGGACAGCTCGACTCACCACCTAGCGGCAATTGCATCTGGATGTAATGAACAAGCACAGGCCACCAATGAACTGACCCACAATTTGGCGCAGATTGAAGAGGTGAGCGATCAGGTCGTCGCGATTTCTCAGCAACTTGCTCAGGGGGCGCAGTCACTGAGTCAGTTGACCAACGAGCTGAGTCGCGATTGTGATAAATTCACCCTCGCAGAAGATGAGTTATCTACAACAGAAAAGAGGTCGCGATAAATCGGTTAACTTATCGCTGTTAATGCAGGTTATTTACAGTCACTTAGGCTGCCTGATCGCCGCTTAACTGCTGCAACCACAACTTAAAATAGGCTTTGGTCGGTATACGTCTATCGGAGTGACCTAACAAGTGAGTAATCGCGTAGCAGTACTGATGATACAGCTGCGGATCATCAGCCGCTTTGTTGTCATCATCACAATTGATAATCGCGCCGCGTAGATAGTGAGACACCAGTTCATGGCGGTCAAAGCCTTCGACTAAACCAATTTCAGCAATGGTCTCTGTCAGCCACAATTTGTACTCAGCATAATAACTATTGAATTGATCTTGATAGTACTCGCCGGCGGCATTGAGAATATCCTCATTGGGCATTACCCGCTCAATGACAAATTTATTGTTCGCCAATACATCGTATAGACGCCAGCAGTGATGAAATAAGAAACGATGATATGGGTCGGGATATAACTGTTGATCGAGCTTTGCTTGGGCAAGGCAAGACTTTAAATCATCAACAGCAACGGCAACGATCAAGTCGGCCTCACTGGGAAAATGATTGTATATCGTACCTTTGGATATTTGACTGGCTTTGACTAAATGTGAGCGACACAAGTCAAACGACTTATGCCCTTCAAGGCAGCGCTGAGCGACCTCAACCAAATATTGACCCCGTTGTTCCCAGTTACTCATATCGACCCCGTCACACTTTGCCAAATGTTATAAACATGTAGTTCACAGTCTTAGCATAGCAAGGTTTTTAACTACCCCATATTGAGTAATACTGATACCACTATCAATAAACTCAATAGCACTATGTTAAAGATCGAACTGCTGGAAAGTTTCATTGCTGTAGCCGAGTGTGGCAACTTATCTAAGGCTGCAGAACAAGTGTGTCGAACCCAATCAGCGTTGAGTTTACAGATCAAGAAATTAGAAGAATCTGTTGGCCAAACCCTGATGGTTAGGGATAACAAAGGCATAACATTAACAGACTCGGGCACCACCTTGCTCAACTACGCCTATAAGATGATGCAGTTGAGTACCCAAGCCCTTGATGAAATTAAAGATTGCCAAAATCGTGAAGTGATTCGCTTGGGTGTACCGACCGATTACATTAAGCGCTATCTCAGTAGTTGCTTGCTCGAATTTATTCGTGAATTCACCTGTATCGAATTAGTGATAGATACCGACGTGAGCGGCAATTTGTACAAACGTCTGCAACAAGGGGAGTTTGATCTCATTGTCGCCACCCATTGGCAGCCACCTGCCCACGGCGAAATGCTGTTTGAGCGCAAATTCCATTGGGTCTCAGCTAAAAATGGTGCCGCGCACACGCGCGATGTCATCCCTATGGCGTTATACCCAGAAAACTGTCCGATTCGTGCTCAGGTTTTTGCCAACCATCAAATCTCGATGCGACCAATTAACGTACTGCTATCAACACCTTCGCCACAAGCGCTGTGTATGGCAGTAGAGAATGACCTTGTAGTCGCGCCCATTGCTGAGTTTCGTATTACTGAACAGATGCAGATACTCGATCCCATGGAGCATGGACTGCCGATCCTGCCGACATTTAATGAGTCACTGTACCTCAATCCCGATACGCAAACAGATGCGACCTTGCAGCTAATCTCATTGATTAAAGCCAACGTGCTGGAATTAGCAGAAGTACCAGAAATAGCGGCGTAGATTGCAGAACACAATAAACAATGCCAACCGAAAGCGGTTGGCATTGTTGTTTTTAGCGGGCTGTGTTTAAAAGTAATATTGCATATTAATGTTGAAACGATAGTTCCAGTCATCATTAGCTTGGGTAAGCCCTAAATTATTGCCACCTAGCCATAACACATTTTTAGCGCTATACAGGTCAACATAAACAAAGAACTGGCCATAACTTATCGACACACCAGTGGTGTTCAGCACGGAATCATCAAACTCATCAACATCGGGTTGGACCATGCTAAAGTCATTGTACAAGGTATAACTCCCCCAACTGGTAGCAATCGTTTTAGACAAGTTGGCGGTATAAATATTGCCCTTACTCGCCACTTCATAAAAGCCACCCAACATACCCATACCTATTTTATTAGGGTCTATCTGACCATCCTCATACTGGTCAAAATCATAGGCAAGATATTGAGCCTGCAAGCCCCAGCCGGCGTAATTCATATCAAGATGCACCGCATAATTGAGCAGATCACCGTTCTCACCGAATTCGTCATTGTAGAGTTGACCATATTCAACTGAGGCGCCAACGATAGTGGTGAGCTCACCGCTACTTAACGTATAACTCTGGCGACCGGCAAGCATATTGGTTTGCTCATTATTATAGGTGGTATCACCTACGGTGCCTTTGGCTACTGTGCCGGCAAAATCTCGATGATCATTACCGCCATATACCGCATTTTTAATAAAAGCGAGCTCAGTGGTCGATGCGCCTTTTTCATAGGCCATCCCCACACCGAGTCCATAATCATCCTCAAACCCTAAATAGTAATTTAAGCTATACCACCAGTTGTGAGAGGCATAATTCTTATTACCAAAAGGTTTACTAATCGCACCAATATTGAAGGTTAACTCATCGTCATAATTCCAAAACGCATAGCCATATTTTAAATGGTCATAGCCATCATAGAATCGATATTCGGCAGCAACGCCGAAGTCATCCCAACTATGACTCACTTTAATTGCCAACAAATTAAAATCTAAGTCACCGCCTTTATCTTTTGACGATTCTGAGTAATCTTTATAACTGTAGTTAGCTCTTAATGAGCCACCAATCACCGTATCATCAGCATAAACCAACGCACTGTTTAACCCGAGCGTCACGGCTATAGCTGACATAGCCAATTTGTATTTATTCATCACAACCTCAATTATTTTTATATAAATGCAGCCCATAGCGGGCCGCAAAAACCCTTATTTATCCGGTCTCTGTCTATCAATTTTGATCTAATAAGTTGAGCGCCATCCATGGCTTGGTTGTCAGTGGGAGGCCTGACAACCGTTGAGCATTTACCACTTCAACTTGGTGAGGTCACATTGGATCATTTCACCACGTTTTGCTGGCGTACCAGGGTTGGCCGCAGATTCGCACAACAGCGTGGTGCCGTAGTCATTGCGAGTATCATGGGCATTACTGCGCGCCCAAACCGATACGATGGCGCGCTCTTCGGGCTTAGCTTCGCAGCTACCGTCTATCTCAAAGCCATGGATTGTATTTTGGTGGAAGTACAATAAAGAATCTTGATCAGCACTGCCCGATAACCACATGGTTTGCGAGTTATGCTGACCTTCATCAAACTGTACTCTGCGCATGGTGTCAGTCTCTTTGACTGTTTTAACAAGCGGGGAATCTTCACGAATCGCCATAGTCTGGAATTGATTAGCACAAGCAGGCTCACGCATGTTGTAATACATCTCAGAAATAGCATGGTTATGGAATGGATATAGCGTGTTGACCGACTGCACTGTCATGCCGACTTCAGCACCGACTTTCTCGCCATTGATGGTATCAATGCGCAATAACCCCCAGTGACCAAAAATTTCTGCGTAAGCGTAACCGCCACGGATATTATTGAAGTTTTTATCATTGCGTTTACTTTCTTCTGCATACATAGGGAACCAACCTGCCGCTGCCCACAAATTAGGTAAAGATTTGGCACTGATATCATAGGGGAAAACTGCTGGCATTTTCACTTCATCACCGGTCACCATTTTGTAGAAATTTTTACTAAATGATTGGCCTAACTCTTTCACTTCTTTATTGGTGACTTTTTTGTCAAAAAACTCCTCAAAAGTCATTCGCTTAAAGTGTTGCGCTACGGGTGAGTTTTTGGTTAGATCCCCACCTGGATTATAAATCCAATCCACATCCTCTCTGGCACCGAAGCAACGCTTTGCTTGCTCTGGATTATTCAAAACTTGATGGATATTCTTCACCATCAGTTTCATGTCGCGGCGATCCATCACACACATTTTTTGACCACCATTAGTGGTATCAAATAAAGCGGTATCTGAATTTAAGCAATCCCCAGCACTATCATTCGTTAATGCGGTGGCGTAGGCTTGTAAATAACTTAAGGTTTCTTTCCAAAGAATATCGATATACTTTTGATCTTTTTTACTGTAACTAGGCGTTTCTCCTAAACAAACAAACTCAGCATTATTAATATCGTTTACATCAAGATAGTCTGGTATATCTGCAGCCATTGCACTGCTCGATAACAAAATAGAACCCAACATTATTTTCAGTTTCATACATCACCCGTTAAATTAATTAAAACCCTAATGACAGAGCGAATAATAAACATGGAACCAATTCCAAAAAACAACGCAAATCAACATAAAACCAACAGCATGTTGCCAATATCACAATAACCAACAAAAAAACCGAACAAAAAAGCCAACAAAATAACACCCTAAATAATCAAAAAATAAAGAAGACATGCATTCTTTAGAGAACAAAAATAAAGCGAAATTTAATAAAAGACAGGGTTTTAATAAAAAATATAATTAAAGATAAGATTGCTGGTTAACAATGTCAGGCACGCCGTCCATGGCTTAACAATGAATGGGAGCTTTCATTGTTGTGTGCCTGATATATTCCTTTATAAATCCAACCGAGATTACAAGGTGTACTTAAAAGAGAACATGACTCTATTTAACTCTGCAGAGTCAT
Organism: Shewanella waksmanii; assembly: GCF_043643685.1. Taxonomy (GTDB): domain Bacteria; phylum Pseudomonadota; class Gammaproteobacteria; order Enterobacterales; family Shewanellaceae; genus Shewanella; species Shewanella waksmanii_A. The sequence goes on from NZ_JBHZSN010000005.1 coordinate 153,756, forward strand.
TATTTTGCTTCGTATTTTCTGCGTACATATACTCCATGCCAAGCGTGATAGGCTTGATTGGAGAATATAAAAGGTTGATGTAACCTGAGTAGGACTCTTTGTTGACTAAGCCACCGGTTAAACTCTCGTTGTTATCTGCTTTAAAACCCGAAAATGTTAGGCTGGAGCGCCACTTGTCACTCCACCAGTGCCGATACGATACAAATCCACCAAATGAATCAATGGTTTCAATATCGCCTTCACCATTAATGACCCCTGCGTTAGCATAATTTAATGCCATATAGCGACCTAAGCCCGAGCCCGCGGTTGCTGAAAATTTCAAGTCGTCATCACCAACAGGTATCATTCCGGTCATGCTAACCCCGTAGGCCATCTCTTGGGCATCATAGTCAGCATTATCGATATTAAGCTGGCGAATCAGACCCGCCACAGTATATTTAGCGCCACCTTCTGTATTGATGTTATATCGGGCGATAAAATCAGGCACCATACCACTACCACTAGTAATACGGCCTGCGCCAGCATCTATATTATCCGTTAAAGTTGTTTCTGGGTTTTCTATCGCAAATTGGAATCCGCCATTGGTATAACGAACTTGGGTTTGACGTACAAATGGCGTCCCTTCTGCTGCACCTACAAAATCTAAGTTTTCAGGCAATGCTGCCGGATTTTGGAACGTGGTCCATGTCTGACCAACCAGCCAATTATCAAAACTCACTAAGGCATGACGGATCCGCGGAGAGTAACTATTGGATACCCGTTCATTTCCATCTGCATGGGTCATGAAATCTAACTCAATAAATCCTTTTAACTGATGGCCATTAATGTCACTTATCGAACTAAAATTAAACCTCGACTCTCGCGCTTGAAAATCAACAACTTGATTACCGTTATCGGCATTACCATATATTGTTCCTGGTACGTAGAACTGCCTTGATATATGTCCAGATTCTGGTGCGCCATTACTATAATCGCTAAACATGACATCTGTTTTTACATATCCACCGAATTTAAAACTCGTATCGCCAGCATTAGCATTCGCGCTAATAATAGCTAAAACTGACAAAGCCAAAATATTTTTATTCATCATCAATCACCCTATTTTGTTTTTATTAATGCAACTTAGCATTCATAAAAATAATACATTTGGAAACAATTCCAAAAACAAACAAAACTCACGATTAACAATTTAAAATCAAAATGATCACAATAGTTTTAACAAGATCAAAAAAAGCCCCTTAATAAAATCAAGGGGCTCACCAAGCTAAAACAAGTGAAATATTATTTATGCAGGGATTATTAAAACAAAACCACTTATCCTTATAGTATTTTAGCCGCAAAGGTTAAATCGATATTTACTAGAGATGAAACGAAGATGGTTGTGGCTCATTTAATCAATGAGCCACAAGATTAATAAAGATTACTCTTTATGCTTGTCAAATTTAAACGTATGGCAATTACTGCACATAGGCTTTTTAGACTCGTGCTCACTATGACATTCTTGGCAAGGTAACTCTTTACCATAGTGCAAGTTATTGTGCGGATTTTGCCACTTGTCTTCTTCACTACGCGCAGTTTGTTTCGCTAGCTCATCAACATCATGGCATTGTAAACACGCCTGGTCTGACGGGAACTGTTTAATACCATTGTCATGACATGCTTTACAGTCTTTGCCAATCACCTCTTTATGGTGATCACGTATTTCAACAGCTTGGGCTGACACACTCACTAAGCCGGTTAGGACCAGTGCGAGTACAATATTCAGTGTTTTCATTATTGATTCCTCTTAAAGTTGGTCCAATTAAGCTTTCATGATTGAGCGTGCAGCAGTCATACCCATTACCATACACTCAGGAATGGAACAGCTACCTAAACGACTCACCCCGTGGATACCGCCACAGACTTCACCTGCCGCATATAAGCCGCCAATCGGTTTGCCAGTGAAGCTATCTTTAACTTCAGCCTTAGTATTGATCTGTACACCACCTTGGCAGTAATGCACTTTAGGCCATAGACGAACCACAGTGAATGGTGCCTCAATGTATTTGCCCGCAGCTTTGGTCATGTTTTTACCAAATTGCTCATCAACACCGCTTTTCACATAACGGTTGTATTCTTCAATCTGAGCTTTTAATGGTTTAAGCGGTACATCAAAGTGCTTGGCAAGCTCTTCTACACTGTCAAACTTCCAACCTACGTTGTACTTGATCACTTTCTTGGTATTAGGATGCTTTTTCGAATCTTTATAGCTAGTGATCAAAATCGGTGGCAATGCATTACCTTTCTCGTCGCGACATGCTAGCTCAGCATCTGCACGAGTTTTACGGTCTGCAATTTCATCCATAAAGCGTTTACCGGTTAAACGGTGAATCGCCATTGAATGAGGGAAGTTATAAATCGAATAATTTGATACGTAACCAAATCCACCTTCATCTGGTGATGCCCATGGCCCAGACTGAATGTGAGCCAAATGCACAGGAACGGCGCCAAGACGGAACATCTCGTACATGCCCTCACCTGTTGCACCAGGTGCGTTAGTACAACCCACTTCTGAAGTTAAGGTTGGATCTTGCGCCATACGTAAATCAACATTTTGCGCGAAACCACCGGTAGCCATGATCACGCCGCGTTTGGCTTTGATATTAAGTACTTCACCGGGTTGGTCTTCACCGAAGTGATAGTTTTGACGCATTTTCACGCCAACAACTTCACCTTTATCGCCAACCAAGAAACCTTCAAATTTAGAACGATTATGGGTATTCACACCGAGTTTACGGCACATCTTAAGCAAAGGTTGGGTAATACCGGCACCGCAACTTACTGTTGTTTGATAAGTACGTGCAACAGAGTGACCACCTAACTGCTGTAGGTATGGGTGGTATTCACTACCCGCTTCAAATGTCATCTCAAGTGCTTCTACAGCATGCTCTGCAACATGGCGAAGTAGTGCTTCATCAGCAATACCACGACCGGCAGCTACTTGGTCGGCAACCATGCGATCGACGCTATCTTTAACGCCTTCTTTCTTTTGCATCGGTGTGCCAGGTGCTGCAAATAAGCCACCATTAATCGCGGAGTTACCACCAAAATAAGACATTTTCTCGAAAATATGCACGTCTTTCGCGCCTTTTCGAGTGGCTTCGATTGCGGCTGCTAATCCCGCAAAACCAGAACCAATAATCAGGACTTCAACTTCTTTGTCCCATTTTACACCGTCAGCTTTCTCTGAAACTGCCATTGCTGGTGCGGCCATAGCAACACCTGCTGCAGCTCCCATACCTTTAATGAAATTACGGCGTCCAAGCAGATCTACATTGCTCATCTGTCATCACCCTTGTTGTTTTAATTGACAGCTTCATCATAGAACTGGAATGGGTTCCAAAATGGGAATAGCGACACAATTGCTCCGCTACAGTTCGGAGCAATTGTTAGAAATTTGTTCGCGGTTATAATTTCGTCAGAAATGGTCAATGGCTAACAATTTGGAAGCTATTCCAAATTGATATCTGCGCCAATAAGCTTAACAATAGCCAGTATTGGCGACGGCGCGGAAAATCGATATGGAATTGGAAGAAATTTACCGGAAAGACATTAGTCTTTTGATTGCATTACAAATTCTAGTTGAAGAGCGCAGTGTCACTCAAGCGGCGAAACGATTACATTTAAGCCAATCAGCCACCAGCAGAATACTCAGCCGTCTACGAATTATGCTAAACGACCCTTTATTTTCTCGCGTCGGTCAACAACTCGTACCAACCCAGTTTGCTTTGGATTGTTATCAACAATTGCAACATCCGCTGAGCGAGCTAATTGAGGTACTGACGCCCCAAGCATTTGTACCAGAGAATTGCCGACAAACCTTCACGATTGCCGCTACTGATTTTGCCATTCAAGCGTTGCTGCCCTTCGCGCTACCCGACATTTACCGTCAAGCGCCCCATATCAGCATTGAGATTGTGCCAGTACAACATCAATCACTGCTCTCTCAGCTCAGTGTGCAAGGCGTTGATGTGGCAATTTGTCGTGCTATCGGTTCAACCGAGCATTTATACAGTCAAGGATTGGGTCAGGTAGGTGTAAGTTGTTTAGTGGCCCCGAGCCACCCATTAGCGGAAAAAACATTACAATTAGCGGATTACTTGCACTATCCCCATATCACCACAGCGATCAGTGACGGCGTTAAAGCAATGCTCGACAGTGCCATTGATCATCACCCACCAAGAAAAGAGTTGTTACGAACACCCTACTTAGATGGGGCACTAAGCCTACTCGCGCTGCAACCGGCCATCATCACTTTGCCTGAAGGCATGGCGCAACTGGCCGCCGAGCAACATCAACTTATTATCAAGCCGCTGCCTTTTGCCATCGCGCCACTGAATTACAGCTTATTTTGGCACTCTCGCGGACAATTAGACAAAGGTAAGCAATGGTTAAGGCAATCACTGATAAGTGCAATTGCCCACCTATTAGATAATAAAACTGAAGTTAAAGCTTAACTAAAACCCGCCCTGTCACTGCACCTTTAACGATCTTTTGCGCAAACTTTGGCACCTGAGCGAGCGAGATAGTATTGCTCGCTTGGCTATAGTAACTGTCTGGTAATAACTCAACGACTTGCTGCCATGCAGCTTGACGCTTTGCAAATGGACAAGCAACAGAGTCGACGCCGAGCAGGTTGACGCCACGTAAGATGAACGGCATGACTGTAGTCGGCAAACCAAATCCTCCTGCCAAGCCACAAATTGCTGCTGCGCCGCCGTATTTCATTTGCGCTAATGCGGTCGCTAATACCTTGTCACCCACAGTATCAACTACACCCGCCCAACGCTGTTTCTCAAGCGGACGAGCCTCAATGGCGAGTTCACTGCGATCAATCACATCACTGGCGCCCAGCTGCTTTAACCAAGCACCATTTTCCGCCACTCGGCCAGAACTCGCTACCACCTGATAACCTAATTTAGCTAATAGCGTCACCGCCACGCTGCCCACGCCACCACTGGCGCCAGTGACCAATATCTCACCATCTTCGGGCTTAATACCCGCTTGTTGCAATGCCTGCACACATAGCATCGCCGTCAAACCTGCGGTACCAATCGCCATCGCCTTCTCTGCAGTGCAGTTTTTTGGCATCGGCACAAGCCAATCGGCCTTCACGCGTGCCTGTTGTGCCATACCGCCCCAATGGTTTTCGCCCACCCCCCAACCGGTCAGAATGACTTCATCACCTGCTTGGTAACGTGGATCAGACGACGATTTTACGACCCCAGCAAAGTCAATGCCTGGAACCATAGGAAAGTTGCGGATAATCTTGCCCAAACCAGTGACGGCTAGACCATCTTTATAGTTTAATGATGAGTAACTGACTTCAACTAACACGTCCCCTTCCGGCAATTGCTCGGTACTGAGTTGGCCTACATGAGCTAAGGTTCGTTTGTCTTCTTGGGTCAAAATCAATGCATCAAACATCATTCGCTCCTATGGAAAGTTAGTCTATGTAGCTTAGTGTAAATCTTGTAATGACTGAAGTGCATTATTTGCATAGTAGACATGTACAGACAACATAGATCTACAGAGCTTATCTCAAAAAAACACTACTCGTGCGCTCTGGTATCTCCACAGCAATCGTGAAACCAAGCCGCTTGTACACAGACAGATGTGTTATTGAGTGACATCAGTCAACTGGTGTTGTTGTCCCCAGTATCGAGCAAACTGTTCTAGTGTCATGCCCGCATTATTAGTCAATTTACTATCGCAGCTTTGACCATATAGTAGGCGGGTTATTCTTAACTCAGCTTTGATCACTGCTCCCATAATTGCAGTGTTACCGCGCTTATCTTGGATACACGCGTCAGCATCATAATCAAGCAACAGTTTTACGGCATCATATTGACCAGCATAGGCCGCAGTCATTAATGCTGTATAGCTCTGATGGTTCACTTGATTGACCGGAAAACCAGCCTCCAAATATTGGCTCAACACCTCTGTGTCCCCCACTCTAGCAGCTGCAATAAAGTAATCCGTCAATTCAGTTGCGGTTAAAGCAAGTTTAGCCTCCTCATTGGCGCTGGAAGGTAGCACGATGAAGTACAGTAGAAAGGGAAAGAAGAATCGCTTTTTCATAACACCGTAAGCCTGTTTGTAATAATTGCCCACGACACGTACTCTAAAGGGCAGAAAGAGTTGAATTACCTGTCGTGGGACTTATCTTAAAAGGAAGTAGCCCTAATTAGTTAAAGTGACTTAGATATCTTTTGTACTTTACTTAAATCGCCTGCAACAGCACGAGTCAATCGCTCACCATATTGCTTATCAGCTAAGTAAAAGTAGCTCAACATCTTATGCTTCACTTTACTATCTTTCACTTTAGATAGATCGCCAGACAGATTACTAATCAGATCTTGCTGATCTTGTTTGCTTAGCCCGCGGTAAAATATACCCGCTTGTGAAAAATTATCCTGTTTGTCGATAGCACCTTGTTGCACAGTACCTGCCAAAGCGGTGTTAACAGCCCTGTATTGGTTGTCATCGGCCAAATCAAGCTGACGGCTCGCCTGATAGTTAACCTCTGAACTAGCAACAGACATGTTTGCTGCGCCTTCTTGATTATGATTACGCACCTCAACAGTAGCCCTGTTGATAGGCAGCTGTGAATGATTTGCGCCAAGTCGATACAGCTGTGTATCTGCATAAGAGAAGATTCGACCTTGTAACAATCTATCTTCTGATGGCTCAATTCCCGGAATCAAGTTTGAAGGTGCGAAAGCTGCTTGTTCTGTTTCTTGGAAAAAATTATCTGGTAGACGATTCAATGTCATCGTGCCGACTTTAGTTTCTGGCACATCTAGCCACATCTTGGTTGCATCAAGCGGATGATATTCAAAGCTGTCAAGCTGATCAGGGCTAAGTACTTTTACGTATAAGTCCCATTTTGGGAAGTTGCCAGCACCGATTTCCCTATAAAGATCTTCTGTCATGTGATTGAAGTTATTGCCTTGAATTTCCACAACTTGATCTGGCGTTAAGCCTTTGACGCCTTGTTGGCTTTTCCAGTTAAACTTTACATATTGGACCTGATTATGTTCATTGACCCATTTGTAGGCATGTACGCCCCAGCCATCCATCTCTCTGTAGCTTGCTGGCGTACCAAGATTACTATAAACCTGCGTTAACATGTGCGTTGCACTGGGTTCATGACTGAAGAAGTCGAAGAAGCGGTTAGGATCTTGCAAATTAGTCACAGGGGAAGGCTTTAAAGAATGCACCATATCAGGAAACTTCATTGCGTCTCGAATAAAGAAAACTGGCAGATTGTTACCTACTAAATCCCAATTACCCTCTTCAGTATAAAATTTCGTTGCGAAACCACGAGGATCTCTTAGTGTTTCCGGTGAACCTTTAGAGTGAATTACGGAAGAGAAGCGAACGAAAACAGGGGTCACCTTGCCTTTTTCGCTAAAAGGAGCCGAACGAGTTAATTCACTATAGTCACCATTGGCAACAAACTCACCATGCGCACCCGCACCACGAGGATGTACCACGCGCTCTGGGATTCGCTCTCTTGCAAATCGCTGCAACTTTTGAATCAAATGTACGTCTTGTAATAACACACTACCTTCACTACCCGCAGTTAAGGAATTCTGATTGTCGCCGACTGGAGCGCCGTTATCACGAGTTAATATTGTTGCCTGAGTGCTGCTAGTAAATGCTAAAGATAGAACCAAAAAACTTTTTGAAATATGCACAATGTTTCCTCTAAATGCATGATTTAACTCTTTCTGCTTAAAGAGAGTATAGCCACCCCCTTTCAAACCAATAAAGCGAACAAAACAGATAACCTTAAATGTAAAAATAGATTAAGAAGGTTATTGCTTAGTCAGTTTTCTTGAAACAAAAAGGAGCGAGAGATTTATCGTAATAATCGATGGCACGTGATTGGAGTGAACTAGGCTCGATAGCAACCACATCTGCAGGTATACTGGCGCAATAACTAACAATGGATTTAAATTGGCATGTTTCATATTGCTCTCTACGAACCAGAAATCGCACCCAACACGGGGAATATTATTCGCCTTTGTGCAAACAATGGCTGCCAATTACATTTGATTGAACCTCTGGGGTTTGATTTAGAAGAAAAAAAGCTCCGCCGAGCAGGACTAGACTATAGCGATCTAACGCGAGTGACTCGCCACAAAGACTACCAAACCTTTCTTGCCGCCATGCAAGGTAGACGTATTATGGCTTGCACCACCAAAGGCAGTCGTCCACATTCAGAACTTCAGTTTGCCAAAGATGATGTGCTGTTGTTTGGTCCCGAAACTCGTGGGCTACCTAACGATATTATCCAATCGCTGCCGTTAGACCAACGTCTGCGTATCCCTATGGCGCAAAGCAGTCGCTCACTGAATTTGTCAAACGCCGTAGCAATTATTAGTTACGAAGCTTGGCGTCAAATAGATTATCTTGGTGCGCTATAATTCTGAATACAGTGACACGCTGGCAGCTTGAATAACAAGTTATTTAGGCTGCGCCATTTTGGTCATGTCAATGCCACGGAATAGCTGGTACTGATCGCTATCATCATCAAGGTACATAACACTTTGGCGCCATAACCACCCATGCTGATGTTTATCAAAGCGTAATTGAATTAAAGCGGGGCGAGATAAACGCTGCCCCTCACCTAACAGGGTATAATTGCCATTGTGCTGATACAGGCTAAAGCGCTGTTGTTTGTCTTCATCGATACCAGAATAAAACGTCAGTAACACTTCATCGCCCTGCTGGCGAAACCACCATGACTGCGACAGTTTCGCCATACCTGAGGATGTGACAAACAACATTAACTGTTGCCTATCAGCACTGCATAAACCTTGAATATGGGTTTCGCTAACATCACCATCAGGTTGCGCTGCATCTCCTTGCCATTGACCTGCTAACGCCAGACAAAGCTCGGCTAATTCAGTGCGCTGACTGGCGGCGCTGACGCTCGAAAACCAAATGACGCAGCATACCAATAATCCAATCTGTAACTTAGCCATATTTCGCAACCCCACTCCCTGTTATTGCTAGTTAATCATTCAAGCGCTATGCAGTGCAACTGATGTTTTCATGACAAAAAAAGCGCCCATGGTGGGCGCTTTTTGGCATTTTTATTCAATTAAGCATTTAGTGGCCAAAGCCGACATCTTTAATATCAACTTGCTTCACTTGCCCGTATTGCTTAGCAATGTCACCGATTTTCACTGCATTGCCTATCAACACATACTGCAAATTATCTTGTGGGAAATAGTCGGCGATTAGACGTTGGCTTTCGGCAATCGTCAGGCCATCGACCTGCGCTTGGAAGTTGTTGATAAATTGATCATCAAAACCGTACAGGTACATATCGGCTAATAAGCCCGCCAGTTGCGCACTGGTTTCAAACTTAGGTGGGAACTGCCCTTTTACATAAGCTTTGGCGGATGCCAGTGTTTGCTCATCAACCCCTTGCTCCCATAATCTAGCATAGGTTTTCAACGCTAAATCCATCGCTTCTTTGGTGGTTTCGCTTTTGGTAAACGTGCTGATTTGGAATACGCCAGCTTGAGAATAAGCACGGAATCCAGAACGGGCACCATAAGTTAAACCGGCGTTAACCCTAAGTTCGTCGTTAAGCCAAGATGTAAAACGTCCACCTAAGATAGTATTGATCACCTGCAGACCCACATAATCAGGATTGCTGCGCGCAATACCTTTGCCGCCAATCATAAAGGTCGTTTCAATGGCATCCCCTTTATTGACCAACAACACTTGGCTGGCTGCCAGCTTAGGTAACCCGCGATCAAGCGCCGCATCTTGTAATTGTTCGGTATTTTCCCACTCACCAAACAAGCCCTGTAGCTTGGTTTTCATTGCGGCAACATCAAAATCACCGACAATCGATATCGCACTGTTACTCGGCTGATAGTAGCTCTGATGGAACGCACGCAATTGCGAAATTGTTAACGATTGCAACGCATCACTGTTACCCGACACGGCATTACCATAAAGGTGGTCAGCAAAAATCAGCTTATCAAAATAACGAGATATGACTCGACGAGGGCTCTCTTTAGCTTGTGATAATCCGGCAATTTGTCGCTGGCGCAACTTCTCAAACTCATCCGCAGAGAAGTCAGGTTTGACCATCACGTCACGCACCAAAGGCAACATCACATTGAGATCTTTCGCCATAAAGTCACTGACAATATAGCTACCTTCTTTGCCTGCATCGGCATTAATTGAAGCACCTAGAAAGTCGACCGTCTGTTCAATATCGGTTTTACTTTTGCCATTGGCGCCCAGTAACAGTGCCTGCGCCGTCATCGCTGCTACACCTGAGGTAGTATCTTTCACGGCACCGGCACGAACCACAGCATTGACGGTGATCAGCGGTACCTCGCGCTGTGGCATCAAATACACCGTGAGGCCGTTTTGCAGCTGATAAGTTTCATAGTCGGGCACCACAAAACTGCCAGTATCTACGACGGCAGAAGGTTGTGTCGTAGCACACCCTGCGAGGGTGATTGCGGCACCTAAGGTAAATGCTTTAGCCAGCTTAGTGAACGGTGCAGAGGTTAAATTTGCAAATATCATTGATCTGTCTCCTCTGTTGCCGCTAACACACCAACGGTACGATTTGAACGACGTAGGTAGGTTTGAGCGACGCGCTGTACATCTGCAACGGTCACTTTGTTATATTGCTCAGGCGCATTAAACAGTTGTGCATAGCTACCAAAATACAATTCATAGGTCCCTAAGGTATTGGCTTTACCATTAATGGTTTCCATGGCGCGGTAAAAGTCCATCAACTTGATGTTCTTGACTTTGTCTAGCTCATGCTGAGTCACGCCTTCTGCGGCAATTCGGTTAATTTCTGCAATTAAGCCTTTTTCTAATTCAACTGCGGTGATCCCAGGATTGGCCACACCTAAGATGTAGAACAAGTTAGGATCGAAGCTCATTGGCATGTATGTTTCTACATTCAGTGCCACCTGCTTTTCAACTAAGTTTTGATATAAGCGAGAGCTGTTACCTTCACTCAAAATTGAGGCTAAAAGATCTAACGCATAATAGTCTGCATTTGAGGTAGCTGGAACGTGATAAGCAAGCATCACATTAGGCGTGCTTACTGATGCCTTTTGCACAAACACACGACGCTCACCTTTTTGCAGTGGTTCAACCGTTTTCACTTCTCTAGGCGGAGCTTGCGCCGGAATAGGGGCAAAATATTGATTAGCGAGTTTTTTTACTTCTGCTAGTTTCACATCTCCGGCAATCACCACCACGGCATTATTCGGAGCATAATAAGTTTTGTGATACTGCACTAAGTCTTCAAGGGTCCATGCTTCGATATCAGACTCATGACCAATAACCGACCAGCTATAAGGGTGCGCGCGAAAAGCCACGCCTTTGACTTCTTCTTGCAAGGTGCGCCAATTAGAATTTTCTAGCCCTGTCGTGCGCTCAGAAGCCACAACACCACGCTCACTCTCCACCATATCAGGATCGATATCGAGATCAGCAATCCGGTCTGCTTCTAAATCGAAAATAGTCTCTAGCGCATTCGCTGGGAACCAATTTGTGTAAACCGTGAGGTTTTCAGTGGTATATGCATTGTTTGCTCCACCAGCGGCTTCCATGGTGCGGTCAAACATTTTTGGGCCATATTTTTTGGCACCGTTGAACATCATATGCTCAAAAAAATGTGAGATTCCGGTAATGCCAGGCACTTCGTTGCGTGAGCCGACTTTCCAGAATAAATACATGTTGGCATTAGGAATTGAAGCATCTTCAATCACCATAATTTTCATACCATTATCGAGCGTAAAGCTCTTAATATCTTCAACTTGTGTGGCCTTGGTTGCCAGCGATACCAACAGCATCGCCAATGACAAGCAGACCGCCATCATTCTACACTTCATGTGTCGCCCCTTTTGGATGAGCAAATTATTTAATTCAAAATCACCGATGCAATCCCGCACCGATAAAAACTTCACTATCAAAAGCTAATTAGCTAAGAAGATCAAGCAAGTGACAGCGTTTACCCCCGAGTTATTTGTAACTTAATACGTTTATTCGCTAGTATTAGAACCTATCGGCACAAGAAAGCGATCGACTCAGAGCTATTTTTGGCAAACGAGTTCGAGACAAATAACTTAAGGGATAGTGGTTCTATTGGGAAGTTATTCAACGAAGAAGTAGGCAGCCAAAAAAAGCGCCCAAAGGGCGAGTTTTAGCACGTCTGATACTGTGTAAACGAACTTGAACATAGAGTAACGCAGGAGCAGTTACCGAGGAGCATTTAATGACCTTGTCTCACAAGCGCTAAACTCTCGCTGAGCGATCACATCTTTATGCCGATTGGTATTAGTGTCCGCCTCATCAGCCGATGGGCGCTCAAATGTGCGCTACCTCATTGACACATTAAGGAGAATCGTCAGTGGCTAACCCCAGTGATAAAGATCTTGCTCATTTAGACAACATTAGCTGCAACACCGAAGTCAATTTGCAGGTGTTAACGCCAACTCAAGCTATTCGTTTGAAAACTCGCCTTATTGGTGTCGACAGTGGCAAAGCGGTGATCCTCGCCTTGGGCAAAGATAGACAGTGGCAACTGGCTTCTGAGTTTGTCACCCATGGTCAAGGCGTGGTGGTGCGCATCATTAACGCAGAAGATCCTGAAGCAAATATAGTGGCATTTCGCAGTAAAATCTTAAAGTTGCTCAATGCTGCGGGTCAATGGTTGATTATCGAATACCCCAAACAACTACAAAGTGTTGCCTTAAGGCAACACTCGCGGATCCCTATCCACGTTGAAGCAGCGATTTATTCAATCAATAGCAATCTTGATGTCACTGGCGATAACATCAGTGTCAAACCGATTTCCCGCGGCCATTTAGATGACATCTCCATTAAGGGGGGCGCCTATTTAGGTGAAACGATTGCCGAAGCATCTGCCGACGATGAGTTCCAACTTCAAGTCAATATTGAACACTCGATGGAGACTTTATACATCCCCATTCAAATCAAAAATATCCAACCTATTGAACAAGCCGGATTATGCCAATATGGTTTTTGCATGTCCGAGTCTGGGGAAGACATTGAACAGTTTGTACAAAAGGTGATCCTTAGCCATTTGATGCAGTAGCTTTCACCACTTGCTCTAAGTGGATTTGAATAACAGCACCACATCTTTATCTGCAAACTCCAATCGCCAGCCAAGGTGATTGGCCAACCAGATAAAGGTCTTATCGCTGTAAAAGCGAATATGGGTCAAATCATTTTTATAGTGCCACTTAGCAAAAGCAGCTTCATGTTGGGCACGCTTGGTCATCACCACCAGTACCGAAGAGTCCGCCATTAACGAGTCTAGTTGCGCTACAAGCTGTTTGGCATCGGCGACATGCTCAATCACTTCTGTCATGGTGATAAAATCATAGCGCTGCTGTAAAAGCTGTGGATCGTTAAAGTAGTACAAGTCGTAGTCACTCATACTCATGCCCTGCTCTTTTGCCATCACACTGATTGTCGGCCCAGGCCCACAACCAAAATCTAATCCGCGCATCGATGAATCAATATAGCGCTGTAGAGGTTGCCAAGCGCGACCTAAAAAGCGTCGATAACCGCTGTCATTAGCATCATTTTGATGTTGATCGTAAATGGCTTTTTCTTGCTCAGATGTCAGCAAGTATTTATCGGCGACACTGATTAAATCGCATTGTTGACAGCGCACATATTGACGAAACTTATCTTGATGAAAGTCATCCAGTTGCTGGCTGTCACATAGGGGACAATACTTCAAAAAAACTCCAAAAATCGGCAGCAAAGGCCTAAATTTATCATGACTTAGTTTGGTTTAGGGATTTTACGATCTTTTGCGGCTGCTTCTTTGGCTTCGCGTAAGTATCGCTGTTCTCGACTTTCACGCTGATTGAACTGTGCATTGGCTTTTGCCTTTTGCTCAGCCTCCCAATCACCAGATGCTTGCCGCTGCAATACTTGCTTTTCACGCTGCTGGGTTTGCTGTGAAGCCTCCTTCGCTTTTAGTAGCTGTTGCTGCTCAGTTTTAGCGGCGATATCTTGACTTGTGGGCTTTTTTTCACTGTTGGCCATAGCGGGAGGTAGCGCACTGGCAAAGACAATGCCTGCGATAAACCGAAAAAAATTGTGACTATTCATCCACCACTCCTTTGGCTAAAAATAAAGATTCATCACTGACGGAATTTGACGCCGCAGCTTGCCAAAATGCCACAAAATCATCCGCACTCAAAGGCTTAGAAAACAGGTATCCTTGTTGCAAACGTACCCCTTTTTGCAATAGCGCCTGCGATTGCTCTGCTGTTTCAACCCCTTCAGCAATCACCTGTAAATTTAGCATATTAGCAAGCTGAATATTGGCATCTAACACTTGGGTTTTCTGCGGAGAATATAGCAAAGTATCGACAAATAACTTGTCTATTTTCATCACATCAATGCTCAGCTCCTGTAAATAGGATGAGCCACCATAACCCGTTCCGGCATCATCAAGCTCGACACAAACTCCTAATGATTGCATCAGCTTGAGGTGTTTATTGGCGCTGGCCAAATCATGCATTGGCAAACGCTCAGTAATTTCCACCGCCAACTGCATCGTCGGAAAACCATCAGCAGCCAGACGCGACAATTCATCTGAAAAATCCGGCAATTCAACATGTTTGGGGACCAGATTGATACTGCACCGAAACGATCGAGACTGGGCCAAAATCGGGGCTAAATCTTGAGGAATTGAGCGCAATATTTGCAAGGTCACTTCGTTAATTAAGTCACTTTCTTCCAAGGTTTGAATAAAATACCCTGGCGGCTCAATACTGCCATCAGGCTTTCGCCATCGCAATAGTGCTTCTGCAGCAACAACTTGACCAGTTTTAGCATCAACAATCGGCTGATAATGAGCAATAAAATCCCCCTGCTCTGCAGCCTTTTGTAACTGATAACTCAATGAGTTACGTAAAGTGTGAAACATCGACAGCAAGTAATACAGCATCAATGTCACCACAGCAGAAATCGGAAAAGTGAATAATAGACTCTGTTTGAATGTGGCAATTAACGCCGACTGACTGATGTTGATTGATGTATAAATGGGATAAATTTCGCTGGCGGCTTGCATCCGAAATGCCACCCTGTCTAATTTTGCTCCCAGGGTCATAATTTCAATATCGTTATTTAGCTTGAGCACAATCTGTAACTGCTTAAGCTCGCGTTTGTGAGCATAAAAAGCGGTATCCCCCAACGCCACCCTTACGGCATTAACCCGATCCTCACCGACAAGACCGATAAATAGGTCGCGACGCTTTTGTCCTTGCCATTGATGACCAATCACCGCCAACGGTTTTTTCTGCTTGTCACCGTCTAGAAAAAGAAATCGAGCAGGATTTCGGTCGCTATCTTCAATGATTAAGCTGCCCACCACCGAACAATAAGTCCATGGCGGCGCGTCCACATCCCTGATTAAAAATAATCCAGACCCCAAATGGTTGAAGATAAACCCTTCTAGGGCTTCACGCCCCTCGGCGTCGCACTGATTAAAATTGAGTCGATTAAGCTCTTCCAAGCTACGCTCGGCAATCATCAGTTTATTATCAACAAAATTAAGCAACTTATTGGCATCATCTAGCGCATCATCTTTCAGTGTCCACGCGCTGTAAAAATAACCGCAACTTAGCGCGAGCATCACCATGACAACACCTAGTAACAGCCTCAAGGTACGGCGCCTGGCCGACGACGACATCATAACCAACTACATCCTTGATAAAAAACAGTAAAGTTAACCATCTTGTATAAATCATCCTGACACGAGAACAAAAAGCTATTGCGGTTAATTTTAGCGACGATTCAACGGCAATGTGCTAAATAATTAGTAATTTATGCTTAACATACACGAAATTTAACCAACTCGTTTGAGTAATCGCGCAATAAAGGTTACTTTTAGACCAATAACAACAAGTTTCAATCCGTCATCGCGTATTAATAGGGATACAACCCCAGCTGTTGCAGGATGGTGATAAGGGAGTTTCACGCATGGACCTATGGTCTGACACGTTAAGCCAGCTGAGTTCCGCCCATAGCGAAACTCAACAGCAGCTCAGCCTGTGGCGCTCTACAGCGACCATTCCAATGCTTGCCGTCATCAAGGGATTTCACTTCATCCACGCCACCGAGCAAACGCTGGCATTTTTTGAAAGCCAAGCAGAAAACTTCATCAATGCAACACCTTACGATTACTCGCCCAGAATTCAGTCCTCGGGTCGCAATAGTGTTGAGTTCGCTCAGCAAGTGATGCAAGAAGCCGCAATGGGTGAGATCAAATCCTTTAACTGGCTACATATGAGCCAACAAGGTACTGAACTCCCAACCAAAGTGACTCTGTACCCTGCCAAGCTCAATGCACAAACAGTACTCATTGCCGAATTTACGCCAATGAATCGCCGCAGCCAGAAGCGGAAAGTTAGCAAAAATGGCTTTGAGAGTTTACCTAAACAACTCCTGTCAATTGCCCTTGAAGACAGTGCTGAAGCGGTTTATATCACAAATATCAACCATACTATTATTGCGGTAAACAAAGCCATGTGCCGCATTTGTGGTTACAGTGCCGATCAATTATTAGGGCGTCGCCGCGACTTTATTGATAGTTGCCCCTCGGATGACTTGGCAGAGAGAGAATACCTTAACTTGCTTGAAGAGCGCGGCAGCTGGCAAGGCGAGCTTGAAATGCAGCGCTCAGATAAAAGTCGCTTTCCCGCATGGAAGAGTTGCCGCAAAATTCACACAGATAAAACCAGCTACTTTATCACCTTATTCAGTGACATTAGCTCCAAAAAGAAGCTGGAAGACCGCCTGACCGAACAAGCACTATTTGATACGCTCACCGGGTTGCCAAACCGTCACCACCTCAAACAGATCCTAGACCAAGCACTAGCTGAGAGTAAGCAGTATCCAGAGCAAATTGGCGCGTTGATGTTTATGGATCTCAATGGTTTTAAGAACATCAACGACTGCTTTGGTCACGCTACTGGTGATAAAGTTCTGCAGCTAGTATCCGCAAGATTAGAAGCCTGTTGCCTTGAAAATGCGGATATAGCACGTCTGGGCGGTGATGAGTTTACGGTTGTATTACAAGGCTGCAGTGATAAACAACAAGTTGAAGATGCTTCACGGCAAATCATGCAGATGTTCGATGCCCCATTTGAGATTGACGGGCAAAAATTCTATTTAGGTACTAGTGTCGGTATTGCGCTGTTTCCTGAACACAGCGATCAAGCATCACAACTACTGAGCTTTGCCGATACGGCCATGTATTGCGCCAAGAAAAACCCCAACCATCTGCTATTTTACAGTGCCAACATGCACGAAGATGCGGAGAAAAAACTCAAGTTGCTCAGTGAACTTAGACACGCCCACAGCTTGAATCAGTTCCAGTTGGCTTACCAAGTCATTGTTAATTTAGAGTGCAATAGTGTTATTGGCGCAGAAGCACTTTTGCGCTGGCAAAAAACCAATGGTGACATCGTTCCTGCCGTCGATTTTGTGCCGCTACTAGAAGAAGCAGGATTACTGATTAGTTTAGGTCAATGGGTGCTAAACCAGGCTTGTGGTCAAATTGCACAGTGGCGTGCTAGCCATGATACCGACCTTAAAGCCTGCGTAAATATATCGCCAACCCAATTGGCCCACCCAGACTTTATTGAACATGTCACAACAGCATTGGCTACCAGCCAGCTTCCCGCTGATGGTTTGGTGTTAGAAATCACTGAATCTGCGTTGTTAAGACAACCAGAGCTGATTAAAGCCACACTGTTGAAACTCAAGCAGTTAGGCATTGAAATCGCCATTGATGACTTTGGTGCAGGGCTATCATCCTTGAGCAAGCTTGGGTCGCTGCCCATTGATAGTTTAAAAATTGATGCCGGATTTGCCCAACGCTTAAGTGAGCCACAAGGTAAAGAGCTTTGTCAGGCAATGATCCAGCTTGCCCAAGCATTGGACATTAGTTTTGTAGTGGAAGGTGTAGAAACTCGCCAACAAAAAGAATTGTTAGCTCGGATGGGGAAAGGCTTTGCCCAAGGGTATTTCTTCGGACACCCCAGTGCTGCCGAGCAGTTTACTAACGATAATTTTGACGATTAGCGTCGATAAAATTAACGGGAAGCTGTGCCACCTAGGTTTCCCTTAAGAGCGTTGCCTCCCTGCATGGACAACGCGATGACACAACCCCCAATCCCCCATTGGGCGACCGCAGCATTAAACCTGAATTGAAACAAAAATATCGTGATCTAGTCGCAGATTTATTCAGTAAGCCCTGATATACATCACAAAAAGGCAGTAAATCCAAAAAGCTATCTTGATCAGATTGATAGGTTGTAAAACTTAGTCGTTCAGCGAGATGTTAGGTAACGTTGACGCACGTCTGCAGGCATTGCAGCTAAACGGCCATTCACCATGGCGGCAAGTACATCGGTCAGCGGTGTAACATCTACTGCTTGATCTAGCTGTTTCAATGTCATTGCTGCCGCCTCTAAGGTCGATAAACTATCACTGCGACTGGCTTTGCGAATGGTATAGTTCGAAGCTGACTCCAAATCAAAATGTAAGGCGGGGAACTGGCTTAACCACGGGTTAAGTTGCAATAGTTTGTAGGCTTTGCGCCAGGTTCCATCCAGCAAAATAAACACCGCATTGTTGGGCACAGCAACTTGGCCAAACTCTTGGCTATCTTCACTAGGGTAAATCAAATAAACCGACTTACCACACTGGTCCAAATAATCTTGCAGTTCAGCAAAATCAGTACTTGTTTCGCCCACAAACACTTTTAGATTACTCAGCACCAGCTGCATCAGGCGCACACTGTTTTTAGCATGACCCACTTCACTAGGGTGCTGCATCACAATCAACTCTTGCTGATTTGTCAGTGGTCTTATGACATGGCAAATACAGGTATTTAGCGGAAACGAGCAGCCGTCACAACAGGTTCTAGACATGAGATCCCAACGATTCAAAATAGTGTTGATACAGTTTGATTCAATTAATTCTTATATGTATCAGCCTGTTAAATGATAGCTTAATGCACAAGTTGAAGATTAAGTTAGCTAGCTTTCAGCGCTTCGCTAACATAACGCAGTCACTGTTTAGTAACAGAATCAACATTTAACGGGTTGCTAAACAGTTCAACAATAACAAGGATGTCATATGCATAAATTTGCTAAACACTTCGCCATTGCTACCGCCATGCTAGCAGCCCCCTCTGTGGCGTTTGCCGGAACAGGCCAATTCAATCATCAAGCTGACCTGAGTTATATCAACAATGATAACATAGACAGCTATCTGACAGGCAGTGAACTGTGGCAAGTCAATTATCGCTACTACCTTGATGATGTCGATGTGGCCAATAGTCCCTATGCACTCAACGGCTTTTTGGCCCAAAGCACTCAAATAGGCGCATTTTATACTGCTCAACAAGACTCGTTACCAGGCGGCGCAAAAGCCGATAGCGATTTTTATGGCATCGATGCCGCTTATGTGTTCTATAGTGGCTGGTTTATTGGTGGGCAATATCTACAGTCAAAGCCTGCTCAAGTTAGGGATACTTACTCGCAAGACAGTGATGAATACGGTGTGTCACTCGGCTATTATCTCAATGATGCAGCATCATTGACGCTATTCTATAGTAACCAGTCACAGGGGGATTCATATAAGACGTTAGATAACTTAATTAGCAGCGAAGAAATGACCATTGATAGTTTTGGGGTTGAGTACCAACACTATATCCGCTTCGAGACTACCTCAGGTATTTACTTCAATCTTGTTGGCGAAAAACAAGACATAGAAAAGACTTTATTGGGTCATCAGCAGTCCCGCCCAACAACAACCCGCTATCAGGCTGATTTATATACGGTTTCTGCATCAGTAGATTGGTACATTAATAACTCGTGGTCATTGGGCGCAAACTACAAGTGGTTAGAGCGCAGCTACGAGTCAAGTTCTGACCGCAACAATGGCTATTATGAAAGTGGCCGCATTAATACTGACCAATATAGCCTCAACACCGCCTACTGGTGGCAATTTTCTGATCACCTAGCAGCTCAATTTCATGCAGAACAGTTTTTTGGTGACAGGTTTGATGGCACATTAGACGGCTTTTCCGCCGGCGCCAGCCTCATCGGTAGATTCTAATACAGCAAAAAGACGCGACTGTGGTTAGCAGTCGCGTCGAAGGTTAACACTAAGATGATAGGGTAAGAGATCACTTAGTGATATTGCTAGCAGCAACTTTAGTCACTGCCGCGCAATTTAATGATGATGTTGCTCTTGATGCCAATGATCTAACTTGGGCATCGCCATCATCGCCAATAACACAAGGGTAAGCAGACCCATCACCAATGCTACCGCATAGGGAGCAGGTAACGCCGTTTGCTGTACCAAGCCCGCTAACAGTGACGCACCACTCATCTGAATAAAGCCTAATGTGGCAGTTGCCGTCCCGGCTCGCTCACCAAATGCTGACAGTGCCATGCTAGTAGCTGGCCCGAGTAATAATGCAAAACCGATACACAGCAGCATCATAGGTAACATAAAGGCAAAAGCTGCAGCTAAGCCCTGTTGCGGCCCCACAAGTTGCACCACCACTTGTAATAGCGCCGATATCAACATTGCAACCAATGCCACAATGACAGTTGGTCGATTACCAAGACGTGTGATCACCATAGGTGCGACAAAACAGGCAACAATATTGACCACGGCATTAAGCCCAAAAAGGCCACTGAATGTCAGTTCAGAGACCCCAAGGCGATCAATCAACCACACCGGAGAATATGAAACATACGTTAATATCGCTGCCATACCTGCCATACAAGCAAAGGCATAAAATAGAAAGTGCGGCTCTTGTAACACAGGTTGATAACGTGCCCAACGGTATAACGGCCCACTGGTAATGGTGTTTTCAGGGCGAGTCTCAGGTAAACGATAACCGATTAGAATCATGATGATTACTGCATACAACATCATAAACACAAAGGTTGAACGCCAACCAAACTGCAACGCCAGCAAGCCGCCCAATGTCGGAGCCAATGCCGGAATGACACAAATAACCCCATTGAGATAACTGTAGTAACGCGCCCCTTCTTTCGGGGTAAAGCAATCTCGCACCGCACTAAATACCACAATCGAGGTGGAACAAGCGGCGAGCCCTTGCAGCACCCTAGCAATTTGCAACCAGTGGAACTCCATGGCAACCGCAGCCAAAATACTGCTGGCGATATAAAGCAACACCCCAGCCAAGGCAATTGGTCGACGTCCAAAACGGTCAGCTAAGGGGCCAATCAGGATTTGACCAACCCCCATGGCAAACAAAAACAACACTAAGGTCGATTGCACCTCACTGGCTGATACCGAAAACTCAGCAGCCATGGTTGGCATAGAAGGCAGATAAATGTCTATCGCCAGTGGGCTTAGTACCACCATAGACATCAATATAGGTAACAAATTTCGACGCATGATCTTCTCAATATAGGGCTTGTTAGCGACTCACTTATCCAAGCATAGTGTGTTGTTTCATTGAGCGGAGATTTTAACCAAACAATGTTATGAACAGAAATGGTATAATTTCAGAATTGAATTTCCATATAGGAATATCTCTATGAACCTAGATAATCTGGCGAGAATCGATCTTAACCTATTGGTGATTTTGCAAGTTTTACTAGAAGAACACAGCGTAACCCGCGCAGCTAACCGCTTGCACCTTAGCCAGTCTGCACTGAGTAAAAGTTTGCATCGATTACGAGAAACTTTAGATGATCCCTTGTTCATCCGTACGGCCCATGGACTTAAGCCGACTGCTCACGCAATGCAAATAAGCCAGCAATTACCAGATATGCTGCAACGCTTACATCAGCTGACTCAGCCTCCCAAATTTATCCCAGCAAACAGTACCCGACAGTTTTCATTTGCCATGGTTGAAAGCGCCTATGAAACCTTGATGCCCTATTTTATTGGCCCGCTATTAAGCAATGCGCCAAACTTGCGCCTAGACACCTACTTCTGGCTTGAACAATCCATGCCGGCATTGCAGCAAGGGCAAATCGATTTCGGTATCGCTGGCCGAGATCTTCACCCGCAATCCGATTTTCGGGTTGAACAACTGCCCGATGGCATTGCCCATCAGACCCTGTTTACCGACCACCAGGTTTGCTTAGTCCGCCAGGGACATCCGATATTAACCGCCATAGAACAAGGGCAATGGAATCTATCGGTTTATTTAGAAATGAGTCACGTACAAGTGCGTTGTGAGGGTAATGAATGGTGGGCGCTAGATTATCATTTAGCAACCTTAGGGCATCGACGCCGCTTAAGTACCACGGTGCCAGATTTTTACGGCGCTGCGAGCATTTGCGCCCATAGCGACTTAATCTTTACCTTACCCTCCAGTTTTGCGCAGCATGCCAGCAAACTTTACCCTTTAGTTGAGTTACCGTTACCCATTGAGTTTTTGCCGCTGGCCTATGTGCTGTTATGGCATGAACGTAATAATGATGAACCAGGACATAAATGGATACGACAAACCATTTGCCAAAAGGTAGCAGAAGCATTTCGCGACAGTCACCCTTAATCACAAAATGGACTGATTCAGCTTAGGTTAATCTGTTGCCTGCTATCATTGCCATCGCAACAATGAAAAACTCAGTTACATTTATCAGCCAAGATTAAATGGAATTAACGTGAAATTAGCTTGTTAAATAGGCAGACTGACTGGGAGTAACCAAGGAGTACCCAATGATTTATAGCCAATTCAACCAAAGCCCATTGCAACGATTTTCCGGTGGCAGAGGCTGGTTAGCATTTGTAATCGGCTTAGCAGTAATGACATTAGTGCTTATCGCACTGCCGTTTGTGTTATTAATCGGCGCGATCAGCTTTCTCACATTAAGTCTGTTTGGCCGCGTGTTTTTAAAACGCCAATTAGCCAAATTCAACCGTCAGTCGTTTAGTCAACAACAGGCGGATGTTGAACCAATGCAACAAACACATCGCTTTGGGCAACGTGAATCCCAATTTAGTCCACGTCCTCACCAAGGCCGTACTTTTGAGCATGATCCTAACGGCTAATGCCTGCAATAATTTGCGACGCACTCAGAGGCCCGCTCAATAGGGCCTCAAATGCTTGCCAACGACCCACACCCTGCTTTTGCTGCTCGATCACCCATTTCTCAACACTTTGCTCACCAAAATTATAGTTGATGACATAAGCTCGATTGGCCTGATAAAACCTCACTCGTTGTGCGGCTCGAGAGTCAGAATACAACCCATATCGCACCAGTAATGTTTCTGCGGTCGCAACGTCAATATAGCCATCAGTTAGCTTTTGACAGACATAGTTTTCTAAATAGGCTAGCTGTTTATAAACGGCCATGACTTTATGATAATGCTTAATATCAGCGCTGATACCGGCAATCGGTAACAACACATGGTGTTCGAATTGCAGCCGCTGCTCAGCGGTCATGATCATTGCTAGGGCGTAGTTGGCGCTGCCCTCAGAAAGAAATGAGATAGGACTAAACAGCGGATAAATCGCATATTCAATCCATCCCTTTTGCTTAACTAGCGATTGCTCCTGGAGCAGATTAAATACGTGGTGACCGGGGTAGCCTTCATGGCTAGCGAGCTCCAAAGCCCGTTCTAGGTAAAGTGGTTGATCTTGGTTTAACTGAATCACACTCTTGTATTGACCCTGATACCAATTGTAAGCAGTCCAAATTTGATCCGTGACATATTCAATTTTGAAGCTTTCTGTCTCCGGCAGGCTGATATGCTGACGTGTCAGCTTGCGTGCTTGCTCTACACACGCATTGAACAGTTCAGGTACTGCCTGGCTAGGAACAATAAATTGAGCACGATAAGCTTCAAAACGTTGCCGTAAATCACCACTACCTGGCACTAACTTATCTAACTTGGCCAAGGTCACTGCAAAATCACTTAACTGGCACTCAGGCGCTAACGCATCATATAACCCCGCCGATTCTTGGCGAAAGCTCACTTGCTTGCCCTGTAATTGTTCGATGTAAAACATCACCGAATCTAACTGTATTTGCAGAAAAGACAGGCGTTGAGTTTGCAAACGAGATAACGGTTGCTGCGACAATACAGCCAGTTGCACCCCAATGGTTTTGCCAGTTTGCAATAAAAGAGATAGCGGCAGTTTGCGTTGTTGGCTGCGCCAATTGGCGGGGCCGTAATAGGCATCGACATAGTCGCTTTGGTGACAGCCCACCGCTAAAACAAGCTTAACATAGGCCTCTGCCTGCTGATCAAGCACGCTGTTTTGACTGTCTCCCTCTTGGGATGGAGCACTGACAATCGCACTGTTCTGACCCGAATCACCCACGCAAACACCTTTGATAGTTAACAATGATGGCTCAATCTACTACCAATGGA
Organism: Shewanella waksmanii; assembly: GCF_043643685.1. Taxonomy (GTDB): domain Bacteria; phylum Pseudomonadota; class Gammaproteobacteria; order Enterobacterales; family Shewanellaceae; genus Shewanella; species Shewanella waksmanii_A. The sequence continues at coordinate 178,230 of NZ_JBHZSN010000005.1, forward strand.
TATTGTATGCAATAAAATGAAGTTAAACGAAGAAAATGCTCATGTTGGGATTTATACCAATCTGTATAAAGATTTGATCGCTCAGCGAGAATTGGGGGCTTCTGAGGCAAGGCGACGAGTGAAGAGCATAGTTGTTCTACGGTTAAGCTCGTTAACACAGCATCAGAAGCACTAAAACTCGCCATTGTGGCGCGTTTTTGGCTGCCTACTTCTGCGTTGAATCACTTCACAAGCGAACAACCATTGTTTCAGTACTCACTTTGAATTAGCCGACCTTGAATTAGATTGCCAAAAGCGCGCTGAGTAGATCAACTTCTTATACAGGTTGGTATGGCTCCTCAGATAACAGCTCTTGCGCTCTTACCAAGGCTTGGCGCTCGTCCGCATCCTCAGTAACCGCCAACACATTAAACACTTGTTGCTGCAAGGATTGCCATAGCGGGGCGATCACCTGTTGCTCTTTATCATTGGCTCGACTGCGTGCCATATTCAATAGCGCCGCGGAACCAACCACATCAATACGTCCTAAAATGCCATCAGCCAAAGCGATACTCAGCTCAATCATCGCCGGGACACTGTGGCCATAGCGCACCACTTCCCTGAGGTACTTCTCCGCTTGCGATAAGTCACTACCAAACGCATTGTCATCATTGAGCATATGCTGCGCCCGCGTCAGCATTGCATCTAATTGACCTTGCTCTGCGGCCTCTGCCATCCACTGTTCGCTGGCAATGGAGTCTTGCTGGCAGCCTTCACCACGAGCCAGCATCAGTGCTAGGTGGTATTGAGCGTGAGGAAACCCAGCTTGCGCGGCCTTTGAGATAAAGTGATAGGCTTGCGGCATATTACCTTGCTGATAATACAGCACACCTAAGTTTGCCATCGCCTCAGACTGCTCTTTCGCCGCTGCCGCTTGTAAGTAGTGCAACGCATCAGCGCTATTAGCTTGAATGGTTTCGCCACCGACAAGATAAAAATACCCTAATAGCGCCATAGCATTAGCAACCCCAGCCTTAGCAGCTTGAGCAATAGCTTGCTCACCAGCAGCGACATCGGCATCGCCACTATAACCATGGATCAGGCCAACACCGTGTTCATGCATAGCATCATTGTGACTTGCTGCAGCCAGACCAAACCAATAAGCGGCCTTGGCAAATGACCCATCACTTTTAATGACAACAGACTGTTCTTCTAGCCTGTTTTGCTCCAACGCTTGCTCTTGCTCACGTTGCATCAAAGCTCGCGTTTTTAGTGACATGCCCAACAAGTATTGCGCTTCTACATCATCTTCCATTACCGCGCGATAGCATAGATCTCGCCCAGCGAATGAATCAAAAGGCTCAAAGTGATATTCAGGTGCTGGCTGCGTTTTGCATGTGGGGTATAAACTCTCAACCAGCCCCAACAGCCGCTCGATTGAGCGTTCACCCAATGATTGCAGCTGCTCTGCGGTTAAATGATACTTTTCAGGGTGGGCACCACGATTACCGTCACTGCGCAGTCGATGTAAAGCTCGGGTGACCCGAACATCAATAACCCGCTGTTGATTGAGCCGCTCAATACGGTCATACAAGTTAGGGCTATCAAAAATAATCTGCTTACTGGCCGCCAGTAGATCCGTTAATTTGTGTGTAAAGCTTCTAATATGCAACAGGGCGTGGGTTGGGACATCCCGAACATAACTTTTAGCAACCCCATAGTCTTCGCCTAATTCAGCTGAAAACTGGGTAACAAACTCAATATCCGTTAACACGTTCATCGCTCCAATCAATCAGTGACAACCCACAGACGCCGCTATTATTTATACTTGCTCATCCACCGATGGACGCGACACCATGTACAAACGGAATAGTGCCACATTGACAAATAAACCAACGAAAGCAAAACCAACTTCAACAATCAACTGCACCGGAAAACCTGCACCTTGGGCAATTTGAGAGAAAGTACCACCAACCAGTGAAAGCGGAATGTACAGCATTAAAATCATCAAGGTTTTGAAGGCGATAGGACCGCTAAACTTAAAGCTCCCCTTAATGGCCTCAAGTGGCGTAAGCCGCTCTACCACCACCATAAAGTTGACAAAAGCAAGCCGAGCAAACACATAGATACTCATGGTTAATCCGATAAGCCATAATGGCCCAAAAGCGGCAAACAGCATCACTGGAGCGAGGATTGCAAGGCCAGAGAAAACCCCAGCTAATAGCAAACCAGGTACGAAGTTGAGGCTAGTTTTCAATATAAGCCCAGTGCTTGGATCATGACCTTGGGAGCGCAACTCTAAAAACAAAGTCAATGCTGCAATCAACAATGAAAACACCAATAGCAATGCCATCATGGCAGCCATATGGGGGGCGCCAAATTGTGGGTTCTCCAAATCGGCACTGGCCATTTCCATACCAATCCATAGCTGAATCGCCACTTGAACAAACAAAATGGGCACAGTAAGAATCGCTAACTGGCTAATATGATTGCGAAAGAAATTAAACGCTTCGCTTAATATCGCTGACAAAGACATGGGGCTTTCCAATAAATAATTAAAACAATGTAGTAAGTCGCACAGGATACCGAAAATTGAGGTTTTTTGCACAACTTGATGTCATAAAATAACTGCAAACTGTGTGACAATATACGCTAGAATGGTTCTCTAAATTAGAGATTGTAACCATAGGATGGCAAACAATGAGACTTTCTGCTGTATTTTTACTAATCATGAGTGCAACCTGGCTCACCTTTCCCGCTCAAGCTAGTTGGTTTGACGATCTAACCAAGAAAGAAGCAACCAGCAAAACAGAGACAACCGCAAGCCAGTCAAGTGGATTAGTCGATAGTGTCATGTCCCAACTTGGTCTCAATCAAAATCAAGCAGAAGGCGGGTTAGGCAGTCTTTTAGCACTGGCGCAATCCACCTTAGGTAACGAGCAATTTAGCCCTATTGCCAACGCAATTCCTGGTATCGACACATTATTGTCAGCCGCACCTGAAGTAGACAACACATCTGGTATGTCAGGCCTGTTAGCCAAGGCGGGAGATTTAGGCAGTTCATTACAGGGTGGCGCTCAGGTATACGACGCCTTTGAGCAACTTGGTATCTCTAAAGAGCTTGCTGCGCCAATGGTCGACATCCTTAAAGGTTACGTAGACACTCACGCAGGTGCTGGCACCACAGACCTACTCATGCAGGGATTAGGTGCACTGCTTTAAGCTAGACAAGAAAAGGCGATACGCTAACATTAAATTGAGTTCATCATAATCGATTATGCTGAACTCTTTTTTATACTGAAACTCTAATAACCAATGTGATCCACGATTTAGGTGCATCTTTATGCTGGCAAAACTGAAACAATTTCTCACTTCTCATACCGAAGCGGTCACGCCTGAAGAGCAAGAGCGACAATTGCAACTAGCAGCGGTGAGTTTACTGCTAGAAGTGGTTTATGCCGACGAAACCCTAAGTGACAACGAAGCTGAGTTATTACCACAGCTGCTAACCTCCTCAATGCAACTCTCTATTGAGCAGGCCAATGAGTTAATCAGTGAGGCTAAGCTTGTTCAAGGCAATGCCACTTCACTGTATGAGTTCACCCAAGAAATCAATCAACAATGCAGCGTTGAGCAAAAGCAAAAGTTGATTCTGGCGATGTGGCAACTAGCCTACGCTGACGGTCAACTTTGCCAATATGAAGACCAAATTGTGCGTCGCACAGCTGAGCTACTATACCTCAAGCACAGCGAACTGATTCAGATGCGTAACATCGCAATAGAGTCGCAGCGAACCAGCGAAAGCTAAACTTTACATCACTGCGTGCATCTACGATGCTGGCGAATAGACTTTGCCGTCAAGATTGTTGCCACAACGATGGTTAGCAACAGTGCATACAGCATATTACTTCCCAGTGCGGCCATTAACACAACGCAAAAACCAATACCCATGATAACCAGCGGCATATAGCGACGTCGTAATAGCTTGATGGCCGCTAACATTGCCGCCAAATAAATAATAACAAACACACCGTTGGTCCAAGCAATCAGGTGCTCTAACTCTTGACCAGTAACATGAGTTAGTATGATAACCACCGCCATCACCGCTAACACGGTCGTTAGCGCACGCACAGGCACTTGATGTCGATTAAGTTGGTCAAAGTATTGAGGTAAAACACCTTCTCGACTAAAGCTCCACACTAATCGTGCGACACTGGCGGTATAGACATTCACTGTTGCCAAGCCGCCTGCAATACCAAGTACACCAATCACTTGAGCACCATAGCCACCTAAAAGCTGGTCAAATGCTGCGACCATGGCTAACCCTTCAGTTTGCGGAGCAAACAACAGTAATAGCGTACAGGCTAAGTACACTAGCCCTACAAGCCCTGTGCCTAACATCATTGCTGGAATCATATCCGCTCTGGGATTTTTAAAATCATTTGCCAAATGGGTCATCGCTTCAACCCCAAGAAAACTCCAAAACGCAATCCCCGCCGCAGCCATAATTAGGCCAAAATCAAAGTCCGCCTCTACAGTTAATTCCAGCTGAGACAGATTTGCTCCGCCACTACCGAACATCGCAACAACAACGGCAACGATAGCTAAGGTCAATGCAAACTGCAGTTTGGCCGAAACCTGAATGCCTCGTAGGTTCAACAACAAAAGTAAGCTCAGTAATAACAACTCAGTCAGCAATTGGTACCAACCTGACAAGCTCACCAGCTCATTGACAAACTGAAATGTCATCAAGATTGCTGCTGGTGCGCCTAAAGGCACCACAAGTAGGAAGATCAATCCTATTGTGCGGCCAGCCACCTTACCAAAAGCTTGCTCCACAAAGTAAGCTGGCCCAGCTGCATGGGGAAATACGCCTGCTAAGCGTGCAAATACTAACGTAACAGGCAATATAGCAATGGTTAATCCAAGCCAAGCCCATAGCGCCCCGACTCCGGCGGTTGCTATGGTCATTTGCGGCAGAATAAATACCCCGGTGCCCAACAAAGTGGTGGCCATCAAACCGGCACCTTGCCAACGGCCAATGTTTCCTTGGATCTGTGTCATAATCAATAATAGTGTGGTTTTCAATAGCGTTAGTATAGACTTAGCTGTACAGACATACTGTTGGAGTTAACCAACAATAACCAATATAAAACCGACAATATGACGGTTATATCAATAAAAACCATCAATTTGCTGGTTTATGGATAAGGATTCGCCATTGGACAAGTTTGACAAAGCCATTATTGCCCAGCTAAGACAAAACGCACGCCATAGTATTTCCCATATTGCCGAAGCAGTAAGCTTGTCTCGCAGTGCCGTGTCTGAACGGATCAAAAAACTGGAACACAATGGCATTATTCGCGGCTATCAAGTATTACTCAGTGAATCACAAAAAGAGGGAGTCTCCGCTTATTTTGAAATCCAACACCGCTGCCCGCGATGTGCAGATGTCGTGCATGTGTTTCAAACCATACCTGAAATCATCACTTGCCGCGGGATCACCGGAGATATGGATCTATTAGTTTATGTTCAGGCCAGTTCCATGAAGCGACTGCATGAAATTCGTGAATACATTGATGCACAAACCGATATCATCAAAATCAAGACCCATGTGGTCATGAGCGAATGGATTGACAACCAAGGTAGCTAAATCAACTAACCACTACTTGCCGATTTGAGCCCCGATGAAACCGGCTAATTTATCGGTAAACGCTTCGGGAAAATAGGCTTCATCCTTGCAGCGATATACCATAGAGTAGCTGGGTTTATTCACGATAGAATGCAGCAATTGATATTGTTCATCGTCCATTTTTTGCACCCGCAAACCTTGCATTAACCCGACAAACTCGGCCGCACATTGGGTGCCGATGAAGGAGACACACAAACTTTGGCGAAGCTTACCGATTAGGCCTGCCAAACTGTGAGTTTTATGCACTGTGCGTAGCGGTATATTTTGCGCTTCGCAATAGGCTTCAAAAGGATCGAGTTTGTCATTAAAACCCGCAACAGCAGTAATAATAAACGGGTACTCAGCGATATTAGTCAGCATAATATCGGTTTGCCAAAGCGGATGGTTTTCTTGAGCAACAATATAGACACTCTCCCCTTGTCCGATTGGCTTACAATTGATTTCACTGCTGTGCTTCTGCAGACCGGCTCTGATACTGACATTTTCCTGCTGTATTATCGCAAGGGAGATATTACCTTGGAGTAGATCTTCACAAGCAATGTTTCTCAGTGGCTTTATTGTCACTGTGGTATCGGTTTCTATTTCAGGAAACTCTAAATCTATATACTCAGGTAATCCCACCGATAAGGTTGACGGTACCGCAATGACACATTCGTTCTTAATATTATCAACATCATCTAATAAGCTTATCTTTCGGTAAGTTTCAACAATTTCACAAATGTATGGATATATTTCAACTGACTTTTTAGTTGGTAAAAAACCGTCTTTTTTTCTAATAAATAAAGAGTCCCGATAATAATCTCTCATCACGGTTAAACAGCGTGTCACTTTAGAGTTGGAAACTTGGTACTTTTTAGACGCTGAGCCACAACAACCGGTCTCATAGACGGTTTTAAAAATAAGCAAGGTTTCAAGGTCAACATTCAACATAGTTTTCGCCAATTAATTATAGGTTATTTTCAGGAAACGAAATATCAAATTCCAGCTAATAAAAATATTGCACGACACAACAAATACCACATAAGAATCTTAAACAAACAAGAAGTTACGTTAAAATACAGTCATAGAGTTAAACGAAGCAAAGGAAGTATTGGCAGCCAATAAAATCAATATTTTATTTAAGGTGGTACGCATGAGAAAACTATCTGCATTTTTACTCATTTTTGTTTTTAGTTCAGCATATGCATTAGACAGTTGTAACGAATGCCATGATGAAAAATGGCAACAAACACCTGCCCATATTTGGATTGATACTGAACACCATATTGATGCTATCACCTGCATGGACTGCCACCGTTGGCGAGAAGGTAACGATTTACCACCTGTTCTCCCTAGTAAGGCAACCCTAGAGAAAGACTGTGGTTTATGCCATCACAACCCAGACGATCTGGCAGAAAAGATGAATATGCAACAATACGAACAACTACAAGATTAATGCTTTCCCTGCAAAAGGTCCGCGCTACTCATCAGGCGCGGGCCTTTATATCAAGCAATTCATCGAATAACACATAAACAGCATCGCCTCATCGATTAACACAACAAGCCAACAATATACTGCTGTCACTTCGTATATACATGAGATGATATATAAATAGACTAAAAGGAATATGACAATCAATTGCTGTAAAGCGTCAAGCGTGACAGCGATCAAACTAAAAAGCTAAAAAATTATAAATAATCATATAGAGTTAAATACAGCTCAAAAACTAACTTATAAAGAAGTATAAAAACAATGATCAATTATAAAGTTAGACCCGCAATATCAACAAAAATCATATTAGAGTATTGCCAGCAAGCCAACTTTTCGATGCCTGAAGAGTTTAATCGCATAGGCTTACTCAATGATGAAGACTTGATTAGTATGAATATGGTAACTCAAGCCTTAGAAACTATTGAAAAGAACAGTGATAACGATATATTCTACTTTGATATTGTTGAGCTAATAGAGACTCGGTGGGTTAACTTCTTTAAAAGTCAGTTGCGAGACAATAATAGCCACTGCGGTCAACTAGCCAATTTTCATGCTATATACCCAGGAAAAATCGCCAGTGTTGATTGGCAACTCATCGACAGGCCGACCAGTCTCACGATGACAGCCAGCCGAACTCATAAGCAAGCCTGCACCAAATTTGACGACCTCATCCTGTTTAACTTCGTTTCCAAACTGATTTCTCTCTCCCCCGATGACCAGCAATGCAATATCAGTATCGCATTACCCTTTGAGCGCAATTTCTACGGCAAATATGTTGATATGTTCAGCAATGTCACCTTTGAAGCTGGAGCAATGGCGATCACCATAGAAAAGAGTCAACAGGAGATTAAAGAACAGGTAAATTATTGCTCGACACCTAGCCAAATAGCGCTTCATGCTAAAGTGATCGCCGCAGCCAATATGGTCGCTATCGATCAACTGGACTTGAACTCATTGGCATTCGTACTCAATACCTCGGTACGTACCTTACAGCGAACCTTAAAGTCCCATGGCTTATCCGCAAGTCACCTCATCAGAGAGGTGAAGTTTAATCGGGCTCGCAACTTACTGATTCAAAATCAATGTAATATCAAAAAGACCTCGTTAGAATGCGGCTTTAAAGATCAAGCCAGGCTAACCAAGTTATTTAGCAGTTTTGCTGGGGTCACGCCGTCACAGTACTCAGAGCAATTGCGCGCCAATCAAATGATTGACACAAAAACAGGGATAGTCAGTCGGCTATAGGCCAACTGACTGTTTAATTAGTGCAATACTGAAGGGGTTTCAACGCTGACTTGCGCTAAAGGCTTGAGCTCTTCCAAAGCTAATTGGGCAAAACACTTGAAAAATACGGTATTCGCCAGTTGATTGATATCGGCTAACACTTTATGTCCCCACGGGCTAAAGTGCTCATCTAACATCTGCTGAACCAAGGCTGACTTCTCCATCGATTCAAGCTCACTGGTAAACACCGCTGAGATTGCCGCAAAGAACAAGCCAAAATGATCTGTCGGCTCATTGGAATCAGGCTTAATATCAATTTGATGCTGACGACAAAATTGCTCCCAGGCGATAGTCGTCCTGCCAAACAACAGTTTTTCTTCATCGGTATATACCGATCCCCACGGATAAACTAACTTCTTTCCCGGCCCAATAAACAGCCGATGAAAGTCTTGCTTAATGGTGTCTATACCTTCTGTTTGGCAACTTTGTTTAAGTTGATGAATTAAGCCTCGACTGGCTTCAGAATTAATAGGCCACTGATCGATATTTTCCGCAATCAGTTGCAAACTTACCTCGGTTGGGACTTGGTAAAAAACATTAGCAAGCCAGTTAAATTTTGCAGCTACAATTGAATTATTTTCACTACTCATCATGTAAACCTTGCACCAGCAAGGAGAGCACATTCTCCTTGCTGGCCCATCGCTGATTAAACTTCGTCAGGGTTTTGAACTCGACCATCAATACTGCCTGAAGGGCGAGTGATTTCACTAGTACCAATAATCAGGTTTGGCGCTGTAATACTCGATGCTGGCAAGGGGGCAATACTGGCTTGTTCGCCATATTTGCTGCGCAGTTCATCGATAGGTCCAAAATCAAGCGCACGCTGAGTACAGCCAGCGACACACAAAGGCTGTTTGCCTTCTTTTACTCGCTCAAAGCAACCATCACATTTGACCATGACCTTCCGAACATGGTCTAACTGTGGCGCATCATAAGGACAAGCTCTTGCACAACTTTCACAACCAATACATAAGTCCGTTGCCACATGGACAAAGCCATCTTCACGACGTTTATGCATAGCGCCTGTTGGGCAAGCTTTCACGCATACTGGTTCACTACAATGGTTACAGCTCACTGACATATAGTAGGTAAACACGTCACAGGTTACGGTGCCATTTGCTCCTTCAATAAACTGACCGCCGCCATACTCATATACACGACGTGGTTTAACCCCCATCTCCGCATCAAACTTATCTTTACAAGCAATATGACAAGCTTTGCAGCCATTACATTTACGGGTATCAAAAAAGAAGCCGTATTGTGTTACATCAGACATATTTTAGCTCCTATGCTTTATAGATTTTGACGCGGTTAGTGTGTTGAGGGTTAGCCTTGGCAATTGGGCTAGGACGATAGGCAGTTAAGGTGTTCACACAACCACCAATATCTATGCCATTTTGTGGATTAAACCACGCACCTTGAGGCAATGAAGCAACGCCCGGCATCACTCGCTGCGTAACACGTGCTTGTACCTTCACTCGACCTCGTAGTGACTCAACAATAACCCAGTCGCCATCACTGAAATCTGTTACATCAGCAGGGTTAACCCACACGGCATCGTGAACGGCTTCACGCAGCCACTGCACACTATGGAATGATGAGTGAGTTCGACCTTTGGTATGATGACCAATTAACAGCAACGGCATATCAGCGATTTCAGGCGAGGTGTCTTCATAACCTTCCCAGGTGACAATATAAGCGGGAATAGGCGGAATATGCAGACCAACAACATAATCAGGTTTTTGCCAATTCTTGTTCATAAAATCGACAGCGTGAGAGAACATTTCGATTCTACCCGATGCAGTATTGAGCTCTCCGCCTGTATTAACATAGTCATACAAAGCACAGTCTTTAACACTGGATTCGGTAAACTTCTTAACGATCCCCTTAGCTTGGAACTCTTCGAGCGTGGGTGGCAAAATAGGATCTTGAGGTGCCACTGACGTCTCGTAGTAGTGCTTCAAGGTTTCTTGATAACTACGACCTTCAGTAAATTCCGCTCTCGTCCCCATCGCCTCTGCAATATCGGCACAGACATCAAACGAGCTGCGACATTCACCTAATGGCTCAATGGCCTTGGTCATCGGTGTGATCACCGACATCGCTCCAGCAGAGTAGGACTGGTTAGCAACATCATCACTTTCTAGCCAAGTACTATCTGGCAGTAGGTAATCAGCAAACTTAGCCGATGGTGTCATGTGGTTTTCACTCACCACAATCAATTCACAAAGATCTTCACGCTCTAGAATTTTCGCGGTACCAAAGCAGTCGGAGTGCTGGTTAAGCAATGTATTACCTGCAAAGTTAATGATCGCCTTTAGGTTGGCTCCTAACTTGCCGTCACCGTTCTCGTCCAACTCATCTGCAGGTAGCTGCACGCCATCTTTAAACACCGTCATGTTTTCACCATCTAAGATGGCATCAGGCCATGAGAATACCGAAATTTTCGCTTTCTCTGTGTTGCTTGGTACGTTAGGTAGCCCTGAAGAATACAGCGCCTTAGCAGAATTAGGCATATGCCCTGTACTCGTGCCACGTTTACCCAATGCGCCAACCAACATACAAAGCGCGGCAATTGCCCATACGCTGTGCTCGCCATTCGCTTGGCGGTTAATACCATAGCCACCGACAACATACGGTGCATTAGCTGCAGCAAGCTGCTCGGCAATACTGCGAATATTCGCTGCAGGCACGCCACAAATACGCTCAGCCCACTCTGGAGTTTTTGGCTGCGAGTCTAACTCTCCTAAACCGAGAATATAGGCTTCGTAACTACGCTCATAAGGTAACGCCTCTAATCCTTTTTCTGGAATTGCAGCTTCTGCTCTAAAGCCGTAGCACTTAGTTGTGAGGAACTGCTCATCAATCAAGTTGGCTTCAATAAGGTGGTAAGCAATACCAGCACATAGCGCAGCATCAGTGCCTGGACGGCAAGGATGATACTCCATGTTTTGACCCGCTAGTGTATCGTTATAGCGGCAATCAATATTGATCGTTTTGACGTTATTCTTCTCACGGAAGTAAGCGTATTCATAGCCCTCACCCGAACCGCTTTGGCGTATTTCTAATGGGTTATAACCGAAGAATAAAAACAGGTCGCTGTGCATCATCTCTAGTACGGTTGAGCGTGCACCGCTGCCATAAACTAGCGGGAACATGCGGGCAACTTGCGCCGAGCTGTAGCTGCCGTAGTACCCCAAGGCACCACCCATAGTACCGAGCAAACGTCGCCAGGAGGATGCGCCATTCAAGTCATAATAAGCCCCTGATTGATACATGTAATAAACCGAGCGCGAACCGTAACTGTCATAAATCCCTTTTAACTTAGCCCCAATTTCAGAGGTCGCTTGTTGCCATGAGATCCGCTCAAATCGGCCCTCACCACGCTTACCAATACGTTTCATTGGGTACATCAAACGATCTGGGTTATAAACACGTTTGCGGTTCGAGCGGCCCCTAGCACACGGGCGGATCTGATGATTTCCAAAACTATCATCACCTGTATCTTCGCTCTCAATGCGAGTGATCTTGCCATCAAAGGTATACACCTTTAATGGGCAGTTAGAGCCACAATTGGCTAGACAAGCAGACCATGACTGCACTTCATCCGTCACTGGTGGCTCAGGTGGATTCACATTGGCATCATCCGAGCTCGTCTTACAACCCGTTACTGTTGCCGCACAACCCAGTGCTGCACTCGCTTTCAAAAAACTTCTACGTTCCATACCTCTATCCTCGTAGTTCACTGCTTGCGATTAACGCAATTTGTAGCTAAACGACAACATCACTTGGTGTGCGTTATAGTCATGATTGATGTCACCCAAGGTCACTAAACCTGGAATACTATTGATGTCCGTTACCGCTGCATCTGTGTCGTAGTAACGCTCGTAGCGATAACTCAACTTCAATGCCATCTGCTCATTCAGCGCATAGTCCGCATACACACTCGCACTGTGGTTATAGCTGTAATAATCGCCATAAGGACGTGTGCCCTCTGTCGTCACATAGGTGTCACTCACCGAGTTGCTAAACAGGTAATCCAGCCCCAAGGTCAGCTTGTCTTGCATCAAACCGCCATAGCTCAAACCCGCACCTATGTTGGTAAACTCATCTTCAATGTCGCCATACCAATCCGCCGTGCCAAATGACTGACTGCCCGCCTGAGCTGAGTTAATCCACTGCTGACCGGCAAAACCATAAGCGTTCACATGCTTGCTCAACTGCAAACTCACACTCACGTCATAGCCGTAGTCTTCCGACTCAGTTAAACCGATTTGTGTCTCGTCATAGTCATCCTTGGCATAACGGGTGTTGATATCTAAGCTCATCCAATGCACTGGACTGTGGTTAACACTCAACTCCACCGCATTGCGTTTGCGGTCAGCTAAGTAGTACTTGCGCATCAAGGCGTTTTGCTCTGATGAAGTCAGTGCATCTGCTTCATACTCAGAGCCGCCGCGATTAGCATGCTCCGCCTTTAAGTTGATGTTGAAGTTGTCAAACGCACGCACGTTAAACTTCATCCACAAGCTGTCATCATGCGTCTCTTCACGCTCACTGAAGCTACGCTCCACCTCTTTGCGGTCATAACCTGCTTGGATACGGTAGCCACTGGCGATGCGGTAACTGGCGTTCACCTTGTAGGTGTTGCGCTCATAATCCCGTGGGGTGTTTTGTCTAAAGGCCCCTGTGACACTGTTGAAGTTGTACTGGGCAAACTCCGCCACTGAGCTCTTGTTGTCGCGCTTGCTGTAATCCACGCTACCGCCAATGCGTAAACGGTTGGTCAGCATCGACGTCACCGCTAAGCGGCCATCTAAGGTGTCCACTTGTCCATCCCAGCTTTGCAGCGGGTTGCCGCTCATCTGGATAAGGTCATCGTCTTGTATCATCCGCCCGGTCACTAAGCGGCCGCTCATCACCGTGCGGTTTAGCTGGTATTGACCCGACAGTGACACTTGGTGAGCTTGGTTGTCTGGGCTGGCAGCGTACACATCGTTAAGATGCGGTAAGCTCAAGTGGTTGATGTTGTTCTCGTAAAAGCTGCCCATGTAGCTCAGCTCGGTTATCCAGTTGTCACCGTTCAGCGCTAAGCCTGCATCCCACTGACGGGTCGTTGCATCCACCGGTAAACCAAAGTTCACTGGGCTTGGCGTCACAATGCTGCTCGACTGATGGCCAGTTTTGTCTTCTTGGCTAAAGCTCACTGACGCGCGATAAAAGTCGCGGCCATAGTCAAAACCTAGGCCTATCTTTTCCCGCTCAAGGGCTAAATCAAACTGATTCACACTCACGCTCGGCGTCAACATGCCGTTGTTGTGCCACAGCTGACTTTGCACATCACCCGCTTGGTAGGTCTTTAAGTTGCTGTAATCAAACGCCAACTCATACAACCCCGCTTTACCAGCACTTAAGCTTAAAAAGCCGTTGTCCATCCCTAATTGATGCGCTTGCAGTTGACCGCGATAACCTGATTCATCTTGGTAACGCACATCACCGCTCACCGCGCCAATGGCGCCATCTTCTGCGGTGCCTAACGCATTACCGGCATGGATATCGCTGATATTGTTGTAGCCCGCCGACACACTGACACGGCCTTGGTAACCGTTATTGTCACCACAGCGTTTACACTCATACTTGCTCTGGTTCACCGATGAGGTATTAGCATTACCCACACCGAAGTCGGCACCCATCGCTGAGCCTGACACCGCCATTATCGACAGCGTGATAACATTCATTTTGAATAACTTCATCTTGCTCTCCGTTAGCGTTGCAGCAAGCTGCCTGAAGGATGGTTAGAGCCATGAATTTGGCCGTGACAGTTCAAACAGCTCTTACCGCCACCGAATGCATCCATACCTGGCTCTGGCACCACGCGACTCGCATGGCCATCATTGGCATGACATTGTTGGCAAAGCTGAGGGGCGCGATGTTTCAATAAATCATCGTTCACACTGCCGTGCGGGTTATGACAGGTCACACAGTCTTCCGTTACCGGCGCGTGCTCCCAAAGAAATGGACCGCGTTTTTCTGCATGGCAGCTGTAACAGGTATCGTTAACCGTCGGTTTTGTCAGCGCACTTTCACTCATCGAGCCGTGGGGAGCATGACAGTCAACACAGGTCATCTGGTCCCACTTCAGTGGGTGCGATGAGCGCTTGTTCATGTCCGCTTTTTCTTTGCTGTGGCAGCTAGTACAGGTGTCATTCACTGTCAGCTTGTCCATCACCGGATCTTTAGCGCTATGCACTTGGTGACAGTCACTGCAAGCCACTTCTTCAAGGTTGTGGGTCGAGCTGTGCCAACTCATTTGCTGGGCATCGTTATGACAGCCTTGGCAAACACTGTTTTGGGCGCTGGCCGACAGCTTGCTGTCAGGGCCAAAGCTAATCATCGGCTCCTTGCCGCCTTTGTTGTGATTGCCCTGTGGGCCATGACACGCTTCGCATTGCAGACCGGCCATCGGTGACTGGCTGCTGTTACCTTGACCGTGAACACCATCGAAAATGGCCATCACTTTTTCACTGCGGCGGTGGCACATTAAGCAAGAGTCTGCGCCTTTAGGTGAGTACTCACCTGCGGCGAACTTCTCTACTAAGGTCGCTTCTAACTGGTCACTACTGAGGTCGTCCCACGGCGTCGCGTGAGCGGAGCTCAGCAGTCCGAGACTGAGGAGGGTGCTTAATACGGCTATATAACGTCGATACCATTTCATAAATACACCTTAAAATATACTTAGGTTGCATGTTTATTTAACTTGTTGGCCAGACAAATTAATATTACGACGCTTAATTTAATTTTTTTAAACTATCGTTTTCCAAAACGCGACAACATTGATCGCCTTCCAATTATTTTTAGAATTTAAATTTTGATACATTTATAATTTTGTGACCTGAATTAATGAACAGTTAATAATTGCGATGTAGAAATACCACAAGATTATAAGTGGTATCTATAATGCTTAATTATTTAGTAAGACCAGCTATTACAACAAAAACTATATTAGAAGAGTGTCAAAATAATCATTTTGTCATGCCTGATGAGTTCAGCCATATATTGCAGTTGGATGATTTCAGTTTTACCAATCTCAACTTACCTATTCGCGTATTCGATACAATCGAGAAAAACAGCACAAATCGCCACTTTTACGCCGATATGGAACCCCATGTTCTGCAACGTTGGATGCAGACCTTCAGGCGACTCAACCCAAAGGCAAGCTCTACGGCTGAGCAGTTATTCTACTTTTATCGTCACATTGCATTGGAAGTGGGTAATCTCAATTGGCGGATTGATGAAGATGATCAAGCAGTCTATCTAATCGCTAAAAGAGCGAAACTAGCACGACATTCAATATATGAAGACTTAATGCTAAAGAGTTTTTTAGAAGCATTATTAATGCAAGATAGCATTGAGAATAAAACTCAGTTTGAATTTCATATGCCATATGAATTAAATCAATATCAAAAATACACCTGCATTAATAATCTAGCGCAGTACAAAATTGAAAATTTAATTGTTATCGCCAAAAAAGCCAAACACGAAATAAACCAGCAGCTAGTACCGGCGCTATCAAACTCAATGGTCAGTATTAAAGATCAAATTGTGGCTGCAGCAAATGCAATATCGCCACAACAACTCAATGTAAATAACTTAGCTTTTATGCTGGGGATCTCCCCAAGAACGTTGCAACGCAAAATAAAACCCCATGACTTGTCGCTAAAAACGATTATTCAACAAGTGAAGTTTCAACATGCCAAACACCATTTGATCAATAACCACGGCAATATTAAACGTACCGCTTGCGACTGCGGCTTTATTGATCCTAGTCGGCTAACCAAGCTGTTCTTGAGCCAGTGTGAATTGACACCAAGCCAATATGTAGAAAAACAGCGAGCCAGTACCACAAAAAACGCCAAGCGCGCGATACCTGCCGATGTTATTTAAGGTGAGAAGTCAGGCTGAAAAGGCGGATTAAGAATGAGTTAGGACAATTATCCACGACCCATATTGCGCTGCGAACGGCGCTGAGTGTTACGTTGATGTTCAAGTTGAGACATGGCCGACAGCACTCGCGACCCCATGTCGACTAATGCATTATCATATTGGTCTGCATGCTGAGTGATGTGATTAGCAAAATGCACGGTAATTGACATAATGAGTTGTTCTGCCTGTGAAAGCGCTTGCTGATCAACTTCTTTGACAAACAGCAACAAAAAGCTTTGAAACAGACCTTGAAAAACCAATGGCAGCGTTAACTCATACTGCTGATCTTTCGATAATGGCGGTAATTCGATCATCGCGGCAATCAGGTTACACACTGTAGTACTAGAAGTGGCTCCCACAAACAAATGGCTCAACGGCTCTTCCTGCTTAATAAAAAGATGCAGTTGGTGGGCATACTCAGCCTTTTGCCATTGTCCAGCGACCGATCGAATTACACTCATAACCTTACCTGAATAACCGCATTGGCATAGGTACAACCTGAAGATGGCTCGCCAACTGAGCTTCAAAGTCCTTAGCCAGCATAGCAATCGCCTTGTAAAAATCAGATTGTGCGTGCTCAATAGCTAAGGTTAAACAACGACCAGACCAAGGCAGTAAATGTTGTTGCAACAAGATCACCAAAGGCTCAAGTATCGCTTTATCTTCTGGATTTTCGGCAAGCTGACCGAGTAACTGATCAATCACCGCATAAATTAACGCGATATGATCCAACGGCTGATTATATTCAAGGTTAAAGCTAATCTGATGTTCTTTATAAAACGCCATCAGTGCCACCGTTGAATCATCATTTAGTAGTTGCTGCTCACAAAGATAAACCGAGCCCCATGGCATTGCTGTAGGCTCACCTGGACCAAAAAACAATTGTCCATAATCGAGCTTTAGATCATTTAACTGCTCAACAGACCACTGATTAATAAAGTCAGCGAGTAACTGCCGGCCCTGCTGATTGATTGGCGAGTTACCAAGCTGCGGCCAAGTTTGTGCAAGCCCATCATCAACAAATGCCTGAATAGACGCTTCACTAGGATAGCTCAGTAAAGTGTTATGCAGTACGCGAGCGATGGCCTGCAACGCAAGCAGTTGGTCTGATTTTTCGTTGTTTGTCATAGGTAATTTCTCACAAAATGGCGCCCAATAAGGGCGCCGTATTAGCTTAAACTTCTTTGAAGTTTAAGATTTCACCATTACCACCTGAAACTGGCTGGCCGTGCTTATTAGCCTTGATAATCAGGTTTGGTGAAGTGATGCTTTCTGATGGTAGCGGCGCAATGTGACCATCGCCATTACCATATTTAGCGGTCAAGTTATCCATGGTGTCAAAGTCCAGCGCGCGAAGTGGGCATGAACCTACACAGATAGGTTGTTTACCCTCGGCAACACGATCGGCACAACCATCACACTTGGTCATCACTTTACGTTGTTGGTCCAGCTGTGGTGCATCGTAAGGACATGCACGCGCACAACTTTCACAACCAATACACTGCTCAGCAAACACCTGCACTAAGCCATCTTCACGACGTTTGTGCATAGCGCCTGTCGGACATGCTTTGACACACACTGGCTCATTACAGTGGTTACAGCCTAATGACATATAGTAAGAGTACACATTTTGCTCGAAACTACCGTCAGCATTAGTTGACCAGCTACCGCCGCCATACTCGTAAACGCGGCGCCAATTCACACCTGCGGGCAGATCTTTTCTATCTTTACACGATACATGACACGCTTTACAACCAGTACACTTGGTGGTGTCTACATAAAAACCATATTGGGTTGGTTCAGTCATCTTTCATTACTCCATCAAGCTTTTGCAATCTGTACACGGTTTGTGTGTTGTGGGTTACCTTTCGCCACAGGGCTAGGTTGGTAACGGGTTAAGGTGTTGATACAGCCACCAATATCCACAACATGACCTGAAGGTCCGACACGACCATTTGGATCGGGTTGATACCAAGCCCCTTGTCCAAGACCTGCTACACCTGGAAGAATACGAGGAGTAATACGTACCGGTACTTCAATGGTTCCGCGCTTGCTCCAAACGTGAACTTTATCGCCCTGTGCTAGACCACGAGCGTAGGCATCTTGTGGGTTCATCCACACTGCATCTTCTACCGCTTCACGTAGCCAAGGTACATTGTGGTAGCTTGAGTGAGTACGGCCTTTAGTGTGAAAGCCCATCAATTGCAATGGATAGTCTTCAAGTGACTCTTCATCATCAAAACCTTCCCAAGTTTGCTGATACTTAGGTAGTGCCGTGATGTAATCACCTTTCACTTCATCATTAAATTCCCACTCAGCCGCTTTTTGAGCAAAACTTAGCGAGTAGATTTCCACTTTACCTGAAGGCGTACCAAGTGCTTTGCCTTCATTAATAAAGCTGTCTAGCGCGATACGCTTAGAGCCATTAAATGAACGGAACACACCAATTTTTTGTGCTTCTTCATAGGTACTTGGTAGTGGTGGAATCGCATCAGCGCTGGTAGATTGGCCACGCGTGCCTTCATATAACTGATCTAACCAAGCGGCTTCGTCCTTACCTTCTGAGTACTCGCCATATACGCCCATTTTCTTGGCGATTTCGCCGCACATGTCGTACATAGACTTACATTCCCACATCGGATCAACCGCCGCTTTCATGGCAACGAGATAACCCATCAAACCTGTGGCATAACTGTTGTCAATCAGATCGTTCGATTCCAACCAGCTGGTATCTGGCAACAAGATATCGGCATAACGTGCAGAAGGAGTCATCCAGCAATCAGCAACAACAATCAACTCACACTTAGTATCATCTTCTAAGATCTTATGCGTGCCATTTGAGTCTGAGTGTTGGTTAATCAGCGAGTTAGAGTTAATTGCAAAAATCGCCTTCACATCATGGCCAAGTGGCGTATCTAAATCTTCCATACCACGCACACCGTCTTTACGTGCTGTCATTTCATGACCACGCTCGATAGCGTCAGAGAAAGTAAAGAATGAAATCGACTCTTTAACCGGGTTAGATAGGCCTGACATTGAAGACTTTCTCATGCCGCCTTGAACCGGAATTGCACCGTTGTTTACACCTGCTTGACCAACTTTACCGGTCAAGAAAGGCAGCATGTAACATGCACGCATCGCTTGTTCGCCGTTTGCATGACGGTTTACGCCTGCACCGGTAATGATATAAGGCGCACGGGCGTTCATGATCTTACGGGCGATGTTTTTGATATTGCTTTCTGAAATACCACAAATGGTCGCAGCCCACTTTGGTGTTTTTGGCTCGCTAAACTTGCCAACACCTAAGATGTAATCATGGTAGTTCTCTTCCACATCAATATGCTTAGCATATTCCAACTTAGTGGCATCACCAGAGGCTTCAAACTCTTCTTTAGTTTTCACTAGTGACTCGCGATCATAACCAACGCAATACTTGTCTAGGAAAGACTTAGAGTTTTGAGCAACCCAGCCAGAGCTAATCATTTCATAAGCAATAGCTTCAGCAAACACTGCATCTGTGCCTGGACGGATTGCATGCCAGCTGTCTTCTTTACCCGCCATAGAATCGGTATAACGAGGGTCAACCATGATAAGCTCAATGCTTGGATTCTTTTGAATCGCTTGCAAGAAGTCATAACCTTCACCCGAACCACTTTGACGCATTTCACTTGGGTTATAGCCGATGCCTAAAAACAGGTCACTGTCTTCAACGCACACCATTGAGCTACCATTGGTAGAACCGCCGGCCCATGTTGCCGCAGCCGCTTCTGTTTGCTGCGCCCAAGAGTAGTTACCATAAATATTTAGGAAACCACCATTAAGGTTTAAAAGACGGTTAAAGCAGCTTGAGCTTGCGAAGCCATAATATGCGCCTGAACCATACAGTTTTAAAATAGAGCGGTTACCAAATTCATTGGTGATACGCGATAATTCGCTCGCGATTGTTGAAGCCGCTTCATCCCAACTGATAGGTACAAACTTACCTTCACCACGCTTACCGATACGCTTCATTGGCGTTTTTAAACGATCTGGTGCATAAGTACGCTGCTTTAACGAACGACCACGAGCACAAGCACGAATTTGATGGTTGTAACCATACTCATCGGTGGTTTCATTATCTGCTTCAACGCGGGTGATCACACCATCGCGGCTAAAGACTTTAATTGGACAGTTTGAACCACAGTTAACCAAACAAGCAGACCATGACTGCACTTCATCCGTCACTGGTGGCTCAGGTGGATTCACATTGGCATCATCCGAGCTCGTCTTACAACCCGTTACTGTTGCCGCACAACCCAGTGCTGCACTCGCTTTCAAAAAACTTCTACGTTCCATACCTCTATCCTCGTAGTTCACTGCTTGCGATTAACGCAATTTGTAGCTAAACGACAACATCACTTGGTGTGCGTTATAGTCATGATTGATGTCACCCAAGGTCACTAAACCTGGAATACTATTGATGTCCGTTACCGCTGCATCTGTGTCGTAGTAACGCTCGTAGCGATAACTCAACTTCAATGCCATCTGCTCATTCAGCGCATAGTCCGCATACACACTCGCACTGTGGTTATAGCTGTAATAATCGCCATAAGGACGTGTGCCCTCTGTCGTCACATAGGTGTCACTCACCGAGTTGCTAAACAGGTAATCCAGCCCCAAGGTCAGCTTGTCTTGCATCAAACCGCCATAGCTCAAACCCGCACCTATGTTGGTAAACTCATCTTCAATGTCGCCATACCAATCCGCCGTGCCAAATGACTGACTGCCCGCCTGAGCTGAGTTAATCCACTGCTGACCGGCAAAACCATAAGCGTTCACATGCTTGCTCAACTGCAAACTCACACTCACGTCATAGCCGTAGTCTTCCGACTCAGTTAAACCGATTTGTGTCTCGTCATAGTCATCCTTGGCATAACGGGTGTTGATATCTAAGCTCATCCAATGCACTGGACTGTGGTTAACACTCAACTCCACCGCATTGCGTTTGCGGTCAGCTAAGTAGTACTTGCGCATCAAGGCGTTTTGCTCTGATGAAGTCAGTGCATCTGCTTCATACTCAGAGCCGCCGCGATTAGCATGCTCCGCCTTTAAGTTGATGTTGAAGTTGTCAAACGCACGCACGTTAAACTTCATCCACAAGCTGTCATCATGCGTCTCTTCACGCTCACTGAAGCTACGCTCCACCTCTTTGCGGTCATAACCTGCTTGGATACGGTAGCCACTGGCGATGCGGTAACTGGCGTTCACCTTGTAGGTGTTGCGCTCATAATCCCGTGGGGTGTTTTGTCTAAAGGCCCCTGTGACACTGTTGAAGTTGTACTGGGCAAACTCCGCCACTGAGCTCTTGTTGTCGCGCTTGCTGTAATCCACGCTACCGCCAATGCGTAAACGGTTGGTCAGCATCGACGTCACCGCTAAGCGGCCATCTAAGGTGTCCACTTGTCCATCCCAGCTTTGCAGCGGGTTGCCGCTCATCTGGATAAGGTCATCGTCTTGTATCATCCGCCCGGTCACTAAGCGGCCGCTCATCACCGTGCGGTTTAGCTGGTATTGACCCGACAGTGACACTTGGTGAGCTTGGTTGTCTGGGCTGGCAGCGTACACATCGTTAAGATGCGGTAAGCTCAAGTGGTTGATGTTGTTCTCGTAAAAGCTGCCCATGTAGCTCAGCTCGGTTATCCAGTTGTCACCGTTCAGCGCTAAGCCTGCATCCCACTGACGGGTCGTTGCATCCACCGGTAAACCAAAGTTCACTGGGCTTGGCGTCACAATGCTGCTCGACTGATGGCCAGTTTTGTCTTCTTGGCTAAAGCTCACTGACGCGCGATAAAAGTCGCGGCCATAGTCAAAACCTAGGCCTATCTTTTCCCGCTCAAGGGCTAAATCAAACTGATTCACACTCACGCTCGGCGTCAACATGCCGTTGTTGTGCCACAGCTGACTTTGCACATCACCCGCTTGGTAGGTCTTTAAGTTGCTGTAATCAAACGCCAACTCATACAACCCCGCTTTACCAGCACTTAAGCTTAAAAAGCCGTTGTCCATCCCTAATTGATGCGCTTGCAGTTGACCGCGATAACCTGATTCATCTTGGTAACGCACATCACCGCTCACCGCGCCAATGGCGCCATCTTCTGCGGTGCCTAACGCATTACCGGCATGGATATCGCTGATATTGTTGTAGCCCGCCGACACACTGACACGGCCTTGGTAACCGTTATTGTCACCACAGCGTTTACACTCATACTTGCTCTGGTTCACCGATGAGGTATTAGCATTACCCACACCGAAGTCGGCACCCATCGCTGAGCCTGACACCGCCATTATCGACAGCGTGATAACATTCATTTTGAATAACTTCATCTTGCTCTCCGTTAGCGTTGCAGCAAGCTGCCTGAAGGATGGTTAGAGCCATGAATTTGGCCGTGACAGTTCAAACAGCTCTTACCGCCACCGAATGCATCCATACCTGGCTCTGGCACCACGCGACTCGCATGGCCATCATTGGCATGACATTGTTGGCAAAGCTGAGGGGCGCGATGTTTCAATAAATCATCGTTCACACTGCCGTGCGGGTTATGACAGGTCACACAGTCTTCCGTTACCGGCGCGTGCTCCCAAAGAAATGGACCGCGTTTTTCTGCATGGCAGCTGTAACAGGTATCGTTAACCGTCGGTTTTGTCAGCGCACTTTCACTCATCGAGCCGTGGGGAGCATGACAGTCAACACAGGTCATCTGGTCCCACTTCAGTGGGTGCGATGAGCGCTTGTTCATGTCCGCTTTTTCTTTGCTGTGGCAGCTAGTACAGGTGTCATTCACTGTCAGCTTGTCCATCACCGGATCTTTAGCGCTATGCACTTGGTGACAGTCACTGCAAGCCACTTCTTCAAGGTTGTGGGTCGAGCTGTGCCAACTCATTTGCTGGGCATCGTTATGACAGCCTTGGCAAACACTGTTTTGGGCGCTGGCCGACAGCTTGCTGTCAGGGCCAAAGCTAATCATCGGCTCCTTGCCGCCTTTGTTGTGATTGCCCTGTGGGCCATGACACGCTTCGCATTGCAGACCGGCCATCGGTGACTGGCTGCTGTTACCTTGACCGTGAACACCATCGAAAATGGCCATCACTTTTTCACTGCGGCGGTGGCACATTAAGCAAGAGTCTGCGCCTTTAGGTGAGTACTCACCTGCGGCGAACTTCTCTACTAAGGTCGCTTCTAACTGGTCACTACTGAGGTCGTCCCACGGCGTCGCGTGAGCGGAGCTCAGCAGTCCGAGACTGAGGAGGGTGCTTAATACGGCTATATAACGTCGATACCATTTCATAAATACACCTTAAAATGTATATAGGTTGCATGTTTATTTGTAGGAGTAACTCGCTTTAATAAAATGATATAGAAATCACTATTTATGACCGCATAATTCAATTGCCGGAAAGCGCCATCAGTGATTCAGATCAACAATTAAATGCGCAACAATTAACATTGAAAAACCAGAATTACTCGACGGCAATATTAATGCATTTAATTTGTATAAATGGATTTGTTAAATGGTGATTTAGGCAAAATGCTTCAATGAACAAAATTCCTAAGTAAAGGTGATAAACAGCACATATGAACTGATAATGATTAGCATTAGCAGCTAAAACCACTAAAAATGCAAGTATATGATATTAAATTAAATAGCCATATATTAAGGTATTTTTAAGCTTTTATCGGTTAAATTTGATATATACAATTGTTAAAAAAAGCGTTATTTGATCGTTTATGAATATAAGATCTAGCTCAAAATTATTTTAAATAGTTCACGGCTTTACTTGTTTAATTAACATACATTATAAATTTCAACATTAGTCAAACATAATTGAACCGTTCAAATTAAAAACAGGTAAAAATAATACACTTTTATTTTTATATGCTTTTATACCCCCTCGAAAGTAAATACCCCATTAATTAAATTGAACGCCTAAACAATCATGCAACTAAAATAATAATTAAAAATAACTTATTAATCGCTTAGCGAGGATTTTAAAGGTTAGCCATCACCACTGGCAGTGTAAAATCAGTATCAAACATACTCCTCAAGGCAAAATCGCGTTAAACTAATCAAGTTAATAAGTTAGGTAAATACTATGCAAACCAATAAGACCGCTGAGCTCAACCTCTTATGGGGAACATTAATACTTGAAGAACTGGCTAGGTTAGGTGCCAAACATGTTTGTCTTGCGCCTGGCTCGCGATCGACCCCCCTCACCCTAGCGGCAGCGAAGCAAACAAAGCTTAAGCAGCACTTACATTTTGATGAGCGTGGTCTTGGCTTCCTCGCCCTTGGTCTGGCTAAGTCTAGCCAAGCGCCGGTAGCAATTATCACCACCTCAGGTACAGCGGTCGCCAATCTGTACCCTGCCATTATTGAAGCTTGGCTAACCCAAGTACCACTGATTGTGTTATCTGGAGATAGGCCACCAGAGCTGATTGACTGCGGTGCGAATCAAGCCATCATGCAACCTAACATTTTCGCCAATTATGCCAAGTCAATTAATCTACCGACTGCCGATCTGAGTATCGCACCTGAAGTCCTACTAACCAGCATAGACAACGCCCTAGCCAGCACTAAAGGCCCGGTTCACATCAACTGTATGTACAGAGAACCTTTGTATCCTAGTCGAATGAGTAATGATTTTACCGACTACCTTGCTAGCTTAGGCAATTGGCAGCATGGCCATACACCTTATACTCAATATGTGAATCCTGCTCCACAAGCCAGCCCAGCCAATGATATGTTGGCGCGCTTTGTCCATGGAAAAGGGATCATTGTCGCCGGTACCTTGCCACCTGAAGCTGACCCAATGCTATTGGTAGCGTTATCGCAGAAGCTTGGCTGGCCCATTGTAGCTGATGCCCAGTCGCAACTTCGCCAGCACCCTGGGGTGATCGGCCATATTGACCAACTACTCCATCAACCAAAAGCGTCGGCACTGTTACGCCAAGCAGAAAAAGTGTTGGTTTTTGGAGGCCGCTTATTATCAAAACGCTTAATGAGCTTTATCGATGAACAAAAGTGGAAAGAATATTGGCAAGTTTTACCCACCCATCACCGGTTAGATCCACAGCATAATACTAAGCAAATTTGGCTAGCTGAACTGTCGCATTTTTGCCAGCTTACCTGGCCGCGCTCGTCATCAGCCCATTGGGCGTTGGCATTAACGCAATACAATCAGGCGCTCGAGGATTTATTCCAACAACAGATCGATCAAGGCGAGTTTGGTGAGGCGGCCGTAGTGCGCCACATTAGTCAGCATAGTCAACAACTGTTTATTGGCAACAGCTTGCCAGTACGCCTATACGATATGTTTGCCCCAATTACGCCAGAGTGTCCCAAGATTTACACCAATCGTGGTGCCAGTGGCATTGATGGCTTACTCGCCACCGCATGTGGTATTGCTGGCGATCAGGAGCAAGCGACCACCTTGATTATCGGTGACATCTCGCAGCTACATGATCTCAACTCATTAGCCTTGAGCAAACAAAGGCAGTGCCCCTTCATTGTGGTGATTTTAAATAATGATGGCGGCAATATTTTTAATCTTCTGCCAGTGCCAGATGAGAAATTGCGCAGCGACTATTACCGCCTTTCCCATGGCTTAGAGTTCGGTTACGCCGCTGCGATGTTTGGCTTACCCTACAACCGAATTGAAGATATCGATACCTTTAAAGCCGTCTACCGCGAGGCGAGTTGCTACAATGGCACCTCAGTCATCGAAGTTTGCGTAAGCCAACATCAAGCCAGTGAGCAAATTGCTCGACTAGCAACTTGGATTAAACAGCACTAATGGGCCAGTTTAGTTGCCACGGCGACCCTCAAAATCCGCCACTCGTCTTACTGCACGGCTTTTTAGGCAGTCAGCAAGATTGGTCGACGGTGATTGAGACAATCAGTCAGCAGTTTTACTGCGTTAGCATTGACCTGCCGGGCCATGGGGCTCAAGCACATCAAGGCATTAATAGTTTTGATGATGTGGTTGCTGTGATTTTGCAACAGTTACAAGCCATCGGCATAGCACGCTTTCATCTACTGGGCTATTCCTTAGGTGGCCGTATCGCCTTGCATATTGCTAAGCAGGTTCCTGATCGAATCCTGAGCTTGCATTTAGAGTCATGTCATCCTGGTTTAACCTGTGAACAAGACAAACGCGATAGAAAGCAGGCTGATGGTAAATGGGCGCAAAAACTGGCACAACTATCAATGGTGGATTTCTTAGCCCTTTGGTACCAACAGCCAGTATTTGCAGAACTTAACCCAGCCCAGCGACAAGCATTAATCCAGCGACGCAGTCATAATCAACCTGACGCCTTAGCTGAGATTTATAACGCCACCTCACTGGCAAAACAACAAGACTTAGCTCTGGTGCCTAATCTATTACCGCACCGATGCCATTTTTATGTGGGCGATCAAGACTCTAAATTCCTTGCAATCGGCCAACAGTGGCAACAACAAACCCAACTATCCTTACATGTTATCAGGGACGCGGGTCACAATGTGCACTTGGCTCAGCCCACGCTTTTTTGCCAGTCTTTGTTGACCCAGCTACTCAAGGAGTTCAAATGAGCCAGCTCTCGCTGAAGTTATCTCGTTACCGTATAGCGCTATCAGCTCACTTGCCAGTCGCCTCCCAACGTATTGATCACCGCCAAGGGCTGGTTCTTAGTGCTAGTATTGATCAGCAGAACCACTATGTTGAAATCGCGCCGTTATCCGGCGTCGACATTGAAGGCAAACCATTGCATGGTTTTAGCCAAGAAACCTTAAATGAAGTGGAAGTCGAGTTAGCTAAATTATTACCTGAGCTAGCCAGTCAAGGGATTGCTGGACTGCAAGCAGCGGCAAAGTCCAGTCGCTTTCCATCGCTAGCCTACGGGTTAAGTATGTTGGCCGCTAAACTAAGCGGTCAACTTCCCGAGGCACGCCTGACGCCCAATAAGATTCCTTTGTTATACCAAAACAGCAATGAGTCACTCACCGATTTGCAAAACAAAGTTCGCGCGTTAGGCTCGGATATCACCCGCGTCAAAGTGAAAGTGGCACAAGCCGAGCTAAGCCAAGAGATCGCCATGATCCACGGCATTTTAGCCATAAGGCCTGATTTAAAACTTCGGCTTGATGCCAATCAAGGGCTATCGGTAGGTGATGCCATCGACATGCTCGCTTGTTTGCCTCACGAGGCGATTGAATATATCGAAGAGCCATGCGCCACAGTTGCAGATTGTGTTGCGGTCTATCAGGCAGTCGATATCCCATTTGCTTTAGATGAAACTTTGAACCATGCAGACTATCAATTTGAACCACTGCCAGGGTTAGCTGCGGTGGTGATTAAGCCTATGTTGCTTGGTGATATTTCACCGCTGCAGCAATGGACATCAATAGCCCAAGAGCATGGGGTTGCGGTGATCTTAAGCTCAAGTTTAGAGTCAAGTTTAGGGATCGAGATGATTAAAGACCTTGCGCAGCAACTCAGTCCTGACCAGCCACCTAGTATCGATACTTTAGCACCATTTAGCCAAGATATTATTGTATCGACAGGGGGAAAACCTTGCTTGAGCTTTGAGCAACTGACATCGGTCGCCGTAGCGGGTGATATGCAATGACGCAGGCGCTTTCTCCGCTGCACCATAGCGCACAAGCGTGGCCACAACAAACCGCAGCCTATGTTTGGCAAGCAAGCAGCTCGGCCTATCAGGCCATCAGCTATGCCCAATTAAGCCAGCAAGTTAGTCAAGTTAAACAGCAATTAATGGCGCAAGGCGTAACAGCTAATAGCCGCCTATTGGTGATTGACGATAACTCGCTAACACAAGTCATCCTCTACTGGGCCTGCGTTGATATAGGCACCCTGTTTTGCCCTATCTCCGCTAAGTTTCCGCCAGCGCAAATCAGCGCTTTGTCAGATCGGTATGACTTTGACTACTGCTGGACCAGTTCGCACTATCTATCATTAGCACCGCAAAATACCACCGCTGTCGATATTGATATTGACAGTTCAGCACCGGTTCATGCTTCTCCCCCTGTAGCATTTGACTGGCAGCGTGCCTGTAATGTGATTTTAACCTCAGGTTCTAGCGGCTCCCCCAAAGGGGCGGTGCACTGTCTTAATAATCATATTGCTAGCGCCCGAGGATCTGCGGAGCTTATCGATATTGTAGCCAGAGATGCTTGGTTATTATCTTTACCGCTCTTCCATATCGGCGGTCTTGCGATTGTTAATCGCTGCGCATTAGCGGGCGCAGCCATAGTGCTACCAGCCGGTGAACTTTCTCTAGTTGAACAACTTGATGCCGCGCCTATCACTCACCTATCACTGGTCGCAACCCAGCTAATTGGCTTACTCAAAGATAAGCCTGAGCGGGTGCAGCAACTTAAAGCCTTACTGCTTGGTGGTGGCGCAATCAATAGTGAACTCACCGCGCAACTGTCTCGTTTAGGCTGTCGCGCATATACTAGCTATGGTATGACTGAGATGAGCTCGCAAATCACCACCGGCGATGCCTCACAACAAGGCAGCGGTAAGCTACTCAATTATCGTCAATTAACTCTGGTTAACCACAAGATATATGTCAAAGGCGATACCCTGTTTAAAGGCTATCTTTACCCGAGCGATGAGCGCAGCTCGCACGCGCATCCATGGCATTGCCCTGTTGATAAAGACGGTTGGTTTGACACCCAAGATAGGGGTGAGTGGCTGGATGATGGTCAATTAAACATATTAGGCCGCAGTGACAATATGTTCATCTGTGGTGGTGAGAACATTCAACCAGAAGAGATTGAGCAAGCATTGTGCTGCCACCCCGATATCGATGAAGCCATTGTGTTTGCTATCGCTGATGACAAGTTTGGCAACTTACCGGCGGCGATTATTAAAGGTAGCATCAATCAACATGCCACGTTGCAGTCGTATTTAGATGAATTTTTGTCCCATAACCTTGCGCGCTTTAAACGTCCACGGCAGTATTTCCCTTGGCCACATGTTGCGCAAACAAGCTTAAAAGTCTCGCGCAAGGCGATAATTGCCGCAGCTAAACAGCAAGTGAGTTGCTAAATCTAGGGTGTTAATACAAAGGGGGTTAATACAAAAAAACCTGCCAGCGGCAGGTTTTCATCATTTAGCAGTTAATTGGTCAACTAGTTAGCCAAGTTAGGCTTCCATTCGCCCTTTAAGCTTGTTCATGGCATTTTTTTCAAGCTGCCTGATGCGCTCTGCTGACACTTGATAGGTTTCAGCGAGTTCTTGCAAGGTGGTCTTTTCATCATTTAACCAACGTGCTTGCAAAATGTGCTGACTACGCTCATCTAAGGTTTTAATTGCAGATAATAGTCGTGCTTGGTTGTTGGCTTCTAGGTTGTCGTTTTCAACCTGAGCGGCAAGATCTGAAGAGTGATCCTCCAAGTAATGCATAGGAGCATAATCTTGGTCATCATCATTGTCACTGGCTAAATCAAAAGCCGGATCTTGTGCTGCCATACGCGATTCCATCTCAGTCACATCTGACTTAGATACGCCTAGGCTATCAGCCACCATACCCACTTCTTCATCGCTAAACCAACCAAGACGCTTTTTAGCTTTACGAAGATTAAAGAACAACTTACGTTGTGCTTTAGTGGTCGCAACTTTAACAATACGCCAATTTTTAAGGACGTATTCATGAATTTCGGCTTTAATCCAATGCACAGCAAAAGACACCAAACGTACGCCCACATCTGGGTCAAAACGTTTAACGGCCTTCATCAAGCCGATGTTGCCTTCTTGGATTAAGTCGGCCTGAGGCAGACCGTAACCTGAGTAACCTTTTGCCACATGAACCACAAAACGAAGATGCGACATAATCAACTGCTTTGCAGCCTGCAGGTCACCGGTTTCTTGCAAGCGTTTTGCAAGCTCATACTCCTGTTCCGCTTCCAACATCGTAATGTTGTGAGCAGAATGGATGTACGCCTCTAAGCTGCTTGAGCTTTGGGGTACCATCAGTGCCATTGATTGCGTTTGACTTGTCATTAACGCTCCTAGTTTCATTTTACAACGGGTTAAACTTTAACTTTTTCACATGAAGTACAGATGACACTTCCTGTGGCAGCTCTAGAACGGGTGTTTCAATAGAGCCAAGTTGATGAACTATCGGTGATCTGACAAGGGATGTCAACCGTCTAAATGCTGCAAATTAAATTTTGCGCAATTTAATAGACATTGCAAATGAAAAATAGTTCATCTAAAGCGCCAAAAGCCCTATGAAGGCTCGATGGCTCTAAGGTGTTGACGTACAGAAAGGTATGAGCCTAACCAACCTAAAAACGACGCTAAAGCAACCAGTTGCCCCAGTTCTGTCACGGTCAGTGACTGCATTTCTAACTGGCTACCATATAAACCCAGCAATTCTGCCAGCGCACCGTCTAAATACCAAACAAGTAAATTAATTATCATCCAAGCCAACACGCCACCTATCACGCCATACCAAATACCGGTGTACAAGAAAGGCCGTTGAATAAAGGACTCGGTGGCACCCACTAACTTCATCACTTCAATTTCGGTACGACGGTTCATGATGGCAAGTCGAATCGTGTTACCAATCACTAATACCACAGCTAATACCAACAGCGCAGCAATCGCCAGCACAGTGCGTTCGAGCAGCTTGACTACTGCCTGCAGGCGTTCAAGCCACTCAATATCGAGGCGACCAAAGCTGACTTCGGCCTCTTGCTCCAACTTACGTAATAACTGCCTAGCACCCGCTGGACTGGAAAACTTTAAACTCGGGGTTACGGTGACAACGGCAGGAAGTGGATTGTCATCAAGGTAGGCCAATGCCTCACCAAACCCTGACAAGGTCTGAAACTCTTCCAGCGCTTGGTCACGATTAATATAGCTAACCGCACTGACTTCTGGATAACTCTCTATGCGGGTGATTAAACTCTGAATGGTGCGCTCGCTGCGGCCTTCATTGATAAACAGCGATATTTCAGCGGCGCTATTCCATGATTGAGTGACGGTTTCGGCATTTTTCACCAACACCTGTAATGCCGCTGGCAAACTTAAGCTCACCCCCAGCACTGCCATGGTCATCAAGGATGATAACGGATTACGCCAAAGCTCTCCCATACTTGCCATCGCATGTTGAATATGGCGAATAAAGAACATCACAATGCGCCCAGAAAGCGGCAATTTACTACGATTTAATTGAGGCTGCTGTGCCATGTTGTTCACCTCATTGAGTCGACAAGTTAGCCGAAGTCGCTAACTCATCACCGCCCAGTACACGCCCTTGTTTTAAGGTTAAGGTGCGATATTTCATTCGCGCAATTAAGCCTAAATCATGGGTAGCAATTAACACTGTCGTACCCGCATCATTAAAGGTTTCAAACAGGCGCAAAATATCCATAGAGAGTTTTGGATCTAAGTTACCTGTTGGCTCATCAGCCAATAACAACGGTGGTTTGTTAACAATCGCTCTGGCAATACCCACCCGCTGCTGCTCACCACCAGATAACATAATCGGATTGTGGCGCTCTTTACCATAGAGGCCAACCATATCCAGTGATGCTAATACCCGCTTCTTAATTTCGTGATGAGAAAAACCTTCTATAACTAAAGGTAAGGCGACGTTATCGAACACACTACGATCCATCAGCAGGTGATGGTTTTGAAATATCATCCCGATATCTCGACGAAGGAAAGGCACATCGCTACGTTTAATTTTAGCGATATCGTGACCATTGATTGCCACGCGCCCCGCGTTAGCACGTTCAATGACGGTAATCAATTTGAGCAAGGTACTTTTACCAGCACCTGAGTGTCCGGTTAAAAACGCCATCTCACCACGCTGAATATGAAAGCTCACGTCTGAAAGCGCTTTTTGCCCGCCCGGATAGACTTTGCTAACTTGCTCAAATCGAATCATGATTACCCAATATTTTTGATGTTGTTTTAATGTCGCTCCTGCAACTTAACGTGAACGACTTAGCATTGCAAAAACAACCTAACCCATTGTCCAACTAAGCTGATTTATCTTCTTCAGCCTGACTAAACAATGCATCAACAAAATCTTTAGCGTTAAAGGTGCGTAAATCATCAATCTGTTCACCGACACCAATATGACGGATCGGAATACCAAACTTATCCGCAATCGCAAAGATAACCCCGCCTTTAGCGGTACCATCAAGTTTACTGATGGTGATCCCGGTGACACCTACCGCCTCTTTAAACAGCTGGGCCTGGCTAATCGCGTTTTGGCCCGTGCTCGCATCTAAAGTCAGCATCACTTCATGGGGAGCAGTTTCATCTTGCTTTTTCATCACTCGCACGACTTTTTTCAGCTCATCCATTAAATGACCTTTATTTTGCAGTCGACCAGCAGTATCAGCAATCAGTACATCGATGTTACGTGCTCGCGCCGCTTGCAGGGCGTCAAATAAGACTGACGCACTATCGGCACCGGTATGCTGAGCAACCACAGGAATATCGTTACGCTGCCCCCAAACTTGCAGCTGCTCTACCGCTGCGGCTCGGAAAGTATCGCCTGCCGCTAGCATGACTGATTTACCTTTGGCTTGGTATTGCTTCGCCAACTTACCAATAGTCGTCGTTTTACCCACACCATTAACACCGACCATCAAGATAACAAATGGGCCATCTGCATTTTCAGGCACCAACGGCACATCGACAGGTGCTAGGGTTTTATGCATTTCTTCGCGCATTAAATCATACAAGGCCTCGCCATCTTTAAGCTGTTTGCGGCTAGCCTGTTCGGTCAAACTATCAATCAATCGCGTGGTAGTTTCGACACCAACATCGGCAATCAATAATTGCTCTTCGAGCTCTTCAAACAGCTCGTCATCGATTTTTTTACCTTTAAATAAGCCGACAAAACCACTACCGATATTTTCACTAGTGCGCTTTAACCCACGCTTTAATCGAGCGAAAAATCCTTCTTTAGTCGGCTTAGCTTGTGGTTCTGGCTGGGCTTCTTCAATAGCCTGCTGTTCTTGCTCAGCGGCAATGCGCTCTGCTTCTAATCGTTCAGCCTCGGCGCGCTCAGCTTCAATACGGGCCTGCTCTGCTTGTTCTGCTGCAATACGCTCCGCTTCTAATCGCTCAGTCTCTGCACGCTCGGCTTCAACACGAGCCAGCTCTGCTTGCTCCGCAGCAATACGCTCCGCTTCTAATCGCTCAGCCTCCAAACGCTGTGCTTCTAATCTCGCAGCTTCTGCACGCTCAGCTTCAATACGGGCCTGCTCAGCTTGCTCTGCGGCAATACGCTCGGCTGCTAATCGCTCCGCCTCTGCACGCTCTGCTTCAATACGGGCTTGCTCAGCTTGCTCTGCGGCAATACGCTCGACTTCTAATCGCTCAGCCTCGGCACGTTCCGCTTCAACACGGGCCTGCTCGGCTTGTTGCTCTTCAACATTTACTGGTGTGCTGACCTCTGCGTCAACTTTGCTGACTTCCTCTTTCGACTTGTCTTTACGAAACCAGGAAAAAAAACCTTTCTTTGCCATGTGTAGTACCAGTACTCAACTAACTGATTTAAAAAATGCGCCCCACAAATACTCGGTGGGTACTAAATATGCAGGGCATTATACCCAATCATCACAAAAATTAACCTGCCACTTGCGGTAAAATGCCACAAAAATGCTCGTCAAAACGCAATAAACCACAGCGACTCACCATTTCGCTATGCTTTAAGGTAAAATGGCGGCCAATATTTGGCGAGACAGTCTAGCACTTTCTCACTCTAGGCAACATCTATGTAATGGTGGCAAAGATAAATGGCAAAAAACCGATCTGCTAGCGGGCAAGTACGTATCATTTCAGGCCAATGGCGCTCACGCCGCTTACCTATTCATGATCTTGAAGGGTTACGTCCAACCACAGATCGTGTCCGAGAAACGCTATTTAATTGGCTGGCAGGAGACATTGCTGGCGCGCACGTATTAGATTGTTTTGGAGGCAGTGGCGCATTATTTTTTGAATCACTATCACGCTATGCCCAATTTGCCCATGTTATCGAACTTCAGAAAAGTGCTGCGCAGCAACTGCAACAAAATCTACAAACATTAAAATGTGAGCCACAACGCGCCCAAGTCACTCATGGAGACACGTTGCAAATTCTGGCTCAACAGCCGCAGCAACAGTTCGATATTGTTTATATTGATCCGCCATTTCGTAAAGGGCTTGCAACGCAAGCCATTACCCTACTGGACCAACATCACTGGCTAAAAGACAACGCACAAATCTATGTGGAAACAGAAAGCGACATGCCGTCGTTAGCCGTACCTGCAAATTGGATGTTGCTCAAAGAAAAACAAGCAGGACAAGTCACTTATCGGTTATATCAATATCAACCGTAGCATCAGCAATAACTTGAGAGAATTGACATGAAATTTGTTATTTTAGTCGGCAAAGCATTAACTTTGGGCGCATGGTTGTTAATGTTCTTCAACCTAGTACAGCCGTTTGAAGGTGATATCGCCATCATCCTCTATATTCTGTTGGCCGTCACTGTGTTGATGCACCTGTTTCAAGTGGCCATTTTTCATACCTTGTTTAAACGTTATTTATCGCTTAAAGCCAGCGACTATCTTCAGGTCTTCGCTTTTGGTGCGTTTAGCTTATTAACTTATCGCCAGAAAGTGCTAGATCAAGATCCATCACAACAAGGTTAAACCGCCACCAGCTTGGTCATAAATACACTGTTAGGATCAAGCTGGTAATCCGCAAACGGACCACATTCCTCAAAACCGAAGCTCTGGTATAACTTTCTAGCTGGAATAAAAAAGTCCATGCTGCCAGTTTCTAAACTCAAACGTTGATAGCCTCGACTCTTAGCCTGACGAAGCAAGTGTTTAAGCAAGGTTGCCGCCACTTTCTGTTGACGAAATGCCGTAGCGGTTCGCATCGACTTTATCTCACCGTGCTCTGGCGTCAGTTGCTTTACCGCGGCGCACCCTGCCAATTGGTCACCCTGCCACAAGGTCCAAAAAGTCACTGAAGATTGCTTCAGTTCAGTCAAATCGAGCGCATGAACACTTTCTGCAGGCGAAGTCGAATGCATATCTTGTAAATGCTCTTCCAATAAAGCAATCACTTGCGGGTGGGTTAAATCTCCCACGGAAATGCGCATCACAATTAATCCCTCATCTAGTAATTAAACGATCCAGTCTGCGATATAACCTAATACCAATCGGCATAAAGATGTGATCGCTCAGCGAGAGTTTAGCACTTTGGGCGCTTTTTTGACTGCCTACTTCTTCATTGAATAACTTCCCCAATAGCACCACTATTACTTAAGTTATTCGTCTCGAACTAGTTGGCCAAAAATAGCTCTGAGTAGATCACTTTCTCATGCCGATTGGGATAATTTGTTTATCCACTTTTGTCGACGATTCAGCAGATTTTGGCCACAAAAAAGCCCCAATCAATGTTGGGGCTTTTAAAAGTCTTCGCTTTACGGCTATCTGTTCAGGCGATTAGCCTTTTGGATAAACGTGAGCAACACCTTTGTGGCAATCTACACAAGTCTTGCGCTCTGCAGGATCTTTCTTGAAGTTGCGCTCGTGCATTCTCTTAGCCATTTTCTTCATTGACTCAGGCTGATTCTCGTAGATACGAGTGTGACAGTGAGTACAGTTAGCAGAATCATTGCCTTTGAAGTATTTCAACGCTAGATCAGCTTGCTCTTTACGGTTTTCATCTAACCACTCTTGAGTGTTGAAACCGTCAATAGTTAGGTAACCATATAGATCTTTCGATACGATGATTTTCTTAACTAGGTACTTAACTGGGTTGTGAGGTAAGTGACAGTCTTGACATTGAACAGTCACACCAGCGCGTCCACCACCGTGAGCAGATGCCAATACCTCATCCTTCAAAGAATGATTGCTATGGCACGACATACAGAACTCATCTGTACTGGTTGCGTGTAAAGTTTGTTGTGTAGCGAAATAGCCCACAACACCAACAACAATACCAACCACTAATAGGGCTAGTACTGAGTATTTCGCGCTCGGTTTAAATAGTGCACGCCAGTTCATCACTCTTCTCCAAAACTATGATTATTTTATATTCTTACAGCACTTCATCTCTATGTTTAGATTATAAACCCATTAATCATATTTAATCTGGGTTTAAAGGCGCAAAATGAGAGCTAGCTCTAACTCTATTTACCAAAAGCTAGAGATTGACACTTCCCTGCATCTATATGCGCTATTGCTAAAGCTAATGCATAGACCCATTTTCCGCAAGGTTTTAGCCTTAAACAGATGAATTATTTAGATTTTCATGTTTTTTGATTTATATAAATCCCTAATTAGCTAGGAAAAACAACAAAAACAATGAAGAAATTTCCGATCTTTGTGAAACTAATTTCGAATCGTGGCGGTCTACTTTATCAACACATTCACCTTCAGACCTGATGGCAGATAATGAAACGGCTAATGATGCAGGGACTCTTAATTATCGCTTTGGTTGGACAAGCTTTGTTCACACCAGCGATGGCTATGCCCAGCTATCTTCATGCCGCCTCTCACGCCAACCTTGATAGTGAAATTGCTCAGTCTGATATCGAAGTCTGGCAACCCACAGATACATTGACGAGCCACTCTAGCACCAACGATAGTCACTGTAATAGTGGCGCCAGTCATACAAATGCTCCTGCTATCGATTGCGATGCGCTATGTGAAATGCTTAATAGTGGCGATTGCTTAGCCCATTGCGCAAGTGCCCACGGCATATTGCTTCAGGCGCAGGTGAGTTTGCTGCCGGTCGCGGCTGAAAAACCGCAAATTCAATATGTTTGGTTTATCGAAACCGCCTATTTACCGCCAATTAATCGACCTCCAATCGCGCTGTAGCGCTACCTCATCCTGATCTAACGGGACAGTGCCCCAAATGCTTAACACAAACTCAGGTGCCAACACTGATATGTATCGCTGCGCCTGAAAACTACAGACATTTTTGGAGTCAATTATGAATACCTTACTTAACACTGTTTTTGCTGCTGCACTGCTTTTGGCTACTCAAGTTAATGCAACCACATTAGCTTTTCCTGACACCATTAAGGTT
The DNA here is from genome assembly GCF_043643685.1 of Shewanella waksmanii. Taxonomy (GTDB): domain Bacteria; phylum Pseudomonadota; class Gammaproteobacteria; order Enterobacterales; family Shewanellaceae; genus Shewanella; species Shewanella waksmanii_A. Next base: position 215,744 of record NZ_JBHZSN010000005.1, read on the forward strand.
ACTGGCGTCAACGGCCAACACACTAGCTACAATCAAGTGGTAGATCTTCAACAAGGTCAGCAACTTATTGAAATACAGTATCATGATATTTTTGCGGCCAATGCCGATGATTCAGGCGCATGGGTTAAGTCCGACCCACTTTATTTGTTAGTCAAATTTGCTGACGAAGCTGACTACCAACTAGAGCTTCCGCAAATCTACAGCGAAGATGACGCCTACGATTTCCTTAAACAACCTATGTTGACACTGCGCAGTAGTGAAGGCCAAGCTGAGCAAGTGACACTGATGACCCATCATCAGCTTATGTCAAAGCTACTATTTGCACGCCAATAGCAGCTAGGTGGTTCGCCTCTATCAGGGGAAAGTTGCATTACTTGTGTTGAATATTGTGAAATTCATCAATGCAGTTTCCCTTAACCATGATAGACTTACCGTGTCTCATACAATGGAATTTTCATGTTGAACGTCGTCCGTCGCCAAACATTAGTTATCTTTACCCTGCTAGCCATGCTAGGTCAGGTATTGCTGTCTAATGGTTTTGCTATGGTACCAATGGCGCAAGCTGAAGAAAGCCACAGTATGATGCAAATGACAAATGGAGCAAGTTGTCACACTGTCACCTCAATGGAAACAGCCAGCCACTGCTGTGATGCTGAGCTATCTGCAACTCCGCTTCCCGAGGATAATCAGCACTGCTGTAACGGTAATGGAACTTGCCAGGCAGACTGTAACCACTGCTTGGTGATCTCAGTGACAGGCACTCTGTTTGACGTTAAAACATGGTCAGGTTTTAACGGTTCGCAACACGCCATGGCCACTCAAATGCCTCATTTCCACTCTATCTCGTTAGCAAGAGATCTGCGCCCTCCAATCGCTTAGGCTGTGTAAGCTTATCATCGATATACGCGCAAATTTTTAATTAACAACAGTTTATATCTATCACGATTGATCTTAGTTAGTTTTATATCAGGTCACAGCCTGTTATCTCATGCTACTGGTGCAATGAACTCTGCCTAGTACCAACAAACAACTGATATTAATTGGGATTTTTTATATTAGCCTTTACCTATTATGCTACCCACACTATTGGGAGCACAGTAAAAGGCCATCATCATGATGGAGTGAATAAATGAAAACCTTAGTCAGTTTAGTATTATCTGCATTTTTAGCCTTTGCTATGGCACCTCAGGCCTTGGCGCATCAACATGGACATGGTGAGCATAAAGCTCAAGACTATGCCTGCCCTATGCACCCTGAAGTACAAGGTGTAAAAGGTGATTCATGCCCTAAGTGCGGCATGGACCTAGAAAAAGTCGCAGCGGATACCAAACAAAAAAACTGCCCACACGCAAAAGCCGCTGAGCACAAAAACTGCCCACACGCTAACAATGGTGAGCATAAGAATTGCCCGCATGCAAAAGCAACTGAGCATAAGTGCGACAACTGCCCAAAAGACAAACATCACCACGCACAGGCAAAGTATGATTGCCCGATGCACCCTGAGGTGACAGGTAAAAAAGGCGATACCTGCCCTAAGTGCGGTATGAACCTAGAACCAGTAAAAACGGCGAATGCTCACCAGCATAAGCATCACTAAGCAATAGGTGGAGTTGAGGCATTATGAGTTCAAATCAAACAAAAAATCAGGCGCTAGCTTACCTATTTAGCACGGTGCTACTAATAACCCCTCAAGTGGGGTTGACGCAATCCCATGATCACCACGGTCATCAGCACACTCAATCTGAGGTACAAGGTCAGCACTATTACTGCCCGATGCACCCAGAGGAGACAAGTGACCAGCCAGGACGCTGCCCTAAATGTAACATGTTTCTCGTGACAGGCGAGAAAGAAGGTAGCAGCGACGAGCAGGCCAGTGAGCACAAATACTACTGCCCGATGCACCCGG
>NZ_JBHZSN010000005.1:217749-407625 GCF_043643685.1 Shewanella waksmanii
AGGTCACCAGCCATGAAGCTGGACGTTGCCCTAAGTGCAACATGTTCCTAGTGAGCGAAGAGGAGGAAGAGAGTAGCGGCGACGAGCAGGCCAGCGAGCACAAGTACTACTGCCCGATGCACCCCGAGGTCACCAGCCATGAAGCTGGACGTTGCCCTAAGTGCAACATGTTCCTAGTGAGCGAAGAGGAGGAAGAGAGTAGCAGCGACGAGCAGGCCAGCGAGCACAAGTACTACTGCCCGATGCACCCCGAGGTCACTAGCCATGAAGCGGGACGTTGCCCCAAGTGCAACATGTTCCTGATAACAGATGAGGCGAATGATGACAACCACGCAGGACATGATCATGGTAGCCACAATAACCCCGATGCCACAGACCCTCTAAGCCAGCCTAAGCCCAGCTTGCTGCCTGCAGCGCAATCAAGTGGCGAAGGCAATGTCAAATATGTCTGTCCAATGCATCCACACGTGGTTTCTGACACGCCTAGTACCTGCCCAATCTGTGGCATGAACTTAGAGAAAGTGACCATGGGTGAAGTGGGCGAAGAGGTAGTCGTTGGGATCAGCGGCGGTATGCAGCAAGCACTTGGCATGCGCACTGAAACCATTGGCAAAGAAACCCTATGGAAACTAGTAAAAACCATAGGGACAGTACAATACAACGAAAATGAGATTGGCCATGCCCATACCCGCGTGAGCGGCTGGATTGAAAACCTGATGGTGCACAATATTGGCCAGCAGGTGAAAAAGGGGCAATTGCTGTATGAGCTGTATTCTCCTGAGCTTATCAATGCCCAAGATGACTACATGCAAGCCTTTGATTACCTGAAGCAGGATAAAAAGCGGGGCCAAGAGCTACTGAGAAAAGCACGGCTTCGCCTTGAACTGCTCGGTGTCAGTAATCACACTATCAAGCAGCTAGAGCGCAGTGGTGAAACCATCTACCGCATTCCATTTTATGCACAACAAGATGGTGTCGTGAGCCAGCTCACCGTGCGCCATGGCATGTATGTACAACCGGGTGATACCCTATTTGAAATTGTCGATCTCAGCAGCGTATGGGTCATAGCCGATGTTTTTGAAAATGAGCAGAGCTGGTTAGAACTTGGCAGGCCGGTAGAGGTGACCTCTGCCGCTCAAGGCTTATTCGATCTCGAATCGACTATTGATTATATCTACCCAGAGTTAGACCCCATCTCCCGAGCGATGCGAGTGCGGATCAAACTCGATAACCAAGAGCAAAACCTAAGACCTGGCACCCTCGTCGATGTCAAACTCTTTGGTGGACCAGAGCGCAACGTCCTCACTGTGCCAACAGAAGCACTGATCCTCACCGGTCGAGAAAATCGCGTTGTTGTGCAGCGTGACGATAACCGCTTCGCCTCTGTTAAAGTCAAAGTGGGCATGATCGCCCAAGGTAAAGCTGAGATCATCGAAGGACTGCAAGCGGGTGACAAGGTGATTGTCTCTGGCCAGTTCCTCATCGATTCTGAAGCCAGTATTCAAGGTAGCTTACAGCGACTCAGCGGGGGCAATACTGCCACTGAAGCCGATCCGCATGCTCATCACTAATAGGAGGCACTATGTTAGAGAAGATAATTAGCGCCTCCATCAAACAAAGAGCGATGGTGTTGCTGATGACCGCGGTCATCGCCCTAGTGGGCTATCAAGCGATGCGCACCACTCCGCTAGATGCCCTACCGGATCTGTCGGATGTGCAGGTGATAGTCAAAACCTCCTACCCAGGTCAGGCACCACAACTGGTAGAAGATCAGGTGACCTATCCGCTGTCGACAGCCATGCTGGCGGTACCCGGTGCAAAAACCGTACGGGGTTTTTCGATGTTTGGCGATTCTTACGTCTACATCATTTTTGAAGATGGCACCGATATCTATTGGGCCCGTTCGCGGGTACTAGAGTACCTGTCTCAAACCCAAGGTCAGCTCCCGGATGGCGTAACACCGACACTGGGCCCAGATGCATCCGGTGTCGGCTGGGTATTTCAATATGCCTTGGTCGACAGAAAAGGTCAGCATGATCTCGCGCAGCTGCGTTCCTTACAAGATTGGTTTTTAAAACTTGAGCTGCAAAGCGTGGCTGGCGTGTCAGAGATCGCCACCATCGGCGGCATGGAGCAGTCGTACCAGATCATCGTCGACCCACATAAGTTAGCCCTCTATCAAATCGACTTGATGACGGTAAAAAATGCGCTGGATAACTCCAATAGCTCCACTGGCGGCTCAGTGATTGAGATGGCAGAGGCGGAGTATATGATCAGCTCCACCGGTTATCGCCAGAGTCTGGCCGATTTTGCCGAGATCCCACTGGGTATTGTGTCTGAATCCGGTACTCCAGTATTAATGAAAGATGTGGCGCAGCTGCGCACTGGCCCTTCTGCCCGTCGCGGCATTGCCGAACTTGATGGTGAAGGTGAGGTCGTCGGCGGTATCGTGGTGATGCGCTACGGCGAAAATGCCCTGCAGACAATCAATAACGTCAAGCAGAAGCTCACTGAGATCGAAAATGGTCTGCCTGATGGTGTCGAGTTAGTGATCACCTACGACAGATCTGAGCTGATCCTTAATTCAGTCAACAACCTGAAGAACAAGGTGATTGAAGAGATGTTGGTGGTGGGCTTCATCTGCCTCATCTTCCTGCTTCACGCACGCTCGACCCTCGTTGCCATCATCTCGCTGCCCATCTCGATTCTGATCAGCTTTATCGTGATGAGAATGATCGGTGTCAACGCCAATATCATGAGCTTGGGTGGCATCGCCATTGCCATCGGCGCGGTGGTCGATGCGGCCATCGTAATGGTTGAGAATGTGCATAAGCATCTGGAGCAATATAGGAAAAAACACAATGGCCAACCGCCGACCGGTGAAGCCCATTGGAACTTGGTCAGAAAAGCCTCTGTCGAAGTGGGGCCGGCGCTGTTCTTTAGCCTACTGATCATCACCCTTAGCTTCATTCCAGTGTTTGCACTAGAAGCACAAGAGGGACGACTATTCCACCCCTTGGCCTACACCAAAACCTTTGCCATGGCGGCCTCAGCTATCTTAGCCATCACCCTGATCCCAGTGTTAATGGGTTATTTTGTTCGCGGAAAAATCCCCGATGAGAAACGAAACCCCCTAAGCCGTATCTTAATCGCTCTGTATGAACCCGTGCTAAAACTGGTACTGAACTTTCCTAAGGTCAGCATACTGTTAGCCTTAATAGTACTGGGGAGTGCTGTTTACCCCATGAGCAAGATGGGCAGTGAATTCATGCCGGAGCTGGAGGAGGGTGATCTACTGTACATGCCAACCACCCTGCCAGCGGTGAGTTCAGGTAAAGCAGCGGAAATCTTACAGCAAACCGATAGGCTGATTAAAACCATTCCCGAAGTCAAACGCGTGTTTGGTAAAGTCGGTCGCGCTGAAACCGCTACTGACCCTGCGCCGCTGACCATGCTGGAGACCACCATCATGCTCAACCCTCGTGACACTTGGCGTGAAGGGATGACACTGGAGGGGATTATCGCCGAACTGCAGCGTACGGTTCGCGTACCGGGCATGACCAATGCTTGGGTACAGCCAATTAAAACCCGTATTGATATGCTGTCAACCGGTGTGCGAACGCCTGTCGGTATCAAGATATCCGGCTCTGATATTGATGAGTTGCAACGCATCGGTACTGAGATAGAAGCGGTAGTGAGCAAGGTACCAGGCACGCTATCTGCGTTTGCTCAGCGCACCAGCGGTGGCCGCTACATCGACATCGAGCCCAACCTGAAAAATGCCGCTCGCTACGGCATGACATTAAAAGATATCCAAGATGTGGTGCAGATGGCGATTGGTGGTATGGAGGTGGGTCAGTCCGTTCAAGGGCAGGAGCGTTACCCGATTAACATTCGCTACCCACGAGAACTCAGAGACAATATTGAAAAACTCAAAGACCTACCTGTACTGACCAAAACAGGTAAATACCTGCCACTGGGTAACCTTGCCAGTATCAGCATCAGTGATGGTGCGCCGATGCTGGCCAGTGAAAACGGTCGTTTGATCAGCTGGGTGTTTGTCGACTTAGCGGATATTTCCATTGGTGAATATATCGACTTAGCGAGACAAGCGCTGGATGAGCAGATCACGCTACCGGCACGCTACAGCTACAGCTTTGCTGGTCAATATGAGTATATGCAGCGTGTTGAAGCTAAAATGCAATTGGTGATCCCACTGATGCTGGCGGTGATTTTCATGCTACTGATGATGACCTTTAGCTCATTTGTACAAGCCTCGATGATCATGTTAAGTCTACCATTTGCCTTGGTGGGCAGTGCCTGGTTGCTGTTCCTACTGGACTTCAACTTATCCGTTGCTGTATCCGTGGGTATGATCGCCCTCGCCGGCGTCGCCGCAGAGTTTGGTGTAGTCATGTTGGTGTACCTCAACAATGCCATCAAACAACGTAAAGAAGAAGGCAACTTCAATACGGTCAACGACCTAAAACTGGCACTCATTGAAGGAGCTGTCATGCGGATTCGCCCGAAAGCGATGACCGTCGCCACCATCTTTTTCGGCTTATTGCCGATCATGTGGGGCGCCGGGGCCGGTAATGACGTGATGCAAAAAATTGCCGCGCCGATGGTTGGCGGTATGGTGACAGCACCGTTGTTGTCACTGTTTGTGTTACCTGCTCTTTATCTAATAATTTACCGTCGTAAATTGGTGCCATAATCACACATTCGCGCACGGCTCATTGCCGTGCGCACTTGCCCCTGTGGTAACCTTAAGCCAATCAGGTTAACCTCTCGCTATGATGACAACTTACAAACACGCCGCACAAATCTGGCTATGCTCACTGCCAACACTCATGTTCACTCTGGCATTAACTGGCCAAGCTTGGTCTGCAGAAATCAATATCACCCAAGGCTGCCCGCTATATCAATCGAAAAACAAACAAACCAACCCTGATGATCGGCAGGCGCAAGTCGCTGACAGTTTTCGAGTAGTACAAACCTTAGGCCCCCAAAGTGCCCCAACGTGGGTAAGAGTAGACACAAAAGCGACACCACACCCCTTACGCTGGATTGAAGCGAAATGTACAAATATTGCACAGAACAAGCCAGCAATATCGTTAAACTCTCAGGGAGCTAGCAGCAATCAATGTCAAATAGCGCAGCAGTACGACAGTCATGTGCTGGCATTAAGCTGGCAAGCTGGGTTCTGCGCCACCCGCGGCAAGCAACGAAAAGAGTGCCAACAAGCTAACAATCAGCATCCGAGCGCAAGCCAGTTTAGTCTTCATGGCTTGTGGCCAAATCGTCAAACTTGCGGGATTAGCTATGGATATTGCGCCAAGATCCGCAAACAGCCAAGTCAGTTCTGCGACTACCCTGCGATTAACTTAACTTCCCAAACCCGTCAGCAATTGCAGCAGCTGATGCCAAGCGCTGAATTTGGCACTTGTTTGCAGCGACACGAATGGTGGAAACATGGGAGTTGTCGAGACCAAACACCAGAGCAATATTACCAACTGGCGATAAGGCTCACTGAGCAGGTGAATCAAACCTCATTAGTAAAGGAGTTTATCGCCAAAAATCGCGGTAAAACGGTTTCACGCAAGCAGTTTAATCAGGCAATTGACCAAAGCTTTGGCCAAAACAGTTATCGCCATATCAGCTTGCAGTGTCGCCATGGTCAATTAGTTGAAATACAGATGCAATTGCCAAAGCAGTTGCTTGGGCAGCCAATATCAAGCTTATTATCAACTGCCAAGCGTGCCCGCAAAGGTTCTTGCGGACAACATTTTCAAATCGGCCAGTACCCTAACTAACTGGGTGTCGTTAAGGTAATCACCGAAAACACGCCGCCTTGAGGGTCGTTAAGTACCGCAAAACGACCCACATTGGCAATATCGGTAGGCGGTACGCAAACCTTGCCGCCTAACTCTGCGGCTTTCGCTGCACTGGCGTCACAATTCTCGACCATAAAATAGCTCATCCAATGGGCGGGGAGATCGCCCCACTCTTCGGTCATCGCCATCATTCCACCCTGTGGTCCCGCTGATGTATGCCACTCGGTATATTCAAAGCCCGACATGTCTTGTACGCTCGATTGCCAGCCAAATACTTTGGTATAAAACTCACCGGCTTTCTGGGTATCTCGACAGGCTAGCTCAACCCAGCATAATGTACTGTTCTCATCTTTACGCATACATCCCACATGTTGCTTAGCTTGCCATATTGAGAAGTGTGCGCCCTCTGGATCTTGACACAACACCATACTGCCTGCGTCCCCCACATCATGTGGCCCCATCACCACACTACCTCCATGCTGCTGAACTAACTGGGCGCTGGCGGCAACATCGGCCACAGCAAAGTAAATCCCCCAATGGGTAGGAGTATCCGCTTGTGCCATAAATTCAGGCATTTGAAACATCGCGCCCACGTCATCCTCACCGAGGGTAAACATGGTATAAACCCCTTCTGGCATCGGCATATCTTTTAATCCCCAATCAAACAAAGCGGAGTAAAAATGTCTTGCAGATAAGGCATCATTGCTGGCGAGTTCAACCCAGCAGGGCTGGCCGGGTTGGTAACTTGATACTTTCATATACTTGTCCTTGTATTGCGCTTGCTCATGTTGAGTCGATAAACTTTAGTTAAGCGGGTTTTACCGTTGCTGTCTATGCCAACAATGAGCAAATTGACCCGCCAGCAGCAACCCTCCCTACGCACCAATGCATTATCATGGACATCCTCACTGCAATCACGTACAAATATCAGTAACGACTTCATTTACTTAAGCAAGTGTCGTTCTACTAATAACAACAGCATTAACGGCCTTTTTAATCATGGCCACAACAGCGCGACATGATTGCGTTTATCAGGAGAGAGCTTTGGGCGCTTTTATTCATGGCTGCCGCTATGTCGGTATCCCTATGCTAGGCACTTTGCTAGCATTAACCGCGCTATATTTCTCGCAGAATAATTGGCAGCAATGGCTATCCAGTATTAACTATGTTCCATATTGGTTGCTGACCATCACCTCTGTGCTCGCCATTCAGTTTAACCGCAGCCGACTGGCCTATATCGGGCTTTTGTTACTGGTATACTTTAGCGCGATACAGTTACAGTGGCTAAGCCAGACAGCCCAGGCGCTATATCAAGATGTATGGGTCATCGCCGTGGCGCTCGCAGTTGGTGTGTTATTGTTATGCAAAGATCGCGGCTTATTATCTGCACATACTTTAATTCGCATAGCCGCTATCGCCATATGTTTTGCTTTTGGCTACTTTTGGCTAAGATCTCTCGATGATATCAATGGGTTTGTAGCACAAACATTCGCCATTACACTCGATCCAACCGTACAAATCTATGCACCTGTCGCTTTGATGGCAATCATCGTATTGGCGCGGACTTTCTGGCAACCTAATTTGGTTAATAGCGCCATTAGCGTGACTTTCATCCTTTGGGGGATTCATAGTGCCTATCCGCAACTATTGCCAACTAGCGTGTTACTCAGTGTCATTGCCAGTGTTTACCTGGTTACCATTTTGGTTGATTCGTACTTTCTCGCCTATCGAGATGAGCTCACCGGCCTGCCTTCTCGGCGGGCGTTATATAATTTAGTGCTGTCTTTAGGCCGAACTTATAGTGTAGCCATGGTCGATATCGATCACTTCAAAAAGTTTAACGATACCTATGGACATGATGTTGGCGATCAAGTGTTGAAACTGGTGGCAGCGAAGCTGGCAAAAGTCACAGGGAATGGCAAAGTATTTCGTTATGGCGGTGAAGAATTCACCATCGTTTTCCCTCGCAAGCAGACCGATCAAACCTTAACCCATTTAGAAGAAGTAAGAGAATCTATCGAGGCATATCAAATTGTGCTGCGCGATGATAAACGCCAACAACAAAGCAAACAAACCCGCGGCAAGACCAACAACAAGCACCAAAAAACTGTCAGTGTCACTGTGTCTATTGGCGTTGCTGAGCACCTAAAAGGACAAACGTTCGATGAGTGTATGAAAGTGGCCGATGAAGCCCTGTACAAAGCCAAGAAAAAAGGCCGCAACCAAGTTTGTCACTGATAACAAAGAGCAGGCCAAGCCTTTTGCTTGGCCTGCTTTGGTATTAAATTGAATAGAAGTAGTAAATTTGTGACTTCATGCGGATGATAATGCCGCGAATCACATCCAAAAACGCCAGAAACGCTATTGGCTTTTCACCGGATATCCAAGCCAGTCCAACCGACCCAACCGGAATGTCGTAATCTGGCGTTTCATGTAACTTCAAACGCACAAAATGATGCTTGTTATTGACGTTACGCACCGTAGTTTGACGAACGTTATCATCGACAGCTAACAGTCGCCCTTGAGATTCACCCGTTGCTTCAACAATCCCTTCCACTTCCGCACTGAAAATTTTGCCAGGAAACACTGCCGAAGTGAATTCGGCCATTTGACCCACTTTTATGTTTCTAATGGCCTGATGATTAACTCGCATCAACACGTACTTTTCATTGGTGTACATTTGCAGTCGCGGCACTAAACCAATCAGTTGACCTTCACGCATAATGAAGTTCGTCACAAAGCCATCAGCTGGTGCATGGATTTTGGTATGTTCAAGGTTCCACTGGGCTTGAGCCACATTTTCCTGTTCACCACGCAGCTCGGCTGCACGCGTTTTTACACTCAATTGCGCTTTTTCAATCTCTAGGCCACTTTTGTGTAGTGTCAATTGCGCTTGTTCAATCTGAGATTGATAAGTATCAACTTGGGCTTTAGCGATATCAATCGCATTGGTTTGCTCATCAAACTGACTCTGGGATACTGTATCTTCTACCACTCGATTTTGCTCAACAAAGCGTGCTAGCGTCTTCTGCTTCCAAATTAAATCTTTCTGCGCTGCAGCGAGTTGATTCTGCCTCATGGCAATATCTGAACGCGCTGTCTGCTGATTTTTATGTGCTAATTTGACATCTTCTTTGGCGACAAACAGCGCCACTTGCGCTGCTTCTTGAGCAACTTGCGCCTTATTTAACGCAATCTGATAAGGTTCATCATCCAATTCATAGATCAGTTGCCCCTTTTCAATCTGCTGGTTAGGTGAGATATGAATATGTTCAACTTGGCCTTTGATTTTGGTTGAAGCTGGACGTAATTGAATATGCGGTGATTGCACCACCGAGCCGCCAGACACATCCATCGGGCTATAATTTAATAAGCCCACCCAAACAAACAATAACCAGCTGCCGCCCCCCACGTAAGCAAAGCTTTTGCTATACACATTCCACGGCATACCAATTAAACGCAGGATATAGATAAACAGCGCCCAGAGCGCTAAACCTTCTAACATGACTTAGCCCTCTTTTGATGTCGCAGTATTACCCGCTTCACCATGCCATATATCACGAATACGGATCAGGGCTTTTTCTGCATCTAAAAAGGCCACAATAACGGCAATAACCCACACCCAGTGCCACACAAAACCTATCCAGGTGAGCGCGGTGATCAGGCCTATCTGTTGATGTTGTTTTTTGTGGGCTTTATTGATGGGCAGCTCATGAATTTTCCAAAATCCATAGCCTACCGCAGCAACCGTTGCCACCATAAATATCGTACTAATGACATGTAAGGTGGTATCAACCCCACTATCAACAAATGGCATCGCCATTAAACTCATATTTGCTTCCCCAAAACGTTCTTGATCTTGGCTATTTTGACAAAGTCTATATAAGCAACAACAGCACCAATCTATTTATATCAAATTTAGTCTATAATTGATTACTTCTGACTTAATGATGGCAACAATGAAATCTGATATTGCTTTTATACGCATGTGTTATATCAAGGTACTGCTGGCACCGGTGTTTGACCGTTTTGCTATCAGCGCACCTGATCTAGGCATTCCCCGCGCACTCTATGCTGACCCGATGGCACTGGTCCCCATGGCAGAATGCTTAAGCTGGTTCGCCAAAATACAAACCCTGTGTGGTGATGATTACATATGCTCTATTGCAGATAAGCTCAGCTTGGCGCACATGGATGTACCTGGAAATTGGTTTCTTTCCGCACCAGACTTTGCCGTCAGCTTACGGCGTATTAACTACGGCTTATCTTCGTTCCAGTCAGGCAGCAGTTACTACGTGATTCAGTCTGGCCGCATCATTAAATGGTGTTACAGCAATCGTTATGCAGAAGGACAACAACGCAACTATGACTCTTTTCGAGTCGCGATGACGCTACTCAACACCATGCGTCACCACCTAGGTGACGATTTTACGCCCCATAAAATCCACCTCAGCGGCCCCACTTTGCAGCACTTACAGTTAGAAAAAGTTTTTGGTTGCCCAGTGGTCTATAACACAGGGCAGACAGAGATTTGGGCCGATAACACCGTACTTTTACAGTCTCGGCATACTGAGTGGCTAGACAATCCAACCTTAACCATGCCACTGTCTTTATTTGAAAAATACCTCAACATGCCACAGCCGGATGACACGCCAAAAATACTCTATGAATTAGTTAATTACTGCCGATATTATGGCTTACCTAGTATCGATGATGTCGCCGAGAAAATTGGCTTGTCCAAACAACAATTGCAGCGGCGCTTGCAAGCTAAAGGCTTTAGCTTTATCTATTTACGCGGCTATGTATTGAGTAACCAAGCAGTAAAATACATGCTTGAAGGAAAACAGGTTGAAGAGATAAGCCAACTACTTGGCTATGGCAATAAGCAGAGTTTTAGTAAGGCCTTCAAAACCTTCCGGCTTTGTACCCCACAGCAATACCTTACACGTTTAAAGCAACATGCAGATCTCGCAGGAAACCCAACAAGACCTGCATAAAAGCATTAACCATATACAGGTAACAAATCGGCCATCGCCAGTAAATGACAGGCACCAGTGATAATACCAAAGGCAATCACTATCACAATCACTGTGGTACCACCTGGCACACGATAACTGTCACTATCAGCGAACATCTTCCGCGCCTTGTGTGCCATCAGAGCCGGCACAATAGCGGCCCAGATAGTCGCTGCCAATGCAGCAAAACCAATTGCGATTAAGAAACCATTTGGAAACAGTAAACCGAGTATGGTCGGTGGTAAAAAAGTCACCGCGGCGGTTTTTAAACGTCCTACACGCGACTCATCAAAGCCAAACAAATCCGCTAGATAGTCAAATAACCCTAAAGTCACCCCAAGGAATGATGAAGCGACAGCTAGGTTAGCAAATAGCGTTAAGGTCGTGGTTAGCCAATCACTGGACATGACATCCGATAACGCTGCAACCAGCACCCCCATATTACCGCCTTTAGCAATAACATCGACGAACTCTAAGCGCGAAATATTGCCCATAGTGGCCACTAACCAGCAAAAATAGATCACAAACGCGATACCAGTACCAATCAATATCGCTTTAATAATGGTATTAGCATCTTTGCCGTAATACTTCACTAAACTCGGTACATTGCCATGGTAGCCGAAACTCACCAAACCAAAGGGTAAGGCGGCTAACAAATAAGGTAAATAGCTGGCTTCGCCGTCTGGCTCAAATAACTTGGCCGGCTCAGCGCCCATAAGTAGGTTACCCACAGCAAGGAAGAAAGTAATCACCATGCCACCCAACATGATGGTGGTTATACGATCAACCGCTTTGGTACTAATAAACACCACAAACGCTAGTCCTAGCGCAAACACTAGGCCTGCAACACTTTGCGGTAAAGCTATTCCTAGTCCCTGCAAACTGTGATTGACGATGGAGCCACCGCCACTGATGTAGGCATAAGCAAGAATGTATAAAACAAATGCGATGGATAAGCCATTCACAATCCGCCAAAAACTACCTAAGGTATCTTTAGTGAGGGTATCGAAGCTGGCGCCCGGTTCAAAATGTAGATTGGTTTCGAGCAATAAAAGCCCAGAAACCAACATACAAAACCATACAAGTACCATCATCAGTAATGAATAACTAAACCACATGCCAGCACCCACAACCGGTAGCGAGAACATGCCCGCTCCTACTGCTGTACCGGCAATAATCATTGCCCCGCCTAATATTGACTTACCTGCTACCTTATTCTTGGCAGCATTCATATGATTGGCCATTTGGCTTATTGCTCCGCAGCGACGCTGTCTACAATTGTCTGTCTCACAGAGGCTCGAAGCAAGCCGTTAGTGCGCGTGCGGATCCGCTGGATATCAGACTGATTTTTATCAGATAGGTAACCCAAATCCTTTAGCTTCACACTAAGAGTCCCATAAAGTTTTTTATCATAAAATTCGGGCGCGGTAATACCGTGTAGCGCCCCTAAACGTTGTGCCAAGGTATGGCTTTCGCGCTCTAAATCAGATCGTTCAATCTTTGGTTTATTGGCCAACAAATTGAAAATAATCGCGTAGCGTTGCAATGTTTCGCTCACGGTATTGCCAAGCAACAACATTTGGCTCATAGCATCGGCTTCAACGTTTAAGCTACTCGTTTCGTTGATCAGTTGCTGCTCGACAAACAGGTCGAGTACGCGATTGACGTATGCAGGCACATCATCGACGCCCATAAACAATTCAGCTTGCAACAGAGGGTAAAGATCTTCAACCGTTGCAATCACTTGCTGGCGATCACATGATTTTCCTTGGGTAACACAAGTGGCAATTAACGAAGGAATAATCATCAAGTGAATGATGTTATTGCGGTAATAGGTCATAGCCACCGCAATACTGTCATCAATAGAAATAATATCGCCAAGCGGATCGCTATCAAGCTTGAGCTTTTTCAATTCCAACCCTTGTTGCACCAACTTACTACCGTCACCATCTACCACAGAGGCATAATCGGTATAAGGAAGGGTTTTCAATATCGTGAGATACAGGTCTAACTGCTGCTCAAGCTGGCTGCGCTGCAGCGCATGCTGCTCTGCTGCCAACAAGGTTAAGCTGGTTAACGTCACTGAGCTAACTGCCGCAGCATCGTTGATATTGGTCATCACTTTATTGGCTAAGTTATTCACCACAGGAGTCAACCAAGTTGGCTTTTGCTCTGGATCTTTTGCCACTTCATCACGCCAATCTGGCGCTTGTTCATTCAAGAAGTTGTGTAACGTAATCGGCTCACCAAAGTTCACATAACCTTGGCCAAAGTTACCTAATTTACGAATTGCGCCAAACACTTGCCAAACAGATTCTTTCTGCTTTTTCTTACCACTGAGCTCTTTATGGTATGTCGCCACTTCCATCACGTGATCATAACCAAGGTAAACAGGCACTAAAGTCACTGGACGCTCAACGCCACGAAGTACACTGTTAACGGTCATCGCAATCATGCCGGTTTTCGGCGCCAATAAACGACCTGTACGTGAGCGACCACCTTCAGTGAAGTACTCCACTGAATAGCCTTTAGTAAACAACTGGTCTAAGTACTCTCTAAATACCGCGGTATAAAGCTTGTTGCCGCGGAAACTACGACGAATAAAGAAAGCACCACCACGGCGGAATAGCGGACCTGCAGGCCAGAAGTTAAGGTTAATACCGGCGGCAATGTGCGGTGGAACCATACCTTGATAGTACAAGATATAGGACAACAGCAAATAGTCCATGTGGCTGCGATGACAGGGTACATAGATGATTTCGTGGCCGTCGTGATGCAACTGACGGATCTGCTCTGCACCTTTAATATTGATGCCTTTGTAAAGCTTGTTCCATAACCAAGTTAGGAAACGCTCAGCGATTCTCACTAAGCTGTCAGAATAATCCGCGGCAATTTCATCGAGGTACTCCATCGCCTTAGCGCGAGCCTCTGTTTCTGAAATCTTCTTGCTGTTGGCTTCTTCAATAATGGCTTTTTTCAGAGACTCTGATTTAAGCAGCGCATGGAACAGCGCTTGACGGTTGGGCAATACCGGTCCAGTCATCACCTTACGCTGACGATGGAAATGAACTCGCGCAACACGAGACAGCTTTTGCGCAATACGTTTATCGGTACCGTGAACATCTGCCATATGCCGCAAAGACAACGCGTTGGAGAATTGCACAAAGTTGTGGCGTCCAAGGAACAAAATCATCAAACATTTACGTAGCCAAGTAGGATTTTGACGTTCCAGCACCGCGGCGCGCATCGTATCATCTTCTTTGCCGGGGGTTCTTCCCCAATACAAGCTCACAGGCACCAACTGTACATCTAACTCGGGTCGCCGTTTATGGGCGCCCAGCAAGCGCATAAATGTGCTCAAGTAAGGTGAGTTGCTAGCCCGCTGACCAAATAACGGTTTTGCTCCCTCTAAACAGACCACTCTTGGGGTCTGTTCGCCATCGACCAATAAAGGATCATAAGGGCTCGGCAAACCAAAATCGGCAGTAATTTCGCTCAGTGCGGCGATATCACTGACTGATTCTGTTTTCATTACATAAACGACGGGGCGGCTAGGATCCAAATTCAGATCTGCAAAAGGGTCGTGAGGCACAACGATAGTGTGCACTAACTTTTTTTGAATCCAGCGCAATGACTTGTGCCAAATTGAGTCTTGTTTTGACATGATTTTGTTATTTATGAGTCTCGTTGTTAGCCCCATAGAATATCAGAAAAACTCTGTAGGTCGCTATTAACGATGCACATTTCTACTTCTACAATGGGATATTGCTCCACAAAATGGACCTAATACAGCGTACACAACATACAGTCATTGCTGGGCAATGCTGCAAGCCTTTGCTGTAGTGAATAAAATTATTCACTGGTTAATACTTGCACTACAAATAATACTGTATATACTGACAGGTACTGTATGGAAAAACAGGTTTACTTATGAGACCGCTAACGCCGAGACAATCTGAGATATTAGATCTCATCAAAAATAATATTGCTGATACCGGCATGCCACCTACCCGTGCTGAAATTGCCAGAAGACTGGGTTTCAAAAGTGCCAATGCGGCTGAAGAGCACCTAAAGGCGTTAGCAAAAAAGGGCTGTATTGAAATCATCCCCGGCACCTCTCGTGGTATTCGTTTGACCCAAGAAGAAGACGAGTCAGAGTCAGGCCTGCCATTAATTGGTCAAGTCGCTGCGGGTGAGCCCATTTTGGCGCAAGAACATGTCGAGCAGCATTATCAGGTTGACCCTGCCATGTTTAGACCCGCCGCAGATTTTCTACTGCGAGTTCGTGGTGACAGTATGAAGGATATTGGGATTCTCGAAGGTGATTTACTGGCCGTCCATAAGATGAACCAAGCCCGAAATGGTCAAGTCGTTGTGGCTCGCGTAGAAGATGATGTGACGGTTAAACGATTTGAAAAAGTGGGCAGCAAAGTGTTACTCCATGCAGAAAATGATGCCTATGACCCAATTGAAGTCGACCTTAACTATCAGTCTCTTACGATTGAAGGCTTAGCGGTTGGAGTGATAAGAAACGGAGACTGGCAATGAGCAACTTAATCGGAACTAGCCCAAGACATCCTGGATTGTGGCATCAAGATGCCAAACTGGCTAAAGGTGTGTCACGTATGGCAAGTCATACCCAAGGTATGCAAGAGCTACAAAGCTTAACACCTGAATTAGCCAGATTAAGCCAGCAAGGTCAGTGGATAGTACTGATTAGTCCGCCAAATATTGGTTACAAACAGATGTTAGCGCAAGCTGGCGTGCGTATGGATCGTATCTTATTAGTCCATGCAAAAGATGAAGTAGAAACTTTATGGGCTATGGAGAAAGCTTTAACGAGTGGCACTTCTAGCGCGGTGATTTGTTGGTCTCCTATGCTAGATAACCGCGATAACCGACGCCTAGAGTTAGCGGCTAAAAATGCGACCGCATTAGGGGTTGTAATCGAAAGTGACAGCCAACAAATACTCAGTCAACTTGACTCAAGCGCTACCGTACATGCTGATCAAGGTTCGCTATTCAGCTGCTTTCATTGATCCCACTGTTCTAGTGAAAGCCTCCCATTGGGAGGCTTTTTTGTTGCTGTTTTTTTTGATAAAAGTTAAATATTTGATCTTGATCAAATATTAAACAGGCAGTAAGTTAAAAGAAGATAACAACGATTATTTGTTATATCCGAGCGATTTAGTCGTCACTTTCACCTCGCCAGATTGGCTTATGCAGTGGGCTCCGTGCGAGAACAAAGTAGAAATTGGACTGATATATTCAGCCGTAAGTGCATAGAGTGGTAGCCACCCGCAAAATAACAACACCGCGCTAAACCACCAACGCACTTTGAAGTCATCGTTGCTTTTTTGGGAACCGAAGAGTTTGCATAGAGCAGAGACTTACTGTGTGGCTCTTCTTTGTAGTTGCCTTCGCAATTGACAGAGGAGAAGTCTAGTGAAGCAAGTGTTGTATTATTTGCTGGCGTTGCTGTTTACGCCCCCCATATTCGCCGCTGATATGCCCCTAAATATGACAGAAGGGGTAACAGACATCAGTAATAGAGTATTCAGTCTGCATATGACGATACTTTATATTTGCTGTGCCATCGGCGTGGTCGTATTTGGTGTAATGATCTATTCAATCATTAACCATCGTCGTTCTAAAGGCGCTGTAGCCGCCAATTTCCATGACAGCACTAAAGTTGAAATAGCCTGGACGGTGATTCCATTCATCATCCTAATTTTAATGGCCATTCCTGCAACCAAAACACTGATTGCTATGGAAGATACCAGTGACGCTGATATCACCATTAAGGTCACAGGGTCACAATGGAAGTGGCACTACAGCTATTTTGACCATGACATTGAATTTTTCAGCGTGCTTTCTACGCCTAGAGATCAAATCGACGGTGATGCAACCAAAAGCGAAAATTACTTGCTCGAAGTGGATAAGCCTCTGGTGATCCCAGTCAACAAGAAAGTACGCTTTTTAATGACTTCTGATGATGTTATTCACTCTTGGTGGGTACCTGCATTTGCAGTCAAAAAAGACGCTAACCCAGGATTTATTAACGAAGCATGGACTCGAGTTGATAAACCAGGCACCTACCGCGGCCAATGTGCCGAATTATGCGGTAAAGACCATGGCTTCATGCCTGTGGTGGTTGAAGTACTATCTGAAGCTGACTTTGACGCATGGCTTGTCGCGCAAAAACAACAAGCAGCTGAAGCCGAGGCAGCTGCCAAGGCGGCGCTAAGCAGCACGTTGTCGATGGATGAGCTAATGGCCAAAGGTGAGCAAGTCTATCTTGCCAGCTGCGCCGCATGTCACCAACCCAATGGTGCTGGTCTGCCAGGTGTGTTCCCTTCCCTAATCGGTAGTCCACTGATAAAAGGCCCCGTTGCCGATCACATCGATATTGTGGTCAATGGTAAAGCAGGCACTGCGATGCAAGCCTTCGCCAAGCAGCTTACCGCAACAGAAATTGCCGCAGTCGTCACCTACGAGCGAAATGCTTGGGGAAATGATTCAGGTGATATGGTGCAAGCGGCAGATATTAGCGGTGATAGTGCAGGAAATAGCAATGGCGACACCACAACTGATCCAGCCACACCAGTAACACTGCCGGCAACACTGCCAGCAGAAGATAATACTGCCGATACTGCGGCCGCAGCGCAGGCGACTGCCGTGGTACTTGATGACCTCAGTATTGATGAGCTAATGGCTAAAGGCGAGCAAGTTTATATGACCCGCTGCGCCGCATGTCACCAAGCCGCTGGTACCGGACTACCACCCGCGTTTCCTTCTCTTGTAAAAAGTCCTGTGATCTTAGGCCCTGTCAGTGACCATCTTGAAATGGTGATCAATGGCAAGCCGGGAACAGCAATGCAGGCTTTTGGTGGCATGCTAACACCACAAGAATTAGCAGCCGTCGTTACCTATGAGCGCAATGCATGGGGCAATGACAGCGGTGATGTTGTACAAGCATCTGATGTTGATGGTCACGGAAAGTAGGGGAATCAAATGAGCACAATTACACAAGAAGCACCCACCGCTCACGACGATCACCATGATGACCATCATCATGGTGCACCAAAAGGGCTAATGCGCTGGGTTTTAACCACTAACCATAAAGATATCGGTACCTTATATTTGTGGTTCAGTTTTATTATGTTTTTAACTGGTGGTGCCATGGCAATGGTGATTCGGGCTGAGTTATTCCAGCCAGGATTACAGCTAGTTGACCCCAATTTCTTCAATCAGATGACCACTGTTCACGGTCTAATTATGGTATTTGGTGCGGTAATGCCGGCCTTTACCGGCTTAGCGAACTGGTTGATCCCAATGATGATCGGCGCCCCCGATATGGCGCTACCCAGAATGAACAACTGGAGTTTTTGGATCTTACCCTTTGCCTTCGCTATCTTACTGAGCTCGCTATTTATGGAAGGTGGTGGCCCTAACTTTGGTTGGACTTTCTACGCGCCTTTATCCACCACTTACAGCCCTGATAGTACGGCACTGTTTGTCTTTTCAGTACACATTATGGGTATTAGTTCCATCATGGGTGCCATCAACGTGGTGGTAACCATTGTTAATATGCGCGCCCCAGGCATGACATGGATGAAGTTGCCACTGTTTGTTTGGACTTGGTTAATCACCGCATTCTTGCTCATCGCAGTAATGCCGGTGTTAGCCGGAACAGTCACTATGGTGCTGACTGATAAGTATTTTGGTACTAGCTTCTTTGACGCGGCAGGCGGTGGCGATCCCGTGATGTTCCAGCATATTTTCTGGTTCTTTGGTCATCCCGAAGTGTACATCATGATTTTACCTTCTTTCGGGATTATCTCGGCCATTGTGCCCGCCTTTAGTAGGAAACCACTCTTTGGCTATGCCTCCATGGTTTATGCCACAGCCAGTATTGCGATTCTTTCCTTCTTAGTATGGGCGCACCATATGTTTACCACAGGTATGCCGGTGTTTGCAGAGCTGTTCTTTATGTACTGTACCATGCTGATTGCGGTGCCAACTGGGGTGAAGGTATTCAACTGGGTTGCCACCATGTGGCGGGGGTCAATGACTTTTGAAACACCGATGTTGTTTGCCGTGGCGTTTATCATACTGTTCACCATTGGTGGCTTCTCAGGCTTGATGCTTGCAATTACACCTGTGGACTTCCAGTACCATGATACCTACTTCGTTGTGGCTCATTTCCATTATGTGTTGGTCACCGGCGCCATATTCTCCATTATGGCAGCGGCCTATTATTGGCTGCCGAAGTGGACAGGTAACATGTACGACGAAAAACTGGGCAAAATTCACTTCTGGTGTTCGACAATCTCAGTCAATGTGCTGTTTTTCCCCATGCACTTTCTCGGCCTAGCAGGTATGCCAAGGCGTATCCCTGACTATGCCATCCAATTTGCAGATGTGAACCAGATTGTCTCGATTGGTGGATTTGCTTTCGGATTATCGCAGCTGATATTCCTCGCAGTCGTGATTAAGTGTATCCGCGGCGGTGAAAAAGCCCCAGCAAAACCATGGGATGGTGCAGAAGGACTGGAATGGACAATCGCCAGCCCAGCACCTTACCACTCATTCACCACACCACCTGAGGTGAAGTAGCTATGAGTCAACCTACAGCGAAGTCGAATAAAAAGCTCATCATGATGCTAATCGCAGGTGCGGTGGGTATGTTTGGATTTGGCTTCGCTTTGGTACCGCTCTATGACGTCTTGTGTGAGCAACTTGGGATTAACGGCAAAACCCAAAGCACTGCCGTTGAATACACACCCATGACCATTGATGAGACACGAACCATCACCGTTGAGTTTATGGCGCAGATCCAAAGTGATCTGCCCTGGGAGTTCACCCCGGAAGTAAGGCGCATGAAAGTGCACCCTGGAGAGTTAGTACGTACTCACTACACGGCGTTTAATCTGTCTAATGCCAGTATTGTAGGCCAAGCTATCCCTTCTGTATCGCCGGGACAAGGTGCAGCCTACTTTAACAAAACCGAGTGTTTCTGTTTCAATCAACAGGCACTAGATGGCAAGCAAGATGCGGCGTTACCACTCATATTCTACGTAGAT
Source organism: Shewanella waksmanii (assembly GCF_043643685.1). Classification (GTDB taxonomy): domain Bacteria; phylum Pseudomonadota; class Gammaproteobacteria; order Enterobacterales; family Shewanellaceae; genus Shewanella; species Shewanella waksmanii_A. The sequence goes on from NZ_JBHZSN010000005.1 coordinate 237,688, forward strand.
CCTGATCTACCAGAGTCTATTACCACCCTGACTCTGTCATACACTCTCTACAACATCACCGACAAAGGCTATGTCGCACGTGTTGAGCAAGGAGCAGAACAATGAATACTAAACATGAACACTACTATGTGCCCGCCCAAAGCGCTTGGCCGATTATTGGCGCAATTGGGTTATTTTTAATTGCAGTGGGCGCAGGCAGTTATATACAGCAGCTAGAAACCGAACAGACCAGTGGCGGCTATATTCTTACCGCTGGCATAGCCGTCATCCTGTACATGATGTTTGGCTGGTTTCGAGCAGTAATCAATGAATCAATGTCAGGCTTATATAGCCAACAGATGGATCGCTCATTTCGTCAAGGTATGAGCTGGTTTATCTTTTCTGAAGTGATGTTTTTTGCCGCTTTCTTTGGCGCCTTGTTGTATGCACGAATGATCGCAGTTCCTTGGCTTGGTGGCGCCTCAAACAACACCATGACCCATGAAGTATTGTGGCCAACATTTGAAGCGGTTTGGCCGCTAGTGAAAACGCCAGATGGCACCACTACAGAAGCTATGCCGTGGACAGGTTTACCCCTATACAACACACTCATCCTACTGGCATCTTCAGTCACTCTGCATTTTGCCCATGTTAGTTTAGAAAAATCGAAACGCAGTGCATTAACCGTGTGGTTAGCCATCACCATCGTGCTTGGTATCGCCTTTTTATGTCTGCAGGTGGAAGAGTATATCCATGCTTATCAAGAGATGGGGCTGACACTGGCATCTGGGGTCTACGGTAACACTTTCTTCTTGCTTACAGGCTTTCACGGCATGCACGTTACCTTGGGGACAGTGTTCTTGATCGTGCTGTTTTTTAGGATATTGAAAGGCCACTTCACTCCCGAAAGCCACTTTGCGTTCCAAGCCGGGAGTTGGTACTGGCACTTTGTCGATGTGGTGTGGTTATGCCTATTTGTTTTTGTTTACGTACTGTAATCACTCACTAATAAGGTCTTGGATTAGGTGCGATAACGCCTAATGCCAAGGCCAGCAATAACAGCACCACAACCAAAGCGGAAAACAGTACGCGACGGCCCAAAAACTGACTCATAGGGACATTCGTGTCGCCTTTTACCATCACAAACAATGCGCGGCCCAAATTAAATAAAATGAATAGCAGTAGCAGTACTAAAAGTAACTTAAGCAGTAGTGATAGCGTCATTCGCTCTCCTTTGCGTGTTTTGCTGCGTTCTAAAACCTTCGTGGTATTAGTTACTTTGATACTGTTTTCCGTGTTGGTCAAGTTAGGATTTTGGCAGCTAGCGCGTGCAGAGCAAAAACAGACTATCGCGGCTGATTTGGCCGAAAGACAACAAACAGGCCCACTCGACTTCCAACAACTGCTGACAAAATCGCACCAGCATTCGTTAACAGGCTTTACGGCAAAAATCCTGGTCACACCAAGTTCAAAGGGCACAATACTACTAGATAATCAAACATTTAAAGGTAAAGTTGGCTATTTGGCTTATCAATTAGTTCAACCCACAGCGAGCAACTATTTGCTGATGATGGAGCTTGGCTTCGTAGCTGCAGGCAAAGATCGCCAACAGTTACCTACTGTCGCCACGTTAGCCGCCCCGCAAGTGATACAAGGCCGGGTCTATCAAAAATCCATCAACCCTTTGAGCTCACAACTGCTCGCAGAAAACGGTTGGCCCATGCGTATTCAGAATCTCAATTTACCGCAATTGAGCGAACATTTAGGCCAACCTATTGCGCCATTTGTGGTGCAAGCGACCAATATTGAGGGTAACGAATTACCACAACCTTGGCAGCCCATTCCAATGGCAGCCAAGAAGCACATCGGCTATGCCGTTCAATGGTTTTCTTTGGCAGCTGCATTGATTGTATTGAGTGGTTATCTATTGATTTCAAAAACAAATAGCAGAAAACCTAGCGAAGATATTGCGAAACAACAAATGAGCGAGTAGGTTAGAAGTTAAACAACATCATATTTCTCCTAGCCGTCTCGGGAGTCAATATTCAGCACGCGGTAACCACAGCCAATGGCTTACAGTTACCGCCTAGGATAACAAACGAGAGGAGATGGAATGAACTCCCCAAAAAATAACGGCGCAAAGTCACTGATTGTTTTATTACTGGTATTTGTCATGCCAGTAGCAGTGGCGAAATTGGTGTTGGCATTTGACCTTTATCAGGGCGGAGCCACCAATAAAGGTGAATTACTCACCAGCGATATCACATACCAAAGCCTCGCCATCGACAACCCGTTACCGACCCACTGGCAACTGGTATACTTGGTTCCCCAAGACTGTGACCAACAGTGTCAAAATCGACTGTATATTCTCAAACAAAGCCACACGGCAATGGGCCGAGAACAAGAACGCATTCAGCCTGTTATTTTAACCAATCAACACAGCGACACCCGCTACCTTAGCGAATACGACTTCAACGTGACTGATATTGGTGCTCAGCAACCGTCAGTGTTAACCAAGCAAGCGGTGATCATTGTCGATCCACTTGGCTCGTTTGTTATGCGCTACCCCAACGTCAGTGATAAACAGCAACAGATTCTGCAAGGCAAGTCCATGGTGGCAGATCTACGTAAACTGTTAAAATTGTCGAGGGTTGGCTGATGCGATTACAAGCAGTACTGAAAATCACTTTAGTGTTTACACTGTGTGTTATTTTGATGGGCGCTTATACTCGCTTATCTGACGCTGGCTTGGGCTGCCCAGATTGGCCCGGTTGTTACGGTTTACTTAAAGTTCCGACTCAAGCCCATGAACTCAATGCGGCACAGTCTGCGTTCCCCGGTCATACCATCGAGCCCACTAAAGCATGGCTTGAGATGATTCATCGCTATATTGCCGGCGCCTTAGGGCTGTTGGTGCTGTACATCTTATATATTTGTCTACGCCAGCAAGAAACGCCAAAAAAACTACCAAGCTTCATTGCATTATTGATTGTATTTCAGGCGGCACTGGGCATGTGGACCGTCACCATGAAACTGATGCCCATTGTGGTCATGGCCCATCTTATCGGTGGTTTTAGTTTAATATCACTGTTGCTGCTACTGTATTTGCGCACTGGGCAAATTCGCATTCCCGGCGGCGATCCGCACATTCGTAAACTTGCGCCCTATGCCCTGATTTGCTTAGCCGTTTTAGTGCTGCAAATCATGCTTGGGGGCTGGACCTCATCTAACTATGCTGCGCTGTCATGCACGGTTTTACCTATCTGTGAAGGAGATTGGTACAACAAGCTAGATTTCATCACCGCGTTTAATCCTTTTCAAGGCCAACATGATACCTATGAATTTGGCGTACTCGATTATGCCGCGCGGATGACCATTCATGTTAGCCACCGAATTGGGGCAGTGATCACCGCTGTCATGTTAGTGATTTTGGCGGTCAAATTGCTCAAGCACTCTCAGTCAGCGTTATTAAAGCGCAGCGCTTGGGTATTGCTGGTATTACTGGCACTACAAATAGGACTCGGTATCAGTAACGTCGTCCTGCATCTACCACTCGGCATTGCCGTTTCTCATAATGGTGGCGCAGCTCTGCTGTTGTTAGCCATGGTTTTCATCAATTACGCCATTTGGCGTAAAGCATAGCGAGGTTTCATCATGGCTAAACCGCTAACTCTTTCCCAATCGCAGCCCCAAACCCTGCAATGGCGCGCCTATTTAGAAATGACCAAGCCAAAAGTTGTGGCGCTCATGTTATTGACCGTATTAGTTGGTATGTGTTTAGCGGTACCTGGCGCGGTACCGGTTATCCCTATGATTGCAGGGCTCGTCGGCATCGGCATGATGGCCGGTGCTGCCGCAGCTTATAATCACATGATTGACAGACGCATCGACGGTTTAATGGCGAGAACCTATAACCGCCCGTTACCAAAAGGCCGCGTATCCATATATCGTGCACTAACCTTTGCCACCAGCATGGCAGTGCTTGGTTTCATCTTGCTTTATGCTGTCGTTAATCCATTAACAGCATGGCTAACATTTGCCAGTTTAATTGGTTATGCAGTGATTTATACGGCTTACTTGAAACGGGCTACCCCACAAAATATTGTTGTCGGTGGTCTTGCTGGTGCGATGCCTCCGCTACTAGGCTGGACTTCCATCACCGGCGAATTTCATGGCCACGCTTTACTGCTAGTGATCATCATTTTTGCTTGGACTCCACCACACTTTTGGGCGTTAGCGATTCACCGTAAAGCGGAATATGCCAAAGTGGATGTGCCTATGTTACCTGTCACACATGGCGTCGAATTTACTAAAACCTGCATCTTACTCTATACCGTACTTTTAGCCGTGGCGTGCCTGTATCCGGTACTGGTAGGCATGTGCGGCCCCATTTACTTAATTGGCTCCACCCTACTGAGTTGTGGATTTATTTATAAAGCATGGCAGCTAAAATTCCGCGATAGACCTGGCCTTGCCATGGATGTGTTTAAATTCTCCATTTATCACTTGATGATTTTGTTCTTAGTGTTGCTTGTCGACCATTACCTATGGACTTAACCTATGCCTAAAGTGCTTTGGATTATTATCGCTGTTGCAGTCATGGCGGCGGGAAGCCTTACCGCCATGCGTTTTCAACAGCCGAAGGAATTACAACTACAAACCAGTTATGTATTACCTCAGGCCAGGCCTGTTGCACCCTTTAAACTGCAGGATCAATATGGCAACAGCTTCACTGAACATCAACTGTTGGGGAAATGGAGTTTAGTGTTTATTGGCTATACTTCCTGTCCCGATGTATGCCCTACCACAATGGGCAAACTATCTGCAGCCTATCCCAAGCTGAAACAGCAAATGGATATTCAAGTGATTTTCCTATCTGCCGATCCCGCCCGTGATAGCCAGGCACGTTTACTCGATTATATGAACTTCTTTAATCCTGAGTTCATTGCTATCACAGGTGAACATAAGCAGTTACTGCCGCTAAGCCGAGATTTGGGCTTTGTGTATGCCATGGTCGGGGATGGCGAGGATTATCAGGTAGACCACAGTGCTTCAATGACGCTAATTTCACCGCAAGGACTAAAAGTGGCAACGATTAAACCTAAATCATTAAAGCTTGGGCAGGTCCCACAAATCGCCAATGCAGCCATGATCAGCGATGTGCTCGCCATTGCAGCAAACCAGAGTTAATTAATACCAATCAAACTAAAAAGCCACCGAAATCGGTGGCTTTTTTACTTAATAGCGGCATTATACCAATCGGGATAAGAAAGTGGTCTACTCCGCTATCCAAGTACCATCATCTTTAGGACGCACCCAAGCTTGAGAGAACCAATAGTAGCGGCCAGATGATTTACTCGGTACGGTGCAATTATAACGAGAGCGCCCAGGTGGTAAATCAACGTCCGCTTGTATGGTAAATTGGTTTTCACTCAGCCACAGCGGTTTCTTGCCGCCTTGGCCTTGAACAAAACACATCAATTGATGAGGATAAATATCGTCCATATCTAGCGTTACTGTAAGCGCTGGACGCCACTGACCATTACTGAGCTCTGGGTTACTCAAGCTAAGCGACGTCACAGGCATATTCAAACTGTGTAATTTAACTTTTAAACTCGACAAATCAGCATACACACCAGCAACAGGAAAACGGGGAATAGCTGTCATATTGGTGTAAGCCCCGACAGCACCACTTTGTTGACCTAATCCAACATAGCCGTGGCGCTGCAATAGCTGCTCAATTGCGCTGTTGTACTCACCATAAGGATATGCCAACATTTTGAAATTGTGACCAATATTGTCAACAATGGCCGCTTCTGTATCGAGAATGCTTTGCTCGATTCGCGCCAACCATTGCGAGTCAGATTCATCGGCTAACTTACGCACTAAATGTTCATGGGCCCAACTATGATTGGCAATTTCAGCACCCTCTTTGGCTAGGCGCTTGAGCGTATCCCAACTCATCATTTCGCTGTATTGTTTCTCAATCGGCTCAATCGCAATAAAGATAGTGTATGGGAACCCATATTCCTTTAAGATGGGATGCGCTGTATCAGCAATATTGTTGTAGCCGTCATCGAAGGTGATCACCACCGTTTTGTCAGCTAACGCCTTGCCCGCTTTAATGCTGTTTAGCACTTCAGACAAGGGCTTAACAACAAATTGATTCTGTTTTAGATATTCCATCTGCTCACGAAACTGCTCAGGCGTCACACTGGTAATAGCAGGCGTATCGGTAGCCACATGGTGATATTGTAAAATCACTGCGCCATGGGATGAAAAACTCACCATCGCGATCAGTAACATGATCATACGTTTAAACATACTGTATACCTTTGAGAATCTATGTCGCCGCTAGCCCTACTATTCGACAGACAAAAAAATAAACAACTATTGGCACTGGCTTTGCCAATGATCTTGTCCAATATCACGGTGCCCTTGCTGGGCTTAGTCGATACTGCCGTGATTGGTCACCTAAGTAATGCTTATTATTTAGGCGGAGTCGCTGTTGGGTCAACGATTATAACCCTAATTCTATGGATATTAGGCTTTTTGCGCATGGCCACCACAGGCTTGGTCGCACAAGCTTATGGAGCTAACGATACCCAACTGCAATTTCGTTTATTAATCCAAGCTGCAAGTTTAGCACTCATTTTAGGGATATTTGCAATTGCGATGCAGTACCCCACCGTGCAAGCAGCCATGGCACTATCCGATGCCAGTGCGGCCGTTGAGCAGTATTGCCGCGAATATTTCCATATTCGTATTTGGTCAACGCCATTTGCCTTACTTAACCTGGTGTTACTGGGTTGGCTACTGGGTCGACAGCAACCTCAGGCAGCCATGTGGCAACTGATTGTCGCCAACTGCGTCAATATTATCCTTGATGTTGCCTTTGTTATTGGTTTAGACATGGGCGTAAAAGGGGCTGCTTGGGCATCGGTATTGGCTGATATTGCCGGCTTTTGTGTGGCCGGTACTATGGTATTGCAGCAACTCAACAAGCTGCCCGACTTGTCTTTTACCTCGACAGTGAAACAACTTTCACTGAGTAGCTACCGCCAATTACTGAGCCTCAACGCAGATATTTTTGTTCGTAGCCTTTGTTTGCAGTCTACGTTTGCTTTTATGACATTTTACGGTGCAGGTTTAGGTGATAGTACGGTCGCGGCAAATGCGGTACTGCTTAATTTATTACTACTGATCTCCTATGCACTTGATGGTGTGGCCTATTATGCCGAAGCTGAAGTCGGGCGCGCATTTGGTGAACGTAATCGACAACGCTTGCAGCAGTCTGTCACCTTAGCGCTAATGTGGTCAGCGATTGCTGCCGTGGGGTTTTGCCTGGTGTTTGCATTGGCAGGCAGCCAAATCATTGCACTACTGACCAACATTGAAGAGGTGCGCAACGTGGCAAATGCCTACCTGATTTGGGTGATATTTTTGCCTTTACTCGCGTTTGGCTCTTACCTGTTTGATGGGGTTTACATTGGCGCAGCCAAGGGCAAGGTCATGCGCAACAGCATGTTAGTGTCTACCTTAGGTGTGTTTTTCCCCACTTGGTTTTTGCTTCAAGCCAGCGGTAATCATGCACTATGGGCCGCAATGAGCTTGTTTATGCTCAGTCGCAGCGCACTACTTGCGATGCATTATTTCAGTCGCTTGCGCCACCAAAGCTTAACCAGCGCCTAAACATAAAAAAAGCGAGCTATCTGAGCTCGCTTTTTCAATCAAACTGGCTTAAATCAAACTCGCTTATTGGTATGAATGATCGCCATGTTGATGTTCAGTGACATCTTTCACGCCAGTTAGCTCGCCCGGGAACATATCGAGAAGTTGTTTCTCAATACCGTCCTTCAATGTCACATCAACCATTGAACAACCGTTACAACCACCACCAAACTGCAATACCGCCACGCCATCTTCAATATCCACTAGCATGATGTTTCCACCATGGCTTGCAAGCTGCGGGTTGATTTCAGATTGAATCACATACTCAATGCGCTCTTTTAACGGTGCATCACTGCTAACCTTGCGCATTTTTGCATTAGGCGCTTTTAAGGTTAATTGTGACCCCAACTGGTCAGTGACAAAATCAATAGAGGCATCTTCTAAGAAAGGGGCACTCTTCTCATCAACCATAGCATTAAAGCCATTAAACTCTAATTCCATGTCATCGGCTTCAACAGCGTCCGGCGGACAATATGATACGCCGCACTCCGCAGATGGTGTGCCAGGACTAATAACGAAAACGCGAATATGAGTTCCTTCAGGCTGATCAGCTAGAAGCTTTACAAAATGTGCCTGAGCTGCATCGGAAATGGTGATCATTAAGACTTGCTCCGTCAGGTTAAACCCGAGTGTTTTAGTAAGAATTAACGGTATGATACTCCTACTGTGGTCAGCTTTGTAGTCTTGATTACATTTTGTAGAGCTTTTTTTGTTAAAGAAAACGGCATTTTTTTTACGACTGAGCTATAGTAACCCAGCAAATCAAATAATAATTTAACTAGAAAATACAATGATAAAGATTCGCTCAGCCCTGCAAACATTACTGTTAATTGCATGCTATTGTTGCCTATCTCTGCCCGCTAAAGCAGACGATAAAAAGGTGAACTCTATCGCAAATTCAGCCATTACTTCCCCAGAGGAGTTTTTAGGCTACCCATTAGGTCAATGGCATTTACGCCACGACCAACTGCAGTTTTATCTACAAACCTTAGCCCAGCAAAGCCCGCGGATCAGTCTAGAGCACACAGGCCGTAGCCATGAACATCGCCAACAAATAACGGCAATAGTGACTTCAGAAGCCAACCAAAAACAACTGGCGAGCATTTTACAACAGCGACAACAAGTAAAAGCGGGGCAGAAGCAAACTGGACCGCTAATCATTTGGCTTGCTTACTCCATCCATGGTGATGAAGCCAGTGGCGCCCACGCCGCGTTGCAGTTACTGCATCAGCTGGCCAGCGCCAACGATGACTGGACCAGAAAACTGTTAGATCAAGCCGTTGTATTGGTGACCCCCAGCCAAAATCCAGATGGGCTAGACCGCTTTGCCACCTGGACCAACAACTATACCGGCGTCAATAAGGTCAGCGACCCAGAACACAATGAACATAAGCAAGCTTGGCCTCGAGGGCGTCGCAATCATTACTTTGCAGACTTAAACCGCGACTGGCTATTCCTAAGGCACCCCGAATCTCAAGGCCGCGTAGCGTTATTCCATAAATGGCAACCTCACTATGTGGGCGATTTTCACGAAATGGGCCACAATCAAAGTTATTTCTTCCAACCCGGCGTGCCTGACCGTACCCACCCACTAACGCCAAAAGAAAACCAGCAATTAACAGAAAAGTTAGCCGACTATCATCGCCAGGCGTTAGATGCTCGTCAGCAAAGTTATTTTAGTAAACAACTATTTGATGATTTTTATTATGGTAAAGGCTCCACCTACCCAGATATCAATGGCTCTGTTGGGGTGTTGTTTGAGCAAGCCAGTGCACGAGGGCAAATACAGGACTCTCGTAATGGTCCGGTGCACTTAAGTGAAGCCATTAGTAACCAATTAGCGACCTCCTACTCCAGCTTAAAAGGTGCCTTAGCACTTAAAGATGAGCTTGTAGAGTACCAGCAACTGTTTTACGGCCGTAAAGACAAACACACGCCAAAGGGAAAAGAAGCGGGACTGCTTATCTCAACATCGGGCGATACGCAACGCCGAAATGATTTAGCTGCGACCTTAGCCCAGCATCAAATTGTGTTCTTCTATCTGCCAAAAGCCATATCACAAAGTCATATTCAGTTTGCCACTGATGACGCGTTATTCATCCCTATCAATCAACCGCAGAAAAGCCTTCTGCTGGCCATGTTTGATGAGCGAACCGAGTTTGAAAATGCCACCTTTTACGATGTGTCCACTTGGAACTTGGCCCATGCGTATAACCTGAAGATTAAGCGTAACGTTAATCTCAACATTGATACGCTGAGTATCGAGCCCAGTATTTTCCAGCAAGCCATGTGGCCCGATAACAGTGTGGCACTGCTGGTTGATTGGCAGCAGGGCAAGGCTGCACCACTATTACAACAGCTGTTATCCCAGCAAATATTAGTTAAATTCGCCGGCAAACCTTTTGAGATAAAAGCGCCAGTAACCGCAAAACAGTATGTGGCTGGCAGCTTAATGATTCCATTGAAGCAAGCAAACATCAGCGCAGAACAGATAAAACAACAAGTCAGTGAACTTGCCAATGCGTTACAGCTTAAAGTGGATGCCACCACAACCAGTGCAGCCCGCACAGGGATTGATTTAGGTAGCCCAGACTTTCATAGTATAAAGCCGATAAAACCTATGATAATCACAGGTTATGGCACCGACCCAGAAGAGGTCGGTCAACTGTGGTATTACCTAGATAAGGTCCTCGGTATACCATTAACCCAAATTGATAGCCCACGGCTAAGCAAAGTGGACTTGCGACCCTATAGCCATGTGATTATGGCCGATGGTAACTACGACAACCTCAATGAGCGATATGCACGTAAATTAGGCCAGTTTATGAATAATGGCGGCGTGATCATTGCACAAAAAGGCGCATTGACCTGGCTGTCAAAACACAACCTACTCAAGGCCGATATTCGTAATAAGCGTTATTTCCAGCAATTGTTTGACCAAGACAATTTAAGCTTTGCCCAAAAGTCACAACTTAAAGCCAAACAAGCAATCGGCGGCGCCATTGTCGGATTACAACTCGACACTAGTCACCCCATTAACTTTGGCTTAGGGCAGGATAATTTGCCGATTTTAAAGAATAAGGTGTTTGGATTTAGCCCATCAAGTAAAGCATTTAATATTGCAGCGCGATATCAGCCAGAGCCCCTTATCGATGGCTATTTGGCCGCTGAATATCAACATGCATTAGCCAACACTCCCGCCATCGTCGTCGAGCCTAATGGTAAAGGCGCATTGGTGGCATTTGCTGATAATTTGGTATTTAGAAATATTTGGCTAGGCTCTCAAAAAAGCTATGCCAATGCGCTGTATTTTATCCCTCAGCTACATTAGCCGCTAGGGAATTGGCCCTGGCTTTAGCCCGTCAGTTGTGGCGCTTCTGCTCGGGCTAAGCACCACACTTGTACATGAACACCATGTTGCGCCAACAATTGCGCAATGGCGGCGACTGTAGTGCCCGTTGTCACCACATCGTCAATCAAGGCAATCCGTTGATAGCTGATTGGCCGAGCTAAAGTAAAGGCGTCATCAACATTAATGCGCCTTTGCTTACCTGATAAGCCAGCTTGCGGCGGTGTATCTGTAATGCGCATCACGCAGGCATCTTCAATGGGTAAGCTTAATGCACGACTTAAGCGTTGGCTGATCAGCCAAGCTTGATTAAAGCCGCGTTGACGTAATCTATTGCCATGCAAAGGCACAGGAATCAAAGCTTGCGGTAACCGAATCCATTGCTGGCGAAGCGCGTACTCAATGCGTGCAACTAATTGCTGTGATAATGGCGGCAGCGCGGCAAACTGAGTTTGATATTTAATGGCGGCAACCCACTGGCCCAAACCATCATAATAGCGGCAAGCGGCGATCACCACTAACGGTTGCTGCCGCTGACAACCACCACAATACTTTGCCGCAATCACCAAAGGTTTACCGCAGCCCAAGCAAGTATGATGCTGATACACACTGATTGCTATGCAATAGCCACAAACACCTTGGCTATCCTGCTCCACCTGTTGGTGGCACATTAGGCAGCGATTAGGCAGCCCGGCAGTGAGCCACCGCCAACCCTTTTGCAGCCAACTCCAAATTCGACTCTGTTTCATGCGCTCATCCGTAAGCCATGTTGTGATAATTACCGTCCCTGAGCTGCAAACTATAGGCTAAAAATGCGCTTAATGCCCTCGCCATTTCTCATTGAATAATCTGTTACTGCAAAAATGAATAACTCTTATACGTCGAGATAAAAAACAGTCTCGTTAGACTTGTCACTAACAACAAGGTGTCGATGACAAGTGCGGTTATTCACGGTCACGACCAATTAATTAATTTATTTGGAGATGGTTGTGAAATACATAGCCCCAGTCACTGTTAAATCCCTCGTTCCTAAAGCCACTGCTATCGCTGTTATGCTTTCAACTGCTGCATTACTGAGTGGATGCAGCCCTAAAGTGGATTCAAGCACCACCTCTGACATAGTGCGTCCCGTTTATGTTGAGCTCGCCAGCAATACTGCAATAGCGGATCTGTCTTTTAATGGCACCATCCACTCAGCGAGTCGCGCAGAACTTTCGTTTCGCACCAGTGGTCGCTTGGTTGAAGTACTTGTACAAGAAGGCGACTATGTTGAAAAAAATCAACTCATCGCCAAGTTAGATGATGCTGATGCCAAGATTGCACTCAGTGCGACCGAAATTGAACTCAACAATGCCCGCTCTGAATACCTAAGAGCCAAGACCTTGTTTGAAAACCAGCAATCAATTTCAAAAAGCCAATTTGAAGAGCTGACGCTGCGTTTCAGCTTAGCCAAAAACCAGCACAAAGAAGCTATACGCCGACTTGAAGACACTGCGTTAAAAGCACCTTTTTCCGGCGTGGTCAGCCGTCGCTTTGTCGATAATCACGTGTTAGTGCAAAGCAATGAAGCCATTGTTGTATTGCACGATCTCAATGATCTGGAAGCTGTTATCCATGTACCCGAAACGCTCATGACCCGTAACACCCAAGTGGGTCAAATCTATGCGCAATCGACCATTGCGCCTTTTGAGCAATTTAACCTGAGTCTAAAAAAATATGAAACAGAGCCAGACAGTGTCACGGGGACTTATGCGGTCACTTTCACCGTGCACACCGATGCCCAAAGCCGTCTGCTTCCTGGGATGAATGTCCATGTGTTTTCGGCAGAAGTTCACAGTGATTCACAAACCATCCAAATCCCCTTATCGGCGATATCTCCTGACAATATGGGTCAGCAATTTATCTGGATCGTCGATGAGCAAAATACCCTGCAAAAACGCCAGGTGGTTACCGGCAGCTTAAGCGGTGAGCGAGTCAATATCCAAGCCAACTTAGCGGTTGGTGAGCAGGTGGTGATATCTGGTACTCAAAATCTACAAGTCGGCCTTTTGGTGCGCCCTGAGCAAGTGGAGGTTAACTAATATGAATATTGCACAACATACTATTGCCAAGCGCACCAGTGTTTGGGTGCTTATCGCGCTAATGTTAATTGGCGGCTATATCAGTTACATGAAACTAGGTCGCTTTGAAGATCCTGAGTTTGTTATCCGTCAATCAGTGATTGTCACGCCGTACCCAGGCGCAACCGCCCAAGAAGTCGCCGACGAGGTCACCGATGTCATTGAAGGTGCCGTCCAATCACTTCAAGAAGTGCAAGAAATCACCTCAGTATCCAAACAGGGCGTATCGGAAGTCACCGTTGAAATCAAACGTGAATTTTCACATACGGAAGCCGAGTTACAACAAGTTTGGGACAAGCTAAGACGCAAAATTAACGATGCACAGCGTTCACTGCCACCAGGCGCTGGCGCGCCGATCGTCAATGATGATTTTGCTGACGTTTTTGCCCAGTTTTATGCCGTCACGGCTGAAGGCTACAGTGACAAACAACTGCAAGATTATGTCGATACCCTACGCCGAGAACTCGTGTTAGTCCCTGGGGTCTCTAAAACAGCCACATTAGCCGAGAAGCAAGAGACCATTTTTGTGGAAATATCCAGTGAGCGACTTGCCAATTTTGGCGTGTCAGCCCAACAGGTCTATCAGGTGCTAGAAAAGCAAAACATTGTCACCGTTGCTGGTGCAATGGATGCTGATGGCATGCGGGTATCGGTGATTCCTAGTGCTAATGTTAGCTCTTTCGAGCAACTGAAGATGCTACAAATTGCCCTAGGTGATAACCAGACAGTCATGCGCTTACAAGATATCGCTAATGTCACTCGTGGCTATGAAGAGCCTGCTTCAGTATTAATGCGTTACAACGGCATGCGTGCGATTGGCTTAGGGATTTCCAATGTGGCCGGTGGCAATGTGGTGGAAATGGGCGATGCGGTAAAAGCACGCTTAGCAGAATTAGAGAGCCTACGCCCCCACGGCATTGAATTGCATGAAATCTCGATTCAATCAGATTCGGTGCGCGACTCGGTCGCTGACTTTATCAATAATCTCATTGCCGCGGTAGTGATTGTATTTTTGGTGTTACTACTATTTATGGGGGTCAGAACCGGCATCGTCATTGGCTTTGTGTTAACCCTGACTGTGGCAGGCACATTGGTGGTGATGCTCATTGATGATATCGCCATGCAACGCATATCCTTAGGCGCATTGATTATTGCCCTAGGCATGCTAGTCGACAATGCCATCGTGGTCACTGACGGCGTATTAAGTCGCCTAAAGAAAAACCCCGATGCTGACAAGCAAACGGTGATCAACGATATCGTCAACGAGACCAAATGGCCCCTGCTTGGTGGCACCATTGTGGGTATCTGTGCATTTAGTGCCATTGGTCTTTCGCCATCAAATATGGGCGAATATGCGGGATCACTGTTTTGGGTAATTCTCTATTCGATGTTCCTAAGCTGGGTACTGGCGATTACAGTAACACCCTTGTTGTGCCACGACTTTTTGAAGGTAAACAAGCAAGCCCAAGACAAGCCACCAGCTAAAGTGGCAATTTGGTATCGCTCGTCTTTAGAATGGGTTCTCAACAATCAGCTCAAAAGCCTAGGTGTGGTATTAGCGGTATTTGTACTTGGAGTGAAAATGTTTAGCTATGTGCCACCAGGCTTTATGCCAGAATCACAACGCGAGCAGTTTGTCATTGACGTGTTCTTGCCCCAAGGCACAGATATACGCACCACCGAGGCGGTCATGCTGGACATTGAACACGACGTTCTGTCAAAAGCCGGTGTGACTAACACTACGAGCTTTATCGGCTCTGGCGGACTGCGTTTCATGTTGACTTACTCGCCTGAAGCGCAAAATACCAGTTACGCCCAAATGCTGGTTGATGTCAGCGATTTCAACATCATCGAGCCGTTGATTGCAACATTGCAAGCAGAGCTTAGTGAACGCTACGAGCAAGCTTCAGTCAATGTCTGGAAGTTTATGCTTGGCCCTGGCGGCGGTAAAAAAATTGAGGCAGCTTTTAGCGGCCCAGATAGCCAAGTCTTAAGAGGGTTGGCTGAGCAAGCAAAGCAAATTATGGCCGACAATCCAGAGCTTATTGCTGTGCAAGATGACTGGCGCCAACAGGTACCTGTTATTCGCCCAGTGTACGCATCAGATAGAGCCCAACAGTTTGGTTTAACCACCCAAGAGCTCAATCAAGCATTAGCACAATCTTTAGTTGGACAACAGGTAAGTGTATATCGTGAGGGCAATGACCTGATTCCGATTGTGGTACGCGCCCCAGAGCACGAGCGTAATCATGATAGAAGTATTGAGAACACCCAAGTGTTTAGCTCTACTGCTAACAAGTACCTGCAACTGTCGCAGTTTGTTGAGCGCGTTGATCTAGACTGGCAAGATTCAATGCTCAGACGTATTGATCGCGTACCGACAATTATGGCGCAAGCCGATCCTCGCGCTGGCGTGTTAGCCTCTGAAGCCTTAGCAACGGTGAAACAACAGATTGAGCAGATCCCTTTACCTGTGGGTTATCAGCTTGAATGGCACGGCGAATATAAAGACGCCAAAGAAGCCGACGAAGGCTTAATGATTGCAGCCCCCTATGGTTTTGCTGCCATGGTATTAGCCGTAGTGTTTATGTTCAACGGCATACGTCAGGCATTGGTGATCTGGTGCACTGTGCCATTGGCTGTACTGGGCGTTGCTGTTGGATTGGTTATATTCCAAACACCATTTGAGTTTATGGCGACACTAGGATTCTTAAGCTTAGTGGGCATGATGGTAAAAAATGCCATTGTTCTGGTCGACCAAGCAGAGAATGAGATCCGTGACGGCAAAGAGGCTTATGACGCCATTATTGAAGCAGCCATGAGCCGAGCCAGACCGGTAATATTAGGTGCTACCACCACTATACTGGGTGTGGCGCCACTACTGGTTGATCCTTTCTTCAAGAGCATGGCGGTGACAATTATGTTTGGTTTGCTGTTTGCCACGGTACTGACTTTAGTGGTTATTCCACTGAACTACGCGCTGTTCTTCCGGGTAAAACCTAAAGCCACGCTAGTTAAATAGCGAGCCATCTCTATCAACGGCAAGCCCGAATTAGTGCGGGCTTGCTTTATCCATAGCCATACCAACAACACAGTTCAGCGTCGCAGAACCCTTGTTACGTCATGGCAATCGATACGTAAGTGAAGTGACTATGAAAAACAATCTCGAACAGCTAGATCTCAACCTATTGCGGCTTTTGAAAGTGGTCGTAGACACCCGAAACACCTCTGTGACTGCCGAGCGATTAGGAATTTCTCAGACCAGTGTCAGTAGAGGGCTAGCAAAGCTCAGAGACACCTTTGGTGATCAGCTGTTTATTCGTAAAGCCCATGGTGTAGAACCATCCGAGTTAGCAGAAAAGCTGGCCGTAGCGGCTGAGCAAATGCTCAGCCCTTTTACGCAAGTGCTCGATGCTTATCAAAGTTTCGACGCAACAGAATATCAAGGTAATATTGTCATTGCCTGTGAGCTGACACTGTTAGATATTTTTGGCAACGGCTTATACCAATCATTAAGGCAAGCCTTACCGCAAGCCAAATTTAAGCTGGTTTATTGGCAATCGCAATCACTACAAGCGGTGTTGGAACGTAATATCGACTATGTGTTGCATTACAGTATGTACAACTTTCCACAGGATATTTATACCCACCACTTATCTAACATCGCGCTTAATTTAGTCGCCCGTAAAAATCACCCAATCCTTACGACAACCTCTGACTGGCAAGCGATCAAAGATATTGCAATTGTTAAACACGCTTCTGATTCTGCAGCAAAATACGACGTTTATGATGAGCTATTTATCACCCAAGGTATCGAGCCCAATATTTCGCTAGTAAGCCATAGCGTGCCAATCATCATTGATAAACTGGTTCATTCTGACGCCATTTCCATCAACAGCAGTTACCTTCTCAAAAATAACCAGCAACTTGCCTGTTATCCACTGCCACCTATGCCCGAACGTTTAAAAGCCTTATCGGTATCAGGGGGTTACTTGCAGTCGCGCCGCGGCTACCCGTTAAACCAGTTACTTCACCAAACCATTCAAGACTTTTTTAACACCATTACCCAACCTGCACTGCATAAGTAGTTATTACTGTTAACGCCAGAATCCATCCCCAACAGCTTTGGCTTGTGAGTAATAACTGCTGACTATTTAGCTGTTTATGCTATGTTGTCAGTATAGATAATGGCATTAAATAGCGGTGAGTCATGGAGAAACATCTAGACAATCTAGATTTAAACTTATTGCGATTGTTAAAAGTCGTGGTTGAAACCCGCAACACCTCGGTTGCTGCGGAGAAGTTAGGGATATCACAAACCAGTGTCAGCCGCGGTATGGCTAAGCTTAGGGAAACGTTTGGCGACCAGCTGTTTATTCGCAAAGCCCATGGTGTTGAACCATCAGAGTTAGCAGAAAAACTGGCCGAAGCGGCTGACAATATGCTGCTACCTTTTGCGGAAGTATTAGAAGCTTACTCGGCATTCGACCCGCTGCAATATCAAGAATCGGTGGTTATTGCGCTTGAAGTCAGCTTACTGGAAATGTTCGGTAAAGGTTTGTATCGGGCACTCAGTGCAGCCCTTCCTCAAGCTAAGTTAAAACTGATTTATTGGCAAGAAGGCTCATTGCAAAATATGCTTGATAGGCAACTGGATTATTTGGTGCATTTTAGCTTATACCCTCTACCACAAGATATTTATACCCACCACCTATCCAATATTGCCGTCAATTTAGTCGCTAAAAAAAACCACCCGGTGCTCAGCAAGTCTTCTGATTGGGAAGCTATACACGCCTTACCTTTAGTCAAACTGGTCTCTAACGCGATTAACGCAAAACACGATCCGTTTGATGAAATTGCTATTGCCAGAGGCTACCAGCCAAATATTTGCCTAGTCACTCACAGCATTCCAATCGCAGTGGATAAACTGCTCAATAGTGATGCAATCAAATTCAGTAGTAGTTACCTACTAACTCACAGTGATGGGCTCGAATGCTATCCATTACCGACGCTGCCCAAAGAATTACAAGAGGTGAGCGTAGTTGGAGGGTATTTACAGTCAAAGCGGGGTTATCCACTGAATCAATATTTACACCAAATCGTGCAATCTTTTTTTAATGGCATCATTCAGCCTAAATAACAAACATAAAGTTATAAACAAAAAAACAACAAATAAAACCCCAAACAATAAAGTATTATTTGGGGTCTTTATTTAACTTCTAAAAAACTAAAGTATCAGTTGCAATTAACCATTAAAATTTATAACTTAATCCAATCGTCGCTAAATAATCATCACTTTTATAAAAATCAATATTAGTGTCGTTTACATTGATACCCGCAAATGAGACTAAACTCCAATTTTCCCAGCCACCAATATTGGCATACTCATAAGCTAAAAATAACTTGTGGCGATGATCTTCGCGGGTTTTACTATAAATCGGGTTATAACCCTCATATTCACGGTAGGCATAGCCACCCGTCACCGCAAAAGTGTGGGCATTATGACTAACAAAGTAAGTCATCTCTAGTTCATACTGGTCATAGGTTTGCGCCTCACCATCGGCGTCATTATGCACATAGCCAACACTGGTCATCAGTCCCATTTGCGGGGTAAATAGCTGGGTATAGCTACCTTTGATGTAGTACATTTCACTGTCTCGAAGCAGTTCAGAATATTGAATATCCTCATGCTCAATTTCTGTGGTGGCATAAGCCATATCCAGCGAAAACCCTGATCCCCAAATGTTATTAAACTGCAGTCTATAGGCATGACCTTCAATGTCCGTTTCTTTACGGTGCCCTTCTAAATAAGGGTTTTGCCAAACTTCACCAGAAAGCACCGTCGGTAAATAGGCAATATCGATTTGCGTGCCGTTTTGCATGTCAAACTGATAGCCAATTTCAAATGCTAAGTCACCCACGGCTAAATCATCACGGGAGGTACCAATATAAAAACGTTGATTGCGATTCTCACCTAAATCGTAGGCAATATTACCCAACACCATACCGATAAACTCCTCACTATGGTTCCCCTTTTTCGTGTTATCACCAAGCAGTGCATCGCTTTCTACACTGAGATTTGAATTAGTTGACTTAAAGCCACTACCAAAGATTAGCTCACCACTCCACCTTGATGATTCTGATGCCATTGCGCCAGCAGATAATACAGATAGGATTGCTGCAGATAAAATCGTTTTTGTGTTCATTTCAATATCTCTCATTAATAAGTTTGTTAATTGCTCTCGTTTGATGAGACACATGTTAAATTTATTTTTGAGAAATAATATGGATAACAGATATGCAATTATGAATAAGACAACAGTTAAATATGAATAACTCTTATTCATATTTGTTTGTTGAGTTTTTATATAAATTAGCTGTACAACCTTTAAATTGAGAACCACAATGAACTTAAGTTGTATGTTAAATGAAAGCCAATACCAAGCAACGCTTTATCTCAATGATAGACCCTATAACGTACTCGACATCGGCGAGGGCCATTGCCTACTCGTCATTGTCGATGATATCGACCAATACTTAAGTCGACAGCCTACATTGAGCCAAGGGCAACGCATTATCATTGTCGATATTTCCAAGGTATTGCATCAAAACAAACTCTACATTGTCGAACAATGCTTAATTCGCGACTTACACCTTTTGTTAGATGTATTTTGGTTAGAAGAGGTAGAGATAAAAAATGAAGTCAACCACATCAAGATAGATGCTTTATATCGCATCACGGCTATCAGAAACCAGTTCAGTGCATCACTAAAACACCGACAACTCGGTCACATAGGCTCTTGATGGCTACAAGCGACACATCAGCCAGACGGCTTTATCCTTATGGGCTCATATTACTAGGACAAGGTGACGCTAGGACACGGTGATACTAGGACAAGCTGATCAATATGAAGTTGTCAGGCCAAAGCTATTAGACCTTCGCTAATGGGGCCAAACCTCACACCTTCAAACTAAAACGCCCAGCTTCTATCTGTGGTATATCTCACTGTAATTGGGGTAGACTAGCCGCCAGCTTTTTTACTATTACAATGGGCCAATATCGTGAGTTCAGCGTTAAGCATCCATACCTTAGGTCAAGGACAACCCATCATCATGCTCCACGGTTGGGGAATGAACAATGCGGTATTCACCCCCCTGTATGACCACCTGCAAGATTACTGTGTCCATTACATTGACCTGCCCGGTTTTGGACACAGTCCCGCAATAGACGGTCATTTTGATCAGTGGGTCGACCATCTCGTTGCCAACACGCCGACCAATGCAATTTGGGTCGGATGGTCGTTAGGCGGTTTATTGGCAACGCAAGTGGCTATCCGTCATCCTGAACATATTTGTGCATTAGCCACCATTGCGTCATCACCTTGTTTTATGGCGCAAAAGGATGAGGGCTGGCCAGGTATCGATCCGGCAATCCTCAGTCAATTTGGCACGCAGTTAGGGCAGAATCTGCCGAAAACCATTGAACGTTTTTTAGCGATTCAAGCCATGGGCAGCAGCACAGCCAAAGAAGACATCAAGCGATTGCGCGATTTGGTTTTAGCCAAGCCACTACCTGATCCACTGGCGCTAAAGCAAAGCTTATCAATGTTGCAGGAAATCGATCTGCGGCCGCAATTATCGACAATCGACAAACCGTGGCTGCGAGTCTGGGGAAGACTAGATGGATTGGTACCACGGCGTGTGCCGCCACATATGCCCAAGCATGATGCGCTCTACCAAGATTTAATTATCTCCAAAGCCTCCCATGCGCCATTCTTTTCTCATACAGATGAATTTAATCGTGGTTTTTTGCGCTGGTTGGCAACATTATACCAATCGGCATAAGAAAGTGAGCTACTCAGAGCTATTTTTGGCAAACTAGTTCGAGACGAATAACTTAAGTAATCGTGGTGCTATTGGGAAGTTATTCAACGAAGAAGTAGGCAGCCAAAAAACTCCCAAAGGGCGAGTTTTAGCACTTCTGATACTGTGTAAACGAACTTGAACGTAGAGTAACTATGCCCTTCATTCGTTGCCTTGCCTCACAAGTGCTAAACGCTCGCTGAGCGATCACATCTTTATGCCGATTGGTATTAGCTTAAGATGCTTTAACTCTTTAGTTATTTTGGTTATTATTTAACCATGGCTAGAGGAGTATATTCATGTTAGTGGTAACCAACTATCCCCAAGTACCGATTGCGACGACTAACGCCGCAACCGATGCTGCGCGCGTGGATAGTCAACAAAGACCACCGATTATACCGACTCAAGAAGCCACCAAAGGTCATGAAGAGCGCGCGTTTAATTCGCAAAATGAGCGCGCCGCTGAGCAAGCCAATGCCCAAGCTAAAATTAATGAAAGACTCCAAGGTAAACAGCAAGGTTCTGGGCAACAGCAACAAGAAGGCAAACAGCAACAGGAACAAAAACCTGCGGCACTGCCAGCAATAATAAAAGCAGCATTGCGTGGTAAACCGGCCCTGCAACGACGTGATATTCGCAGCTATCAACAGACGCCACAACCTAAGGCGACTAACGCGCAAATGTCGAAACTACTGGTGGATCAATCCCAAGAGTTTTACCAAGCAGTCGCTCGCCATGTTAGCGAGTTTTATCAACTGCAAACCCAGCCTAAACCTGAACCCAATTTATCTTCAGCGGTATAGTCTTTTAGATTAAGTCTTTTAAATTTAGTCGTTTAGGTTAAGTTACTTAAGCAGTACTCGTTCACTTTCACTTTGCCAGCAACATAAAAAACGCCGCAAGAAATTGCGGCGTTTTTGGTGATACCAATCGGTATTACTTTTTTAGCTTGGCAAAAGCATCTGCAAACGCGTTACCCATCGCGGCATTTACCGGTTGTTTCTGTTGCTGTCTTGGCTTGTGATTGTTCTTCTGTCCTTGAGCCTTAGCCGGTTTTTTAGCTGGGCGAGCTGCTGATTTTGCCGGTGCCTGCTCATCTAAACGCATACTTAACCCAATCCGTTTACGTTCGACATCCACTTCCATGACTTTCACTTTAACCACATCACCTGCTTTGACTATGGTATGGGGATCGCTAACAAATTTGTCCGTTAGCGACGAGATATGTACTAAGCCATCTTGATGTACACCCACATCCACAAAAGCACCAAAGTTGGTCACGTTTGTTACCACGCCTTCTAACAACATATTCGGCTGCAAGTCAGCAATTTGATTGACACCTTCTTTGAAAGAAGCGGTCTTAAACTCACCACGAGGATCGCGGCCAGGTTTATCAAGCTCAGCCAAAATATCGGTAATAGTTGGCAAACCAAAGCTGTCATTGATGAAGGCTTTGGCATCAATTTGTTTAAGTAATTCAGAATGACCGATTAACTGCTCTACCGGCAACTGCTGTTGCTTGGCCATCGCCTCAACCACAGAGTATGCCTCAGGGTGGACAGCAGAGCAGTCTAGTGGATTATCGCCGCCTTGAATACGCAAGAAACCAGCAGCTTGCTCATAAGCTTTTGGCCCAAGACGAGAAACTTTAAGCAGTTGCTTCCGTTGGCTAAACTCTCCGTGCTCATCACGGTATTCAACAATATTACGCGCTAAGGTTTTATTTAGGCCCGCCACTTGTGCCAGCAAAGGCGCTGATGCCATATTGAGATCAACCCCAACGCCGTTCACGCAATCTTCTACTACTGCCTCTAGGGATTGCGATAGCTGACTTTGACTGACGTCATGTTGATATTGGCCAACACCAATCGATTTAGGCTCAATTTTAACCAATTCTGCAAGCGGATCTTGTAAACGGCGCGCTATCGAAACCGCACCACGAATAGACACATCGAGTTGAGGAAACTCTTCAGCTGCCAATGCCGATGCCGAATACACTGATGCACCGGCTTCACTCACCATAATTTTAGTCAGCTTTGGCATCTCTGCCTTCATTGCCGCAATGACTTCGGCCGCTAACTTATCGGTTTCCCGCGATGCTGTGCCGTTACCAATAGCAATCAACTCCACTTTGTGCATCTTAATCAGGTTGCTCAAGGTGCGAATCGACTTATCCCAAAGGTTTTGAGGCGCATGAGGGAATATGGTTGAGTGAGCTACCAGCTTGCCAGTTTGATTTACGATGGCAATTTTCACCCCTGTGCGTAAGCCCGGATCCAGACCTAAGGTGGTTTTTGCTCCCGCGGGCGCTGCCATTAATAAATCACCTAAATTGCGGGCAAACACGTTAATGGCCTCGGCTTCAGCACGTTCACGCAACGCCGCAATAAACTCGGTCTCCATCTGCAAGGCAATTTTAATGCGCCAAGTGGCTGTCACTACGGTTTTCAGCCAGGTATCAACCGCGCTGCTGGTCAACTCAAGTCCTAAATGCTCAGCAATAATCACCTCACAATAGCTGGCAGATTTAGCTTCACTGTCAGGGTCAGCATTCATGCGCAATGATAATGCGCCCTCATTACGACCCCGTAACATCGCTAACGCGCGATGAGATGGCACCTTAGTAAATAGTTCACTATGTTCAAAGTAGTCTCTGAACTTGCTGCCCGCTTTTTCCTGCCCAGCGACCATGGTACTTTCAAGTACTGCTGTTTGTTTTAAATGACGACGCACCTTGTTGATTAAATCTGCATCTTCAGCAAAACGTTCCATCAAAATAAAGCGCGCGCCATCTAGCACGGCTTTAACATCAGCAAAGCCAGCTTCAACGTTGATAAATGCTTGTGCTTGACTATCAAGCTCATCACCACGCTCATCAAACAAGCGGTTAGCTAACGGCTCTAATCCGGCTTCGATGGCGATTTGGCCTTTAGTTCGACGCTTGGGTTTAAATGGTAAATAAAGATCTTCAAGGCGCGTCTTACTGTCTGCGGTCGCAATGGCATGCTGCAACGCATCGGTTAATTTACCTTGCGCTTCGATGCTCGATAAGATCACCGCACGGCGATCATTGAGCTCACGCAAATAACCTAATCGGCTGTGAAGCGTTCGCAGTTGAGTATCGTCTAACCCACCTGTCACCTCTTTACGATAACGGGCAACAAAAGGGACGGTTGCGCCATCATCAAGTAGCGTAATCGTAGAACTCACTTGTTGCTCGCGAATATTAAGTTCTTGAGCGATGATTTGAACAATGTTTTGCGTCATTTGCATATGCGATTGGTTCGTGCCAAAAAATTACCATGATTGTGTGGCACACAAGATACCACAGCCAGCAAAGCCTGTGCATGGATATTGAATTATCTGATGGTGATAACCTTGATCATCAGCCCATAAGCGCATCAAGATGATAGCGCCATGGGCTCATTTATCCGCACGAAGCCAATTCAAGCTAAGATTGGTTGCACAATTGCTGCCATTTCAATGTTGCTTGTGGGTCACCATTTCTAAAGCCAATATAGGTATTTAACTTGTTGGTTGTTTCACATTGATGTTCTGGTGCGGTAGAGGTTGGCACTTCAATCAAGTGAAGACCACCAGCCGCCACACAGGTTAATAAGGTATCGTATAACGCTGAGGTAGAGCTGCATTGATGCCCGCTGCCACCATAGGCTTTTATCAATAATTGTGGCTGAAACTGTTCATCGTTACAGGCGTAAATTGGCGCGTCGCCGGCTTTCCCTAAGTGGAAAATATTATTTCGCATGTAGATAATCACCACATTCGCCCGTTGCTTTTGGAGATTGATTAGCTCATTAGCCTGAAAATTAAAACCACCATCGCCTGTCATTACTAACACTGACTGGTCGCTCGCACTATCCTTAAGTTGGTCAACAACTGCCCGCGCATAGGGCAAACTGGTTCCCATTGCCGCATACCAAGGGTTAGCAAAATAACTACGTGGTAAATCACCGCGGTGACACTCAAGTTCAAAACTCGCAAATAATGAGTTGCCCACTTCAGGGACATAAACAAATGGCTTGTTGGTATGCCGCTGCGTTGTATTAATGGTTCGCGCAAGATTGTGATAACCCAAAGGTTCATCGACGATTGAGCGAGTAGCTAAGTCAGGCTTTTGTGCATCAGTTTTAACCCAAGGTTTATCAAAACGATGCTGCTCCGCCAGTTGAGTTAGATTGTCCATCACAGCTTCAATGTCTTTGTCCCAGTGAGCCGTGCCTTTTAACATCGTCTTATTGCCGTGATTATCCACACTGTGGGTCTGGCTGCTAAAAGCGTTATTGGTATCGGAAGGGAAAATAGCGCTACCCAGCTCAATAATATAATCAGCTTGCCGATCGATATACGCTTGTTGAGGCGACTCACTAAACACGCCGTTATAACTGCCCAAACACAGAGGGTCGGACTCATCTAGCATTCCTTTTGCAAACCAAGATCCGCCATAGGGAATATGGTAACGACGACAAAATTCGATGATCTTGTGTAATAACGCTTGATTCAAACGCAACTTTTCACCAATAAACACCAGTGGCGATTGCGCCGCACTGAGTTTAGTCATTATCGCTTGGGCAATACATTCAGCACCAGATAGATTCAAGGGTTGTAACTGCTGATAAACCGCGGGTTCGCTGGGTAAACTCAGTGCCTGGGTTGGCTGATTAATTAAATCTCGAGGGATTTCAATATAAACTGGCTGACGATGAACATACGCATAAATCAGTAGCGATAAACACTGCTCGGCAGCAACATTTGGCTGACCACTGTGTCGCTGGCCTTGTAAGCGCTCCGAGCGTACTCCCAAGGCTTTAAACGCATTCAATGCAGCATCAAGGTCGGTATGCCAAGCCGTATGGGGATGGACACTATGGTGTAACGCATGGCTATTGATTTCACTTTCACCTGGCGCGCCTGACAAGATAACTAAAGGTAAGCCCTCTGTTCTTGCCAAGGCCGCAGCCGAGGTGCATGGTAAACTCCCCACGGTATAGGTTGTCATGCATACGCCCAATGGATTGAGTTCTGCTTGGGCGCAGGCTGTGAAGCCTGCATGCATCTCGTTACTTGAGGGCAATACGTCGACTTTTTCAACCAAGGCATTAATCAAGTTAGCGACAAAGTCGCCACCAACGCCATAGACTCGCTTAACACCGAAAAATGCCAGTAATTGCCCTAAGCTATCGCCAAACTGAGGCAAAGTTGCTGCGTACGCTTGACCAAAATTGTCCTGAATTGAAACCGACACTAGAAATCCTCACTCGAAATAATGCCGACAGACTAGATGGGGCGACGCTAGCTGGCTTTGATCAAGATCAGTTTCCCAAAAATGCTTATTCATCCCGCAGTGTAAAGTTAGCGGCACACAGGCATAAGCGGTGATAGCAAATGCGCTGAAAACTCAGCAATCACCTTGATTTGGTGATTGCCGAACAAACTATTTTGCTGGTATGAGATATTTACAAGGTAGCTAACGCGAGCAAGATGGCTAACGCGAGAAAGTCACGACAAGATAGCGAACACTAGATAACTAAGGCTAGATAACTAACACTAGGTAATTAACACTAGATAATTAGCCATGCACAAATAGCCGAATACAGATACAGGCCGCTGCTATGACTCTTAAACATCAAAAGACTGGTATTGAATTTTATTAACGTACCACTCCTTTGACCCAGATGGCGTTTTAACAACGACTTCATCATCAACTTGCTTACCAATCAACGCCCTCGCCATGGGCGAATCGATAGTGATGTACCCCTGTTTAGTATCCAGCTCATCCTTGCCCACAATACGATACTGAACAATGTCACCTTGTTCATTTTCTAGTTCGACCCAAGCACCAAAATAGACTTTGCCCTCTTGCTGAGGCGAGTAATCAACAATTTTAAGATCTTCGACTCGCTTCACAAGATAACGAACACGACTATCTATTTGACGTAGTAAACGTTTGTTGTAGGTATAGTCCGCATTCTCAGAGCGATCGCCCTGGGCTGCGGCTTCCTGCACTTTCTTGGTAATTTCAGGTCGATACTCTTTCCATAAATACTTCAGTTCGCGATCCAACGCTTGCCAACCTTCACGCGTAATGAGCATTGCTTTCATGTTTGTAGTCCAAATAAAGAGGTAAAAACAAAGTAACCTGTGAAATTCTAGCGCTAGCACTGCAAGATTACTATGCCATTTGTTTTGATCGCCTCTTAATTAATAGCTACAGCTAAATCACACTACAATGACTTTAAAGTGTTCTAAAATCAGTCAATAAAGACTGTTAAGCATATCAATTTAGTTACAATTTTTACCACGCGTAAAACAAATAAATAATTACAACAATTCAACAACTTAAGGCGGCCAAGCAATAATAATCACATGTTAATTAATCGTTAGGTTAATTTGCCCTAGTCTTTTTATTACCAAAAAAGCTATATTAACAATGACATCTAGCGCAGCCAGTTAAGCGACTGCGCACTGTTACCGCAAACTGTTTAAAGGACTACAAGCATGGGACAAGAAACCTCAAAAATTCTCGTCGTCGATGATGATATGAGACTACGTTCGCTACTGGAGCGCTATCTTGTGGAGCAAGGCTATCAAGTCCGCAGTGCGGCAAATGCAGAGCAAATGGATCGCTTGCTTGAGCGGGAGAATTTTCACCTTTTGGTGTTAGATCTTATGTTGCCCGGTGAAGATGGCTTATCAATTTGTCGCCGCTTACGCCAAAATGACAACGCCATTCCTATTGTTATGCTCACCGCCAAAGGCGATGAGGTTGACCGCATTATTGGCTTAGAGCTAGGTGCGGATGACTACTTACCAAAGCCTTTTAACCCGCGAGAGCTACTTGCGCGCATTAAAGCCGTGATGCGTCGCCAAGCACCAGAAGTCCCCGGAGCACCCACCCAGCAAGAAGAACTGATCGAGTTTGGTGAATTTTCCCTCAACCTTGCCACGCGAGAAATGTACCATGGCGATGAGTCGATAGCTTTGACCAGTGGCGAGTTTGCTGTACTCAAAGTCTTAGTGAGTCACCCGCGTGAACCTTTATCGCGAGATAAACTCATGAACCTAGCCCGCGGACGAGATTACTCAGCACTAGAACGCTCTATTGATGTGCAAGTATCACGACTTCGTCGCCTGATTGAAAAAGATGCCGCCAACCCAAGATATATTCAAACGGTTTGGGGACTGGGCTACGTATTTGTGCCTGATGGTGCGGCGCGCCGATAACGCATCGGCATGAAGTGGTTTAAAAAATTCCTACCTGCCAGTGCATTTAGCCAAACAGTTTTACTGATTGGCTCTTTGCTATTGGTCAATCAATTGGTGTCCTACTTATCGGTGGCGGTCTATTTTATTCAGCCCACCTACCAACAGATCAACCAGCTCATTGCGCGGCAAGTCAACTTACTGTTTGTCGACGGTGTGGATGTCGGCCGTGAACATCTAACCATGGTAGATGCACTTAACGCCAAAGTGCGTGATGATGCCATGGAAATTTACAACCAAAAGCAAGCAAGAGAAGCAGGTATTGAACGCGCCACCTACTACAGCTTATTGTCATCACAAATGTCTGAACATCTCGGTGGCCGAGCTGAAGTACGCATCGCCCAAGGCGAGAATTTTGAGATATGGATTAAACCACCGCAAGCACCTTCCATTTGGATTAAAGTGCCCCTCACCGGATTTAAAGATTTTGGTTTATCGCCTTTAACCTTGTATTTAATGGTGATTGGTGCCCTCAGTGTCGCGGGTGGATGGTGGTTTGCCCGCAAGCAAAATAGACCACTCAAGCGATTACAAAAAGCGGCACTTTCTGTTTCTCGTGGTGACTACCCGGCCCCATTACCCACGGACAGTGGCTCAACAGAAATCATGGAAGTGACGCAGGCATTCAACCAGATGTCCCATTCGATGAAACAGCTGGAACAAGATAGGGCGCTGTTGATGGCGGGAATTTCCCATGACTTACGCACCCCGCTAACCCGAATACGTTTAGCTTCAGAAATGATGGTTGAAGAGGATGAATACCTTAAAGAAGGTATTGCCCATGATATTGAAGATATGGACGCCATCATTAATCAGTTTATTGCCTATATTCGCCAAGATCAGGAAAGCAATCGCGAACTGACCCAATTAAATGACTTAATTGAAGATGTCGCAGAGGCCGAATCTAAACGCGAAGGCAAAATTGAGTTAAACCTCGACAGCTTGCCACCGGTTCCCATGCAGGCGGTAGCCATAAAGCGGGTGATCAGTAACTTAGTCGAAAATGCTGCTCGTTACGGCAATGGTTGGACATTGATTAGTTCAAGCCACAGTGGTAACAAAATCTACTTCAGCGTCGAAGACAATGGCCCTGGCATCAATGAAGCTGAAATCAACGAACTGTTTCAACCTTTTACCCAAGGTGACAGCGCGCGTGGCAGCGTAGGTTCAGGCTTAGGTTTAGCGATTATCAAACGTATTGTCGATCGCCATCAAGGTAGTGTCAGTCTAAGCAACCGCGAGCAAGGCGGTCTAAAAGCACAAGTATGGCTGCCATTAGACTAAAATCATATAACTAGACGCGGACATTCGCCGCCTGCGTTCGGGTTTTCACCTATACTTTCTTCTAATCATTGTCACCTGTAATACCTGTTTACATAAACGACCAACATGACATATTTTTCTGGTCCACAATGCTAATGAACAGGGGGAGTTTCAGGAGTATATTGTTTATGGACGAAGTAAAGTCGAGAGTATTGCTGGTAGATCAAGATGTAAACAGTAGAAATGCAATAGGAAAATACCTCAGCGAACAGGGATTAGACGTCAGTTTCGCAGACAGTGCCAGTCAAATGGATCGCATGTTAGCGATCGATGAATACCACCTATTATTGCTCGATATTAAACTCAACGGTGAAGATGGCTTATCGGTTTGCAAAAGGTTACGCCAAAAAGAGAATCACATCCCCATTATTATGAAGTCTCAATACGGCGATGAAATTGACCGTATTCTCGGGTTAGAGATTGGTGCAGATGACTTCTTACCTGATCAATGTAATCACCGAGAGATGCTCGCTCGGCTGCATGCAGTTATTCGCCGCAGGCCAATAGAAACCAGCGTCGCTGCGCCCCATGAAATCACTTTTGGCCATTTCACGCTCAAATTAGATAGCCGTAAAATGTACAAAAACAACCAAAGCGTTGCCATGACCAGCAGTGAGTTCGCCATTTTACAGGTTTTCGCCAACCACCCTAATGTGCCGTTAACCCGAGAAAAAATTGCTGCGTTATCTAAAGGAAGTGATCATATGCCTTCAAATCGCGCCATTGATGTGCAGATATCTCGACTCAGGCGCATTATTGAAACCGACACAGCTCATCCCGATTACATACAAACTGTCTGGGGATTGGGCTATGTTTTTATTCCTGAAGCAACCTCACCACTGACAGCAGAAAAAGTCTAATTATGATGTTTGATTAGGCTAACTAATCGAAACAATACACATACATTAGCAAAACATACTGTTCTAAGAAGTGGCCAGCTAGACGTCATCAATTTGCAACAATAGTGCAATAATCTGTCGGCAAATTAACCGCTTGGCCACACTGATGAGAATATCCACCCTGTCATTAACTGCTTCGGCAAGCTTGCTGCTACTTGCTGCGACCTTAGCTGCGGTCGTGATTTGGAGCAGCCAGCAACGTCAGCAAATTGAACTAGAAACCGAACAACTGTCGCAGATCCAGCAAACCTTCTTGGTCGAAGTCCGACGCGAGTTAGAAACCTATCTTACCACCGGTGACAGTACGCGCTTAGCCGCTGCGAAACAGCAACTAATGACCATGTCTGCTGATATTGGATATATCAATCACCCCACAGCAATACAGGTCGGTGAACAACTGGGTAACTTCACTCTCGCCCTTGATGGTAAATACTTAGCCGCAGGCAAACTCGCGGGCAATCCGCGACAACTCTTGTCCCATGCAGAATCAGAAATGATGGACAACAATCGCCGCTTAGCGCAATACGCTTTTGATGGGTTAAACCAAAACCCTGAGCTCGCCAATCAGTATTTACAGCTTTCTAACGAACTTAGCCCACTGGTTTACCGTTTATCGCAGCTGACTCAAGATTACCTTATCGGCAAAGAACAAAAGCTAAAACCATTCTTAGAAAGAAACATTAACGATTTAGCCAACTGGCACCAAAAACTCAAGCAACTGGGGCTTATTGGTGTTTACCAAATTGAAGAAGTGGATGAATTTGCGCTTGGCAACGATGAACCTGAACGCTTTGAAGTGGGTGAAAGCTATCGTAATGAATTGCTAAGCTTAACATTACGTTACGGCAAAGAAGTCGAGAACACCCATAATTTGTTGATCGATAATCAGAACGTCCAGGCGCAGATGCGCACCGCCATCACCGATATTGAGCAATCTTTGATAGCACTGGGCCAAGTGCAAAAAACTCAAAATCTGCAATTAAAGCAAGAGTTGCAAACCGCGCTTTATGCCATGGTATCTATCTTAGCCCTGTTTGCACTGGGTTACCTATTCTTGCAACAGCGACGGGTAGTTAAACCACTCAAAAACCTTAACCATGCCTTTATGCAGCTAAGTGAAACCAATAGCCGCGAACGGTTGGTGATTCAACGCCGATGCGAAACAGGGCAAATTGCCAGCCACTTCAACCAGCTACTCGACCGGTTTGAAAGTGAGGATGAACAACAACGACTACAGATCACCACGGTATCGCAATCCCTTAGCCAATTGGTTCAGCGCATCAGCCTCATCAGCTCCAGCACTGAACAAACCCAACAGATTGTCGAAGTGGCACTTGAACAAACCGAGCAAGTTCGTGAACTCGCGCGTGAAGTTAACCTTAGCTCTGAACAGGTGGAGCAAAGTGCTGAATCCACCCGCGCCGATATGCAACGTTCGCAAACAGAAGCAGAAGCCGTACTGGCTGCAACGGAAGAAACTCAGCAAGCAGTGACCAATTGCCACCAGTCACTCTCCAGCCTGACTACCTCTGTCACTGATGTATCTAAAATTATTGATGTCATTGGCAATATTGCAGAGCAAACCAATTTGCTGGCACTCAATGCCGCCATTGAAGCCGCCCGCGCAGGAGAGCAAGGTCGCGGCTTTGCCGTGGTTGCCGATGAAGTGCGTAATTTGTCACTTCGCACCCAACACTCGCTCAAAGAGATCATGACCATACTCAGTCAACTCACTGAAGCTAACGGTGAGTTAGAAATCAGCGTAAAAGGTATTGGTGATGCATCAGAAAAACAAAAGCTACGGGCACAAGCCCTGTGGCAAGTAGCTCAAGATGTACAGGCTCAAGCCCATGAAATGACGCTCACGGCCAAACAAGGTTCGGCCCACTCTTTGGCTCAAGTAAGCCATTTAGATGATTTTGTTCGGGCGATGGCAGAATTAAAACAACACGCTCAAGGTGCATCAAACCAAAGCGATGACATCGCTCAAGAGGTCAAACAAAGTGTCAAACGTATTGAAAGTAGTCTAGGTATTGAAGCTGAAGCGCAGCCAATCGCCATAGAGCACGCTGCATAGTGGCAAAGCGAATCAACAGGCGTTAGATTGAGCGCCTGTTGATGTGATCTAAGCGCTACAATAAAGCGAGGACAGTTTCAGCTTTGCTGGCTTCAAAGGTTTTGGGTTGCTCAAGCTGTAATCTTGTCACCACGCCATTGTCGATAATCATGGCGTAACGTTGGGAACGAACACCGCCAAAGCCGCCAGTATCCATGGTTAAACCTAACGCTTGGGTAAAACTGCCATCACCATCAGCCAACATCATCAATGCATCGGCGTTATGTTGCTTACCCCACGCTTTCATGACAAATGCATCATTAACCGAGACACAAGCGATAATATCGACGCCTTTATCTTTAAACACATCAGCGCTGACAACGTAACCGGGTAAGTGCGCTTCAGAGCAGGTGGGCGTAAATGCACCGGGCACCGCGAATAACACCACTTTTTTACCAGCAAATAATTCTTCGGTTTTGTGATGCAACATGCCGTCTTCAGTTAACTCGCTGAGCATGTCACAGGGCAATGTTTGACCTTGTTCTATCATGTTACTCGCTACCCTAATTTGTTGATGGTTATTATTTTGTTAAACCCTACTATCTTGCACCCATTGAGGAGATAGCGCAAATTTTGCCCATGTGCTGATGCCAAAGCAATTATTCTGCATCGTTACTATCACCTGCCTGCTGCAAAACAAACGGCGTCAATGGCTCGGTTTTATCAATCAAACGCGCCACTTTGCTGATTGCCTTAATTGCCACTGCATCTTTACGATAAGACAAATACACAGGCCGATACCAAGGCTGCTGGGCATCGACCTCATACAGTTGTCCTGATTCCAGAAATGGAGTGACTACCACCCTAGGCAAATACGCAGCCCCACCCTTTTCTAGAATGAAATTTAACGCAATCTGACCGTTAGATGTGCGCAAGTAAGGCGGTGGCATCTTGGCGTGGCGCTCAGCATGTTCCGACGCAAAGCGAGTTCCCCAGTCAACATAAACATAGCCTTGGGTCAGGGCATTACTCGCTGACTGTGGTTGCGAGCACACCAGCACTAACTCCAACATGGCCACCTGTTGGCTAGCAATTTCATCTGTTTTCATCGGGTCAAAACTGACGCCAATATCCAGCGTCCGTTCCATTTGCGCCCGTGTCATCTGCTCTAAACTCAGCACTTCAGCACAAAACGAGTAACCTTGTAACTCTTCAGTCACCACGCTCAACCAATGCTGCAAAAATGCATCCCAAATATTGGGGGTACCGGCAATGGTGAGCTGCACGGCATAGTCTTTAGTCAATAACAGCTCGGTTTTAGCCTGATCTAATGTGCGCACCATGGTTTCACCGTAGGGGACTAATCGCTCGCCGGCACTGGTCAATTTGATGGCATTGCGGTCTCGCACAAATAAAGTAGTATCAAAAAAAGCCTCCAATTGTTTTATACGCGCACTCACAGCGGCCTGAGTGATATAAAGATTATCAGCAGCTCGGCCAAAGTGCTTTTCTCGTACCACTTCAAGAAACGTTTTAAAGACTTTTATATCCATAATCTGTCCAACTTTACTTAGTGTTGACTAGAGTCTATTTACCTTTCGAACTTAA
Source organism: Shewanella waksmanii (assembly GCF_043643685.1). Lineage (GTDB taxonomy): Bacteria > Pseudomonadota > Gammaproteobacteria > Enterobacterales > Shewanellaceae > Shewanella > Shewanella waksmanii_A. Next base: position 271,897 of record NZ_JBHZSN010000005.1, read on the forward strand.
TGTTTGCTTGAGCATTGATTCATGTAGCACAACAACACCTCATCAGCGCCGCTTAGCATGAAAGTCCAACAACTCGCTGCCAAAATAGCTATGAAACGTCAACGGCCCCTAACCGCTGCAACGATAAATATTGACTCACTTTGATAACACTCTAAGGGTGAGTGAAATCAGCAAACTTGTCCATTTAAATCAGTCAGCTTAGTGCGCTTAAATCCGCAACTAACGACCACCTTGATACGGTATAAATTCACGCCAAATCTTAGCGATCAACTGAACCTTAATCACAAACAAATTTTGTTGTGACGATAGAAATTTTTCGTTTTCTTTTTATCCCCAATAGCTCTACCTTTCGCCCCACGAGCTACCCCCTAAAACGGGTTAAATTTTATCAAGTTCAAAACTTATAAAACTCTTTTTTAATCATAAGGATGAGCCAAGTGAGCAATCAAAAGTTTAGACTCAGTGCCAGTCACTTTTATGACGATGCGAATTTCCCAAGAGGATTCAATCGTTGTGGGGAGTTCACGCGTGTACAAGCTGAATTACTCACCTTGTACGGCTTAAACATGCAAGCCCTAGCGGCTGGCATGCTACTGGCCGAAAACGAAGAAGAGCAGCACTTTATCAACGTAGTACAAGGTATCGAAGTCGCCAACACACTGATCGAAATTACCTGGATGAAGTATTTAAGTTTAATTACCACGCCAAAACGATTCTTCTCGTTGTCTGGTGAACGTAACTTAAACAAGCAGCCGCAAACCAAGCAAAACAGTGAATATTAGCTACATTAACTTAAACAACTTATTGACATTAAAAGGCCAGATTCAATGCGCATAGCGATTCTTTCAAGAAGCGAAAATCTCTACTCCACTCGCCGCCTAAAAGAGGCCGGTGAAGCTCGCGGTCACCAAGTAGATATTATTGATACCTTGCATTGTTATATGGACATCACCAGTAGCAACCCAACCGTACGCTATATGGGTAAAGTGTTACCTAAATATGACGCTGTGATTCCACGCATCGGCTCTTCCATTACTTTCTATGGTACCGCTGTGGTGCGTCAGTTTGAAATGATGGGCACCTTTTGTGTCAATGAGTCTGTTGCGATTAGCCGCTCACGGGATAAATTACGCTCTTTGCAATTGCTGTCTCGTAAAGGCATTGGGCTACCCAGAACTGGCTTCGCGAGTCGCCCAGACAAGATTCAAGATTTAATCAAGAATGTCGGTGGCGCGCCATTGGTCATCAAGCTATTAGAAGGGACACAGGGCATTGGTGTCGTATTAGCTGAAACCACCAAAGCGGCAGAAAGTGTTATTGAAGCGTTTATGGGGCTAAAAGCGAATATTTTGGTGCAAGAGTTTATCGAAGAAGCTGGCGGTGCCGATATTCGTTGCTTTGTTGTCGGCGACAAAGTCGTCGCAGCGATGAAACGCCAAGCAGCTGAAGGCGAGTTTCGCTCTAACCTTCACCGTGGCGGCAGTGCTCAATTGGTACGCCTAACCAAAGAAGAGCGAGCAACGGCAGTCAATGCTGCAAAAGCAATGGGATTAAACCTGTGTGGCGTAGACATTTTGCAGTCTAATCATGGCCCGGTGGTGATGGAAGTTAACTCCTCACCAGGACTTGAAGGCATTGAAGTTGCGACCAATAAGGATGTAGCAGATTTAATTTTTCAGTTTATTGAGAAACGCGCTAGGCCCAATGCCAACAAAACCCGAGGTAAAGGTTAATGGCACAAACGTTAACAATCGGTGGAATCGACATCGCACCGGGTGAGCAAAAACAGCTACAGTTACCTGTATCTAAGCTCTACACCGACACCGAAATCTCGATTCCAGTGCATGTGATCCGGTCGAAAAAACCCGGCCCTACTGTGTTTATCAGTGCGGCTGTGCACGGTGATGAGCTCAATGGTATTGAGATCACCCGACGCTTGATTGCCCAGCAATTAAAGTTAACCCGCGGCACATTGATAGTTGTGCCTATGGTTAACGTGTATGGCGTGCTCAACCAGAGTCGCTATATGCCAGACAGACGCGATCTGAACCGCTGCTTTCCTGGCAGTGCCAAAGGCACACCCGCAGGTCGTTTAGCGCATATTTTCTTAAATGAGATCGTTAAACACTGCGACTATGGTATCGACCTGCACACAGGGGCAATTCATCGTTCTAACTTGCCGCAAATTCGCGCCAACTTAAAAGATGATGAAACCTTGATGCTGGCCGAGGCATTTGGTGTGCCGGTGTTATTAAATGCTAACCTGCGCGATGGTTCTTTACGTGAGTCAGCGGTTAACCATGGCGCTAGAATATTACTGTATGAGGCGGGTGAAGCACTGCGATTTGATGAGCTTTCTATTCAAACCGGCATTAAAGGTGTGCTGAATGTATTGTCTGCCCTTGGCATGATACGCAAACGCAGAAGCAAACGTAAAATAGAGCCTTTTGTGACCAACCGGAGCAATTGGACTCGCGCCAATGCCAGTGGTTTTGTGCGTGATTTTGTCGAACTGGGCCAACAAGTGGAAAAAGGCACGGTATTGTCTGAAATTAATAGCCCCTTGGGCGCGGTTATTGCCCAGGTTATCTCTCATCGAGCGGGCATTATTATCGGCAAACAAAACATCCCTTTGGTGCAAGAAGGTGATGCTATGTTCCATATTGCTTATTTCGGTGAAGCCGACGATGAAGTCGCCGAGCATATTGAAACCATGCAGGAACAGGTACAACCGATAAGTGCGGCAATGCCGTTACTGTAATTAATGCTAGAACACAGAGAAATAACATAGAGAAGTACCATGAACAGAATGATCATTGGCAACTTAGAAACCTGTCATCTACCTGACCTAGGGATTCACGATCTCCATGTTAGAGTCGATACCGGTGCAAAGACCTCAGCGTTGCACGTAGATAATCTACGTCAGTTGAAAGTTAACGGTAAGCCCTTTGTCGAGTTTGATCTGCACCCAGACGTGTACAACCTTGAGCAAACGGTTCGCTGCCAAGCTCAGCTACATGACTCTAGGCGTATTAAGTCGTCTAACGGTGAAGTAGAGCAGCGCTGTGTAATTCAAACCACGATTCAATTGGGCGACCAGAAATGGCCGATTGAATTAACATTGAGTAATCGTAAAGATATGAGTTACTTGATGTTACTCGGCAGACAAGCCATGGGCGACCGTGTCTATGTTGATCCCTCAGCCACTTACCTAATCAGTGGCTACAACGGTTAACCGATACTGGTGCTATCTGCGTGCAATGCGCAAATAGCACCTCAGCTATCTAAAATCTGCTCCTTGCAACGCAAAAAACAGTACCGTCCCGGCACTGAGTAACCCAAATGGAATGACCGCAACAAGATATGCCAACGCGAGGCTGACTCGTCTAAACCAAAGCAGCGCTGAGCTATGTTTCGTTTTATGCAGTCTTTTTACTGCATAAACAGACATCGCACACCATAAACAGACCAATGCCAAAATTTGGCCATCACTACCGCTATCAAACGATTTGGCAGTAGCCCAAAAAAGCCCACCATGGACAACAAAGATTATGCTTACTACGCCAAGATAAGACAGCAAACAACGACGCGCTAATAACAAAACTTAGCTTTTCATTGCCGCTTTAACATAAACATCAAAGCGATTTTTTTTAGTGGCAATCACGGTGCTTGGCTTAACACCGGCGAGATCATCGGCATAATCAGGGCGTTTTACCACCACCCGTTTCGTGGCAAGGGCCATTGCTGGTGCCAACAAACCGTCGGCATCAGTGTCGGCACCAACTAAGGTTTGAAATACACGCATCTCTTTTTTAATCTGCGCTGATTTCTCTCTATGGGGATACATGGGATCTAAATAGACCACATCGACCTCTCCACCTGACTGTTCACCAGCTTGTGCCAGCGCCTGTAAACTCGAACCATGAAACAATTGCATCCGCTGACGCATCCAACTACCTATTTCACTATCTTCGTAGGCACGGCGCAAACCATCTTCCAGCAGTGCGGCAACCACAGGGTTACGCTCCACCAAGGTCACCTTGCAACCTAATGATGCCAATACAAATGCATCTCGACCAAGACCCGCTGTGCCATCAACTACGCTTGGTGTCACGCCTTGTTTTAAGCCAACGGCTTTGGCAATCGCTTGCCCACGGCCACCGCCAAACTTACGTCTATGGGCGACAGCGCCACTGACGAAATCAACACTAATGCCTTTTAACTTGGGCTCATCTCGCTTGTTAAGAATTAACTGACTGTGCTCAAAAATTAATTCAAACGGCGCCTGACTGTCATGAACAAGCCCCCAACGTTGTGCGATGGATTCTAGGGATGGATATTGACGGTTAAAACAAATCTTAGTCACAACATAACTCAGTTAAAAAGCGGCTTCGCCATAATACCATTCATTGAATATAAGCGATGAAAAATTATAAAAACTCCTCAAAAAAGTCTCTCAAAAAATCTCAAAAATCCCCAATCCCGGTCAAAAGCGCCGAAGAAATTAGAAATAACAGCTAAACCGGTTTGTGTTCACAAAGGCACGGCACTAAATCAGGCAACCTTGCTATCAGCCTGACGTAGATAGGCATGATAAATAGAGAGTGAGATGATGAAACAACTACCATTTAAACAAAAACTAAGCCACGTGGCTTTGTTGTCAGTACTGTTGGCAGGGATGACCGCATGTTCTGATGGCGAAGACGGTAAAGATGGTCAACCTGGTGAGCCAGGTGGCCAAGTCAGTACTTCTGCAAAAGTGCTGACATTAACAATTGATCAAACCAGTATTACCGATAATGTGCTGACCATCGATTTTCGTGCAGAAAATGAATTGGCCATTCCGGTCATCAAAATTAATGCATTTAAAATCAATAGCGCCCAACTACTCCCAGAGCTGGAGGGCGAGCGTTCACAATGGCAAAAACTCGTTGGTGAAACCTGTTCGCCTAGCAAAGGTTGCCCGGGTGAATTAGTTGACAATATGGACGGGAGTTATCGCTACACGCTAGCCCAACCTCTGGTTAATGGCGGCATTAGTTTCGACGATAGCCTAACTCAACGCGTGCTATTTACCGCTTTGGAAACCGACAATATCCCTGCCACCGAAGTCATTAGTGACTTTATGGTTGATGGTATGGAAGTCAGCAATAATCGCAGTATTATCAACGCCGATACCTGTTTGAGCTGCCATGACGATATCGCCAGCATCAAGCACGGTGGAGCCCATCTAGAAAACTGCGCCAGCTGCCACACAAGCAACAACATGGACAACCCAGACGCCATTTGGCCAGTCCTTGCTCACCAAGCCCATATCGGTGTGATCCCTCAAGCACTGGGACAATGTACAACTTGTCACAGTAAAGAAGTGAATGAGCAGCACAAGCAAGCCACCAACTGGCATCAAGTTCCAACACGTGAGACTTGTTCAAGTTGTCATGATATGAGCAGCAACCCTGTTTATGATCACAGTACTCAGCCTGACAACAGTAACTGCTTAACTTGTCACGCGCCTGACAACACCTACGACGTGCACATGAGCGCTTCTGAAAAAGCCGTTGAAGGTGATGAGCGCAATATCGTCAACATACAGCTTGAACAAGCCAAATTGGTTGAGAAAAACAATCAATACTTTGCTGAAATCAGCTTCGCGCTGCTTGACCGCCAAGGGCAACGTATTAGCGTACCCGATGGTAACCCTGCCAATGCAGATTGGATTAAAAACCTGCAACTCTACACAAACTGGGGTACCTCTGTTGATTTCACCACCAGCCGTGGATACAGCATTTTTGTCAAGAGTAACAAAAAAGACATCACCCAAGATGGTAGCGATGGCATCACACCACCAGGTGAACGGGCGCGCACACCATTGTACAAATCAGAAGATAATGTCTTTACCTACTTGATGGGGCCAATTGTCACTCAAGACGCAATTTCTGGTGACTTAATTGACGACGCAGGATTTATTACCAATCGCCTGATTTACTGTTTCGATGCTGGCCAGAACCTCGTTAGCTGTGATCAAGCTGGCCACACTAAAAATGCCGAAGCAAACAAGCGTTGGTTCTTCAATAAAGATGGCCTCACTACCGCTCCTGAAGCCAAGCGTCCAGTGATTGTAAGCAACAAAACCTGTGGATCTTGCCATGGTTACGATGAGTTTAATGATAACTCTGAGTTAGGTTGCCGCAACTGCCATAGCCGTGATACTGAAATCAACCACGAACTGGCTAACACCACGTGTTTCTCAGGTCATGATCACGACGAACTAGGAGAACATGTTCGCCCATTCAAAGAACGAGCGATGGTCGCTAAAGGTAAGCCAGGCTTCTTAAGCTCTACCGCTGATATTGTTGACCCTTGCCTAGCGTGTCATAACCCGAATACGCCGCCAACTCAGGCTATTCGTGAGATGCACACTAAACCTAGTGACTGGGATTATGTTGAGCAGCTCACTGTCAGCCACCCTGACCACAAAGTATGGATGCACTCTTTGCATACCAACCAACGCGCAACCCAAGACCGTGAAAATGGTGTACGTAACATTGAGTACCCTGCTGATAAAGCCAACTGCTATCGCTGCCACGAGGGTGATACTTTTGGGGTTGACCGCCTCACAGCAGTGGGTCGCCCATTGGCACTAGATCTTGATTACGATCCGGATTCACGTGCGCATCCTGCCACGGATATCTCTGTTAACGCATACACCTCGCCAGTCTCTGCAACCTGTTATGCTTGCCATGCTAAACATGAAGACGCTAACGGTAATATGGTCATCAACAAAGCTGTTCGTGCCCATATGGAGCAAAACGGCGGCCGTTTTGGTGTTGCAGCCCATGAGCTTCAGGTTGAATCATGTGGTGTTTGCCACTCGGTGATGAACCTAAAAGAGGTACATAACTTAGACTAACCCTGCCATCAGTATTGCCACCTAGACTGCATTCTAGGTGGCAATTTATGAGTAAATAAAGACGCTGATCAAAAATCAATTGTTAAGATTTTTCCCTAGTCGTCACTGAGCATATACTGGTGTTGACAGCAAGTAAGATAGAGAAAACCTTTGCAACTTACCCCACACTTATCCCTCGATACTACGCAACAGCAACTTTACGATGCTGTGGCCGATACCGCTATTGAGTTAAGTTTTGCCGAAACAGCCGTTTTGGCACTGCTCATCGAGCAACATGAGCAAGTGGTGACTAAAGAGCAAATGTTAGCAACAGGCTGGCCTGGACGCATAGTCTCGGATTCGTCGATTCAACAGTGTATTAGCGTGCTGCGAAAGAAGCTTTGCAACTATCCAGATATCACCCTTAAAACCATTCCCAGACACGGATATGTGTTGCATTTACCTCGCACCAAATCGCGCCCAAAGTACAAGACGGGAACAAATGTACAATGGCTACTGTTGGTGTTGTTAATCATGGGGAGTGTGCTGTGGTATTTCACCTACTCGCATCAAAGCGACTTCCCATACCAAGAGCATAGCCTAGTAACAACTATCAGTAATACTGGTGGCGACATTAACTTGCTAACACCCAGCAATAGTGCAGGGCTAGATAACCATCAGGTCAACACCCGTCTGCACCAGCAAATTGTTGATGAGCCTCACTGGCAGCCGCCATTTGATTATTTTATGGGGTTTGCCCAGCTTAGGTCGCAAACCGATAGCATCGCCATCTGCCCCGACTACCGACAGACACAATGTCACTCAGACAAATTGATTAATATCACCGGCTTGCCCCAGCAGCCCGGTGAACTGCGACTCTCTGACTTTTTTGCCACCAAAATTCGCATGGAGCAGAAAACCTATAACAACCTCGTATTACCTGAATTAGATAACTATCAAGGCGAGCTTATCGAGCAGCTATATCATGGCGACCTGTATTTTTCTCAACACAATGCCCGTTTGGTTCGAGGGGATCTGAGAATTTCACTGGTGGATTTGACCGCCCACAGTGGCATATTCTACTTTGCCGCCTGTATCACCGATGAAGATTGCTATTCAGACCCAACCCGCTATGTATTTAAGGGGCAATTCCAGCGCACCACAGAAAAATGGCAACAACGTAAGGTTGAACGTTTTAGCGTCACCATTGAGTCCTCTGATCTCGCGTCTCCTAAGAAGCTGTCTAAAACCGCTCAAATCATCTATTTAAAGCTACGCAAACAACGGTTGACTGAAAATGAGATCACTTTTTATCGTATTTATCAGGATGACGGTTCAGCGGTTTGGCAAATCCCCGTATTGAATGACAGTCTAGTATGGATGATGCGCAAAAACCTAAAACTATGATCGGCTAATCAGATATACTGAGCCTATCGACTCCCTAAAATGACACCGCTCCATGTTAAGTTACCGTCACGGCTATCACGCTGGCAATTATGCTGATGTACTCAAGCACAGCATGTTGCTGCAAACCCTGCAGCTATTACATAAGAAAAATAAGCCGCTGGCTTATATCGACACCCACGCCGGTGCAGGCGGATATGCACTGAGCGATGCATTTGCTCAAAAAACAGGGGAGTATTTAGAAGGTGTTGCTAAGCTGTGGCAACGCAGTGACTTGCCTCCAGCATTGCAGCAGTACGTTGATGATATCAAACACTTTAATCAAGATAGTAACGATCTTGATTTGTATCCTGGCTCGCCCGCCTTTGTCGATATGAACCTGCGCGACAAAGATCGTATGGTGTTACATGAATTGCACAGCAGCGACCACCTTACCCTTGCAGAGCAATTTGCTGGAGACAGACAAATAAAGGTGCTAAAAACCGATGGGTTGAAAGGCTTGATAGCTGCAGTACCGCCCATCGAACGCCGAGGCGTGATTCTGATTGACCCAAGTTATGAGATAAAATCAGATTACCTTGAGGTTGCTAAAACGGTCATCAAAGCGCATAAGCGCTTCGCAACTGGCATTTATATGATTTGGTATCCAGTGGTCGATAGGGCACAAACCGAGGCGATGTTTGATTTACTCAAGCAAAGTGGCATCAAAAAACAACTAAGAATTGAGCAAGCGATTCGTGCTGATAGCCCAGAATATGGCATGACAGCTGCTGGCCTATGGGTGATCAACCCACCATGGCAACTGGATGAAATCGCAACAGAAACCCTAAATTATCTGCATCCTATTTTAAACAAAGGTGATGGCCATATCCGCGTTGAATGGGAAGTCGGCGAGTAGCAGAGACTATGCGAAGCAAGGTGTCACCACGCCGTGACACCTTTTATTCAAATGCTTCACACTCTGTGCCCTGATGATAGGCCATTTGCCAGTGGCCGCCATTGAGTTTCCAAATCGAACAACGATGAGAATAACGAATCATGAACTCACCGCTTTTTTGCATTTTGGCGCGATAAAGCAATTGTGCGACCCCTTCGGCCAGCATGCGCAGCTCAAAATCACTGGCGTGGAATTGCGGACAACTTTCTTGCGGTAAACGGCTCAATACCACCTGCTTGCCAAATCGCTGCCCTGATGCGCCTATTTCAATAAACTCATCATGTATTAGCTGAGACAATTCCGACACCGACGCGCGCACTTCAGCTTTGAGTAAATACAGTTCTAATTCAACGATACGTTGCTTTAATCCAGCCTCCACTTGCGAGCCCTCTTATTGCTACCGTGTTGTTAACTTAGCACGATTTTCAATCTATGCCTGTAATCGTTGCTGTTTGGCCAGCTGTTCTATTTCGTCATATAGCCAATTCATCACCGGCCCAAAAGCCTGATCTCGACGGTTTACCACCCCAATTTCAACCAATAACGGATCGGGAATATAATCGGTCGACAAGCAAATAAGATCATCAGCATACCAAGGCGATGTTGCAACATGCTCTGGCACTAACGCCCAACCCACACCATGAATGACCAATGCGGTCATATAATAATAGCTGTCGATGTACCAATGATTAGCCGATAACGCCTTTGGCTGGCTATCGCCGACGCGATCACGAATCACTAATTGTCGATATTGGTTTAACTGTTTAATCGTGGGGGCGTCCACCGAGGCTAGCGGGTGGTTTCGTGCCACCACAAGATGCTGCCTAAACTGACCAATAGACATAAACTCCAAGGTGTCAGCAAGCTGCTTTACGTGAAACAGAATACCGACATCCGCACGGCCGTCATCAACCCACTGAGCAATGTCATCTTGGCTACCATTAAAAATCGACAGTCTTAATAGCGGAAACTGGGTCGCTAAACGTGCGAAGATTTGCTCAAAGGCATTGATTGGCACCGCTTCATCAATCACCACGTTTAACGCCACTTCTTCACCACTGCTTACGGTTAAGGCCCGCGATTGCAGGCGTTGACATTGCGCTAATACCGCCTGTGCTTCGGCAAACATTTCTCGACCGTCAGCGGTCAATATCGGTGCTTTACCTGTTCGGTCAAATAAATGGATCCCTAAATCTATCTCTAAATTTGCCACTGCGGTACTTACGCGAGATTGCGCTTTACCCAGCTTACGGGCTGCGGCAGAAAAAGAGCCTTCTGTCACTGTGGTAACGAAAGCCTCCAACTGCGCAATGGACCAATTCATGCTGTGCTCCTATTATCCGAAATTCGGATAGTAACTAACTTTTTCTCTGCCCTATTGAGAGAGTAACCTATGCGCTCAAACATTGGCTAGAGTAAATCATGAGTACAGCAGCACCTTCGGCACAAGATCAATCGACAATGGATCAACACAGCGTAAGACGAGTGTTTTGGCGTTATGCCATTCCCTCAATCGCGGCAATGTTGGTTAACGGTGTCTATCAGATCGCCGACGGTATTTTCATCGGCCATTACATAGGCTCAACCGGCTTAGCCGCCATCGGTATGGCTTGGCCAATTATCTATGTTGTTGCAGGACTGGGGCTAATGGTCGGTATGGGCTCTGGCGCCCTAATTTCGATAGCTCGCGGTGCAAAAGCATCTACTGAGCAGGTTAACCAAATTCTCTGGCATGCGTTTACTATCATTATTGTGATGGGCTTACTTGGCGCACTATTTTTGCAACTGTCGGCCAGTAAACTACTGATGCTACAGGGCGCAGACGCTGCAACCTTAGCCATGGCACAAGACTACGTTAGGCCGTTTATCTGGGGCGCACCTATCACTATTTTAGCCGCCGCTATGCCAATTTTGATTCGCAATGATGAACAACCTAAGCTCGCTACGCTGTTTATGATGATCGGTGCCAGCCTCAATATTGTGCTCGATTATCTATTTATTGGTGTACTGGATCTCGGGCTATCAGGCGCCGCTATGGCGACCGTATTGGCACAAACCAGTATCTGTGTCTTGGGACTGATGTATTTCTTACGCCGACCCACCTCGGTAATGTCTGGCAGCAACGCACCATTTTCTTGGAGCTTGATTAAGAAGATCAATCTACTGGGCTCATCTAGCCTAGTCATGTACCTCTACACCAGCTTTGTTTTCGCTATTCACAACCGATTATTTATGGAGTTCGGTGGGACGATTACCGTTGGTGCATTTTCCATTGTTGGCTATCTTATGGTGCTGTATTACTTAATCGCTGAGGGTATTGGCGAAGGGGTACAACCGCCTGCAAGTTATTACCATGGCGCTGATAAGCAACATAAAATCAAACAGCTGATGGCGCTTGCTAGTAAAATAGTCCTTGGCCTAGGCCTAGCCTGGATGCTGCTACTGAACTGCATTCCAGAGTTAATGATTTCGTTGTTTAATAGCCAAGATCAAATCTTAATTGCTTCTGCAACCACAGGGATTCGTCTACACCTCAGTGCGATGCTTCTCGATGGCTTCATTGTGTTAGCAACCATGTATTTTATGGCGGTTAACCAAGGGGCGAAAGCACTGGCGATATCAATATCCAATATGCTGATCCAACTGCCTTTTTTATATTTTCTTCCACAGTATTTAGGACTAAATGGTGTTTGGTTAGCACTACCACTATCTACGGTAATACTCAGCACAGTGGTGATCCCTTTGGTTTGGCATGATGTTAATCGTAAGCCAACACCGCGGGCTCTGTTAACTCGCTGTCCAGGCTAACTTTCAGTGCGATAGCGGGCTAATAGAATCTGTACCCGTTGCACATAAGCTTGGGTTTCTGGGTAAGGTGGAATGCCTTGATAATGGCTTACTGTACTTGGGCCGGCATTATAAGCAGCGCATGCTAATGCAATATCACCGTCAAAGCGTTTGAGCATTTTAGCCAGATAGCGGCTACCACCATCAATATTCTGTTGTGGGTGAAATGCGTTTTCCACTCCCAGCTCTTTGGCGGTTTCTGGCATCAATTGCATTAAGCCCATGGCACCTGCACGTGATAAGGCGTATACATTAAACGCCGACTCGGCATGAATCACGGCTTGGATAAGCGCGGGGTCAAGATCATAGTCTTTAGCCGCGGCCAAAATCAGCTCAGTGTAATCATGGCCTTTAAGGGGCATATGTTGCCAATCAAGCGTTGAGTTAACGTCACAAGCAAAACAATCATATAACAGTACCCGATAGGTCGATTGACTAGGTGCGTGATCAGCAAACATCACCACACCATTGGCTTGGGTGTATTGGTAGACTTTGACTTGGTTGGTTTCATCAACAGGCGTAGCACTGGCACTGTTCAATATGCCATGCTCAGAATATTTCGCTTTATAGTGTGGCTTTTCCCCTCCTAGAGCCTGCAACCCCAAGCCCCAAACAAGCCACACTAATATTGATATCAGCCAAACCTTCGCCACTAAAGTCCCGTATATTCATCTAGCTTAAGTACTTCAATCATAGCAAACAGCTGGCGCATTTCGCGGTTTATCTGGCTAAACTCATACTCAAAAGTTGCCCCTTTAAAGATCGAGCCAAGCTCAAAACGGTTTTTGTTGCACGCCAACATGATAAGTAGTTTGTCTTCATAGAACGCACATTGGATCTTGCCACTAAAGCACCCCGCTAGCGCAAGCAAACGCTCCATGAAGGTTACCGTTAGCAAATAACGGGCTTCAATTTGATCTGAAGAAAACACATCAAACTGCTTCTCAAATTTAGGATCTTCAAGCTTAACCCGAGACAAACGTTTAAATGAGGAGGAGAGGAAATTAACAAAACTGCCACGGCTTCTGACTACCACCGTATGGCCTTTAAATGCCTTATGGCAATCGAGTTGCACCATCACACCATTAAATACGGTTTGCTTTTCAGTACGCTTATCTCTTTTTACATTGATGGTTAAGTGCAGCTCATTAATTGCAATACCTACGCCCTTATGGGTTCCTTGAACATAATCATCAAAGTTAGCGTCATGATAACTGGGCAGGAGTTTCGAGCGCTTCAATGTCGACAGGCTCATAGTATGGGTTTGACTATAAATAAAATCATTGCCGAAATAGCGAAAGATTTTTGGGAAAATAATCGTTTTGACATCACTTTGGTAACGACTAATGGGCCGCGCGCACCAAAAAACAAACGGTACAATAAGACCGACATAGATGAAAAACAGCCAATCACTGGGTTGACGACTGGCCAGCAGCGTAACCCCTAAAGCCAAAATAGCGTAAATGATAATACTGCTGTAGATTCGTTGCCGTAACGACTTTAGACACGCAACACGACGATTTTCAAATTGACGACAATGGGGAGCTAAATGCTGTTGATAGTATTCTTGAAGTGATGCTACCTCTTGCTCTTGCCCGCTGAGTTTTCCCGTCTGCCGCATTGGCTTGATTTTGGCTCCCAATAGGAAGCTAACTGCATTCATCAGCACTTACACCCTTGCTGGGACCAAGCAATCACTTTAAATAATCGCTGGCATCGATACTTTGTTTAGCGGCTTCATCTGCTTGATAAAACGGCATCACTTTAACACTCGCCATCGCAGCGATAATGGAACCTGGAAAAATCTCAACCGCATTGTTTAATTCGGTAATGGCTGCATTATAAAAACGTCGTGCAGCAGAAATATGTGCTTCAACCTCATTATAGGTTTGCATCGCCTGCAACATGGTCGCATCTGATTTAAGTTCGGGGTAGTTTTCAACATTCACCATAAGCTGGCTCATTTTTTGATTTAGCTGCTCAGCCGCGGCTAAATGTTCGCTGATGGCTTGAGTATCTTGCAGGTCATAACCACTGGCGACTTGAGTACGTAACGCGGTGATCTCAGTTAATAATGCCTGCTCATGATCCATGAATTTTTGTGATATTTTCAGAATATTAGGCACAAGGTTAGCGCGCTTTTTTAATTGCACGTCAATACCTGATAATGCCTCTCTTGCGGTATTACGTTTTTTAATCAAGCTGACATACCAAAGGTAAGCCACGATGGCGACCAATGCCAAAGCTAATAGTAACCCTTCCATTCTTATGTCCTTATTATTGTTTTAACGGCATACGACATTCGCTATAACCCTTAAACATCCCCTATTTTGTTCAATAATTCCAGTAATTTATAAAAAATAACCTATTGAGATAGCTGGTTACTTATTACGCCTTTTTCACTATAAGGCATTAACTTGCGCAACTTATGTTCAAGTTATCATAGTAATTTGTCAGCTAGCGAAGGAAATCCCTCTCAAGTAGGTAAAAGGTAAAATATTCTTAATCCCTATTAAGCTGTTTTAAACATAACCAATTAATTTTAAATAAAAAATTTAAAATTTACTGGCGGTATTATTTGGCCAGAGCGACAAACAATTAGGCAAAATCAAACCTATTTACCCTGCTAATTAGGATATAAACCCGCAATAACGAGATCTTGATCGCACTAATCAATAGTTCGGCCTAATTCAAGTTTGATTTCAGCTAGCGTTAAGTATGCATTGGCTATAATTGCGGCATCCTTTTTAAGGAAGCTTGTGAATATTCCCGTTTAGCCTCTTATTGATTAAGAGGCTTTTTTTTGCGCCAAATCCTCCTCTAACCCCAGCCTCCCTTACCGGAGTGGCCTTGCACGATTTTTGTTCAGCTTTGGTACAGATACCCTAGAGTAATATCCCTATTACCAAGCGAGACCACCATGATTAATCCCACCATGGCGCTAGGTAAAAGTTCAATCCAAGATATCCCTTCGGAACCCATGTGGGTTCCTTTTTTTTTGTCGCAAGACAAACACAATATACTTTTGATTTTAAAGTCAAAATAGCAATTTTCATTCAGCTTGGATACAGGGTTGTTTAGCTATGATTAACTCAACCAAGCGAGACCACCATGAAGATTCCCAACATGGCGCAAGGTGAAGTGTTCAATCCCAAATACCCTTTCGGAACCCATTGCGGTTCCATTTTTTTTGCCTGTAAAACACCGCAATGACTTTATTAATTTAATCTTAAAAAATGCGCTGTTTGATTCAGCTTAGATTCAGACTATCAGTCGTATGATGAATTCAACCCGGCGAGACACCATACGAAACCCCGACATGGCGCTAGGTCAAAATGCAATTCTTAATCTCCGTTCGGAACCCTATGTGGTTCCTTTTTTTTACCTGAATAAAACTGCCGCCGAACATTAACTTTTGTAAATGAAAACAAGGATTTTCATTCAGCTTAGGTACAGGCAATCTCACATAATATGAACTCAACCAAGCGAGACCACCATGATGACTCCCAACATGGCGCTAGGTGAAAAAGTTCAATCCCAAACATCCTTTTGGATCCCACTGTGGATCCTTTTTTTTTGTCCTTTATAATGCTCCCACTGCCTGTAATAGCAGCAAAGTTGCCTGAAATTTAAGTTTCAATTAAAGCTTCTGCGCCACTATGGCCGGTCTACTCGAAATTACCGAGTATTCTCACCTAAAAAAACGATATTAGGGTACATAAGATACCCACAAAATTTGAAGGATATGGTATGAGTGTAAACAAGTGTGACAGCGGCTCGCCGCCAAACACCAAACCTGAACAAATCGCCCAAAGCGGTGCGTTTGTACGTTTTCTTAATGTTGTAGAACGATTGGGTAACCTGTTACCACATCCCATCACCCTGTTTGCCATGTTCTGTTTAGCTGTCATCGCTATCAGTGGTATCGCAGGCTATTTTGAATTAACCGTGATAGACCCTCGTCCAGAAGGCGCTTCTGGCCGCAGCCCTGACGGTATGATCCACGTCGTTAGCCTGATGAATGCCGAAGGCTTACGAATGATCGTGTCAAACTTGGTCACCAACTTCACTGGCTTTACTCCCCTAGGTACCGTGCTTGTAGCACTTCTGGGTGTTGGTATTGCTGAGCGTTCAGGGTTATTGTCTGCAGCTATGCGCACGTTAGTAATGGGCGCTTCAAAACGACTTGTGACACTCACCATTGTATTTGCGGGTATTGTGTCAAACACCGCTTCAGAACTTGGCTACGTGGTACTGATTCCAATGGCGGCAATGATCTTCCATTCATTGGGTAGACACCCACTGGCTGGTTTAGCTGCGGCATTTGCTGGGGTTTCAGGTGGCTATAGCGCTAACTTATTGCTAGGTACGGTTGATCCTTTGCTGTCTGGTATTACAGAAGCAGCTGCGCAGATGATAGACCCTGACTATCTTGTCGGCCCAGAAGTTAACTGGTACTTCATGTTTGTTTCCACCTTCCTAATCACTATTTTAGGTGCACTGGTTACCGAAAAAATCGTAGAACCTAAGCTGGGTAAGTACGACACCTCTGAAGCCTCTATCAACCTTGATGAGCAAAAAATGGATGGTGTCACCGACGTTGAGCGACGCGGACTAAAAGCCGCTGGTCTGTCGATTTTGGTGCTAGGTGGCATACTCGCATTAACCATCATTCCAGAAGGTGCACCGTTACGTAATCCAGATACTGGCTTAGTTGCTGGCTCACCATTCCTAAAGGGCATTGTTGCGTTTATCTTTATCTGCTTCGCTATTCCAGGCCTAGTTTACGGTAAAGTGGTGGGCACGATGAAGAAAGACAAAGATGTCATTGACGCCATGTCTCACAGCATGAGCACCATGGGCATGTACATTGTATTAGTATTCTTTGCCTCTCAGTTTGTCGCATTCTTCAAATGGACCAACCTAGGCGCCATCTTAGCGGTAACTGGTGCCGATGCACTTAATGCGATTGGATTAACTGGGCCATTAGTCTTTGTGCTGTTTATTATGATGTGTGGCTTCATTAACTTGATGCTAGGTAGTGCCTCGGCACAGTGGGCGGTAACGGCCCCCATCTTTGTACCTATGTTGATGCTAGTTGGCTACGCACCTGAAACCATTCAGGCGGCCTATCGAATCGGTGATTCGGTCACTAACTTAATCACACCAATGATGAGTTATTTTGGCCTTATTCTCGCAGTGGCATCTCAATATAAGAAGAACTTAGGCATCGGTACATTGGTCGCGACAATGCTGCCATATTCTATCGTATTCTTTATTGGCTGGACTTGCTTCTTCTTCCTATGGGTATTTGTGCTCGGCTTCCCTGTCGGCCCTGGTGCAGCAACCTACTACACACCATAGTCCCGTGTAAGATAAATATCCGACAAAAGGCATCTCAACAGGTGCCTTTTTTATTGCCTCAATCGGCTCTCTTACTATATGAGCTCGTCTTTCGGTTCAAATTTCCGTTGCGGTATAAGCCCCAGCAACTGAGCAATGCCAGCATGATAAACAGTGGATCGACTAACCAACCTCCACCAAGGGAGAAGTCGCCTACTGGAATTCCTAGAGAAATCGGTGCACCTAACACCCAGAACGCATTTTGCCCTATGCCGCGAACACACAATAGTAACGACCAAAATAGGCTCATCCACAACCCTAGCCTTCGCCCGGTTGCTAACATCCCCAGCATGAATAGCGGCAACAGCATAAACGTAAATAGATAAACGAAGATTTCAAAGGTAAACGCAGCATGGGCAAGATGGGCGACAACGATTAACACCGCGATAATCGCTGTGCTAAATAGCAGCAGGCTAACGACAGAACGAACACTGATTGATCGCAATTTAGGCAGTATCCTTGTGGCTAAGCACCAATGAAAGCCTGCCAAGTATTCACTCGATACAGCTATCAAATTGTGGCCATAAAAAAGCCCAGCTTAGCTGGGCTTTTTCTTTGAATCAAACAACTTACTGTTTGGACGCTTGTTTGGCTGCTTTAGCCGCTTCGCGTTCACGCTTACTAAACAAGCGCTCTACCACCACAAAGAAGATTGGGATGAAGAAAATACCTAAGAAGGTAGAACTCATCATACCGCCAAGTACACCGGTACCAATCGCGTTCTGGCTACCAGAACCTACACCTGTACTGATGGCCAAAGGTACAACACCTAGACCAAATGCCAGCGAGGTCATGATAATCGGACGTAAACGTACTCGAACAGCATGTAGCGTCGCATCGACTAAGGTTGCCCCTTTTTCGTAGTACTCTTTAGCAAATTCTACAATCAAGATGGCGTTCTTGGTGGCTAGACCCACCGTTGCCAGCAAGCTTACTTGGAAGAATACATCGTTGGGCAAGCCACGCGCATTCATCGCGATCAATGAACCAATAATACCTAGTGGCACTACCAAGATTACCGCGAACGGTACTGACCAGCTTTCATATAACGCAGCAAGTACTAGGAACACCACAATAATGGACAAGGCATACAGTAACGGGGCTTGGTTGCCTGATAAACGTTCTTCATAGGATAGACCGTTCCATTCAATACCAAATCCTGGTGGAAGCTGCTTCACCATGGCTTCAATATCAGCCATTGCCGCACCAGTACTGTAACCTTGTACCGTACCACCTTGAATATTCACTGCGGGTAGACCATTGAAACGCTCTAGACGAGGCGAACCAAACTCCCAAGAACCAGTGGCGAACGCCGAGAATGCGACCATCTCTCCGTGTGCATTACGTACGTACCAAGTGTCTAAGTCTTCAGGCTGCATACGATATTGCGCCTCACCCTGAACATAGACTTTCTTCACACGACCACGGTCAATGAAGTCATTGACGTAACTGCCACCCCAAGCTGTACCAATTACACTGTTTACAGCATCAATATCGACACTTAACGCACGTAATTTAGCGTGATCAACATGGATCTGATACATAGGCGCATCTTCTTGGCCATTAGGACGAACACCCACCAAATTCGGGTTTTGTGACGCCATACCCAGTAGCATGTTTCTGGCTTCAATCAGCTTCTCATGCCCCTGACCACTACGGTCTTGCAGATACAAATCAAAACCGTTGGCTGTACCAAGTTCGATAACTGCTGGCGGAACAAACGCAAATACAAAGGCTTCTTTCATTTGCATAAACATGCCCATTGCACGTCCTGCAACTGAATGCACATCTTGTCCAGCTCCCTTACGCTCTGACCAATCTTTAAGACCGACAAACGCAATACCCATGTTTTGACCACTACCCGCGAAACTAAAACCAGATACACTAAACACTGATTTAACGTTGTCACCCTCTTGGTTTAGGTAAAAGTCAGTCACTTTTTCCATCACCTCTTTGGTGCTTTCTTGGGTAGAGTTCACTGGCAAAATAGCCTGAGTAAACAAGATACCTTGGTCTTCATCGGGTAAGAAAGCAGTTGGCATGCGCATAAATACCCAACCAACAGCAACCGAAATCGCAAGGTAAACCATCATCACTCGGCCAGTGCGCTTAATCATCTTGGCAACATTGGCTTCATAACGCGAGGTTAAGTTGTCAAAGCTACGGTTAAACCATCCGAAGAAGCCTGTCTTGGCATGACTAGCGCCCTTCTTAATCGGTTTAAGCATTGTCGCACACAATGCAGGGGTCAGGATAATCGCAACCATCACAGATAGTGCCATCGCAGTTACAATAGTCACTGAGAACTGACGATAAATGACCCCGGTTGATCCTGACATAAATGCCATAGGAACAAATACCGCTGACAGCGTTAAACCAATACCGACCAATGCTCCTGTGATCTGATCCATTGATTGCTTAGTTGCCTCAATCGGACTCAGACCCTCTTCTTGCATTACCCGCTCAACGTTCTCTACCACAACAATCGCGTCATCAACCAGTAGACCGATGGCCAGTACCATCGCGAACATGGTTAGTGTGTTAATGGAGAAGCCAAGCGCCGATAGCACGGCGAATGTACCCAATAGCACCACAGGAATCGCAATCGTCGGAATCAAGGTTGCACGGAAGTTCTGTAGGAACAAGAACATGATTAAGAATACCAGTACCACTGCTTCTAGTAAGGTATGGACAACGCCTTCAATCGAGTTCTCAACAAAGGGAGTGGTGTCGTAGGGATAAACCACTTCCATCCCTTCTGGGAAGAAAGGTTTTAACTCTTCAATTTTCTCACGTACAAGTTCGGCAGTCGCTAGCGCGTTAGCACCTGTTGCTAGCTGAATACCAATACCCGCTGCTGGCAAACCGTTGTAGTAGGATTCCACATCATAGTTTTCAGCACCGAGTTCCACACGTGCAACATCTTCTAAGAAGACTTTAGCACCTGAAGGATCGGATTTAATGATGATTTTTTGGAACTCTTCCGCTGTGGTTAAACGGCTTTGTGCCGATACAGTCGCATTAAGCTGTTGGCCAGCAACCGACGGTGCACCACCTAATTGACCTGCAGATACTTGAGCGTTTTGCTCACGAATTGAAGCAATAATATCCTGAGTTGTAAGGTTATATTGAGTCAGCTTCATCGGGTCAACCCATATACGCATCGCATATTGAGCACCAAATAGCTGAATAGAACCTACACCTGCAACACGGCTTAAGGGCTCTTGAATATTCGAGCCAACATAGTCAGAAATATCATTCTTTTCCAACGAGCCATCTTGGGAAACGAAACCCAGTACCATCAAGAAACCAGCACCGGATTTAGAAACGTTAACCCCTTGCGCCTGTACTTCTTGTGGCAGCAATGGCATCGCTAATTGCAGCTTGTTCTGAACCTGAACTTGGGCAATATCAGGATCGGCTTCGGCATTAAACGTCAGCGTGATCTGGGCATTACCAAAGCTATCACTGGTTGAGGAGATATACCTAAGGTGGTCTAACCCCGTCATACGTTGCTCAATAACCTGAGTAACCGTATCTTCCATGGTTTTTGCTGATGCACCGGGGTACACAGCCTGAATGACCACCGATGGTGGTGCAATACTCGGATACTGTGAAACCGGTAGCTTGGAGATAGATAGCACACCGGCTAACATCACCAAAATTGCGATCACCCAAGCAAAAATAGGGCGATCGATGAAAAAACGTGCCATAACTTAACCCTATTTCTGTTGCGCAGTTTCTGACTTAGTCATATCAACTTCTTTAGCCGATACTGGAGCGCCAGGACGAATTTTTTGTAACCCTTCAACAATCAGCTTGTCACCTTGAGCTAGACCGTCAACAACGCGCCATTGGTTATCAATCACTTCAGCAGTCGTGATGATACGCGACTCCACTTTGTTGTCAGCGTTTACTAGCATTGCCACTGCCTGACCTTTGGTGTTGCGAGTGATCGCACGCTGCGGAACCATAATAGCCTGCGGATCGGTACCAGCATTTAACATGGCACGCACGTACATACCGGGTAACAACACGCCATCAGGATTAGGGAATTCAGCACGTAATGTGACTGAACCGGTATTTTCATCCACACTCACTTCAGAAAATTGCAGCGAACCAATATGGTCATACTGAGTTCCATCTTCCAAAATCAAAGACACATCAGCATTTTCAGCGGCTTGAAGTGAACCTTGTTTCAGTTTGGATTTAAGACGTAGTAACTGAGCGCTCGACTGAGCAATATCAATATTGATCGGATCAAGTTGTTGGATTTTGGCTAGAATGTCAGCCTGATTCGCAGTCACTAGGGCACCAGCAGTCACCGAAGACTTGCCAATACGACCAGAAATAGGTGCATTGACATCGGTATACACTAAATTGATTTTAGCGGTGTGAATAGCCGCCTTGGCCACAACCACATTTGCTTGTGCTTCTTTATACAAAGCATCAGCTTCATCAAAGTCCTGTTGACTGATAGCATCGGTTTTAATCAACTCTTTAAATCGCAATGCTTTTGCTTTAGCTGATACAAGTGACGCTTCTGCACGAGCTAAATCAGCTTCGGCACTTTTCAGCGCAGCTTCATAGGTAGCTGAGTCAATTTTATACAGCGATTGACCTTCTTCTACCACGCCACCTTCAACAAAGCTTCGAGCAGTAATAATACCGGTTGCTTGGGGGCGCACTTCCGCCTCTAAATATGCCTTACTACGACCAGGAAGCTCTATTTCAATGGCTTGTGATTGCGCTTTAACGGTGATAACACCAACCTCTACGCTTTGTGGCCCTTGAGCTTGACCTTGCCCTTGCTGTTCCTGCTGCCCACAAGCAGTCATCCATAACGCCACACTGATTATCGAGGCAATTTTAACTATTTGCCGCATGAGCACTCCTGATCTTAACTTATCATTAACCAACCCTCCGCCTGAGTAGATAAAATCTACCAATAGCAGAAGATTAACCGCTTAAAATTTCGGGTAATATTTGAACGTGCTGTTATCTCACAACTTACTAAATGCAACAAGCCAAACTGCAGGGCTAAATTGTAAGTTTGTGCAAATAATTGGGAGAAATCATGATGTTATGTTAAGCAATGGTTAAATTGCGATCGATAACGGATCAAATGTTATTTTTGTGTAAATGGAGACTAAATGAGGCATATTCTCACGCTTCTTGTCTGTCACACTTACGCCGCTAACCGCAATATTTAACATCATAAATTCAACACACCGACTCAGCTAGGATTTCTGGCCACTCAAGAGCCTAAAAAAGGAAACCGAACAGCTATTCAATTAACATACTACCTACATTAGCATTACTATAGTGAATATAGGATGAATTTATCATGCTATTTACGATATAAATCGGAAAAACATCAGCATAAAAGTGTAATGAGCTTTTACAAGATAGCGCGATAAGCAAAAAACCATGATTGCCTTGAGTCACACTCCAATGATCAAGCCGTTTCCAGCCTACTTTATAAACGATTATCACCGACACTCATGGCTAGAATTCGGCTAATATCACTGTAGCTGCGTCCGGACTGTTGCTGCCAATCATTAAAAACAGCTTGAACTTGCGCTAAGCCTCTCTTGGAGGTGAATCCAGCATCAATCAACTTGTGAGCCTTAAAATAAGCCTGCACATCCTGGGTCAATAAAAAGGTATCTTTACCCACGGCCCGAAGAAAATAAGGCCCAGTATTGCCCCCCAATCGCTGGCCTTTACGTTTTAGGGTTTGCCACAACTCCACCAATTGATCATTTGGCCATTGCGCTAAAAACTGGGCAAAACTGCCGTGCTCGATAGCAAGTTCATGCACCATCAATGCATTATCATAAATCGCTTGGGTTTTCTTAAAATGACGGATGAGATTTGGATCTTCTGCCCGCTGTTGAATTTGCTCAGGAGACAGCATCAACACCTTATGCGGCACAAAATCGAAGAAAGCCTGCTGATAAGCAGGCCACTTATTATCTACCACCCGCCAAACAAAGCCACTTTGAAACACCTTTCTACTGACTTCCGACAATAGCTGCGCATCAGATAATTCGGATAAACTAAGCGATGGCTGATACTGCGCAAGCAACTGCTGCAGCTGGCTATCACCGCCTTTTCGTTCACTGGCACGCTGAAAAATAGTATTAAAAGACTCAGCAGTCATTAGGCTTACCTTAAACAATCAACTCTGACCGTTATTATACCCATTAGCCCCAAAGAATTGAGTATATTTGAGTAATTAATAAACAAGTAATATAGTTAATCTGTTAGTTTGAATAACCAATTGAGGAATCAAATGGACGCAGGCCACTTATATCGTATGCTGGTATTTGCCAGTGTCGTCAAACAAGGTTCATTGACCGCAGCAGCTGATAGCCTAGGGATTAGCCGCTCGATGGTTAGCCAACATCTTAAACGCTTGGAAACTCAATGTGATAAAACCTTACTGCAACGCACGACCCGCAAAATAAGCTTAACCTCCGAGGGGCAAGCCTTCTATTTTTACTGCGCAGAACTGCTACAGCTCGCCACACAAGCCGATGAGGCACTACTACCAGCAGATAATCAATTACGAGGTAGCTTAAAAGTATCCGCGCCAACGACATTTGGAGAACGTTGCTTAATTCCGGTACTTAACCTATTTCATCAACAATATCCGCAGGTTCACCTCAATTTATTATTGGAAGATACACAACGAGACATCATTGAGCACCATATCGACATTGCCATTACCAATAATCCGGTAACCGATCCGGCGATGACCCATATAAAAATTGCCCAGTACGATGAATACCTTGTCGCTAGCCCGCGATATATCGAACAGTTTGGCACCCCATTGCATCCTGATAATCTAAGTGAGCAACATTGGGTACTGCACAGCGGCAATCAATTACCCATCAAAATCAGATTAGACAATAGTGATAATGAGCGTTTCAATATTGCTATTACGCCCTTTGCGAACTGCAATACCATCAGTGGCACACTGGCATTGATCTCCCAGGGAATTGGCATTGGTATGCTAGAAGAGCACTTAGTGAGTGAGGCATTACTCAAAGGAGATTTGGTAAGGCTGTTGCCCGATTACCACTTAGGTAATAAAGGCATTTTTGCTTGCCACCCTTACCAGGACCAATTACCGCCTAGAGTGTCGGCATTGATTCAATTACTACAGCAGCATTTTAGCACCAATCAATCTCAGTACTAGGGGGCAATTCCCTGCAATGTGAAGATTTAGCAACTAGAATTAGGACTCTAGTGACGTAAAGAAAGGGAGGGATTAAAGATGGAGCTGTTTTACCATCCTTTATCTCGCTACAGCCAAAAGGTGTTACTTGCCTTATACGAAAAACAGGCTAACTTTTTTGCTCGGGTTATACACCTAGATGACCCAGTATCTCGGCAACAATTTCTCAAATTAAACCCCTTGGGTAAACTCCCCCTGTTGCAAACAGCTTCTGGTGAACATTTACAAGAAGCCAGTATTATCATCGAATACATAGACCAACAGTTACACCAAGGCACTCAGCTGATTAGTTCGCAGCCTGAACAAGCCTTGCTCATCAGGCGCTTCGATCGTTTGGTAGACCACGATTTTAATGACATCCTTTACCAAATATCTTGTTGCAAACAGGCATCGCTGGATGAAATAAAGCTATTAAGCCTACATAAACGACTTGCGCTAATGTTAGATCAGCTCGATAGCCAACTGAGTCAACATCATTGGTTATGTGGAGATGGATTTACCTTAGCTGATTGTGGCCTTATTCCATGCCTTGTAGAAGCTAAGGAACATATTAAGCTATATCAATATCAAGAGGTGAGTCGCTATTTGCATCGTGCGACAACCCGTGGCGCTTATGAACAAGTATTTGCCGAAGTGGCCAGTGCCAAGGAAAACGTACTTGCGGGCTACCGACCGATTCGGTAACTCTTACATATTACGCTCTTTTTTCAGCTGTAAGAACGCGATCCACTTTTGAACTTCTGGCGGTAACTCAGGTTGTGGGCCAGTAAAGCCCGCTTCTTTAACAATATCCGTAATCGGCACTTGCTTACCTTTACAAACAAATACACCCCTTACATGCACAATACAGTGCAACCCTTTAACACTGACAAACCTTTGTTCAATATAAAAATACTTCTCATCCCAGCCAACCAATTTAGATTCAATCTCAAATTTGGCAAACGGCTTGATATCGCGGATATATGTAAACTCAGCCGCATTGACTATCGGGAACCACTTCAGTTGTAAAAAACGCTTTAAAGAACCCATTTCAGCCAACATATAGGTGCGCGCCAAATCCATTAAGGCAGGATAACGCGAGTTGGTCATGTGCAAATTAATATCGCAATCTAGCGGTAATGCCCGAAAATCAATACGACTAGTGCCTAAGAAATCAATTTTATTGCAATGGCGAACCCGCCAGACCATCAACCAAATCAACCTAAAATAGAGATTCATTTACCACTTTCCCCTGTTTGTAAGGCGAAAAAGGCTATCAGAGGTCTTACCAGATCACAAGTCACAAAATTTACCAGTTATAAAAAAGGGAAAGCAGATGCTTTCCCTTTTTAACGTTTATATTTGCCTACTGTTCGATGCCACTATGACGTAACAACGCATCGATTTGCGGTTCACGTCCTCGGAAACGTTTGAACAATGTCATGGGGGATTCACTGCCACCCATTTCTAAAATATTTTCAAGGAAGCTTCGCCCTGTTTCTGGGTTAAAGATCCCCTCTTCTTCAAAACGAGAAAATGCATCTGCCGATAAGACTTCAGCCCATTTATAACTGTAATAACCGGCCGCATAACCACCAGCAAAGATATGAGCAAAGCTGTGTTGGAATCGGTTAAAGTCAGCCGCTTTTACCACCGCCACTTGCTGCCTAACTTCATCGAGCTTTTGCTGCACATTCGCGCCTTTTTCACTATCAAACTCATGATGTAAGCGGAAATCAAATAAAGAAAATTCCAACTGACGCAGCATCATCATACCTGACTGGAAGTTCTTCGCTGCCAACATTTTATCTAGCAAAGCTTTTGGCAACGGCTCTCCGGTTTCAAAGTGGCCCGAGATCTGTGCCAACGCCTGCTCTTCGTAACACCAATTTTCTAAAAACTGACTTGGCAACTCAACGGCATCCCAAGGCACGCCATTAATACCTGACACCCCACCAACATCTATCTTAGTTAGCATATGGTGGATACCGTGGCCAAATTCATGGAACAGTGTTGTTACCTCATCATGGGTAAATAACGCCGGCTTGCCATCCACAGGGGCATTAAAGTTACAAGTAAGATAAGCCACAGGTTTCTGTAAACCATCAACCGTGATACGACGCGCTCGACACTCATCCATCCAAGCACCGCCGCGCTTGCCTTCACGGGCATACAGATCTAAATAGAAACTACCACGGTGGGTATCGCCCTTGTCATAAATGTGGAAGAAGCGAACATCTTTATGCCAAGTATCAACATCTTGCTGCTCTTCAATACGCAAACCAAACAACTGTGAAACTGTGTAAAACAAACCCGATAGCACACGGTCTTCTGGGAAGTAAGGTCTTAGGGTCTCTTGGGATATTTCATACTTATGCTGTTTTAGCTTTTCAGCATAAAAACTGAGATCCCACGGCGCGAGTTCACTCACATCAAAATGAGCTTTGGCGAAGGCCGTTAACGCTTTTAATTCGTTTTGCGCTTGTGTTTTGGACTGCAACGCCAGTTCATTCAAAAACTCAATCACCTGCGCTGGCGTTTCCGCCATTTTGGTCGCTAGTGACTTTTCAGCAAAGTTGTCAAAACCTAGCAAACGCGCTAACTCGTGACGCAGTGCCACGATTTCATCCATCAAGGGGCTATTGTCAAACTCACCCGCGTTCGGACCTTGATCCGATGCCCGCGTTACGAAAGCACGGTAGCACTCTTCACGTAAAGCTCGATTGTCACTGTAGGTCATCACGGGTAAATAGGAGGGAATATCTAACGTAAACAGCCACCCTTGCTGATCTTTTGCGTTAGCCATCGCCTTCGCTGCAGCAACCGCTGACTCAGGTAACCCAGCTAATTCAGCTTCATCTGTGATGAGTTTTTGCCAAGCTTGAGTGGCATCTAACAGTTGATTTGAAAAACCACTGGTTAATTCTGATAAACGTTTAACCAGTTCACCATATTTTTGTTTACCCTCATCATCCAATCCAATGCCAGACAATTCAAAATCACGCAAACTATGAGTAACCACTTGCTGCTGCGCTTGGCTCAAGGTTGCAAACTGTTCAGACTCATGAATTTGTTTGTATGCTTGATATAAACCTTGGTGCTGACCAACGTATGTACCGTACTCTGAAAGCAAGGGTAAACACGCATCATGGGCTGCACGCCATTCATCTGTGCTAAGCACAGAATTCATATGCGAGATCGGCGACCAGATTTTACTCAGCTGATCATCAACTTGCTCTAAAGGCGCAATGAGGTTTTCCCAAGTAAAACCCGCTTGGTTGGCAAGCACTTCATCAATTTTTTGCCGACACTCGGCAATGCCCTGTTCTACAGCGGCTTGAATATGCTCAGGTTTGATTTCAGAAAACAGTGGCAACTCACTGCCGCGTAGTAGGGGGTTACTCATATCTCGACCTCTAAATCATAGTGTTAACCATTGACATATGGGCTAAGTACAACAGATTCAAGCGCAAACTGTTATCAGGGTTTGCCTATATGGCAGTAGCAGTCTAAAAACAAAAAAACCTTGAGCTTGTTCAAAAAAATAATTTACACATAATTTACGCTATAGGTATTGATAAGTGGTTCGCAAATAAAACCTATTAGCATTTACAGTTACGATTAGCGCACTAAGATGGCAGCGAATCTTTCGCCATCTACCTGAAATAGAGCCTTTCTATGACCAGACTGATTAATGTAACACTCACCAGTGCGCTGCTGTTGACAGCCAGTCAAGCATACGCGCAAACATCTAGCATCGCCGTCGACGATGTCCATAGCAAACCAACAATCGAACTTGACCAACAACAAGATGTACAAATTCTGCTAGACCTAGGTTGGGACTCAAAATATATCTCTGAGGGCCGTAACAACCTTGAAAACGGTGGAATATATTGGGGAATGGCAGCGATTGAATATGACAATATCAATCTGTACACCAAAGTAGGTCGAGGTGATACCGACGCGTATACCGAATGGAATTTTGGCCTTGAATACGGTTTAGCCATTAGCAATAACCTCGAGGCGACCATAGGTTATCAACGAGTTGAAATCTATGCCGACGAACGAGAGTCAGACAATGAGCTGTTTGCTGATATCACCTACACCAAATTCAATTGGTTAATCCCGTCGCTTGCTTATACTTATTCAACCGAAGCCGGTGGCTACTTTATTGAAGCCAGCTTACACAGCAACTGGCAACTAACCGACACCCTAGTTATTACGCCCTATGTGACTCAAGCCTTTGACTTTCAATATGCAACTGAAGATCACAATGGCCCTAATCACTTTCAATTTGGCATAGAAGCGCAATGGCAGCTAAACGATACGCTGGCTATCTCAGGGCATATTAGCCACACCATAGCGCAACAAGATATCAAGCAAGAATTAGCCACAGACAATCTCGATGAAACCTTCGCAGGTATCCATTTTAGCTTCAACTTTTAATCCAACTTTCCTCAGCTGTTAAAATTTTGCTTCACTGACAATTGTTGACTAGAGTTACTGCTAATTAGGGCGACGGATCGCCTTAGCTCACACACAAGGAATAGCGCATGGGAATCATTTGTCGTTATCTCGGGCGATTATGCGCCTGTTTGATGGTTTTGTTCGCCAGCATCAATCATATTATCGCCAACGAAAAACTGCCACTTGGCACCGTACTCGATAGCCAAGGCCGAGTTATCGAACTGCCGCAATCGCCGCAAATGGCATTAGAATATTCACCACCAAAGTTGGCCTACCCCACCCGCACTCAGCCCAAACGGGCTAAAACAAGCAAATCAGTTAAATCGCAGGCGAAACTAGGCACCAAGCAAAACAATACTCGACATTTAACCGTAGCGAACAACCCCAGTTGCCGCTGGCTAGCTGGACGAATCAAGAACTTACAAAAGCAACTCAATAGCCCAAGGCGCGGGCAATTTGGCTATTACGGTGAAGAGTTACGTATTCGTGAGCAGGAGTGGCAATGTTTACGTTGTGACGCCGAAGGCCCTAAGCAAACCGATCATAGCCGTTGCCAGTATAAAAGATAGCCTGCAACATCAAGCTGAATAATCCGGTCTTAGCTATCTTGAAAGCTGGTTTGCAAACATAAATGCCCCTACAATGACCAGCATCTGCATTAATGCAAAAATTGGAGAAAGACATGGCTCAGCATTTTGACTACATCTGTTTAGGCGCCGGCAGCGGTGGTATCGCATCAGGTAATCGAGCAGCAATGCGCGGTGCAAAGGTACTGGTTATTGAAGCAAAACACGTTGGCGGCACTTGCGTCAATGTTGGCTGTGTACCGAAAAAAGTGATGTGGTACGGCGCACATGTTGCCGAAGCAATGCACCTTTACGCCAAAGACTACGGCTTTGATGTTTCAGTCAATAAGTTTGATTGGAACACCCTAGTTGATAACCGCGAAGCCTATATTGGCCGTATCCATGAGGCCTATGGCCGTGGATTTGCCAGCAACAATGTCACTGTGGTTAACGGCTATGGTCGTTTCGTTGATGGCAATACCATTGAAGTAAATGGCGAACACTACAGTGCTGATCATATTTTGATTGCAACAGGTGGCGCACCGACCATTCCAAACATTCCTGGTGCTGAACACGGCATTGACTCCGACGGTTTTTTTGCACTTAGACAGCAACCTAAACGCGTCGCCGTTGTGGGTGCGGGTTATATCGCAGTAGAGCTGGCTGGCGTGCTGCACGCTTTAGGCAGTGAAACTCATCTGTTGGTGCGTAAGCATGCGCCCCTAAGAAACTTCGACCCAATGCTTACCGAGTCTCTAGTCGAGGCAATGGCAACTGATGGCCCAACACTGCACACCCATAGCATTCCTAAATCTGTCACTAAAAATGCCGATGATAGCCTGACCCTCGAGCTAGAAAACGGCAACAGTTTAACTGTTGATACCTTAATCTGGGCTATCGGCCGTTCGCCTGCTACATCCAATATTGGCCTTGAGAACACCGAGGTTAAACTGAATGACAAAGGTTATGTGATCACCGACGAGCAGCAAAATACCACTGCAAAAGGTATTTACTGCGTCGGCGACATCATGGAAGGTGGCGTAGAGCTCACACCTGTGGCGGTCAAAGCTGGACGCCTGTTATCAGAACGTCTATTTGGCAATATGCCTGATGCAAAAATGGACTACAACACGATTCCAACCGTGGTATTTAGCCATCCACCAATCGGCACTATGGGACTCACTGAGCCTGAAGCCATTGCGCAATACGGTGAAGACAAAGTCAAAGTCTACACTTCGGGCTTTACCTCTATGTACACTGCGATTACTGCCCATCGTCAAGCCTGTAAGATGAAGCTCATTTGTGCTGGTGATGACGAAGTGGTTGTCGGTATCCATGGCATTGGTTTTGGCATGGATGAGATCCTGCAAGGATTTGGGGTTGCGATTAAAATGGGCGCCACCAAAGCCGACTTTGATGCGGTTGTGGCCATTCACCCAACGGGGGCTGAAGAGTTCGTTACCATGCGTTAATCTCCCCATTGCGCACTGCACCTTAAAAGCTAGCCATAATGGCTAGCTTTTTTGTGCTCTAAAAGCGGTCACTACAATTTGACTACGATAAAGATCTGTACCTTGTTCTAGGATTGCAACCTCTAATGTATTCGATAAGCTAATAGTTATTGATTAAAACAATTTGAACTTTGATGAAATGATCACCTCAGCAAGGACAAACCTTGGCACTAAAAATTAAATGAGGAAATGATTATGAATCAAATGAAACTAATGATGCTCGCATCAACTCTCGCCGTCTCTTTAATGGCACCTGTAGCTTCTCATGCAACTGGATTCTACTTAGGTGGTAATGTAGGTTATGGCGCCCAAAGCCATGACTTAATAGAAAAAGCAGAGAGCACTGGCGTTGCTGCGATTAAAGCCGGCTATGATTTTAACGACTACTTTGGTGTTGAACTACGCTACGGTGGTGTAAACAAACAATCTTCTGAAATTGAGCTGAAAAACTTCGCTTCGGCCTACGCCAAAGTTCAATATCCTATCAGCCAGTCTTTTAGTATTTATGGCCTAGTAGGTGCAACGGCAACTCAAGTCCCCGAACTCAACCTAACGCCTGTTCCACAATCAGCGACCCAAACAACTCACTCTGTTGGTAGTGCAAGCTTCGGCATTGGTACTCGTTACGCATTTACAGAAAACTTCGGTATGAGTCTAGAACTCACCCGAATAGCCTCTCATGCAGAGTACAAGCTAGACTCTGTTATGCTAGGTGTTGATTACAAATTCTAATCAAAACAGGCAGTCACTCCACTGAGTGGTGACTGCCCACCACCTGCCTTTGCAAGTATTACCTAAATTGCAAACCTTATCGTCTCAAACATAGCATCAACAACGAAATAGAATACGTCACCCTACAATTAAGATTTATTTACTATCAAAATAAATAGATTTGAATTTATTTAACTCAATGCCGCACCTATAGTAATAATCAATCAGTACTCAGTTTTGACATGATAATGCTATGTTGCTCACCCCCCTTCACCTTTCATGTCAACACTGGGTCATTCATTTCAAAGTAAATAGAGGCCTACATGATTAAGAAGGCAAAACGCAAATTACTTTCAGCGCCCACCGCAATGGCTGGCTTAGCATTAGCAATTGCGAGTCTAGGTTGGAGCTGGGAAAGTTTCATCGATCTTGATGGCTATGGTCAGTGGATCAGCGCCGGCATTGCTAGTGTGCTGCTGTTAATTCTAACCACTCGTTTCATCGCCCATCCACGCAGCTTGCTTGACGATCTAGCGCACCCTGTTGTTGGCAGTGTGGTGCCTACATTTGCCATGGCAACCATGGTGGTTTCCAATTCACTTGGCCATGTTAACCCATTGGCTGGCGATGCACTTTGGTTGGTCGGGCTGACAATGCATATTATTTTCCTAGCTAGCTTTTTGTTTCATCGTGCTAGCGAGTTTGAGCTACACCACATGGTACCAAGCTGGTTTGTTCCACCTGTGGGTATTATCGTGGCCGATGTCTCTTTCTCTGGTAACCCTAACTTATACCTACTGGCTATGGCGGCATTGATCTTTGGTATGGGAACCTACGCCATATTATTACCCATCATGATCTACAGACTGATGTTCACCCATCAGATCCCTGATGCCGCAAAACCCACTGTGGCTATTATGGCGGCGCCCGCGAGTCTATCATTAGCAGGCTACTTAACCGTGTCAGCTAATCCGTCGCCATTGATCATTACGCTGCTGTTTGGCATTGCAATTTTAATGACACTGATTATATATTTCGCATTTTTCAAACTGCTACAGCTACCTTTTTCGCCCGGTTATGCTGCCTTTACCTTTCCAATGGTTATCGGCGCCACGGCATTGTTTAAGACAGCACAATGGCTGGAAGGGGTTGGCGTGGCAAGCCAATATGTGCAACAAGTCAATCTGCTTGCTGTCATCGAGCTGACTATTGCAACGTTAGTGGTGTGCTACGTGGCTATGCGATACTGCCAGTTCTATATACTGGGCATGAATCAGCCACAACTCCCCAACTAACTATTCCCAACAACTAACCTCAACAACTAAGTCCGACAACTAATTCCAACAACTAGGCCCAACAACCAAAGAGTAAGTTTTACTTAACCTATTAATAAAATGAATTGAATTTATTAACGTTACAGCAGTTTGTATAGTGTCAGGCGATCACGACTCTGAGATAGGCTGAATGACAGCGCAAACTGCTCCTTTTTACAAACAAGCTCGCTATTGGCCCTTTTGTTGTTTGGCGCTTGTCTGTCTGCTGCCGATAATTTCATCACCCGTGGCCCTGATACTCGGTTTAACCTTAGCCAGCCTAGGCTTAGTGCCAAACCAAATAAATTTAGGCCTAATTACCAAAAAATTATTAGCATTTTCGATCGTCGGACTAGGCTTTGGTATTCAGCTTGAGACGGCAATCGATACCAGTATGGCTAACTTGCCGTTGATCGTAGGTTCAATCATTCTTACCTTAATTCTGGGCTACGGTTTAACGCAACGATTAAAACTTGATAATAAAACAGGTCATCTTATCGCTGCTGGCACCGCAATATGCGGAGGAAGTGCCATCGCCGCAGTGTCACCAGCAATAAAGGCCAAACCAGAGCAAACGGCCATTGCCTTAGCAACCGTTTTTATCCTTAACTCCATCGCGCTATTTGTATTCCCAACGATCGGCCATTTACTTGAGTTAAGCCAATATCACTTTGGCGTTTGGAGTGCGATCGCAATTCATGACACCTCATCGGTTGTTGGCGCAGCATCGGCCTACGGTGATGAAGCACTAGTCACTGCTACAACGGTCAAACTCGCTCGGGCATTGTGGATTATTCCACTGGCTCTGGTAAGTGCCATGTTATTTGGCGGCAACCGCAAAAGCATTTCCATTCCCTTTTTCATTTTGTTTTATTGCGTCGCCATTGCCATTGGTCATTGGCTGCCACAAGGCGCCCCACTCTACGAAGTGATTTTCTCTGTCGCTAAGCGGCTGCTGATCATGTGTTTATTTTTTATCGGCGCTGGGATCACTGTGAATAAAATGCGCCAGGCTGGACACAAACCTTTATTGTTAGGTGTGTTGCTGTGGTTAGCTATTGGTGGCGGCTCATTGCTCTACATCGTCTGTTTTGTTTGAAGATTTCATGCCCAGTAGCGAATAAAGTAATAACACAAACGCACACAGGTCAATCACAGCACGCAATAGTCCATCGGTACTCAATGACGCGGTGACAAATACAACACAACATAAAATGATAATAAAACTGCGCACACTCTCCTCCCATGGCCAACCAACCAATGCAGGAGATTATTCCGTATCTGTCACCGAAGCGGTAATATTTGAATCAACTATTAAATAGCTAAAGACAATAAGTGGTCACATTTCTATACTGAAATAGCATAAGGATCATTGTGGCTATCACTATTCCATTGATACTCAGTCAATTGCTCAATCCGCCGAGCTTCTGCTTCTCCAAAGGTTTGCTTAATGTAATGCAGTGCCGCATCAATTCCCGCAGAAACCCCAGATGAAGTCAAAAATTTACCGTCATCGACCCAACGAGCAGTCGGCTGCCAAGTCACTTGTGAATTCAAGCTTGTCACCCAGGCATAAGCCATTTTATTGGTTGTCGCACTCACACCATTAAGCACATCGGTTTTGGCTAATAATGCACTGCCGGTACACACTGAAAACACCTTTTTTGAAACTTTGCATTGCTTGGCTAACCATGCAGTTAGCGCCTTATCTTCAACCAACTTGCGAGTACCGATACCACCGGGCACCAAAAATAGATCACATGGCACCACATCAGGAAACTGCCTATCGGTAACCACTTTTGGCCCTTGATAACTGCGAACGATAGACTGACTGCCTACGAGACTAATTTGCGCATTTGGCATATGGCCCAACATTTCAATCGGCCCATGCAGATCCAGGGTCTCATAATCATCAAAGACTAACGCCAATACCTGATGTTTAGGCTTATCATTGCTAAACACTGACGGTGAAAGCACCGCGCTGACCAAGGCTGCACTGCCGCCAATAAGTACATCTCTTCTATTCATATCATTCTCGCTGCAAATTGATCTTAACTCCCCCACAAACCAATCAATGGCTTGTTAGAGTCTGTTTACCTATCGAAATAATTTTTGCACCAGTTAGTTGAGCTTGGATACAAAACTGAGTAAATGCCATGAAGCTCAAGACTCTGTTAATTCATAGCCCAGATAAAGATGCACGACAAACACCGCCTAACCACTTCGGCTCCAGGTAAACAGTCTCTTGTGCTTAGAAGCCTTAAGCCCTGTTGAGTTCACTGTTAGCAATAAGGAAACACTAAGCTGCGGGATAGGCCACGCTATAGCGAAAACTGCGATCTCGATAAAGCAGTTTAATCCTATGAAAAATCGCTTAATTTTATGGTGAAAAATGCAAAAACATGCCGCTGTTCTACACTTGTTACAGACTAATTTAAATTAGGAAGGCTCAATGGCGCTGCGCTCTTTCCCACTACAACTATCACTAAACTCCATCGGCACCAAAGTGATTGTTGCCATGTTGTCGATTAGCTTATTGGTCATTGTGTTATCAACCTCAAACTATCTCATGAATCAACGCGTTTCTACTGATACTAGCAAAGTCAGCTTGTATGAAATCCCGAAAGCCATTGCAACCATCAATATGCTCGATGAAATCGGCGATATGAATGCCAATATTTTAGAGTATTCGCTAGGGGAAGTAGATGAAAAACAAGAGTTTGACAAAAACCAAGCCGAGTTTTATCTATACCTAACTCAACTTAAAAACGCCCTAAAAAACAATGACAAACGCGTTGCTGAAATTGAGCAACTGTTTCAAGACTATCAAACCGCAGCCCGTGCAGAAGTCTTTAATCGTTACAATCCAGAGAGCGAAGAGTGGGCTAAGCAGCGAGTCAAAGGCCTCACCGAAGTCACAGGCCGCAAACTTGAGCAATTACTAGACTCATTAAAGCAAAGTGAAATCAACGATGTTGGCTCCCAGGCAGATCTCAGAGAGGTGATCAACGATGATCTGCCAGGGGTGCGCTACTATTTGGAACTCGTCGATGAAGCCGGTGATATGGTGGCTAATCTGACCGAGTACATCAGTGGGGTTTACCAAGCGAAGCAAAGTTTCGTCGAAAATGCGCAAAATTTTGAAGAGTATTTGACTAAACTAAAACCCCTTGAGCGGCGGCCCAATGAAATGGAAGAGCTAAACGATGTTGAGGCGCTATACAAGGTACTAAGGGATGGAGGCTTTGAAGTTTTTCAACGCTACAATGCCACCAACAAAATCACTGCGATTCAAGCCATTGATGAGTTAGAACACAAAACCTTTGCTCGCCTTGAACAGTTACTTGATGACATGTCTAAAGAAGCTGAGTCCAGCGCGTCCATTTCACTCAATGGTCTGCATGATATTACCGAATCAAATCAATATGTTTTATTCACCTCTTTAATATTGGTACTTATCCTCAGTGGCGGCATCATCTTGTTTACTTACCAAGTCATTATCCGCCCCATCACCAAATTAAGTGGCACCATGAAACAATTAGCCGATGGCGACACTGATGTCGAAATCGTCTACCTCGGTAAAAATGATGAAGTCGGCAACATGGCTAAAGCCATGGAAGTGTTCAAACGCAACATCATTGCCCGAAACCAAGCAGAGCGAGAACTGGTCGAGGCTAAGGAAAATGCAGAAGCGGCATCAAAAGCCAAAGCCTCCTTCTTAGCGACCATGTCCCATGAAATTCGCACCCCCATGAATGGGGTGATAGGCATGATTGATTTGATGTTAACCACGCAGATGAATCATGAGCAACGGCAAATGACGTCAACGATACGTAATTCCGCATTTTCACTGCTCAATATCATCAATGACATTCTTGATTTCAGCAAAATTGAAGCCGGTAAGCTTACCTTGGAACATATCAGTTTCTCGATGGAAGAGTTACTTGAAGGCGTGGTAGATACCATCACACCCACCGCAGATAAACAGCAAGTAAGTTTACAGCTTTATATCGACCCACAAATTCCGAGTCACTTGATTGGCGATCCAATCCGAATCCGCCAAGTACTATTTAATTTAATCGGTAACGCAGTGAAGTTTTCTGCAGGTGATCATCAGCAAGGAGCTGTGAAAGTCTTATTAACCATGGCAGATATGGGCAGCAAAAAAGTCACTTTTAATATCGATATTATTGATAATGGTATCGGTATTTCTGAGCAAGCCGTCGAGCTACTTTTCAAACCCTTTACCCAAGCCGAATCTTCAACAACAAGGCGATATGGTGGCACAGGTTTAGGCTTGGCTATCTGCTACAACTTAATCAACCTCATGGGTGGCAGCATTAAAGTCAGCAGTGAAGTCGGCAAAGGCTCCACCTTTACCCTCGACATGTCACTACCATATGTTGCCCAAAATCGTATTAACCTCAGTGAATATCAACACACTTGTAACTTCCTTGATATCCAATCGAAATGGCACCAGCAAGTAGTACAAGAGTACCTACAAGACAGTCAAATTCCGCTGCACAACCTCACTGCTGCCAAACTGCAAACCTTGCCAGCAGAGCAACACGATGTCATCACCATCATCACCGATAACCTGCCCTCAACCATCGCCCAATACGCTGACTATATGCAGCCACCTTACCACTTGCCTTTGCGATTTCTTGTGCTGGATTATGCGTCAAGAGGTGCAGGAATGATGGATGAGCGCACCTTCGCCATTGCCGCATCACCGTTAAAACGCTCTACCTTACTATTTGGCTATCGAGTCACCCTAGGTAAAGATAGTCCACTCGACATTGCCGAAGTCGAAGCTCAGGAGGTCATTGCTGCCGATGCCAGTGTCGAAGACGCGGAAGCCGCCGGTCGATTAATTTTAGTGGCTGAAGACAATCAAACCAATCAAGAGGTCATCAAACGACAGCTGTTAAAACTGGGCTATACCTGTTTAATTGCCAATGATGGCGTAGAAGCAGAGCAGTTATATCCGCAACACCAGTTTGCCGCAGTATTAACCGACTGCCATATGCCCAACAAAGATGGCTATGAGCTAGCTGCGTCACTTAAAGCTTCTCAAAAACAACAAGGTAATCGTATTCCGATTATCGCTATCACGGCCAACGCCCTGTTGGGCGAAGCTGAAAAATGCCTTGCTGCTGGCATGGATGATTATTTAGCCAAACCCATTGAAATGGTAAAACTCAAAAAAGTGCTACAACAGTGGCTGCAGCCTTCACATGTTGCGCCAGCTAAATCATTACCAGAGATGGAGCCGATGGCATTTTCTCCACCAGCTCAGGTTATAGCCAGCAAAGCTATCGATACCCCAATTCAGCTGGCTGGCCAGCCAGCAGTGGCAGCAACGAATCAACATACCGAGATGTTTGATGACAGTGTTATCAGTGATGTGTTTGCAGATGATGTAGCCGATTATGCTGCGTCACTGGCAGACTTTTTAGAACTAACCATGCCGCAACTACGCGCTATGGCCAAAGACAATCAGTTTGATATCTCCACCATTGGCCAAATTGCCCACAAATTAAAATCGTCTGCAAAAACCATGGGCATAGTACAATTAGCAGAACATTGTGAAATCATAGAGCAAGCGGCAAAACACCAAGATATTATTGCCATTAGTCAATCACTCAGCGCAATTTCAACCCAACTCGATGAGGTAGAGGCTGCGGTCAACCAACGTATTGCTCAATATCGATAGATCCGATCACGCCACTCGTCAAGCCTATGGTATTGAGAGTGGCGCTGAAAGCGGTTAGTAGAAGGGTGAAGGGTCTACATCTAGGCTGCTTGGCGAGACACCCCGTTCGATATGCAAGTCAGACTTTAACAGGTCCACCATCGCTACATCGACATAACGCTTATGCTTATTGGAGTAGAAGCATTTTAGCACTGGATGCAGTGCATCGCGGTTTTTGGCATCCCAGACAATACCCACTCGGCCATCGGATAACTCCACCAATGATCCAACAGGATAAACCCCCACACAACGAATAAACTCATACACCAGTTTTTCATCAAGGTGAAACGGCGTAAGACTCAGTAGCACTTTAAATGCTGCCGCAGGGCTCATGGCTTCTTTATAGCAACGTGTTGCGGTCAAGGCATCAAAAATATCCACAATACAACTCATGCGACCATGTAGTGGGATTTCATCACCTTTCAAGCCATGTGGATAGCCTTTGCCATCGAGCTTTTCATGGTGCATTAGGCACACATCTTTACTGATCTGCGACAGACCGGTGGTTTCAGCCATAATTTCCGCAGCATAAACTTGATGCAACTTCATATGCTCAAACTCTTCCGGCGTTAGGCGACCTGGCTTATTCAAGATCTCATCATTGACTTTGATCTTGCCGATATCATGCAAAATACCGCCAATGGCCATCTGGCGTAAGATGTTTTTTTCTAACTTTAAGTACTTACCAAATGTGATCAACAAAAAGGCCACATTAATTGAATGTTCAAGTAAATAGGCATCTTTTGTACGTAACGCCGACACACATTTCAGTGCATCTGTATCGTCGAGCACCGATTCAATCATGTTATCCGCTAACGCTTCAAACGGTTCAACTTCAACCGCTTTACCTTCAAAGGTTTCAGACAGCACCTTTTTCACTAGCCCTTTGGCTTCAACCAAGAGCTTTTTAGCTTTAAGTTGCGACTGCTCGCGATTAACGGTTTTCTTGACTGCAGGTTTAGTCGGTAAAGGGGTCGCCTTTTTCAAGCCGCAGCGCTCATCAGAGCGCTCAGCGTCAACCCAAACATATTGGATACCGCTTTTGCTCAGCTTATCGATCGACTCTTGGCTGCGTATCTGCCCCGCGTTGGACACTGACACAGGTCCGCGCTTATCAACCGCCGTAACAAACATGCCAACCTGCAAACGTGGTACTGGAATACGCATTAAGTCGGCACGTGGCTTTATGGTTTCACCCATCTAAACTACATCCCCCCGGATGAAAGCAAACAAGTTACTTTACGTTAAATTCTAGACCTTTTATCAACACTATAGTGACAAGTACAACAAAATAATACTGAAAAAGGGCGACATTTTATGCTGAGTTTGGGGAAATGGCTATACATATGATCAGCAAAATCGCTAAAAAATCACACAAATTCCGACCATACGACAATTTGCTTTAGCAAACGCTTAATTAATCAATTATTTGTCAATAATCCACCGTTAGCCAATTGGGTAATTAACACACTCAATCCCTGTCGCTAACCAACGACGAAAAGCACAATTCACACAGGAAGTAACTTGATCATCAACCTGCTCGTCTTCGTCATCTTCCATAAAATTTTGGCATTGTTGCGCCATGTGTTGTGACGCCTGTAAGTCACTATCAATTACCGCGCACCAGCGGCCATCCTGTTGCATAAATAACTTCATTGCTCCCCCTAGTAGCTTTTTAACTGCTGTTTGTCGGCATTGATCCACTGCCCAGCTTTGGGGGTCACTAAAATACTGTTTTGATGTTGCCGAAAAACTGCTTTGAGGTTGCCCGTCACCATGATCAGCTCAGACAATCCCACCACATTATCTTGCAAATCAATCACTCTATCTGCACCAGTCATTTCAATAAGCTGAGCTGCACTGTATATCTGCCCACTTTGCTTTGATAATAACTGTCCCTTAACTCGGCCATCATCGCCAAACAGCCTGAGGCCAATGCCAGCAATCGCCCCTATCACGCCATCACCACTACCACCATGCTCACTTAAATCCACGCCAGCTTGCTGTGCAAGTTGATAGGCTTGCGCTTTGGTTTTCACCATTTTTTTCGCTGCAAGACCAAACTCGATCAGTGCGGCTTCATCATAGTCATTATGTAGATCTAGCAAGGCTAATCCAGGATCGGAAGCAGAAGCCATTTGTTGTGTTAGGTGCGTAATAGCGATCGCTTTAGCCTGCAATAAAGTGAACCGAGTTCGTACCTGAAAACACATCGCACTATTGTGTGAGGTATAGGGGATATCGGGATGCACATAAAGTTGGTGGCGAGTGACGAATGCACAGCGGCTTAATTGCCCCTCACTCAGCAGCAATGCAATTTCTTGGGCAATTTCTCCCGTGCCTTTGGTACCGATGTCATCGGTATCATCAATGCAAATTAATAGGGAATGTGTTGTTGAAGTCATGGCTTCACACCTCATCTTTATGTAATAAGTCATGGCTTTTAAGTCGACGCAGCACCGTAGGTACAATCATGGCTGCAGCAACCGCAAATAAGCTGCCGAAAAATAGACTTTTTGCCGCTTTTACTAAAGAAACTTGCAAGCTAAAGCCCACCAGCAAATCTCCCACAAATCCTTTCAATGCCCAGGCCAGTGTCGCGGCAATCGCCAAGGCAATAAAGCGCCACAACATAGGCAATACACTAGGCAACAACAGCAGCGTGATATCCATT
Source organism: Shewanella waksmanii (assembly GCF_043643685.1). Classification (GTDB taxonomy): domain Bacteria; phylum Pseudomonadota; class Gammaproteobacteria; order Enterobacterales; family Shewanellaceae; genus Shewanella; species Shewanella waksmanii_A. Next base: position 313,599 of record NZ_JBHZSN010000005.1, read on the forward strand.
GCAACGGCTGGTAGCGCAAACTTAGCCAATATCAAAGGTCCGCCTTTGCCAACACTGAGTACCATGGCAACCAAACCGGCGAGTACACCACATAAGGTAATAGCACCATAGCGACCAACTCCGCCGTAACAGATCAAATAGAAGAAACACATTAAAAACATGGAGTGACCAGTTAGGCCAAGTTTCAGGCGCAACATGCTTTTCAGTGCCACCAACAAGGTGGCACAAAAACCAATAAACAAAGCATCCTGTAAATGAAAACTCTTCTGTGACATCTTAAAACCTCAAAAATACTGCCGACGCTTAATATCGCCAATGCGTCGGCTTTTGTTGCTCACCAAACTTACGCAGATGCGCGGCACAGGCCATTTGCTTAGCTAACTTCAACAGTTGAATAAGTAACGGAATAAAAATGCAATGAACCAGCTCTGGCCAATGACGGGGATTACGTAGTGCTCTAGCAGACAGATTGGCACCACGCATACGCTGTATGGCATAGATGTCATGAAGCTCATTAGCAATATAAGGTAAAACGGATAACGACGCCGCGATAACGAAAGCCCACTTTGTCGGCAAAAACCAGCTGAGAACTTCTGCAATTCGTTCGGGGGAGCAACTCATCGCCAACCACCAACCCGGTATGGCTGCGAGCAACAACCGACACACAGCGATCACCCCTTCAAACAAGCGATCAGTTTGTTGCAATAACAAATACAACGCACAAGTCAGCACTAGCTGTACAACAAACAGCTTGATTAAGCTCATCAGTTTGCCGCGAAGCCAACATCCGTGAACCAACAACACCAAATCAATCAATAGCAGATAACCCAGTAATGTTTGATCAACTAAAAAAGCACTGCTTGATAAGACCAAAACCAACAGCAAGGCCACTGCGCAAGCGATAGGACTATCGACAACAAAATAGCGCTGCGTTTTACTTTTAGCAGGATGGCAAAAGGACTTAACTGCTTTATTAGCCAACCGCTTTGACCTCCACGCAACCACCTAACAATTGCTTATCTTGTATGGTCCAGCACCTATCTACCTGCAACTGAGGTAGATGACGGTGACTTGCTAACACGATAGCGCAGCCCCGCTGTTTGGCTTCTTGCAGCAGTTCAGCTATCTGTTGGCTGTAACTATCATCAAGGCCAGCAAACGGATCATCCAGCAGCAAAATCCGCGGTTGTAGGCACAACAACGACGCCAAAGCGATCAAGTGTTGTTGACCATAAGACAGAGTATGGGGCGAGTGTTTGCTTAATTCTGCCAGCCCCAATCGTTGCAACATCTCCATGGCTCGTGATTGCGGCAATTTGAAACGTTTTAAGCTAAAGCACAGCTCCTCATGTACCGTTGCCTCGAAAAGCTGTCGAGAAGGTCGCTGAAATAGCATCATCAGCTGCTGAGCAAATCCCCCCAATTTAGGCCGTTTGCCAAGCACCTTTATTGGCACCTGTATGATGTCCGCCTGACAACCTAATAGCGTTTTTAACAAGGTACTTTTACCGGTGCCATTGCCCCCCACGAGCGTCACCAACTCCCCTCCAAACAACTGCAAGCCTGCGCAGTCAAACAAACGCTTACCGCCATCAAATTGCAGAGTAAACTTAGGGGCGTCGATAACGAGTTGTGATGTGGATTGCGGTGCACAGTGGGCTTGCGTTGCCGGAAAAGACAGCGGTGTTAACGGTGCTTTGGGCTGAAGTGTGCCTGAAGTTAACAACCATGAATGGCTATAGAATTGCTCAAAAGCCTGTGGCTGATGCTCAACAATCACAATCGCGATCCCCTCAGAAAGCAAGCGCTGTAAAACACTTTGCAACTCAACAACGCCGGTGTCGTCTAGTTGCGCCCAAGGCTCATCCAACAACAGGACATCAGGTCGACACACCAGCTGAGCTGCAATCATTAACCGATATTTTTGCCCCAAAGAAAGGCTATTTACAGGGGTCTCCAAGCTAACCCACAAACCAACCTCTCGCAAAGCTGATTGCACTAGGCCAATCATATCTTTGCTGGCCACCCCCATATTTTCGAGTGCAAAAGCGATTTCAGCCCCCACCGTTTGCCTTAAAAGCTGAACTTGTGGATCTTGCATCACCATGCCAACACTGGCATCAGAATAGAACTCACCCGATAACGGCCGTGGTAGCACGCCAGCAATAACCCCCAACAATGTGGACTTGCCACTGCCCGTCGCCCCAGTGATTAAATGGCAATCTCCGGCACAAATACGAAGATTGATATCTTTTAACACTCCGGTGTCCTGTGGTGAGTAGCTCAATCCCACATGGCTTAGTTGAATCATTGCTGGCTGCTTCATCGACTACATGCGCCACTTAATACCAGCAAAGATTTCACGCCCCGCTTGTGGTAGCGCCTGACTTTGGTAGTAGTTCTCGTCTAGCAGGTTACTCACTCGCAGGTACACATCGAGATGATCTGCAATAAGTGGTTGAATAAGGTTGATATCTACCAAGGTATAGTCTTGAAGCGACTGCTCTACCCAGACTTTGTTACCTGCCACCTTTTGTTGTTCATAAAAATGCTGACCCATGATGTGTTCAGCATTAAGGTTAACGCGCAAACCAAAATCAAATTGATAATCTGCCTGTAGACGAATTTGATGGCGAGGACGATATTCCAGAGATTGCATACCTGGTTTTGCATCTTTATCTTCGGTATCTAAAAAACTATAAGCCAAGTTGAGTTGTAGCTGGTCGATACTGTTGTTTTGTAATGCGATATCGACGCCTTTAAACTGATAGCGTCCCATATTCTGATAAATACCATCAGTATCTTTGGCAATATAATCTTCAGAGTCAGTATAGAAACCGGCTAACGACAAAGAAGTGTTTACGCCCATGTCTTGGGTTAGTCCTAGCTCTGCATGTTTAGAACGTTCAGCAACCAGTTGATCGTTACCCGAAGATTGCGAATAGAGATTGCGCATCGACGGGAAACGTACTTTTCTCGCTACACCTGCATGAAGCTGAGTCCCCTCAGTCACTTGCCAATAACCTGCAGCCTGCAAGCTATGATCGGTCTCATCATCAACTACACGTTGCTGTTGGTGTAGCGCAGCACCGAAGGTCAATCCATAGTGTTGCTGCTGGTATTGATATTCACCCGCTAGGCTATAAAGCCACGCTGAGTCATCAAAACTTTCACTGCCGCTACCGTTTCCTCCGCCGCTACCATTTCCACCGCCGCTGCCGTTTCCACCGCCGCTGCCGTTTCCACCACCGCTGCCATTTCCACCACCGCTGCCATTTCCACTACCGCTGCCATTTCCGCCGCCACTGCCATTTCCACCGCCGCTGCCGTTTCCACCACCGCTGCCATTTCCATCGCCAGCATTGGTTGTGGTCGATTGCCAATGTTGACGCTCAGCAATTAATGACGTGGTCAATAGATGCTCAGGCGTCAGGCTGGTTATTAACTGAATATTTCCGCCTTGCACGGTAGACGTGCCATCTTGTGTTCGTTCTAGTACTTGATAGCTGTCATCCACATAACGGTTTTCTACCACATCACTGCGGTTGTAATACCCATATCCTCTAAGGGTAAACATCGAATTAAACTGATGACCGATGCCAACTTGGAAAGTCTGCGAGTCATAATCATCGACGCGCTCATACTTAGGCTTCCCTTCACTACTGCCGTCCAGCGCGGGTTTGCCCCAATCACCAGTGCGAACACTGAAGTTCGCTGAAAGCTGAGTTCGTTCACTTAATGCATAACTACCTTGTCCATATAAGCTGCTCAACTGACGATCGCTGTTATCACGCACATCGCCAGTTTCAGTGCCAGTTGCAGGGTAGTTGCTAGACAATGGAAAACCGTCAGTTTGTTGATGTGAAGCGGACAATAGCCCCTGCCAACGCTCACCAGAGCCTGCCACACTGATATCGCCATTAACCGTGTCATTGTCGGCCACTTCTATGGAGCCAGACAGGTTAGGCGACGTTTCTCCCTGCTTAGTGATGATATTGATCACCCCACCGGCACCACCAGGACCGTACAGTACGGATGTGGGTCCAACTGAAACATTTACCGCTGCTATTTGGCTCGCAGGTATCACGCTGGGATCAAATTGCCCATCTTCGGCACCATTGGCGGGCACACCGTTGATAAAGAACAATACATGTCGTGCTTTAAAACCACGCACATCGACCCTAGGAGTGCCTTGACCACCCACGCGCACATAAATGCCTGGCACATTCTTCAAAATTTGATCAAGCCGCGTCACACCTAGCGCCTCAATCTCATCGGCAGAAATATTCCAACTGGTCGTCGCAGTTTCAATCGCTGTTGGGCGCTCTCCCTTAACCACGATAACCTCTGATACATCAAGAATGGGTGCGCCCAGTTGGTCCGCACAACTAAAGAAAGGGGTCGCCGCTAAAGCAAGGGATAAAGTACTCAGACTCAATATGTTATGTTTGTTTTTCATTGCTCTTATGACATCTAACATGATTAAAAATCATATTTTTCAGAGCATCATCACTAACAACAAGCAAATAAAACCAAAAAACAAACCTAGATCGACTAATAAAAACAAACAACCAAAAGTGAGGACATCAAAAGCGACAAAATGTCCCAGAAAGACAATTTGTCAGACAAAAATTCACACCTCAAAGTGGGTAAATGAACGACCCCTTGTTGCACATTTGCCGAGCAAGTTCACAGGTTAAAAGCCTGCGACTTGACAGTTTTTGGCTAGACTATTAGTTTGTGGTAAAGATTCTTATTACCAATTGTTTGTCCCACAAAAGTGGTAGTGGACTGAGTAGATGGGCTCGGCACGCAACAGTTAATTCTGGTAATTTTTGGAGTATTGATTGAGCGCCACCTCACTAGCACAGGCTATCAAAACCCTCACCGCTAAACTAAGCAAATTACAGTTTCAGCCCTATGGTGAACCGATCGTGCAACTCTCTACAGAGATGAGTGCGTTGCCAACGATTGCCTGGTTGGCAGCTCAACCCTGCTACCCAAAAATCTATTGGAAGGGCCGAGATACCCAAGAAGAAGTCGCCGCTATCGGTGGCTGTAAGGACTTTGTTTTTGACGACAGCACCGATGACAACCAGATGTCATTGGAATATCAAAGACAACGCTCACTCTCAAGTAATCAAGACATTCGCTACTACGGTGGTGTAGCTTTTGACAGACAAACCACCAGCTGGCCTGAATATGGTCGAGCTCACTTTGTCTTACCGCGCGTAGAGATGCGCCGCAGTGGTAACCAATACCGACTCGTTGTTAATCTGAATATTGAATCTTGTGATGCTGAAACCGAACGCCAACTAGCGATCGAAGCATTACAACAACTTACACCGCCAGCACCACTTCCTCCGCCAAACAAAATTAATTTATTAGCCCGTAGTGACCGTCCCGATCGTAATCGTTGGACCGAATTGGTTAATAAAATAACCCATGACAAGTTCATCAAAGAAACCCCCAAAGTCGTGTTATCGCGATTAACACAACTTGAGGTTGATGAGAAAGTCGATCCATGGATGCTGCTGGCCTGCTGGCAAGGGCGCAATAGCAATAGTTTTCAATTTGGTTTCCAATTTGACGCTGATAGCGCCTTTATCTCTTGTACACCTGAGCGCCTATACCGTCGCCGGCAACGAGAGCTGTTTACCGAAGCACTTGCGGGCACAACCACCCGTGGATTGAACGAAGAAGAAGATAGATTACTGGCTAATCAGCTACTGGAAGATGGTAAAAATAGCCATGAAAACCAGCTAGTAAGAGAACATATTGTCGATGCACTGACACCGTTAAGCCATTATGTTGGTGCCGATGAGTTAGCAAAAGTCTTTAAACTCAGCCACATTCAACATTTGCACCGCGCCATACGAGCTGAGCTAAAAGCAGGTGTAGATGACTTTCAAATTCTGCAGGCTTTGCACCCAACGCCAGCAGTGGGCGGCTTACCCAAAGAATCAGCCTTAAACTTTATTCGTCAGCAGGAAGGTTATGCCCGCGGCTGGTATGCCGGCGCTTGTGGCTATTTTAATAAGTATGAAAGCGAATTTGCCGTAGCAATTCGTAGCGCGCTAATTGAGCCCAACCGCATTAACTTGTTTGCCGGTGCGGGTATTGTTAAAGGCTCAGAAGCGGCTGCAGAATGGAGTGAGTTAGAAAATAAGCTCGCCACAGTGTTGTCCATTCTTACTGAATTATAACAACTTACAGTGACTTATTACGGTGGCTTTGGGTTGCCGTAACGGTCATTTTCTTTCACGTATACATCAAACATCCTATCAAGCTCACCGCTACTAATTAGCACCGCGAGGTACTGATCAAAATGCGCTTTCATCACCACTCCATCACTGTTGTTGGCAAACACAAAAAACACTGGCGCTTTGATAACGGCTTCAATGATTTGAAATTGCCGCGGCCGGTTTAACTGGTTAGACAAACGTAACATTGAGGGCTTGTAGTCTAAAACCGCATCCACTTTGCCGTCATTGACCCGATTGAGCATGCTTAACAAGTCACTAGATTCTTCATAGTGCATAGGCACATCAATAAAATCATCAAATCGGTAAGCAAGTAGCGCAAGTACCTTTTTGTTAGACAAACTGTTGATTCCACGCCAGTGTTGAGCCATTTTTGGACTTAAGGCGACATCGACACTGTCGATTTCAACCGGTTTTTTACTGTACAAGATATTGTCCATGTCACCTTGGTAAAACCCCAGCCCCATGTGGACTCGCTCATGCTTGAGCAAATATCTAACCCGAGAAAATGGCAATACCTGAACATTGAGCTGCCAAATTGGCGCCGGAAAAATACGGTTAAGCACGTCATAATAGAAACCGCTACCATCGTGGTTGGTATAACCTTGTAGGTGTTCAGTGGCAACGTTGACCACGATTGGCGTAGCAAAGCTGTTAGCACTTGCCAGAAGTGCGATTGCAGACAACAAACTTAGCCAAGTCTTCACAGCCCCTCCAGTTGATATTGGGTGTTGAACTCTTATTTGAGCCAACAAAACGCTGTCTTAGTCTATAGTTTAGAAGCGATTAGCCAGTTATGGAGTAATATTTAGCACGCGATAGCGCGATTTTAATCATTTGGGCTTGCGTGTAGATGAAAGCTCACTATAATGTGCCGCCCTAAATATCGACAAAATCGCAACTGATAGCTTAACGGCGCTCAGTTTATTAATCACCTTAGCGGGTTCCCTCACCCCGCGCTAACCCATCAAAAAGGCCACAAGATGTTAATGTTATCTAATGCGCAGCTTAAACGCGCGCTGCTCTTACTTGTCAGCTTCCATATTTTGATCATTTGTGCCAGCAACTACTTGGTGCAGTTACCGTTTCAAATCTTCGGTTTTCATACGACATGGGGCGCATTCAGTTTTCCTTTTGTCTACCTAGCCACTGATCTTACTGTACGTATATTTGGTCAGTTTGCGGCGCGCAAAATCATTTTAAAAGCCATGTTACCTGCTTTGGTGATCTCTTATTTAGTCGGCGTGTTATTTCACAATGGCTTATTCCAAGGTGCAGGTGCGCTAGCTGATTTTAACAGCTTCGTCTTTCGTATCGCCTTTGCAAGCTTTGCAGCCTACCTGGTTGGTCAACTCATGGATATCACTGTTTTTGCCAAACTAAGAAAACAGCGAACGTGGTGGGTTGCACCTGCGGCTTCAACAGTGGTCGGTAACCTAGTGGACACCTTAGTGTTCTTTAGCTTGGCATTCTATGCGTCAACCGATAGCTTTATGGCAGTGCACTGGCCAGAAATCGCCATGGTTGATTATGGCTTCAAACTAGCAGTAAGCCTGTGCCTATTCTTGCCTGCTTACGGTGTATTGCTGCGTATATTGCAAGACAAAATCTTGCAGTCTCCATCACAACAAGCAATAAGTTGATCCAACAACTGGCCTGACCAGTAGTTTTGTATTAAAATCCCGCGGTCGAAAATTAACCTATTTACGGCCGCCATAAACTCGCGGCCCAATAAGAGAGCCGCGATGTACTCAATTAACATTACTCAACAAACCCAAATTGACACAGATGCAATCAACTTAATCGTTGAGTTGTGCAGTCAAATTCCTGAGTTTGAACGCCAATACAGCGCTGAAAGCATTCAACAGCGTCTCGCTAACCAAGCAAGTCTATTACAGTTGATTTATGTTGAAGGTGAAATTGCTGGGTTTAAGCTGGGTTATGCCATTAATGAACAAACGTTCTACAGCTGGCTAGGGGCAATATTACCTGACTACAGACAGTTAGGCTTAGCTCAGCAACTTTTGGCAGACCAAGAGCAATGGGCAATATCCCAAGGCTTTACTCAAATGGAAGTCAACACGTACAACCAATTCACTTCCATGCTAAAAATGTTGATTAGCCATCAGTATCAGGTAGCATCAGTGACTCTTGATGAAAAAAATATTTCGCAAAATAAGATTAAATTACAGAAACTTATCGCTGCTTAATAACAAATCTCTTATATTTGCAACAAAAAAGCTTGCAGACGCGAATGATAATGATTACTATTTGCATGCGTTCCAAAGCTCAATCTTAATTAAGCACTTCATCTCTGTTTAATTTAATCTGAGTTCGCAAGCACGACATTGCTCACACACTCTTTGTGGCCAGGATAACACTATCCTGGCTTTTTTTTCCTGCAATTTAGCCCATGTAACACAACCAAAATCTTTACATTAAATTTGCAAGATAATCGTTGCCAACCCAAATGATAATGATTATTATTTACATGCGTTCCAAGGACCGGCTCTTAAATACATCACGCTGTATTTAGGGCGTGTTGACCTTTCGAGCTGATTTTTGCAGCAGTTTGTGGGTTCTTTATACAAGGCAGAGGCTTTGATATGTAGTTGCACTACTTGATAAGCCAATAACGCAGTAGAAAGGAACCACAAACGCTGCCCGAAGGGTTCGGCTACAAGCGTTTTACTCTTTGTTGAGAGGTATTTTGCTTAGCATGCTAGGCGGCAAATCTCTCGCCTCGATAAAAACGCTTGTATCTCGAACAAAATTTAACCGCGAAAGGTCAACACGCCCTAGTTAGGTCTTCAAGCACGACATTGCTCACACACTCTTACGCCAGGATAAATTATTTTCCTGGCATTTTTTTATCTACGCCACCAGAGAAGTGTAAACCTTCATAAGGCAGGTTTATCTGATCTTCCTTCGCTTGGTGATATAAGCCAATAGTGAAAATGGTTCCCTTGCCTAATGTCGATGTCACATCAATGGTGCCACCAATACGTTTAATAATGCCATAACTCAGCGATAACCCAAGCCCGGTACCATCTTTACGTGTGGTATAAAAAGGATCAAAGATACGCCCTAATTGTTCTTCAGGTATCCCCTTACCCTCGTCTTCCACTTCAATTTTGACGCCAATGGGTTCATCTGCAACCACCCAGTCATAGGTGCGGATCCAAATACGACCTTGACCATCCATTGCATGGGCAGCATTGACCACCAAGTTAATCAATACCTGTAATAGCTGAGGTCGGTTCACTTGAATCGGATAGCTCGCATTCAGCTCCTGATTGAGTACAACCTGTTGTTTCTCAATTGAGTGACGCACTAATACCAACATCTCTTCAATGATCGGCGTAAGTTGGTGCATTTCCAACGGTGCATTAAACTCACCTGGGCGGCTATATTGCAATAAGCTGCGGATAATCGTACTGATGCGACCCACTTGCTGAATGACAATATCAATCTCTTCTTCAACGTCTTGCGCTTGGTCGCCTAACTCATATTTGAGCAGCTCCATGTTGCCCAAAATCACCGCGGTGGGATTATTAATCTCGTGGGCAATACCTGCCGTTAACTCACCAAGGGCGGTTAACTTTTCATTGGTCACCAGTTGCTGGCGGGTCTCGTTAAGCAATGCCACGTTACGTTGCAGCTCATCGGTTTTCTCTTGCAAACTGCGAGTTCGCTCTTCAACTTTCACTTCCAACTGCTCGGCAGCCGACTGGATCTGAGCGTTACGCCGCTGCAATAAATCAAGCATGCGATCAAACTGCTCTGCTAAGTTAGATAGTTCATTTTCACGCTCTAACCCTAGAGAACCAATGCGTAAATTACGCCCAGACTGCACCGCTTTTACCACGTGATGGATCCGTTCAATCGGTTGCAACAGGCTATAGGCACCGCGATATACCAATAATCCCGAAACCAACAGCACCAACATCAGTATGGTACCCAGCTCGATGATGTTAAGTAGATAGTTGTGAATAAAGGGCGATTCTGAGAAGCCTGTGTAGATCATACCAATACGCTGACCGCGAATATCTTCTAACGGCGCATAGGCTGAAATAAACCAGTCATTAAACACAAAGGCTCTGTCGACCCATAGCTGGCCCTGCACCAACACTTTTTGTTTCACCTCTTCAGATACCAAACTACCCAGCGCTCGGCCACGACTTTGGTTATCTTGTGGGAAAAAGTGCAGTGGTACGTTAGTACTAATGCGGGTGTTATCTAAGAAAATCGTTACCGTACCAATAGAGCGCTCAGGCAAAGTACCTTTGTCATAAACGAGATCACGAATATGGTCGACAATACGCATATCCCGATTAAGTAAGATGCCACCATCTAAGTACCAGGAAACTTGGCCATCAGCATCCATAATCGGCAATAAGCTGCGACTGAGCATACCGCGTGTCTCTACCGTTTTATCAGGTTTTTGTGAGCGTGGCGTTTCAACAAGATCAATGGCGGCAGTCTCTGTTAAAGTCGGACTAATACGCGCTAGCCGATTGGGTGCCAGCACCATCAACCCGGAGGTTGCGGCATCATCTTGAATCTTAGGTAACATCAAACGTAAATCGGGATCCGCAGCAGCTTCAGCAACGCTAACTAACCGCAGAAAGTCCAAATCAAGGGCATCGCGCTTGTGAGCAAGAAACGCATCGAGCTGTTGCCGTGTGGCTTTAGTGTTCTCATCAATATGACGAAAATCATTTTGAAACTCCCAAGATGCCTGTACTAATTCAAGTTGCTTCTCTTGGGTGTTTTGCACGGCAACCAAGGTGTTATTAGCTACGGTCAAGTCGGCTTTCACTTTCATAAAAAGCTGCTTGCCTGTGTAGCTAATATTCCAATAAATGGTAATAAACACTAGGCTGACCAACGTCAGCAAAATTGGTAACAGGGTCAAAATCAAAATGCGATAGCGTACTTTTGCTTGCACCTGTTGCCAGTTCACCCCAAACATGCGGGAAAACCAAGAAGGGTTAGTCTTCATCGTCTTTATTACCGTCAAACCACTCTTTATATTTGCGATCTAGTGTTTTACGCGATACGCCTAAGTCTCGAGCCGCAGCAGATTTGTTGCCGCCATGCAGATCAACCACTTGGGTAACATGATGCTTCTCTACTTCTTTAAGCGTCCAATCTAATGGATAACCTGAGTCGCCATTGACTTCATTCTTTGGCTGCTGTTTCCAATATTCGGCTGGCGGTTTACCAAGTAAGATACAGCGCTCAATCATATTGCGTAGTTCACGAATGTTACCTGGCCACTCATGCTGTTGCAATTTGAGCAGATCTTCATGGCTCCAGACCACTTCTTTTACCCCAAGTTCCGACGCAAGCTGGCGGGTAAAGTGGTGAGTTAACTCAACCACATCTTCAGGTCTGTCTCTCAGTGGTGGAATCACAATATCAAGCACATTGAGTCGGTAGAACAGATCCCGTCTAAAGTTGCCTTCTTCAACCTCTTCTGCGAGTTTGCGGTTGGTGGCTGCCAGCACCCGCACATCAATATTAATCTCTTTTTCACTGCCAACAGGGCGAATGGTTCGCTGCTCTAATACGCGCAACAATGCAGTTTGCATCTTCAGTGGCATCTCACCGATTTCATCAAGAAAAATCGTACCACCGGATGCAAAACTAAATAGGCCTTCACGGTTACTCTTGGCTCCGGTAAAGGAACCTGCGGCATGGCCAAAAAGCTCACTTTCCAATAATTCAGGTGCTATCGCGCCACAGTTAACTGGCACAAATGGCCCTTGGCGGCCAGACAATACGTGTAACTGCCGTGCCACCAACTCTTTACCGGTACCGGATTCACCTTCAATCAAAATCACCGCATTGGTCGGCGCCACACGTTCAATAACATGCTTCACTTCCATCATCGCATCACTACTGCCAATGATGGTTGAAGACTGATTGATCGATACCTCTCGGCGAAGCATCAAGTTTTCCCGCTTCAAGAGACGTCGCTCAATACAGCGGTCTACCGCTTTCATCATCTGCTCTAAATGAAATGGCTTCATGATGAAATCTGATGCACCGGCACGTAACGCTTTAATCGCCACGTCCATATCGGCATAACCGGTCATGAAAATAATGTCTGAACGACGCTCTTGGTCGTTCAGTGCTTCATGCCATTCAATTCCGCTTCGGCCCGGCAAGCGTATATCGACAATCAACAGGTCAAAGTGACAACGGCTACGCAATTGCTCTGCATCTTCAATGCTCGATGCTGTCTCAACTAAGGCAAACTTTTTCGCCATCGCTTTCTTCAAAAAGCTGCGCATGCCGGGTTCATCATCAACAATCAGTACCGAAACAGCTGATGGCAGTGGTTTCATCTCTTTCTTTGTCTGGCTCATATTGTCTTCTTTAGGACATTTTGACTCATATTAGTCTAATTCTAACACTATAGTTAAGAAAATTGGTCAGCCTGAACCACTAATACCGACCTTTGGGACATTATGTCTGGTCGGTAATTTCCAAGCTTGCGACGAAGATCACAATTACACAATAGAGTGTGACTTGCCGATTTACCGATAAAACTTGGCACTCTAATTGCTATTTAAGCCAGTGATATTCAAAGTTGAGTGATGAGATTGGCTTTTCATTACTCGTTTTATTGCCAGGGAGCATCAATGTTTAACGTAAAAAAAGCTTTTGGTTTTGCTATTGCAGCCACACTTATTATGGTATCGCCAGTTAAAGCCGAAGAAATTATTAAGCTTGCAACAACCACAAGTACTGAAAACTCAGGATTATTGAAAAACCTTTTACCCACTTTTGAGGCTGAAAGTGGTTATAAAGTACAGGTGATTGCTACCGGTACTGGTAAAGCGCTTAAGTTAGCTCGCCAAGGTGATGTTGATGTCATCATGACACACGCACCAGCAGCGGAAGCTAAGTTTGTTGAAGAAGGTTACGGTTTGAACCCGCGCGGCATTATGGCTAACGATTTTGTGATCTTAGGCCCGAAAAATGACCCAGCGAAGATCCGTGGCAGTAAGACAGCTGAGGAAGCATTTGCTAAAATAGCAAAGTCTGGTGCGACGTTTATTTCTCGTGGTGATAACTCTGGCACCAACATGAAAGAGCTTATCATTTGGGATAAAGCCAATATCGATAACAATTTCCCAAGCTACAAAGCCGTTGGTCAAGGCATGGGTAAAACATTATTAATGGCTAATGAACTACAAGGATATACCCTTTCAGATCGTGGTACTTTTGTAGCCTATAAAGCCAAGCTTGATTTAGCGATTGATTTTGATGGTGGTGCAGCACTTGCTAATCCATACCAAATCATGCAAATCAACCCTAAAAAATACCCAGACTTAAACCACGCAGGAGCTAAGGCTCTAAGTGACTGGCTAATCAGTGCTGAAGCTCAAGGCATGATTAATAGCTATAAAGTACAAGGTGAGCAATTATTCAAGGCAACATATAGCGAATGAACGACGGCTGGTTAGCCCTTATACAGCAGGCATTGAGCCTGCTGTTTTCTTTAGACCCTGATGTCTGGTCTATTGTCTCTGTCTCTTTTTCTGTTTCTTTTGCAGCACTAGCGATCACCTTAATACCCTCATTAATACTGGGGTTTATTTTGGCATTTGGCCGTTTCCCCGGACGCTGGCTGCTCACCAATTTAATTCAAACACTACAATCTATTCCTACCGTGGTCATTGGTCTACTGGTTTATCTGATGTTGACCAGAATGGGACCGCTGGGCGATTTGAAATGGTTGTTTACCCAAAAAGGCATGATTTTAGGGCAAATGTTGATTTGCGCCCCGGTATTAGTAGCCATGAGCCAGGCCGCCTTTACCAGTGTCGATAGACGTGCATGGGAAACCTCTCGTACCTTAGGCGCCTCTTGGAGTCGTGCCGTATGGACCGTATGTCGAGAGTTAAAAGTCCCATTGCTCATGGCGATTGTCGCGGCATTCAGTCGTATCCTCACTGAAGTAGGTTGCTCTATGATGGTTGGCGGCAATATTGCTGAAGTCACCCGTAACATTCCAACTGCCATTGCATTAGAAACCAGTAAAGGTGACTTTGCCCAAGCCATTGCATTAGGGCTGGTGCTGCTAATTTTATCACTTGTGCTTAACTTTACTCTAGGTACGTTAAGAGGCAAAGCTGAACCGAGGAGCCACTAACAGATGGTCAAGTTGACTGCCGATAATATTGAAATGCGTTTTGGAGAACGGTTACTGTACCGCTTCGAACACCTAAGTTTGGCACAAAATCAAACCATTCATCTTCAAGGTGATAATGGCTCCGGTAAAACAACGTTAATGAAGATGTTTGCCGGCTTACTTGCGCCATCAAAAGGTGAGATTGCAATTCATGGTACCGAGCCATTACCGTGGTGGCGCCGTAATCCACTACTTGGTCAAGCGGTTTATCTCCATCAGCACCCTTATTTATTTGAAGGTTCAGTGGCTGCCAACCTAGCCTATGTCCATTCTTTATGTAAATTAGATAAGCCCACCATCATCAAGCGCACCCAGCAAGTGGCACAGATGGCACAACTGGATCATTTGATGCAGCAAAATGCCGCCAACTTGTCTGGTGGCGAACGTCAACGGTTAGCCATTGCCCGTGCATGGATCATGCAGCCAAAATTACTCATGTTGGATGAACCGACATCAAATATGGACAAATTGTCGCAAGATCTGGTGCTGACGCTGATCAAAGATTTACAGAAACAAGGCACGGGAATGCTCATCAGTAGCCACCAAGCTTGTGTGTTAACGCAATTATGCAATCAAATTTGGAAGATTGAACAGCAAGGCTTGACGAGCAGTCAGCATATCCCGACCATGACAAAAACCACTCAAGCAAGCCAACATCAGGAATTTAGTTATGTCACAGCAAGTTGATGCGGTGATCCTTGCTGGCGGGAAAGCCCGCCGCATGGGAGGCGAAGACAAAGGCTTAGTCGAACTCAATGACCAGCCAATGATAAAACATGCGATTGATCGGATACTACCACAAGTTAAGGAGATCCTGATCAACGCAAATCGTAATCAAAGTGAGTATGCTAAGTTTAATTTCACTGTGATTAGCGATGAAGACTCAGGCTATTTAGGTCCACTAGCTGGCATGATAACTGCATTAGCGAAAACACAAGCAGACTATTTAATGGTGGTTCCCTGTGACTGCCCCTTGCTACCTTTGGATCTTGTCGAGCGAATGCTCAATGCCGTTGAGCAGCAAGGCGCAGAATTAGCGGTGGCAAGTGACGGCAAACGCGAACAACCGGTAGTCATGCTACTTAAACCTGAACTACGAGACTCAATGAAAGCGTTTCTTGATTCAGGGGAGCGAAAAATTGATTTTTGGTACGCGAAACATAATTACGTGGTCTGCGAATTTTCAGACCAGCCCAATGCTTTCGTCAATGTAAATACGCCAGAACAAAAACAACAACTTGCTGAGGCAATTGCCCACTAAAATTGAGGTGTTAATGAGCATTCCGTTTAATAATCCGCTGTCTATTCCTGTACTCGGATTCTGTGCCTACAGTGGTACAGGAAAAACCACTTTGCTTAAAAAGCTCATCCCCGAGCTTAATCGACGCGGCGTACGCCTTGCGGTAATCAAACATGCTCACCACAATTTTGATGTAGACATACCAGGTAAAGACAGTTTTGAGATGCGTAAAGCGGGCGCAAGGCAAATGCTGGTTGCTTCGCATATTCGTTGGGCACTCATGACAGAAGACGAAGTGGAAGACGCCCCCAAATTACCACACCTGCTGCAGCAAATTGAACAAGACAAAATTGATATCGTGCTGGTAGAAGGTTTTAAAAAGCTCGAACTGCCCAAAATCGAGTTACATCGAGCCGCCCATGGCAAGCCTTTTATCCACACCCATGACGATAACATCCAAGCCATCGCCTGCTGCGATGATACCGAGTTGCCTACAGAACTTCGCAGACTCGATATCAACAACGTTAGCCAAATTGCTGATTTTGTAATTGAATATAAAGACAATTATCAAGTCAAATCTAAACTACCACTGCAAGCGGCACCCGAATGTGGTTGCGAACTCGACACAGCTAAAACCCTGTCCGTTCGAGCTGGCATAGATAACATTCTCTCCTATGTGAAGCCGGTTACAGAGCAACAAAATATCGCCTTAGACGATCTTAGCAATCGTGTTTTAGCCGAAGACGCCATCTCGCCAGTCAACGTGCCGCAGCAAACCAACTCGGCAATGGATGGTTACGCTTTTAAGCACAGCGAACCGATGCAAAACAGCTACAAAATTGTCGCTGATGTTATGGCGGGCCACAGTTATTCAGGCACTTTGCAAGCAGGCGAAGCCGTGCGCATTATGACAGGTGCACCGCTTCCCGCAGGCGCTGACACCATTCAAATGAAAGAAATGGCAACCGAATCGTCAGATAGCGTTAGCTTTTCCGGCGACATAACCCTTGGCCAGCATGTGCGCCAAGCGGGTGAAGATATTGCCCTAGGTAAAACCGCTTTAGCAGCACATAACCGCCTGCAAGCCGCCCATCAAGGCATGCTAGCCTCATTGGGGTTTGGTCAATTACCTGTATTTAGAAAGCCTGTTGTGGCGGTATTCTCTACTGGTGATGAAGTTTGCCAGCCCGGAGAGCCATTGCAGCCAAACTGCATCTATGACTCTAATCGCTACACCATCAAGTCAATGGCTAAACAGCTCGGTTGCGAAGTCCTAGATTTAGGTATTATCCACGATTCAGAAGCGGCATTAATCGATGCGCTAAAATCAGCAGCCACTCAGGCCGATGTGGTGATCAGTTCCGGCGGGGTATCGGTTGGTGATGCTGACTTCATCAAGCTGGCGCTGGAAAAGGTAGGGCAAATAAACTTCTGGCGTATCAATATGCGTCCAGGACGCCCGTTGGCGTTTGGACAAATAGGTGACAGTTTATTCTTTGGTCTGCCAGGCAACCCGGTTGCTGTCATGGTGTCATTCATGCAATTTGTCCAGCCTGCTCTGCGTAAGCTCGCCGGCGAGAAGGACTGGCAAGCGCCGTTAATCCCTGCGATTAGTGACGATAAACTTCGCAGTCGTAAGGGACGTACCGAATTTACCCGTGGCGTATATCACCTTGGCCAAGATGGCCAACTGCACGTCACAACAACCGGTGCACAAGGTTCAGGAATGTTGAGCTCGATGGTAAAAGGAAATTGCCTGATCGTTATCGGTGAAGATGACGACCAAATGCTTCCTGGTGATACCGTCTATATTCAACCATTTTCCGACCTGCTGTAAGGTTGTTGTAGGTAAAAATTATGAGTTTGATCGTCGACACCTTTGGGCGTACTGTTGAGTATTTGCGCCTGTCGGTTACCGATAGATGTGACTTCCGTTGTGTCTACTGTATGAGTGAAGATCCCTGTTTCTTAGATAGGGAACAGGTATTAAGCCTCGAAGAACTTGCTTGGATCGGCCAGGCTTTTACTGAGCTTGGCGTGAAAAAAATCCGCCTTACCGGTGGTGAGCCCTTAGTGCGCACCGATTGCGACCAGTTAGTGAAACTGCTAGGTGCGCTGCCAGGGTTACAAGAGCTATCAATGACCACTAATGGCTCTCGTTTGACCCGCTTTGCCGACGAGATGAAGCAATCTGGGCTTAGCCGCCTGAACATTAGTCTCGATACCCTAAAGCCTGAACTCTTTACCCAACTGACTCGCAATGGCAAACTGGAACGGGTCATTGCCGGTATTGATGCCGCAAAAGCAGCAGGTTTTAACCGCATCAAAATCAATGCGGTGATTCTTCGTGGCCAAAATGATGATGAGGTACTAGATCTCATTGAGTTTTGCCGTGATAGAGAACTCGACATCGCCTTCATTGAAGAGATGCCGCTAGGTATTATTGATGAGCGCAAGAAAAGCCGTCACTGCAGTAGCGATGAAGTCAAAGCCATCATCAATCAACGCTATGCTTTGCACCTTTCAGATAAGCGAACAGGCGGTCCAGCACGTTACTACACCATGCCGGGTAGCAATATTCACGTCGGCTTTATCTCGCCTCATAGTAATAATTTCTGTCACGAGTGTAATCGTGTCAGAGTGACGGTGGAAGGTCGGCTATTACTTTGTTTGGGCAACGAAAACTCGGTCGACCTTAAAGCGATCGTTCGTCAATACCCTGGAGATATTGAACGTTTAAAAGCGGCAATTTTGGCTGCGATTAAATTAAAGCCCAAAGAGCATCACTTTGGCTCAGAGGGTGAGACACAGATTTTACGCTTTATGAATGCGACTGGCGGATAGCCAACCACTATTGAGACTCTGCCATTGCGTGATAAACTCATGTTACCTTTACGGATAATAACGAGTTTACTCCGCCATGGCGCGCTCACCAAAATCGAAAAGAAAATGGAACAACATCATCATTATCGCCTCGATAATTATGGTGTCTGTACTAACGCTTCTCGATAGAAAAACCGCCAAACTCCCCGACAATGCGGTCGCCCTATTTGATAAATCCGCCCCACTGACACAACTGCAGTTTGATGATTACTGGTTAGATGGTGGCGGCTTTCGTTGGCAATGTGATGAACGCGTGCTCAATTGCCAACAGTGGGCCGAAGCTTGGAAGCAAGTGATGATTTCACCGCAAGGGTTTCCCCCTGCGGTTGAGAGCACACCGCATCAATTACAAATCCAAGTCGATGACATTAAAGAGCCCCAAAGTTGGTGGTTTTATGCCGCAGAGGGCTACCTAAAATCGCCTGCTGGTAACTGGTACCTTATCCCCCCCAGTTTACGCCAACCTTTATCACCCATTATTAGCGCTGGACAGGAATAACATCGCCCATGCCAGAATTACCAGAAGTTGAAGTTACCCGTCAGGGTGTCGCGCCTTACCTAACCGATCAAACCGTCACTAAACTAGTTATACGCAATGACTCATTGCGCTGGCCAGTACCGGATTTAGCCCAGCAAATAGTTGGTCAAACTATTACCCAGGTTCGACGCCGAGCAAAATACCTGCTGATTGATACCGCAGCAGGCACGACAATCGTGCATTTAGGAATGTCCGGTAGTTTGCGTATTGTGCCTTGGGACACACCTGCTGAAAAACATGATCATATTGACCTACATTTGGCCAATGGCAGAATGCTACGGCTCAATGACCCACGCCGATTTGGTGCATGGCTTTGGTGTGAACTGCCAGAGCAGGCCCATCCATTATTAGAAAAGCTTGGGCCGGAACCGCTTAGCGAACACTTTAATGTCGAGCAATTAGCTGCTGCAATTAAACAAAAAAAGAAGGCCATAAAGCTGTGCTTGATGGATAATCATATCGTGGTTGGCGTAGGTAATATCTATGCTAACGAAGCTTTATTTGCTGCGGGAATTCACCCACAAATGGAAGCAGGAAAAGTCGATTTAGCGCGCTTAGAAAAGTTAGTCAATGAGGTAAAGCGGATACTCGCTAACGCGATAAAACAAGGTGGAACCACACTAAAAGACTTCACCAATGCCGATGGTAAGCCGGGGTATTTTGCTCAAAAGCTTCATGTTTATGGCCGCGGCGGCGAAACATGTACCCAATGTGGTCACATGCTCAGTGAGATCAAGCTCGGACAGCGGGCCACCGTATTTTGCAGCTTATGCCAAAGCAAATAATCTATATACCAACCTGTATAAGAAGTTGATCTACTCAGCGCGCTTTTGGCAATCTAATTCAAGGTGAATAACTGAAACAATGGTTGTTCCCTTGTGAAGTTATTCAACGCAGAAGTAGGCAGCCAAAAACGCGCCACAATGGCGAGTTTTAGTGCTCCTGATGCTGTGTTAACGAGCTTAACCGTAGAACAACTATGCTCTTCACTCGTCGCCTTACCTCAGAAGCACCCAATTCTCGCTGAGCGATCAAATCTTTATACAGATTGGTATTAGTGCTAAAACCAAAAAAGGCTAACACCTAAGTGTTAGCCTTTTACATTGGATAATCAGCGATTAAAAGCGATATTCATAAGTGCCAAATAGGGTCGCATCGGTTTCTTTGCTCTCAGTTTCAAATTCCGATTGCGATACCGTACCACCAATACTCATCATGCCTTGCCAAATTGGCATACGATAGCTTAATTCAAACATCAACAAATCCTCTTTACGAGGCTGTGGTGCCCAACCATGGCTAGGGCTGCTGCCATCTTTATTTAACTGAGCATAACGTAAAATCGATGTAATGCCTTTGCTATTGCTAAACTGGCCTATCATTCCCAATGCATAAACAACCGCGTCACTATCGTAGGTACTGCCTAACGAGCGATCATAATAACGTGAGCCACTTTTGTAAGTTGAATGTTCATAGAAACAGTTGAAGATATTTTGGTTGGTACCACAAGCCACCATGGTATCGCTATATTCAAAAAACAGCTTATATTGCTGGTTATCAAAATCAAAGCGCGTATCAACACCAAACATTTTGGCACAATCTGCTAAATCCCATGGCATCGGGCCACTGGAATCCTCACAAGTACGCTCTAAATAGATCCCGACCGGGATATCAAACCAAGTATCGGCATAGCGAGCATCAAACCCCGCCATCTGATTACCAATTTTGGTTTTCATTGATGGGTCACAAGAGGCCGAGCCATCAGAGCATTCAGTATTACCCGCAATGGCATCCCATAGCGTGCCGATATCACAAGGTTCACCCTCACCACAGAACATAGTTGTCCAAGACAAGCCTAATTCCAGCTGACGCAGAGGGCGAATGGTGCCTCTAAAGCTCCATAATAGTGGATTCTCCACTGCCCGCTCCTCTTCTAAGCGGCTAATACCTGTGGTCAAGGTCCAAGAGCCAATCCACGACAACCATGGCGTTTCAAAAGCAGCGGCATTGTTACGGGTAAGCATCACTGAAGGCATGGGACGGGTATTGCTAGAGCGATGCAATGCAGAGTCAAATCCGGGCCCCCACCACTGGTCTATAGTGCCCGCTGATATCATCCAATTGCCCAATGCAACCGCGAAATAGGAATCATCTAAGCGAATCTCTTTGTCATCGCTAGGATCATAATGCGCCGAGCCTGACACTTTAAAGGCAAACCTATCGCCTAAATACTCATGCGAAACTTTAACTTCAGCTTGCTCGCGATAATCAGACCCAAAGTGCTGAAAGCGAGCAGGATCCGTCGCCGCCGCGGCTTTAATACTGGTATTACCAAAATTACCCACAGCGCGGCGATAATAAAAGTTCACCCTTGCATAGGCATCAACCAAACCAGGCGACAATATCGACGGCTCAGCTTTAGCTAAGTCCCTACCAATCCCAGACCACATCAAGGGATAGGTATTAATCGGTACGGTAATAACCCCCGCATCAGCCAAAGCTTGAATATCAGCCCTAAGGTACACATCTGACGTATCAACCCATGGCGCAGTATGCGCAGCAAACTGAACGATAAACAGCAACGCTGCCAATAGCTTTACCGCCAATTTTTGTTTAATAAACATCATCCTAGTTTATTTATTCCTTAAGCAAAGCTTTCGACACTTCGGGGTGGACAAATTGACTGACATCACCGCCATGTAAAGCGACCTCTTTGACCAAGGTTGATGAGATGAATGAATTCTCTTCCGCTGGCGTTAAAAACACACTCTCTAAATTTGGACTTAAACGGCGGTTCATGTTCGCCAGTTGGAATTCATACTCAAAATCAGATACCGCTCTCAAGCCACGGACCAACACACTGGCTTGTTGCTCTTTCGCAAAATCAACCAATAGCCCAGAAAAGCCCACCACTTCGACATTATCTAAATGTGCAGTGACCTGCTTCAACAACGCCACTCGCTCTTCTAAGCTAAATCTTGGTTGTTTAGAAGGATTGGCCGCAATGCCAATCACCACATGCTTAAATAACTTAGCAGCACGCTCAATAAGGTCTGCATGACCATTAGTGACAGGATCAAATGTCCCTGGATAGATTGCTCTTGTATGCATAACTTCCTATTGCCTGTTCTTTAACAATTACTGATTAGCCATGATGTTTTCAATAATTTTCGTAGTGGAAATACCATCTTCAAAACACAGCACTTTAACAACGCCACCAGCTGCAATGACCTCTTTACCACCAGCGATCTCTTCAATCTTATAATCGCCCCCTTTAACCAATAAGTCAGGAAGTAGTCGAGCAATCACTCGTTGCGGGGTGTCTTCACTAAATGGAACTACCCAATCTACAGAAGCTAACCCCGCAAGCACAGCCATTCGACGATCCACAGGGTTAACCGGGCGACCATCTCCCTTTAATCGACGCACAGAGTCATCATCATTGACGGCGACAATCAGGCGGTCACCTTGAGCTTGCGCTTCTTGCAAATAACTCACATGGCCCGCATGGAGAATATCAAAACAACCATTGGTCATTACAACCCGCTCACCACGCAACCTCGCTTGCTCAAGGGCATAAGCAAGTTGGTCCTCAGTCACCACACCAAACCCCATCTCACCATGAGACTGTGATAAGGCTTCCACTAGCTCAATCCGGCTGACAGTTGAAGTACCCAGTTTAGCGACTACAATACCAGCTGCAGTATTAGCAATTGCACATGCTTCGGGTAAATCACTACCCGCGGCTAACGCTGTAGCCAAAGCCGATATCACAGTATCTCCAGCACCAGTCACATCATGCACTTCACGAGCAACCGTAGGAATATGCAATTCAGTCTCTTGGGCAGTAATGAGTGTCATCCCTTTTTCTGAACGGGTTACAAGTAGCGCTTCTAAATCAAAATCTTTCAGGAGTTTATGCGCTTTCTCTACTAAATCGGCTTCACTGGTAACCGGCCCTGCGACCAACTCAAACTCACTCAGGTTTGGCGTTAACAGGGTAGCACCGCGATATTTAGAAAAATCGCTACCTTTCGGATCTACCAGTACTTTAACGCCCTGTGCTTTGGCTTGGGCAATAAAGTCTAACGGGTCAATCAGTGCCCCTTTGGCATAATCAGACAAAATAACCACATCTACATTAGGTAATGCAGCAACGGCATTATCAAGCAACGCTTGGCTATCAACCGAGGTATATGACTCTTCAAAGTCTAAACGAATCAGCTGTTGGTTGCGTGACATAACACGCAGCTTGGTGATAGTAGGTTTGTCGGCTACGGTATGCCACTTAGGCTCGACACCGAGTGCTTGAATACCTGTAGTTAATGCTTGCGCATTTTCATCATTTCCCACAATACCAGCTAATGAAACTTGCCCGCCTAAGGTGGCAATATTTAAGGCAACGTTTGCTGCACCACCGGGACGATCTTCATTTTGATTGATGCGTACCACGGGAACTGGCGCTTCAGGTGAAATACGCCCCGTCGGTCCAGTCCAATACCGGTCTAACATGACATCGCCGACCACTAATACTTTAGCTTTTTCAAATGCTGGCAAAGAAACCTTCATATCGCTTTCACACCTAATAAAAAATGAGAGGCAATTGTACCTAATTTTACTCCCATCTGTTACCTCTAACAGCTATTTATGCTGTTCAAAATTATCTAACCTAAATGCTTATCATGACACATTGAAACGTCACCCATATCATCACAAATTAAATCAAACGAAAACCTCACTCAATTTCTCTAGCCTTAAATATTTACTCTTAAGTAAGCTTCATCACCAAAATGTACACTTTTATAGCTGCAAAAATGCTATCATTTACGCTAAGCTTTGTCGGTCAACGTACTGTGTTTCAACGAAACACCTAACTATTAATTGACCTAAATATTTAATGAAATTTGGTTGCTTTACCTATGATTGAAAGAGTTCTTGCTGTCCGACATGACAAAATTGGTGACTTTGTTCTATATTGGCCAGCGTTATTTCTATTAAAAACTGCACTTCCCAAAGCCAGTATAGAAGTCTTTGTATCTCCAGCAGTAAAGTCTCTTGCAGAAGCATGCCCTTATGTTGACCATGTCATTGTTGATATTGGTGATGATAAGGTAACCAGTCAAAAGTTTATCCAACGAGATTACGACGCAGTGATAGTGTCTTGTTCGGAGTTTAGAATTTATCGCATGATTCGCCATCTAGAAAAAGCTTACAAGTTGGCTCCAAAACATAATTGGTACCAGTATTTATATAAACATACTGCTGACGCCCAATATAAACTTGGAGAACCATGCTGGCGAGGCGGCTGTATGTTGGTCGAGCACTTTCTCACGCAGCAAGGAATAAACATACCTAACTTGCCACAAAAGTATTGGGATGTGAGTGAAGAGAAGCAAAAGTGGCAAACTTATTATGAGAAAGAGCCTCAAGAAAGATTAATCTTCATTCATGCTGGTACGGGAGGATCATCAGGAAGCCTTTCACCGAAAGATTTTGCTAACTTGGCAATCGATATAAGTAACAATACTAATGTCGATTGCAAATTTGTATTAACGTATAGTGGTAACGAAGAGCAACTCGCTCAACAGATTTATGAAAGACTTTCTCAGAAGTCAGTAAAAGCGATAATGGCAAAACCTCTACCCAATTTAGCTGATTTTGCTAAATCAATTGTTGCTGCAGATATGTTTATGGCGGGGTCAACAGGTCCACTTCATCTCGCTGGACTACATAATATACCCACAGTAGGTTTTTATGCCGGCAGAAAATCAGCTCCAATTGTACGCTGGCAAACTTTATCACATAAAGAGCGACGCCTATCGTACGCTCCACCAGTTGGAAAATTAACCGGTAAAAACATGTCTTTAATCGACTTTAAAACGGTTGCAAAAGATGTGGTTTCTTACCTCGACAGTAATTATGGTTAACTTGATCTGATAACAAACAAGTATTGTTATCCTAGTTTTCACTCATCACCCCGAATTGGAATACTAATATGATAGTCGTAACAGGCGCAGCCGGGTTCATTGGTAGTAACTTAGTAAAAGCCCTTAACAACATGGGGCGCAATGACATCATTGCCGTCGATGACTTAACAGACGGCACTAAAATGTTCAATTTGGCAGACTGTGAAGTTGCCGACTATTTAGATAAAGATCAGTTTTTAGCACAAATACAAGCCGGTGTGTTTGACGGTCAATTGGAAGTCATTTTTCATCAAGGTGCTTGCTCATCTACCACTGAGTGGGATGGCAAGTTCATGATGACTAACAATTACGAGTACTCAAAAACGCTACTGCACTTTTGCGACCGTAATCAATGCCAGTACATCTACGCTTCTTCGGCGTCGGTATATGGTGGTAGCGAAAAGTTTGTCGAACAACGCGACCTAGAAAAGCCACTCAATGTTTATGCTTACTCTAAGTTTCTATTTGACCAATATGTCCGTCAACAGCAACTAAGCTGCCAAGTGGCTGGGTTACGCTATTTCAATGTTTATGGCCCAAGAGAGCAACACAAGGGTGGCATGGCTAGTGTCGCATTTCACTTCAATAACCAAATCAAAGCCAATGGTGTATGTCGCTTGTTTGAGGGTGTAGATGGCTATGAAGACGGCCAACAGCTACGCGATTTCGTCTATGTTGAAGATGTGGTGAAGGTGAATATTTGGTTATGGCAAAACCCTGATGTTTCGGGGATCTATAACTGTGGAACCGGCCAAGCACAAAGCTTCAATGACGTGGCCAATGCGGTCATCAACTACCATGGCAAAGGCAACATTGAGTACATACCTTTCCCAGATAAACTCAAAGGTGCCTATCAAAGCTACACGCAAGCTGACTTAACCCAGCTACGTCAGGCAGGTTATACCGACACATTTAAGTCTGTAGAGCAGGCGGTACCTGAGTATTTAACTTGGTTAGCTAACCAGCACTTTATCGGTGAATAGCTAGCAATTGATTACCATGTAAAGAGATCCCTTTTAAGGGATCTCTTTGACAACTTCAATTAGTTGAGTCGTTGAAATAGCAGGGGTTCTGGGCAGATAGATCACATCACAAAGCGGTTTTAAATGGTCAAACTTGCCTAGCCAATCATCCCCCATCACCAAACAATCAGCTCGATGCTGTTTAATGTACTCAGCTTTAAGCTCTAATGACTCCTCTAAAAATACCTCATCAACACAACCCAAAGCTTTGACAATACGCATACGGTCCCTTTCGCAGCACACAGGATAACGTTGTTTCTTAGAAAAATTCAGCTTATCTGAAGAGACGCCGACAGTGATGTGGTTGCCAACAGCTTTGGCTCTTTCAATAATGTTTAGATGCCCGATATGAAACATATCAAAGGTACCAAATGTGATGATTCTCATCTTAATTCTCAGTCATTAAATAATTAACGATACGTTGACTACATTGGCCATCTACCGTGCCCGCAAGCTCATAGGTGTACTTAGCTCTTGCCGCAGCAAAAGACTCTGGCTCGGCAATTTGCTGATCAACCACTGACTTTAATTCTTTATAGGTTTTTGCATGGATTGCGACCCCAGCATATCGATATAAATCCTCATCCATACGTTGATTAAAGCGAAATTTAAAAATACCGCGATAACTCCAACGTAAATGATAGAAGTCACACCAAACAACGGGTTTATCTAACGCGGCAAATTCAAAAAGTGCCGATGAGGCATCACTAATTAGCAAATCTGCACTGGCCATAAACGGTAGTAAGTTTGCTTGCTCTGCGGTCGCCAAATAGACATTATCAAAGCTAGCCCAATGTTCTAGTAGGCGTTTTTGTTTTTTATAGGCGGGCTTACTCAGCGAAAAGTAATGGGGCTTAAGTAAAATATTATATTCACTAAACTCAGCAGGCCAATGTTTAGCCATTTTTTCTATACTGCTAGGATAAAAGGTCGGCGCATACAATAATGTTGGCTTATTCGGGTCTAGCCCCAACTGAACTAAATCGAGCCCAGGTTCAACACCTTGAATGATTGGATCGAGTTTGGCATAGCCTGTATCCACAAACTGCTTTTCAGGAAACATCTGTTGCAGCCGCTTCAACCGGTACTCACCTTCAACGAAGCGCACATCAAAGTCAGACTCAGATACTGTGTAGTAAACGGCTTTAGGGCCAATGCCATGTTGCATCAAGGCAGTGCCACATACCCCTTTTAACCGTTTATTTCCATCAAAGGCATTACCAAAAATCACCCATCGGGGCTTAGTGTCAAGGTAATAAGCCAATGCTTGCTCTTGGCTATCGACCCAAGTTACAGACAGTTGATGCGCTTTGACTAAGGCATCTAATACATCTTGTTGCTCTTTGCTGCGATAAATAACAAAGTGAACAGATTCTCCCCGAGCCAATAGTTCATGCATGACGGGGAAGTATTGAGGTAAATAATAGGGGTGCAATGCATCAAAGCAAATCAAAATTGGCCTTCAATTATTATTGAGCAAGACTCAAGTGAATTCTGTATATAGTTTTGATAATACCATAATCACATCACGAAACTATATCCGTACAGACAATTGTCTACTTAGGCTAAAAAAATCGGCTAATTAAAGCGGATAGTGACCGACTAACTTTTGAAATCGGTTGATTCAAGGTATGCTTAGCCTGTCAAAAACAGGAACAATTACCCATGCCAATTATCTCAACATCACGACTGGCTCAGTGTCGTCGTATGCTATTTATGTCTCCCGTAGCGCTGGGTGATTTCCTCTATTTGAAAACATTTTTAATTGCACTAAAACAACAACATCCTCATATTGAGTTAGACATATGGTTGGATGACAATCGTTGCAATGAAGATGCATGGCGACTTTCTCGTAGTAAAATCCTACAACAATGGATGGCTGCAGAGGGCGCATTCAACCTTACATTTGGCTGCACCCACTCTACCGAAGCCATGAATGCGCATGTGAAGCAAGCTAAACAACAAAACTATGACATTATTTTTTGTCATACCGTAAGTAAAAGCCATCAATACTCTCAATTAGCCAGAGAGATTTCTCCTTCTGCATTCATTGTTTCAAGCATCCCCAAAAAAGCGTCATTTGGCATATTGAATGGCTGGTTTTTCCGCCACTCCGATGCCACTTTTGTGCTAAAAGACGATATGTTGCCTGCAACACACCACATAACAGATCGCTATCAACATATCTTTGAGAGTATTACTGGAATGAACCTGTCTAAGCCAGATATGCTGCCGAATTTAGTGGTGCCTACAAATATCTCGCCAATAACTAAAGCTTGGCTAGATGAGCAATTTCCTGATCCAAGTAAGCAGGGAAAATTGCTATTTATGAACCATTTATCAACCAATGTAAAAAAAGATTGGCCAATAGAATATCTATTCGAACTCATCGAAAAAATTGCCGCAAAAGACCCTGGTCAACGTTTCATTATCAATACAACGCCGGAAAGTTATCCAAGCGTGACAGAGGCAACAGCGCTTTTTTGTCAAAAAACTGGATTACAGGTAGCAGTATTTACTGTTAATGAACACTTTTTCGAATTGCCCTCACTCATTGCCAGTGCCGATTTTATTATCACTGTCGATACCGCAATTTTACACTTCGCTTTTGCAGCGAAACGCCCCTTACTGGCAATGATGCGGCAGAAAAAGCCCTATTGGGCCCCCCCAGAAACAGCAACGTCTCACGTTATGTACGCAACAGAAGGTAAAGGCCATATTGCGGATATTTCAGTAGAGCGCGTGTTTAGCAAATACTCTCAAATGACCAGTTGAGATTGACCCAAAGGCAACTTGCGTGAAGAAAGCCATTTTTACTCTCGCTATCGGCGACAACCCCATGTATCGCGCCGCGGTAGATAGTTTTAAAGCCTACGGGAAACGTATTGGTGCCGATGTCATTGTTTCTGATCAATTGCACTATAAAATTGACATAAACAAACCCAAGTTTGATGCCAGCCCAGCATGGTCAGAAAAGCTCTACATTACTGAAGTTTTGAAAGAGTATGATCGCGTGCTTTATCTCGATGCCGACATGATCGTCACACCTTGGGCACGAGACATTTTTGCTGAATGTCCTGATTTAGATACAGTTTATATGTTTAATGAAGGTCGTCACAGAGATCGGGGGGCACAAGCTGAGCAGATCAACGCCATTTTAGGTGAAGTTGAGTGGCCCAAAGAAGATGACATGACAGTGTACTATAACTCAGGGATGTTCTTAGTTTCTAAAGAAACGGGCCTGTTTAATAACGCCAGCATTGAAGAGATGCAAGCCATCTGTAACCACGTCAAATTTTACGATCAAACCTATATCAACTATCTAATTCGCCGCGATGGTATTAAAAGTGTTGGGGCCGATGCTGAATTTAATCGCATGATGTTATTAGGCTACGATGACTATCAAAAGGCCGATTTCATTCATTATTCAGGCCGTGGCTACCGCCAAAAAGTCCCCATGCGTGACATGAAATACATTATTGATTACTGCGATATTTTTAAAGATACCTTATCTGATGAAGATATTTTGCTGTATAAGCAGCAAGCATGGCATGTGTATATGTTGAAGCAACAACGAAAGACTAAGTTGCCCATTGGGTTATTGAGTTTTGTGTTTGGCCTTATCCACCCTAGCCATAAATACTAGCGTTTATTTACTGTATGGCGTCCAATTAAGGAGAGCATATTGCTCTCCTTTTTTGTTAACAAACGGTACACCTCCTTTTCGCCTAGCCCATCACTTCATCTCAACACTTTTGCTGCAACCTTAACCATAAAAAAACAAAAAACACAGTAAATTCGACGACTTACATAAAATGACGTATATAAGAGGCGAACAATTTTGTGTAGAGGTTGCGATGAAAATCAGTTTGATTATTACCACTTATAATTGGCCTGAAGCACTTAAAGCGGTACTCGAAAGTGTATTGCGACAATCGTGCTTGCCTGATGAAGTAATCATTGCTGATGATGGCTCTGGTAAACAAACCGAGCAGCTAATAAAAGCCTACCAATCCACATTTCCAGTGCCACTGCACCATAGCTGGCAACAAGATAAAGGCTTTCGACTATCTCGTAGCCGTAATCAAGCTATCGATAAAGCCAACCATGACTATATCGTGATGATTGATGGCGATATGGTACTCGAAAAGAACTTCATCGCTGACCATAAGTATCATGCTCAACCCGCACGCTTCATTACAGGCAAGCGAGTCAAAATGAATGCAAAGTTAAGCGGCTTAGTCCAGCAACAACAGGCCTTACCTCATCCCTTATCCAAAGGAATTGCTAGAGGAAGAGAGCTAACAATACGCTGCCGAGCACTTGCAAACATGCTCAGCCATAAAACCCCTCAATCGACCGTGGGTATTCATGGCTGCAACTTAGCTTTTTGGCGCCAGGATGTCATTAATATCAATGGTTTCAATGAGGAATTTGAAGGTTGGGGCCCCGAAGATAAAGAATTTGCCCAACGCATGATCAATGCGGGTATATTACGCAAAGTCAGCAAGTTTAGCGCTGTTGCTTACCACCTTGATCATCAAGAGAGCTGCCGTGCCCAACTACACAAAAATGATGTGATATTCCAGCAAAGCATCAATGCCAAGCTCACTTGGTGTCGTGCAGGTATTAGCGAGTGTTAGCAATCGCAACCCAGCTATCGATACGAGCCTACTTAGTCCAATAGCGCCAAATATTGTTTAGCAACCTGGGTTTGAGAAACCTGTCGTAAAATAGAGGCATCATCTAAGGTCGGGTACTGACTTAACGCAGCGTCCATAGTATCTGCTAATGCAGCGGCAGATCGCATTGGTACCAAAAACTGGGCTAACTCTCCTGTCATTATTTCAGTAGGACCATGGGGGCAGGTTGTACTCACGATAGGTGTATGACAAATCAACGACTCAATTAAAACTGTTGGCAACCCCTCGTAATCAGAGCTTAATACCAACAATCGAGCATGTTTTATCCAAGGGTAAGGGTTAGCTTGAAAACCAGGCAAAATCACCTTTTCTGCAACACCGTAACGTTTCGCGATTTTGTAAGCTTTTTTCGGATTACCGCATAACAACACCAAAGGTATATTTTGATGCATTTTCGCCAGTGATTTAAACAAAACATCATGACGTTTTTGTTTAGCCACACGCCCCACATGCACAATATAGTTTTCAGGTATATTCTCAGGTAAGGGTGATTGCGCCAGCACCTGTATGGCCTCAAAGTCAAACGGATTATAGATGGTCGTCACTGAAGCAGGTTTAATCATCGACAACTGTTTTAGTTCGGTCTCAATGCCTTTTGATACCGTAATCAAGTGTTGGCCATTTAGAGCTCGTTTTGCACGCCGCATCTTAAAGTAAGCCAGCGGTCCGAGTTTTCGCTGCCGAGTTAACTCCGAAACTATCGAATTGTGGACCACACAATATAACGGTGACACCTTAACCTTTGTCATCAATATATTGGTTTTATCAAGATTGGATAAAAACAGGTCGAATCTGCCATACTGCTGCTCAAGCCTATCAATCCAAATACGCAATTGATTAGCAGACCGCTTTAGGTTTATTACACTGTCAATATTTTGATTTTTATGTTCAAAGCAAAAGTGCGTTGGAATCACCTCAGGAACTTGGTGTTCAATGTGAGGTAACATAATAAGCAAATGTGGCTCATGCCCTTGACGATGGAGCTCCATCGCTAAAGTGATAGCAACCCTCTCTGCACCACCACCGGCTAAGCTATCAATGGCAATAGCAATTCGCTTTTTCATGATAACGTGAGTAACTGCTCAATATCTTGCATCGCAATAGTGAGGCCATTGCCACGCGACAACTGAGCATTATTTGACTTCAAGAATTGTTGACTTTCTTCTTGTAATAGTATCAACGTCGCCTCCTCCATGGCATGCACATTGTCACTGCATGTCGCAATGAGGCCCGCTTTATAACACTGAGCAATGCGACTAGGCTGATCTTTAGAAACAGCCACGACTAAACTAGGGGTATTTAGGGCAATAGCCTGTAATAAGGTATCTCCGCCACTCAAAATCGCCGCTCTAGCAGCTGATAATAAGTTTATAAATTCGCTACTCGTAAAAGCCGACACTGCAATAACCCCAGGAAGTTCTGGAATTGCATGAGGATAATTAGGCCCATACACCATGACACTCGATATACCCGTCTTAGCATAGACATTTGTCGCCACTTCAGCCCAAAGGTCAGCGGCTAAGCCTGCTTTCAACTTGTGGCCCCCGGACCCCGCACTGTATAACAAGTAGCCCCCATGGCTTAACTGATATTGCTTTAGCAGAGCTTGCAGTTGCGATTCATCGGGTTGCGAAAAAATAGATCCGGTAAACTTAGGATATGGTCGGTTTATTAAATCGAGTTTGAGCTTATCTACAGCGCTAATATCACCAATCACAAATTCAGGCTGCACAACCCAATGACTGTCAGTCACTAACGCGCGCTCAATTTTCATGCCTCGCGATCGTTTACGACGGTGCTGGCTGATAAAAATCACTTTCGCCCCACAACGCTTGGCGTGCTTAAGCTGTGCTTTACGGCCGGCGGCATCAAAAATCACGATATCAGGCTGTAAGTCAGTCACCAGTTGATTGACTTCTTTGACTTTCTTGGTCGGCGTATCATCGACTAAATGAGTACGGTAAGGGCACTGATGAATATAGGGGGCATACCGATTAAGCACAAAGTCTATCTGCGCATCAGGCCAGCGGCGCATCACTTCGTCGGCAATAATTTTCGAGCGCATATATTCGCCGATACCTTCGTCAGAAGACACAGGAACGAACAAAAACTTAGGCGCAGCAGACATCGAATACATCCATAGTGTTCAGCTAATTGATTTTTACATCCCAGTAAAATGCTATTCAGCGTGGCTTAGCTAAACAGATCCTCAAGCCAATTAGCTTACCACAACAGCGGCTACTGTTGCGACAGCTGATCAATACGTTTAGTGACCATTTCCACCGTAATTAAGGCCATCAAATCTTGCCCTTTGGCCCGAGTTCCCCAAGGGACCTGTTGGCCATATTGTTTGACAATCGCCTCTGGATAAACGCTAACCACATGGTCCAGAAATAGGTAAGGTCCGGTTCGACCTGGATTGGAATGAGCATATAAGCCAATAACCGGTGTGCCTTGGGTCACCGCCATGTGTGCAGGCCCGGTGTCGGGTGCAATCACTAAACTTGCTTGCTTTAACACTGCCAACAATTGCGTCAAACTGGTGCGGCCAACCCAGTTTTCAATTTCACAGCGAGTTTCAGATGCGATACGGGTAGCTAAGTTAGCCTCAAGCGTCGTCGGGCCACCACACAATAAAACTCGATAGCCAAGATTAGCCGCGTAGTCAGCCACCGCGGCATAACGCTCAGGAAGCCAGTTACGCTCAGCTTTGCTGGCAGCTGGACAAATAACCATGACCTTATCGGTATCTGCAATGATTCCCCGAGCAAATTCAACATCTGCATCCGGTACTGGAATATGCCAAGATGGCTGCAAGTCCTGCACGCCTATAGCTTTGGCAAACCCCATAAAACCCTCTAAAACATGCGGCGTGGCGAGCGGTTCAACTTGATGGTTTGTCACCAGCCATTGACCTTCTTTGGCGCGTGCACGATCAAATCCAATCCGCACTTTAGCGCGTATCATTGTAGAAGCAATCGTGGCGCGCAATGCCACCTGCATATGCAACAAGACATCAAATTTCTCTGCAGCCAACGCTCGTCGAAGTTGCAAATAGCTGCGCCACCCCAAAGACTTATCAAATATCACAAACTGCACCCCCTCAAGGTGACGCAATAATTGATATTCAACTTTGCCAATGACCCAGGTTATCTTCAAATGAGGATATTGACGCTGAATAGCTTGCACCATGGCTACCGCGTGACAAACATCACCAATAGCAGAAAGACGCAATAAACACAGAGATTGGGCAGATTGTAAATGTAAAGTCATGGAGCTCGTCGAGGTCTTAATCAATAACAAGAGTGTAATCGACAACCAGCATCACACCAAGCAATGCCGCTAAAAACTGTCGAATGCCACTCAACGGTGACTCTATCGCGCCACTTAGAGTAGAATAGCGCCATGCCAAGCTATTAAATCAATCAGTTCATGCAAATAAAAACCATAGATAAACATATCCTTGCCTATTGCAAAGATACCCCTGACAGCATTACTCCTCTGTGGTTCTCGCCAGCATTTTGGCAACAACATCAAGCTGTGACTGGCACATCAACGGGGCGCTATACCACGTGGTTTATCGATCCGAATACAATTAGCATCAGCAGCGATAATGATTGGGTATTGCGCCACTATTACCGTGGTGGATTAATCGAAAAGCTCAGCCGAGATGCCTACCTCTATACCGGTTTGCACAATACCCGCGCTGTTGCAGAGTTAAAACTGCTAGAGCAACTATTTGGTGAAGGCTTCAATGTCCCTAAACCTATCGCCGCACAAATTACCCGCCATGGTCTGCACTATCAAGGCGACATCATTATTGAGCGCGTTGCAGGCGCACGCGATCTCGTCGCCCATCTAACAAAAACCTCAATGACAGCTCAACAATGGCATGCCCTAGGAAAACTGATTGCAAAGTTTCATCAGCGCGGCGTCTATCATGCCGATTTAAATGCAAAAAATATTTTGCTAACGGGTGAGCAGTTCTACTTGATTGATTTTGATCGCGGCTGCATCAAAACACCAAATCCGCGTTGGCAACAGGCTAACTTAGCGCGCCTATTACGCTCATTTAAAAAAGAAAAAAACAAACAACCACAACTCAGTTTCACGATGGAAAATTGGCAAGCGCTACAACAGGGTTATAGCGCGGTGTAGCTGTGCTTAATCAGCCTAATGATTCAATAAGGTGACGTAGTTGTTTATTGACGGCGCCTTTGTTGTCAGCAACCACAGCCAGACTAGCTTGGCTAGCATCACGATAGGTTTCAGGTTGAGAAAGCAGCGCAATTAAAGATTGTGCTAACCCATCGCTATCTTGCACCACCTGTAAACCACCAGCTTGTTGCAACAATTGGGTGATTTCAGCAAAATCCCAATGTTGCGGACCAACAAACACCGGTAACCCAAGTGCCGCAGGCTCTAATGGATTATGGCCACCATTATCAATTAAGGTTCCACCAACAAAAGCAAGATCGGCTGCGCCATAAAATTGCAGCAACTCGCCCATGGTATCCCCCAGTAATACCTGAGTTCCGTCATCCACTGTCTGTTGTAAACTACGCCGGCTTAGAGATAGTTGATTGGAAACCACAGCATCGGCAGCAGCATTAAACTGTTCGGGATGGCGCGGCACCATAATCATCAGCGCACTCGGGTAGCGTTGCATCACGGTTTTATGAGCAGCAATCATCTGAGTGAACTCGCCAGGGTGAACACTTCCTGCTACCCACACCGGCCGCTGCTCTGCTCGCCAAATTTGACGCAATGCTTTTGCGTTAACTTTTAGTTCATCGGAAATACTCAGATCAAACTTTAAACTGCCTGTGACCGACACCTTCTTAGAATCAACGCCCAGAGCCACAAAACGCTCCGCCGTTTGTTTATCTTGCGCCAAAATACAATCAAGTTGCTGTAACATGGGAATGGAAAGTCTAGGACGCTGTTGATATTTAGCAGCAGATTTAGCTGATAAACGTGCATTGGCAAGCACCAGCTTAACGGCTTTTTTATGGGAAAAATGCAGTAAGTTAGGCCACAACTCGGTTTCCATGATGACACACATCTTTGGCGCAACCTGAGTTAAAAACCGCTGAGTACATAGCGGAATATCAAACGGTAGGTAACAGTGCTGGACTTGATCGCCAAATGCCTTTATCACTTCGTTGGAGCCAGTGGGGCTTGTGGTGGTGATGGTGACACTAAGTTGAGGTGATTCAGCCAGTAACTGTTTAATTAACGGCACTGCCGCTAGAGTCTCCCCCATCGACACACAGTGAAAAAGTACATCAGTACGGCGTAATGACTTTAGACCAAACCGCTCTGACCAGCGCTGGCGATAGCTCGGACTTTTGATTCCTCGAAAAACCAAATACAGCACTAATAAAGGCGAAATAAGATATAGGATCACTGAATAGACAAAACGATTCATAAAATGTGTACTTAGGGTCTAGGTTAGGCGGTATTGCCTCAATTCTAACATAAGCCTGATAATATCTGTGATTCGCCGTTAAAGGCTTGCGTTAGAGGCAAAGATTGTTAATGATAACGACAAATGGAAAAGGATTGCTAACTCGATGAAAACCAGCGAAAAGATTGTGCATGGCAGCTTAAAATTATTCAATGAGCATGGTGAGCGCAGTATCACCACCAATCATATCGCCGCCGATCTTGGTATTAGTCCTGGCAATTTGTACTATCATTTCAAAAACAAAGAAGACATTATTCAGTCAATATTTTCTTTGTATGAAGCCAAGTTACAAGATGGCTTTCAACCCTATGTCGATCAGCAAGTCGATGTCGAATTGCTCGTGGGATACTTCGATACTATGTTCGATATTCTGTGGCATTTCCGCTTTATGTACACCAACATCACCGATATTCTCAACCGTGACCAAGCATTACTTGAACGCTATTTGATTGTCCAAGAGCAAGCATTAGCTCGCTCTAGCGCAATTTTGGCTAACTTAAAAAAAGATGGCTTGCTCGATATTGAAGACAATGACATTCGCCCTCTTGCTGATACCATGCGTATGATCGCCTGCTTTTGGATTGGCTATAAACAAACTCACCTAAGTACCGTGACCATTGATAAAGCTGTTATTTATCAAGGTCTACTTCGCGTCATCATGTTACTCAAAGCCCACGCGACAATGAGCTCCTTGCCGACCTTTAAACGCTTAGAGCAACACTATCAGCAGTTAGCCAATAGCTAGCAAGACCAATAAGTGGTCTGAGTAGCCTTGATGAATATTGTGCTGATAAATTGGTGCGTTATCATCAAACAATACGAGCTATTGTCAGAATGTGCAGCAATGTCGATAGCACCGCTTAGTTAAACGCGATAGGAACATCATGAAAACCCGCGATAAAATCATTCACGCAAGCCTGGCTTTATTTAATGAACACGGTGAGCGAAGCATCACGACCAACCATATTGCTGCACATCTAGGTATTAGTCCCGGCAACCTGTATTACCATTTTCGCAATAAAGAAGACATCATTCGCTGCATATTTGACTTGTATCAAGAGCACCTCACCGCAGGGTTTCAGCCCTATGAAAATGACGAGGTCAATATCGACCTGCTCGTTGGCTACTTTGACGCGCTTTTCTATACCTTATGGGAATTTCGCTTCATGTATGCCAACTTAGTGATCATTCTTGGCAGGGATAGCGAATTAAATCAGCTTTATGCAAAAACCCATGAAACCTTCCTGCAGCGCGCCTCGCAAATTCTCATCAAACTGAAACAAGATGGCGTACTCGATATTGCCGATGAAGAGGTCGTACCGCTAACCGATACAATTCGCATGATTGCTTGTTTCTGGATCAGTAATCGCTTAACTCACCAGGCCGATCAAACTCAAATAACCAAAAGCGCCCTTTATGAAGGAATATTGCGGGTCATCATGATTTTTAAGGCTTATGCCACACCCAGCGCTAAGCAAACTTTCCTTAGAATTGAAGAGCACTATCAGCAACTTGCCCAGCAACAAGTCACTGACGAAGTCGCCTAGCAAATTAGTAGAGCTCACCTACGCGAGCTCTCTAAGCCTCATTCAGCAGCCAAGCAACTAAATGTGATGTTAATATTCACATTAGTTTTTGTTATCTAAAAGTGACCTATGCACGATCTTAGGTAATCCTAGTAAAAAAGAGTGTCTGCTTAGCTTCATTTAAGGTTAGAATTCGGCCACCTTAACGGGATTTTTCGACGCCAACAACCAAGCGAGCGCCTGAGAAATCGTAATAGACATCTAATACCATTGCTCTCACTACACCAAATTAAGCGAATATTCGCTATGATTAATCGATTACTTAGTGAGCAGAACTAGAAAAATAAGTGAAGGAGACAGCAGGTGGCTACGACCTCATTCTACAAGCAAATTAATCAACAGCTAGAAGATATAAAAGCTGAAGGCCTGTATAAAAGCGAACGCGTTATCGTTTCTGCACAAAAAACAGAAATTGAAGTTAATGGCCACGAAGTCATGAACTTCTGTGCTAACAACTACCTTGGATTAGCAAATCACCCAGAGCTGATTAGCGCTGCTCAAGCAGGCCTAGACAAACATGGCTTTGGTATGGCTTCGGTGCGCTTTATTTGTGGTACTCAAGACATTCACAAACAATTAGAAGCAAGCCTAAGTGACTTTTTGGGTATGGAAGATACCATTCTTTACTCTTCATGCTTCGACGCAAATGCGGGATTATTCGAAACTTTACTCAGTGCTGAAGATGCCATCGTTTCTGATGCGCTTAACCACGCTTCCATCATCGATGGTGTTCGCTTGTGTAAAGCCAAACGTTTCCGTTACGCCAACAATGATATGGCTGACTTAGAAACCCAACTTAAAGCGGCTAAAGAAGCGGGTGCCCGTCATATTCTTATTGCCACTGATGGTGTGTTCTCTATGGACGGTGTGATCGCCAACCTTAAAGGTGTGTGTGATCTAGCTGACAAATATGGTGCGCTGGTTATGGTTGATGATTCTCACGCCGTCGGGTTTGTTGGCAACGAAGGCCGTGGTACTCACGAGTATTGTGAAGTCATGGATCGCGTTGACATCATCACAGGTACGTTAGGTAAAGCACTAGGTGGTGCATCAGGTGGATTTACTTCTGGTAAAAAAGAAGTCATTGATTGGCTACGTCAACGCTCGCGCCCATACCTGTTTTCCAACTCACTCGCACCTTCGATTGTGACTGCATCAATTCATGTTCTAGAGATGCTCAAATCAGGTCAGGCACTACGTGAAGCCGTTTGGGAAAACAGCCGTTATTTCCGCGAAAAAATGACCGCGGCAGGCTTCACATTAGGCGGCGCCGATCATGCCATTATTCCGGTCATGATTGGTGATGCCAAACTTGCCAGTGATTTTGCTAACCGCTTACTTGAAGAGAACATTTACGTTATTGGCTTCTCTTTCCCTGTGGTACCTAAAGGCCAAGCCCGTATCCGTACCCAAATGTCAGCGGCTCACACCAAACCTCAGTTAGATAGAGCCATTGATGCCTTTACCCGTATCGCAAAAGAGATGGGTATTATTTAGGATCTCATTATGAAAGCACTCAGCAAGTTAAAGCCAGAAGAAGGCATTTGGATGGTTGATGCGCCTAAGCCTGAGCTTGGCCATAACGATCTATTAATTAAAATCAGCAAAACCGCGATCTGCGGCACTGATGTTCATATTTATAACTGGGATGAATGGTCACAAAACACCATTCCTGTTCCTATGGTTGTTGGTCATGAATATGTTGGTGAAGTGGTTGAAATAGGCCAAGAAGTACGCGGATTCAATATTGGCGATCGCGTATCTGGAGAAGGTCATATCACTTGTGGACATTGCCGCAATTGCCGTGCTGGCCGTACCCATTTATGTCGCAATACCTCAGGTGTGGGAGTCAACCGCGATGGCGCATTTGCTGAATACCTAGTGATTCCAGCATTTAACGCGTTTAAGATTCCTGACGATATCTCGGATGATTTGGCAGCCATTTTTGACCCATTTGGCAACGCTGTTCATACCGCTTTATCTTTTGATCTGGTTGGTGAAGATGTATTAATCACCGGTGCAGGTCCTATCGGTATTATGGCTGCAGCCGTTTGTAAGCACGTTGGCGCACGCCATGTGGTGATCACCGATGTAAACGAATACCGTCTTGATCTGGCTAAGAAAATGGGCGCGACCCGCACAGTAAATGTTGCCACAGAGCGCTTAGAAGATGTGATGGCAGAGCTTGGCATGACAGAGGGCTTTGATGTTGGCCTTGAAATGTCTGGCGTACCAGCAGCATTCCACTCAATGCTCGATACCATGAATCATGGTGGCAAGATTGCCATGCTAGGTATTCCTGGCGGCGATATGGCCATTGACTGGAGCAAAGTGATCTTCAAAGGGCTAGTGATTAAAGGGATTTACGGCCGAGAAATGTTTGAAACTTGGTATAAGATGGCCAGTTTGATCCAATCAGGATTAGATATTTCGCCAATTATTACCCATCACTATAACATTGATGACTTCCAAGCTGGCTTTGACGCCATGCGCTCAGGCCAATCTGGCAAAGTCATTCTCGACTGGCGATAACGCCCCGCAGAATAAGGAGCTGTACAGCTGCAGCTCCTTATTGCACACTATGCTGCATTAGCAAAGTAGCAACCAGGAAGTAGCATGTCTGCGTTTCAACATTTAAGCGTTAATCAACTCATCCAAATGTGCCAAGAGAGCACACCACAAATAGTCGATATTCGCGATGCCGCCAGTTTCGAAGCAGGCAATATCCCGCAATCAATCCACCTGACCAATGAAAACTTAGCCCAGTTTATTGGCGATGCCGATATGGATCAGCCATTAGTGGTGGTCTGCTATCATGGTATCAGCAGCCAAAGTGCAGCCACTTACCTTAACGAACAAGGTTTCGACGATGTTTACAGCTTAGATGGTGGTTTTCAGGCTTGGCGAGAACAGCTATAGTTCACCCATAAGCTCTTAAGCGCACGATAGAGGAAAACCTATGTGGGAAGTCGGTTTACTGCCCAATCCACGAGCAGCACAAGCTTTAGTCGATTACCTCAAAGGTCAAGGCATTGCATGCCAAATTCACCCTCATGCTGAAGGGGTTATCTTAACCGTTAACGATGAAGCTCACCTTCAGCAAGCTAGAGTAGAGTACCAAGCTTTCCTCAACCACCCATTTGATGAAAAGTATCTGCAAGCATCTTGGGATAATGGCTCCACTCAAACAAAATTTGATTATGGCGCCCCGTCGTTACAGCTTTTCAGCCAATTCATCACTGGTGCGGGGCCGTTAACCTTAACGATAATCGCGCTATGCAGTGTCATTTTCATTGGATTCAATGTGGGCTTTGCCAACCCAATATTTGAGTATCTTTCTTTTTTCGGCGCAGTACCACAAGCTGAACTCAGTCAGTTTTGGCGAGTATTCACACCTAGTTTAATGCACTTTTCAGCCCTTCATATCATCTTCAACTTACTATGGTGGTGGTATCTAGGTGGCAAAATTGAAAACCGAATTGGCCTTGCGCCATTAGCCATCATTTTAGTTGTCGCCGGCACCCTGCCAAATATCGTTCAATTTTATATGACCGGACCCAATTTCGGCGGTTTATCTGGCGTTGTTTACGCCGTGTTTGGTTACACATGGATTATGGGCACCCGAGCGCCCCAATGTGGCATAGGCTTACCCAAAGCCTATGTTGGCTTCATGCTGTTTTGGCTAGTTCTTGGCTTTACCGATATGTTTGGACTGTCCATTGCCAATGGTGCTCATGTAGGTGGGCTGTTAGTCGGTGTATTACAAGGCTTTATCGATAGCAAAAGGCTCGCTAAAAGTTAGTGATAAAGCATATAACTACACTAGTGTTGTCACAACTAAATAAAACTGTACCTGCAATCATTGTTTTGCAAATTTGAAACAGGTATAAAGCACATTATTTTAATTTAGGCGATAGACCATGGAACGTATACTCATTGTTAGAGTCGATAAGCTTGGAGATTTTTGCCACACCCTACCAGCTATCTCATTACTTAAACGCTCTATGCCTTTTGCTCAAATAGACGTTATCGTTTCACCTTTAATTGAATCACTCGCTAAGCAGTTTGATTTTATAGATAATATTTTGATCTATAAAAAAGATGATCCAAAGCTTATCGACAAAATTAAAGCCAACAACTACCAAGCCGCACTTATCCTGCATAGCCACAAAGACATGGCTAAAATAACAAAAGAAGCCAATATTCCATATCGTTTAGGCCAAAGGCGAAAATGGTATCAGTACCTGTATACTCACAGAGCCCCACTTAACCGCAGCGCTTGTTTAAAACCTGAGTGGCGATATTGTACAGATCATATTGAATATTTTTTATGCAAAAACCATATTCCTCCCGCAGATATCGAACAACGACTGTGGGATGTGCAAAATGAAAAAGAAAAGTGGCAAGAGTTTTATGGTAAAACAGGTGATGAAAAGCTCATCTTTATTCACCCAGGAAGCGGGGGCTCCGAAGGCTCTATATCTCCTCAACAGTTTGCTGACCTAGCAAATATTATCGCCACCAAAAGTGGTATTGCATTAAAGTTTGTCGTTACCTTTGGTCCAAGTGAGAAACCACTCGCTGAACAGGTCGTACAACTCATAACTGACTTCGGCCATATTGCTGAGCCTGCAAATCCAATAAAGAATATAGGTGAGTTTTCACGCTCTCTAGTCGCAGCTGATGTCATGATAGCTGGTTCAACAGGCCCTTTACATGTCGCAAGCCTTCATAATGCTATTACTGTAGGATTTTATCCTCATTCATCAAGAGATGACAAAATTAGATGGCAAACATTAAGTGACTATGAAAACAGGCTTTCTTTTTCTCCCCCAATGGGAGAAAAGACCGGAGCGAATATGACGCTGGTTGATATTCAAAACGCAGCGAACCAGGTTGCAATCAGGCTACAAACTTAATCGAATAATCAGCTAAATAGTGTGAGGGCCAGACTGCTGTTCTACAACTTCTATAGTCATAACAGCTGCTCTCACGCTATCTTTACCCCGAAATAAACTTAGCAACGACAGTTGATAGCATTGAACAATTGCAACATTTATAACCCCACACCGAAGGTTAAAACAGGATAAAAGCTTTCGTTGATTTCTATCAATCCCAATACTAATTAGATATCAACACACATTAGAGCAATAAGTTTACCAAAGTAAGAATAGGCAACCCTAAGCGATGTTTAAGCTACTTACATTATTGAAGTTAGTAAATTCTTATTAAAGTGCCCTTCTATATACGATTATGTTTTAACCAAACTGTAACAAAAGCCTTGATCTGACTATTTTTCATGCTAAGTTAGTGCATCGACTTTACTGATAACCTTTATTGGTTGACGTCAAGTCTATTTACAAGACAAAAAATAATAAGTCCACAAATTAGAATTTATTGTTAAGAAGTCATATCTAGTTCACACTTTTATTTTTTAAAGTTAAAAATCAACAACTTAAAAAACATTTCCCGTAGTCTTTTCTAAGCCTATGGATCTTATGCTATTTTTAGCTCACAGAGTTATCCACAGGCAGTGGTTCAATTTAACATGGCCGAAATCGCCAGTCTGTGGCATGCTAGCGCCATCATAGAATTGCTAAATCGAAACAACTATATGCCAACTATTGCTGATAACCCTTTAATCCTTGTGGATGGTTCTTCTTATCTTTACCGAGCTTATTATGCACCCCCACATTTAACTAACTCTAAAGGTGAAGCAACGGGCGCAGTTTATGGCGTGATCAATATGCTGCGTAGCTTATTGAATCAATATAAACCAAGCCAAATGGCCGTGGTATTTGATGCTAAAGGGCCAACGTTTCGCAACGAAATGTATGCAGAATATAAAGCCCAACGTCCACCAATGCCTGATGATTTGCGCAGCCAAATAGCACCGCTTCACCAAATTATTAAAGCGCTCGGTCTGCCATTAGTCAGTATTCCTGGAGTAGAGGCTGATGATGTGATCGGTACCATTGCCACTCAAGCCAGTAAAGAAGGGCGTGCGGTGTTAATCAGTACTGGCGATAAAGATATGGCTCAGCTTGTTGATGACAACATTACCCTTATCAACACCATGACCAATACCATTTTAGGTCCAGCCGAGGTCACAGAAAAGTTCGGAGTAGGACCTGAGCTGATTATCGACCTGTTAGCACTGCAAGGAGACAAGGCCGATAATATTCCAGGCTTACCTGGCGTAGGAGAAAAAACCGCTCTAGCTATGTTAACCGGGGTTGGAGGCGTAGAAGCCATTTTGGCCAATCCTGATAAAATGCCGGCCCTTGGCTTTAGAGGCGCTAAAACTATGCCGGCTAAAATTGCTGAACATGGCGATATGCTCAAACTATCCTATGAACTCGCCACAATAAAGTTGGATGTTGAGCTAGACCAAGACTGGCATGAACTCAACATCAATGAGCCAAACAAGGATGAATTGATCAAATGCTACGGTGAGATGGAATTTAAACGCTGGTTAGCTGAAGTACTATCAGATAAACCCACCACAGATGCCGGTGACGAGCCCCAAGCCGATAGTGCAGCCAAAACTGTTGAAACCCATTACAGTACAATCTTAACGTTAGAAGAGCTTGATACTTGGGTAGAAAAGTTAGCCAACAGCGCACTTTTCGCAATCGATACTGAGACTACCAGCCTAGATTATATGCAGGCAAAACTGGTTGGTTTGTCCTTTGCTGTTGAGGCCGGAGAAGCAGCCTATCTTCCCCTAGCCCATGATTATGTCGATGCACCTGAACAACTCGATATGGAAATGGCGTTAGCTAAGCTTAAGCCCTTGCTCGAAGATCCTAAACTGAAAAAAGTTGGTCAAAACCTAAAGTATGATATGAGCATTTTGGCCAATGTGGGTATCGAGCTAAAAGGGGTAGCTTTT
This sequence comes from Shewanella waksmanii, assembly GCF_043643685.1. Lineage (GTDB taxonomy): Bacteria > Pseudomonadota > Gammaproteobacteria > Enterobacterales > Shewanellaceae > Shewanella > Shewanella waksmanii_A. The sequence continues at coordinate 358,371 of NZ_JBHZSN010000005.1, forward strand.
GACACTATGCTTGAGTCTTATGTATTTAATTCAGTGGCCTCCAAACATAATATGGATGATTTGGCACTGAAGTACCTAGGGCATAAAAATATCAGTTTCGAAGAAATTGCCGGTAAAGGTGCAAAGCAGCTGACCTTCAATCAAATTCCACTAGAAACCGCTGGCCCTTATGCCGCTGAAGATGCTGATATCACCCTGAGGTTACATCAACACCTATGGCCACGACTTGAAAAGGCCAGCGAACTCGCCAGCGTCTTTACCGATATTGAACTGCCACTCTTGTCGATATTATCGCAAATCGAACGTAACGGTGTGTTAATCGATAGCATGTTGCTTGGCCAGCAAAGTGAAGAGCTCGCACGCAAGATCGACGAGCTAGAACAGCAAGCCTACGACATCGCAGGTGAAAAGTTTAATCTAAGCTCAACCAAGCAGTTACAGAAGCTATTTTTCGAAAAATTAGGATACCCGGTAATCAAAAAGACTCCCAAAGGTGCGCCTTCTACTGCAGAAGAAGTGTTAGTGGAGTTAGCCTTAGATTACCCGTTACCGAAAATCATCTTGCAACATCGCAGCCTGATTAAACTGAAAAGTACCTATACCGACAAGCTACCGTTAATGGTCAACCCCAAAACGGGGCGCGTGCATACTAGCTACCACCAAGCGAATGCAGCTACAGGGCGTTTATCATCCAGTGAGCCAAACTTACAAAACATTCCGATTCGAACCGAAGAAGGACGCCGTATTCGTCATGCTTTTGTTGCTGCAGAAGGCCGCAAAGTGCTCGCAGCGGATTACTCGCAAATCGAGTTACGTATCATGGCGCACTTGTCTCAAGATAATGGCCTATTAAGCGCCTTTGCTGCCGGTAAAGATATTCACCGCGCAACGGCAGCAGAAGTATTCGACGTCGACTTTAGTGAAGTCACTACTGAGCAACGCCGACGAGCCAAAGCGGTGAACTTTGGTCTTATTTATGGCATGTCAGCCTTTGGCTTAGCAAAACAGCTCGACATCCCGCGTGCAGAAGCTCAACGCTATATCGATACCTACTTCCAACGCTACCCAGGCGTATTAAAGTATATGGAGGACACTCGTGCTGAAGCGGCTGATTTAGGGTACGTATCAACGCTATTTGGCCGAAGATTATATCTGCCAGCGATAAAAGACCGTAATGCCATGCGTCGCCAAGCGGCTGAACGTGCAGCCATTAACGCCCCCATGCAGGGCACAGCGGCAGACATTATTAAGAAAGCCATGATCGATGTTGCTAAGTGGATTGCCGAAGAAACCCAAGGTGAGATCACCATGATAATGCAAGTACACGATGAATTAGTATTTGAAGTCGATGAACAACACGCACAATCACTGCAAGACAAGGTATGCCAAATCATGGCAAATGCCGCCAGTCTAGATGTTGAATTGCTGGCCGAGGCCGGCATTGGTGATAACTGGGAACAAGCACACTAAGCACCATTATCCGTCAGTTTCGGCCAAGTTAGCAGCCAAAGCCAAATAAACGTCCCTAAAAGATCATTTTGGGGACGTTTTTTGTTTATTTATCACTAACTCGCTCAAAATATGAGAGAAAAGTGAAATTTTACAACCAAAACCAGCCTAAAAAATGCACTAAACTCTAGACATCGATCACATTATTGTCGTTTTTTATAAAAAACAGTTTTTCATATGCCGTCTAATGCGCTAATATTCTCTGCGTAGGGTACAGAGGTTAAGATGTTCTATCTTTCAGACCTTTTATTTCACTTTAAATAGTGACAGCCAAATTATGGCGCCCCAGCAGATTCAATCTGCTGGGGCTTTTTTTCGCCTTAAATTTATTTTAGAGCAAATACTTTAAACCGGTATCCAAATGCGCTATGCTGTCTTCATTGAGCGCCATCGACCTAACTTGATGGAACTTGAGTCTTGTTGAATTTAGCTTCTCCCCAAAAGAGCTAATTTATATTTTTGCCGATGGTTTTCCGTCGGCATTTTTTTGTTTAAAAATTCCTTAACGGCAAAAAAAACGCCCCCAAGTGGGAGCGTTACTCGTCCAATCAGCTTAGCTACTCTTGTTGCTCTTGAGCCTGCTGTTCAAGCGCCTCAACCAACCACTGCGGATGGCACCACTCATTAAGAATACCGAGCACTTTATTTTTACCTAAGCCTTTAAGTGACGAGAATGGTTCAACTTTAACGGCATCACCATAGTCAGCCAGCTGTTTGCGCACACTATTAACGGTCTTCATGCGTGCGCTCTGAGCCAGTTTATCCGCTTTGGTAAGCAATGCTAATACAGGAATGTCGCTCTGTACGCCCCACTCAATCATTTGCATGTCTAGATCTTTGAGTGGATGCCGAATATCCATCAACACCACCACACCACTTAAACATTCGCGTTCTTGCAGATACTGTCCCAATGCTTGTTGCCATTTACGTTTCATTGCTAGTGGCACTTGGGCAAAACCGTAACCGGGTAAATCAACCAAACGACGATGCTCATCCAATGCAAACACATTGATCAACTGTGTACGTCCTGGGGTTTTACTGGTTCTCGCTAAGTTTTTTTGCTCGGTTAACAGGTTCAAAGCACTTGACTTACCCGCGTTCGACCGACCCGCAAAAGCGATCTCTACACCCACGTCGCCAGGCAAGTGTTCATCAAGATGCGCAATGTCAGGCGCACTGATTAAAAATTTAGCCTTACGGAAGTCCATACGAGATTCAGACACTTGCCACTCCAAAATTTGTTAATTCTGTACGTTAAATATCGAAGAGTTGCTTACATTTGCACAATTTCGTGTAAAATATTACTCCGATCACATAAATTACATTTTATCACGCTTGCAGGTATCCCTAGTAAGCTCAGGACAAAAAAATTAACTAAAAGTTGGAACGCCATGAAAAAGCTAGCAATTGCGCTATCAGTTTTAGCCTCAATCTCTTCACCTGTAATGGCTGAAGGCAATGCTGAAGCAGGGAAAACTAAATCAATCGTTTGTTCTGCCTGTCACGGTGTTGATGGTAACAGCATGATAGACATGTACCCTAAAATCGCCGGTCAGCAAGAAGGCTACCTTGAAAAGCAACTTATCGATTTACGTAAAGCTGCTCACACAGGTGGTAAAGAAGGTCGTAACGACCCAATGATGAGCCCAATGGCTGCCGCACTGAGTGATCAAGACATTGCCGACTTAGCGGCATACTACGCGTCTCAAACGCAAACCAGCGCTGACGTAAGCGATGTACCTGCGCTAGGTGAGCAGCTATACAAAGGTGGTGACATGACTCGTGGCATTACTGCTTGTATCGCTTGTCACGGCCCTTCAGGTAAAGGTATGGAAGCCGCGGGCTATCCAATGATCGGTGGTCAGCACGCCAACTACATCAAAATTCAGCTAAACAAGTTCCATGATACAAGTCGTAACAATGATTTGAATGGCATGATGCGTGACGTCGCTAAGAAGCTAAATAGTGACGATATCGAAGCATTATCTAAATATATTTCAAGCCTTAAGTAATTATTAGGGCTTGTGAATAAAAGGTGGCAATGCCACCTTTTTTATTCTCATAAAGTTTACGTTTACGTAAACATACCTAAATTGGTGCTTGACAGTGATCACAGATTTAGGTTTAATTGTGCCCGTATCGAGATGAACCCAACTGTTTGTAACAAAAATTTTTAATAACAACGAACAGATTTCGATATGTAATCATTTAAGATATAAGAATAAATATATTCAATAACAATAATATACTTAAGGCCACTCTCTAAAAATAATAAGAGTAGTGATTTCAACTTGAAGTCCAGGTCCAGAATATTTGTAAGGAAATTGGTTAGGAAGGCCAATCGCTGATTAAGCACTCCTCCTTACAGGTTCAGAGATGATAGCAACGCAGTGCGGCTGTTGATGCATTATTTCCCTGAACACCTAAGCTAAAAAAATCAACATGGATGGTTGACTAAACGTCATAGAAGACAACATGGATAACGATGAGTCATTGAAGACCATCTACGGAAGCTGTGGTCAGGAAGGCAACAGGACGAAAATAAAGTGTCTGGATGACCGAAAACGAAAAAGAAATGCATGGAAAGCAGACTAAAAAAAGATGGATACTGACCGGGAAAGTCGCATAGCAAGTAAGGAAACTTGGAATCAGGATTAAGTACTTTGAGTACTTTTTGGAAGGCGACAGTCATACTGTCGCCTTTTTTTATGGCAAAATAGTCACACGCTGTCGTCAACAAGAGTCAATCAACATTCATGCGAAGATGTCCCCTATGCACGCGTAATCATGTTGTCAGTTTTTACCAGGATAGAAAGCGTCATTTTTTTCGATGTGAAACATGCCAGCTACTATTTGCCGACGCCAGCTCACACTTACCTCCCCATGCTGAACAAAATAAATATCGTCAAGCCAATAGTAAGCAACGCCCTTTACAACAATTTATTCTCAGCTTAGTCGCACAGTGCCAGCAGCAGCAACCAGGTCCATTGCTTGGTCTTAATTTTGGTCGTCTTGCCGAGCCTGCCACCATCAACACCATTCAAGCGCAGGGGCATCAACTGCTTCAATATGACCCTTTCTTTGCCCCAGACCATACCTTGCTGCAACGTCACTACGACTTTATCTGTTGCTACCGAGTGTTCGAACATTTTCGCTTTCCAAGAAAAGAATGGCAGTTACTGTGCTCACTGTTAAAACCTGGCGGTTGGATGGCGATTAGCAATCAGTTACTCAGTCAACTCAGTGGCTTTGAGAAGTGGCATCACAAAGATAATTTAACCCATGTCAGCTTTTATCAGCGCGCTACATTTGAGTTTCTAGCCAATCAAGCCAACTTTAGGCTATTATTCGCTGCAAATGATCTCATTTTGGTGCAAAAACCATCAGAATCTGATATAACACGCGACCCAAGTTCATCTGCTTGAAATACAGCTCAAGCCGATACACTATTTATTTGTTATTGAGATAAAGCTATGTCCCGCAAAAAAACGCGCAAAGCTAATGAAAATGCGCCTAAACTCGCACCAAGAACCAAGAAGAAAGACCGCGTGTTGGCGGGAAAAAAGCAAGAAAGCGGTAACCGTGCGGGTAGCCGTCACGACGCTAAAGTCATCAATCAAAAAGCACCTGGTGGCAGTAAGCAGTCAGCGGATCCACGCCACGGCAGTAAAAAGCCAGTTGCGCTATCACTGCCAGAGACAAAGGCTGAGGTGAAAAAGCCAAAGCAGCCTAAACTGACTGATGAGCAGAAGCTACTTAAGCTAGAAGACGATCCTAGACTTAATCAATTACTGGACATGCTAGAAGAAGGTCGTAACCTAAATGAAGCTGATCAAAAGTGGTTGGATAGCCAACTCAATGAGATTGAGCGATTAATGGAACGCCTTGGCATTTCAGAAGAAGATGACCTTGAGCATGTCATGAGAACCACAACCGGCTCTGACGATGACCTGCTTGAGAAATTTGAATCCGGCGCCGATCTGCTTAAAGACTACCAAGACAAATAACGCCCTAGTAGCGTGACATTATAAATGGCATCGATTTCGATGCCATTTCTCTATCAGCAACAAACAAGCGAGCACCCATGACAAACACGTTTCTTTTGCTTGGCTCACTGATTATTGTGGCACTGGCCACCTATGCCGGCTTTCTGTTGATGAAACTACGCCAACAAACCCAAGCGCAGCAAGCTAAGCTCGCTGAGCAACAACAAGCGGTTCAGCAACGCGAGCAGGCGATCACTACCGATATTCACTATATTGCTACCGCTATGCTAGAAGAGCGCTGTGAACTCTCTGAAGGCGTTATGCGCATCGGCAAATTGTTTGCTATCGCCAACCTCAGTGATCAAGTCGCCGCTCAGTATCCAGCATTATTTGAACATTTTACACTGATTGAGTCTCACCCGATCATGGAAGCACGCAAAGCTTTGCCTAAAAAACAGCGAATGCAGCTAGACCTAACTAGAATGAAATCTGAAAGTGCATTAGAAGCTCGTATTTTACAAGAAGCTAAACAGATTGCAGAAACCTACCAGATGACGGCAAACGAGAATCATTAACACGCCTTCAACAATGATAGGCTTCATAGTTTTCAGTATTTTAATATCCGAAGTGTGTACAGATTCAAATTTTTCAACATGGATCAAGGTTATTTAATCGATTACATTGCATACTTCGGAAGTTGCTAAATTACCAGCTCGGAGGACACGCCTTGAAGCAGCCCACCCAAATTAATTGGGATCAGTCAATGATCGAAAAGTACAACTATAGCGGTCCCCGTTACACGTCTTACCCGACCGCACTAGAGTTTGATGATTCTTTCACTGAAGAAGATCTACTGACTTCAATTAAGAACAGCAAAAGTGACAAGCTATCGCTTTATATTCATATTCCTTTCTGCGCCAAGCTTTGTTATTACTGTGGCTGCAATAAAGTGATCACGCGTCACCAGCACAAAGCCGATCAATACATCGAGTACCTAGCCGCAGAAATCGTTAAGCGTGCGCCATTGTTTAAAAACTACTTAGTGACTCAAATTCACTGGGGTGGCGGTACACCAACTTTCCTAAATCCAGAGCAAATTTTACGTTTGTCAGCACTGATTAAAGAACACTTCAACGTGGCTGACGAAGGTGAATACTCTATTGAAGTTGATCCTCGTGAAATAGAACTTTCAATGTTGGACACCCTAAAAGAAGCCGGCTTCAACCGCATCTCAATTGGTGTGCAAGATTTCAATAAGAAAGTGCAAGTAGCCGTCAACCGTGAGCAAGATGAACAGTTTATCTTCGACTTAATGGCCAAAGCCAAAGAGATGGGCTTTGTTTCAACCAACATCGATTTGATTTACGGACTGCCTCATCAGACGCCTGAAACGTTTGCAGAAACAATGCAGCGTGTTCTGGATCTATCACCAGACCGTTTATCGGTATTTAACTATGCCCACTTACCTGCTCGCTTTGCCGCGCAACGTAAGATCAAAGATGAAGATTTAGCGTCACCGCAGCAAAAGCTAGATATGCTGCATCAAACCATTGAGACCTTAACCGGTGCTGGCTACCAGTACATTGGTATGGATCACTTTGCTAAGCCAGATGATGAACTGTCTATTTTGCAAAATGAAGGCCGTCTACACCGCAACTTCCAAGGGTATACCACCCAAGAAGAGTGTGACTTATTAGGTCTAGGTGTATCTTCAATCAGCCAGATTGGTGATTGTTATGCACAAAACCAAAAAGATATTCGTCCATACTATGAGTCGGTTGACGCATCAGGTCATGCACTATGGAAAGGCTGTAAACTTAACCGAGACGATGAAATCCGTCGTGTCGTCATTAAGCAGCTTATCTGTCACTTCGATCTTGATATGAACAAGATTGACGAGCAGCTAGGTATCACTTTTGAAGACTACTTCAGTGAAGATCTCAAACTACTGCAAACTTTCGTCGATGATAAGCTTGTTGATATTACCGACCGTCAGATCACGATTAGCCCAACAGGTCGCTTATTGATCCGTAATATCTGTATCTGCTTTGACGTTTACTACCGTGAGAAAGCCCGCCAACAGCAGTTCTCTCGCGTTATCTAAGCAAAATAGCTTGATACAAAAAGCCACCTTCAATAGGTGGCTTTTTTTATACCCTTTTGTTGTAGCTTTGAGGCATAATCAAACGGCTATACAAAACAATAACGAAGCAAAGGGAAAATGATATGTCCAAGCTATTTGTGCCGAGTTTACTCGCATTGAGCCTCAGCGCCTGCCAACTCAATACCACGGCCACCGACTACAATCGGTATGCATACGATGCACAAAAAGCCAAGCCTATCGCCATCAATGAGGCTGCTCAATCAGCCACCGCAAAAATTGTTGATCGCGATTTAAAAACCATTATCGAAGATGCGTGGCAACTATCCCTTAGCGCTAAACCTAGTCTGGCCTATAGCAAAGGCGACAAATCGGCTGCAGGTAAATTAACTGATTTATCCCCGCAAGCCTTGGCGCAGCGAAACAGCCAAGCGCAATCGTTATTAGACTCATTAAAGCGCTTAGATAAGAATAAACTCAACAAAACCGACCGCATTAACGCACAGATTTTACAGTACCAATTACAAAATCAAGTTGACCAATATCTGTATAAAGACCACTACGTGCCCATTTCGGCAGAAAGTGGCTTCCATGCCTACATCGCCAGTATTGCCAAAGGCAGCTTCAAAACCGAACAAGATTATCAAAACTACCTTAGCAAACTCGCTGCCTTACCTCGCTATTTTTCCCAGCAAATGCATTGGATGAAACTCGGATTAGCCGAAGGTTATACCCCACCTAAAGTGACGCTCAAGGGGTTTGAAGATAGCATTAGCGCATTTATTGTCCCTGTTGAGGACAGTGGCTATTTCCAACCCTTTACCCAGTATCCAAAACATTTTACAAAGCAACAAAAGCAAGCGTTTACCGCTAAAGGACGTGAGCTCATTGAGCAACAAGTCTTACCGCTATATCAAGACTTCTATGACTTCATGACCCAAGAGTATATCCCCGGTGCGCGCACCAATATTGCGGCAGCAAGTTTGCCTGATGGGTTAGCATTTTATGAAAACCGAGTGCGCTATTACACCACTCTGGACATGACAGCAGAGCAAGTCCACCAATTGGGCCTTAAAGAAGTAAAACGTATCCGCGCCGAAATGCAGCAAGTGATTGAGCAAGTCGGCTTTGAAGGTAGTTTTGCTGACTTCCTGCACTTTTTACGCACCGATCCTCAGTTCTACCCTAAGACTGAAGAAGAGCTGCTAAAAGAAGCTGCTTACATCGCTAAAAAAGCCGATGCGATGCTGCCTAAGTACTTTGGTAAGTTGCCACGCACCCCTTACGGTATCCAAAAAGTACCTGATGAAATTGCTCCTAAATACACCACAGGTCGTTATTCAGGAAGCAACCGTGACGACGAGCCAGGGTACTATTGGGTTAATACCTACGCCTTAGATAAACGTCCCCTGTACGAAATGGAAGCCTTAACCTTGCATGAAGCCGTCCCCGGGCACCATCTGCAAATTTCATTGAACAAAGAGCTCACCAGCTTGCCAAACTTTAGACGTTACAGCTATATCTCTGCCTTTGGCGAAGGTTGGGGTCTCTATTCTGAATACCTCGGCTTGGAAGCTGGATTTTATCAAGACCCTTACAGTAATTTTGGTCGACTCACCTACGAGATGTGGCGCGCCGCGCGCCTAGTTGTCGATACGGGTATGCATGCCAAAGGCTGGAGTCGTCAACAGGCGCTCGACTTTATGGCACAAAATACCGCGCTTTCACTGCACAATGTCACCACAGAGATTGACCGCTACATCTCGTGGCCAGGTCAAGCCGTCTCTTATAAAGTCGGTGAGCTTACCATTAAGCGTTTGCGACAGAAGGCGGAAGACGCACTAGGCGAACAATTTGATATTCGTGCATTTCATGATGCCGTCTTAGCCCAAGGTTCGGTACCAATGCCGATCCTTGAGCAACAAATCGATGAGTTTATCGCCACCAGCAAAGCCAACTAACTAGATGTCACCCGTCGCAGCAGCTAAACTGGTTGCTGCGACGGCAAACTCGTATTTATCCTGTCTATCAACCTAACTGACCAACATCATGATCGATACATTTAGCCAAGAATCTCAACTCAACACCGCCCCTCAACGCGCTTTTTGGCAGCAGGTCAAACACCAAAGTATCACCACCAAAGATGGCATCACATTGGCCTATGGTCAGATAGACCACCCTAGCCCTAAAGGCACTATCGTCATCAGTAATGGCCGAGTTGAGTCATACATCAAATACCATGAATTAATGTTTGATCTTTACCAAGCAGGCTATCAGATATTTGCTTTAGACCATCGTGGCCAAGGCTTGTCTACACGCATTACACCAAATCCACATCAAGGCCATATTGAGCAATTTTCGCACTATATCGAAGACTTTAGCCAGTTTATCGACGAAGTTGTATTAGCTAATGCTCAAGCTAAATTGTATTTGGTGGGTCACTCTATGGGTGGGTGTATCGGTAGCTTATATCTGCAACATAAACCCAATGTGTTTCATGCTGCGGTATTTTCAGCGCCGATGTTTGGTATTCGCCTGCCGATTAATCGCCAGTTTATTCGTTGGTTGGCACGTTTACTCACTAACCGTAAACATCCCAATTATGTACTTGGTGGCAAAGATTATGCTCCCAGTCCATTTAAAGGCAACGACTTAACCCATAGCCAAGCCCGTTATGAGGACTATTTACGCATTTATGCAGATGATCCACGTCTGCAATTAGGTTCGCCAACCAATCATTGGCTCGTTGAGGCCATAGATGCCAGCGAGCGCGCGGTATTAGCCGCAAAAGAAACACCTGTACCTAAGTTAATCCTACAAGCAGCAGAAGATACCATTGTCGATAATCAGGCACAGAATCGCTGCCAAAGCCAACACTGCCAAATCGTGACTATCGAAAATGCTCGCCATGAAGTGTTTATGGAACAAGATAAACCGAGAAACATCGCGCTAAGCCAATTACTGCAGTTCCTAGAGCAACACTAGCAGTGTCGCCAACAAAGGTTGGCGACTCATGCTGTGTTAGCCCAACTGCCCTGCCACCATTAATTCTCGACTCTCCGGTACCTCGTTGTAGGACAACACATGCAGGCCACGGGCAAATGCCAACGCATAACGCGCCAACAACGGCCGCAACTGTGGCGATACTAACAGTAGCGGGCTATGCCCCTGCGCTTTAGCATCAGCGAGTAGCTGCGGCATTTTTTGCTGTAACTGTGCCAATAACTGCGGCTCGACTGGGAAGCTATCCATAGCGACTTTGCCCTGCTGCTGTGCTTGTGTCAGTGCATTCGTTAAGGTTTGTTCTAACTCCGGCGCCAAGGTCATAACATTGAGAGTGGCTTCACTACCCGCAATAGAGTGCAAAATGGACTGTTTGAGCGCACAGCGAACATCTGCAGCCAACAAAATCGGATCTTTACTGTTTTCACTACACTCAAGCAATGTGGTACCAATGGTGCGAATATCTTTAAGTGACACTTGCTCTTTAAGCAGTAAGCGAAACACCTTTAGCAATTGAATTGGCGTCAACGCGGTACTCAAGGCTTCCGCAAGCTTTGGTGACTGTTTGGCTAAGCGGTCAGTTAACGCAATCACATCATCATGCTGCAACATTTCAGCCAGAGATTCGCGCACCAGCTTGCTAACATGGGTCGCAATGACAGTCGCATTATCCACTACTGAATAACCTAAATTGAGCGCTTTTGCCTTAGCATCATTATCAATCCAAACCGCGTCCATTTGATAAGCAGGCTCTTGGGTTAATATCCCGTCTATCTCACCGTATACAGGGCCGCTTTTAATCGCCATTAGCTTATCTGGCTCTAATTCCGCTGTCACAATAGGGTTGCCCATCAAGTTAATTTGATACGCGTTCGGCGCCAGCGCAAGATTGTCTCTCACCCGCACTTCGGCCAATAAAAAGCCTGCTTGTTCAGATAAAGTTCTACGAATACCGGTGAGACGCTTTTGTAGCTCAGCCCCTTTGCTGCGCTCCACCAAGTGCACCAAGCGGTAGCCTAAACGCACCTCAATTAAATCCGTGTACGGTAAGGCATCCCAGCTCGGTAACGAAGGTTCCGCCAAGCTCTTTTCTACCTGTTGCTCCACATTTTGGGCGACAGGATGGCCTTGGCGTTGACTTTGCTTCCATGCCGCAAAACCTAATAGTGCAGCAAAAGACAAAAATACCGCGGCGGGCATGCCAGGTACTACACCCAGAATTAACATCACTGCTGCCGCTGTCGCCAATGTTTTGGGGTTGGCTAATAACTGCTGACTCAGCTGAGTAGGCATCTCTTCAGCATCAGAGACTCGGGTGACAATAATCGCTGCCGCAGTGGCCAATAATAGCGATGGAATTTGGGCTACTAGGCCATCACCAATCGTCAGTAACGCATAGGTTTTAAACGCATCTGACGCCGACAAGTCATGCATAAATACGCCAATAGCAATACCACCTAAGATGTTAATCGCCAGAATCAAGATCCCGGCTATCGCATCACCACGAACAAACTTTGAGGCACCATCCATTGAGCCGTAAAAATCTGCCTCTCTAGCAACCTCTTTGCGTCGCTCTCTAGCCTGCTCTTGGCTTAATACCCCAGCATTAAGATCGGCATCAATGGCCATTTGTTTGCCCGGAAGCGCATCTAAGGTAAAACGAGCTGACACTTCGGATATCCGCTCCCCACCTTTAGTGATCACCACAAAGTTAATGATCATCAAAATTAAGAAAATCACTCCACCGACGACGTAGTTGCCATCGATCACCACTTCACCAAATGCTTGGATCACCCGCCCCGCGGCATCACCGCCTTGGTGTCCCTCAATCAGTACCACCCGGGTTGACGCCACATTCAAGGTTAAACGCATTAATGTGGCCAATAACAGGACCGTCGGAAATACCGAGAACTCTAAGGGGCGCCGAATAGACACGCCCACCAGTAACACCATCACCGCCAATACAATGTTAAAAGTAAACAAAATATCCAGCAGCCAAGGTGGTAAAGGCAGAATCACCATCGCCAATATCGCAAGCAACATAATGGGAATACCGATATAGGCTTTATTGCCTTTAAACGCGTTTGACAACCAGTTCATCGAGACTTATTTCCTTTAATCATGGCGTAAGTGGGGAGGTATGAAAAAGTGCGGCAAGGGTTCAGGTTTAGGCTGTTTACCTTCTCTTGCGGCTTTTATTTGTAATACGTAATTAAGCACATGGGCAATGGCGATAAATAGCGCTGCGGGGATCTGCTGCTCAATTTGGGTGGAGTAATAAATAGCTCGTGTCAGTGGCGCGGCCTCAATCACCTCAACATCATGACGCTTAGCAACTTGTCGCATATAGAGCGCCAGTTCATCGGTACCTTTAGTGACAACAAAAGGCGCTTCTGCCCGTGACAAATCGTACTTTAAAGCCACCGCATAGTGGCTTGGGTTGACCAAAAGAACATCGGCTTGTGGAATCGCCACATCAGCCCGAGAACGACCGATACGCTGCTGCAACTGCCTAATTTTAGCCTTAACTTCCGGCTTTCCATCTTGCTGTTTTTGTTCATCTTTAACATCTTGGCGAGACATGCGCAGCTCTTTATGATGATGCCAATACTGGTAAGGCACATCGATAAACGTAATCACCAATAATCCCAAGCCCAAATAGAACATACCTAATGACAGCATGTTGATGCCATGACGCACCGCTTCATCAACGGGTAGCTGATTGTAAGTCAGCAAGGTTTGCAGGTTGGTTTCCAAAAAATAAACCATAATGCTCAACAGCAAGGTCACTTTCAGTATCGATTTCACCAACTCAACTAGGGATTTAACAGAGAATATGCGCCCCACCCCAGAAATGGGATCGATACGACTGTATTTGAATGCGGCATTTTTAAAGCTAAATACCGGGCCACCGGGCATAGCACCGGCGACCATGGCAATAATTGCTACCATGATAAACAGCGGCCCCAGTAAACTCAGCATTGCCACTAAAGAACCGCCAATATGCTGCTGTAACACATCCTCCATCAGCAACTCTTCACGGGTCACCAACATATTAAACTGCGTCAGCTCGGCCATTTTGGCAGCGAACCAATCCGCACTTAGAGTCAGCATCAGTGCACAACCAATGATCAGTGCCGTTGATGCTAAATCTTTTGAGCGGGGGACCTGGCCTTTCTCGCGTGCTTTTTTTAATTTCTGCGGGGTGGCCTTTTCGGTTTTACTCTGACCAGAGTTCTTGTCACTCATGCAGCACCGCCAATAAACTGATACATCGCCGCTAAGGCATCGAGACACAAATCACTATATCGACTGGGTAGACCGCTAAAGGAGAACATGACACATATTAAGCCCATCAGCATCGACATCGGGAAACCTAACGCAAAAACGTTCAATGACGGCGCCGCTCGGCTCAGAACACCAAAGGTCATATTAACCATCAACATCGCCAATATCACCGGGATCGCCAGCATAAATGCCGATGCAAATAACCAAGCAAACCGACTCACTAATCCCATCAGTGGTAAATCAAAAATACCGCTGCCAACCGGCCACAATAGAAAGCTATCAACCAAAATACCAATGGCGACAAGGTGGCCATCTAAGGCCAAAAATAGCAAGGTGCCGTACAGCAAAAACCACTGGCTAAGAATTGGGTTAGAGGTGCCATTGGCGGGATCATTCATCACTGCCATCGCCAAGCCCATTTGCATCGACATCATCGCCCCCAAAAGGGTCATAACATGGATCAGTAACGACAAAAACAGTGCCAACATAAACCCTAACAGCAACTGTTCAATGGCAATGAAAACCGCAGCAATCGATAGGGCATCAACTTGCGGTACGCTGGGCAACATCGGCGCTAACAGAGCAGCAATACTCACCGCAAGTAAAATTCTCACCCGTGCCGGTACATAACTACTGCTGAAAAAAGGCAGCACCAAAAAGGCCCCCATAATGCGACAAAACGGCCACCAGAAAGTACCGATAAAAGCACTGATTTGTACTGCAGTTAGCGACAGCATAATCAACCGATAATATGGGGAATTGTGAGAAACAACTCGCCAAAGAAGTCACTGATTTTTTGCAGTAACCAGGAGCCAGCAAATAGCACCATCAATAACGTCAGCACCAAACGCGGCAAAAAACTTAACGTTTGTTCGTTAACTTGAGTGGCCGCCTGAAACACGGCAATCATCAGACCCACAACCAGTCCCGGAACCACTAGCACTGCCACCATTGCCACGACGAGAAAAATCGCCTCCGAGAACATGACAGTAAGATCATTCACATCCATTACTTGGCCCTACCTGCTTGTTGCTGCATGAATCTCTACTAGCCAAAACTGCCCACCAAAGTGCTGACCGTCATTGACCAACCATCGACAAGCACAAACACCATTAACTTAAATGGCAAAGAAATGATCAGCGGCGACAACATCATCATCCCCATTGACATGAGTACGCTAGCAACAACTAAGTCTATGATTAAAAATGGTAAAAATAGAAGAAAGCCTATCTGAAATGCGGTTTTCAACTCACTTAACACAAAGGCTGGCATTAGCACGAAAAACGGCACTTCATCCGCCGTTAAAGTGGTAGGCTCATTGGCAATTTTTAGCATCTGCTCAAGATCGGTTTCCCGCGTCTGTGCCAGCATAAATTGCCGCAATGGCCCCTCGCCTATCTTGACCGCTTCGGTGAGTTCAATATCGCCATTGTCGTAGGGTAAAAATGCCTGTTGATAAATTTCACTCCCCGTGGGTCGCATCACGAAAATGGTGATCACCAGTGCAATCCCAAGTAGCACTTTGTTTGGCGGGCTTTGTTGCAAACCAATGGCTTGACGCAAAATAGCCAGCACAACAATGATGCGAGTAAAGCTGGTCAACATCATCAATAGTGCTGGTAAAAAGCTCAGCACTGTCATTAGCGCCAAGATTTCTAGTTTAATATTAACAGCTTGTGCTTGTTCTCCCTGACCATAGGTAAACAGGGTTAGGCCATCATTGGCGGCCGCCATTGGCACAAAAAACATCAAACCAAACAGCAACAAAAAGCGCATAGTTAGTCATTAGCTCCTGTTAGACTAATAGACTCAACTTCAAGCAGACGCACACCGTACCGGCCATTGACCTCAACTACTTCACCGCGGCCAAGTAAGGCGCCATTAACTCGAATATCCAGCGGTTCACCAACCATACGGTCTAAACCAATCACGTCGCCTTCACCCATTTTTGTCAGTTCACCCAATGCGATTTCAGCACTGGCTAGCTCTAACGTCACTTGAACGGGTAACTGCTGGAAAAAGGACATATCTTTTACTGGCTTGCTTTTCACTGGTGCAGCTAAGGCTTCGTCAGCACCAAACAACCCGTCATCATCAAGTAAAAAATCGTCGTCAATCAAGCTTTGATCAGTCATTAAGAATGTCCTCTTGTGGAAATGCATCTTGAGTCAGTTTCGCCACCATTTGGCCTTCATGGGCGTGTACAGTGGCATAGAATAAGGGGCGCTTTCCGACCGTAACCGGACAGCGAGAGTGCAAGCTCATGGGTAAGATATCGCCGACGTTTAACCCCTTTAATGAAGTCACAGGGGTGACTTGCCGGCCAAGCTCTAACAAAATTTTGGTAGGGATTTGGCTAAGCCTTTTAGCTAACTGCTCTGATAATCCTTCCGCAGGATGATATTGACTGGGCTGCTCAGCCATCAATCCAAGCAACTTTTCAGTCATTAAAAACTGCATATCTGCACCGCATTGCTCTTTAGGAAATGCCAGCTGCCAACTAAATGGGGCATCAAGTGGGGTCTGGTTATTCACTAAACTCAGTTGCAATAACTGATCATCTAAGACCGTCACAGGTAATGCCGACAACGCGGCGACAATGAGTTTACGTGTTAGACGAAATTCTGACTGACTTGGCTGTCGTAAAGGTGAACATAACGGGCTAGCAATGCTGCCGTAATAGCCACTGGCTAGCTGGTCTAGAGTGCACCGGTCAATACGCCACCATGCTAATGGTGAGCCGTCGTAGCTCAGCAAGAACCAAGCGCCATCTATATCTGGCACGGTACCTTCAGATGGCGTCGACAATCTAGCGGTAAATACGCCGTGGTGACCTTGGCGGATGATGGGATTAAGCACGCCATTAACGTTCTCGATCAGCTGTTTTTGACAGCTTTCAATTTGAACAATCAACCTACTTCTCGCCAGTTTTTCCTTGATTAGAACAACTGGTCTTATATTTTCTGCTAGTGGTTTTTTTATTAACCTGGCCTTAGACGTTATTTTCAAAATCAACCTCAATATATAAGAGCGTCAAAAGAACAACACCCGAACTAAAAACAACAATAAAATGACGAACGCCATAAATATGACACAACCAAAAACTAAAGATTTTAATTAATAAAAACCACCAACATCAAAGAATAAAATAAACCATATAGCGACAGTTTTTATAAAAACTTAAATTATTTTTTTAAAAAAATGACAGTTAAAACAAAAAACACACAAAAACAAACAGTTAAAACTGTAATTTTTTGTTTCACAACGGTCTAAAATTGAACAATGCGTTTATATTAGATATTTAATGGAGCATTCAAACATATTAAACAGGCCAATTGAAATGAATTTTATATATTTTAAGTCCGACATTTACAACCAGGTCAAAAAACACAATAATTCACAAAAAAACCATTTACTTATAATCTAAATAGTGTTTTATTAGCGGCTCATATCTTTTTATAAAGAAAAAACATAATTTATAGACAGTCATAAAGTCGAAAAAGAATCTATCATTTAGAATAATAAAAAAAGGAAAGCGTTGGTTTGGTATCATTTAACAGTATTTTGTGCTGCATCATGTTAGTGACAATCTCTTTAGCCAGCACGACACACGCCGCTCCCATTGCCTATCAAACCCCGATGGAAAAATCGCAATGGCAATTTCATGGCAGCCCACATGGATGCGAAATTCGTCATCATGTTGATGGCTTTGGTGATTATGTACTAAGCGCAAAACCAGGAGAAAATACTGCAATCAGTCTAGAAGCTGAATGGCTTTCTTTGGATAAACAAACCAGCGATATCAATATCATCAATACCAGTTGGCAAACAGGTCAACAGCCACGCTCTCGCGGCAATACAATGCTTTACTGGCACGGACAACAAGCAACAAGCCAAACAGATGCAGCCCAGTTCGTTGAAGCGTTAGAGCAAAGCAAAACATGGAGCACCAGGGTGAATCTGAATGGTGATATTGGCTATATCATTAACAGCGCCCCCGTCAATACACGCTCTACCGCATTGGCATTTCGTCAATGTCGACAAAAACTACTACCCAAACCTTACGGATATGTCCGCCATGTGACGTTTAACTTTGCCAGCGGCGAGAGCTTGCTTTCAACGCAACAAATTGACGATATTCAAGCTATCGCGGCTTACATCAAAGTCGATCCGAGTATCAAGCAAGTGCTTGTAGACGGACACACTGACGGTGTTGGTGATCGCTTGGCCAATCTCGTCTTAAGCAAGCAACGAGCAGACGAAGTCAGCGCCCGTTTAATTGATGTAGGCATCAATACCGCGATGATTCAGGTTCGCCATCACGGTACCCGTTCACCGCTGGTGAGCAACCACAGCCCTGAAGGCCAAGCCAAGAATCGTCGAGTCTCTGTCAGGCTAATCAAAGATGTATCCACCACTAAGCTCGCGCAAGAACAAGCTGGAGTGCCACAATAATGCAAACCTACGACTACCGACTATCGAACATAGCACTGTCAACGCACATCCAAAATGAACTTGCTTTACAGGGTTTTATGCCAAAACAGGCTGTCACAACAACACCTTGGCTAGCCTTGATTGACCTTAGCCACACAGCCACAGAAGACGTTGCAACGGTGCTAAAGAATAACCCTGCAAATAACCAAATTGCCGTGTTAAAGCCGGAACAAACCGATATTGCCACCACGGCGATGCAACAAGGGGTGCAAGACTACCTACTGCACCCGATTGACGAGGCACAACTGCAATCACTATTTCGCCGACTACGTAGATTAGAGCAGCCTGATAGTGAACTCGTGGTCGCCAGTGCTACCAGTCGACAACTACTGATGCTTGCACACCGCGCCGCATCCACCGAAGCAAGCGTGTTACTCACCGGGGAAAGCGGCACAGGTAAAGAACCAGTCGCACGTTATATTCATCGTCACTCCAGCAGAGCCAATCAACCTTTTATCGCCGTCAATTGCGCAGCTATCCCTGAAAGCATTTTGGAGTCGATTCTGTTCGGTCATGTTAAAGGGGCATTTACCGGTGCCAGCAGTGATCAGGCTGGCAAGTTTGAACAAGCTAACGGTGGCACCATCTTACTGGATGAAATTGGTGAGATGCCGACTCTCTTACAAGCCAAGCTATTGCGTGTGCTGCAAGAAAGAGAAGTTGAACGCGTTGGCGGCCATCAATCTATCGCTCTCGATATCCGGGTTATTGCAGCAACCAACCGTGATCTGCGCGAAGCCGTTAAGCAAGGTGAGTTCCGCGAAGATCTGTTTTACCGCCTCGATGTGTTGCCACTAAAAATCGCACCACTACGAGATAGACGTGAAGATATCTTGCCGTTGGCGGAACATTTCCTAACCCGTTACCAGCCAATTCAGGCCGATAACTGCTATTTAAGCGAGCCAGCCAAGCAGCTATTAATGACCCATGATTGGCCAGGCAATGTTCGCGAATTGGAAAACACCATACAACGGGCATTAATCATGCGCCGAGGATTAGCATTGCAAGCTGCGGAGCTGGGTATTGCCTCTGAATCACACCACTGCATGGTGGCTGGAAACAACAGTGAATCAGGTCTGAAAGCATCAAAAAAACAAGCCGAATTCCAATACATTATCGATACGCTCAAGCGCTTTAGTGGACACCGTAGTCAAAGTGCCGCTTCACTTGGCATGACCACCAGAGCACTACGTTACAAGCTAGCGCAAATGCGTGAACAAGGCATTGATATCGATAAAGTGCTAGCAGAAAAAGGCCAAGCGGCTTAATCCACTCACGCTGATCTAGGGAACTTACCATGTCCAACGCGACACTTATCAACCCACAATCGATGATGGATACCATGAGTATCCATACCGAAATGGCCAAGGGGGCGATCAAAGTTGCCAGCAACCCGAGAGACTTTGGTGTCGCCAGTCCCAGTTTTTCAGAACTGATGCAGCAAAAAGTCACCGCGGTCAATGCTGACCAGAACCATTCATCGGCATTAATGCGGGCTGTAGACAGTGGGCAGAGCGATGACTTAGTCGGAGCAATGGTCGCCTCACAAAAAGCCAGTCTGTCATTTTCAACCATGATGCAGATCCGTAACCGCCTCGTACAAGCATTTGATGAAGTCATGAAAATGCCTTTGTAAATCAATGTACATAGTCCAATAAACAACTGCCAAAAGTCGAACTGTATTGCAAGGATTACTCGAACATGTCTACCACTCTTGCCCAAAGCGCTGACGCCATCACAGACGTCAATGAAAACCAAGATCTGCTGTCGAGCGCCAAATCGAAAT
This sequence comes from Shewanella waksmanii, assembly GCF_043643685.1. Classification (GTDB taxonomy): domain Bacteria; phylum Pseudomonadota; class Gammaproteobacteria; order Enterobacterales; family Shewanellaceae; genus Shewanella; species Shewanella waksmanii_A. The sequence goes on from NZ_JBHZSN010000005.1 coordinate 378,538, forward strand.
GGCAGCAATTTAATCGTGGAGACCGTCAGGTTTTAGTGCTTGCTGTACTAGCCTGCGTCGTCGCTTGCGTCATCGTATTATTGCTATGGACCGCCTCACAAGGTTACCGGCCGTTATATGGGCACCAAGATAAAGTCGACACCTCACAAGTCATTGAAGTACTGGAAGCGGAAGGGATCAATTATCAGATTGAAACCAACAGCGGGCTGATCTTGGTTCAAGAAGATAAACTCGGCAAAGCACGTATGTTATTGGCAGCAAAAGGTGTCAAAGCGCAAATGCCAAGTGGTATGGAATCACTAGATAACTCGGGGATCGGTACCAGTCAATTTATCGAACAAGCCAAATACCGTCACAGTTTAGAAGGCGAGCTATCACGCACCATTATGGCGTTAAAAGCAGTAAGAACTGCGCGTGTCCATTTAGCTATACCTAAACGCACCCTGTTTATTCGCGCCCAACCTGAACTGCCATCAGCTTCAGTCATGTTAGACCTTTATGCCGGTGCTAAAGTCCAGCCTAACCAAATCGAAGCCATTGCCAATTTAGTCTCTGGCAGTGTGACAGGTATGACCCCTGAGCGAGTGCAAATCGTCGATCAAGAGGGTAATCACCTCAGTGCTGGGGTCGCCATGAATCAAGACATCACCCAAGCAAGAGACCGCCAACTAAAATACACCCAAGAACTAGAACAAAGCTTGATAAATCGCGCTTCGAGCATGTTGGCACCGGTTCTTGGGCAAGAGAATTTTCAAGTGCAGATCGCAGCACAAGTGAATTTCAACCAAGTTGAAGAGACCCGCGAAGCCATCGATCCGGAAACCGTACTACGTCAAGAAAACTCAAGCAGTGCCGAGACCAATAGCGAGATGGCTTTAGGCATCCCCGGCGCACTTGCTAACCAACCTCCTGGCGCTGACGCCGAGAACAATAACAATACCAATCGCAACCTCAACCAACAGCAAAGCCGTCAGTTTGAAGTTGGTCGCTCGGTAAGGCACACCCGTTTCCAACAGATGCAACTGGAAAACTTGTCGGTATCAGTGCTGCTGAACAATCAAGCGGCGGCAGAAGGCGGCTGGAGTGAGGCGCAACTTTCCCAACTCGGCACCATGGTACAAGATGCCATTGGCTTTAATGCTGCCCGCGGTGATCAATTTAGTATTAACAGCTTCGATTTCGCACCAGTACAAATTGCGCAGTTTGAGCCCATGCCTTGGTGGCAAACCGAGGGTTATCAAGCTTATCTGCGCTACCTGATTGGCGGGATACTCGGGTTAGGGCTGATATTCTTCGTACTACGCCCGCTTGTCAGTCATTTAACTCGTACTGTTGAACACCATAGCGAAGCCGATACCGCAGCCGAACCTATTGCGGCAATTGAAGAGCCACAACCTGCGCTTGCAGCCAGTGATGATCCGCAAGCACTTGCCGATCAGCTAATGGGCATGAATACCGGCACTGAAAGTGCTTGGATGGCAAATCAAGGTTTACCTGAACCTAGCTCACCATTAACTGTGAAGATGGAACACTTAAGTCTACTTGCGAACCAAGAGCCGGCCAGGGTTGCCGAAGTGATATCCCATTGGATCAGTGACAAAGAAAACCCTTAACCCTATGGCATGTGCGGTGTCGATGTTGGCACAAGTTAATCATAAAAAGTGAAATAAGAATGAGTGAAGCGAATATCAAAATGGACAACTTGGATCAAGCCGCCATGTTGCTATTAAGCATGGGGGAAAAGGGTGCTGCTCAAGTGATGGCACACCTTGATCGCAACGATGTTCAACACCTAAGTCATAAGATGGCCCGCCTATCGAGCATTACCCAACAAGAAGCAGAAGCGGTTCTGGGGCGCTTTTTCATGCGCTATCAGCAGCAGTCTGGTATCGCCAGAGCATCGCGAAGTTATCTGCAAAAAACCTTAGATCTCGCCTTGGGAGACCGGGTTGCCAAAAGTTTAATCGACAGTATTTATGGTGATGAGATAAAAACCTTGGTCAAACGTCTCGAGTGGGTTGAGCCACAGTTACTCGCCAGAGAGATCACCCACGAGCACAGTCAATTACAAGCGGTCTTACTGGGACTGCTACCAGCAGAAAGTGCCGCGCAGGTATTACAAAGCTTACCGGCCTCAGGCCAAGATGAGCTCCTAGTTCGCATCGCGCAATTAGGGGAACTTGACCGAGATGTTGTCGATGAATTACGCCAATTGGTAGAGCGCTGCATGTTAATCGCCATGGAGAAAAGTCATACCCAAGTGGCAGGTATTCGTCAGGTAGCCGATATTCTCAACCGATTTGAAGGCGATCGTGAACAACTTATGGAAATGATCCGCCTGCATGATAAAGGGCTGGCCAGCGACGTTGCCGATAATATGTTTGACTTCATCATATTGGGTCGCCAAAAACCTGAAACCTTACAGGAGATCATGGCCCAAGTACCGCCAGAGGTCTTAGCGATTGCGCTTAAAGGCATCGACGGCGAACTCAAAACCATTTTGCTCGATGCGCTGCCAAAACGCATGTCTTCTGCTATTGAAACCCAAGTTGATGCCATCGGTGCGGTGCCAGTTAGCCAAGCCATTGCTGCTAGACGTGAAATCATGGAGATCGCCAAGCAATTGATGGATGAAGGTGAAATCGAACTGCAGTTATTTGAAGAGCAAGTGGTGGAATAATCATGACCCGCAACCCCAATAACAAATGGCGTTTGAACTCTCAGTTGGCACGTCGACATCGTTTTGCGCCACTGCACACCTCAGACACCAATGAAGCACAAGAAGCAAGTTGGGATGACTACCAGCAAGCGTATGATAAAGGCTATGAAGAAGGGTTAAATAACGGCCACCGAGAAGGATTCGCCAGCGGTAAAGAAGATGGCCTTCAAGCAGGTCATGCCGCCGGTTTTAATCAAGGCCGCGCCGAGGGTGAACAAAGCGGTAGAACTAACATAGATCAGCAGCTCAATGAACTCATTACCCCATTAAGCGCGCTAAAAGACCTACTTGAAGAAGGTTACAGTCAACAAATTAATGAGCAGCAATCACTGATCCTTGATTTAGTGCGACGGGTTTCGCAACAGGTGATTCGTTGTGAGCTGACTCTACAGCCACAACAAATCCTCACCTTAATCGAAGAAACACTCGCTGCCCTACCCGACAACCAAGGCCAAGTGGCTATCCATCTAGAACCCACTGCGGTCAAACAATTAACCAACTTGGCTGCTGACAAAGTCGCTGACTGGCATTTGGTTGCTGATAACGATATATCCGCTGGCGGCTGCCGCATCGTAACCGAGCACACCGATGCCGATGCTTCAGTTGAAACGCGGTTAAATGCGTGCATGGACCAAGTTCAGGCCAAACTTGCACAAGCCAATGAATAAACCCTTACAGCTGGATAATATTCTCAATTGGCCAACCATACCGGTTGCGCAGATATATGGCAGATTGACCCGAGTGAAAGGGCTAATTCTCGAAGCAGTAGGCTGTGAACTCGGTATGGGAGACCGCTGCTTAATTGAGTGTCGCGACGGTCGCCATATTGAGGCTGAAGTGGTTGGATTTCACAAAGAGACGCTGTGTTTAATGCCGATCGAACACACCTCTGGGCTCATGCCTGGATCACGCGTTTTGCCCTATCACCAAGATCAGCAACTCACGATAGACAGTCGCTTATTAGGACGGGTGCTCGATGGTCGCGGTCAACCACTCGATACCGGCCCCATGCCATCATTTTGTCGAGATAACCTACCCCATAAAACGGTCACAAACCCGCTACTACGTCAGCCGATTCGTGATGCGCTCGATGTCGGTATCCGTGCCATTAATGCGCTATTTCCTGTGGGACAAGGGCAACGACTAGGCTTATTTGCCGGCTCAGGGGTGGGGAAAAGTGTGTTACTTGGCATGATGACCCGTTTCACTCAGGCTGATATTGTCATTGTTGGTTTAATTGGCGAACGTGGCCGAGAGGTCAGTGAATTTATTGAATCGTCATTGGGACCTGAAGGTATGGCTCGCGCGATTGTCATTGCCGCACCTGCCGATACCCCCCCACTGATGCGCCTTAGAGCAATGCGCTTGTGTCATCAGTTAGCTTGCGGATTTAGAGACCAAGGCAAACGCGTCTTGTTGCTGGTCGACTCACTCACTCGCTACGCTCAGGCACAGCGAGAAATCGCTTTAAGCTTAGGGGAGCCACCCGCCACCAAAGGCTATCCCCCTTCAGCCTTTGCTCAGCTGCCCAGCTTAGTCGAAATGGCTGGTAATGGTCAGCACCCTCAAGGCACTTTAACCGCGTTTTACACCGTACTGACTGAAGGCGATGATCAACAAGACCCTATCGCCGATGCCGCCAGAGCCATTTTAGATGGCCACATTGTATTAAGTCGCAAGCTGGCTGAGCGCGGCCATTTTCCCGCTATTGATGTTGCCGCTTCCATCAGTCGCTTAACGGCTCAACTTAGCGATAAGCCGCAAATGCAAGCGATTCAGCGCCTACGGCACCTTCATAGCCGCTACCAAGAGGTCAGCGAGTTGTTGCCGCTTGGAGGCTACCAACCCGGCCAAGATGCGGATATGGATCTTGCCGTTAAGCACTACCCCCAACTCGTCCAGTTTCTCACTCAAGCGATGGATGAGCGTGCAGACAAGCAAGCCAGTGTACAAGATTTACTGACATTGATAACGCCATTGCAGATGCAAACAGAGCCAGTTTAACGAGGTCATATGCGACAGTTAATCAAGTTAAAGCAGCAGGAAGAAAAAAAGCTAACTCAACTTGGACAGCAACGCCATGAAGCTGCAAATAGAGTGGCACAAAATAAACAACAGAGCGCGCTATTGCGTGACATGTTGTGCCAGTATCAACAATCCGCAAACAGTCAGCTCCACCCGTTACTATTGCAAAATAATACCCAACTGCAGCAAAGCCTGCGGCCTATGGTACAACAGGTCAGTAAAAAACAATGGTTGTTGGAACAAGAACAGCAACGAATTGATGATTTGTGGCGTCAACAGCTGCAACGCCAACAGCGCTTACAATGGCTGCATCAACAACGCTTACAACAACAGCGCCAGATGCTAAACAATCTTGAGCAGCAGCAACTTGATGACCTTGCTCAGCGCGTTAAACCCGCCGACTAACGCAAGCCCTGACCCAAGCTCTGGCCATAGTCATTCACACTTGCATCTTCTTGGCGCAAAATACTGGCAATGACAGCTTGCTGGGTCACCAATAACTTACCATTGGCGTCATTCATCGCTTGGCTTTCTTTTACTGTCGATAAGAGATTTTGCCACCATAAACTCAACTGCTCTTGGTGTTGAGCCGGTAGCTTATCAATCAATAACGCCATCCCCTCAGCGTCACCGGAAAAACCCAGTTGATTAAGGTACTGACATCGCGATTTTGCTCTGTGCATCAGCTCTTCACACAAGGCGGTTTGATGTTCATTGTGATGAGACAGCCCTTGATTATCGCGTCTTTGCATCAACTCTCGTTGACGCTTCAACAGACTCTTTAACTGCTTGTACCCTTCGATATCTTGACGAATTCCACGCACTAGTGACTGCAACACTTCTCGCTTGCTCATGGTTAACTTATCCATGTTGACGCAACATTGCCGAGGCTATTTCATCAAGATCAATGCGAAAACTACCGTCAGTGAGAGCCTGACGCAGTGCGGCGACCTTATCACTGTCTACATCGGCTATCTCAGCCAACTGCGGCTTAGCCTCGACAAGTAATTGCCAATCTTCACTGGTACTTTGTGCAGCACCGGCATTAGATTTAGCAGGCTGCTCATTCGTGGGGACAGGCTGTTGGGCGCGTTTGTTGACGCCAACTTCAGCACTTAACGGACTATTTACTTTGGTGATTTCCATCATGGTTACTCGGGTGATATTGCAGTCACTATACTAAAGCGACAACCCCGTGCTAAAACTGAAGCACCAAGCGAAAAATCATCACTCCCTAGAAGATCGTCGCCACCCGCCCTTTAGCGACTGGGTAAGCAATAATCACTTTGCCTGAACTTAAGTTTTTAACCCGAATCCCCTGACCTTCGCCACCAGACTCCAGCGCTTCACCAGGCATATTGGCATAAAAGCCATTGCTGCGCGCTTCTATAATCACCTTGTCGCCTAAATTAACCCACATTGGTGCAGTTAACTGATTAACTTGAATCACCCGATGACGACGGATCTGACGCTTAACCTGGCGGCCGAGTAACTCTGAGACTTGACCAATGATTTGACGATCATTGCCTGACAGCACCTGTGATTGAAACACAATATCTTGCTGGCCAATAATCTCGCCACGTTTCAATGCCCGCGCGGCCACAGGTAGCTTAGCGGTCACCGTCACTTTAGCGCGAATAAATAAACTCCAGCCCTCCTCAATACATTGTGCGCGGCGCTGCAAGTTGCCAAAAGGCATGCCACTGCTGGATTCAATCGTGATCTCAGTTGGACAAGGCGTCAAAGAGCGCGCACCAGTGGGCACCCGAGGTTGAATTTGTTTGCTAACAATTTCTATGCCGGTGAGCTGCTGCCATTGGGTAAGTTCAGCCTCAATTTGTTGGCTAAATTGTTGGGTTAACTGATCAACAACCGATGAAGATTGCGCCAGCCCCGGTAGCGGAAGTAATAGGGAAGCAAGCCAAACCAAGTAGGAAACACTTATTCCGATTTTCACCATAAACCTCAAGTAAACCATTGATAAATAATAATTATATTTATTGGCATGTAAATTGATTGCCTAGGTGCTGCAATTGAGAAATCGACCATACATTACTAGGAGTTTTCATGGCTATCAAGCTCGATGCCGCACTGGGCATACACCCACACACTCTCGATTTTCGAGTCGAACGCAGCAAAATGCTTGCGGGTAATCTCGCTAATGCTGAAACCCCAGGTTATAAGGCCAGAGATTTAGACTTCAAAACAGTAATGACTCAAATCAATGCCGGTATGACACCCGATCGAAACTATGAAGCGGCCTATCGAGTGCCATACCAATCATCCAGTGACAATAACACGGTCGAATTGGGCAAAGAGCAAGCCCGCTACTCTCAAAATGCTATGGACTATCAAACAAGTTTGACCTTTCTCAACATGAAAATCGCTGGCTTAAAGTCGGCCATTGAAGGCAAGTAGGAGAATCAGCTGTGTCTTTTTCTGAAATATATGATATCGCCGGCGCTGGCATGCACGCTCAAACTGTGCGGCTCAATACGGTAGCCAGTAATCTCGCCAATGCTGGCGCTGCCGCAGAAACCCCTGACCAAGCATTCAGAGCGCTAAAGCCAGTTTTTTCAACCATCTATAACCAAACACAGCAAGGTCAACTGAGTGGCGCACAAGTACAAATCGCCGGCATTGTCGAAACCGATGCCCCGCTTGATATGCGTTATGAGCCCAACCACCCATTTGCCGATGAGCAAGGTTATGTGGCCTATTCCAACGTCAATACCGTAGACGAAATGGCGGATATGATGGCCGCTAGCCGCGCCTTTGAAACCAATGTCGAAGTGATGAACCGTGCTCGCTCAATGCAGCAAGGTTTATTGCAATTAGGAGCAAAGTAACATGAGTGTACAAGCCCTAAGTAATACCCAAGATAGCAACCCACAAAATAGTGACATCATGAATTCAGCAGGCAGCAATGCCGGTACAATTAAAAATGACTTCATGACATTAATGTTGGCTTCAATTCAAAACCAAGATCCCACCAGCCCTATAGACAGCAACGAGTTTGTCACTCAAATGGCGCAAATTTCTCAAGTAGAAAGTCTTGAACATATGCGAGCCAATCAGGCCATGAGTATGATCATGATGGAGAATCTTGGCATTGTGCAGTCGGCGCAATTAATCGGCAAAAGCGCCATGGTTCCGGCCAGCGAGTTCACCCTAGGTGAAGAGACGATTGAAGGTAAAGTCTATTTAGAGTCTGCCGCTCAAGAATTAGAAATCGAAATTAAAGATGATAATGGCGAAGTTGTTGACACCATAGTACTCGGTCCTCAAGAAAGTGGTGACATCGCCTTTAGCATCAACCCCGAAGAACTAGGTTTACCCGCAGGTGACTACGAGATCAGTGCCAAAGTGACCTCAGGTGAAGAAACCACCACCGCCGACACGTTTATCAAAGCCCCCATCGAAAAAGTCCATTTTGTCAGCGCCTCAGGCGTGATGATGGCCGAACTTGGTAACGGCTTAGGCACCATCTCTGTACTTGAAATCTCAGAAGTATCATAACTATTAAGGTAAAGGAATCAGTAGCATGTCATTCAATATTGCCCTTAGTGGCCTACAAGCAACCACCCAAGACCTCAATACCATTAGTAACAATATTGCTAACGCATCCACGGTGGGTTTCCGTGGCGGTCGCAGCGAATTTGCCGCGATTTACAATGGTGGCCAAGCTGGCGGTGTCAACGTCATGTCCACCAGCCAAAACTTCTCCATGGGCGGCGGATTAACCTATACCGGACGCGAACTGGATATGGGAATTCAAGGCGAAGGATTTTTTATGCTATCCACTACCGATGGTGGCACCTTGTACTCTCGAGCTGGCATGTTTAATCAAGATGCAAATGGCTTTGTTGTTGACCCAATGGGCAATCGCCTGCAAGGCTACACTGTGGGCCCAGGTGGACAACTACAAACTGGTAATGTCAACGATCTGAAAATTCAGTCTTCGTCATTACCGGCTAAAGCCACCACCGACATCGACCAGATCTCTAACCTAGATGCCAGAGTCGAAGTCATCGACCCTGCGACGACACCATTTGATCCAGATGATGCTTCAACTTACCACTCATCAACCACTGTAACTGCTTACGACTCACTAGGTAAAGAACACGCATTGACTCAGTACTATGTCAAAACCGCGGACAACACTTGGGAAGTGCATTACCGCATGGATGGTGAAGATGTTACTCCGGCAGGTGGGCACAGCTTAAGTTTCGACTCAGATGGTAACTTAATTGCCGGAGATTCTGTCACCTTAGATATTAATGACCCTAACATTGTTGGTGGTGCATCTGATATGAATCTGACCCTAAGCTATGCTAACAGCACCCAATATGCCGCTGACTACAATAACTCCAGCCTAACTCAAAATGGCTACACCTCTGGTGAGCTAAACGGTATTCGTCTGGATAACGATGGCATGCTTTACGGCGTTTACACCAATGGCCAAGAACAAGTTCAAGGTCAAGTCGTCCTTGCCGCCTTTAATAATCCTAATGGTCTAACCCCAGTTAGCAACAATGCCTGGACCGCGAATCCATCAACAGGGCAAGCGATTGTCGGCACCCCAAGCACAGGCACCTTTGGCAGTATGGCGGGCGGTTATCTTGAGGGTTCAAACGTTGATACCACTGCTGAAATGGTGGGATTGATGAATGCCCAACGAAACTACCAATCTAATGCCAAAGTGCTGCAAGCCAACACCAGCATGCAACAATCTTTGCTTAACGCGATTTAGGTTCTCAAATGGATAAGATGATCTATACCGCCGCTAGCGGCGCAAATCGGATTATGGAAGCGCAAGCTATTCGAGCCCATAACCTCGCCAATGCAGACACCCATGGGTTTAAAGCCGATCTTGAGCGGGTTCAAGCTCAGGTTGTGCCCAGCATCGGTAACGGTCTTACCACGCGAGTGCTCGCCCAAACCCAAAGCAACAGCTTTGACCGTCAAAGCGGCGAGCTTAACCCCACCGGTCGCACCTTAGATTTAGCGATACGAGATCAAGGCTTATTCAGCGTTCAGACCCCAAATGGTGAAGGCTATACCCGTTCAGGTGCCATAGTGCCCGACGCTGCGGGCCAACTAACCATTGATGGTCGGGCTGTTGTGGGAATTGATGGCCCTATCGTATTGCCAGAATATCGCGAGCTATTTATTGGTGATGATGGCCGCATCAGCATATTGGCCGCTGCGGGTGAAGTGATTGAAGAGGTTGGCCAATTAAAACTGGTCAACCCAGATCTACAAACAATAGAGAAAGGCACTGATGGCCTGCTATATGCGCGGGACGGCCAAGTGTTAGCCGCCAATGATCAAGTCAGAGTCAGCAGTGGTTATCTAGAAGCGAGTAATGTGCAAGCGGTTAGCGAAATGATCGCATCAATGGATTTGAGCCGCCAATTTGAAGTGCAGGTCAAGCTCATGAAAAGCGCAGAAAAACTAGCAGAAGCAGGCAACCGACTGCTTAAGAACGCATAAAGGAGTATTCAGGTGCAATCAGCATTATGGGTAAGTAAAACCGGGCTAAGTGCCCAAGACGTCAAGATGACAACCATCGCTAACAACTTAGCCAACGTCAATACCACAGGCTTTAAGCGTGACCGTGTTGCCTTCAACGACCTATTTTATCAAACACAGCGCCAACCTGGTGGCCAAGTCGACGAGCTTAATGAGCTACCATCAGGACTACAACTCGGTGCCGGAACTCGGGTTGCAGGCACGCAAAAAGTGTTTACTACAGGTGACCTACTGACGACCAATCAACAGTTGGATTTAGCCATTGAAGGGCAAGGTTTCTTTCAAATTGAAGAACCTAATGGTGAGTTAGCTTACACCCGAGATGGCCAGTTCTTTCGTAATAACGATGGTTTAATGGTGACCTCTCAAGGCCTACCTCTGGTCCCAAATATCGAAATTCCTGAAGATGCTCTCACCATCACTATCGCTACAGATGGCGTTGTATCGGCACAAATAGCCGGTGAAGCAGAAGCACAGGAATTGGGGCAGATAACCTTAGTTAACTTCACTAATCCCGCAGGACTAGAAGCACGCGGTGACAACCTGTACCGCGAAACTGGTGCATCGGGCGCTGCGCAAGAAGGGATTGCCGGTGATCAAGCCATTGGTCAATTGCGCCAAGGGGCATTAGAGGGAGCGAACGTCAACGTTGTTGAAGAGATGGTTGAAATGATCTCAACCCAACGGGCTTATGAAATGAATGCCAAAGTCGTGTCGGCATCAGACGATATGTTGAAATTCCTCAACCAAGCCGTCTAGTTACTCATCGCGTTTAAGGAGTCTTCATGCGTTTATTATGGATAGGTTTAGCCTTGCTACTGTCGGGATGTGCGGCACACTTTCCCGAGCCGGACACCAAACCCGGTGAGCCACAGTGGGCGCCACCAGAAATCGATTACAGCTTGCCTGAAGCAAAAAATGGCAGTGTATATCGTCAAGGTTACATGCTGACGTTATTTAAAGATAAGCGTGCATTTCGTGAAGGTGACATCTTAACAGTCGCCCTTGACGAGAAAACCTACTCCAGTAAGCGTGCAGACACCAAAGCTAACAAAGAGCAAGATATGGCCATTGGCGGCCAAGCCTCTACTGGCAGTGATAGCTACGCTGCCAGCGGCAGCGGGTCAACCTCACGTGGATTTAAAGGGTCTGGGTCGAGCACTCAGCAAAACCAGTTGTCTGGCTCGATTACCGTGACTGTCGCCAAAGTCTTACCCAATGGTGCATTACTGATCCGCGGCGAAAAGTGGTTACGACTCAACCAAGGTGATGAATACTTGCGCTTGCTCGGACTCATCCGCACCGATGACATAGGTAATGACAATACCATCTCATCACAACGTATTGCTGATGCCCGTATCATCTACGGTGGCCAAGGTGCCATTGCCGATAGCAATGCCATGGGATGGGCGGCACGCTATTTCAACAGTCCATGGTTCCCGCTGTAATGCTATTTACTTACTTAACGACACGAGGCGCCTGTATGCGACGACTACTTCTTGGACTTGCTAGCGCAATCCTAGTGATCTCTTCTGCAGCCACCCCAGTTTATGCGCAAGGCCAACAACGTTACTTGATGGATATCGTTGATGTACAGGGTATTCGAGATAACCAATTGGTTGGTTATGGTTTGGTGGTTGGTCTAGATGGCACAGGTGATCGCACCCAAGTGCGATTTACCAGTCAGTCAATCGTCAATATGCTCAAGCAGTTTGGCGTGCAAATTGACGATAAAACCGATCCTAAACTGAAAAATGTGGCCGCTGTTGCTGTGCATGCCACAGTGCCGCCACTAGCCAGCCCAGGTCAAACTTTGGATATCACAGTATCATCAATTGGCGATGCAAAAAGCTTACGTGGCGGCACCCTATTGATGACGCCACTACGGGCGGTAGATGGTGAGATCTATGCGGTTGCCCAAGGCAACTTAGTGGTCGGCGGCGTTTCTGCTCAAGGACGCAATGGCACATCGGTCACCATAAATGTTCCTACCGTCGGCAACATTCCTAATGGTGCCCTGCTTGAAGCCCCCATGCACAGTGACTTTACCGAAACCGAAGACATCGTGCTAAACCTGCGTAACCCCAGTTTCAAAACGGCCCGTAATATTGAACGCCAAGTCAATCAACTGTTTGGCCCAGATGTAGCCCGCGCCGACAGCCATGCCAAAGTGCTCGTCCGCGCACCGCAAACTAACCGCGAGCGAGTCACCTTTATGTCGATGCTGGAAGAGCTACAAATCGAGCAAGGACGAAAATCCCCGCGAGTGGTGTTTAATAGCCGCACTGGCACAGTGGTAATGGGCGGTGAAGTGGTTGTGCGTAAAGCCGCGGTAAGTCACGGCAACTTAACCGTGTCTATCGTTGAGCAGGAGTTTGTCAGTCAACCCAATGGCGCTTTTTGGGGCCAAGCTCAAGGCGAAACCGTGGTTACAACCGATAGCCAAATTGATATCGATACCGGTGACGGTCATATGTTCGTGTGGCCAGAAGGCATCATGCTTGAAGATGTGGTGCGTGCAGTGAATAGCTTAGGTGCTTCCCCAATGGATTTGATGGCGATTTTACAAGCGTTAGATGAAGCTGGCGCCCTTGAAGCAGAATTGGTGGTTATTTAATGAAACTCGACAACAACCACGGTTACATCGGTCAGCTGAATGCTAATGAGCTGATCAAAGCCAATGGTGAACATGGCGCCTTACAGGTTGTCAGCCAGCAATTTGAAGCCCAGTTTTTACAAACCGTGCTTAAGCAGATGCGCAGCGCCTCAGATGTACTGGCAGACAGTGATAACCCTTTATCGCCACAAAAAGACAGCATGTACCGAGATTGGCATGATGCCGAACTCGCAGGTCGATTGAGCCAAATGCAGTCCACAGGTCTCGCTCACATGATGACAAAACAATTGTCGGTGGCATTAAAGTCCGGTTCTGAATCGGTCGCCTCTACTAGTCATATGGTGACAATGCCCGCTGCAAACGCTGACAACACAGGCTCAACTAACCCTGCGACCACCGCGATGCAACCAGCTTTAATTGCGCCAAAGCTCAATCAAGTACCCAGTAAATAAACCGTCGCTTGGCGACATTTGAGGACTAACAATGAGTATGCTTAACATAGGCATGTCTGGACTAAATGCCAGCATGGCGGCTTTAAACTCAACGTCAAATAACGTAGCCAATGCCATGGTGCCAGGGTACTCTCGCCAGCAGGTGATGATGAGCTCTGTCGGTGGCGGGATCTATGGTAGCGGCGCAGGTGTGCAAGTTGATGGCGTCAGGCGCATTTCAGATCAATATGAAGTCGCCCAACTATGGAATACCACCAGCCAAGTCGGCTTTACTCAGGTACAAAGTAGCTATTATGGCCAAGTCGAGCAAATTTTTGGCTCAAAAGGGAACAGCATCTCCTTTGGATTAGACCAACTATTTGCATCGCTCAACTCGGCAATGGAACAACCCAGTGACGTAGCTTACCGTCAAGGCATTCTCAGTGAGTTCAAAGCAATGGGACAACGCTTTAACTCCATTAGTCAGGGACTGGACTCGCAATTGAGTCAAATTGAAGGGCAAATTGGTGCTTCAGCCAAAGAGATCAATACCCAGCTTGAAACCATTGCTCAATTCAACAAGGAAATTCAGCGCGCAGGCGACAATGTGCCAGCCGGACTGCTTGATGCTCGTGATGCCGCCATTGACGATCTGTCAAAACTGGTTGATATCAATGTAACCCATGACAGCAATGGCATGGTGAATATTTCATTAGCGCAAGGCCAGCCCTTACTATCCGGCACCACCAGCGCCAAATTTAACGTCAGCCCTGACCCCAACAATCCAGCGATTAGCAAGGTGACATTGCAGTTTGGTGAAGCCCATTTTCCTGTGGATGAAACAACGGGCGGCAGCTTAGGCGCGATGCTCGATTATCGCGACAATAGTCTTTTAGAGTCCAAAGCATTTATTGATGAAATGGCGGTAACTTTTGCTGAAGAGTTCAACGCTATTTTAGCAAACGGCACCGATCTGAATGGCAATACTCCCAGCCAAGACCTATTTACCTATGATCCGAATAACCCAGCAGGAAGTTTACGGGTCACTGATGGCTTTACAGCGGATATGTTGGCTTTTGGTCAAGACGGTACACCGGGTGACAACAGTAACTTAAAAGAACTCATAGAGCTCGCCAATAAAAGCTTTAGCTTTGGTTCAGCAGGTATTGAAGGCTCCATGGGCGATGCATATGCCGCGATGGTCGGCCAATTAGGTTCAGCTTCCCGTCAAGCCCAAATGAGTGAAGAAACCGCCATGGCCTTGCAGATGGAAGCACAAGCGCAATGGGCCAGTACCAGTGGCGTAAACATGGATGAAGAAGCGGTTAATTTAGTGGTTTATCAACACTCTTATCAGGCGAACGCCAAAGTCATTGCTGCGGCCGATCAGCTATTTCAAACCATTTTGAATATATAGATTTAGTCAATTTAAGGTAGTTATATGCGCGTTAGTACTCAAAATTTATATGCCAGTAACCTCAACAGCTTACAAAACTCGACGGCTGATATTGCTAGACTGAATCAAATGATGGCGACCGGGAAGTCCATATTGCGCCCATCTGATGACCCTATTGGGTCTGTTAAGGTGATTGCGAGCCAGCGCAATGTTGCTGAAACCGAGCAATATCTAAAAAATATCGAATCATTGAGTGTCAGTTTTGGCCGCGCCGAAACCCACTTATCTTCCATGGTTGAAGTGCAGCAGCGCATGCGTGAAATCACGGTAGCCGCGAACAACGGTGCATTATCCCCAGAAGATCGCGCGGCGTATGCCACCGAATTAGAAGAGCTACTTGAAACGATCGTCGGCAGTATCAATGCCCAAGACGACGCAGGTAATTATCTATTTTCGGGCAATGAGACTAAAACCGCGCCTATCACTCAAGATGCTAACGGCAACTACATCTATCAGGGCGATACCAACCACCGCGAAGTGCAAACCTCGGGCTCATCTTGGATGACTGCTAACGTCACAGCCCAAGAGTTTATCTTTAGCAATGGCAGCAATGATATCCTTAATCAAACTCAAGCCTTTATTGATGCATTAAACGACCCTAGCTTAGCCCCTGGCGATCCAGCATTTGAAGCCGCGGCTAATGGCATGTTAACCACCTTAGATGACACCCTCGCCAGCATTGGCGGTGCCATTACTGATATAGGTGGCAAACAAAACAGTTTGCAGCTGATTCAAGAATCACATGAAGAGATGGTGTTATTTAACCAAGAAGTGATTGGCGATACCGAAGGGCTAGATTATGCGCAAGCTACTGCTGAGTTTAATCTCAAGTTGACCACCCTAAAGGTTACGCAACAAACCTTTGTACAGGTCAGTCAGCTCACCTTGTTTAATCAGTTATAACGGATAGGTAAATTATGTCGACGGTCAATAGTGTTGTTGATACCCACAATATTGCTCAGCGTAGTCAGACGGTTACGGCTGCGCCTACTGAGCAGGCTACAACACTAGAGACCCAAAAGCCGCTAGAGAAGTCGGCAATCCCAACCCATAGACTAGAAAGCTATCAACGTTGGGCAACGGTAACTCAAGGACAACACAAGGTATCAGCGGCACAAGTGGCGGAACAAGGCCTTAAACAGGTCAGCACCTTGCTTAAGCAACTACAAAAACAAGCAAAAGCCAGCTTAGTGAATGACCCCAATCGCGCCAATATGGCAAACCAACAAGCCCAACAACTGCAGCAGCAACTGACAGATGTCAATGTTCGATACTTTGATAAACCACTGTTAGATCATCAGCTTAATCTGATTACAGCGCAACGCCCGGCAGCGAAGCATCAGTTTGTTATGCGCTCGGTTGATTTGGCTAGCCCAAAAGCACGTGATGAACAGATTCAAGTTCAGGTAAACGGCGAATCTGCCACCATTTTACTTCCCGGTAATAGCGACAGTAAAACACTGCAAAAACAACTTGCTAAAGGGCTAGCTCCGTTAGGCATTGAGGTAAGCAATAGCGCTTCAGGAACACGGTTTGCCAGTGATAGTCAGCATTGGCAACAGTTGCAACAAGGAATTTTGATGACAGGGCAAGGTCAACGATTACCTGCTGGCGAACCTCGTACTATCAAGGTTCAAGAACAGCTAAGCTGGCAAGATCCACGCGAATGGCAATTGGGAAGTAATGAAGAGCTTAAACAAGCCATAGCTAAAATCACTAAATCGCTATTTAAGGTCGAGCAGCAACTTAGCGAAATTCAAGACGCCAAACAAAAAATGCAGCAACAACTGCATAAAATCAATCGTAGTCACAGTCAGCACACCAATGTTGAACAAACACTTGAGCAACTCCATGGCATGATGCAAACCACGCCTTTTTCATTGCAAGTCACCTCTATGATGGCGCAAGCCAATGTGTCTCGCTCCCACGTCAGCGCCCTACTCAAAAGCTAATCCAACCTACCAACAGCAAAAAAACCGCTTTTAGCGCTAAAAAACAACATTTAAAATAATTAAAAATCATAAGCTTACAACTTTTTTACGATTTTTTTTCGCTTGCGGTTCAGTTTCGATTTTCAGCGTCGTTTTATCAATTATGAGAGACAACAGATTATTTAACGTTAACTTATCGAGAGTCTGTTTCTCCTATGAGTTGACGTTGAATAGCCATAACCTTACTTGGAGAAACAGCCATGTTATCAGTTCATACTAATTACGCCTCAATGGTAGCTCAAAATGCAGTAGGCAAAAACAATAGCCTACTTACAACATCAATGGAACGCCTATCAACAGGTCTTCGTATCAACAGCGCTGCTGACGATGCTGCAGGCCTGCAAATCGCGAATCGCCTGAATGCAAATGTTACTGGAATGGAAACCGCTAACCGAAATATTTCTGACGCAACTTCTATGCTACAAACTGCTGATGGTGCGCTAGACGAGCTAACAACTATCGCTAACCGTCAACAAGAACTAGCCACCCAGGCTGCTAACGGCGTAAACTCAACTGATGATTTAGCCGCATTAGAAGCTGAATACAACGAATTAAACGCCGAAATTACTCGTATTATTGATAACACAGAATTTGCAGGTAACAATTTATTTGAAGCAGGGGCTGGTGTTCTTGTTAACGGTGTTGACTTCCAAATTGGCGCAGGTTCAGGCGAACAACTCAACGTGTCAATTAACGGTGGATACACTGTGGCAGATGTCGATTGGAGCGGTGCTACAGACGACCCAACAGATGCAATTGACGCAGTACAAACGTTTACTGCTGCTGTAGGCGCAGATCGCTCAACATTAGGTGCTAATATAAACCGCCTAGGTCACACAGCTTCTAACCTAGCCAATATTACAGAAAACACTAAAGCAGCTTCTGGTCGCATAATGGACACCGACTTTGCCGTTGAAACGGCCAACATGACTAAGAACCAACTATTAGTTCAGGCTGGTACTAGCATTCTATCTTCTGCCAACCAGAATACTGGTTTGGTTATGGGTCTGCTATAAGCCTAGCCTACCACTAGGTTCCAACCTATTTGAGGGAGCATTTATGCTCCCTTTTTTTATTCCCCATCACATATTTCAACGCTTTAGTCACCGATTCGCTTAAGCACGACATAGTTTTCGTCGCCTTATCAACACTAACAACAAACACATACGGTTCAATAAGTTAAAGCGGAAAATTCGATTCCCGTTAGCCTCCCATAGCGGAAGTTTACCGGACAAGATCTATTAATGAACCATTGAGAAACAATAACTTAGCAATTGGCACAGACTTTGCGGTAGCCCCAACGACTGGAGGAAACACATGATATCAGGTATTAGTGCAGCACAATTTGCCGAGCAGCTCATCATGGCTGAGCGCATGGGAAAAGATCAGCTGTATAAAACACAAATGAACCGCTATGAAGCCCAACTTAGCGCGTATGAAGTGTTAGAGAAAAGCCTCAACACAATGACCAGTAAGCTGGAACGTATTGACGGCGATGGTTTCGATGAAAAGACCGTGTCGGTGAGTGATGATAACGCCTCCGTCACAGTAAGCCCTGATGCGCCCGAAGGCCAATACGATCTCTATATCCAACAACTTGCACAAGCTCACCAGCTATCCAAAACATTTGCTAGCGAAGATGCTACCGGCTTACCCACCACAGGTAACTTAACCCTGGAAGTGGGTGGTGAAGTGTTAACTTTAGATATGGGAGCCATTAACAGTGACGGCTCGCTCACCATTAGCCAGTTACGTGACTACATCAATGACCACCCTGACAATCCTGGGGTGCAAGCTTCCTTGGTGCGCACTGGGGGCAATGTCGAGTTTATGCTCACATCAAAAGAGACCGGGGCAAGCAGTCAAATCACCATCAAACACGATGGCAATGATATCGGCATGACCGAACGTCGCGCAGCGCAGGATGCGCTAGTAACGTTAAATGGCATCGACATATCCAGCAGTAGCAACTATTTAGAAAATGTCATTGATGGTGTCAATGTCGATTTGAACAAAACCCACCAAAGCGGTGAGAGCACCACCATTACTATCGGTACCGATTACGAAGCGAGTCAAACTGCGGTGACCGACTTTGTTGATGCCTTTAATGAATTGATGGATCAAATCAATAAGCTGACCCGCTCGATGGGTAGTGAAGTTGCCGATGATATCGACAAAGATAAAGACAAGGATGACGAAGACGATGAGGACAGCAGCACCAGCATAAGCGAAGACCAGCTAGGTGTACTAAAAGGCGATGCAAGCATTCGTATGCTGCAAAACAGCATGCGGCAAATGGTATTTGAGCCTTCAGCAAATGGTATGCGCTTATCTGATATCGGCATCGAAATGGGCCGAGACGGCAAGCTCACCGTTGATGAAGACAAACTCTCTGATGCGCTAAAAAGCGATCCTAGTGCGGTTAAATCTATGTTTGTTGATGACGGCGGCTACGTCGATCGCATCGACAACATCATCGATCCCTTCACTAAATCCAATGGTTACCTCGATCTCAAACAAGACAACTTGGACTCTCAAGTGTCACGTGTCGAAGACAACATGGAACGACACGATTACCACATGCAACAGCGCTACCAAATTTACTTAGCCCAATTTACTGCAATGGAGTCCAACATCGCCAAGATGAGCTCTGCTAGCGGTTTGTTTTATTAAGGATACCGATCACTATGTTGAACGAAAATGATCCCTTTAGTGCATACAGGCACACCACCATTGATGCACGAGCTGCTGCAGCCAACCCCCACGAAATGGTGCGGATGCTATTAGATGGCTTACTCGATGAATTAGAGCGCACCAGTGGCTTTATGCAACGTCGTAGCTTCGAGCAAAAGGGTGGCAGCATCAATAAATGTCTCAACATAGTGCATGGTTTGGACTCCATGTTAGACCTCGACAACGGCGGTGAAGTCGCCGCCAATCTCAATAAATTATATGACTACTGCAGTCGTCAGTTGGTGACTGCAAGCGTCGAAAACAACCCTCAGGCACTAACTCCCATAATAAAGGTAATCAGCGATGTCAGAGCAGGCTGGGCCAATCTCAATTGAACGATGGCAACAATTTGAAGTTGCGCTCAACAAGTATGCACAACAAAAAGACTGGGACCGGGTGATCTTAGTGAATGACCGTATGATTCAAACGCTAAAACAAGCAGGCAAACCAACCACACGATCTCAGCTTATTGCACGACAGGCTTTGGCGAAAACCCATGCCAATATTTTACAGCAGCTGCAGCAAGCTAAAGCTCAACTTGCCCATGAAATAGAACAATTTAAACAACAACAAGAAGGGCTGGCGGCCTACCAGCTAACAAGCTTGAGTGGTGATAACAATGATGATTAGCCCAGCTGTAACCCTCGACAAGCTATCAGAGACCGAAACTCAAATACTCGATAACCAAGGTGAGCCAAGCCTTGAACGGTTTGTTGATCTGTTAATGTCGCCCGTGGCATCTGCTACGCCTCAACTGCCTCAAGCAAGCTTTCAGGGCGAACAACAGTTGCAAAGTCTAAATAACACAGCTTCACTGCCCTACGATATGCAGCACGACCCTAAACTCGCTTTGCAACAACCTAATGCATTAATCAAGCATGATCTAAGTATAGATAAAGGCTTATACCCACAAGCAGACATTAAAGCTGTATATCTCAACAGCCAGCCAGTCAATGACGTTAAGTCACTCGATATTTCGCGTGCCGCAATGACCAACACAAATGCCAACACTACAGATCAATTATTGACTGATAAGCTAGCCACGACACAACTGAGCGATAGCCACCGTCAGCCAAGCTCGGTACCCCTGGTCAACACACCAATCAATCTAGCGGCAAGTCGCGCGCCTGCCACCACAGATTTAACCGCGCCGAGCAGTCAAACAGCCACAACCAGCATAGCGGGCCAAAACCTAGCCACAACAGACGAGGCGCATTTGCTATCGACAAAAGGCCAGCAGCGACTGAGTGGCTCGATGAGTGGCATTACACCCAACTTATTGAATATGGCAATGCCAGAGCAAAGCAGCCTTTCAACAAGAAATGAAATTACCTCATCAGCGTTGCACACCGAACTTACCGCCGCTATTGCGGCCAAGCCATCCACTGCTACTCAGGTTAGTCAGTGGGGACCGGTATCTATTGCTACCGCTGCGCCACAACTGCAACAGGCACAGCAACTGTTAACCCCGTTACGCGAGCAACTGAGATTTCAAATAGATCAACAGATCAAAACAGCGGAGCTACGCCTCGACCCACCATCTCTGGGCAAAGTAGAGCTTAATATCCGCCTAGATGGCGATCGCTTACATATTCAAATGCACGCGGCCAATGCATCAGTGCGCGACTCGTTATTGATGGGTTTAGAGCGATTAAGAACGGACTTAGCTAACGATCATGGCGGCCAGGTTAATGTTGATATTAGCCAGGGTGATTCGCACTCAAAACAGCAACAAACAGAACAACATGCCATCTCCAGCACCGCAATGCTAGACGATAGTGCAACTTCAGAACCTTCACAGGATGCGACATCACATCAAGTCGATCTACTTGCCTAATTTAAGGAAATTATCATGGCATTGCAAAACAGTAGCATAAGCAAAAAACTATTCTGGATTTTCGCCATCTTGTTGTGGAGTGGCGGCCTATTTTGGGCTGGGTGGCAGTCACCAACGTTAATTGGCGGCCCATTTGTCAACCAACAAGAACAGCCTGATGTGGCACGTTTCTATCCACTAGATCGATTTGTCATCTCAGTCCCTGGTGACAATACCCCTCACTACCTACTGCTGGAATTAGCCCTAAAAAGTCGCTCGCAAAACGTCAGCGCCACCCTACAAGCTGCCGATCCTGTGGTCAGAAACTCATTAATGAAAATGTTTTCCCGTAAACACTTCGACCAACTTAACGACGCGAATCAACTGGAAGGCCTACAAAATGAAGCACTGCTATTGCTTTCAGAAGTGATGATTGAAAACCAGTTTCCCCTAGAAATTGACGAGGTGTTGTTCACTCGCATGGTGATTCAATAATAAGGAGAAGCTATGAGTGCAGCCCAGTTAAGCTACCCACCTCAGTCCGAGAGCAGCAGCTCACGCCTCAGTGAAGCTCAGGTTATGCAGCAATACCTGCCCTTGGTAAAGCGTTCAGTATCGCAACTAAGAAGTCACTGCGGCACAGTAATGACCAGCGAAGATATGGAGCAAATCGGCCTAATGGCCTTGCTTGAGTCCTCACGGCGCTACCCAGGCGAGTACGACAATGGTTTCCTGTCTTTTGCTGGTCAACGGATTCGCGGCGCAATTTTAGATGAGTTACGTCGCCAAGACTGGCGGCCAAGACCAGTAAGACAACAAGCCCATGAACTCAATGACCGAGTCAGAAGTTTAACTAAACAACTAGGTCGGCCACCCAGTGATCTTGAAGTCGCTGACGCCATGGGGCTGTCACAACAGCAATATAGAGAACGCCTCTATGCCTCGCAATCTGAATCAATGAAGAGCTTGGATACCATGCTGAGCAACGGTGACAGCTTTAAAGATAACAATAACGTCATTGAACAATTTTCCGCCAAACAAACTTTATTATCGGCAATCGCAAAATTAAACAAAAGAGAACAAGTGATCCTGTCGCTTTACTATCAACATGAACTCAATTTAAAAGAAATTGCCGGTACATTGGGATTAACTGAAACACGGATTTGCCAAATACATAAACAAGCCGTGAAACAACTTCAGCAAATCTACCAGCAATGGGATCGTTAAAGGTAGTGATATATGAGTAAGTTTGTCGGGCTGTTTATCATTCTAATCTCGGTTTTTGGTGGCTATGTTTGGGCCGGTGGTAGCCTTAATTCACTATGGCAACCTGCGGAGATTGTCATCATCTTTGGTGCCGGGCTTGGTGCGCTGATTATTGCCAACCCCAAAGCGGTACTGATTGAGATGCGTCAACAACTCAAAGACCTGGTTAGCAACGAACAAGAAGATCCCGAGCTTTATCCACAGCTGTTCGGCCTAATGGGCATACTAATGGGTCAAATTCAATCTCAAGGCCTAAAAGTATTGGATGACCATATTGAAAAGCCTCAAGAAAGCTCACTATTTCTGATGTTTCCCACGGTGCTTGAGCACCCAAATGTTTTACAGTTTTTAATAGATAATTTGCGCCTACAATCAATAGGTAAAATTTCCGCTCACGATTTAGAGCATATTCTGGAAGAAGAGATACACCGCATTGAGGAAGACCGCCTCAGACCTTCTCTGGCACTAGGACGCGTGGCAGAAGCCATGCCAGGCTTTGGTATTCTTGCTGCGGTAATGGGCATTATTATCACTATGTCTAGTATCGACGGCCCAATAACCATGATTGGGGTCAAAGTCGCCGCCGCACTAGTTGGCACCTTTATTGGTATCTTCGCGTGTTACTGTATTTTTGAACCTCTCTCAAAAGCGTTAGAGCACTTGGTTGACCGGAAATCTGCGCAGTTAAGGTGTGTGGCAGCCATGCTAAGTGCATTCGCCAAAGGTAAACCACCTATGTTGGCGATCGACGCGGGAAGGAAACAGATCCAAAGCGAAAATAGACCAAGCTTTATTGAACTTGAGCGTTGGATGGTGGAGCAACAAAGCTAATGGCGCTAAAACCTCAACCTGTCATCATCAAGCGCAAGCCTAAACGTCGTCACCGTGGTAACCATGGTGGTGCATGGAAAGTGGCATTCGCTGATTTCACCTTAGCCATGATGGCATTATTCATGGTGTTATGGATTTTGCAGATCGCTGATAAGCAAGAGCGCAGCATGATAGTTCAGTACTTGCGCGGTGACATGTTTGCGTCTGGCTCAATCAACCCATTTGATCTAAGCCAGTCCCCTTCAATGGTCGATCTTAATGGTAGCATTGCCTTGCAACAAGCCATCTTGCCGGCAACGGGCACGGGAGTGGAAAGAGCGGGACCTGCTATTCACAATCATATTCCTGCCGGTGAAAGTAATCCTAAAGCCGGTCGAGGTCCTGAGCTTAACTCGCTTGTACCTGGGCAGTTTGAAACCCAAGCGCAACTCGAGTTTTTAGCCCGGGAAATTGAAGAGGTCATTGAGCAAGTTAACCTAACTTCTAATGTCTCCATTCGTATTGTGCCACAGGGCATACGTATTCTGGTTCATGACAATGTGCACCAATTTATGTTTACTCGAGGCAGTGCAGAGATGATGCCCTATTTCGAAGACCTACTTATGGCCTTAGGCCCAATTCTTGGCAAAGTAGAGAATCGTATCAGCATATCAGGGCATACTGACTCCACCCCTTACGCTGGTAGAAACTTCACCAATTGGGAGCTATCGAGCAAGCGGGCGCTGATTGCACGCCGAGCGCTAGAATACGGTGGAGTCCAGCCTAATCAAGTGATTCAAGTTACCGGTATGGCCGACCAAGTGCCTTATATTGTTGATGACCCGGCCGCAGCTGCCAACCGACGAATAGAAATGTTGGTGTTAACAACTGATGCGACAAACCAACTAAAAGAGATGGCAGGACTTCCTAGTCAATACAGCGAAGATCCTAATATTGAACAAGCAAAACGTACTGCTGAGAAAAATCAGCCCCGCACCAGTTACCCTGAGCAATGGCTATCTCAATGAGGCCACGTAAAAAGCCCAGGCAGTTGGGTACACGTTCCGACGAGATAAAAGCCGATGACGACAACCGAGATCATCAACGTCATAGCCTGCGTGTTCGCCCCAACAGCGATTTAGCGCTGGCCTGTGACGGTGTTACCACCGAACTATATCAACGCAAATGGTGGGGTAAACGGCGTCTAGGCATTGCCAATATCAAAGATATTAGTTTAGGTGGCATAGGCTTCATTAGTAGTGTGCAGTTACAACCAAACAGCAAATTAAAGTTAGCTATTGAGCAAAAGGATATGGAAATCGAAATCATGCGCTGCTTAATGATCAACAACAAGCTGTGGTTTTATGGCGCTAAATGGCTCATTCCCGACGACCCATGGGTGGTGAAGTTTATTAGTAGTATGCGCCAACGCCAAGCTCATAACGGCCAGTAACAAGCAACGATTTGGTGATAATACCTTAGGGAGAGACAATGGCTAACGCTTATAAGCGCAAGGGGCCAGATGGGTTGCAGAAGTTATTTTTATACCTCATCTTGCTTCATTGGTTAATCCTAATTTATACGGCGACAACCATACAAGATATGACTTTTCGCCATGGCGTATTGGCATCGCTGATGTTAGCCCTGTTCAACTTAATACTCGTGAATCTTTGCTACCGCAGAGCCAGACGCAGCGGCGACAGCTATTTAATTTATCCGGTAGTTGCGGGCGCGTTATTGGCTTTTATTTTAATGAGCTACTTCTTTTTCTTTATATAGAGCACGTGAGTTTAACGCAGTGAAATAGGCTGGCGAGCAACAAGCGCGCGATCTGCACAACTAGCGATCAATAAACACTTAGCAACAATCGCAACTGTGACTCTCGCTAATGAGTCACACTCACCGCGGCGGTGCGATTGAGTTCCAGGAGTTCAATTAAGGCTAACTCCGGCATCGGTCGGTGGAAATAGTAACCTTGGTAGGTATCACAGCCAAATGACTTCAGCCACTGCGCCTGTTGCTCGGTTTCAACGCCTTCTGCAACAAACTCCAAATTCAAGCTATGTGCCATATCTATCACCGACTTAACGATTGCACCGGAACCTTCGGTGTCATTGATATGCCTGATAAAGCTCGCATCTAACTTCAATCGGTTAAGGGGCAAACTCTGAATATAACTCAATGAACTATAGCCAGTTCCAAAGTCATCAACAGCAATACTTACACCTGCATTTCGCAAAATAGACATGGTTTCTTTGACTTGCTGAAGATTACTTAACAAGGCATATTCGGTCAGCTCCAGCTCTATCATCTGTGGGCGAACATCCTGTTTAGCCAAGGTAGCCAGTAAGGTATTAGCAAATTCAGGTTGATTAAATTGTCTTGCACTGACATTGACAGAAAATAGCGGCGCAATCAGCCCCATTGCCTCAATATTGTTAATCAACTGACATACAGACTCGATAACCCACTGCCCAAGTTCGACGATGAGTTCACTTCCCTCCACGATCGGAATAAATATACCGGGAGAAATATGGCCTTTTTCAGGGTGGTACCAACGTAACAGCGCCTCAACTGAACGCAAACGCCCTCGTGCATCAACCAAAGGCTGGAACACTAAGCTCAATTGATTGCGAGCGATTGCGTGACCTAACTCATTACGAATCAGCTGATGTTGCTTGGCCTTGGCTTCCATATCTGGCGTGTACAGTACACAGGCGTCTTTGCCATTTTCCTTTGCCTGAGACATGGCTAAATCTGCACGCCTCAATATCTGCTCAGGTTCAACCTTCTCCTGGTAACCTATGGTTGCAATACCGACACTGGCGGACACGTTAAGGGTATTATTGTTGATATAAAAACTTCGTGCGATTAACTGCCTAATCTGACTCGCAAGCGCCGCAGCACGGCGATTCGCATCACCAATTTCCGCCGGCAAATGTTTCACCAAAATCACAAACTCATCTGCCGCTAAACGTGCAATCAATGCATTGTTTGAAAAATAGCTGGAAAGGCGGGCAGCAATTTGAATAAGTAGTCTATCGCCTGCGTGGTGGCCTAAGGTGTCATTAATCCCTTTAAAGTTATCAAGATCTACAACGAATACCGCCGCACTGTCGAGACACTGGCTTTGTTTGATCTCATAAAGCTCATCAAGTAACGAGCGCCTGTTGGCTAAGTCAGTAAGCTGATCATGGCTAGTTTGGTGGGATACGGTTTTCTGATTTCTCACATCCTCGGAGACATCACTATGAGTACCAATCATCCTGAGCGGATTGCCTTCTTTATCCCAATCGACAATCATTCCCCGATCTAACACCCAGATATAATGGCCCTGTTTATGTTTCAAACGATGCACGTTTTCAAACGAATCTGCATGGCCAGAAAGATAACTATTCAGTGCTTGTAGGACGTCAGCTTTATCATCTGGATGAATTTTACTTTCCCATGTATCGAAACAGCCCGTTAACTCATCAGGCGCATAACCAATCATGTCCTTCCAACGATCAGAGTAATAGACCTGATTTTTCTGTAAATTCCAATCCCATATTCCATATTGAGAAACCTCGACCGCAAACAACCAGCGCTGCTGACTATCTTTTAGTTCGATTTGATTGGCTTGATAACGTTGAGAAACGTGGTTGATCTGCTGTTGCAGCTTAGTAATTTCACTAAAGGGAGAGCGTACACTCAACGTATCGCCATTATAATTGGTAAAGAAAGGATGGTTAGCTAGCTTGCCTAATGGACGCAGCAATAGCAGATAGACAACAATGCCGAATAACAACAATCCGAGAACGGCCAATAACAACACCCTGACACCGCTAGACAGCAGTTGCTTGTCCATTGCTGACAATACAGGCGCTAAGTCATATTCATAATAAATAATGTTGGGGCTAGTTACATCTAAAGCACCATGCTCTAACTGCAAAGGGTAATAGGCCTGCAACGACTGGCGGCTGGGATTAAAAAACAGATCTGCTTGATTACTCGCTACGCTAGCCGCATGTTTCTGTGCGCTATAGCCATCAATCACTAAACTAGCGAGGCTGGTTTTCCAAACCACGTAATTTGAAAAACGAATGCTGCCGTCCTGATCCAAGAGCGTATAAACCGTGGTACTAAGATCAGTGGCTGCCACAGAGATTTCATCTTCAATACGTGCATAATCTCGTTCAGCAATCGCTTCTGCTGCAACATATTTCATACGCATCAACTGCTGTTGCGTTGCTGTTTGATGACGTTCGAGCAGGAGTCTAAGTTGCGATTCTCTTTCAGCAAAATAGGCAGTCACACCTAAGCCACAGAAGAGACACAATCCGATTGTTACGAGGGCATAAGCCAATGGTACACATTTAACGAGTCGTGTTAACAATCATTCTTCCCTACAAGGATTATTATTATTATTTAATGCCAATACGCATTTGCTGATAAAAACCGCAATTTTGTATTAAACAGAGAGCATTGTCACATAATTTAATAATAAGCCAAAGTAGCAATTAACACAGAAAATATAATTTGAGCCTTTTAATCTCAGAACAATCATAGCAATGACCTACATGGACTTGGAAAGTGTCGATAATGCAGAAGCACATAATCACACTCGCTTCACGCAGTGAACACATGGGGGGAAGAAGCTCTGCTATGAATGCAACGCATTCAGGAGCTTAGTTGCTTAGTGACTTGTTACGAAGCTGGAAGCGAGGCACACGGCCTTTCCTTGCCATCCATGCCATCAAGGCATTTGTTAATCCTAAACATCAGAAGTGCCGAATGTCAGAAACGCTGGAGCAGTTTCTTGCCAAGCTTAGCGGTAGGTCGACATCGAGGGTATGCAATTACGCGAAACATATATAAAAAAGCCTAGCAACGATTGTGATGAAGAACACTACCGCTAAACAGAAATGTTCCATATCCAACACCAATATTCGCTCTACGATGAATAAAGTATTACTCATTTAGGACAACCATAGAAATGACCTACTCTCGTAGTTCGCGCAGCGAACACATGGGGGCGAAGAAGCTCTGCTATGAATGCAACGCATTCAGGAGCTTAGTAGCTTAGTGACTTGTTACGAAGCTGGAGAGCCCGCTTAGCGACGGGGTGACGTAGGGCGTCTGGAAATGGCCAGCTACGCTAAAGCTCCGCGCTCATAAGCACATCGCTACCGCGATATTCGCCCTACTCCACATGGGTACTGAACCTCACTGCGTTCGGGCTTTTTACTTCCCCATGTTCGAGTGTCATTTCAAATCCCGTTAAACGAAAAAATCCCCAACACAAAGTGCTGGGGGTTTATCGTTACTGTTTTGTCTTCACTTTTCTAAAAAGTGAAAACCAAAGTGGCGTCTGGAAATGACCTACTCTCACATGGGGAGACCCCACACTACCATCGGCGCAATTGCGTTTCACTTCTGAGTTCGGGATGGGATCAGGTGGGACCACAATGCTATGGTTTCCAGACATAAAATTGTATGGAACAAATTTTAAACGCACTTTAGTGCGGCCCGTTAGGGTCAAATACATGGATGTATTTGATAAATTCATTCCTTTTTAAATTTAGAAAGCTGCTTGAGTCCACTTCAATCAAGTGTCTTTTAATCTTTTCAATTAGTAAAACCCATTAGGGTTGTATGGTTAAGCCTCACGAGTCATTAGTACATGTTAGCTCAACGCCTCACAACGCTT